>NZ_JNCS01000001.1 GCF_000731985.1 Natrinema altunense
CCCTACGAGGAGGACGCGGCCGAGGAGATGATGGCCGAACTCGAGGACAACGTCCGCGACGCCGGCATCGACTTTTCGGACCCGACGACGGGCGATCAAGGGATCGTCCACGTCATCGGACCGGAGCAGGGCCTGACCCAGCCCGGCAAGACGATCGTCTGTGGCGACAGCCACACCTCCACCCACGGCGCGTTCGGCGCGCTGGCGTTCGGTATCGGGACCTCCCAGATCCGCGACGTGCTCGCGACGGGTACCGTCGCGATGGAGAAACAGAAGGTCCGCAAGATCCAGGTCGACGGCGAACTCGGCGACGGCGTCGAAGCGAAGGACGTCATCCTCGAGATCATCCGGCGCCTGGGCACCGAGGGCGGCGTCGGCTACGTCTACGAGTACGCCGGCGAGGCCATCGAGTCGCTGGGCATGGAAGGGCGGATGTCCATCTGTAACATGTCCATCGAGGGCGGCGCTCGCGCGGGCTACGTCAACCCCGACGAGACCACCTACGAGTGGCTGCAAGAGACGGACTACTTCCAGGAAAACCCCGAGCGGTTCGAGGAACTCAAGCCCTACTGGGAGTCAATTAGATCCGACGAGGACGCCGACTACGACGATATCGTCCACATCGACGCCGACGAACTCGAGCCGGTCGTCACCTGGGGGACCACGCCCGGGCAGGGGATCGGCATCACGGATCCGATCCCGGAGCCGGAATCGCTGCCCGCGGAGAAACAGGACACCGCGCGACGCGCGCAGGAACACATGCGCGTCGAGCCCGGCGACACGATGGAAGGCTACGACATCGACGTGGCCTTCCTCGGTTCCTGTACCAACGCCCGCCTGCCGGACCTGCGACGCGCCGCCCGGATCGTCGAGGGCCGCGAGGTCGCCGACGACGTCCGCGCGATGGTCGTCCCCGGCAGCCAGCGCGTCCAGGAGGCCGCCGAAGAGGAAGGGCTGAAGGACACCTTCGAGGACGCCGGCTTCGAGTGGCGCAACGCCGGCTGTTCGATGTGTCTGGGCATGAACGAGGACCAGCTCGAGGGCGACGAGGCCTGTGCTTCCTCCTCGAACCGGAACTTCGTCGGCCGACAGGGCTCAAAGGACGGGCGGACCGTCCTGATGAACCCGCGGATGGTCGCGGCGGCAGCGATCACCGGGGAAGTCTCCGACGTGCGCGATCTGAAGGAGGTGACCTCGGTATGACCGACGAGGTCGAGATTCCGGCAGTCGACTCCGTTTCGGGGTCGGGCGTCCCGATCCGGGGCAACGACATCGACACCGACCAGATCATTCCCGCCCGGTTCATGAAGGTCGTCACCTTCGACGGGCTGGGCGAGTTCGCGTTCTTCGATCTGCGATTCGACGACGACGACACCCAGAAAGAGCACCCGTTCAACGAGGCCCGCTATCAGGACTCCTCGGTGATGGTCGTCAATTCGAACTTCGGCTGTGGCTCCTCGCGCGAGCACGCCCCGCAGGCGCTGATGCGCTGGGGGATCGACGCGATCATCGGCGAGAGCTTCGCCGAGATCTTCGCGGGCAACTGTCTGGCTCTGGGGATTCCGACCGTCACGGCCGACAGCGAGACCATCGCGGACCTCCAGGACTGGGTCGACGCGAACCCCGACGGCGAACTCGAGATCGACATCGAGGCCGAGGAAGTGACCTACGGGGACGAGACGATCGCCGTCACCGTCGACGACGCCCAGCGGAAGGCCCTCGTCGAGGGCGTCTGGGACACGACGGCGCTGATGAAGTCCAACGCGGACGCAGTCCGCGACACGGCTCGAGCGCTGCCCTACGTCGACGACGCGGCGATTCCCGACGCGGAGTAGTCTCGCATCTCACCCGCTCGAGTGCGGTTTTTGATCGAGACACACTTCGGCCGACTCGGGCAGACTGGGGTCGTTTCTTTTCGAGCGGCTCGAATTCCGCAACATGAACTCCGTGCGGGTGTACAGAAGCGTGTTAGCGGCATGAAGGGATGTGACTCTCCTCGGTGATTTCGCCTGCAGTCTCACCGCGAAGTTGTCGGGTCTTCATCTCGTCCCCGGAGCGACGAATCCGAGTCAACCAGTCAACATCCTAATGTTCTTTAGGATAGATTGCGTACCACGCGAATGCGCACGAAAGTGCGCCGAGCCGGAGTGCCTAGGACCAACTATCACTCCGGCTCGTACACCGCGCCCCCGCAAAGCGGGAGCAATCCACCATTGGCGTTGGCGAAATAAAGACCTGCCGACGTCCGCCGACCAGCCGCTCCTGTCGTCGACTCGCTCGCTGGGTTGTCTCCGCCGCGTCGGGGCCACACCGAACAAACCATGGTCTCGAACATCACCATCCACTGCACTTGTGGGACAGACATCCGTATCGAGAAGTCAACTGACCCGGCCGCGTGTCCGGACTGCGAGACGACGTTCGAACTCACGCTCGTCGAACACTCCGTCGATCACCATGCATCCAGCACTCGCTACGGCACTCAGGTCTATCGCGGCCCGTGAGGGCTGCGATCGATCGGCCTTGCCACCGCTGTACGAGGCCGTCGATCCCGAGGCCCTGACCGCCGTCCTCGAGTCGAACGCGGACGTCTCCGTTCGCTTCGCGTATGGTGACTACCGCGTCATACTCGGCCCGGGTCCCGACGAGGTGACGGTGATCGACCGGGCGCAGTAACGGGTCGGTCGGAATCGCCGGCCGATTACACGTTTCACTCGGGTCGGCTTTCCACAGCGTGTTGATGCCCGACCGTGAGGGTTTTCCGTCCCACCGATATCAATCGGCCTCGAGTATCTCCCCCGCCGCTCTTCGCGGCCGCCCGGTATGACATCGCAGCGGTTCTGTTGCTGGCCACGGCCACCGTTCCCGTAGAGGGTGGTGGCCGACCGCGCGAAACGATCTGGCGGCCGTCGCTGCGATCTTGCAGGGGCTGGTCGTCGTCTGCTTCGCCCTGCTCTCCCGTCGGCGCGACGGACCCCGACTCGAGACCGATAGCTGACGGTCGATTCGCCCCAACAGTGGCCGACCTCTCGCCGCCGGTATCGATACTCTCTTTTCGGCCCCCCAATGATGAGTGAGTATGACTCACGAAATCGCCGTCATTCCGGGCGACGGGATCGGACGGGAAGTGACACCCGCTGCGGTCGACGTGCTCGAGGCCCTCGAGATCGACTTCGAGTTCGTCGAGGCCGACGCTGGCGACGCGGTACGGGAGGAGACCGGCGAGGCGCTGCCCCAGGAGACCTACGATCTCGCGGCGTCGGCCGACGCGACGCTGTTCGGCGCGGCCGGCGACACCGCGGCGGACGTCATCCTGCCACTTCGCACCGCGGTCGACTCGTTCGTCAACGTCCGCCCCGCCAAGGCCTATCCCGGTATCGACGCGGTGCGTCCCGAGACGGACCTGGTCTTCCTTCGGGAGAACACCGAGGGCGTCTACGCGGGCCACGAGGACCGCCTGACGCAGGACGTCTCGACGCTCACCCGCGTCGTCACGGAGTCGGCCTCGGAACGGCTCGCCGAGTTCGCCTGCGAGTACGTCGACGGCGACGACCACGACGGCTTCTCGATCGTTCACAAGGCGAACGTCATGCGCGAGACGGACGGCCTCTTCCGCGATACCGTCACGTCGGTCGCGGACGAGCACGGGGTCGAGACCGATCAGGTGCTGATGGACGCCTTCGCGACGCGGGTCTGTCTGGACCCCGAACAGTTCGACGTGGTCGTCTGCCCGAACCTCGCGGGCGACGTCCTCTCGGACCTCGCGGCCGGCCTCGTCGGCGGCCTCGGTCTCCTCCCCAGTGCCAACGTCGGCCCCGACCGCGCCCTGTTCGAACCCGTCCACGGCACCGCACCCGACATCGCCGGACAGGGGATCGCAAACCCCGCCGCGACGATCGTTTCCGCCGCGATGCTGCTCGAGTATCTCGGCTACGACGAGGAGAGCGCGGCCGTCCACGAGGCCGTCGAGGCGACGCTCGAGAACGGACCGCGGACGCCGGACCTGGGCGGCGACGCCTCGACCGCGGACGTGACCGCAGCGATCATCGACCGGCTGTAAGCGACGGCTCGCTCGCCGTTTTTTAGTGGCTCGCCGCCGCCGAAACGAGTATGGATCGGAACGACAGGGCGGTGACCGCCTTTGCCATGCTCGGCCACGCCGTGTTCCACACCTACGAACTGGTGATCCCGATCTTCGTCGTCAGTTGGCTCGAGGCGTTCTCGACGACGACCGCGTTTCTGGGCGTTGTGCTCGGTGCGAGCTACGCCCTGATCGGTGTCGGCGCGCTCCCGACGGGACTGCTGGCAGACCGGGTCAGTTCCAAGCGGCTCATCCTCGCCTGTCTACTCGGGATGGGCGGCGCCTTCGCGCTCGTCGCTGCCGCCCCGACCGTCGCCGTCCTGACGGTCGGACTGCTGCTGTGGGGCGCGGCGGCGAGCCTCTATCATCCGGCGGGTCTGGCGCTGCTCAGCCGCGGGACGAAAGAACGGGGCACCGCATTCGCCTATCACGGCGCTGCGGGCAACGTCGGCGTCGCGACCGGGCCGTTGTTCGCGGCGGTCCTGCTGGCGTTCGTCGACTGGCGGACCGTCGCCGCCCTGCTCCTGGTGCCGGTCCTCCTCGCGGCGGTCGTCGGGGCGCGACTGGAATTCGACGAGACCGCCGGGACCTCGGCTCGCGGCACGGACGACGCCGCCACGGCTGGCGAGGGGCCGAGCGGCCTCGCGGCGTTTCTCACCGGCTCGCGGCGGCTGTTTACCGTCGGCTTCGGCCTCGTCTTCGCGATCGGGGTCCTCTACGGCGTCGCCTACCGGGCGGCGTTCACCTTCTTACCGGACATCCTGGCGGCTCTGCCGCTGCTCGACCCGATCACGTTCGTCGACCGCTCGTTCGAACCCAGCCAGTACGTCTACTCGGGGCTCCTGCTCGTCGGCGGGGTCGGCCAGTACGTCGGCGGGAAACTCGTCGACCGCGCGCGACTCGAGACCGTCCTCCTGGGCGGCTACGCCGCTTTGGCCGCCATCGCGCTCGCGTTCGTGCCGTCGACGAACGCGGGGCTGGCCCCGCTGTTGGTCGTCGCAGGCGTCCTCGGATTCCTCACCTTCATGATCGCGCCGATCAATCAGGAAGCGATCTCGACGTACACGCCGGCCGACGCGAGGGGACTCTCCTTCGGCTACACGTACACCGCGATCTTCGGGGTCGGCGCGCTCGGGTCGTCGCTCGCGGGTCTGATTCTGACGCGCTCGACGCCGACGGCGCTGTTCGTCGTCGTCGCCGCCTGCGCCGTGATCGCCGCTGCCATCGGCGGGACGCTCCGTCGTCGCTCCGCTCGACGGCCTCGAGACGGCGTCACCGCGGACGATTGAGTCGGCGCAGTCGGATCGACCGAACGGCTCGACGACCGAGTCTCGGCCCGAGAGTTATCAGGGGAGCCGTAGTACCGGCGGCCATGTCTCGAGACGACACCCTCGCCGGGGTCGACTCACGAATCGTCGACACCGGCCGCCTCGACACTCACTTCCTCGAGTCGGGCGGTAACGATCGGGCCACCGACGGTGGCCGGACGATCGTCTGTCTCCACGGCAACGTCTCGTCCTCGCGGTTCTTCGAGGACGTACTGGCGGCGCTTCCGGGGCGTCACCGCGCGATCGCGCCCGATCTACGAGGGTTCGGTGATTCGGAGCCGAAACCGATCGACGCGACGAACGGCCTCGGCGACTTCGTGGCCGACGTTCGTGCGCTGGTCGCCGAACTCGGCCTCGAGAACCCCGTCGTCCTCGTCGGCTGGTCCAACGGCGGCGGGGTCGCCATGCGGTACGCGATCGACCACCCCGATGACGTCGCCGAACTCGTGCTCGTCAACCCGCTCTCGCCGTACGGCTTCGGCGGGACGAAGGACATCGAGGGGACACCCTGTTTCGACGATTACGCCGGTTCCGGCGGCGGGATCGGTAACGACGGGTTCGTCGCGGGGTTGGCGAACCGCGACCGGAGCGAGGAGGGTCGGACCGCGCCGCGAAAGGTACTGCGAACCTACTACGTCGATCCGACCCACGAGTTCGACGACGACCGTGAGGAATCGTATCTGACGGGGATGCTCGACACGGCGACCGGTGACGAGCACTATCCGGGCTCGTGCGAGCCGAGCGACAACTGGCCCGGCATCGCACCGGGTGAAACCGGCGTGAACAACGCCATCTCGCCCAAATACTGCGATCTCGAGGCGATCACCGAGATCGATCCCGACGAGAAGCCGCCGGTACTGTGGATCCGTGGCGATTCGGACCAGATCGTCTCGAACGCGTCCCTGTTCGATCTCGGGACGCTCGGCCGAATGGGTGAACTCCCGGACTGGCCCGGCGAGGACGTCTTTCCGCCCCAGCCGATGGTCGACCAGACCCGCGCCGTCCTCGAGACCTACGCGGATCGCGGCGGTGAGTTCGAGGAGGTCGTCTTCGGCAACACGGGGCATACACCGCATCTCGAGGTCCCCGGCGACTTCATGGATCGACTCGAGGCCGTCCTGCACGGCTGATGGGGACACGAACCCGCCCCCGTTCGGACGTGCCGTCCGGCGCTACGGTCGGGCGTTTCGCGCCGGAGCCGCGTCCCGTTCCGTTTCCGCTTCCGCTTCGTCGGTCGCTCCCTCACTGCGCATCGATCGCAGCGTCGACAGGCCGCCGTTTCGGGTCACCCCTTTCGAGATTCTGACGCCGTCGAACGTGCCCTCCCAGCGACTGTCGTTCGCGCCGAGATGGTCCATGTAGTACGCGAACGCACCGAGCCACAGGAGGACGGCCGTGAGTACGAGGAAGGCGACCCCCGAGACGATCGGGGACGGGCCGACCGCGCCGACCGCGATGCCGGCGACGACGTAGACGAACGCGGCGATCACCATGAGAACGGTGATCGTCGCGAACATGTCGTTGACGGCCGTCACCCGGGCGTTGTACTCGATCCAGCGCCCGTAGCTGCGGAGCAGTCGCACGTCGAACCGATCCGCGTCGGCCGCGTGATCGGCTCGAGCCGTCGCGAGAGCGACGTCGACCGCATCGCCGTCGATCCCGCCCCTGAGGTTCGAGGCGGTGTACGTCACGCCGGCGAGTCCCGTCGACGCCAGCAGGAGGAGCGCGCTGGCGATCGTAAAGAGGTTGATGAAGGGACCCACGTCGAGTTGCGTCTGGACGACGATCGAACCGCCCGTGACGACCAGCCCGATCAACAGGAGGTTCGCCTTCAGGATCTCGATCGCCTTCTCGTCGATCTCTTGGATGCGCTCGACCTGATAGTCGAACGTGGTTCGAAGTTCCTCGCGGGCCAGTTCGAGGGTCTCTCGGTCGAGGTCATCCCCTGCCATCGTCGATCCGTTGGGATCGGGCTTCCCGTCGTCCCGACTATTCATCGGTCATCGTTTTTCACCCCGATGGTAAATAACCGCCTCCGATCCCGATCGAACCACCGCTTTCCGGACGGAGTCGATTTCAGGCGATCTCGAGGGCGTCCCGGTCGGCCCCCGCCAGTTCGACCAGTGCGTCGGCCTCGAGCAGGTGACACTCGCCCGGGACGACGAGTAGATGCAGCGGCTCGCCGAAGTCCCGGTTCGTCAGTTCGGACATCGTCCCGGCCTCGACGAGCGGATCGGGGCTGCCCGCGCGGGCGACGACGACGCCCACGAGGTCGGGATACTCCTCGGCGAGCAGTGTTGCACCCGTGTCGGCGGTCATGTACTCCTCTCGTTCCGTCTTGATATCCAGATAGACGACCGTGTGCAGGCCGTCGGCCCGGTTATCGTCGATCGTCTCCGTCACGCTCGCGGGGAGGCCATCGGCCCCGTGGGCGTAGGGAAACGGCAGCGTCGTCGCTTTTCCGAAGCGGTAGTTCTGCAGGCCGGTCAGCGCGCTGGTGGCCGTCTGGGCGGTGACGCCGTGGATCACGCGGGTCTCGATCCCGCGGTCGTGGGCCCGCAGGCGGAGGTCGACGTGAGTCGTCGAGATCATCGTGTCGCCCGCGGTGAGGAACGCGACATCCTCGCGCTCGGCCGCCTCGAGCATGTCGTCCGGGTGTTGTTCGACGCCGGCGCGGTCCCGCACCTCGATCTCGGTGTCGTGGGCGGACTCGAGGTCCTCGATGGTCGTCCCGATCAGCTTGCTGGTGTAGAACTCGGCGTAGACCCGGTCGGCCGCTCGAAGCGCCTCCCGTCCCTCGACAGTGATCGAGCGCTCGTCGTAGAGACCGAGACCGATGAAGGTGAGCATAGGCGGTCGTACTGCCAGCACTCGGAATACCCTTTCGAGACGACTTACGACCCCGGCGTTCGGACTCGCTCGTTAGTCGCCGACGGTTGCAACCGCCTCGATCTCGACCAGATGGGCCGGGTCGATCAACCGCTGTACTTCGACCATGCTACACGCTGGACGAACGTCGGCGAAGAACTCCCACTCGGTCCCGCTCGAAACGGTCTCTCTGTCCATGTGGTGGTTCCGAGACGAACAATGAAAACATCCGTCATACGGCATGGCTGCGCTCGTCCTCGATGGACGGGTGCTTCGAATCAGAAGCCGATGTGCGATGTCGATGCGGGACCGTCGTCGCTCTCGTCGTCCCCGTCGATGCCACCCTCGTGGGCGAAGGTTACGGCATCGTCGGTCAGGTAGACGGTTCCATCGTCGACGGTAATATCGACGGACGGCAAGGTCGTCTCGGCCGCTTCGCCGTTGTCGCAGTGGCCCGAACAGGCGTCGAACATCGAGCCGTGTTTCGGGCAGATGAGCTGGCCGTCGCGCATCGCGACGCCACGTCCCGTATCGAACCGCTGGGCTTCGTGGGTGCAGCGATTGATCCACGCTTCGACACCGTCCTCGCAGGGAACGAGAATCACTTCGTCGGGCTCGCCGTACTGGTCTCGAACCGTGAACAGCCACGAACGGTTCTCGTGGACCGTCTCGACGGTCGTCAATGGTGTTCGAACACTCATCTCGAGCGAACAGTATGGGCGGCCACTATAGTAGCCACTGAAAGTCATTGCACACCTGATCGCACGAGGGCGTCGCGATCAGTGTGTGAATCGTTTCAGTGGCTACTATAGAAAACGATCCCGGCGACACACCACGACGACCTGGCTCCGGTCGCTCACTCGCCCTCGATTTCCCGTGCCGCCTGCCGGATCAGGTCGTCGTCGATGTGCTCGAGCAGTCGTTTCTGCCCGCGCTCGGTCCGGCGTTCGATCTCGTCCGCGGAGAGATGCGTTGCGAGCCTGCGGTCGACCTCCCGCTCGCGGAGTTCGGCGAGTCGCGCCGCCTCGAGGTCGTGATCGTCGGGCAATCGCTCGTCGAAGCGCTCGCCCAACTGCTCGCGGTCGCTCCGCTCGTCGTCGAGTTCCGCCGCTCGACGCATCCAATCGTAGTGGTTCGCTAGCGGGTCGGGGTAGCCCCGCTCCCGTCGAACGGCCTCGACCACGGTGATTCCCACGCGCGTGCCGCGTCCGGCGGCCATACTCGCCTGGTAACCGGTCTCTCCGTACGGTGACGCGACGAAGAGCCCGTCGACCGGCGTGGTCCCGTCGCGCTCGGCGTAGCTCTTGTCGAAGTGCTCGCGTTCCTCGCCGTCGTACTCGAACGTCTCGAACATCGCCGTCTCGTCGTCGAGCCCGCGCATGTACTCGCCGTCGTAGCGCGTTGCCGCGATCACCCGCCGAGCGGTGACCCGATCCCCGTCCTGCGTACGAACGCGGAACCCCTGCCGATCCTCGGCGCGCTCGAGTGACTCGACGAGGTCGGCGACGATCTCACACCCCGCCTGCTCGGCGTGGTCGTGTATCAGTCCGTACAGCGTCTCGATGTCGATCCCCGCCGGGAAGCCGAGGTAGTTCTCGAGGTAGGCACAGCGCCGAATCGAGGACCGCCCGCGGTCGAAGACGACCGTGTCCAGACCGTATCGGGCGGTGAAAACGCCGGCTGCACAGCCCGCGGGACCGCCGCCGATCACGACGACGTCGTGATCGAACGCCGCCGCCGTGTGGCTCGTCTCCGACGACCTCATCGCTCGAACGCTCCGGTGACGATATCTGCGACCCGCTGGCGGTCGAACAGCCGTTCGTCCCCGAACTCCTCGGGGTAGAGGTCACGAACCGCTCGCTCGAGCTGGAAGAGGTGGATGATCGGCCCCTGGTAGGTCAGACCGCCGTAGATGACGCGGTCGTTTTGGACCGCCCGCAGTTCGCTCGCGACGTCGTGGTTCCGGAGGTGTGAGACGATCTCGTCCTCGAAGTACGCCTGCGTGATTTCGCCTTGCATCCTGATCGCGATGGCGTCCGGATCGATCTCCAACAGCGTTTCGTAGTCGATGATGCCACCGCCAGCCTGTGCGTCCGCGATGCCGTTCCGAGCGAGACTATCTCCGACGTTCAGGTCGTTCCAGTGTTTGGACTGCGTCCCGGAGCCGATCAGGTACGGGTAGAACGATTCCGGCGGCACCTCGGCCGGGTAGAGAACCGCAATGTTCGGCGTTTCGTCCGGAATCCGTGCTCGAACGGCGGCGAGCACGTCGTCGTGATACTCCTTGAAGGCCTCGTACCGTGCCTGCTCCTGGAACACGTCCGCGACCGTTTCGAACGCCTCGTACATCGTGTAGGCCGTGTAGTCGTGCCAGTCGTAGGCGCGAGAGAAGATCGTGTTACCGACGAACGGCGCGACGGTCTCTCGGATCTCGTCGACGTCGGCCCGACTCCACTGGAGGCGATTCACCATGAAGTTCGGGTCGATGAGGTGGACGTCGGCCCCGAGTTCGTAGAAGATCTCTTTGCCGGTACCGTCCTGATAGAGTTCGACGAGGTCGTTCTCGTCGACGGAAACGCCCGGTAGCTCGTCGTATACGTGCGCTGCGAACCGGGCGCGGACGCCGATGGCTGCCAGTCCGTCGCCCTGGCCGAGTGCGACGCCCATGTCCGCGTAATCGCCCGTGTAAGGGACCCACGTTTCGGGAACCGCGTCGAACTCGACGGTGCCGACGGGCTCCATCGTCACCGAGTACGATCCGTCCGTGTCCTCGGATGATTCCGTTCCCGGATCGCCCGTACAGCCAGCGAGCAGTCCCCCGCCGAGTACGGTGCCACCGTATTCCAGTGCATCTCTGCGCGTCGGTCCCGCAGTCGTCTCGTCGGTCTCTCTCATAGATCGCTCCCTTCATTACCGATGGTCGTCCTGCCGGTACTCGAACCGCCGATTGGCCTCACGGAGGCGGAACGGTTGCCGCCCTTTCCGTCCGAGACGACCCGGGGATCCGAACGTGTGCGGGCTCGAGACGACTCTCCGTCCTCGTCGGCAACCATCAGCTTGCCACAGTCACCGCGACGGACGTGCCACGCCGGCAGGGAGGGACTGTCGTCCTCTTCGGACTCGCGGAAGGCCCGTGTAATCGTCCACTCTCGAGCGCGCATTCACCGTGCCCCCGTGATGATCTCCGCGACCGCCTGGCGGTCGAACAGGTCGTTCTCACTGGTGATGTCGCCGAACGTGTCCGGGTAGAGTTGTTTCGCCCCACGTTCGGTCAGAAAGAGATTGTGGATCGGTCCCTGACGGAGATACCCGCCCCGATAGACACGGCCGTTCCTGACGGCTGTCAGTTCGGTCGCGATGGGGTGGTCTCGCATGTACTCGAGGACCGTTTCACGGAACGCCGACGCTGACTTTTGTTCGTGCCCGCGAACGAGGAGGACGTCGGGATCGATCTCGAGGAGGGCCTCGTAATCGAGCTTGCTGCGGTTCTCGGTGCTGAGATTCTCGATGCCGGTCCCGGTGAGCGCGTCCGCAACGCCGAGATCGTTCCACTGCTTTTTGCTCGTTCCCTCATCATTGAGTCGGTAGGGCGAGAACGTTTCCGGTTCGTCCGTTCCCTCGTACGTCAGCAGGACGTTCGGGCGCTCGTCCGCGGGCGGCATTCGCGACTGAACGTCGGCGATAAATTCGTCGTGAAGTCGTTTGAGAGCCTCGAACCGCTCTCTCTCCTGAAACAGTGTCGCCATCTTTTCGAACGCCTGGTACAGCGTGTAGTACCGGTACTCGTGCCAACTGTCGGACTGTCTGAAAATCATGTTCCCGACGAACGGGCCGACGGCTTCGCTGAGTTCGTCGATATCGGATCGGTCCCAGTCGAACCAGTTGCGTAGCATTCCAGTGTCGATGAGATGGACGTCGTTGTCCATCTCGTAGAACAGTTCTTTGTCCATCTCCGCCTCGACCAAGTCGTTCGTCGCGATCCGCTCGCGATCGACGCTCACTCCCGGGAGTTCGTCGTAGATATCGGTATAGTACTCACTGGCCTGACCGATCCCGGTCATTCCGTCCGCCTGCCCCAGCGCAACGCCCATATCGGCGTAATCCCCGCCGTACGGAACCCATTTCGTCGGGACGGATTCGAACGTCACCTCGCCCATCGGTTCCATCGTCACCGAGTGCGAGCCGTTCTTGGATGAGGCAGGCTGTTCGCTCTGGCCAACGAGGTCCGAACAGCCCGCGAGGGAAACGCTGGCAACGAGCGCCCCGCCGTATTGTAGTGCGTCTCTGCGCGTCGGGACCGCGGTCGTGCTAGTGCTTTCGTCGGTCATGCGTTGCTGTCTCCAGTGATAATGTCGGCAACCGCTTGTCGGTCGAACAACTGTTCGTCCGCGGGAATCTCGGGATACGGACCCTCCGTATAGGTCGGCCACTCGCCGAACTCCTCGGGATAGAGCTGTTTGGCCGTCATCTCGAGTTGAAACAGGTTCAGGATCGGCCCTTGATACCGCGCCCCCTGAGCGTGGATTCGACCGGCTTCGACCGCGGAGAGTTGCTGTCCGACAGCGTGGGTCCGTAGCCCTGCTCGGATCCCGGGTATATCCGTTTCTGGGTGCATCCCGCCCAGCGTGAGGATGACGTCCGGATCCGCCTCGAGCAGCATCTCCATGTCGACTGCGTCACCGGAGGACACCTCGTCACCGAAGGCATCGGTCGGCGCGAGCGGTCGGACGTGTGCGGTCAGGAAGCCGGGCGTATCAACAGTATAAACGTACGGACTCTCGACGTCGCTGAACCCAGCCAGCACCGCGGTCGGACGGTCGCGTTCCGGGGGGAGGTTTTCTTCGATCGTCTCCAGCAGGTTCGTGTGGATCGTCGAGAGCGCCTCGTACCGTGACTCCTCTTGGAATACCGTTGCGACCTTCTCGAACATCTCCCAGAGGGTGTAATACTGGTAGCGGTCGACCCAGTCGGCTGGCGGCTGGTCGCGTCTATCGCTGAATTTGTTACCGAACCACGGAGAAATGCGTTCTCGTACCTCCTCGATGTCCTCGGCGTCCCAGCTATCGAGAGCAGCCACGCTCGCCGGGTCGGCGAGATGAATATCGCTGTCGAGTTGGTAGAGCGTCTCCTTGTCCGGTTCCCAGGACGAGTACAACCCGCTCCAATCCACCGTGACACCGGGTAGTCGGTCAGTGAATTGGGCCCACAATCGATCGTAGTACTCGGGCGCATGCATCGCGTTCACGTCGTCCCCGCGTCCGAGGGCGAACGCCATCCCGGCCAGATGGCTCAGTCGCGTGAATATGCTCACCGGCGGCGAGTCGAACCCGACGGCTCCCATCGGGGCCATTGTGACCGAATACGATCCGCCACTGGACGGTCCCGCAGTCTCGTCCCCGTTGCTCTGACCGGCTAGATCCGAACATCCCGAGAGGGTGACTCCGGCTGTGAGCGTCATGCCGTATTTTAGTGCATCTCTGCGCGTCGGTGGCTCGCGTCTCGTTTCGCCTCCCATTACTTTTTAGGCCCACCTAAAAACTAATAAGCGCTCTGTTTTAGGATAGCCTAAGGATTGGTTCGCGACCGATTTCCACGAGAGCGGATCGACGACCCTTTCGGAAGGACCGATAATCTCGACGGCTGTGTGCTCTACAGTGTGGCAGACGGCTCTGCGATGCGAGCAGTTCTTCGTGGTGTTTCGCTCGATGACCCGTCCACCTATCAGCGAAACGACCGTATTGTCTTCCTGACAGGCCTCGCGTTCTGGGCACACACCAGCGTCGTCCGGCTGGCGGGTTTCGAAGGGAGCCTCGGCCAGACGATCCGTGGGTGCTGCTCGCCCGACATTCGGTCACCGTCAGATTTCACCCATGTTTTCCTGTTTTCGCATCAGATAGAGGAAGTACGGACCACCGAGGAGGCCGGTGACGATGCCGACAGGGACCTGGGTGGGACTCAGTGCGAGTCGCGCGCCCACGTCGGCACCGACCATCAGTGCCGGACCGACGAACAGACAGCCGACGATCAACTTCTTCGAGTCGCTCCCGACGAGGTTTCGGACCATGTGCGGGACGATGAGGCCGACGAAGCCGACGATGCCAGCGACCGCGATACTCGCCGCCGCCGCGAGGACCGCGACACCGGACAGCGCGAACCGAACCTTCTCGATCGACATCCCCAGCGATTTCGCCGTCCGTTCGCCAAGGAGGAGGACGTTCATCTGGCGCGATCCCGCGATGGAGAGCAAGACGACCACGACCGTCCACGGAAGCACGAGTCGGACCTGTTCCCAGTCCGTCCCGGTGAGCGACCCCGTGGTCCACGCGATGGCCGACTGGACGATGCCGATATCGTCCGCGAAGAAAAACAGCGCCGTCTGGAGCGAGCCGAAGATCGTCCCGACGATGACCCCTGCGAGGACCAGCCGAACCGGGGAGGTCCCGTTCTTCCAGGCGATCACGTAGACGATGAGAAAGGCACCGGCACCTCCCAGAGCTGCGATCAGCGGAAGAAACGCCGTCAGACTCCCGAACACGACGAGCGTTAGCAGGATCATCAATCCCGCACCGGAAGAGACACCGAGAATGAACGGGCTCGCGAGTTCGTTCCGAGTGACGGCCTGGAAAATCGCCCCGGAGACGCCGAGATTCATGCCGACGAGGGCTCCAACCACGACCCGCGGAAGCCGAATGTTCCAGACGATGAGACTTTCCTGGCTCATCTCCGGCATCGCCTCTCCCAGCAAGAAGGCGTCCCACGCCTGCGGATTGAACACGACGCTCGGGTTGAATACCGCACGCCACGCCTCGAGGAACGTCATCGAGTAAGCACCGAAACTCACCTGGATCAAACCACCGGCGACGACGACAGCGAGACTACCGAGCACCACCGAGAGGAGTGCCGGATCGAAGAGCCAACCGACCCGCGTCTCGTTTCGCGTCGATCTCGCGGTCCGATCCGTCTCGACGTGCGAGCGTTCCCCGCTCATCGCGGAACCTCATCGAGCGGTTCGACTGGGATCGTGTGCGAGACTCGGTCTCGATGTCGGTTTGCCGTCCCGTCGTCACTGGTGGACTGCGACCACCGCGAGAGCGACACGCCACCAAGGACTGGCGTGTCGTATTTTCGGTGGTGTCGACCAGTGGGTGTGCCGATATCCCCGCATTCGTTCATCGTATTGCTTTTAGGCAAACCTAAACAATAAAGACGTTCCGGTTTTAGGTCGGCCTAATACACCACCTCGCAGCGGGAATTACCGCATCGCGACCACATCGACGAGCCCAGCCGGAAGGGCACGGCCGCAATGAGATACTCGCCACCGTCGGCGCTGTGCTCTCGCGGACGATTTCGTCGGTCACGGATCGACTCGGTCGTCCGAACCCGGTCGCCGGCGGTCGCGGCCAGGTTTGGTATCGCAGTAATTAATTTATGTAGAGGGCTGTGCTCCCGCAGTGCCGGCGCAAACGTCAGCGTTACGGCGACTCGCCGGTCAGTTCGGGTATGGATGTCCCGTGCGTTCGCGTCGCTCCCGAAGCTGGAGAAGCAACGCGTTCGACGCTCGCCGACGCGGATCTGATCGACGACGAGTACGAGATCGCCGTCGACGACGGCTGGCTTTACATCCCCGTCGCCGACCCCGACGCCGCCTCGTCGCTGCTCGAGGACGGCGAGATCGTCTCGCGAACGGTCGCCGAACGCGAGAGCCAGACGATGCCCGCCGATCTCCTCGCGTTCGATCCGACCTACGAACGCCTCGGCGAGGCGGCGCTTATCGACGAGGACGATCCCGACCGCGCGCGGGCGATCGCGGATGCGATCCTCGAGTCGGATCTCCCCGTCGAGACGGTACTGAACAAGGCCTCGAAGGTCAAAGGCGAAACTCGGGTTCGGGACTGGGAGTTGCTCGCGGGCAACAACACCGAAGTCGTCCACCGGGAGTACGGCTGTGAGTTCCTGTTGGACCTCGCTGCGGTCTACTTCTCGCCGCGGCTCGCGACCGAGCGCCACCGCGTGACCGAGCAGGTCGACGCGGGCGAGCGCGCGTTCGACATGTTCGCAGGCGTCGGCCCGTTCGTGATCCCGTTCGCGAAGCGCGGCGCGGAGTGTCTCGGTGTCGATATCAACGCGGACGCGATCGACTACCTCCGCGAGAACGCCCGCCGGAACGGCGTCGCAGACCGGGTGACCGCGATCAACGACGACGTCCGTACCGTCGCCGCCGAGTACGAGGGCTGGGCCGATCGGCTCGTGATGAACCTTCCCCACAGCGCCGACGAGTTCCTCGCGTCGGCCGTGAGCCTGGCCGGCGAGGACTGTACCCTCCACTATTACGACATTCAACACGAAGACGACCCATTCGGACCGGGCGAACGCGCGATCCGTGCGGCTGCGGAACCCGAGTACGAGGTCACCGTCGAGACTCGCCACACCGTCCGCTCGTACGCCCCACACGAACTGAACGTCTGTCTCGACGTTCGACTCGAGCGATAACGGAACGTTCCGGTCGCAGGAATCCGGACGCGTAACTCCGTCACACGACCGGATCGATTCGCAACCCTTATGCAGGATATCGTCCCTACGAATAAACGCGAACGAGCGTGCCGGTGTAGCTCAGACTGGCAGAGCGAATCCTTCGTAAGGATTAGGTCGAGGGTTCAAATCCCTCCACCGGCTTAAATCCCCAGGTTCAAAGCTTCTACCCCCAGGTATCCGCAATTCCCAAAGTTCTGGAGGGAGCAGTAATCCAAACCAGAGGTTCAGAGCCCGTTCTTTTGCGGGTCCCGCGAGGGTTTTCCCGCGTGCCGACCTTTGTGCTGATCGCCCGCGACGGCTACGGCTGCCACCTCGAGCCGGGCAACCGAAGCGGGATGGCCCGCTGCCCACAGTGTGACGTCACTCTCGAAAAGGAGATCGAGGAGAAGTCGTTCGAGGACTCGGAGATCGGCCAGGCGATCGCCCAGAGCCGCACCAGATGGGGGGGGATGTTCTGATGATATATCCATCCGACATCAACGACCGACTCGGCAAAGACCAGATGCTCGAGTTCGCCACCTCCCGCCGCGGGGCTATCACGTCATCCGAGAGCGTCAGTGCAGAGTTGGGGCGCGGGTCGACTGTTGGTGAAGCCGTCGACGAGTTGCGGGGACGACTGTCGGGTGCCGAGCGCGAAGTCTAACATTCCGGTAGACGCTCGAGATCGGGAACTACCGACGCGTCACACATCCGCGATCACAACCGGCCTGCCAAACCACCATTGGAGTCGTCCTGACAGTTCGTGTCCCCAGAGGTAGCCAAGATGGAACACTGGTGCCGCAAAAAGTAGTGACTGTCTCCAGACTCCGGCCCGAATTATATCTTTTCAAGGGCGTGTTCAGATTCCCAACCGGGTCCTTGACCGAAATTGAGTTTGACGAACTGCTCGCCCGACGATTCGTAGACGTAGATCTCGAGCACTTCAGTCTCCCACCCGGGGCAAGCATAGGGGCCGGTCCGATCCCAGTTTCCATTCGGTGGATCTTCCATCAGGTTATAGCAGTCGTCGCCACTGGGGGTGTACTCAACTTTATCGCCCACGGAGAGGTCAGTCGCCGAAGCGCTTCCGGCTGCCATCGCGACGCCACCGACGCTGGCGAGTCCGATGCCGGTCTTTCGAAGGACGCTACGTCGATCGATACCTGCACCATTTCCTGACATCTCTGCATCGGATAGGCATCGCCAATAATAATAAATCTTTGCTAGAACTAGTATTAATGAATATGGTATTTTTATTTGGCCGAGGTAGTAATATCTTTGAAAGATAGGGCGAGTAATTCGACTTTTGCTTGTGTTCCTCGATATCGAACTCAGGGCTGTCGGGATGAACATTCGCTGACCCCTCGCGGGAGACCACTTCGGCGATGTTGTCGGAAGCGTTTGGGGAGGTTTCAAGAATCTCGTGGGATTTCTCCACGAGGTTGAAGCGACTACAGTTTGGAGAGTTCTTCTTCGATTGTATTGGCCGTACACTCGCTTAGTCTCCCCGTGTGGTCACAGGCCTTGGGGACATCGTTACTCCCGCACATGCTATCAATATGATCATCACACTTACCGATATCGTCGATGTCTGCCGGGCTCGGACACCAAGGACGTCGTAGTTCGTGCCATGTCGCCAGTGGAGATGCTTCGTTAGTCGCTCCCATATCCGTATGAATTGTCCCGAAGCTGTTGCCATCTCCGCTGCTGGGCGCATCATCTTTCTGTCCTTCCAACACCGGCCGTAGCATGGCCGTGATGATGAGATTTTTGTGTGTCTGTGCAGGTGCTAATCCGAACAGCCCATTCAGGATAGTAATAGGTTCGTTGCCCTCCGTGATTGACACGTTATTGTGGTTGCAACCTGGTTTGCCAGGTTTTGTAAACACGAGCATGTTCACTTGTCCCTCGTTGATATCCCCTCCTTCTTCGTCTCTGAATTTTGATATATCTCCGATGCATCACCGTTGTAGACGGAATCCGTCGTTTGGAATTGGGTGAAGTCTACGGTGACGTTTGAGTGACTTTCAATATGGTCAGCTGCATCTCGGATTCTACTTTCCTGGAAAACCTCATCGATATTCTCTTTAAGTTCATCGGTCACTGTCTAGTTTAGCACCTCCGCTGGCGATTGTTTGTTGAGTGACTGGTGCGGTCGCTGCGTGTTATAGTAGTGTACAAACTGCCCAAGCCATTCTCTGACGCTTGCCCGACTGCCCACCCACGAGTTGTGGAAGCGGTCGATCCGCATTTTGAGTGTGTGAAACCACTTTTCGATGTGGTTTCGATCGACGTAATCGAGGTGACCGCTCAATCCTAACCGGGAGAGGGAAGTCAGATAGCCGTAGCCATCAACGAGAAACTCAGCCTCGGAGAGATTGTGTTTCTCGGTGAGTCCATGCAGAAACGCAGCAGCTGGATCGGTGCCTCGCCGCCCAAAGAGCGCGACATTGAGAATGAGTTTCGTGTCGAGGTCTATTGCAGCATATAGCCAAGATCGGTTGCCGTTAATCCTGACAGCGGTTTCGTCAACCGCGACCCGCGACGGCTGCGCCGTCGGCGGGTCTGGCACGCTGTCAGCCAGCCGATGTACCCAGTGCCAGATTGCTTGGTGAGACCGTTCAACGCCGAGTGAACGAAGAATTGCTTGTGTCTCTCGAAGTGAACAACCGGTCGCGTGGAGCCGGACGGCGAACGCCCTAACGGGCGTCGCCGTCCGCTCACGCTCCCAACATTCATCAAATTCCGCCGCGTAGCTCCCGCTGAGCAGGTCTGCGAGCATTGTTCCAAACTAACTATACGACCTGCTCATTCCTCAAACTGCGCTAACTAGACGGTGCCAGTGTCGAACATGCCCTCACAATTGAACTAGATGGAAGAATTCAGGAGCATGGACAGGAGGGGTACCCTGATGACGCATCAAAACGGACAAACCAAGAAGACGAAAGTGTCTCTCAGTCCCGCCGATTCGCCCGCTATCACGTCTACCGGGAGCGGGGCTATGACACACTCCCGCCAACCGAGAACCCGGACCGAATCGCTGCGGTCTTGCTGGCACTGCTGGATCTCAGCGACGCACAGTTCGGGGAGTACTTCCAGACGCTGTACGAGCAGGCAGCCAGCCACGACCGATCCGATATCGTTCCGCCGCTCGAGTTGCCATCGGCGGTCTACAACGAGGAGTTCCTGCTCTACAAGCAGAAGATCTACCTCGAGGAGGACCTCGAGGCAATACAGGAGCAACTGACTCGACCCGCGACGGAGGTCCTCGGGGAGCAGGATCTCGAGGAGGGAGCCACGGCGACGAGTGAGGGGCTCGTCTCGAAAGCGACTTCCCTCGTTGGTGGCGGCGGTGAGTCCGACGGTACCTTCGCCGAGCTCACGATCGAGGGGGTTTCGGGAATCGACACCATGTATTACGAGGACACGAACGAGGATCGGACGATCGAAGGCGACGATCCGTTCGATCGCGACCCCGGTGCCCGTCTCGAGATCGTGCCGACGAACTACGACCGGGATCGGTTCCGCTATCACGTCGGCCACAATCTGGTCTGCCAGATCAGGGACTGTTTCATCGGCATGGGGCTGGAACCACCCGAACCCTACCGCGTCCTCGGACACGGCAAGTACAAGTACACGGGGAAGTACCGCCACTTCGACTTCTACGACCCGTACTTCGATCACGAGGCCGACATCGACGGGTACGTCGCTCCAGACTAATAGAGATACGAGCGCATACCCCTATGTTCCCGTGAGTGACGAGTGTTCCGACACCAGTCGATCTCGCGGCCGCGGTCGGTCCCCTGGGCGCTACTCACCGGACACCGTCCTTGCAGACCGCCTCGGTTGCGATCTCGTACGCTTCGTCGAAGTGCTCCTCGAGGAAGTCGATGTCTTCGCCGAGACGTTTTCGGATTCGGTTCCGAACGATGGACTCCATCTTGTACCGATAGTTGTCTGATACGTCAGCCTCGCCGCTGATGATCTCTTTTTCGCGATCAGTTAGCAGCGCACGGTCCTCCTCACTCATTACCTCCATTGTTTTACTTATACCCATAAATTACACCCCCCATGTCGTAATCACATCCGCTTGCGTAATCAACCCACTCCTTAGAGTATGTATCGCAATTATTATATTTATTCATACAGAGTTAAATAAGAACGAATGACTCTACGTGAGACTTTTACGGATCTCCGATGTCCTGACGGCAAGGTGGGTTTTCGGTTGACCGGCAACAGTCGTCACCAACAGCACCCCATGTACAGCCATCCCAGTCAGGACACCAATGGATCTTGCGTGGCACGTGGCAAGAGCCGATATTACAACCACCTGGACCCGAACAGTCCCAATTCTCTATGCAGTACCATTCTCGAATACAGTCAGCAGCCGCGCTGAGGCCTCCCCCAGACGACTCGGTCGTGAGAATTTGACTATGTGTGTCGCTGTTTGATGTTAGAATTGCATAGGCGTTGTCACTCCTCGGTTGGACGTGGACTTCAAGTACCTCATCAGACAGCGTTGTCTTGGCGATTATATCTGCCTCAAACCCATGCGTCCCGCGTGGTACCGGAGACATGAAGAGCCCCTCATCGGCATCGAGAAAGTCAGTGACGGCCTTCTTTTCGAGCCTCTGGATGAACTGGCGATCGGCGTACCCCTCCGCAACAAGCTCGTCAAGTAACTCGGCTGCTCGGTTCTCGATAGTGTTCGCAACTGCGGAGGTAGTATCGAACTCCTGTAATACCCGGTGTGCATTTTGCTTTCTGAGTTCCGCTGTATTTTCGTTTTCGGGCGGTGCGCGGAGTTGTGCTGCTGTACTTGTGCTCCCAATTACGATGGTTGATCCTACGGCGCCCATGTTTTTGAGCAACCGACGCCTGTTCAGGGTGCCTTCAGTTTCTTTTCCAAACATGGCATCCAATACCCATTTCATTTTCTGTTATAAGGATTTGCTATAATAGTAATTATATACACAGCTATAATAATTATTTGTAGATGGATCGAGATATCGTCATTATATTTACACATATTATATATTTAGCAATAATTATAGCTTAGAATTATACGTTAAAGTCCTTGGTGAGGGTGAACGTGATCTCTATAAATTCTCTACTGATACGACTTGATCACGGGGGTCAGGAGGATATCCGTCAGCGCCAGATCGCCAACAGCAGTGGCGAGGAAAACGCACACGCGTCGACGGTCAATGACCAACTGCGGGAAGTCAAGCAAGAGAACAACGAGGATGCGCCACTCTACATCGGGGACCACGTCGAAGATCGCGACAACCCCGACACAACGATGGTCGTCGTCGACCTCGGTACGCTTCGGGCCGACAGGTATGAGCTCGGTAACGGTGGCCCAACGGTCGCGGATGTCAACCCAGAATATCCCGAGACCGACGTCGTCGAGGTCGTCTTCCCCGATCGGACCGACATGGACATCGACCAGAAGTGCTACACGCACCGAAAACGTGTCTCGAGCGCGTTGCGTCCGTCCACGAAATTGGAGGTGGAAAGTAATGTCTCTATTCTCTCGGCGTGCAGACAAGCGGGTCCGGAAACTCGCCAAAGAGCAGTCGAAGCGCTTCGACTCGAAGATCCTCGCGAATACCGTCTACGACCACATCCTCCAGGACGACCTTGTGATGCAGACAGTCGATATCGTCGAGGAACTGGATGAACTCCAGTACTAGGCTGAGCTGACAGCGCTCTCTCCCAGAAAGGCGGCCGGATCCGCTACGAGCTTGAGAACGAGAAAGAGATCGTCGACGTGGGGATCGACCAGTCCGTCGACGCCGCACTTGAGGACGTTGTCGAGACGATCGATGAATGGGGTGACGACGTTTGGTCCGACGAAGCGAAGCGAGCGGCGACGGCTGAAGCACGCGAGTATTGGGAGGATCAGGAGGGGGACACGTAATGGCGGCCGCTGGTAACGAGGTCTCGATGATGTTCACGTTCGAGCGCCCGCTGACTGAGGAGAAGGTCGCCGAGCGTTGCCGGGCGATCGCCGAACATCTCGAGGACGACGATGACTGACGGCGCGATTGACATCCAGTATCGGCCAGCCGGCGGCCCGCCGCGGAAGGTCTCGTTCCGGCCGCAGCCCGATGGCGGCTGGGTGCGGGTTGTGCTTGAATGGAACGGCTGTCAGTGGCGCGAGACTGGATGCGAGCCCATTGAGGATGTCGCCCTGGAGTGTGCCGACGGCGTCGCGATCGGCGGATAGTCAGTCCAAAAACTCTTCTGGCGAGACCGCGCCGTTCTCGAGCAACTCCGAATCGAACGTGACCAAGACCCCGTTTGTCTCTTCTGCCGTCGTGAGGATAATACAGTCCATCGGATACAGCAATGTTCGCTCTTGGACCGAGTAGGATGTGAGTAGATCATTGGAATCTGGCCGGTAGACCGTTACCCGGTCCCAGAGATTTTCGAGGAGCCGTTCAACCCGATCTTGGTCAAGCTACTTTTTCTTCGCCAGTACGGTTCGGAATTCCATCAGGTTGAACATCGTCGTCGACAGCTCGCGATCGATGTCCAGAAACTCGGTTGCGATATCCCCGCGTTCGGATTCGTTGAGTGTCGCAGCGACGAAAATATTCGTATCGACGAACAGCCTCATTTATCTTCGCGGATCTCTCGGACAGCTTCGACGGAATCAACCTCGATGTCAACGTCGTCGAAGGCCTGCGACAGGAACGTTCCGAGTGGAACATCATCGTCACCGTTCGCAGGCGAGGTTTCGTCGTCCATGTCGGATGGGTCGATGGCTACAGGCATGATTCTGTTGGTAATGCAATTCCGGTGCGTAGTGAATAAATGTACTGGGACGTTTTGGCGGCGGAGTGATCGTTGAACAGAAGAGCCACCCTCTTCGCGGTTGCGCCATCGTTTCTTGTATCCGGCTCAGATACTCCGACTCGGAGGGGTTGTCGTCGTCAACGCTCACAACTCCGGTCGCTACGATTGGGGGTCGCTCATACTCGCGAAGATCTCGTCTTAGTGTGCAAATTTAGCGAGGACTCTACCGTCTCAGCGGATACACTACGGCAACCCATGTTTGTAATCTAACACCACGCAACCATTTTATTCAATCCGATCTAATAATCACTATGGCTCAATCAACCCCTCTCTTAAATAGATGGGGCACTGTATTCAGCTATGAGTCAAAACGTCTACAACTCGTTGTCGCAGTTGGCTCTGTTGTAGTGGGTTTTATATTGTCAATTATATTTTCACTAGTATGGGGGTCAATGTTTAGCACCTCTCGTGTGGTGATTACGCTCAGTAGATACATCGCGATTTTCGGGCTCTACTTATCTATTAGCTACACATTGAACAGTGAAAAATAGGGAAGATAAAGTTCTACCCCCGATGCCTGTAGATGGATTCAGATGATCCACAAAGAGATGTCCAATAAGGTAACATCCTACTGCTATAATAACAACGCTAGCAACTCCGCCCCGAACGCCGGCGATAGCGCAGGTTGCTGCCTCGAGTGCAAAAAGTAGTCTTGGACTCGGCTCAGATACTCCGACTGGGAGAGGCTGTCGTCTATGAACTGCTGAGCCTACCCTGATTCGATACAAAAATGTTATTGGCTAGTCGCGGACTCTCTTTTTAGACGGTTTCGAAACGACGCCCGTTACGGCTTTTATGACACCTATCAAAAAGTATCGATATGATTGAGTCTCAGTACGTCTTCAAAGACGACTATCCGACGCCAATTCTCCACCGAAATACGGAGTTGAACTCGCTCTCTCGGGCACTCAAGCCGACTGGACGCGGCCGACGAGCGGAGGACGTGTTGATTCACGGTCCCAGCGGCGTCGGGAAATCCGCATCGGCACGCTGGCTGCTTCGGGATCTCCGCCAGCGGTGGGGGCTCGAGTCAGCTAACATCGAGTGCTCGGGAAAGACTCGGAACGGAATCATCCACGAGGCGGTTACGAAACACTCCGATAGCGGAGTCGTCCATCGCAACCAGCCTCGTGATGATCTCGTCGACGCACTCGCGGCAGCCGTCGATGGTGACCCGTACGTCCTCGTCCTCGATGAGGCCGATGTTATCCCTGACTTGGACGTCCTCGAAGACCTATTTGCCATTGAGGGCGTGTCGGTTATCGCGATCACCCACCAACAGGTTGAGTGGCTCAACCGCGTCGATCGCGACCTCCGCCCCCACTTCCACGGCGAGAGTCAGATCGAGTTTCGGAAGTACGGCGGCGACGAGCTCGTCGATATCCTCGAGCCCCGCGTCGAGCACGGGCTGACCGGCGACCCAACCCAGTCGGGCCACCTCGAGTGGATCGCCGACGAGACTGGCGGCGTCGCACGCTGGGCGATCAAGTCCGTCCTCTCGGCTGCGGAGTTGGCCCTCGAGCGCAACCACGACCACTTCCATGACGAGGACATCGCCGATTCATTCGAGCACGCGATGCAGAAGATTCGGAAGGCGAACCTGCGGTCACTACCGCTACCTCATCAGCCTCTGCGAAGTCTCCATGGGAATAGCCGTAACTGGACGACAGTACTGCGACATGATCGGTCTCGAGCGAGCCGATTCCGATTGGGAAGGATTCGGTCACGGGTAGAGCCGGGCTGTGAGGCGGCTGACTAGCGGGTTTGGACAGAGTGGTGTTAATATGGTTGTAGAAGGCGGAGCGATGTTCGATCACTGCAGCCATGAACCCCATACCGGTATATCAAATCATTCGGACGGGTCCACTAATGGGATGACAGCCGATCGCGGCACTCAGATGCAACGAGTATACTGCTCAGGGGCAATATGGACCCCTGGCGATGCCGGAGGTGAGGTGATAATCGTCGCGAGAAGCAGAATACGAGACGGCAGCAGTGCGTGTATCGCGTACGTGATGCTGCCGTTTTGCTGTCCCAGCTATGGCTCGAGCGACAGGACGGTTTCCTTCGATCGGCCCGGACCGCCGATGGACTCGAGTTCGAGGCGGAGTGCGGTCTGCGTATCCTCAGATGAATGCAGAGCACGCGAGGACGACCGCAACAGCAAGCACGGGATAGTCGGCCCGCGAAAAGGCAAGCGGCGGGAGGGTAGGGTTCCACGCGAAGCACCGTGCCTGCAACGCAAGCGAGAGTCGATCGGCGCGGTCGAAGGCCCGCGACAGTCCGAGCATGCCGATCGTGCTGACGCGGTCAACGGCCCCGCGTTCGGTCCCCAGTCGGGCGGCCATCGCCTCACGGATCGTCCGGAGGTCACCCCGAAGCACGGGAAGGAACCGGAAGACGAGCGCGACGCCGATGCCGAGTAGTTGCCCCGGCTTTCCGGGAATCGTTCGCTGAATCGCCGCTCGAGAATCCCGAACCGGGGTCGAGCGGACGTAGGCCGCACTGACGAGCAAAACGAGCAGGACGCGATAGCTCGCCAGCCCCGACGCCGTTGCGGCCGCCCGATCGAACCAGGGCGCGCCGAGTGTCGCTCCCGAGAGGACGGGCGCGAGCGCGAGGACGAGCAGCGCGAACCGGTAGGCGGCGAGGGTCCGGCGCAGCGACACCCCGGCACCGGCCATCACGACGCCGGTCAACGCCGAGAGCACGAGCAACGCCCGCGGCGTTGGATGTGCCAAAGCGGTCGCAGCGAATCCGATCTGAACCGCCAGCTTGGTCCGCGGATCGAGCCGATGCGCGAACGTGTCGTCGGGTTCGTAGGTCAGCATTGGTGTCTCCGTGCTCGCTGTGTCGGGAGCCTCGAGTCGTCCGTCGCGGTCCGCGGCCGGAAACGCACCGTCATCCGCTCGGAACGCGAACCTCGAGCCCGTCGAGGTCGTCGAGCGCGTTCGCGGGCGGGCCGTCGACGACGACGCGACCGTCTCGCATGGCGATCACGCGGTCGGCGAGTTCGCAGACGTCTCTGAGATCGTGCGTTGCCAGCAGGACGCCGGTGCCGTCTTCCGCCAGCGACGCGAGTCGCTCGAGGACCGAGCGGCGCGCAGGGTCGTCGAGCCCGGTGAAGGGTTCGTCGAGGACCAGATGGGTGGGTTCCATCGCGAGCGCGCCAGCGATCGCGACGCGGGACTGTTCGCCGCCCGAGAGGGCGTCGATCCGGTCGTCGCCTCGGCCGGCCATGTTGACCGCCGCGAGCGCGGCGTCGACGCGGCGGTCGATCTCTGCCCGCTTGAGGCCGAGGTTTTCCGGGCCGAAGGCGACGTCCGCGCCGACGGTCGCCGAGACGAACTGGTCCCGTGGGTGCTGGAAGACCATCCCGACGCTCGAGCGGGCGGCGATCAGGTCGTCTTCGACCGGTGTCCCGTCGACGCGGACCGTGCCGGAGTCGGGAGTCAACAGGCCGTTGCAGTGGCGCAGCAGCGTCGTCTTCCCGCTGCCGTTGGCCCCCGCCAGCAGGACGAACTCGCCGTCGTCGATCGACAGCGAGACGTCCTCGAGGACGGGGACGTCGTCGAACGCGTGAGAGACGGCTCGGAACTCGATCATCGTATTAGTTCCCGTCGAGCGGCGATCACGTTGGATCGATGCGACCGCCCTTGACGATCACGATCGTGGCGACGATCTTGAGCAGGTCGCCCGGGATAAACGGAACGACGGCGAGGTTGACGGCTTCGATCATGCTGACCTTGAGCACGTATCCGAGCCAGACCGTCCCGAGCGCGTAGATGATGGTGAGCGCCGTGAGCAACGCCACGGCGAGAACCGGAATCGATGTTTCCGCGGGGTTCTCGAGTTTCCCGCGACCGTGGATGAGGGTCCCGATGACCAG
Organism: Natrinema altunense; assembly: GCF_000731985.1. Lineage (GTDB taxonomy): Archaea > Halobacteriota > Halobacteria > Halobacteriales > Natrialbaceae > Natrinema > Natrinema altunense. Next base: position 27,539 of record NZ_JNCS01000001.1, read on the forward strand.
TGCGGCGATCGGGTACGCCCAGAGGTATCCCGCGGAGTCGCCGACCAGAACCCCGATGCCGCTCGCGCCGTTGGCGAACACCGGGAGCCCGACGGCCCCCGCGGTCAGGTACAGTCCGACCGAGGCCGGCCCCCAGACCGGACCGAGGTAGAGCCCCATGAGGTAGACGACGAGGACACCCAACGACACCGGCACCGGCGAGAACGGGATCGGAATCGATCCCACTACGGCGGCCGCCCCCATCAGCGCCGCGAGAACGGCCGCCCGCGCGAACGACCGGACGACGGCATCGTCGACGCGTTCCACCGAATTCTGATTCGTTGCCATACCCCTGCTCTCTCGTAAACCGGAATCAAGACTTCGGTTTCCGAGATTATCGGGGAACGGACTGACACGTTTTCTCGAGCCGATTTCGAGACGGATAGGAGTCGATCCGGAACCGAAACAGCAGGCTTCCTCCCAGCAGCGGTGACGGTTGCCGTCGCTGTCCGATTCTGGGTGGCCCGGTCAGCGGGCGTCACGTGGCCGTCTGTGCCGACCACACGCTCGATCGGAACGGGTAATAACCGATTGTCTCGCCTCGCGAACCGGAACGACCGGCGGCCTTATGCGCGCGTTCCGCGCCGTGGTGGAAAAATGCGAACCGGTAGTACGAAGGCCGTCGATCGGGCGAACGACGCCGCGAAAGTGGGTGCCGGACGAATCGACGACGGAGTGGGCGATCGGTCTCGAAGCGGACCCAGTCGCAGCGATCACGGAAGTCGCGGACGAAACGACGCGGTCGAACCGACGGGAACGCGTGACGCGACGGGAGGACTCGTTCGATGAGACGACTGCGACCCATCGCCGTCGTTTTGCTCGCGGCCGCGATGATCGGCAGCGTCGTCGCACTGCCGGCACTCGGGAGCGGCCTCGAGCGGGGCACGCCGGGTGCTGCGACCGATGCGGCCGTCGAGTCGCCGGTCGGAAGTGAGGGGCAAGCGGCACTCCAGAACGGGAGCGACCGGGCGAACGCACCGTCGGCGACCGGGCTCGAGTTCGAGCCAGTGACGGTGGGGCCGTCCGCGACCGACGGCGAGCCGCCTGCCGCGGATGGCGGCGCGAACGCACGAACATCGATCCAGCAGGCGCGCGAGGACGTCGTGGAGTCGGGCGTCAGCGAGGGGGTCGCGATCGTCCAGGCCCAGGGCGTCGAGGTGAGTCAGGAACAGCGAACGGCGGCGCTCGAGGGTGCGCTCGGCTCGGTCGCCCAGTATCAGCGCGCCGAGGCCGAGCAGGTCCAAGCGGCGACGACGGGCGCAGTCCACGGCGCGCTGATTCAGAACCAGTCGGTGAACGCGACCCAACTCCAGCAGGCGGTCGGCGGGGCGATCGCCGGCGGGCTCTCCCAGTCCCAGTCGGTCAACGCCACCCAGTTACAGGGCGCGACCTGGGGGGCGGCCCACGGCGCGATCGCGCAGCGCCAGCGCGTGAGCGGCGAGCAGTTGCAGGTCGCGACTCGTGGTGCGGCCGCGGGTGCCGCGAGCGAGGCGGGTGCGAAAGACGTCGGCGACGTGCCGAAGATACAGGAAGCCGCACAGGGAGCCGCTTACGGCGTGCTGACGCAGTATCAGTCGATATCGGTCGCGCAGCGCCAGCAGGTGACGCTCGAGCACGTGCAACACGCCGCGGCCGGCGGGGCTGCCGGCTCGCTCGAGGGTAGTACGCGCGCGGCGATCGCACAGGACCAGCGCGTCGACGCCGAGCAACGCCAGCGGGTGACGATCAAACAGATACAGAAGGCCGCCGCCGGGGCGGCGAAGGGTGCGCTCGTCCAGCGCCAGTCGGTGTCGGTCGAGCAGACGCAGGCGGCGGCCCGCGGCGCGAGTCGAGGGTCGCTGAAACGGGTCCAGTCCACGCGTCTCGAGCAGCGCCAGCGCGTCTCGATCACGCAGGTACAGGAGGCGTCCTACGGCGCGGCGACGGGGGCGATCTCCCGGAGTCAGGAGGCGACGGTCGAACAGATTCAGGCGGCCGCTGACGGCGGTGCGGGCGGTGCGCTCGTCCAGCGCCAGACGGTGTCGGTCACGCAGGTTCAGTCGGCTGCGAGCGGTGCCGCGGAGGGCGCGGTGACCGGTGCGAGCCAGCGTCAGGAGGTAACCGTCGAGCAGGTACAGGCCGCCGCCTTCGGTGCCAGCGAGGGGGCAGTAAGCCAGACGCAGGTCGTCGATGTGACGCAGGTCCAGCGTCTCGCTCGCGGCGGCGCAAGCGGTGCCCTCGTCCAGACGCAGGCGGCGTCGGTCACGCAGATCCAGACGGCGGCGAGAGTCGCCTGCGAGGAGACGGCGCAGGTCGTCCAGTCCCAGCGGATCAGCGTCACACAACTTCAGACGCTCACTCGGGAGACGGCAGCCGATGCGACCGCGTACGCAGTGCAGGAGGAGACCGCTGACGTGACGCGAATCACCCAGCACGTCGAGGTCGAAGTCGTACAGCGAATCGAGACGATCGACCGGATCGAAGGGACGGCCGCGATCGACTTCCCCGATCAGGAAACCGAGGGCGAGACAGTCAGGATCGAGGACGTGTCGCTTTCGGAGGGTGGCTTCGTAGCCGTCTACGAGGGCGTCGCCGTCGACGCCGATCCCGACGACATCGCCGGCGTCTCGAGCGAACTCGAGGCCGGCGAGCACGAGAACGTCACGGTCGAACTCGACGAGCCGCTCGCGGAGAGCGACGCGCTCGTGGCGGTCGTCCACCACGACACGAACGACGACGGGACGTTCCAGTACGCCGAGTCCGACGGCGAGACGGACGTGCCCTATGTCACCGAGGGCGGGACGCCGGTGCTCGACGGCGCGTTCGTGACGGTCACGGACGAGCCGGCCGAGGCGAACGCGACGCTCTCCGTCGACGACCAGACGGGCGACGGTGAAACCCTCACGGTCGCAGCGGCGAACGCCTCCGTCCCCTACACCGTGACCGCGACCTACGACGGCGAAACCGCCGCAAGCGACACGTTCGCGGCCGGCGAGGAAATCACGAACCGCTCTATCGATCTGGAGCCGTCACTCGAGGAGAACGCGACCGTCAACGTCTCGGTTCGCGCCGCGGCGGACGACGCGGTACTGGCGACCGGCACCATCGAGTACACCATCGCGGACGAACCCGACGAACGCGAGGCGACGCTTTCGGTCGACGACCAGGAAGGCGACGGCGAGACCCTCCAGATCGACGCGGCGAGCGCGTCCGTGCCGTACGTCATTACGGCCGAGTACGACGGGCAACGGGTCGACAGCGACCCCTTCGAGGCCAACGAGACGGTCGCGGAGCAGACCCTCGATCTGGAGCCGCCACTCGAGGAGAACGCGACCGTCGACGTCTCGGTTCGCGCCGCGACCGACGACGCGGTACTGGCGACCGACGCCATCGAGTACGCGGTCGCCGAACCCGATCCGACGGAGCCGACGGCGAACCTCACGGTGGCCGATCAGACGGGTGACGGCGAGACGCTTACCATCACCGCAGCAAACGCATCCGTCGAGTACGCGGTCACGGTCACCGACGGGAACGGGACCCAACTCGCCGCAAGCGACACGTTCGCTGCCAACGAAACGATCGGGCCGACCGAGTTCGATCTCGAGCCGGCCCTCGAGGAGAACGCGACGCTCGAGGTGTCGGTCGTCGCGGCGGCGGACGGGACGCCCATCGCATCGGATACCGTCGAGTACACGGTCGACGGCGAACTCGAGGAGTTCGACGTCGAGTTCACGAGTTGCTCGCGTGCGGTCGTCACCGCGTCGCTCGACGAAGGCGACCAGGTTGCCGCGAGCACGGGCTTTTACGATTCCGCCGGCTTCGGGAACACGATCATCGAGGACGCGATCACCGCCGGTGACGAGATCGAGGCACCGTTTACCGGAACGATCGTCTTCGAGATCGGCGACGAACGCGACGTGACGACCGCGGGCGATGAGGTACTCGTCGAGGTTCCCGATTACGGCACCTTCGGGACCTACATCTCCGGTATCAGTTCACCGGAGGCGGTCCCCTTCGCGTCGATCGACTTCCCGAACCCCTCGGCGAGGGAATGCGACGAGGACGCCCGACCGGCACTGCCGGCACTGTCCGTCGAGGAGACGACGCCCGCCGAGGACGGGGACGCCATCGACGTGACGTTCGACTACGAGAACCCAAACGACGCGACGGTCGCTGGGAACAGCCAGTTCGTCGAGGGGACCGCGACCGACGACCCGCCGTCCGAACTGGCGTCCGGTTCGGGGACGTTCACCGTCGAGTGGACGCCCGAAAGCAACGACGAACGGCTCGTCTGGGCGATGGACTTTGCGAACTACGGATACGACGACCCGGTGACGGCGGCGACGCCGCCCGCCGGTGAGATCCAGCCGTCCGAGCCCGCTGCGTTCGGCGTCTCCATCGCGTCGGTCACCAGTCCGATCGAACGGGGCGACCAGCTCGCGGTCGAGGCCCAACTCCAACACGTCGGCGGGGAGGCGGGCACGCAGAACGTCACGCTCGCGATCGGCGAGACCGCGATCGACTCGCGATCGGTCTCGCTCGAGCCCGGCGAAAGTCGGACTGTCTCGTTTACTGCCGAGACGGACGACCTCGAGCCCGGCGACTACCCGCTCGCGGTGTCGACCGACAACGAGACCGCCGAGACGACGGTGACCGTCGCGGAGCGCGGGACGCCGGCCACGTTCGCCGTGAGCGACGTATCTGCACCCGCCAGCGGAGCGCCCGGCGAGGACGTGACGGTGACGGCGACGGTCGAGAATCAGGGCGACCTCGAGGGGACGCAGACGGTGGTCTACAGCGTCGACGGCCAGCCCGTCGCCGAGTCGACCGTGACGCTCGCAGCCGGACAGACGGCCGAGATCCCGTTCTCGTCGGCGTTGCCGGAGGGAACGTCGACACATACGATCACGACCGACGACGACCAGGAGTCGGTGACGATCGAGGCGGCCACAACGGAGCCCGAGGGAACGAACGGTGACGCGGAACCGGACAGCGACACCGAGACATCGCCTGAGGGTCCAGCACCACCCGACGATGCGGGGCCACCCGACGATGCAGGACCGCCTGATGACGCGGGACCACCTGACGGTGCGGGACCGTCCGACGAGACGGAACCGACTGACGACCAGGACACCGACCCGGTCGAGACGCCGGGCGATTCAGCCGGAGGAGCCACGGATGAAAGCGCTGCGGCCGAAGAAACCGCCGGCTGAGTGAGATACGACGCCACGCGCCTACCAGCGCTTCGCGTACGCGCTCGTGTTTGCGTTGGCTGCGAAAAATACGGTTCGGAGACCGAACTGTGCCGATCGGTGCGTCGCGGCCGTCAGTGCTGGTGTCCAGTCGCTTCGCCGAAGGTGACGCCGAACCGTTCCTCGAAGAGATCCATCACGCGGGCCTCCTGGGCCTCGAGGTCCTCATCGGCGTCCTCCCCGTGGTGGACGATGTGGTGGGCGCGGCTGGCGAAGGACAACAGCATGACGTCGCCGACGGTTTCGGCGTCACTCTGGTCGCCCTCGGCCACGAGGTCGACGAGACCGGACGGGACCGTGATTTCGTCGGTTGCGCCGTCGTCGGAACTGATCGAGAACGTCGTCGTCTGAACGTCGTCGCTCATATAGTGACGGTCGGGAACCGCCCGTAAAGATGCTGTGGCTTGCACCCGAGAGCCGATCGTGACCGTCCCGGCGCGGGACGGACGCGCCGTGGTCTTTTTGCACCTCGGCGTCGGACCTCCGACTATGCCATCCGTCGAACTCGAGGAGGAGACGATCGACCGACTGGAGGCACTGCGCGTCGACGACGAGTCATACGACGAACTCGTCAACGAACTCATCAACATCTACGAAACGAGCGAATACACGCTCTTTCACGCCGGCGACTGACGGTGGTACCAACGTCGCGAGCGGGACCGTTCGGAACGACTGTGCAGGGACGCCAGTCTGCTTACTGGCTGTCGGCGACCTGCTGCCGGATCGTCTCCCACTTCCCCTTGGACTCGAGGTGTGACTGGAGTTGTGCCGCGTACTCCTGGGTGAGTCGTTCGGCCGCCTTCCGTTGGTCGGCTTCCGAGGACCCGCTGTCGCCCCCGACGCCGAGCGCGCCCATGATCGAGTCGAAGACGCCCCCGCTCGACGAACTCGACCCTTCGTCGGCTCGCCCGCCGGCCATCGCTCCCATCCCGGCCTGGACGTTGTCGAGTTCGGGGATGACACCGTCGAGCTTGTCCGTGTTAGCGACGATCCGCGCTCGATCGGGATCGTCGGAGTGTTGGATCTCGAACTCCGTGGCGGTCATGATCAGACTCCACTGCTGGTTGGAAAACTGCGACGCCTCGATCTGCGTCGAGAACTCCTGATCGACGGCCATGCGTTCGCCGACGATCCGGTCCGTCCACGGGTTGTCGCTCATGGCCCCCCGTTGGGTCGGCGGCTGTATCAGCGTTTTCCCTCCCGCCGCGTGCTACGATCCCACGGCGTGAGGACGGCGAATCGGTCCTCGTGCGAGCTATCGTCTCGAGTGAGGGTCACGGACGCCGCGATAACGTTAATGTATGCCTTTGTCGTATGGTATTATGTATCGCAATGTACGACTGCATTCTCGTCCCGACCGACGGCTCGCGCGAGGTCGAACGCGCACTCGAGTACGCCGTCGAGTTCGCGCGTACGCACGACGCGACGATTCGAGCGCTGTACGTCGTCAACGCGGCCGGCTACGGCGGGCTTCCCATGGAGACCGCACTCGGGGGCGTCAGCGACGCGCTTCACGAGGAGGGGCGGGCGGCAGTCGGTCGGATCGAGGAACTCGCGCCGGCGGCTGTCACGGTCGAAACGACGGTGCTCGAGGGGGCTCCGAGTCGAGTCATCATCGAGGAGGCCGACTCCGCGGAGTGCGATCTGATCGTGATGGGGACCCACGGTCGCGGTGGGATCGATCGACTGTTGCTCGGCAGCGTCACGGAACGGGTCGTCCGTCGGGCGTCGGTCCCGGTGTTGACGGTCCAAGTCGATCCCGACGATATCGACGACCGATCCGAAGAGCCGTGGCTCACCGCCGAGTAACCGTTCTCGCAGATTTGAACGCGGGACGTCGAGTCACTTCGAACGGCAACACGTTCGCGGCGTTTACAGCGCTTCCGGAAGGAACGGTGACACGTCGTCGTGGACGAACTCGACGTAGTCGTCGTTCAGCCGCCTGCAGAACAGTCGGAGTTCGCCGTCCGCCCGGATTTGCTCGAGTTTCGTCTGTCCGGATCCGAGGTCGTAGTAGGCGGGGACGAGGACGGCCGTCTCCTCTTCCGGTGCCTGCTCGACGACGAGCAGGTAGAGCATCCCGCCGTGCTCGGCTCGAAACACGTCGACGGCGGTGAACGTACAATCGTCCGTCAGCGCCTCGAGGTCCTCGTACTCGGGTCCCGGCAAGACCACGTCGAGGCCCGTTCGCGTCTCGGCGTCCACGAGGACGGAATCCCCCGGGTGGAGCTCGAGGGCCGTCCAACCGCGGTCGCGGTACTCGTCGGCGATTGCCCTCATATCCTCGATAACGGACTGCCAGCCGGACTGGGCCTGGACGGTCTCAGAGGTATCGTCCGCCGGATGCTCGCTCATGTCTGGACCGCGTGCATCACGGGGGATAAGCGTTCCCAAGTCCCGCAAGCTATTTGATGACTGCCAAGAGAACTGCTGTCAGTGACCGATCTCCTATCCCTCTCCGGACTTCGCACGCAGTTCGACACCAAACGCGGGGCAGTAAAAGCCGTCAACGGCATCGACCTCACCATCGAGGAGGGAGAAACCGTCGGCCTCGTGGGCGAGTCCGGCTCCGGCAAGAGCGTGACCGCACTCTCAGCAATGGACCTCGTCGACGACCCCGGCGACGTCGTGGCCGGACGCGTGACCTTCCGGGACGCGACACTCGCCGCGGACATCGCCGCCGAGTTCGACGATGCAGTCGTCCCGTACCCCTTCGAACTCGTGGACGCAGTCCGAACGGTCGTCGCGGACCTCCGCGTCGGCGACGGGAGCGATTCGGCGTCGTCGGAGCTGCGTGGCATGGCCGCCGACCTCTCCGACCACGACGATCCCGCGGCGCTCGTAGCTGCCCTTCGGGACGCTGCCGACCGACTCGATGACCGGGCGACGCCGTCCGAGGTCGCGGACGCCCTCGCCGACGCCGTCGATGACGCCGACGACGGGTTCGTCTATCTGGACGCGGCGGCACGCGAGCAACTCGATCGCGGTGCGGACGTGGAGACGATCACGGTCGAAGAGGGCGTCGTCGACCTGACGGACGCACCCGAGGAGGCGATGCGGAAGGTCCGCGGGAGCGAGATGGGCATGATCTTCCAGGACCCGATGACCTCGCTGAACCCCGCGGTGACCGTCGGCGAACAGGTCGCCGAGTCCCTGCGACTCCACCAGTACGGTGAACGGAAACGGGACACGTGGCTGAACGCCATCCGGGAAATCCTCCCGAAAATCGGCGGCAAAGAACACGACGAGGAAGTCATGGCCGACGTCGTCGAGATTCTCACGGAGGTGGGCATTCCGGAGGCGACGACGCGTCTCGAGGAGTACCCCCACGAGTTCTCCGGCGGCATGCGCCAGCGCGTCCTCATCGCGATCGCGCTCGCGTGTCAGCCGAGCCTCCTCATCGCCGACGAGCCGACGACCGCCCTCGACGTGACGATTCAGGCGCAGATCCTCGACCTCATCGACGACCTGCAGGCGGAGTTCGGCATGTCGGTGCTGATGATCACTCACGACCTCGGCGTCGTCGCGGAGACCTGCGATCGGGTCGCCGTGATGTACGCCGGCGAAATCGTCGAGGAAGGTCCCGTCGAGGAGATTTTCAATAACCCGAGCCACCCGTATACGTACACGCTTCTCGAGTCCATCCCGACGGAGGAGAAAGACCGGCTGACCCCCATCGAGGGCAACGTTCCCGACCTCATCGACATGCCCGAGGGCTGCCATTTCGCGGATCGGTGTCCGTGGGCCCAGCCCGGGTGTCGCAACGGCGACATCCCGTTCCTCCAGCACGGTCCCGACGACGTCGACCACCGGTCGAAGTGCGTCCTCGAGGAGTTCGACGAGAGCGAGTACGGCACGGACGGCGTGACATCAACGACCGACTCCGACATCGGCGAGCCGATCGTCGAACTCCGGGAGATGCGGAAATACTACCAACAGGAGGACGGACTCCTCGATCGGTTCGTCGGCGAGCAGCCGAGCGTCAAGGCCGTCGACGGCGTGAGTTTGGACGTGTACGAGGGCGAGACCCTCGGGTTGGTCGGCGAGTCCGGCTGTGGAAAGTCGACTGCGGGGCGAGCCATCCTGCATCTCAACCCGCCGACGGACGGCACGGTCGTCTACGCCGGTGAAGAGCTTGGAGACCTCTCGAAGTCGGAGCTCCGGGAGAAGCGCAAGGACATGCAGATGGTGTTCCAGGACCCGATGTCGAGTCTCGATCCGCGGATGACGGTCGGGCAGACTATCATGGAGCCGCTGAAGATCCACGGCCTCCCGGAGACCGATCCCGACGTGGAGACGCGCGCCGCTGTCTCGACGACGGGCATCTCGGCAGCTGCGGTATCCGTCGACGTCGCGGACAACGTGGACGCGTTACTCGGGAGTACCGACGGGGAAACCGTCGTCCCCGTGGCGGTCGCTGTCGAAAACGGCGACGTTACCGTGGACGTCGAGGGGACGCTCGACGTGACGACGGACGTGACGCGCGAGGACGGCCGCATCACGAGCGTTCAGGTGGACGTGTCCGCAGGCGACTCAAAGCGTACGCTCCGCCGGCGTCGCGTCCTCGAACTTCTCGAGGAGGTCGGCCTCGACACGAGTCAGTACGGCCGCTACCCCCACGAACTCTCGGGCGGACAGCGCCAGCGCGTCGGCATCGCTCGCGCCCTCGCGGTGGATCCGGACTTCATCGTCGCCGACGAGCCTGTCTCGGCCCTCGACGTATCCGTACAGGCACAGATCATCAACCTCATGGAGGACCTCCAGGAGGAGTTCGGGTTGACCTACCTGTTTATCGCACACGACCTCTCCGTCGTCCGCCACATCTCCGACCGGGTGGCAGTGATGTATCTCGGTGAGGTCGTCGAAATCGCGACGACCGACGAACTGTTCGCGAACCCGAAACACCCGTACACGAACGCGTTGCTCTCGGCGATACCCGAGCCTGACCCGCTGGCGGAGACCGACGACAGAACCATCCTCTCGGGTGACGTTCCCTCGCCCATCGACCCGCCGTCGGGCTGTCACTTCCGGACGCGGTGTCCGGCGATCATCCCACCGGAGGATCTGGACATCGAGCAGGAGCGCTACCGCGAGGTCATGTTCTATCGACAGCGCGTGGAATCCCGCGACATCGATCTCGAGGCCGCCCGGGAGGAGGTCATCGCCGAGGCGGAAACGCCCCGCGCCGTCGCGGACGGTGGCAGTGACCTCGCCGCCGCGCTCGACGCGCAGTTCTTCGATGGACCGCTGTCGGGTCGTGCCCGCGAGGCGATCGACGAGTCCTACCGACACCTCGACGATGGCGACTGGGCGGCCGCCGAGGCCGTCCTCGCGGACGCGTTCGAGAGCGTCTGTGAGCGGAGCGACCCCTCGCTCGGTGACGGCGAGCATCCGGCCGCCTGTCATCTCAGTCCCGACGCCGAGTAGCGAGGGCCACCGCCTCACCGCCGGACGGCGCGACCGCGAGTGACCGTCCTGGCGACGCCGATTCGATATCTGCGCCCGAAAACGCACATGTTTTTCATTATATTTAGTTAAAATAACGTCTCAGCCGCACCGATTGTGTCGTTGGGTGTGGTTTTCACTATCTTGATCGATAGCATTATATATGTAGATACAAGCACTACGCTTATGCCAGGTGATAACAACCAGGTCTCTCGGCGTCGTTTCATGAAGTCCGCCGGGAGCGCCACGGTCGTCGCGACGGCTGCGAGTTCCGTTTCCGGCTGTCTCGGCGGCAATGGCAGTGGCGGTGGGACGCTTCGATACGGTCGCAGTTCACACTCGGAAACCCTCGACCCGCAGGACACGACCAGCGGCGAGGTGTCGAAGGTCACGAACCAGATTTACGACGGGCTCATCGACTTTGAGCCCGGCGAGGCAGCGATTACGCAGAGCCTCGCGGTCGACTGGTCGATGGAGGGGACGGACGTCACGCTCGAACTGCGTGAGGACGCCCAGTTCGACGACGGGACCGACTTCACCGCCGACGACTTCATCGCGACGTACCGGCGGTTCGTTGACGAGGAGTACGAGTACCACGTCGGGGACCTGTCCTCGTACGGGCCGTTCACGCTCGGAAACTGGATCGACTCCGTCGAGGCCGACGGCGACTATACGCTGAACATCACGCTTACCGACCCGTACGCGCCGTTCCTGCGTAACCTCGCGATGTTCGCCGCCGTCGTTCTCCCGAAGGACGCCATCGAGGGCGATTTCGACTTCGCTACGGACGCCAACGGTACCGGCCCGTTCCAACTCGACAAACTCGACAACTCGGACGGCCGAATCAAACTCACTCCCAACGACAACTACTGGGGCGACGGGCCGAACGTGGATCAACTCCTGTTCATCGAACGCGGACAGAACTCCACGCGAACGCAGGCCCTTACTGAAGGTGAACTCGAGATCATCGACAATCTCGGGCCGAACAACATCGGACAGGTCGAAGACTCCGATGCCGCCGAAGTCCAGTCTGGTGAAGGCATCAACGTCGGGTACATGTCGTTCAACCAGTCCCGCATGGAAGCGTTCCGTGACCCGCGGGTCCGCCGGGCCATCAGTTACGCCATCAATACCGAAGCCATCGTCTCCCAGGTATACTCCGGGATCGCCGAACAGGCCGACCAGCCGTGTCCGCCGGCGCTTTTCGGCCACAACGACGACCTCAGCCCGTATCCCCACGATACCGAGAAGGCACAGTCGCTCCTGGAGGACGCCGGTTACGGTGACGGCTTCTCCTTCAAGCTGACGACCTTCCAGAACGCCCGCGGCTACAACCCGGCACCGATGTCGACGGCGGAGTCGATCCGGACGGACCTCAGGGAGATCGGTATCGAGGTCTCCATCGACGATCGCCAGTTCTCGGACTACCTTACCTACACCTCCGAAGGGAAACACGACGCGTCGCTGGCCGGTTGGTACACGGACAACGCCGACCCGGACAACTTCTACTACGTCCTTCTCCACCCGCAAGTCGAGTCCCCCGAAGGACAGGACTGGGTGGACTGGGACACGGAGGGGTACAACACGTCCAACCGAACCGCGTGGGCGAACCAGAAGTTCATGGACCTCATCGAGGAGGCCCAGCAGACGTCGGCCAAAGACGAGCGCGCCGACCTCTACCACGATGCCGCCCAACTCGCCTACGACGAAGCACCGTGGGTATACATCGACTACGCCGACGAGATTCGCGGCGTCCGCAACACCGTCAATAACTATCAGGTGTCGGCCATCGGCGGCCCGCACCTCCATCTCGTCGACGTCGAGTAACGCGGTTGTTGACAGGAAACATTTTAAACATTCACACACATCCCTCCGCATAATGGTATCAAAGCGGTTCATCGCCAAACGACTGCTGTTGCTCGGTCCGGTGCTGTTCGGAGTGGCGACAGTAGTCTTCGCTATCCTCCATCTCTCGCCCGGAGACCCCGCGATCGCGATCGCGGGCGAACGCGCGAGCCAGGAGTTCGTTGAACAGGTCCGTTCGGATCTCGGACTCACCGATCCGCTCTGGGAGCAGTACGTCCGTTTCCTCGGGAATACTGCGACGCTCGACTTCGGAGAGTCCTACCAGATCCGACGCGGGGCCGCCGTCGGCGATATCCTCGCCGATCGGCTCCCGATCACGATCGAACTTGCCGTTCTCGGGCAGATAGCGGGGCTCCTGTTCGGGCTCCCGCTCGGAATCCTGAGCGCCGTCAAGAAAGACACGCTGACCGACCACTTCTCTCGAGTCGGTGCACTCACGGGAATCAGCGTCCCGATCTACTGGAGCGGCCCGCTCCTCATCCTGCTGTTCGCGCAGGTCCTGGGTATTCTCCCGACGAGCGGCCGTATCGGATCCACCTATTTCATCGACTCGAAGACGGGGTTCATCTTGATCGACACCCTGCTCGCCGGCAACCTCGCGGCGTTCCAGTCCGCGGCCCTGCATTTGGTCATGCCCGTTATCGTCCTCGGCGTGTACTCGATGGCGTTTATCTCTCGGATGATGCGCTCGTCGATGCTGGAAGTCGTTCGGCAGGACTACATGCGGACGGCCCGCGCGAAAGGGCAAGGCGCGAAGACGACCGTCATGAAACACGGGCTCCGGAACGCGTTCATCCCCGTCATCACCATCATCGGTATCCAGTTCGGGTCGATGCTCGGCGGGTCCGTGCTGACCGAAACCGTCTTCGAGATCAACGGGATCGGGACGCTGCTCGTGGAGGCCATCAACAAGAGCGACTACCCGGTGGTACAAGCGACCGTCCTCGTGTTCGCGTTCATGTACACGATCGTGAACCTCTTCGTCGACATCACCTACTCCGTCCTTGACCCACGGATCGATCAATGAGTACGAAAACCCACTCCTCCGACGTCGAACGCAGTATCGTCGATCGCATCCGCGCGAGTCCGTTCCTGACGGAACTGCTATCGAATCGCATCGCCGTCGCGGGTCTCAGCCTCATCGTCGGGCTGTTCGCCGTCGCCATCTACGCTCGACTCGTGTACGATCTCGACGCCATCGTCGCGACCAGTTTCAGCTCGAACCCGACGGAGGCAGCCCCGAGCGCCCAGTTCTGGTTCGGAACGGACGGACAGGCCCGCGACATCTTCCCGCGGGTCCTGTACGGCGCGTGGTACGCGCTGAAGTTCGGAACCGCGACCGTTCTCGCGTCGACGGTCCTGGGCATCACCGCCGGCATCGTCGCAGCGTACTACGGTGATCTCACGGACAACGTGATCATGCGGACGATGGACGTTCTCCTGTCGTTTCCGTCGCTGCTGCTGGCGCTCGCGCTCGTCACCATCTTCCCCGAGTCGCTGGGCCTGTGGCGTGCAGTCGCCGCGCTCACGCTCGTCTACACGCCGCGGTTCGCCCGCGTCGTCCGCGGCGCAGCGCTGAAAGTCCTCGAGGACGAGTACATCGAGGCGACGCGCGCGCTCGGTGCGACCGACCCGCGGCTGTTGATCCGTCACGTCCTGCCGAACTGTCTGGCCCCCATCACGGTCCAGTCGACGCTGAACTACGGGCTGGCCATCATCGATATCGCGGCGCTGTCGTTCCTCGGGTTCGGCGCGAACCCCGGCGACCCGTCGTGGGGGATGATGCTCGCCAACGGCGTCGAAAAGGGACTGTTCTCCGGCGCGTGGTGGTGGTCGTTCTTCCCCGGCCTGTTCCTCGCGCTTACCGTGCTCGGATTCAACCTCCTCGGCGACGGGATGCGGGATGCCTTAGATCCCCGCATGCGAGATGCCGTCGACTGATTCCGCCGTCCCCGTCTCGAGAAGTCGCGTCGAGCGCATCCGTCGGCTCGTCGTCGCCGCCGCTCGCTGGGTGGCGATCGGAGCCGCGCTCGGAGCGGCCATTTCGCTGGCGCTTCTGATCGTCTGGACGCCGCGAGCCGCGACCGATACGGCGTTCGCGCTGGGCGCGCTCGTGCTCGGGTTCGGCGTCATCGCGTGGTCGACCGCAGTCGGTCTCGGGCACACCATCGAGGGCATGAAAGCCCACCTCGACGTGAGCGCCGGCTGGACCGAAGCCAGCGCCCGGGAGGCGTTTTTCGTCGTGTCGTGGACGGGTGCGGGTTGGGTCGTCGCCGCGGCCGCCTGCTCGATTCTGCTCGGCGTGTGACCGCCGAGCGCGCCGCGCCGTCGAAAAGGGACGCCGTTCAGACGGGACGCAGGTGCTCGCAGTCGCCGGCCGGGATCGTCACTCGCTCGTCGTCGGTCTCGACCACGAGCGCCCCCGATTCCGTCACGTCGATCGCCTCCCCGACGATCTCGCCCGCGGGACGATCGACCCGCACACGCTGGCCGATCGTCAGCGCCAGCTCGCGCCACGCCGGCACGACCGCCTCGAGATCGCGCCGGTATCGATCGAACCCCTCGAGCAGGCGCTGGACGAAGCGTCTGCGGTCCACGTCGCCGGCCTCGGCGCGGACGCTGGTCGCACCCTCGGGCAGCGCGTCGGCGTCGAGGTTCGCGTTGACGCCGATCCCGGGAACGAGCCAGTCCACGCGATCCGTCTGGCCCTCCATCTCCGTGAGAATGCCCGCGAGCTTCCGGTAGTCGCCGTCGTCGCCGGCCGGGACGACCACGTCGTTGGGCCACTTGATCCGGGCGTCGACGCCCGCTTCGCGGGCGGCGGTCGCCGTCGCGACCGACGCTGCGAGCGTGTACAAGGGTGCCTGCGCGGGCGTGATCGCCGGCCGCGTCACGACGCTCACCCAGACGCCGCCCGCGGGCGCAGTCCACTCGCGGTCGAGACGACCGCGCCCGCCGGTCTGTTCGTTCGCGAGGACGGCGACGTCCGTCTCGCCCTCGCCGGCCAACTCCCGCGCTCGGTCGTTCGTATTCCCCACGGAGTCGTGGTACTCGATCGAAAACGGGGCCTCGAGTTCGAATTCGACCGCCGGAGCGTTGTACGCATCGACGGCGACGAGTTCGTAGCCGGTCGGTCCGCTCTCGATCTCGAAATCGGCCTCGCGCAGCCCCTCGATGTGTTTCCAGACGGCCGCCCGCGAGATCTCGAGCGACCCGGCCAGTTCGGGTCCGGACACCGGTCCGTCCGCGAGCGCTGCGATGACCGCCCGTCGTGTTTCGTTCATGACTTCGCACGGGACCCGCTCGTACTTCAATCGGCTGGATGAGCGATTCGTCAGCCGAGCCGCTCACAGCGACGTTCAGTCGCGACTCTCGCGCGTGACACACTCGCAAGGGACGTGCCGGCCGGCGGTCACCGTCCGGTCTTCGAAACGCACATCGGGAAGGGGAAAAACAGTACGCGAGACCCGGTCGGAGCCAGCCGGCGCTGAGAACCCGGCAGGGTGGTCCACACGATGCGGGGTAAGCGGTGGGCGCTCGAGTTCGAGAACCGTGTCTTTCGTCGAACCGCCTCGTTTAGACGCGGCGCACCACCCTGCTTCCGTGGCTCCGCTCGAGCACGATCGGGCTGTAACCCGCTTCTCCGACGGGATTAGTCGCGCAGTTCGTGCAGTTTCTCGCGGCCCGGCGCGATCAGTTCGTCGAGGTAGGTCGCGAGCGTCCCCTTCGCGTCGGCGGGGTGGAGTTCGCCCGACTCGAGGTCGGCGGCCAGGTCCTCGTAGTCCTCGTAGGTCAGATCGCCGCCGTACTTCTCGGGGCGCTCGACGACGATTTCGTCGAACCGCGGGAAGACGTGGTACTCGAACAGTTCGAGAACGGGGTTCTCGCGCTCGGTTCCGTCCTCGCTCGGCTCCGGGTCCCGCGTCGGCGGACAGTACGCCGAGTTGACCTTGTCCTCGAGGTCGTCGGTCGAGTCCTCCATCGAGATGGTGATCCCTTCGCTCGAGGACATCTTCCCCTCGCCGTCGGTGAGGTTGGCGACGATCGGGGTGTGGATCGCCGGGCGGACCTCGTAGTCGAGTTCGGGCAACTTCTCGCGGGCGAGCATGTGCACCTTCCGCTGGTCTAAGCCGCCGACCGCCAGATCGAGGTCGAGGTACTCGATATCCAACGTCTGCATCAGCGGGTAGACGAGATGGCTTACCTTCGCCGTCTCGTCGCCCTGGATCTCGGCCATCGCGCGCTGAGCGCGGTTCATCGTCGTTTCGCGCTCGAGGTGGTGGAGGTCGAGGGTGTAGTCGTCCTCGAGTTGGAACTCGGATCCGTAGACGAACTCCGTCAACTCTTCGTCGAGGCCGTAGGCGAGGAACTGGGCTTTCATCTGTTCGGCGGTCTCCCGGATGTCCTCGAAGGACCCCTTCTCGTTGAGGTAGGCGTGGACGTCCGCCAGGAGGATGACGACCTCCATGCCCGCCTCCTGCAGATCGATGAGTTTGTTCGCGGTGAGGAGGTGTCCCAGGTGCAGCACGCCGGAGGGCTCGTAGCCGACGTAGGCCCGCTTGCCCGCGGCGTCCGCCGCGAGGTCGCGGATTTCCTCGTCGGTGACGACCTCCTCGGCGTTTCGCGTCAATAACTCGTAGGCGTCCATGTGTGACAGCAACCGGAGGAGGAATTTATACCTCCTGAAAGGCGTTCGTCCGGCCGTCTCGTGCGTCGTCGTCTCGAGCGTTGACGGGATCTCAGTCCGTCCATGCACCGACGCCGGCACCGGTCGGGACGAACGCGCGGTCAGAGTTCGCCCGACCGAATCCGTTTTTCGGCCGCCTCGAGCGCGCGCTCCCGGTCGAAGTCCTCGACGATCGCCCGAAGCGTCGCCTCGTCGGCGTCCGCGAGATCGCGGGCGTGCTCGGTGATGGTCGGCACCGCACGGATGATGTTGTCGACGATCGGCACGTCCGCCACCTGCGGCGAGCGCGACAACGGGTTGAGGTCGATGACGATCTCCGTTTTCCCCATTTCGTCCAGCGCTTCGGCCCGGTCGCCGTCCTCGAGGGGAACGAGCACCACGTCGGCCGCGTAGATCCCGTCGGCGTCGACCTTCGACCGCTCGTGATCCAGGTTCGGGATTCGGGCGTCGGCCTCGAGCCCCTTCACGTCGTCCGCGCCGTGCTCGCGGAGGTGCTCGGCGATGGCTTCGATCCGGTCGGGCGTGCGGTTGAAGAGGTTGACCTCGAGGTCGGCATCGACGGCGTCGGCGAGGGCGGCCATCTCGCCGGGGACCAGCGCGGCGACGTTGCCGTTGATCGAGAGCACGGGTCGGTCGGCAAGCAGAAGTTGGGCGGCGGCGGCCCGTTCCGCTTCGTCGGCGCTCGGAATCGTCTCCTCGCCCAGCAAGTAGTCGAAGGCGCTGCCTCGGCCCTCGGCGTGCATCCCCTGGAGGTGCGTGATTCCCTTCTCGACGCCCGCCTCGATCCGGTGGCGGGTCAGCAGGTCCTGATATCTGGGATGATCTTCCGGAATCTCCTCCTCCGTCTCGACGTCGGCGGAGACGCTATCGTAGTCGCTCACAAGCGATTACTGGTGGTAGTCGATGAAAAACGACCCGATCGTTCGACGCGCGACCACCGGTCCGATCGACCGCTCGCGTGGGCCGGTGCCTGCGATGGCACGAAAGGCGGGAGGACCCGAGAAGCGTCGTCCCTCTACTTCAACACCGCACCGGCGGGATGCGTCGCACAGACCGACGGCTCGTATCCGGCGTCGGAGAGTCCCGTTCCGAGCGCGAAGACCGTCTCGCCGAGCATGGCCATCGACGCCTGTCCGCCCGCCTCCGAGACCTCGGCGATCGTCTCCGTCACCCGTTCGGTGAGCAGGCCGGCGTCGCGTGCGAACAGCCGCGAGGCGTACATGAACGACAGCAGCGTCGGCTCCTCGACGACGCGAGCGAGCGCCTCCTTCCCGGCAGCCGTCAGCTCCTCGGTGTCGCCCGAGAGAACGTCCGCCGTCGAGAGTTCGCCGAACGAGACGTACTCGACACGCGCCCGCGACGGAATCGCGTCGAGTTTGTTGTCCTGTGGACCGCCCGGCTCGAGGCGGATCGGAACGCCGCCCTGTGCCTGTGCGACCACGTCGCCGAGCCCCGTCCCGGCCTGTACCTCGGCACCGTGGGCGATCGTGACGAGTTCGTTCGCGGAGAGTTTGCGCTCGAAGACGCGGTTCGCCGCGAGTGCCGTCCCGAGCGCCATCGCTCCCGAAACGCCGAAGCCGGCCCCGATCGGAAGATCGGCGGCGGCCTCGACGCGGGCGCTCACATCGAGCGTCTCGAGAACGGTCGTCACCGGTTCGACCTCGGCTTCCGTCCCGTCGAGGACGACCGTCGATTCCGCCGCTGGTTCGACCGATACCTCCACACCGTCTGTGAGCGTCAGTCCCGCTCCCCGTGAGCCGGCTTTCGTCGGGTCCTCGTCCGGGTGAGCGCTGAAAAATCCCGTCACATGACCGGGGACGAACGCCGTCGCCTCCTCGCGCATTACGCCCCTCGTTTCGGCCCGAGCGATATAACGTTGAAGGTTCCCTCGCGATGCGTTCGGCCGTCCCAGATGGGGCTGGGTGCTGCCGTCAGGCTGAACGAATTGCATCGCTTACGATCCGCTTCGGGACGTCCCTCGCTCGAGTCCCCTTTTCAATGGACTCGATATAGAAGCGGAAAGCGCAATCGGAACGGGCCGGAAGAATGGGTCGTATCATGGCAGACAATGACAACACAGGCGAACGGGCGAGACGCGACTCGAGGACCGATCGACGAACCCTCCTGCGGGCCGCGGGCACGACGCTCGTCGGCGGCACAGGACTGGCTGCCACGGCGGGATCGGCGTCCGCACAGGTGGCCGTCCCCGAGGTGATCGAGGTCGACGACGGACTCTTCGGCTGGAGCGCCGACGGCAGTCTGCCCGTCACGGACGAACTGTTCGTCTTCATTCACGGCTGGTTCGGCGACAGCACCGTCTCGAGTCAGGCGTCGACCGTTCAGGACGCCCTCGAATCAGGCGGGTATACGCCGACCGAATCCGTCGCGATCGAGTGGCCCGCAACCAACTTCAACTACCTCGGCGCGGAGTCCGACACCGAGGACGTCGGCGCGGTCGTCGCCGACCTTATCGAGGACTTCGACGACGCCGGCGGCGGCAACGTCCGCCTCGTCGGTCATTCGCTCGGCGGCCGCTGTGTCTACTGGACGGCGACCAAACTCGGCAACGGTTCCGGAATCGGGACCGTCGCAGGACTGGGCACGGCCGCCGACGGGTCCGAAATCTGTGGCGAGCCGTGGAACTCCGGCCTCGACACCGCCTGCGAGGTCCGTAACTACCACTCGCAAAACGACTCGCTGGTCGGCTCGGCGTACGGCGGGATCGGTGATACCGCACTCGGGACGGAGGGGGCCGGCTGTTCCCCCGCCTCGAACTACAGCGATGTCGACGTGACCGGCAGCGTCGGCGGCCACCTCGAGTATCTGGGGGACGACGCGGTCGGTTCAGACCTCGCCGACGCGATCACCACCGGCGGCTGCGAGTAAGACGCTCGCGACCGTTCTTGGCGACCCCGCCGTCGCTTCGCCACGCCGGTCGCTCCGTCGATGGCGATGGACGTGACTGCGGGCGGTCACGCCTCGCCGACTCCCGGAGAGTGCCTTACGGGCTCAGCCGCTGGCGGTCTCGCGGGAAGAGGACGGCTTCTCGGATGTTGTCCAGTCCGAGGATCGTCATGATCAGGCGCTCGCCGCCGAGGCCGAAGCCGGCGTGGGGCGGCATGCCGTACTTGAACATCTTGGTGTAGTACTCGAACTGGTCGGGATCGAGGCCCTGCTGTTCGAAGCCCTCGATGAGCTTCTCGTGGCGGTGTTCGCGCTGGCCGCCCGACACCAGTTCCATGCGCGGGTGCATCAGGTCGAAGCCGGTCGAAAGCTCCGGATCGTCGTCGTGATCCTTGATGTAGAACGGCTTGATCTCGCTTGGCCAGTCCGTGATGAAGTAGTGGCCACCGACGTCCTGTCCGAGGGCCTCCTCGGCCGCTGTCGAGAGATCGTCGCCCCAGACGAGTTGGTCGTCGAGTTCGCCCGTCGCGTTGATGCGCTCGATGGCGTCCTCGTAGCTGATGCGCGGGAAGGCCTCGTCGGGCACGCCGAACTCGTCTTCGAGGCCAAGCGCCTCGAGTTCGTCGGCGCAGTTGTTCTCGACGGCCTCGTAGGCGGCGCGGACGACACCCTCGACGACGTCCATGGCATCGTTCTGGTCGCAGAACGCGCCCTCGAAGTCGATCGAGGTCGCTTCGTTGAGGTGCCGCGGCGTGTTGTGTTCCTCGGCGCGGAAGATCGGACCGATCTCGAAGACGCGCTCGACGTTCGAGCCGGCGATGAGTTGCTTGAACAGCTGGGGCGACTGGTTCATGAACGCTTCCTCGCCGAAGTAGGTGATCGGGAAGAGTTCGGTACCGCCCTCGGTCCCGGTCGCGACGATCTTCGGCGTGTTGATCTCCGTGCAGTCGAACGTGCGGAACTGCTCGCGAACCGCACGCAGGATCTCCGAGCGGATCTCGAAGACGGCCTGTACCTCGTCCTTGCGCAGGTCGAGGGTACGGTTGTCGAGTCGCGTCGAGAGGTCGGCGTCGACCTTCCCCGAGGGATCGAGCGGCAGTTCGGGGTCGGCGGGCGCGATGATCTCGACGGACTCGGGCGTGACTTCGACGCCCGTCGGCGCGCGCGGTTCCTCCTCGACCGCGCCGGAGACCTTGACGACGCTCTCGCGCGAAACGTCGAGTCCCGTCTCGACCAAGTCGTCGTCCATCTCGTCTTTCTCGAACTTGATCTGGATCTTGCCGGCGGTATCCCGGAGAATCAGGAACGCGATGCCCCCGAGATCGCGGATCTCGTGGACCCATCCGGCGACCGTCACGTCGTCGCCCGGCTCGGCGTCGGCAGTGTAGGTTCTATCCTGCATACCACCCGATTCACGCAGGCGGAACTTAAGCGCAGTCGTTCGCGCCGAGCGGCTCCCGCCGGTTCTCGCCGCGCGTGCGATCCGCGGTGTCCCGGCCGGCGACTCTCGACGGCGGCCCCTCGGCGGCGGGAAACCGTTTTGCCGAGCGGGCCGATTACCGGCGTATGGACGACCTCGAGCGACTCGCTGACGCGATCCGACGTGCAGACACGGCCGTCGCCTTCACCGGCGCCGGACTCTCGGCCCCCTCGGGCGTCCCGACCTTCCGCGGCGACGACGGCATCTGGGAGCGATTCGACGAGCGGCAGTTCGCCTCCGACCGGTTCCGGCGCGATCCCGCGGGGTTCTGGACGGATCGGGTCGCCCTCCACCGAGCGATGTTCGACGAGGAGTACGAGCCGAACGCGGGCCACGAAGCGCTGGCCGCGATGGGACGTGACGGAAATCTCGAGGCGATCCTCACCCAGAACACCGACGGGTTACACGGCGATGCCGTGGGAGCGGGCGGCGAGCGGACGAGCGACGGCGAACCCGACGCCGCGGGCGAGACCGAAACGACCGTCCTCGAACTCCACGGCAACTCGCGGCGGGTCCGCTGTACCGACTGCGGAAACCGCCGGGACGGCGATCCGATCGTCGAGCGCGCAGCCGCGGGCGAACTGCCGCCGACGTGCGAGTGTGGGGGCGTCTTCAAACCGGATGTCGTTCTCTTCGGTGACCGGCTTCCGGACGCCGTCCTTCGGCGGGCCCGATCGCTCGCTCGCGAGAGCGACGTGTTCCTCGCGATCGGATCCTCGCTCGTCGTCGAACCCGCGGCCTCGCTCCCGCGACTCGCCGCGTCGACCGGCGCGACGGTCGCCATCGTGAACCTCGAGCCGACGCCGTGTGACGGGATCGCCGAAACGGTGCTTCGCGAGGACGTGACGGCGGTGCTTCCGCGGCTGCGAGAGCTGACCGTAGCGTGAGGCCTACCGGGTCGGGTGCCTCGAGAATCGGTCGTCGATCGACGGCAGCGCCTCGAGAGTCGGCCCGAGGGCCAGCGCCGGCGACGACGCTTCGAACGCGGCGAGGAGGCTCATGCCCGTTCATGCGGCGCGAAACGACAAAACAGTCGAGGCCACTCTCACGTGTGCCGGCCGGTCGGGACCGATCGCCGATTACGCGTCGTTGGCCGCGTCGACGGTGTCCCGAACCGCTTCGATCCCCTCGTCGTGTGCGAGGTCCCCGACGACGACCACGTCGGCGTACTGGGCCATCGCGTACGCGGAGTCGTAGTCGTGGATCCCGCCACCGTAGAACAGCGTCGATTCGTCGGTCGCCTCGGCGGCGGCCTCGACGACGGCCTCGTCGCCGAGGGTGCCGGAGTACTCGACGTAGACGATCTCCTGGCCGAACATGTGCTCGGCGACCGTCGCGTACGCGCCGACGTCGTCGGCATCGAGGTCGCAGTTGGCCTCGGTCAACTCCGCGACGTCGGCCTCGGGGTTCATGACGATGTAGGCTTCCGTCGTCGTCCGATCCCAGTCGAGTTCGCCCTCGAGCCGAACCCACTCCTTGTGAGCCTCGGTGATCCAGAACGGCGAGCCGGCGTTGAAGACGGTCGGAATGAGATAGCCGTCCAGCGCGTCGTCCTCGAGAACGACCTCGGGGTTCGATGGTTCCTGATAGAGCGCGACATCGTGTTCGGCGCAGGCTTCGATGACCGCGCTCATGTTCTCCTCGGTGATGCCCATGGTCCCGCCGACTTCGATCGCATCGGTGCCGGTCGCACAGAGATCGCCGTAGGTCACGCCCTCGGGGAGCTCCTTGTCCGGGTCGATCTTGAGAATGTGGTTCCAGTCGTCCCAGGGGGTAGTCATACCGCGTCGTTTCCCGACAACCAGCAAAAGCGCTACGAAACGCCCCCGTCCCGCGGATCGCGCGTCGCGTCCGGCCACGCCTCGGCCCGCCGGCGGTCTCCACCCCGAACGGGAGCCCGCAGTGGTTGATTTCGGGTCTCGTCGAGCGGCGATTCCGCGGCCAGCACGCGACGGTACGTCCTCCGGCGCGGACCGGTGTCGGCGTCCCGTGGCGCGCCTACAGTTGCTCGGCGCTGACGGCCCGCATCGAGCTATCGTTCTCGACTTCCCAGATCCGGAGCACGAGGTGTGCCTTACAGTAGTACTCGGCGGTCTCGAGGCCGGTCCGTCCGTTCTCGAGGACGAGCTGGCACGTGCCCCCGTTCGAACACTCTGGTGAATGTTCACACATTTGAACTCGGTTCGTCTACTCGTCTCGGCGTCAAGGCTCTGTCGGTGAATGCGTTCGGCCCTCGCGGTCGGTTCGGGAGCCGGATCGCGGTTGGGCGGCGGCTCCCCGAATCGGTCGCTGACGGTTGCGATTGGGCCTTAGATCCCCTGACTCATCAGATGGCTCCGCAACACGTCGGCCTCCTTGTTGCCCGCGCCGGTGTTGACGATGACGACCGTCTCCGAGCCGTCGAACACGCCGCGCTCCGCGAGTTCCCACGCCCCGCTGGCGGCCGCCGCCGCGCTCGGGATCAGTTCGAGCCCTTCCGCCTGGGCCACCCGCGCAGCGGACTCGAGGATGTCCGGGTCCTCGGTCGCGACCGCGCCGCCGTCGGTCTCGTGGATCGCTGCGAGTACGCGCGGGCTCGCCGCCGGATCGGCGATCTCGAGTTCGCCACAGATCGTGTCGGGGTGGTCGACGGAGCGGTGTTCGTCGCGGTCCTCGTCGACCGCCTCGACGATCGGCGCACAGCCGGCCGCCTGCGCGGCGTAGAGTGCAGGGAGGTCGTCGGTGATTCCGAGGTCGCGGAACTCCCGTGCGGCTTTGGCGAGTCCGACGAGTCCGGTGCCGGCCCCCGTCGGGTACGCGATGACGTCGGGAACCGTCCACTCGAGTTGTTCGACGAGTTCGTAGAACAGCGTCTTCGCGCCCTCGTGACGATACGGCGTTTCGAACGACCGGAGCGAGTACCAGTCGTCGTGTTCCGCGATCCCGTCCACGAACGCGTCGACGGCATCGCCGTAGCGGCCGCCGACGACGTTCATGTCCCCGCCGTGGACGTTGACCATGGCCTTGTTGGTAAAGCCGGATCGCGAGGGGAGGTAGGCGTGGGTGTCGAGTCCCGCACGGGCCGCGTAGGCCGCGACGGCCTGACCGCCGTTGCCCGGCGAGGGAAGCGCGACGTCGCTTGCGCCGTGTTGGGCGGCAGCACTGACGGCCACTGACGCGCCGCGGTCGGCGACCGAACCCGTCGGGTTCCGACCCTCGTCTTTGATCAGCACGCGCTCGACGCCGAGTTCGGCGGCCAGGTCGGGGCAGTCGACCAGCGCCGTCGCTCCCTCGTTCGTCGTCACCGCCGACTCGCGGGCCACGGGGAGCAGTTCCGCGTAGCGCCACTGCGAGTCGAACGGTCGGTCGGCGAGCGTCTCGCGGTCGAGGTCGATCGCGTCGTAGTCGTAGCTCGGATCGAGCGCACCGCCACAGTCCGGACAGTGATGGGACGCGGCGGCGTCGACGGTCGCCCCGCAGTCGACACACTCGAGCCCGACGAAGGCGTCTGTCGGTTCCATACGCGACCCTTCGGGGCGTCGAACTAAGGGTTGTCCATCGGCAGCGCGACCCCGACGGGCGGGTATCGAGTGTCGGCATCGGGAGTAGCGGTCGCTACGCCGTGAGTCGAAAGCCCGACAGAATCGGACGGGAGAACGGAGAGATCAGTTGTCGCCGGCCTTCGACTGCCACTCGTAGCCGCGTCGTTTGGCGGACTTGCCGAAGCCACACGACGAGCACTCTTTCTTCTTCGTGTGGTACGATTTCTCACCGCAGCGACGACACTTCGTGTGGGTCGTCTTGTTCTTCTTTCCTTGGCTCGGGGTTCCTGCACCAGTCATGGAGTGATCGAAACGACGTTATCGCCGCGTATAATGGTTGTGTCTTCGGCCGGCGGCTCCTCCTCGACGTTGCCCTCGACGGGGATCGTCACGTCCTCGAGCACCAGATTCATGTGTTGGTCGTAGCCGGCGAGGTCGCCGACGTACTCGTCGCCACTCTTGAGTCGTACTGTCACGCGGTCGCCGAGTGACGCCTCGAGGACGTCCAGCGGTCGTCCACTCATACGCAACACCGCAGGTGACGGACACTTAATCGTACCGGTCCGGAGTCCGGGTTCGCCGGGGTAGTGCTGGTACCGCACACCGTGGCCGAGAGCGACACGGAACGGGACCGTCGTCCCGCGATTTTGCGGCCCGGAACGGCGAGGAGACCGGGACGAGGGTCCCGTCACCAGTTCGTACATCGCTCGCTAGCGGAGACCGATAGTAGCAGCCGAAACGATTGACACACTGATCGCAACGCTGTCGTGCGATCAGGTGTACACTGACTTTCAGTTGCTACTATAACCAAACGGCTAAGTGTACACTCGTTGAGCGTCCGCCCATGGGCGACAAGAAGTTCACCCTCGTAGAGTTGCACATCGACGGCGAGACGCAGTTCGGGCTGGGCTCGATCGGCAAGGCGCTGCCGATCAGCAGTATCGAACCGACGGCCGAGACGGATCACGACCTGGAGACCGAGACCGACGAGGAGACGGCCGACGAATCGGGCGGCACCGGCAAGAGCGCCGTCGGCGCGCTGGTCGCGCTCGTCGTCCTCGTCGGCATCGCTGCCGCCGCCAAGAAGTTCCGCGGCGGTGACGAGGAGCGGGAACTCGAGGCCGAGGAAGAGCCCGACGTCATCGTCAACTAACCGCCCGCCGGCGATCCGTTCGATCGCGGAGCGAGCCGAACGCTTTTGCGCGTCCTTCCCATACCGATACCCGTGAATCTCTATCGTAGCGCCCGGGCGGTCGCCGGGGCGTCCGGTGACGATGCGATCGACTGGCGGTCGGCCGCCGATGCCGCCAAGGCTGCGACGGACCCCGGCTCGCTCGACCTCGAGGCCGGGGAGCGCGAGGCCTACGCCCGCGATGTCCGAGACGCCCGAACGGCCGTGCGGACGGTCTCGGGCGTCGACTTCGACGTCCCCGAGACCGTCGAGATCCAGAACCGCCACCACTGGATCGACGCCAACGTCGCCACCTTCGAACGCGTCATGGGAACGCTCGAGACACACACCGGGACGTTCCCCGGCGTCGCCCGGACGATCAATACGGGAACGATGACCGTCTTGCTCTCCTTCCTCGGGCGGAACGTCCTCGGCCAGTACGATCCGCTCCTCCTGGCCGATGCCCCGACGGACGACCACGCGTTGTACTTCGTCCGCCCGAACATCCTCAACGCGGCCACCAAGCTCGACGTGGATGCGGACCGGTTCCGCCGCTGGATCGCCTTCCACGAGGTCACCCACGCCGCCGAGTTCGGGGCCGCGCCGTGGCTCTCCGACCACCTCGAGTCCCGAATGGAAGAGGGGATCGCGACGCTCTCGGAGGGCTCGTTCGACCGGGACGCCTTCCGGGACCTCGACGCCGCGATGACCGTCGTCGAGGGGTACGCCGAACTCCTGATGGATCACGCCTTCGACGACGAGTACGAGGATCTCCGGCGGAAACTCGACGAGCGCCGGCAGGGCCGGGGGCCGCTCCAGAAGCTGTTCCGTCGCCTGCTCGGCCTCGGGCTCAAGGAGCGTCAGTACGAACGCGGGAAGAACTTCTTCGAGCACGTCGTCGCCGTCCGCGACCTCGAGACGGCGAGCCTGGTCTGGGAGGGGCCCGAGAACCTCCCCAGTCACGACGAACTCGACGCGCCGGGGGCGTGGATTCGGCGCGTCGACCGCTGAACGACCTCGACACGTTCCGGATCCGATGTCCGTTTTGCCGCGAAGGCGGTCGCTCGTCCCTGAACCACTGATCGTCCTACCGCGGTCAGTCAGGTCGTAATCCGGAGCAGATACCAGAGCAACGCCCCGCCGGCGACGAGACCGCCGAGTATCGCCGCGCCGACCACCGGCAGGGCGGCGTCGCTCTGGAGGGCGACCAGGCCGCCGGAGAGCCCGACCAGCAGAACGAAACCGGCCTTGAGTTGGCTGGCCCCCGCAGTCGAACCGCTCGAGCGCGCGGCGTCGCGTCCCGGACCGCGATCCCGGCTCATAGCTCGCGGGGCGCGCTGACGTGCATCGCGACGAACTGCCAGGCGTTCGCACGCGGGTCGTCGGCCCCGTCCCGTTCCACCAGCGTTCCGCTCCAACGGCTGTCGAACCGGTGGCGGTCGCCGGTCGCCGTCTCCGTCCAGGCCATCGTCACCTCGTCGGCGAACGTCGCGAACCCGCCACGGTCGGTGACGGCGAGCCCCTGGCTTTCGACGACCCATTTCTCGGTCGTCTCGGTCTGTGCCTCGAGGGCCGCGGCGACGTCGTCACCGCCGAACAGGGACTCACTGATGCCGAACTTGACGGTCGAATCGGCGTCCGAAAAGTAGGGCGTAAGCGGGTCGCCGTCGCGGAGTGCGTCGTAGTAGTCGCGGACGACGGCCTCGGCGCTCGCGCTCGGTGGCATGGTTCACCCCTCGAAGCCCGCTCCCAAAGAGTCATCGGACGCAGGCGCAGGTGCCGAGTACGGTCGGGCGACGCCGGCGACCCGCCGAGTCGGACCCGCTCACATGAAGCCGCGATCGACCTCGTCGGTCTCGATCAAGTCCTCGAGTTCCGCGTTCAGCAGGTCGTCGGCCTCCTCGAACCGCTCGGCGAGGTCCTCGAGTTCGTCGGGTCGGTCGTACTGATCGTACTCCATGGGCCCGAACGCGGGGCTCTCCATGGCCGCCATCACGTCGTCGAACAGGTCCTGCGGCCGCGTCGGCGCGTCCGCGTGGGTCTCGAGGACGGTCTCGAGGCGCTTGCCGACCGTCTCGGCTTGCTCCTCGTCGTCTGGCGGTGACTGGACCGCAAAGCGCCCGCCGGAATCGCGTTCGGGCATGAACGCGCCGATCTCGTCGTCGAGACTGCGCGCGACTCGCGTGCCGACGCCCCGTACCTCGAAGGGGTTCTTCGCGTACGTTTTCAGGAAGAAGACGCCGGCCCGGGGATGCGCGAGATACATGTCTTCGCCGACGCCGCCGGCGCGGTCACCGGCGACTGCGCGCCAGTTCTCCGGATCGACGCTCCGTTCGGTGACGTCTTCGAGTACGTCCTGCCACTCGCGAATCCGCATACCCGACGGTTCGGCCGCCGGCAGAAAGAACGTATCGATTGCGACGAAAGACGCCACAGCGATCCTGTTGGTCGGCAAAACGACCGATGCGAACCAAAAGGAATACGATCGCTCCCCCGTCAGGGAACGTAACCGACGCTTTCCCTATGTCCGTCCGCCACTCACTCTCGCTCGTCGA
The DNA here is from genome assembly GCF_000731985.1 of Natrinema altunense. Taxonomy (GTDB): domain Archaea; phylum Halobacteriota; class Halobacteria; order Halobacteriales; family Natrialbaceae; genus Natrinema; species Natrinema altunense. The sequence continues at coordinate 56,438 of NZ_JNCS01000001.1, forward strand.
ACTGTTTCGCGCGACGCCGGCCAAGAGCGCGCTGCTGACGCTCGCACCGGTCACGCTGGCGCTCGGCCAGTTATGCAATAGTTACGTCAACGGCGTCTCGCCGGCCGTCTCGATCGCGTTCGCCGTCGTCATGCTCGGGTTCGCCGTCGTCGCGATGGGTCACCACGCCGCCGAGCACCGCGTCCGACGGCTCGAGGCCGAGTACGGTCCGGGAAGGATCTAAGCGCCCGGTCCGGTTTCGGTCGCGACGGCTCTGGCCTCGCGGGCCTCGTAGGCGTTGTAGCCAGCCAGTCCGGCGATCAGGAGCCCGGTCGCGAGGGTGCTCCAGAACAGCCCGCCGACCATCCCAAGGAGGGCGGCCGAAACGATCAGCCAGACCCCGAGGACGGCGATCAACGACGCGATACCGGGGCTTATCGGAACGTCGTTTGTCACGCGGTAGTAGTTGTAGCCGGCGGCAACGAAGACGACGAACCCGACCAGTACGTCGTTCCACAGCGGTGCCGGAGCCGTCCGGAAGACGAACACGGAGAGCGCGACCCACGCGCCGAGGACGGCGACGAGCAGGCTGATGATCGACGTTTTGCGCCGCCGTTCCGTGGTTGCGACCTGCATCGGCTCGTCGCGCGGATCGCGGCCGCCGGCGCGCGCCCCGTCGCCGACGCCGGTCCCGGAATCGATGTCGGCGGTCGCCTCTTCCGGCCGGTTCGTCGGCCCGTCGTTCGCCCCGGCCCCGAGATCGGCCTCGGACTCGTCGCTCATCCGACGATCGTCGCCGTTCGGGTCACTCATGGCATCGAGCGTACGGCTCGCGGTCTCAAAAGCACCCCGTCCGTTCCAATCGTTGTGGTGACTCGAGGGGACCCGAAACCGTCGGTAAACACGGTTTACCGACTCGATGTATCGCTCGTCCGCCCGGGTCGAATCGACCGGACCGGCGGCGACCGCAGGGCTACGACGACCGATAGCGTTTTTGATCGCTCGCTCGTGACGATTGCTGTGCACGTACGCGGAACCGTCGCGGGCGAGGTCGACGTGCGGTCGGTGTCTACGAGCTACGGCGAGAGCGAACTCGCCGAGGTGCCGCTTCGGCCGGCCGACGACGCGCCCGACGGCGGGACGACGATCGCTCGAGGCGACGGTGGAACGGCGACGCTCGCGGACGGCCGCGAGACGACGACGGTGACGCTCTGGAACAAGTGGACCGAATCGGCCGACCTGCTCGAGCCCGGGATGGAGCTGCTCGTGACGAACGCCAAAGCAGAGGAGTATCAGGGCGAGACGCAGTACGCGACGACGGGGGACTCCTACGTCGTCGTCGAACCCTCCTTCCTCGTGAGCGTAACATCGATCCGCAACTGGGTCGAGTGTCCCCGGCTGTACTACCTGAACAAGCTCTCCGGAGTGCCGCTGAACTACCCCGTGGTGAAAGGGACGCTGGTCCACGAGGTCTTCGGCGACCTGTTGCGCGGGCGCGATCTCGAGGACTCGATCGCGGCCCGCGTCGAGGAACGGGGGCTGCAACTGGGGTTGCTGGGCGAGACGGCCGACGCCGTCGCCGAGGACGTCCGTGAGAACGCGACGGCGATCGAAGGGTGGCTCCAGCAGGGCCGGTTAGACGAGGCAGAAGACGGGTGGCGCTCGGAGCAGTTGCTCATCAGCGAGACGTTCGGCATCCGCGGCCGGGCCGACGCCGTTCGCCGCGGAGCGCCAGTCGAACTCAAGACCGGCAAGAACCTCAAGAAGGAACCGCGGTTCAAGGACAAGGTGCAGGCCGCCTGTTACGCCCTCTTGCTCGAGGAACACGGCGGCGACGTCGACATCGGAACGCTGCTCTATACGAAGAACTCGGTGTTGGATCGCAACGAGGAAACCGGGGACCTCAATCCGGCAAAGGAGTTCACGATGGGCGAGGGCCTCCTGAAATACGTCGTTCGGCTCCGGAACGAGATCGCGGCCATGGAAATGGCGGGCGAGGTCCCGACGGGTTACGAGGCCGACGCGAAGTGCGAGTACTGCTTCGAACAGGACACCTGCATGGTCGTCTCCGGCCGGCTGGATCAGGAATCCAAGGCCGGCCAGATCGGGCAATCGCTGCCCGACGCGGAACGCGAGTACTTCGACCGCTTCTACCGGGCGATCGAGGAGGAGCGCCGGGAGGTCCACCGCGAGTACGCCAAACTCTGGGAACAGACGGCCGAGGAGCGGGCCGACGACGACCGCGCGCTGATCGACCTCGAGTTCCTCGAGCAGCGCCCGCTCGAGGGTGGTCGGTGGGAACTGCGAGCGCGGCGACCCGGCGGCGCGAACTCGAAGCTCCGCGAGGGCGATCTGGTGCTCGCGAGCGATGGCGATCCGGTCCGGGGCGACTCGGAGCTGGCGCGGATCGAACGATTAGACGACGAGATCGTCCTCACGGCCGACGAGCCGGTCGAAGTGACCCGACTCGACGTCTACCCCTCCGAACTGACGACCGACCGGCTCCTCGTCGCGATGCACGACTTCCTCCTGAAGGGCGACGAGCGGCGCAAGGACGTGCTGTTCGGCCGTGCAGAGCCCGCGTTCGATGAGATCGACGAGGTGTTCATCGACAACAACGACGCGCAGAACGAAGCCGTCCAAAAGGCCGTCGGCGCGGAGGACTTCGCGCTCATCCACGGCCCGCCCGGCACCGGAAAGACCTACACCATCGCCCGCGCCATCCGCGCGATGGTCGAGCGCGGCGAGCGCGTCCTGCTGTCGGCGTTCACGAACCGGGCGGTGGACAACGCGCTCGAGGCCCTCCTCGAGCAACTCGAGGACGTGATCGACGAAGACCGGGTGGTCCGCGTGGGGTCGGAGAGCGGGGTCAGCGACGAGATGGAGCCCTACCGGCTCGAGCGGGCGGGCGAGCCCGACGATCGCGTTGCCGAACTCGAGGAGGCCCAAGTCGTGGCGGCGACGACTTCGACCTGTGGCTCGCGGGTGATGAAAGAGCAGTCGTTCGACGCCGCGCTGGTCGACGAGGCGGGCCAGTTGACCGAGCCGGGCACCTGCGCGGCGATCAACCTCGCCGAGCGGTTCGTGCTGGTCGGCGACCACGAGCAGTTGCCGCCCGTCGTGCGGGCCGAGAACGACCTCACCGAGTCGCTGTTCGAGCGGCTGGTCGAGCGCTACCCCGATGCCGGCGTCATGCTCGATCGCCAGTACCGGATGAACCAGCGCATTCAGGTCTTCGCCTCCACCGAGTTCTACGACGGGCAGCTGCGGCCGGCGACGCCCGAGGTGGCCGGGCGAACGCTGGACGACCTCGAGGGTGTCTCCCGGGACGTTCTGCCCGACACGCTGTCCGATCCCGTCTCCTTCGTCGACGTCGAGGGCGACCGAAGTCAGTACACCGACGGCGAGGAGGCCGCGCGGATCGCCGACCTGATTGAACGCTACGAGGACGCCGGTCTCGACCGGTCGGAGATCGGCGTCATCGCCCCGTTCCGGGCGCAGGTCTCGGAGATCTCGAGCCGCGTCCCCGACGACGTCACCGTCGACACCGTCGACCGCTTCCAGGGCTCGAGTCAGGAGGTGATCATCGTCTCCTTTACCGCGACCGGCTCGCTCGAGGGGCCGATCTTCGAGGATTACCGCCGGATCAACGTCGCGCTGACTCGACCCAAGCGCGCGCTGGTACTGGTCGGCGACGCGGCGGCGCTGGCGTCCGATCCGGTCTACGAGCGAATGCTCGAGTGGGCAAGAGCGTAGCGCGACGGATCGGTCGGCTGGTACGACTCCGGAACTCATTTCACCACTATTTGTGATAGGCGGATTATGATACGGCGGACGAGACGACGAGCGCTCGCCGCAACCGGGTGTGCCCTTTCGGGGGCGCTCGCCGGCTGTATCGGTGGATTCCTCGGCTCAAAGGACGACGAAGCGGACGACGCCGTCGAACCGAACAACCACGACGCGGAGCCGCTGGCCGAAGCGGTCACGGACGGCGCCGAGGTGAACTATCCCGCGTTCATCGACGGCGACGCGACGGTCGACGAGAATCGGCGACGGATAACGTACGCCGATCCGGAAGCCGAGTTCCTCCTGTCGGCGCTGGCCGACGGCGGCTTTGCGCTGACCGATACGCTACGGGTGCGGCGCGAACTCTCGGCCGACGTGATGACGGCCTTCATCGCGCCGGAGTTCGACGACGGCGCCTTCACGTACCACGTCTTCGCGAACGACTCGTTCGTCGAGGACGCCGACTGGAACGTACTCACCGTCGAAGACCGCGACCCCACCAGCGAGCGCCGGGTCACGTTTGACGAACTGCACGACGGCGTGTCTCACTTCGCGGTCACACCGGAACGCGAATCGAACGCCGTCGTCGTTACCGATGCGGACCGCGAGACGTACCAAGCCCCCGAAAGCGAGCCGACGGTAGTCGGGATCGCCCACGGCCGACGCACCGAACCAGCGGAGGTCCCGGACGTCTCGTTCGACTTCGAGTACGGTACCGAGACCGACCCGACCGTCGAAATCACTCACACCGGCGGCGACTCGCTCGAGGGCGACCGCATCGTCGTCCACCTCGACGGGAGACGGATCTCGAACCCGTTTGCCGTCGAATCCGTTACGAGAGGCGAGACGGCCGTCATCGGCGATGTCACGGAGGGGTCCCGACTTTTCATCACATATTATCACAGAGATACTAAGGGGTATGTCCTCGCTTCGGCGACGGTCTGGCGGTGACCCCACTTATATCCTGCATGGTGTGCTCACTCCCGACGCGGGGCTGCGGATACCGGCTCTCGAGTACCGAAGGCCGCTGCTCGAGACGATCGAGAACGGCGAGATCGACCCGTCGTTCGTCAGCACCCATCAGGTCGGCGGAGACGGTCCCGAGATGGACGAGACGTGCAACGACGAGGACGACTGTACCGAGGTCGTGACGACGCCCCGACCGGCCGATCGGCCGGTCAGCCCCATCGTCTACGCCGACGAGTAGTCGACTTTTCCTTCCGCCTCGCTCATGCGGATCCAGTACAGACGCGTGTACGGCAGGTGGATGACGCCCTCGTCCTCGAGTCGAACCCGCACGCCCTGGACCCGTCCCGAATCGGTGATCTGGTCGGCGTCGATCTCCGTCGACCTCGTTCCCTCGGGGCTTTCGTACGCGATGGTTGCCATGTCTCTAGGTCCAAGCCCATGTCAATAAGTGCCAACCACGAATACGCACGTGGAACGGGACCGCAGTCGTCGGAGCGCGATCAACACCGGTATTCCGTGGCGTAGCTTCGAGGAGTTAGCGGTCACGCCTCGCTGTCCGCCCGTTCCCAGAGGGGATAGAGGTCGTCCGCGATCGGGTCGGTGATCGACTCGCCGTCCAGACCGAGTTCGGGATCGCTACCGTCGCAGTCCCGGACCGTGCCGATTTCGGCGGCCGCGAGTCCGGCGTCCGCAAGCGCTGCAAGGCAGTCGTCGACCGCGTCCGCCGGGACCGTCGCGAGTAACGCGCCGGAGCCGAAGATCCGGAGCGGGTCGACGCCGGCCGCCTCGCACAGCGTTGCGGTCGCTTCGCGGATCGGGACGGCATCGCGGTCCACCGTGAGCCGAACGCTCGAGGCGCGGGCTACCTCGAGCAGGCCGGCTGCGACGCCGCCTTCGGTGGGATCGTGCATCGCAGTCGCGTACTCGCGGACGATCCGGGCCTCCGAGACGACGCTGATCTCGTCGAGGAACGCCTCGGCGCGTTCGCGGACTTCGGGGTCGATATCCAGTTCGTCGCCGAAGTCGGCCGCGAGGATAGCCGAGCCTTCGATTCCCGCCGCCTTGGTGAGGATCACGGCATCGCCGGGCGCTGCGCCGCCGGTCGGAACGAACCGATCGGTTGCCCCCATCGCCGTCAGCGAGAGCAGCGGCCGCTCGAGTTGATCGACGTACTCCGAGTGGCCGCCGACGATCGACGCGCCGACCTCGCGGGCGGCCGCATCGAGGTCGTGGGAGATCTCCTCGAGCAGGGAGCGACCGGAGTCGGTGCTGCCGGCGGTGTCATCGCCGTCGGCCGCGCCGTTGTCGGCGCTCGGGAGCAAGACAACGGCCGTCAGCCAGCGCGGGTCCGCCCCCGAGACGGCCACGTCGTTGGTGGCGACGTAGACGCCGAGTTCGCCGACTCCCTCGGCGGCCAGCGAGATCGGATCGGAGCTGACCACGAGCGTGCCCTCGCCGTCGGGCCAGTCGATCGCGGCGGCGTCCTCGCCGTCCGCGGGGCCCTGTACAACCGTCTCGTCGCTCTCGGCCGCCCCCGTCCGCTCGAAGACGTGGGTCAGCAGATCGTCCGGGCTCACCTTACCGGGCATACCACGAACTGGGACGATGCGCGGTTTGTAGCTGTCGGAGCACGCACCGCTCGAGGAGAGGCGGACGAGAGGCTGGCGGGCGACCAGATTCTCGCCCGTTTCGATCACGGACACCGGTGTGCAACGACAGAGCAGCGACCGGAACGATACCTCCGGACGCTCTGCAGGAAAGGATTTGCGAGACAGAGCGGCCGTCAGGAACCCGCTAGTCGGGGAGGGGTGGCCACGTCGTTGCGACCGTTTCCTCGATGAGAGACGTTTGAGCGCGGCGAAGTCGCTCCGAGACCGCGGACGCCGAGATGTCTAACTCCGTCCCGATCGCTTCCAGAGACGTCCGTCGAGGAACGTCGAAATAGCCCATCTCGTAGGCCGTTCTGAGCGCCTCACGTTGGCGATCGGAAAGGCCGTCGCCGGGCGGTTCGGACGCGCCGTCGTGAGTGAGACGGTGCAATCGAAATCCGGCGTTCTGTTGCCAGAACGACGAAAACTCGTCGAACGCCGCTCGAGTAGCAAACCACCCGGACTGACGCCACCCGTTGGGGGTCACTTCGATCCGTTCGATAGTGGCTTCAGCGGTGGCAAGCGCCTTGAGTCCGGCAAGGTCGTCGATGTGGTCACCGAGTTGGTCCGCTAAACTGAGTGCCGGGACCGCCTGATATCGTCGCGTGGAGTCAGCCGTTCCGATCACCGTCCATTCGTCGACATCGTCGGCGTCAGTCAAGGCCGCCTCGACTGCCGTCCGTGAACCGCCCGTCACAGTGGTGAGAAACAGTGGCCGGTCACCGTGGTTGAATTGAAGCGCGAGAACAATCGTTGCCTCGGGCGCTGCCCTCGCCACTCCGACGAGCGGAAGCGCATCGCAGTGGATGTCGAACTCCGCGACGAGACCCATGCCGCGTCGTTTCCCTCCGTGTCAATGGACGTATCGAAACGGCGTTCGTATTTCCCTCGCCCATTTAAAACCCCCCATCATTGAGAGAACTGCTTAGCCCAGTCCGCCCCGAACGCGGTGATGCATGCAGACGACACAGTCCGACACTGGAATCGAGGTCACGTACGAACGCCACGGCGATGGTCCGCCGCTGATTCTCCTGCACGGTGGAATGGCCCCCAGAGAATACTGGCAACCCGTTATTCCACACCTAGACGGATACACCGCGATCGTCCCGCAACGCCCGGGATTTGGAACGTGTCTCGATGATCGAGTCGAGACCAGCGCCGACGACGTGTTGCAACGGGAAGTCGAATACGTGCGCACACTCGTCGACGCGTTCGACGAGGAGCCGGTACTCTTCGGTCACTCCTACGGTGCACTCACCGCGATCGAAACTGCGACGAACGCAGCAGTGGCGGCAGTCGTCGCGTATGAACCGGCGATCCTTCCCGACGATTACCGAGCGGACGCCGACCTCGCAGACCGGATGCAGGCGCTCATCGAGGCGGGGAAACGACGTGAGGCAGTGAAGCGGTACATCGAGCAGGTCCTCCACCCTGACGGGGTCGACGACCTCGACGCGTGGCTCGCAGAGTGGCCAGTCTGGCCGGCGTGTACGGACCTCGCCGAAGAGGTCGTCCGGATGAACCGCGCCGTCGAGCAATACCGCCTTCCGAACAGTCTGGACGTTGCCGCCCCTGCACTCGTCTTGACCGGCACCGACGGCCCCGGGTTTCTCCGGGAGAGCGCCCGCGCAACCCACGACGTGATCCCGCACAGCCGCCTCGTCGAATTCGACGGCGTGAGCCACAGCGGTCCCGCCGAAGCACCGGAACTAATCTCCGCAGAAATCGACGCGTTCGTGCGAACACGATAGCGATTCGGCAGCCACCGGAGCGCCGAGAACGCGCTGGACACCCCGTCTCGAACTCCGCTCAGGCGTCGGGCGCGACCGCGTTCATCGTCCGCCGGACCTGTTCTTCGCTCGCACCGCGTGGGAAGCTGACCGCGATGGCGTCGAGGCCGTCGACGGCCTCGTAGGCCTCGAGTTTCTCGCGGGCGGTTTCGGGATCGCCGGCCGCACAGAGGTCGTCGAGGATGGTTTCGTCGACCAGTTCGAGTGCGTGTTCGCGGTCGCCGTCCTGCCAGGCGTCGTGGATGTCGGTGGCCTCGTCGTACCCCTGTCGCTCGAGGGCGTCGCGGTAGAACGTGCCCATACCGCCGATGTAGAAGCCGATGTGCTGGCGGGTAAGGCGACGGGCCTCAGCGGGATCGTCCAGCGCACAGCAGGTGACGCCCGTGGTGACCTGCACGTCGTCGGGATCGCGGTCGCCGAGTTCGGCACCGCGTTCGATGTCCTCGAGTCGGTCTCGCGTCCCGTCGGGGGTGAGCATGATGCCGTGCCAGCCGTCGGCGAAGCGGCCCGCGAGTTCGACCGCCTTCGGCCCCATTCCGGTCACCTCGATCGGCGGCGCCGTCTCCGGCGGGTCACAGCGGAGGCGGAAGCCCGAGAGGTCGAAGTCCTCGCCGTCGTAGTCGACGGTCTCGCCGGCAAGCACCTGCCGGACGATCTCGACCGTTTCGCGGGTGCGCCTGAGCGGGTTGCCGTACTCCACGCCGTGCCAGTTCTCGATCACGACGGGACCGCTCGGGCCGAGCCCCAGCCGGAACCGGCCCTCGGAGAGTTCCTGCAGCGTCGCCGCCGTCTGCCCCAACAGGGCCGGCGACCGCGAGTAGGTGTTGAGAATGCTCGAGCCGATGTCGATCGAGTCGGTACGCTCGGCCATCGCAGACAGGACGGTGACGCCGTCGCGGCCCCACGTCTCGGGGAGCCAGGCGCAGTCGTAGCCGCCGTCCTCGGCGGTCTGTACGTAGTCGACGATCGAGTCGATCGTCGGCTGTGCGGCCACGGGCAGGTGGACATCTCTGGCGGTCATCGTCGGACACAGACGGAGCGGGGCCTTTTGGGTGTATGGGAACCGGGAGTCCGAGGACGATCGTTTACCGACGGGACTCGGACGAGACACGTGCCGGTCCGGAGGGGATGTCAAACCGCGTCGGCACCGTCCGGTTTCGGAACGTTTGAGACCCGCTGTTGGAATGAGTGACTGTGACCCGGACACGACTCTTCGCCTCCCTCTGTGGCCTCGTCTTTTTCCTCAATCTGGCCAGAGTTATCTTCGCACCGCTTCTGGACGTGTTCATCGGCGAATTCGCGATCGGGGAGGCGACCGCTGGACTCATCGTGACGCTCGCGTGGGTCGGGAGTTCGTCCCTTCGTCTGCCGACCGGGTGGCTCCTCACCAAAGTCCCGAGACACTACATCGTGATCGGGTCCGGACTGATCCTCGCGGCGTCCTCGGCGATCGCTGCGACCGCGACGACGGTCCCGCGACTCATGATCGGGGCCTTCCTCATGGGTATCGCCTCCGGCGTCTACTTCGTCTCGGCGAATCCGCTGTTGAGCGAACTGTTCCCATCGCGTGTCGGCCGCGTCATGGGGATTCACGGGGCCGCCAGCCAGATCGCCGCGGTGATCGCCGCGCCGTTCGTCGCGCTCACGCTCCTCGTCGACTGGCGACTCTCGCTGTGGGCGATCGCCGTCGGCGCGGCAGTGGTAACGGTCGCCACGTGGATCGTCGCGAGCAATACCGAGATGCCGACTGCGGGACGGGCCGATCGCGACTTCATCGCCGGCGCGCTCTCGGAATGGCGTCTCATCGTGACCGCGCTGGCGATCGTCGGCGCACCCGTGTTCGTCTGGCAGGGCCTGTTCAACTTCTACGAACTGTACATGCAGTCGAAGGGGCTCTCCGATCGGGCGGCGGGAATGTCGCTCACGATCGTGTTCGCCGCCGGCGTTCCCGCGTTTTACTTCGGCGGCGATCTGGCCGATAGGTTCCCCAAAGTCCCGTACCTGCTCGGCATCGTCGGCGCGTTCGCCGCGAGCCTCCTCGCATTGACCGCGGTCGACAGCCTGCTCGCGCTGATCGTCATCACCGTGATCGTGGGATTCGTCGTCCACGCGCTGTTTCCGGCCACGGATACGTACCTCCTCGATACGCTGCCGGATTCGACGCGGGGCAGCGCATACGCCGTGTTCAGTTCCGCCTGGATGCTCACCCAAGCGCTCGGGTCGTCCGCCGTCGGCCTCTTCCTCGAGCGAGGCTACACCTACGACACGGTGTTCAGCAGCGCGGCCCTCCTCCTCGGGGCTTCGGTCGCAGTCCTCGTCGTCCTCGAGCGGCGGGGCCGGCTCCCGAGTTGAACCGTCACCCTCCCCAACTGGTGGCCCAGAACGGGACCCGGCGGGCGGCCGGTGGACGCTCGAGGAAGCGGCGTAACTGCGTCGTGGATCCGAGTCGTGGTACGAAAACGGGAGGCCTACACGTCGTGGTCTTCCTCGATCTGCGGAACGCCCTGGACGGTGATGGTCTCGCCGACCACGTACGAGGACGCGGGACTGGCGAGGAACTGCGTCACGTCGGCGATCTCCTCGACGGTGCCGATGCGGCGGGCGACTTCCTCGCGGTCGATGTTGTCCGCGGAGACGCCCATCTGACTCTCGACGCCCGGCGTCGCGACGAAGCCCGGCGCGATGCAGTTGACGCGCACGTCGTCGTCGGCCCACTCGTAGGACAGCGTCGTCGTCAGGTTGATCACGGCGGCCTTGGCCGCACCGTAGGGACTCATCAGCGGCGAGCCCCGTTGCCCGGCCACGCTGGCGAGGTTGATCACGGAACCGCCGCCGTCTTTGAGAGACGCCGCGGCGGCGTGCGTGCAGTGATAGGTCCCGTTGACGTTGATGTCCATGATCGTCTTCCAGCCGTTCGGGGAGATGTCGTCGAAGTCGGCCATGAACGAAGCGCCGGCGTTGTTGACCAGCACGTCGAGCCCGCCGAACTCTTCGACGGTGGCCTCGACGAGCGCGTCGACGGCGTCGCGGTCCGTCACGTCGCATTCGACGGCCAGCGCCTCGCCGGGGCTGTCGCCCTCGTTGATCGCCTCGGCGACCGGGTCGACGTTGTCCTGCTCGCGCGAACAGACGACCACGTCGACGCCGTCCGCGGCGAACCGTTCCGCGATCGACTTCCCGATGCCGCTCGAGGACCCCGTAACGATAGCGACGTCACCGTCAACGCTGAACTGGTCGGTACTCATCCGCGATCACCGATGACTGCAACTCGCGCCTGATTCATTACCATTGTTAGCTCCATTCGGCCTTTCACAGCAACTGTTAATAAAGATGGGCATAGATACCGTACCGTTACGTGAGCGGCAGTCACTGCCGGAGGGAGGTACCCGGCGGCGTGACGGCCGCCACCGCAGACAGAGCCATGACTCAGGACACCACCGACGACGGACCGGATCGACAGCCGGAGGCCGCGACCGGCGGGAGACTCGAGGACGCTCTTCCTGCTAATCCAGTTCCTAACGACGCCCTCGGGAAACGCGCCCACGAGACGGGCGGCTCCGTCGCGGGCGGCGTGCGTCCGAAGTCGACAGTCGGGAGGGCCGACCGATGAGCGGGCGGGTGAACGATGTCGGCGGGACCGACGACTGGGCCGCCGTCTTCTGGGACATCGGCGGCGTCATTCTCGCATTAGAGTCGGTACAGAGCGCCCACGCCGAGTTCGTCGCGGATCTGTGCGATCGTCACGCGGTCGACGCGACGGTCGAGGAGGCGATCGAGACGTGGCGGACGACCGTCGGGGACTACTTCCGCGAGCGCGACGGCACCGAGTTTCGGTCCGCACGCGACGGCTACCACCTGGCCGTCGAGGCGATCGTCGGGACGGCAGTCCCGCGCGCGGAGTGGCAACCGCGGTTCGACGAGATCGTCCGCTCGTCGATCGAGCCGGTTCCGGGTGCTCCGGAGACGATCGCGCGACTCGCCGATCGCGACCTCCACGTCGGCGTTATCAGCGACGTCGACGACGCGGCGGGTCGCGCGATGCTCGAGCGCTTCGGCGTCCGCGATCACTTCGACTCGATCACGACCTCCGAGGCGGTCGGTCGCACGAAACCCGATCCAGCCATGTTCGAGACGGCGCTCGAGACGGCCGGCGTCGCCCCCGAGCGCTCACTGATGATCGGCGACCGCTACGAGCACGATATCAAGGGGGCTGCCGACTCGGGAATACACGGCGTCGCGTTCGGGGCCGAGGCGGGGCCGGCAGTCTCGTATCGGATCGAGACGCTCGAGGACGTACTCGAGATCGTCGACGGGAAACGGGAGCGATCGGACTGACCGGACGACCTCCGGAGAGCCGGCTCGGAACCCGTGCCGCCACCATGAACATTGTAAAACAAAGAAGACAGCGTAACTATTTTCGTTAGGCAGCGCGGTTATGCTACCGTATACCATGTCGAGCGCGCACCGCGATGCAACGGCAGCCACCGTATCGATCGTCGCCACGGGCGATACAGCCCGTCGAACGTCATGAGCGATACCTACTACGAGCGCCTCGTCGACGAGGACGCGCTGGTCGCGTATCTGTCGGCCCACCTCGGCAGCGTCGACGCCTACGAGATCGAACGCCACCAGGAAGGCCACTCGAACGAGACGCTGTTCGTCACCTGGGGTGATCGGGAACTCGTCATCCGGCGGCCGCCGCCGGGCGAAACGGCCGACACGGCCCACGACGTGCTCCGCGAGTATCGCGTGACCGATGCCGTCGCCGATACGGACGTGCCGGTTCCGGAGCCATTGCTCGCCTGCGAGGACCACGACGTCATCGGGAGCGACTTCTACGTGATGGAGCAACTCGAGGGCGACGTGCTCCGGGAGGGCGAGCCCGAACGGTTCGCCGCGCCCGAGCACCGCCGTCGGATCGGTGAGGAACTGGTCGACACCCTGGCGAAGATCCACGACCTCGAGTACGAGGCGATCGGACTCGGCGAGTTCGGCCGTCCCGAGGGGTATACCCAGCGACAGGTCGATCGCTGGGGGAAACAACTCACGTGGGCGTTCGAGGTCACCGAGGAGGAACGCGAGATTCCGACCCTCCACGAGGTCGGCGAGTGGCTCCGGGACAACGTTCCGGAGGCACACCCGCACACGCTCGTCCACGGCGATTACAAGCTCGATAACGTCATGTTCGCGCCCGGCACGCCGCCGGAACTCGTCGGCGTCTTCGACTGGGAGATGGCCACGCTGGGCGATCCGCGCGCGGACCTGGGGTGGATGCTCTCCTACTGGCGCGACGCGAAAGACCCCGAGCCGTCGATTCCCGAACTGACGACTCGCTTCATGGAACAGGAGGGCTACTCGAGTCGGACCGAACTGGTCGAGCGATGGGAGGACCGAACCGGCTACGCGTTCGAACACGAGCGATTCTACCGAACGCTCGCCGTCTACAAGCTGGCTGCCCTCGGCGAGATGTTCTTCCGGCGCTACCTCGAGGGCAACAGCGACGATCCGATGTACCCGAAGATGGAAGACCGCGTGCCGGCGCTGGCCGCGCGGGCCAAACGGATCATCGAGGGCGACGAACCGCTGTAGGGCCTCGAGTCGGCGATTCGTTTTCGGGCTGGGGAAGGGCGTAGTAGTTTTCATGCCCCACAGCGAGACGGTCGTTTCCGTCGCGATTTCGCTCGGGCGGATCGACGTATAAGCGTATGACTATTCACACATCGGACCACCTGTCGGGAATACTAACGGAGTCGTGTCGAATAGACGGCGCGACTGTAACACAGAGAAGAGGCGATCCGTGGGTAGTAACCAGTCAGTACCGGTTGGGAAGCCATCACAGCGACCGCTGGGACTCTCGTTATCTGTCGAAAACGGTCTGCTGAATACAGTGGATGTGGTAATAAATGATTCAGCATACAACTAACTGAAATAATTACACTTGGTAAGTGTGATATCCCCCTTCATTTAAGCCCTCCTTTGTCGTGGGTTGTTGTGGCATGTCAATGCAGGCTGTCGTACTCGAAGAATTCCAAGAACCGCTCGAAGTACAAGAGGTCGACCGGCCGGAACTGGAACCCCACGGCGTGGTTGCGAAGGTCGAGGGCTGTGGTGTCTGCCGGAGCGACTGGCACTGCTGGCAGGGTGACTGGGACTGGTTCGGCTACCGGCCCGACCCGCCGCACATCCTGGGTCACGAACCGACAGGGACGGTCATCGAAGTGGGAGACGAAGTCGAGAACGTCGAGGAGGGCCAGGAGATCGCCATCCCGTTCAACTTCGCATGCGGGAAGTGTTCCCTCTGCCGCAACGGGCGGGAGAATATCTGTGAAAACCACATCGGACTCGGCTTCATGAACGAGGCACCCGGCGCGTTCGCGGAGGAGGTTCACATCCCCAACGGAGACATCAACGCCGTCCCGCTTCCGGACGGAATCGACGCCGAGACCGCCGCCGGCTGTGGCTGTCGGTTTATGACTTCCTACCACGGGATGGCTCATCAGGGTGACGTTGGCAACGGTGAAGACGTGGTCATACACGGCTGTGGAGGTATCGGCCTCTCTGCAATACACATTGCAAATGCACTGGGGGCAAACGTCATCGGCGTCGATCTGATGGACCAAAAACTCACCCGTGCCGAGGACCTCGGCGCGGTGGCGACGGTCAACGCGGCCGAGGTCGACGACCCCGCAAAGGAGGTCAGGGACATAACCGACGGCGGTGCAGATGTCTCCGTCGACGCGCTGGGAATCGAGACGACCTGCCGAAACGCGGTCGACTCGCTCGGGAAAGGCGGCCGCCACGTCCAGATCGGACTTACCACCAGCGACGAACAGGGCGAGATTCCGCTCCCGACCGACGAGTTCGTCGCGAAGGAAATAGAGTTCGTCGGCTCGCTCGGTCTACAGCCGTCTCGATACTCGGAGATGCTCGATATGATCGACACCGGCAAACTCGATCCAACGGCGTTGGTCGAAGACACGATCGACATTCATCAAGTCCCAGATGAACTCGAGGCGATGACCGAGTTCAACACCGTCGGTATTCCGATCTGTAACGACTTCAGTAGCTAACCCGCACACTTCTTTTGCTCGGATTCGAACATATTCGCGAACTGGTCTCTGCTCGGACGCTCGATTTCTCAGTGGCTACTATAGCGAACGGGGAACGATGCTCAGCGAGGTGTCCGTCTCCGGTCCTCATCGTCTCCGTATAGCCAATACAGAACCAAACCCAGTACTGCTTCGAGTGGGCCGATAAATACTGCTACGAGCAAGAAGAGGAAGTACACGAGGAGACCGAATACGCTCCCGGTGGAAGATGTAGTGCCCATATTTACAATTGTGATCGTTTGGATAATAGGTGGTTCGGAACAACAGATACGCAGTCGTCAGCGATCGGCTGTCTCATGCTACGATATGTCCGAAGAAGGGTTCAATAGAGTTAGTCACACGTACTTCACCGATACTGACCGCACAATTGTCTTACCCCCGTTGGGGCATCGCTGGTCGGTCGTATCCAAACCGCCCAACCGATCAGTATCCTAACGTTCTTTAGGATAGATTGCGTAACACACAGACGCGCACGAAAGTGCGCAAGAGCCGGAGTGCTAGGTTGGAGCCCCACTCCGGCTCACCCACTCGCCCCCGCGTAGCGGGAGCAATCCACCATTGGCGTTGGCGAAATAAAGACCTGCCGACGTGCCGCCGACCCAGTCGTAGCCGTCGCTGCGCCTCTCGCTGGATCGCGTTCCGCTCCGTCGGGGCCTGTACACGGAGCTACACATGGTTTCGAACGTTACGATCCACTGCGACTGCGGTACCGATATCCACACGACGACTGCCGATCCGGCGACGTGTCCGGACTGCGAGGCAGCGTTCGCACTGACAGTCATCGAACTCCCCGAGAATCACGATGCATTCAGCACTCACAACGGCTCTCGCTCGTATCGCGGCCCGTAAGAGCTGCGACCGAGCGGCGTTGCCACCGCTGTACGACGCGATCGATCCCGAGGCCCTGACCGCCGTCCTCGAGTCGGACGCGGCCGTGACTGTCCGGTTCGAGTACGCGGGCTATCGCGTCGTGATCGGTCCCGAACCCGACGAGGTGACGGTACGCGACCCGGATCGGTAACCGTCACCGATTCGGCCGCTCGAGCGGCCGATCGTTACCGACGTTCGGCTCAAACTCGAATCGACGTACGCGCTGTACAACGCTGGAAAACGGACTTAACATTGCTAATCCGGTTCGGTGGTATTAAGACCGTCCCGATAGAGCACACGACCATGTCACTCGAACGCATTGACCGCGTTGCCGTTCTCGGCGCGGGGAACATGGGACACGGGATCACCGAAGTAACCGCGTTGGCCGGCTACGACGTCACGATGCGCGACATCAAAGACGAGTTCGTCGAGGACGGCTACGAGTCCATCGAGTGGAGTCTACAGAAACTCGAGGACAAGGAGATGATCGACGAATCGGCCGACGAGGTCCTCTCGCGAATCGAGACGACGACGGACCTCGAAACGGCCGTCGCCGACGCCGACCTCGTCATTGAGGCCGCACCCGAGGACCTCGACCTGAAACACGACATCTTCACCGATCTCGAGGAGTACACCAGCGGCGACACGCTGCTGGCGACGAACACCTCGAGTCTGCCGATTTCCGACATCGCGGAAGCGGTCGACACGCCCGAGCGCGTGCTCGGACTGCACTTTTTCAACCCGCCCGTCAAGATGGACTTGGTCGAGGTCATCTACGGCGAGGACACCAGCGACGAGGCTGCCGAGGCCGGCTACGAGTGGGTCGAGTCGATCGGCAAGACGCCGATCTACGTCCGCAAGGACGTCCGCGGTTTCGTCGTCAACACGATCGTCGGTCCGTTCGGCGGCGAACCCGCGTTCATGGTCTCGAACGACGAGGCGACGATCCGCGAGGCCGACGCGACGATGGCCCACGAGCGGGGCTACCCGATGGGGCCGTTCGAACTCGGCGACCTCACCGGAATCGACGTCGGCTACCACGTCCGCAAGGAGGGTGACAGTCCGATCCCGCCGATTACGGAGGCGAAAGTCGAGGCCGGCGATCTCGGCCAGAAGACCGGCAAGGGCTTCTACGACTACGAGGACGGCGACGGTGCCGATTACGAACCCGAGGACGCGGGCGACTTCGACTGGCTCCGCGTCGAGGCCCGCATGATCAACCGCGCCGCGTTCCTCGTCGGCGAGGACGTCGCGACCCCCGAAGAGGTCGACACCGGGGTCCAGCTCGGGCTGGGCTTCCCCGAGGGCATCTGCCGACGCGGCGACAAGATCGGCCTCGATACGGTCCTCGAGAAACTCGAGACGCTCTACAAGGAGACGGGCGCGGACCGCTTCAAGCCCCACCCATACCTCGAGCAACTCGTCGCGGAGGGCAAAACCGGCGAGGACGCCGGCGCTGGCTTCTACGACTACGCCGACGACGAACTCGGTCCCTACCACGACCTGAACTACGAACTCGAGGACGGCGTCCTGCAGGTCGAACTCGACCGGCCGTCCCGAATGAACGCGCTGTCCGCGGACCTGCTCTCCGAGATCGACGACCTGTTCTCCTCGGTCGACACCGACGAGGTTCGGGTCGCGACGATCGAAGGGAGCGGCGACCGCGCGTTCAGCGCCGGCGCGGACATCTCCGGGTTCGCCGACGCGAACCCGACCGACCTGATGGACGTCTCGCCCGGCTTCGAGACGGTCAACGACTTCCCGCGGCCCGTCCTCGCGAAGATCGACGGTTTCTGTCTCGGTGGCGGCCTCGAACTCGCGTTGGCCTGCGACCTGCGGATCGCGACCGAACGGTCGTCGTTCGGTGCGCCCGAGATCGGCCTCGGCCTGATCCCCGGCGGCGGCGGCACCCAGCGACTCACCCGCATCCTCGGCGAGACCCGCGCGAAAGAACTGGTCTTCCGCGGCAACCACATCGACGCCGACCGCGCCGCGGACTGGGGACTGATCAACCGCTCGGTCGAGCGCGAGGACTTCGACGACACCGTCGCGGAGTTCCTCGAGGACCTGCGGTCGGGTCCGCCGATCGGCCTCAAGGTCGCCAAGAAGGTCATGAACGAGGGCCAAGACGCCAGCCTCGACGCCGCACTCGCCATGGAGAGCCAGGGCTTTGGCCTCCTCTCGAGCACCGACGACGTGCTGGAAGGGACCGCTGCGTTCGCCGAGGACCGCGAGCCCGAATTTGAGGGCAAGTAACACATGCCCGACGGACCGGCCGAGGCGTCGGACTGGCCGGAATGGGAGTCGTTCGTCCGCCGTCACGGCTACCTGTCGTGGCTCGACCTCGAGGTCGAACACCTCGAGAACGGCCGCGCGGTCCTGGTGATCGAACAGGATGAGGCCTTCGAGAACCCGGTCGGAACCGACGGACACGATCCGGTCCACGGCGGCATCGTCGCGACGCTGATCGACACCGCGAGCGCGTTCGCCCTGCGGAGCACGTTCGACGACCCCGGCGAGGCTTATCTCACGACGACGGATCTCAACGTCTCGTACCTGCGGCCGGCGACCGGCGACCTGCGCGCCGTCGCGGACGTGCTCCGGGCCGGCGGGTCGACCGGCGTCACCGACGTGACCGTCGAGGGGGCCGACGGCGAGGCTGCTGTCGGTCGGACCACCTATCGGCTGTTCCGCGACGGACTCGACGGCGACTGATCGGTCACCTCGAGTCAGTGCTCACGAGGGCGGCCGCGCCCTCGCGTGAACGGCGACCGATCGGCGACCGGACACCGGCGGGGAGCGATCACCGATCGTTACGCTCCTCGCCGAGTTCCCCGAAGATTCGCGGATCGGTCTGAAACTTGAGGACGTTGTGGACCGCCGAGTTTCGAATGTTCGAGATGACCTCCCCGTAGTCCCGATAACAGTCGTGAATCCACCGGGAGATCTCCTGGCGGTCGCGGAACATCATCACCGTCTTCCACTGGTACTCCCCGTCCGAGAGGAAGAAAAACAGTGTGTGTTTGTCCGTCTTGATGTGCTCCATCGCCTCGCGCCAGTTGTCGGCGAAGTGTTCGGGGTTGAACTTGAATTCGAACAGCGCGAAGATGTAGTACTCCTCGTTGGGGATGATCGCCTCGCGGAAGACGCCCTCGTCGCGCATCCGCCGAATCGACTCGCTGACGGTGACGTGGGAGACGTCGATCCCGTACTCCGATTCGAGGACCTGCGTGAGTTCCCGTGATGACAACTGTGGATCGTTCGAGAGCTCGCTGAGGATCGCGATGTCGCGATCCTTGAACTCCCAGTCTGGTGATTCGTCGCTCATGCTATCGTGACAGTTGTGGCGGCATGATGTTACGCTTGCGCTCCGGCAAGGAACTCGCGAAGGTGGTCGGCGTAGGCAGTCGGTCGATCCGCCGGCACCCAGTGATAGGCGTCCGACAGCGGTTCGAGCGTGGCGTCCGTGATGTCCGTGGCCAGTCGCTCGGCGTAATCGTAGGGCTGCATCACGTCGTCTGCGCCCCACAACAACAGCGTCTCGGCCGTGATCGCGCCGTAATCGATCTCGGTCGTGTGGTTCGTGTTCGTCGAGACGGCGTTGCGGACGAGCGAGACGTGTCCCGCGTCGGTCAGCCACGGCGCTTTCATGCCGTCGACGAACGCGGGATCGGCCTCGCCGTAGGTCCCGTCGACGAACGCCGCATCGAGTCGCTCCTCGAGTGCCGCGCGCTCGAGGTCGGCGGTCGAGGGGAGGCCCAGCGTCGAGACGAATTCAACGGGCCAGGAGTCATAACAGACGGCGTTCGAGAGGACGAGCTTGGCGACCCGGTCGGGGTTGTGTGCGGCGAAGCGCAGCGCGACGCCGCCGCCGATGTCGTGGGCGACGAGCATGATCTCCTCGATGCCGAGGTCGTCGAGGAGGGCTTCGAGGGCCGTCTCTTGAGCGCGGATCGAACGGTCGAAATCGTCGCTCATCGCGGAGTTCCCGTAGCCGACCATGTCGGGGGCGATCGTCCGACGGTCGTCGGCGACCGCCGGCACGATATCGCGCCAGAGGAACGACCAGGTCGGAATGCCGTGGAGGAAGACGACGGGCGGCTCCGTGCTGTCGTCGGGGCCGTCTTCGTGGTAGGCGACCGCGAGGTCGTGGCCGTCCACCGGGACCGTCGTCGACGACTGCTGCTCGGCCCAGGTTTCGTGGTCGACCATTCAGCGCCCTCCGTTCGCCGTGTCACCCGTCGAACGACGAGTCACGTCGGTCCACTGTCGATACGCGCGTCGACGCCCGGTTCGTGGGGTGCAGTCTCGCCTCACCATTGGTATCACATCGCTAGTTCAGTTTCCAACATGAAGTCTGTTTTGGGGAGTGTTACCGATGTTAACCGTCCAGCCCGATAGAACGGGACGGGGGACGCGAGCAGCCCGACCGATGGATACCGGCGGGAGTGACTCGGACGGGCGGCCCCGTTTCCGCGCGGCTATTCGTCGTCCGAGCCCCCCGTCAGTCCCGCCAGCGACTCGTCACCGATCTCCTCGAGGACGCGCTCGTGGAACGACTGGAGGGCGGCGCTCTCGTCTTCGGCGAGGACGACGTCGCTGGCCGACAGCGTGGCGAGGCCGAACGCCCGCGGCGTCGGCGAGTCGAGTTGCTGCCGCGAAACGTCGAGATCGCCGGCGTCGATCGCGCCGACGATGTCCTCGATCTCGCGGACGTTCAGTTTGTCCTCGAGAATCTCGCGGTAGGTCTCCTCGATCACCGCAAACTCCTCGAGTTCGTCCGCGAAGCCGAGCAACATCTCGCTCGAGACCTGCTGTTCGCTCGCGGACTTCTCGTAGCCCTTGTAGCGTTTGAGGATCATCAGCGAGCGCGTCGCGTTGATCCGGAAGTACCGCTGGAGCAGGTCCGTCTCCGAGAGCGACGCCCGGAGGTCCGTTCGGACCTGCTCGGCCTCGAGATCGGCGATGATCCCGTCGATGTCGACTTTCCGGTTGAGCGGCATCGAGAGGACGAAGCCGTTGTCCGCGACGGCCACGCGGACGTTCGCGGTCGCCTCCTGTGCACAGCGATAGGCCAGCAGCCGCGACAGGCCGTCGTTGACCCGGCGACCGTACGCCGAGTGGACGTAGTAGTGACGTTCGTACTCCGCTCGGTCCCGGACGACCTCGATGGCGAGGCGGTCGGGCGTGCTCACGCTCTCCGTGCCGGCGTATCGACACTGGTGGTCGAACAGACGGGCGATGGCCCGCACGCTGTCGTCGTCGAGGGGGAACTCCCGGAGCCACGCGCGGACCCGCGGCGGCCCGCCGGCCTCGTAGCGCTCGAGGAGTTCGTCCTGAAACGCGAGGATCTCCCGGCCGAGATCGGACGAGAGCGGCAGTCGCTCGGAGTACCACGAGGGAACGGTTGGGCGGGCGCTCGTGCGATCGACGTAGACCTTCGAACCCCGCCGGTAGCGGTACTCGAAGTTGCTCCCGCCGAGCACGAAGACGTCGCCTTTCTCCAGCGTATCGAGGTACTGCTCGTCCAACTGGCCGACCCACTCGTCGCTCGCGCGCGTGTACACGTCGCAGGTGAACGAGTCCGGGATCGTCCCGATGTTGGTCATGTAGATGACCCGCGCGAGTCGGCCCCGTTTTCCGACCAGCGGTTCGCCGATGGGGAATTCCTCGTGGTGATGTTGGCCGTCGGGCGGGTCGTTCTCGTCGCGCCAGACCTTCGCGTAGACGTTTCGCTCCTCGAGCCCGGCGTACTCGGCGGTGAGATATCGCATCAGCGATTCGTACTCGTCCTCGCCGTAGTTTCGATAGGGGTCGGCCCGACGGAGGATGGCGGTCAGTTCGGCCTCGGGTCGGATCTCGGCGATCGCCATCCCGTAGACGTGCTGGGCCGCCACGTCCTGAGCGTTCTCGGGGATCGAGACCGAGTCGACGAACCCCTCGGTGGCTTTCTTGAGCATGACCGCACACTCGAGGAGTTCGTCGCGGTCGAGGGCGATCACGCGCCCGGTAACGGTCTGGCCGACCCGGTGGCCCGCACGGCCGATCCGCTGGAGCAGGGCGGCGACGGACTTCGGCGAGCCGACCTGGACGACGAGATCGACGTGGGGCATGTCGATGCCCAACTCGAGGCTCGTCGAGGTGGTGACCACGTCGAGGTCGCCGTCTTTCAACCGGGCTTCGATCCCCTGTCGGACGTCCTTCGAGAGGCTGCCGTGGTGACAGCCGGAGTTGGCCTCGTCGTAGGCGTCGAACCGTTCCCTGAGGTTGTGGAGCACCCGTTCGGCCCCGGAACGCGTGTTCGTAAACACCAGCGTGTTCGTGTGGTCCTGCACGTGTTCGTGGAGCATCCGATAGAATCGCTCCTGGACGACCTCACGGGGCGTGTTGATCAGGTCGTCGGTCGGACACTCGAGTCGCATGTCGACCTCGCGGGCGAAGCGAGCGTCGACGATTTCGTAGTCGCGGGGATCGCCGCCCGGCTCCTCGCGGCCGACGAGGAACTCCGCCACCCGCGAAAGGGGCTCGATCGTCGCCGAGCAGCCGATCCGCGTCAGGTCTCCCTCGGACATCGCCTCGAGTCGCTCGAGGCTGACCGCGAGGTGGGTGCCTCGCTTGCCCGCGGCCAGCGAGTGGATCTCGTCGACGATGACGTACTCGACGGTTCGGAGCTTCTCGCGGAACTTCGGCGAGTTCAGCAGGATCGCCAGCGTCTCGGGGGTCGTGTTGAGGATGTGGGGCGTCTCCTCGAGCATTCGCTGGCGGTCGCTCGAGGACGTGTCGCCGTGGCGAATCGCGTGCCGGATCTCCGCTATGGATTCCGCGCCGTCGTCTCGTTCGTCGACGATGCGTTCGATTCCGTCGAGGGGGACCTCGAGATTGCGGTGAATGTCGTTCGCGAGGGACTTCAGCGGCGAGACGTAGAGGCAGTAGACCGAGTTCTCGAGGCCGTCGTCGGCCTCCCGCGCCGTTCGATACAGATCGTTGATGATCGACGTGAAACTCGCGAGGGTCTTCCCGCTTCCCGTCGGCGCACAGACGAGCGTGTTCGTCCCCTCGTGAATCGTCGGGATCGCACCCCGCTGTGGCGGCGTAAAAAAGCCCTCGTGTTCGGGGACGAACTCGCCGAACTCATCGAGCCACCACTCCTGTACCGCGGGCTCGAGCAACTCGAACACGTCGCCGTCCTCGATGGCTACGTCGGCCGGATCGAAGGGGAGGTCGTCGTCGTCGACCGGCAACGCGAGGTGCTCGCTCCCGTCCATTACCGTCGCCTCGGTGGCCGGCGTGTAAGAGGGTTTGGACAGCGGGGTGAAAGTGAACGCCCGAGTCACCGGTCGAGTGGCGATCGGTCGTGTGGATACCCGCCTCGAGTCGTTTCCCGGTTCCGACCACAATGCAGTTATCCCATCGTTGTTGACATTCAAGAAATGCTATCGTCGCGTTCTCTCAGTGTTGCCGTCGGCGTTCTGCTCGTCGCGCTCCTCACGGTGGGGCTCGTCGGGGGAACGACGATCGTCGATCCCGACGGGGACGACGTCTCGCCGCTGGACGAACTCCGCGACGGAACCGCGGTCTTCGACGGCGATACCGACGGCGACGGGCTCGACGACGGGGCGGAGAAGCGATACGGAACCGATCCAATCCACAGCGATACGGACGGTGACGGCCTCGCCGACGGCGCGGAAGTCCGCGACCACGGTACCGATCCGACCACGGCGGACACGGACGACGACGGCCTCGACGACGCCGCCGAACTCGAGGGGCACGGAACCGACCCGCAAGCGCCGGATACGGACGCTGACGGCCTCCGGGACGGTGCCGAAGTCCACGAACACGAGAGCGACCCGACCCGTAGAGATACGGACGGTGACGGTCTCGCCGACGGGCCGGAAGTCCACGAGCACGGAACCGACCCGACGGATTCCGATACCGACAGCGACGGACTCGCGGACGATACGGAACTCAACCGAGAAGATCTGTATCCCGACGCCGACCCACTCAGAACCGATATTTACGTCGAAGTCGACACCATGGACGGCGTCGCCCTCGAGCGAAGCGAGGCCGACCGGATCGCCGCCGCATTCGACGCGGCCCCGCTGGACAATCCCGACGGATCGACCGGGGGCGACCTGCACATGCAGTTCAACGAGACGATTCCGCGAGAGCCGTCGACCGACACCGGCGATCTGAGCCGGTATCGATCGCGCTACTTCGATCGGGAGGGGATGGGGTATCACTATCTGGTCATCGTCGAGGATATCGCCGAAGAACGGAGCCGCGGGACCGTCATCGGCAAAGCCGGACTGGGAACGATGATGGTCGAAGCGCAGTCGGGTCCCGGGGAGACGGGATCGACCGTGATGCACGAACTGGGCCACTCGCTCGGCCTCTCGAACGGGGACTTCGAGGGTATCGACACCGACCAGTACAGTTTCGCCAGCTACACGAGCGTGATGAACTACAATTCGCCGCGCGACTACTACGGGTTCTCCGCGGGCGGCTTCTTCAACGAGTTCGACGACTGGGCGTACATCGACGACCACATGTTCACGCCCGCGACGTCGTTCGTTTCCGACGCCGAATGACCCGCGATCAGTCCGCGACAGCCGACCGCCACCGCGGTGACTGCCGATCCACGCCATTCGGCCACAGGCGAACTGCCGGACCCCTGGTCGCCGCCGTTCCCTCGAGCGCCCCCGGTCGATACGACCGTGCATGCCACGCTACGCGAACCCGACAGTCGCGTTCGCGTCAGTCGGCGATCGAACTCGCGCCTCGAGCGTGTCCATATACTGCCTGGGTTTTACGTCACGGTCTGACCAGAAATTCACTTCGGCTACGAGACAGGCAATCACGGGATCGATCTTCACCGCCGGTCGCGGCGTAAATAACGTACCGTCGGCACGTTGCCGTACCGGATCGACTCGAGGACGGATCAGAAATGATCGATCTAGCCCTCGCGCAGGGACAGAATCTCGCTCCGGAGGATACGGCGAGTCGAAATGAGGCTCATTGTAGGAGCGAACTCATACCGTCGGAAAGACACTTCGGGCGACTATCTGATGCATCTAATAGACTTGGTGGGCCCTATACAACTTCTACGGAGTATGAATCTTCCACTAATCGATCTATACCGAAAAAACGGATAAGAAAAACTCCTATTTAGATCTGGACTTCTTTCGAGGTGATCTGAGTAGATCGGTCGCCGTTCTTTGCAGTGACGGAAACTGTCACGGAGTCACCGTCTGCAACGCTTGCGCTGGTAATAACCGTACCACTACCAGACGGTGCGATATTCGTCCCCGAGGTCGTGGTCTTAGCGGTTGCACCGACTTCGGTCAGATTATAGGTACCATCAGAGTCTGCACCGTTCGTGGAGACTCTGAGGGTCGTTCCATCTTCCTGAGCACTATTGTAGGATACAGTAATCGTGTCCGACGTACTGTCGCCTTCAATCGTTGCACCAGCCTGAACGTTACTCTCGACGCTGCTCCCCATATCGAGCACGAAGGCAGCGATCACGGCGGCGAGAATAACCGTAATTGCCACCATAAGAATGACACCAATAACAGGTGACACTGCACGTTCTTCGTCCGATCCGATCAACTTCTGTCGTACCGCTTTACCATCGATCATTGATTCTCACGCATCGGGCGTGAACGGTGAGAAAGCTTATCAGCACCCTCCCCAAACGGACAGGTGCGGATAGGGGATTTCGGAACCAACCTTGCGTCCCCGCTTTCTCGGGCGTCGTCACCGATGCTAATCGTGAGAGGACACTGGGTATATATAAATATGCCTGATAGTCGGAATCGTTCTCCGACCAAAGGCTTTCAAGACTGAGAATCAGCACCAACTGGAAGCCTCACAGGGTCGTCTTGAAGCCGCTCTGTCTTGCGGTTTTCCGTTCCCCTCACCAACTTCAGGTGTTTGTAATCCAAGAAACGTGATTGATATATGTCTGATTCGAACACCGTCGTAACTGTCCGAGCGCTTGAGCGTACATCGCAACGGACAACGTACAGTGGTCTGTGAAACACCGTTGAGGGCCACGAGTGGCCGTGTAGTGGATGCGACTTATCCACCGGGGGCGGGCGGGCACAAGTGTCTCACCTCGTCTCTGAGTCACCCGCGCTTACAAACTCATCGTGTCTGGGAGAGATATTTGGACGACTATTTCCAGAACCGCGAAATGAGACTGTACGTACTCTGTGTATGGCGACCTTTGTTCGGGAAAATGAAAAGTGGGACCGCCGAGGTCATCCACTCGACCGTTACGTACGTTGTACTGGCCGTTTTCGAGGTTTCCGGAAATCATTCGGGATCACCTTCGCTAAGGAAATCGCGGCGGGACTGCATCCGCCGAATCGGGTCCGGATGGTCGTAGTGCTCCCTGATCACGTCAGGGGTCGCGTTCACTCGTTCAGCAACAACCTCCGGCGGCCAGCCCTCATCACGCATATGCGTGATCGAACCCGTCCGAATTGGGTGCGGTGACCGACTCGAGGGGCACCGCGCCTCGAGCGTATGCTCCAAGGCTTCGCAGTTCGTCGTGTCTCGGTCGTGCGGACACGATCCCCAGTGGCATGGCTGGGTCATGATATAGATCTCGCGGCGAATGCTCGATTTCGAGGCTCTGCCGTCGTCTCCTTTCTCAGTCGTCAATAGCGGTCGACGGTCGTTCGAATCCTGTCGCTCGACGCGGTGCACGTCGATATACTCCTGAACCCGATCGGCGACCGTTTGTGAAAGCGCTACTGGCCGCTCACCCTCACGTTTGTTCTTCAGCGGCGTTTCCGGTCGGTGACGGAAGTAGATGAACGGTACATCTACCTGTTCAAGAGCTGCTTGATCGATATCGTCCTGATGACGAAGCCGCTCGAGGTCCGATTCCTCGAAAAAGCAGTCACGGAGATCGAGCCCACGTAGCCCACCGAGTCGGCAGCCGGTGTGCCACAGGAGTTCGAACATAGCCTGTCGTCGTGACGCCCGCGCGTACCGATTCAGATTCTCACGGATCGTCTCGGCGCGCTCGGCGGATAGCAGCTCGTCATTGACGCGATCGGCCAACTCCACCGACGGCACTTCGATCTTTGCTGGCAGTCCTTCCGGAACCGCATCAATCCGCTCGCAGAACTGGATGAACTGCTTGAGCGTCCCGATCTGGTTATTCAGCGTCGAGACCTTCAGCCCCTCCGCTCGACGAGCCGAATCAAACTGGAAGACATCACGGCTCGTGAGATCGTTCAGGTTATCGATTCCCTCTTGCTTGCACCACTGAACGAACGGCTTCAGTCGGTACCGATAGCTCTGAAGCGTCTCGTCGGCTCGCGTCGACTGGAGTCGATCGAGCCACAGATCCACCGCCTCCTGCGGGGCGATCGGCTCGAGATCGTCACTCATCCCGATCACCTCCGCTCCAGTTCTCGGGGCTACCCCAACGGAACCGCGGGTGGTCGTCCTCGAGTTCGTCGCGTTCGAACAGGCGATCTTGGAGCCACGTCTGCAGCGCGGGTCCGGAGCGATCGTGCGGCGGGCCGTCCGGACAGTGGTGGTCGTCGACGCGGGCCGAGAGATCATCGAAACAGGCGATCATCTCGACCAGCGCCGCGTTCTGGTATCGCAGCTCCGTCGCGATCGCCTCGAGCGCCTCGGTCTGTCGCTCGACCGCATCGGCCTGGCGCTCGAGGACCTCGCGTTGTGCCTCGAGGGCGAGGAACTCGTCACTCATCGTGATCACCGTTCCCGGAGCCGTCGGTCGCGGCGATCTCGAGTTCGCACGCGTCCGCGAGTCGTTTGAGGCGTTGGCGGAGCAGCCCACGCCCATCGTCGGTGAGGGCGTATTCGTTCGTCCGCTGGTCGAGCGCGGCCTTCTCGACGAGCCCGCGCTCGACGAGCGTATCGAGGTTCGGGTACAACCGCCCGTGATTCACGTCGCCGTACTGGGGCTCGAGTCGGCGCTTGATCGCGAGTCCGTAGCAGGTCTCGTCCTCGCGCTCGAGGCGAGCGATCGCTTCCAGGGCGTCGCGCTGGAATCCAGAGAGGTCTCCCCACGTCGTGCCGCCGTCGGCCACGAGTCGCTGGTCAGAAAGGGTCGATGCGTCTGTCGTGTCGGGGCTTTCAAGACCCCGCGAAGTGTCGTCGTACATGGCTTGCGTACCACATCTACGCGAGCCGCGCGGACCCGGTGTCACCAGCACCGGCCCGCATTTTCCGAACGGACCCAACGGACAGTCGGGTCCACGTGAAACTCGCGTTATCGAACCAATCACTACTCTATGGTAATAAAACCATTCACTGAACAGTTTCACTTTTGAGTGTGCTCGGGAGAGGGAGCAATGCACACCGAGGCATGTAAAGGATAAGTCTTCGATTCGCCAGTAATGAGATACCGGGGGGAATGGATGCAATTGCCAACCGATGACTACATCCTTGAGGCTCTCAACTCCGGGCTCGGACTCACTCCCGCAGTAATTGCTTGGAACATCGATAAAGGGAGAACGACAGTCCAAAAGCGACTCAACCCGCTCGCTTCTGCAGGGCTTATCGAACGAGTTGACGAGAAAGGTTACTATAGAATCACCGACGACGGTCGTGCTTATCTCGAGGGAGATCTCGACGCGGACGACCTCGAGCCGGATACCGAGTGATCGGTGTCCGAGTCTCGTCGGTGCGGAGCGAACGCTTATCAGCGTCTTCCTCCTACGTGGCCGTATATGGCGAGTGCGACACGACGTGACCGAAACGAGGGCGTCGAGTTCGTCCACGAAGACGACGGGAGTATTACCGCCGTCGACCTCGAGACCGGCGTTGCATCGTTCGGCGACTCCAAGGCCGAAGCACTGTCGATGCTCGCGGAAGCCCTCGAACTGCACGAGGGCGGCGGCGAGCCGGTCACAGACGCGGATCTCGAAGAATGGGGGCTCGATCCCGACGTTACCGGTGACAAGGAACTCCCCGAGTTCATGCAGTAGATGGTTCGGACGACGTTTTCCGGACGAGAAATCGCGAAGGTTCTTCAGGATCACGGGTTCCGTCCGATTGACCGAACGGGAAGCCACCTGAAGCTCCGATACGAACACCCCGAAACCGACGAGGTACGGACCGTCACTGTCCCGATGCATTCCGAAGACAAGATCCCGACCGGGACGATGCGATCGATCGCTAATCAATGCGGTGCAGAGGACTTCCACGCCTGGTGCGAGTGGATCGACAATAACCGGTAGGCTCATTTCTCGACCCCCTCGAGTCCGGTCCGCTGAATGATCGGTTCGATCCAGCTGGGGAGATCGTCGTCGACGCGCTGGCCGTCCTGGTTGAGGACGAGTACGAGCGCGGCGGTGTCGTCGTTCACGCCGAATACCCAGTGTCGCCCGCTGTCGATCCGGATATCAACGCGCGCGGTATTTGTCGGCGTACCGATGACCTCAACCGATGCGGTGCCAGCCGGTGTTTCGACCTCGAAACCACCGAGCGAATCACTTTCCGGTGGCGCTTTGGTTGCACTCTCGGACATACACGGTTCGAGGTGCGTCGCGACCATATTCCTACAGCGGCAGTGGCCGGAAACAGCCGAAATCCGCTCTACACCGTGAGAACGGGTTAAAGAGCGGCTGTATCCCGTGGCCGGAAACTGACCGGAAAGTGGCCGGAAAGCAAGAACCGCATCACGGCTCGGGGACGAAGTAGTTCTTTCCGCGACCCGCGCCGGTCGACTCGAGCAAGCCGTACTTGTCGACCAGTGCCGAAAGATAGCGCCGCCGAGTCCGGTTCGGTTTCGGATCTGCGGCCCGTTCTTCGTACGTCGCGTGCAACTCGGTCACGCCGATCTCCTCGGCGTCCGAGACGATGTCGTACAGGAGTCGTTTGTGGGTTCCTAATGAGTTGATGTGATCCTGCCGGAGGTCTTGACGCGCCTCGTCGTGGACCGCATCGATATCCTCGAGCGTGATTTGCGATCGATCCGAGCGATCGACCCGCCGAGTTGACTTCCCGAGTAGCTTGATCGCCTTGCGGGCATCGCCAGCTGCGAGGTCAGCGATGTACTCGATCGCGTCCATTCCGATCACGCCGGGGCGGAGTCCGGCGTCGATCCGTGCCAGAAGGATATCGATCAATTCGTCATTAGCAAATTTCCGCAGTCGGAGCGTCTCAGCGCTCGAAAATCGTGATCTGACCCGCCCGTTCAGTCGATGATTCGCGAAAAAGTCGTCCTCGTCGATCGTGATCGCGACGATCGTCACGTTCGGGAGATCCCCGAGTCCCAAGAGAAGCGTTTCGTCCTCGAGCGCGTCGACCTCGTCGAGAATCGCAACGATGTGATCGTCCGTCTCTCGGAACTCATCGATGAACGTGCTGGTAGCGGTCCCGTCCCTCGATAGATGGTTTCCGATTCCCGAGTCCTGCGCGAGCCCGTGGAGAACCTCGGTTTTCGAGGAACCGGACATGCAGTTCCAATACGCCCGGCGGACACCGAACGATTCCTCACGGAGTTTCCGAACGACGTACTTCGCGAGAGTCGTTTTCCCAGACCCCGATGGGCCGAATATGAGACTGTGTTCGCCGCCGACTCCTTGTGTCAGCGGTTCCAACGCAGTGGCGAGCTGACTGATTTGTCCGTCCCGATGCTCGAGGTCTTGCGGGACGTAGGTGGTTTCGAGGGCTCGAGCGTTTGTAATCATATCTAAATAGCAAGAAGGTCAGATAATAAAACTGGTAGCCGAAAACACGTGTCCCAAAAGCTTCCAATTAGAACTCTGCTAGGAGATAGCAGTGGTGAGCTGCGAGAAGATTCGAGGAAACCTATTCGAGATTGATCTTAATGAATTCGGTTACTTCAGCGCCGATCTATGAGGGTTCTAAGGATAGGTTGCTGAATAGTGACGAGAGATTTTTATCCGAGAACTGATTAACCTATTGTGAATGCCAGAAAGGGTACAACCCCAGAACCCAGCGAGTATTTCTAAAAAAGGGTACCTCTCTGTTCTTGAAAGAGAAGTTAGAGAGGAGCGAGAGACTGATTACGAGAACTCAAAAAATGGTATACTTGAGAAGTCCACTAATGAGCTGAAGTATTCAGATACATCATTTATTCCTGGAGTTGAAGTTTTGCGGTCTCTGACTAAACCCGGCAAGATAGTAAAAGTACAAGTTCCAGACGACCATATAGATTCCAACACAGTCAATATACGTGATGAATATGGGTTTTTCTGTGATAATGAAGTAGTAATACAGGGAGAATTAAAAGGTCAAAAGATCAAAGCATTCGGCAGAATTGTTGCCATCGATGATCCCGTAATCAAAGTAGAACTGAGTAGCGGATCCTCTTCAGTTAGTAATCTGAAACAGCAGCTTCCTCCAGCGAATAATGTAACTATAGCAAACATCCTAAATCATATTCCATATGATAGAAAGTTAGAGGCGATTCAACTTGCTAAAGATCATCCGATTAGAGGATACCTTGTCGGAGATGATCCTGTAAGGTTCTCAAACAAACAGGTGACGACCACACGCCGGTTTGACAAACCCCTCTACAGTAACGAGCAACAGGCAGAGGGTATTAAAAAAGCACTAAGAGCGGATCGACTTGCCTGTTTACAGGGCCCTCCAGGAACAGGAAAAACGCGTGTGATCATTGAGTTAGTTCGGCGCATAACTTCTGCAAATAAACGCGTTCTAGTTGCTGCAGAAACTAATGCAGCTGTTGATAATATCTTAATCGGGTCGAGTGAATTTGAATCCACTGATGAAAGAAGCCTTCTCTATCATCATGAGCGTGGAAAACTCAGAGCAGCTAGAACTAATCCCGACAGAGAGGGTATTCACCCGTTGGCAAGGGACCGATTTAAAGACAGCAGTTTGAGAAGGGCGGATGTAGTTGCTTCAACGAATAGTAGCGCTAGCGAGATACCTAATAGTCAGACCTTTGATTACGTTATTATTGATGAAGCCACACAAGCATCTATACCTTCGTCATTGATACCGACTGTTTATGGCCAAACCACTATTTTAGTCGGCGATCATAAACAATTACCGCCATTCTCACATCAAAACGCCATCCAAAAGTCGCTATTTGAACGATTATACGCTGAGGATGGCATATATGGCCCGAGAATAGGTATAAGATTTAACACACAATATCGGATGCATGAACGTATTGCTGGGTTCTCCTCAGAAGAGTTCTATGATGAGGGTTTAAAAACAGCAAGTGAAGCAGGGAAGGTAAGTAAAAATATTGATGTTTATCCGGTCGGAATATTTGATGTTTCCGGACATAATGAGATAGGAAATAAGCCAAAGAAAAACCCAGCGGAAATTGAGTGCGTTAAAATGCAGCTGAAAATGCTGATTGAGAATAAAGGAATTAGAGGGAGCGATATTGGTGTTGCTGCAGCCTACAAAAAGCAAGCAAATGAAATCGAATCCCATCTCCAACAATCCGAAATTCAGGATGTGAGTAGTGTTAAGGTAAACACATTTGATTCATTTCAAGGAAGTGAACGAGATGCAATGATACTTTCATTCACACGTTCAAATGAGAACGGAAACATCGGTTTCTTAGGTGACGAAATTGGGAAGCGGCGTCTCAATGTCGCCCTCACTCGGGCTAAACGATATTGTGCACTTATTGGTGATTGGGAGACGTTGCGTGACGGTTCCGAGCTTTATGATCGCCTGTACCAGTACGTCACATCGGAAGTCCCTCCCAAGAAGGTGAAAACATAAACACTCACTTCATTCTATCACGCTCTATAACCACGGGGTCGTACGTCGACGAAATCTAATTCCCGATTTTGCACATCGATCTCGAGCCGGGATGTGCAAGATCCACCGCGAGTCGGGACGATCGTCGCGACGATCACGCCGACCACCGACCCCGGTCAGTTGCTCTTTATATAGGGCCGAGAGTCACGTGACCACAAAGTCTGGGTTTCGATGTGATTGTGCAAATCACAATGCGAATCCAGACAGTCGATATTTGGGAGCAAGAACCGGTTTGACGGCCATATGCTGATAACTAATTATCAATACTGATATCCTATGAGAAGATACTAATCTATCCGCTAATATGAAAGTACGTACCCATGGCGCTGTCAAAGGCACAACAGAACAGACTCGCGTCGTATGTCGCCGACGACGAGACAGCAATCACAGCGTGTACCAGAGGTTCAGTTACATATCTACTGACGGACCGGCGATTTTTCAAATACTATGAGAACGAAGAAGCGACGACGGTCAAATCCATGTTCTTGGATGGGCTGGGCGGAGTAAACATCCGGAGAGAGGAAGGAGAAGATTACAACACTGAGAGCTTGGCAGTCGGATTGATCGCGCTCCTTACCGGCCTCGTCTCGTTCGCAGTTCAAGGCCAGATGCCGGAGGCAATCTCTGCAGTATTCCTCTTGACCGGATTCCTCGGACTCTGCGGCGGTATAATCGGTCTCATATACGCATTCGACACCGAGGAGAGCAAGATTTCGGTTCAGCTACAGTCGCCAGAAGGGCAAGTCGTGTTCGCCTTCCACCTACGCGAGAGTTCGATGGATTTCGCTAAATCGCTCTCGAAGGCAGCCAGCAACGCCCATACACCGGACGAAGAACACGTCAGAACGGTTTCGGCCTAATAGCGCCGAGACAACCGCTCTATCCCGCTACCTCCACTTGTTTTCAACGGCTGTCCGATACCGAAGCCCGATCACCGAGGTATTCGCGATCTCCTGAATTGTCTCGGGATCGAACTCACCTCGAGCATCGTCGATGTTCTGTTCACTCTCGACCAAGTGCGTGAGCGCGGCGTCGATCACGACGGACATCGGCGGGTCATCGTACTCGTCTTCGGCGACGATCGCGCTCGCGCGGTCGAGTTTTCGCTGCCGTTCGTCGGTGAGTTTCAGACTGGTTCGCTTGGTCATGGTTTAAGCGGGGGTATGCACGGGGGGTCGATTCGCGTCGCTCGCGGGTGAGTAACCGGTCGGTCCTTTATCAACGGGGGTCAGGGTCCCGGCGTGATCACGGCGGGAGTCATCCGGATCGGTCCCGATTCTATGCACCTCGCGAGCCCATCGCCCATAGCAGGGTGCATACATCGAGGTCTCCCGATACATCTGCACGCGCTCCCCAGGGGTCGGCTTCGAAGACCCGGTTCCACAGCTCTCAATCACGCTTCTTCCTCACCCGCTTCGAGCCCGGCGAGTTCCTTCGCATGCTCGAGGTCGTCGGCTTCCTCGAGAACGCGGGCGGTCGCCTCCTGGACGAGCTGGGGAAACTGGGCCCGGAGTTCGATCGCGGTCAGTGCCTTCCGCTCGAGATTTCGACGGTGGTCTCGTCTGGCCTCCTCCAGGTACTCGTCCATCATGCGTCGATCTCCTCGACTAACTCGAGGGTCCATTCGCCGTCGTCGACGTGACGGATGTGAACGTGATGTTCGCCGTCGATCTCGCCGTCCGCATCGAGTAGGCCCTCAACACGGAGATCGTCTTTCGGGAGTGTGACGCCTGCCGAGTTCTGGTCTAACATCCGGAGTTTGTTCAACGCCATGCAGCGGGCGGCAACCCGCCTTGGTATAAAATTTTCTGAGCCTATGTGTTGCCTAGATTTTAGTGGCGTTTTCGACTAGCGGGGTTGACCCCCGGCTGTATGGCTCTTAGCCTCCCCCAGAAGTTCGTTCCCGGCGCGGTTCGTCGGGAGGACGGCATCGACCTGACTGACAGCATTCTCGCGCCGATCTTCGTACTCGCGTCGTTCTCGATCGGCGCGGTCGGCACCCTCGAGTTCGGTGAACCGCTGAACTTCGCGCTCACCGACGCGCTCTATTCGGCCCACGGCACCGAACTCACCTACGCGTTCATCATTTCGATGGGAGTGCTGGTGATCGGTTGGCTCACCAACGAGAACACGCCCGAGGACTACACCGACATTGAGACTGTCGTCATGCTCCTCGCGGTCCTGCTGAACGTGCTTGGCGCGCTCGTTCCCGCCGTCTCGGTCGCTCTGGAATCGATGTGGTACCTCGGCTGGTTCACGGTGTTCCTGAACGGCGCGGCGTTCTACCTGATCGCCTACAAGTAACTCGGAGGTCCGATCAATGAATTTCAACGTTTTCGACGGTGTGACGGACGAGTGGTACGGAACTGTGATTACTGGATACATCGTGGCCGCGTCGATGGTGACGGTCGTCCTGGCCGCGGCGATCGCCGCGGGGGTGGTCTGAATGGCAGCCCAAAGCCCACAGCCCACGGCCCACCGCGCGTTCACGATCCTGTTCGCGGTCCTGCTCGTCGGCTCGCTGCTGGCCCCGATTGCGGCGACCGCACCGGCGGCCGCGCAGGGCAGCGACTCCATAGAGATCAACGAGGATTGCGGAGCCACCGCGAAGTTGGCTTTCCCGCGGTCGTGCCACGCTGCCGAGGCCGTTTTCGGGAGTGTCGACACGACCCAGAGGGCCGATTTGATCGAGGTCGACGTGCATACCGGGGCGCAAGCGATCTATCAGGGCCAGCAGCAGCGAGACTCTGTTTATCAGAATTATCTCGAAGATACCGAGACCCTCGCCTCGCTCGAAGCGCGGAATGCGATAGCGACTGCTTATGAGAACAACAAAACGGCTATCGAGGCGCAGGCAGCGGGCCAGAAGGCTATCAATGATTATTATGCTCACCACCAGCGCCAGAATCTTGAGATGCTGGCGGCAGACTCTGCAGAAATTGCATATTATCACAATGTCACGCTGAATAACAGCGAGATCTCCGACGATTTTATTTCACCGTGGTCAGTGAGCACGACGGACACGTCGACGTCGACAATCGACGCGTCGGTCAACGGGACCATGGGGGCCAGCACGACGCTGGTTAATGGCTCTCAATATAATTACACAACGCTGGGGCTGGATGTCTATGCGGAAACTTCCACGGATTCAGGTTCGACCTTGACGCAACCACTTTCCGTTGATCGCTACCGTGCTGAGGATGGTTACTTCGGACGCGGATATTTCGGTCTCGACTACCTGAATCCCTCGAACGAGCCAAAAGCCGAGTGGGCTGGTGGGTTCAACGTGATGAACGCTCCTGCTGCCTCGCTGAACTCTACGACGGTCTACGATGCTCGGCTTGTTGCCCAGCGCATCCACGACATCGAACAGCAGGCTCAGACCGTCCAAGACAATTACCCGTCCGGCGTCGCCGAGGATCTCTACGCCAAGATGGATGCGGGCGAATTGAGTCCATCCGAGGTCCGCGGAGCCGAGGGCATGGTCCGCTATCTCTCCGGCAACGAAACCTCCGGCGACAATCTCGAGTTCGCGCTCAGGCACACCCTCGACCTCGAGCAGCCTGACGACCTTGACGGGACGATGGTGGTTCACTTCAATGGCGAAACCGATCGTGAGCGGACCACAGACTCCAACGGCACGGTCTCGTACGAGTACGCCGCAGTCAATGAGACGTACGAGGGCATGCTGTTCGCGAGCGGATTCCCCAACGAGACCGCCGAGACTGGCACCACTTACCAGGTGAGCGACTTCGACGGCCAACCGTCGATGTTGGTCAACGGCAGCGAACTCGTCATGTGGTCGGGCGAGTTCACCATCCAAGAAATGTACGATTCCGACGGGAACGCCGTCGAGACTGCTCAATACAGCGGTCCCGAATATGGCACCTACAACGCGACCGAGTACGTTCAGGGGCTCGACAATGCCAGCGATGCGCGCGCTGAAATCGTCGAGAACGAGACCGATGGTGGCGGCGGCATCGGGTTCCCAGACAACCCCTTCGACGGGGGCGGCGGTGGCGCGTTCGTCGGACTCGTCATCGTCGGGGCGCTCGTGGTCGTGGTCGCCGTCGTCGTCGTCGTTCAATCCGATTCCTGACGATGATGAAACGCGCAATCACATTGCTGGCGATAGCCGCCCTCTGTGGGCTTATGGGCATGGGCAGTATGGGCGCTGTCGCACAGAACACGACCACAAACGCGACCGTTCAGAGCGGCCACCTCGAGAGCGATCTCGCCGCCGCCGACACCCTCGAGAACAGCGAGACGATCCGCTACAACGACATGGCTCGAATCGTCGGCTGGGAGTTCGAGGAGGACCGCGTCCAGGTGGCCGTCGCGACGAACGTCACCACCACGGTCGCGATCTCCGACGCCCTCGCCGGCGTCGGCCAGGAGGGAGCCGTCCAGGTTCCCGAGACCACCGTCGACCTCGAGCGGGGAGTCCACGTGATCACGGTCCCCGTCGAGACGGTCCGCGGCGGCTCGGCGGTCGGGGTGACCGTCGACGGCGCGACCGTCCGCCTCTCGACGGCGATGGACGATCAACAGGAGGCCAACCCGTTCGCCACGTTCGGCGGTGAGAGCGGTCTATTCACCGGAGTCGGGATGACGGTCATCCTCGCGGTCCTCGGCGCGTGGTGGGTCATCCGCTCGGAGATCAACGGGGTGATCGAAGCGTGAGCCCCGAGACGAGCGGGACCTTCGGCGGCTGGGCCGATCGGCTGACCTACGTCGTCGCCGAGGGCCAGCTGGTCGTCGCCGGCTTCGCGGTTACCCTCGGCGCGCTCTTGCTCCTGATTCGACCCGAGATTCCCGGCATCCCACCGGTCGCGAAGGGCATCTTCGCCTCGCTGTTGCTCCTGGGGCCGCCACTCCTGGGACTGTTTGTGACCGGCGCGCAGAAGCTCCGCAATCGAAATATGGAGGAAGTCTACCACATCAACGGCGTCGACGACACTCGGCGAAAACTGTACGTCGCCCCCGAAGTGTGGAAAGAGAAGACCGTCGAGGGCCCGTCGCCGTATCAGGTGAACGACGGCGATGCCTTCGAAGTCCACGAGTTTACCTATCACGACGACACCGGCCAACTCGTCGTTCGTGGCTGCTACTTCAGCCAACTTGCCGACTCCAAACTCGTCACCATCCAGGCCATGCTCGAGGACGTACACGGCGATCTCATCGACGCTTTCCTCGAGTACAATCGACTCCGCGGCCGAATCAGTAAGATGGGTCTCGAGATCCAGAGCGACGTGGTCAACGAGGAAGCCGAGGCCGACGAGCGCGGGCTCATGAACCCCCGAACGACGGTCAAAGACCGCTTCGAGGCGGCCAAAGAGGACGCTGAAGCCCGCGACGTGGACGAAATCAAGGACATCACCCAGTACGTCGACGACTACACCGACGATCACGGCCCGCGAACGCCGGTCGCTACGGGTGACTCGACGGCAAATCAGGCAGCAACCGACGGAGGATCTGACCGATGAGCGACGAACAGGACAATTTCACGGTTGGCGGCTTCGCCGAGTGGCAACAGGGCAAGCAGGCGAAAGATCCCGACGAGGTGCTCCCCCACTCGGGGTTCGTCCGTGACGAACAGATCGACCGCCAGATGACCGTTCGGGCCCTGCACCACGATCCCGACCGGTGGGAAGGCAAGGCGGCAGCCACCTACATGGACGTTCAGAAGAACCGCGATATTCTCCGCGGCGAGGGCGGCCACACCGCCTGCCAAGCCCTCGAGAACGGGGACACGCTGACGCTGAAACACTATATCGGAGACCCGAGCCAACAGGCCGACCTCTCGGGCATCAAGGCGATCACCCGCCTGCAGGAGATTGTCGCCGGGCCCGCGCCCGTGATCGTCGTTCTCGGGGAAATGGGTGCCGGCAAAACGAACCTCGCGTGTCTGCTCCTGCAGCTGCGCGACCGGTGGGTCGACGGCGACCTGCTCGTCGGGTCGAACATCCGCACGCTCCCGCGAAACGACGACTGGGTCCGCGACGACGGCACAGTCGAGGACGGCTGGATTCCCAACTTCCCCCTCCTCGAGGAATGGGTCGGCCAGGACGGCGACCCGATCGAGAACCCCCAGCAACCGAAGGCCTTCGTCGGCGACGAGTTCTCGACGAACGCCAGCGGAACCGGTTCAGACGGCCAGAAGGTCCGCAAGCTGATGGGACCCCTCGTGTTCAAGATCCGCAAGTACAACGGGATGCTCATCTATATCGGCCACGACGAATCCTCGATTCACCCGATGCTCTGGCGTGTCGGCACGATCATCAAGAAGCCCGATCGCAACAACAAGGGCAAGGCGATCGTCGCCGACCGGATCTCGGGCGGCAAACTCCAAGATGTTGACCCCCGCCCGTTCACTGGCATCCCACCCGCCGACTTCGAACCCCACACCAACGATGAGGCCGACTGGTCCTGGTCCGCTCCCTCGAGCGACAAGGACGAGGGGCCGGCGATCGCCGAAGACGAGGTGAAACGGGTCGCTGCCTGGACGATGGAAACGTGCCGACAACAGGGGATGTCCGCCCGCGAAACCGCCGAATTCGTCCCGTACAGTCACGCGACCGTCTCGAACTGGTGGAACGACATCGATAAGGGCGGCGAGAAGCGCGACTGGGTTGACACCGTCGAGCGGGTGATCGCATGACGGCGTCGGGGTGGAAAGCTGTAAAGCGTAACCTGTCCCCCTTTAGAAAGAGGCCCAACGCCCACGGCCCACCGCGCTCGCTTCCGACCGGAAGCGAGCCGAGAGCGATGGGCCCGCCCTCGCTGCAGGCAGCGGAGGAGGATATATATCAACGCGCGGAGCGCGTGCGTAGTCGCCAGGAAAGTGATATTTTCGAAGGGCGAGTTCGAAGAAATCGCGACGCGCGTCATGGAGGGGGATCGCCGTGGCGGTGACCTTCCTCCGGACCCTCGCGTTCGTCGCTCGATTCACCGCCGTCGATCTCGCCCACCAGCTCCGACGCGACCTCGAGCGGAGAGTGTTCTCGAAACAGACCCTCGGGCTGATCGGCGTCGCGATCGCCGTCGCCGCGTTCGCGCTCGGACAGGGCACATGGTCGATCGCGGCTCTGGCCATCCTACTCGCTGGGTTCTTTACCTACGGCCCCGCTCGAGCGGATCGGCGCTGGCGAGACGACCGGAGAGACCCGTGAACCGCTCGAAGCGCGCCAATCACTTCGGCACCGCCGTCGAGAAACGGATGGCCGAGAAGCGACGGTTCGACCTCGAGCGGGCGAGTTGGCACGACGCCCGATTCGGGAACGGCACACCTGTCGAGATCAAATCGACGATGCACGAACATGCCGACGGCCAACCTGGGAACTGGAAGGTCTACCGCGAGTACCACGAGAAACTCCGGCGTCACGACGGCTGGTACTGTTTCGTCGTCTACCGGCCGCACGGGCGATCGGGCTGCACGGTTCTTCGCGACAAAATGGTCCGTGCGGGCGATCTCCCGCTACTCCGCTGGCACGGGGGCGGTGATCACCGCGGGACCGAACAGGCGAAGATCTCGATCGACTCGATTTTCTAATCAGTAGTGACGACGATTTCGACGTACACACGACCCACGAAATCCGCGTTTTTCGACTTACAGAATCAATCTGTTCCGGCCAAAACGGAGGGAACATATCGGTCTAGTAGAAAAGGGAGAGGCTCAGACGGGAGGCCGGCTCGAGTTATACACACAGGCTGCGGCATCTCGTGTGCATATTCGGGAGTCGATTTCTGTTGACGTGCGACTCCTGGTTTGGAAGATAAAAGAAAGAGAGATAGACTAAAGAAATTATTTATAATTATATATGAAAGATATCCCGAATGTTACGAGTTTTGGATGGTAACGGGTCCACCCATCGATTGGACCATATCTTCACCACGCCATTCGGTCCCAGCTTCGTCTAAAGGTTCCTCAAACGCAGAAATTCCGTCTACAACAGCATTTTCAGGGATATCACTGCCATCAACCATGTCAGCATCCGCTGCAGCAGAATATGCCCAGAGTCTGGCCAGCGTTTGCATTCTCCCTAGATCTATTTGTACGAGTTCGTCAGCTAAAGTGACACCCGTTTCCCAGACAGTATTTGCGGTGGAAACCATCTTAGACAGGTCATTCATCTCCTCATTTGGAATTGCCATGATGATGTTTGTCCTTCTATTTTCATCAGATATATCAGAATTGTCAAAGCGTACATCAAGCTGTACTTCGAATGGCATAAAGTAGTTCTTTCCGACATTCACGTTATCAGGGAAAGTAACATTGAATTCTCCAAGGCCACCAAAACCATCACCATCTCCTTCAAACCGGGCCTTCGTTGTTTCCAATGTCTTGTATGGACCCTGGCCTCGGAGGTATTTGTCATTGTCTCCAAAGGGTTCAACGTCTACACTGATGGTGATTTCACCGACAGATGAAAGGGGTGCATCTGTTGCCCATGAGAGTACATATGGCACACTCGCGTTCCAACTCTCATCGTTAGGATGACCTATCTCATTAGGCATCACGATTGCCTTCGCATCTTTGCCCTCAGCGACCACACCCTCTTCCCAAGGATCAACAGGTGCTTCTTGACCTTCTCTGAAAACCATGGGTAAGTCTAACGAACAGACAAAGCTGTAGTCTGAATTAACCTCTGACCTTGCGACACTTGAGGCTGGAATAGTAGCGGCTGAAACACCAATACCACTAGCTATTTTCAAAACATTTCTTCGATTCATATCTACTCTTTCACCAGCTTCGTTACCCATGTTTCTACTGTAGGACCACCGTTGCAAATATCTTTTGGTGGGTAGTAATTATAATGGCCCATATTTGGAATATTATGATCTAAAAGGATCTAA
The DNA here is from genome assembly GCF_000731985.1 of Natrinema altunense. GTDB lineage: Archaea > Halobacteriota > Halobacteria > Halobacteriales > Natrialbaceae > Natrinema > Natrinema altunense. The sequence goes on from NZ_JNCS01000001.1 coordinate 98,213, forward strand.
TGCCCCATTCCACCATGCATAATAATACACAAACAACATAATAAAATAATTGGGAGATTAGGATGGTAGCTATACACATCTGATTGAAATGGAGATGTCCGTACAGAAGTATGATAGAGACGTGTGATTTTTGCGCTGGTCCCTTGAGGACAGTGCAGAAGGGTGCGGTGTATTTTAATGAAGTGGCCTTAGCCACACGGTCCGCTGAGACAGAGGAACGCTCGGGCGGCCTTCTATTACTTCGGTGACACGGCGGCGATTACCGCGAGAACAAGTAGGCGATAATCTCGATCGACTCGGCTTTCCAACCCGCCTAAGCACTTTCGCTAGTTCGGCTTAGCATGGTCCCGCCCACATCTACCACTGCTGCAACGCCTCTGTATCGTCCGGTATCGGCCGGTTCGTCTTACCCTCAGCGCGGCGCGCGCTCTGCGCGCCGCGCAATTGCCCTACCCCCTTAGGGGCATCTACCGTAGGGGTACCCGGCAACCCCGTTACCCACGCCAACCGCTGAAACGTGCAAATTTTCGCGCTCTCACCGCTGTATCAGCGGTTCTATCGCTCCCTCGAGTCGGCGAAACTGGCCCAAATCTCACCGACTCTCGCCGTTAACACCTTGGTGAAAGTAATACACTGCTCGAAAAGGGAGTGTACTGAACGGGACTATAATTCACACTAGCAGAAAAGCGAGAAACAAAGGACAGAACGCGTGTGCTGCAGCTACTCGGCGAGGCGAACCGGACCAACGACGGCCTACTGCAGCGGTGGCGGCAGCTCGTCGACACGGACTCTCACGTCGCGGTCGTCGATCCGCTCCCGATCGCGGAGCGAGGCAAGGTCGTGGATCGACGCGCTCAGTCGCTCGAGGTACTCGAAGCCGATCTCGCTTCCGTCGGTCGTACTCTCGCCGCTTTCCTCGTCGTCCATGTCCGTCTGCCCGTCTTCGTCCTCCTGCTGTTCTTCACGGCGCTCACGGCGATCGTCGGCCCGCTCGTCCAAGTCTTCCGGCGTGTCCTCCGGACGCACTTCGCGGAGGATCTCGCGGGCCCGCTCGAGGACGACGCGGGAGACGAAAAACACCATCACCGGGTTGCCTTCGCGAGAGACGACGCCCTCCTGGGCGAGCCGGCGAACGTGGTACCGGACCGTCGATCTCGCGAGCCCGGTCCGCTCGACGAGCGTGTCGTAATTCGCCCCGTCGTGTTCGGCGATCACCCGGAGAATATCGTAGACGGCCGTGGTCGACTCTTTCAGCGCCTCCCGGTAGATGTCCGTCGCGAGGTCCTCGTACCGCTTCCGGAGCATGTCACGACGGCCTGTCGGCCGCTCGAAGTCCCACGGCGCGGACTCGGGCCCATCGAAGAAGTCGTCGGCCACCAGGTCCGAGCGCTCGATCCCGGCCCATCGTGCGTGCGTCGCGACGACCGTTCGCAGGTGCTCGAGGATGTCGTCCCAGTCGGAGACGTGGGGGAGTTCACCCCGATCGACCCCCGAGTACGATGCCTCGAGTTTGGGATGGTGGAACGGATCGGTTTTCGGCTTCTTGTGCCACTGATTCGCCTGATAGATCTTTACCTCGGTGCTGTACCGCTGGGGATCGAACCCGAGTAGGTGCCACCGGTCGCTTTCGACGAGCGCCTCGAGCCAGCCTTCTTGCTGGCGGCGCTGGTGAGCGTCGATCTCGGACTCGCCGCCCCAGTCGATGAGCTGTTTCGATTGCTCGAGGGTCTCGATCGCGGCGTTCTTCTTCCCGATCGCGAACCGGATGTGTGCTTCGGCTTTCGGAACCCGACGAGCGTCGTCGACGCGGTCCTCCAGGCCGATCGCATCGGCACCGTAGACCGCCCGGAGTGCATCATACATCCGGCGCTCGATCTCGAAGGGGTCCTCGGCCCACGTCGTCCACGCGAGCAACCGCGTTCCCTCTCCGTACGGGCACTCGAGCGGGTCACCGCTCTTGTAGACCATGTCGCGGAACTGGGGCATGATCTCGACGTGCAACGCCAGCGCGGGCTTTCGAAGCTCACGCTCACCGTCGTCGTCCTCTGGCCCCCACTCGCGGAGTTTCAGGTGTTGCTCGTAGTACGCCCGGTAATCGTTACCGCGGCCGGTGCCGGCCTTCCATCGCGACGACGTGAGTACCAGGGCGTAGTCGCCCACCGGCAACCAGTCCGCTTCGAAGTCCTCAACCGCGACGTGCGGCTCGAGGTCGCGATCGCCGACACGCTCGCACCAGTAGGCCAGCGAGCGATCGTACAGGGTGCCGCGATCGCTCCCCTGAGCAGCGGCGTCGTTGACGTCCGCGAGGTGGTTCATCACCGCCGCGCCGTGAGCGCGGGGCTTCGGGAAGGTGTCGGACTCGGACCCGGTTACGTCATCGAACTGCACCGGGTCATCGGTCACGTCGACGCTCACAGCGGCCCCTCCCGCGCGTCGCGAACGGCGCGCGTACAGTCCGGACAGAGTCGTCGGAGCCCATCGACGGCGTCGCCGCACCGTTCACACTTGCTATCCTCGACGAGTCGGCTCACTGCGACCCCTCCTCGAGCTTGGCCTCGGCGCGAGCGAGCAGGTTCCCGATCGTACCGGGACGGCGATCGGTCTCACGAGCGAACTGGCGAACGCCGACGCCCTTCACTCGGCACTCGAGGTAGGCTTCACGCTCGGCCTCGGTGAGCTGGGAGAGATCGGGCCGAAAGTCGACGAGCGTCGCCTGTTCACTCGACATGCTCGCTCACCTCCCGTTCGGGGGTCGCGACGTGCCGGACGTGTTCGTCGGAGAAGCGAATCTCAACGCCGGTCCACCCGTCGACGAACGCACTTGCGTCCTCACCGCCGACTCGCATCGGGAGCACGATCTCGTAAGGGTGGCGCTCACACCGCCAGCCGAACGTGATGAGTTCATCGAAAGCGGCCGTGAGCGCGACGTGTACGAGGTCCGGTTTCTCGATCCGCTGGGACCCTTTCGACTTTACCACAGGATGACCGCACTCCGGACAGACCGGGATATTCTCCGCGTCTCGCGTGGGTTCACGGACGACCGTCGGCGGTACGATGCCGAACCGCCCGAGACCGGCTCGGCTCATCGGTCACCTCCCGAACGAACGTTCCACTCCATCGAGGTGATCTGTTCCGCCCACGTCGAGTGGCCGTACTTTTCGGCGTGCTGTGCTGCTAACCCCACGCCGTTACGGGCTTCGCCACCAAATTCGCAGTCGTGACACCCGTAGTTGACCGCGATAACACCGCTTTGATCGGGTTTCATCGGTCCACCTCGCCTGATTCAAGTGCGCGGCGAACGTCCGCGTCGGTCACTTGATGGGCCGGATGGGCGATGGGCGTCCGACTCTCGACATCGTACAGCCGACTCGCCGGGACGAAACCGCTACGCATCGGCCTCACCTCCGTGACGACCGGGTGATGTCTCCGGGTCCGGAATCGACACGTCGACCCCAGCTGCAGAACCGCGGCTCAGTCGCGCGTACGTATCGCAGTCACCACACCGATGGGCTCGGTCGTCGTCGTCACCGAAAACGCGACGGAATCGGTCCGTCACGTGGGCTCCGCAGTGATCGCACGTCGAGTTGTCGACTGACGGCCACGGTGCGACCGTCACGCCGACCACCTCCGTTCGGTCTGTCGACTACGTGGTAATATATCGAAACCGAGAATTGGATTTTCGACCGTCTCGAGGGTACGAGACGCTAAGAGTTGAACACTTAGGGAATTAGAAGTGGGACCGCCGAGAATTGAACTCGGGTCCTACGGACCCCATCCGCAGAGGATACCACTACCCCACGGTCCCACACGTGAACCCATGGCCGTCTGCCGTTTAAGGGTGTCGTTTCGAATCCGGTACGCCACCGAGTTTCGTACCCCAACGATCGAAGGCGCTCAGACGAGTACGCGCTCGAGAGCCACCACGACACCGCTGTCAGCGTCCACGGCACCGACTCGCTCGCCGAGACACACCGCTGCACCGTCGGGCGTGTAACAGGCGACCAACGATCCGTGGTCGATCCCGTCGTCGGCCTCGAGCACGCCCGGTGCGTAGACGGGCGCGCCGTTGGCCACCTCGCGAGCCGCGTTCTCGGCGATGACGACGCTCGGAATCCCCTCGAGAATCCGCTCGGCGGGGTCGACGACGTCGTACAGCGGCTCGGGGTCGTCGTCCTCGACCCAGAAGCCGAGCGCGTCGAGGAAGTCGTGGGCGCTGTGGAGCGTGCGGTCGTCGAACGGGTCCGTCGCCGTCCGGCGCAGGTGTCCCATGTGCGCCCCGGTGCCAAGCGCTAATCCGAGGTCGTGGCACAGTTTGCGGACGTAGGTGCCGCTCTCACAGCGGATTCGCAGGAGGAGCCGGCGGTCCTCGACCTCGAGGACCTCGAGGTCGTAGAGTTCGCGGACGCGCAGGCGGCGCGAGACCGCGCTCTTGCGCGGGGGCTTCTGGTAGATCGGACCCTCGAACTCGGCGACGACCGATTCGGCGTCGGCCGGGACCGGCGCGTGACACTCGAGGACGGCGACGTACTCCTTCCCGCCCTCGAGGAAGACCTGCGCGAGCCGGGTCGCGTCGCCGAGCATAACCGGGAGACAGCCGGTCACTTTCGGGTCGAGCGTCCCGGCGTGGGCGGCACGGTCGATCGTCGACTCGACGCCGCGCTCGGCCAGCGTCTCGACGACGGCGTCCCGAAGCCAGCCGCTGACCTGATGGGAGGAAGGGCCGGGGGGCTTGTCGAGGTTGACGACGCCGAAGGTAAGCAACTCGGCGGGCGAGCGAGCCGCCGGTGGGCCACGGAGCGTCATCAGAAGTCGGTCTCGAGATCGACGGGTGCCTTTCCTTCGTCGCCGGCGGCGTCGTAGCGCTCGACGGCCGTGACGAGCATGTCGAGGACGGCGTCGGGTTCCCAGCGGGCCGTGTTCACCGAGAGATCGTAGATCGTCAGGTCACGAATGTCGATGCCGTAGTACTCGTCGTACCGCTGGGCCTCGCTTGCCTCGCGAGCTTTTGTCTCTTCAGTCGCACGCGCGGGGTCCTTGTCCTCGCGCTCGGCAATGCGCTCGCCGCGCACCCGTGCCGGTGCATCGAGCCAGAAGCGGAAGTCCGCCTGCTCGCCGGCCAGCCAGCCCGCGAGTCTGGACTCGAGAACCAGATCGTCCTCCGCGACGGCGATCTCGCGCAGCCGTCGATCGAGGTCGCGATCGATCTCGTCGTTCTCCTCGGCGAGTTTGTTGAACTCGAGTGGGGTATAGCCGCGTTCGTCGGCCAGTTCCCGAAAGATGTCACCGCCGCTGACGTGGTCGAGATCGAAGGCGTCGGCGAGTAACTCCGCAGTCGTGCTCTTCCCGCTTCCCGGCGGGCCGGAGACGGTGAGTAACATACTCCCTCTGTGAGTGGGCCGGTAAAATGGGTTTTGAATCGGGGAGCGGGGGCGACACACTCTTAGGGCGGACGACCGGGCCGCGAGGCGAGCACGGAACGGCGACGAGCGACCCTCAGGTGCTCGAGGGGGACATATCGATGTTCAGCGACTTGCGCAACAGCTGGGAGAACCCCATCGAGCACAGGAAGTACCAGACGATCCAGGCCTGCATCGGACCGAGTGCGCCCTCTTGCCACTCGATTTCACCGATGAGGGGCATCACGACGGTCTGCTCTGCGTCGCCGATGCTGCCCGTTCGGATCGACCAGTACATCCAGAGGAACAGCGGGATCGTCAACAGCATGATCCAGACCATCGGGCGGAACTGCTCTTTGAACATGCCGAGGTTGTCCGCCATGGCCTCCATCTGCTCTTCGCGAGCGCGCTCGATCTCGTTCTCGAGGCGTTCGATTTCCGCCTCGCTCGCGCCCCGCTCTTCGGCGTCTTTCTTTTCTTGGCGGAGTTCCTTTTGCTCCTCCTGGACGGCCTGCATCCGTTCTTGATACTTGCCCATAACCTCCGTGTTCATCAGGTTCGCTTGGAGCAGCGACGAGTAGAGGCCGGTGATCAGCGCGACCGAGAGGATCACGGCGTAGAACGGGAGTGCCGCATCGAGCGGGCCGAGGACGGCGTTGACCGTACTCCCGACGACGTTCTGGATCGAATCGAACCAGTAGCCGGGCATCAACAGGAGCGCGCCAACGCCCGCGAGCTTGTCCCACTGAGACCAGCTCGATTCGTCCTCGTCGATGTCGACATCGGCTCCGGCGCTGCTCCCGCCGTCACCGTCGAGGGCCCGATCGAAGGCTTCGCGATCGGCGATTTCGAACCCCTGATCGCCGTCGACTAACACTCCTTTTTCGATCAATCGCCCCCACTGGCCGCTGGTCAGCTCGTCGCTGACATCGGCCCATTGGACCTCGCCGCCGTTCCTGTCGGCTTCCTCGCGGATCGCCTCGAGGGCGGTCGCCATCGAGGAGTCCTCGCGCACGAGGGCGTCGATCTTCTCGGCTGTACGCGTCATCTGCTTGTCCTAGGCGTCGTCCGGTATACAAGTGTTTTTCTTCGGGGCTCCCAGCGGTTTCGGAACACTTGGTGACGTATTCGTTCGACCGGCGGGGACAGGGCAGATACTCCGACACATCGCGGTGAGCAGTCAGACGCGATAGCGAGCAGTCTCGTAGTATTCCGGACTGTCCGTCCGGTATGAACTGTTTGATCGGTCGAACGGTTTATTATTCGGACCCCCGAACCCCTGGTCGATAGAGATGGGTTCACGACGTGGTGGCGGCGCAGTTAGTCCGTCGAAAAGGGGAGTAACTGCGGTGATCGGCCTCGTGTTGCTGATCGGACTGGTCGCAACCGTTAGCGTCGGTATCCTTCTCATCGCGGGGGACACGATGAACGGCGCGGAACAGCGTTCGGAAAACGAGCGAGTCGAGCAATCGTTCGTCGAGATGAGCCAGCAGATGGCCACGGTCTCGTCGAATACCGATATCTCGCGGACGATGGAGTTCGATGCCGGCAAACGTGGTGCACTCGTCAAGACGGATACCGGGACGATCAATATTTCCGGTCCGGATCTCAACGAGACCATTTCGATTCCGATCGGTGCCGTCGAGTACGAGGGAGACGACGGAACCCGGATCTCCTATCAAGCGGGAGGCGTCTTCCGCGAAACCGGCAACGAAACCCGAGTCGTCTCCGCGCCGCCGGTGTACTATGACAACAAGGACAACACGTTCTCGTTCCCGATCACCGAGGTGAACGACGATACGCAACTCGGTTCGGGTGATGTGCGAATGTCCCATGCGGACACAACTGCATATACGAACGTGACCTATGTCGAACAGAGTACCGTGACGGTCGAAATTACGAGCGAATACTGCGTCGGCTGGGAGGCGTACTTCGACGGTCAGACCGCAAACGCGGAAGGGCAAGCGATCACGGAACGGTGCGGGAACGATAACACGATGATCGTGGAACTGGGTCGGACGGAGGTCGAAGGCGACTTCAGCCAGGCGGTGTACGCCGGTGGCGGCGGGATCGAGCTCGGCCATCACAACGCCGAGATCGACGGGAACGTTACGACCGACGGCGAAATCCACGGCTCGGGTGATATCACCGGCACCGAAATAGAGGAGCACCAGCAGTCGATCCCGTCGTTCGATAGCGTGATCCAGTCGAAAATCGACGACGCCGAACGTGGAGAAGGAGAACCGATCGACCTCGGCGAGAACAAGACGACCCTCGAGGGCGGCAAGACGTACTACGATCCGGACGGGTTCGATCTGCAGAACGACGTGACCGCGAATTTGGACGACGGGAACGTGACGCTCATCGTCGACGGTGATATGAAATTCACCGACAACGATCTCACGGTCGATCCGACCGGGGCTGAGGACAATACCTCGTTCCAGGTGTTCACGACGGGGGATATGGCCATGGATAACCAGGAAGTGTGTGTCGGAAGCTGTGACTACAACTCCGGCGACGCCAAATCCCTGCAGATCTACGGGACCTCGTCGATGCTCGTCCACGTCGGGACGGGGAACTCGAAATTCGAAGGCATTCTGTATGCGCCACGTGACGAAGGGTACGCCGAGTCGGAGGGGATCGATCACTGTAGCCACGATGTGAACGGGACTGAACCGGACGTCTGTATCGCCGGCGGTGGCGGAGCGGCCCAGATATTCGGCACCATCATGGCAGGTCCGATGTACGTCGACAACAATTTCGAGATCGAACACGACACGTCGCTGACCGGGTTCGAACCGGACGTTCGACACGGCGTCTTACCGCCCCGACTGACGTATCTCTCGATCGCAGTGCACGAAATCGACGTCGAAAACAACTGAGTCGGTTACGCCGCGTCTTCGATCGTTTCCTTCACGGCTTCCCACACGTCGTCCGGAGCCTGTTCGCCGTCGATACGCTCGAGGTCGCCCTGCTCCTCGTAATGCTCGACTACGGGTTCGGTGTTCTCGTGGAAGACCGAGAGTCGCTCTCTGACCGTGTCTTCGGTGTCGTCGTCCCGCTGGACGAGTCGTTCCTCGACGTCCGGGTCCTCGGGCGGGTTGTACTCGACGTGGTAGATGTCGCCCGTTTCGGGGTCCAGCCGCCGACCCGTCAGCCGGTGGACGAGTTCTTCCTCGCCGACGTCGAGATAGAGGACGACGTCGAGATCGGTCATGTCCTCGAGTTCTTCGGCCTGTTCTAGGTTCCGGGGATAGCCGTCGAGAACGAAGCCGTCCGCCTGACTGAGTGCCTCGTCGACGATGGCGTTGACGACTTCGTCGGGAACGAGTTCGCCCCGATCCATGTACTCGCCGGGGGTATCGTACTCGGTATCCATGTCGGAGATATCCATCTCCTTGTTGTTCCGCAGAGCGTCGCCGGTCGTGATATGATCGACATCGAACTCCTCGGTGATCTTTGCACTCTGCGTCCCCTTTCCTGCCCCGGGGGCACCGAGAATCAGGATTCGTGGCTGAGCCATGGGACACGGTTCAGGGGCGGCACATAAAGGCTTAAAGAATCGGGCACGATCATCCGATTATGACGCGCTTCGCTGCCGCCGAGTCCGCCGAGCGACGGAAACTGTACGTCGACGCGATCACTGCCCACCGCGAGCGCGAGAGCGCGTTCCTGACGGTCGAAGTGGACGCGAAAACACTCGAGGCGACCGGCGAGACGGCCTCCGAACCCGGGTCCGACGCCGACGAATCGGACGACCCGCCCGACCCGGGCGTTCCGTGGGTCCAGTTCGGCGACGGGACGATCAATCTCGACTGTACCGACGAGGAGTTAGATGCGCTGAAACGCCTCCTCGAATCGTTCCCCGCGTTCAAAATCGACGACCTGATCCGACCCGAGGAAGCCGAGGGCGTGAACGTACGGATCAGTGCGAAGGCGGACGCAAACCGGATCGGCCAGTTCGTCGACCAGGTGTTTCTCGAGGTATACGACCTGCCGGCGGCGTTTCGCGTCTGGGTCGTCGACATCTGACTGGCATCCGTTCGAAACACCCCTGAGCGACCGCGTGAGTGAGTGGCCGGTCGGGGACCAGTTTTTGTCGAGCGGACGGCGTCCGATTGATCGGCTGGGCGGCCCGTAAGCGAGCGCGATCGAATCCCGGTGGAACGCAACCGCCTCGAGCGGTCCCGGAACGGAGACATGCGGGATACTGGACAGCCATCAGCAAATATAATGGGTGGTGATAATCATGAACTAGACAGCGACAGAAAAAAGAGTACCGGCCCCAATAGGACAATGATGAATCAACGAGGCGAAGATCGGTCGACTCGAGCGGCACGGCAACGGCCCGCCGTCCCGGCGACCGATAGACGGCGTCAGCCGGGCGGTTTCCAAATAGATAAGTGCCCCCAGCAATCAATCTCCGACATATAACCGGAGTTCAAAAGAGGTGAATACAATCATCAACCTACTGACGACCCCGATGCAGGGGACACGTGTCGACGTGTTCGAGCAGATCTTCCTGGTCTTCCTCGGACTCGGTACGCTCGTCGGAATCGTCGTGGTCGCGTATACGTTGTATAACGCGTACAAATACCGCGACACCGGCGAGGCCGACGAGGGTGAGGATCTGCCATCCGTCGGGGAGTTACCGACAGGCGGAAAGGGCGGGAAGAAACTGTTCCTCTCGTTCGGAATCAGCGCCGTTATCGTCATCTCGCTGGTGATCTGGACGTACGGGATGCTCCTGTACGTCGAAGATCCCGGCGACGGAGGCAATAGCGCACAGGAGGACGCGCTCAACGTCGAAGTGACTGGCGATAGCTTCGCCTGGTACTACGAGTACGAGACCGGCATCGAATCGACGAGCACCCTTCGTGTCCCCGCCGGCGAGCGGGTCTGGGTCAATGCGACATCAGGTGACGTCTGGCACGCGTTCGGCATACCCGATCAACGGGTAAAAGCCGACGCGATTCCGGGCGAATACGACGAGACGTGGTTCCAGGCCGACGAATCCGAAGCCGGCCAACAACAGGAAATCAAGTGCTTCGAACTCTGTGGCGAGTACCACACCTCGATGAAGGGAACGCTACAGATCATGGACGCCGACGAGTTCGATCAGTGGATGGACGAGCAGTTGACGATGGCGTTCACGATCGAAGATCAAAACGGCTCCCGCGTGACCGAGGGCTACGAACTCACGCTCGAGAGTCAGGAATCCGACTTCGAAGGGAGTTACACGGCCAGCGAGTTCGACAACGGCACCATCGAGGTGTCCGACATCGAGCAGGCGGGCGAATACAACGTGACGATCGAGCCGACCGACGGCCAGTTCGAACCGGTCGAAGACCAGTTCGACATGACCGGCGAGGTCGACGAAACCTACACACTCGAGATGAACACGACGGAAAGTACTGCTAACGAAAGCGAAACGAACGACGGAGGTAGCGCCTGATGAGTGATCTGCCGCCGAAGCGGTCGATCAAGCGCTGGCTGGTCACGACCAACCACAAGGACGTCGGCATCCTCTATATGGCGACGTCGATGTTCTTCCTGCTTTTCGGAGGGACCCTCGCACTGCTGTTCCGGACCCACCTCTGGCAATCCGGCGGGACGGGACTGCTCACCAACGACCAGTTCTACCAGTCGGTCTCCGGCCACGGACTCATCATGGTCTTCTGGTTCCTGTCGCCGATCGCCAGCGGGTTCGCGAACTATTTTGTCCCGCTCCAGATCGGGGCAAAGGATCTCGCGTTCCCCCGTCTAAACGCCCTGAGTTACTGGTTCTACCTGTTCTCGGGCATTCTGATGGCGATTTCGTTCTTCCAGGGCGGCTCGTTCTCCGGCGGCTGGACGATGTACGCCCCGCTGAACGTGCCGACGTATACCCCGGCGATGCAGGCAATGACCGGCGGGAACTCGATGGTTCTCGCCTTGGTCCTGTTCTGTATCTCCATCACGATGGGGACGGTGAACTTCCTGACCACGATGCACCGATCCCGTGCTGAGGGACTCGGTCTGTGGAACATGCCGATGTTCTCGTGGTCGTGGCTGCTGACCGCCTGGATGATGCTGTTCGCGTTCGCGGCGCTGCTGGCAGCCGTGCTGTTACTCTCGGTCGATCGGCTGTTCCTCACGCAGTACTTCGCGACCGATCAGGGCTCGAGCCTGCTGTGGGCGCACATCTTCTGGTTCTTCGGCCATCCGGAGGTGTACATCGTCTTCTTCCCCGCCTTGGGGATCATGTTCGAGACGTTCCAGACGTTCACCGGCCGACGGCTGGTCGGTCGCAAGTGGGTCATCATCGCGATGGTTCTCGTCGCAGTCCAGTCGTTCCTCGTCTGGATGCACCACATGTTCCTGTCGACGATCAACCTCCCGATCAAGACGCTGTTCATGGCGACGACGATCGGGATTTCGCTACCCTTCGACCTGATGGTCTTCGCGCTGATCTATACGATGGTCAAAGGGCGCGTTCGATTTACCACGCCGTTCCTGTTCTCGCTGGGTGCGCTCGTGTTGTTCATCCTGGGAGGCATCACCGGCGTCTTCCTGGGTGCCGTCGTCCTCGACTACGAGTTCCGTGGCACCTACTGGGTCGTCGCGCACTTCCACTACGTGATGGTTTCGGGAGTCACGGCACTGATGGGCGGCATCTACTACTGGTGGCCGAAACTCACCGGGAAGATGTACTCCGAACGGCTCGGAAAGCTCAACTTCGCGGTCTACTTCATCGGCTTCAACCTGCTGTACTTCCCGATGTTCATGGCCTGGGAGACGCCGCGGCGTGTCTTCCACTACGGTAGCGGTGCGCAGATCTATCACCAGCTGGCAACCGTGGGCGCGTTCGTCTTCGGTGCCTCCTTCCTGATCATGTTCTTCACGCTCGGGAAGAGTCTGGTCTCGGGCCCCAAGGCCCCCGACAACCCGTGGACGTACTCCCGGACTGCCGAGTGGGCGATTCCCTCGCCGCCACCGCTCGAGAACTGGCCCGACCGACCGAGCTACGCCAGCGGGAAACTCGAGTTCGTCGACGACACCGCGACCGCGACCGACGGTGGCGTCGCACAGGAAGCGACCGGCACGGCAGCCGCGACCCACGAAGAAGAACACGCCGATCACGCCAGCATCTGGCCGCTCGGCATCGGTATCGCGACGTTTACGTTCTTCCTCGGGCTCAGCGGCATCACGCCGTATTTCTTCTCGTTCGTCGAGTCGCACATCCACAGCGGGGTCGGTAACTTCGTCACCCTCGATTCGGCACCCGCACAGAACATCATCTATCCGGTCCTCATGGTGCTGGGACTGGCGATGCTCGGAGTCACGCTGTTCCAGTTCGGTCGCGAGCAGTTCACTGCCCCCGAGATGGCCGTCGCCGAGCGCTGGCCGTTCGGCGGCATCAGCAACGAGAAGCTGGGCGTCTGGGTCTTCCTGGCCTCTGACGTCGTCGTCTTCGGTGCCGCGATCGGTGCATACGTGTTCATGCGCATCCACATGGGCTGGCACGACTGGCATCTCGCCTCGATCACCGAGGCCGGCCTGTTTAACACGTACGTGCTGTTGACCTCGAGTTTTACCGTCATCCTCGCGCACGTGATGGCCGAGCGCGAGAACAAGAAAGGACTGCTCGGCGCGCTGAGCGCGACGGTCCTGCTTGGACTCGTGTTCATGGGCGTCAAGGCCTTCGAGTACAGCAGCAAGTTCGCGGACGGTCACTACTGGTTCAGCGGTATCGAGTACTCGCTGTACTTCGTGACGACCGGCCTGCACGCGCTGCACGTCATCCTCGGGCTCCTGATCGCCCTGTTCATGATCTACCGCGTCATCTCGATCGACGCCTATCTCGAGGATCACATGCCCGTGGAGTACTTCGGTCTCTACTGGCACTTCGTCGACATCGTGTGGGTCTTCCTGTTCCCACTGTTCTACCTGATGTAGCGACCCGTCGCTACACGGGTGCGTTTTCTTCGGTTTGTGTTCTGCTCCGTGAGTGAGAGCAGCGGATCACAACGGTCGCAGTGCTCTCGAGTGAGACGATATTGAGCGCCGTCAGTACGACGAGGAGTCCGACGCGTATGCGAGACGTGCCGGACCGATACCGCTCTCGTCGCCGCGTAGTACGCGGATAGCCACTCGAGTTCGACGGTCGAGTTGTCAGTACCGAGTCGACTCTCGGTGTGTCCGCCACGGGTTCGATCACCGTCAGCCGCAGCCGGACGCTGGTGACCGTCCACGTCGCCGTCGTCGGTCGCCCGCGGCTGGCAGAAGGGTGGCCTGAGAGCGGTCCCCAACGACACCCGGTGCCGTCGCGCCGTCGAGTCGAGCCGGCCGTTACCGCCTCCCGATTCGGGACCGTGCCAGGACGGCGAGGGTCAAACTGACCGCGACGAGAACGCCGGCGACGAAAACGGGACTCGAGGAGGGACGTGAGTCCCCACTCGGACCCGGATCGCTCGCGTTGCCTGCTACTGGATCGGACGGCCGGCGGACGGCAACGAGCGCGTCGACGGCGGCTTCGGCGTCGACAATGCCGTGCCCGTAGCGGGTCTCGAGCGGTTCGGTGGTATCGGCCGTCGTCGTGTCACCAGTGACTGTGCCGGCCGCGGGCATGCGAGCCGTTCCGGTTATCGCCGTCGTGATCTCGTCGGGCGTAGCGTCGGGGTCGATCGACAGGAGTAACGCAACCGTTCCGGAGACGTGTGGGGCCGCCATCGACGTTCCCGGCATCGATCGGTACCCACCGCCCGGGGCGGCGCTCGTGACCGCGACACCGGGGGCGACGACATCGGGAACGATGTACGACGGTGGGGCCGTCCAGTCCAGCGGCGCTGCCGTCCACTCGGTCCGATCGATCCGCTGTCCGCTGGAGAACGAGGGGACATCGCCGTTCCGATCGACTGCGCCCACGCTAATCGTCTCGTAGACGTTCCCGGGGGAGCCGGACGTCTCCGGCCCGTCGTTCCCGGTCGCACCCACGACGACCGCGCCGCTTTCCCGCGCGTTCCGGACCGGATCGATAAACGGCGCGTGTGTCCCGGTCGCGCCGAGGCTCAGACTGATTACGTCGGCGTCCTGTCGTATGGCCCACTCCATCCCAGCGACGACCTGCGCGAACGAGCCGTTCGTGTCGGTCAACACGAGCCCGTGAAGCAACTCCGCCTCGGGGGCGACGCCGATCGCGGTTCCGGTCGTCGCTCCACCGGCTACCGTTCCGCTGACGTGCGTGCCGTGCGTTCCCGTATCGTGTGGCGTCGACCCCACGACGCGCCCGCCTGTCGCGTCGAACTCCGCCCAACCGCCGGGATAGGTCGGGTCCGACGGGTCGTCCGTCGCGAGGTCGATGTCGGGGTGGCCGGTATCGACGCCGGTATCGAGGACCGCGACGCGGACGCCCTCGCCGCGGGTATCGTAGGCGTCCCAGGCACCGGTCGCGTTGATCTGCGCGAGGCCGGCCGTGGTTCGTCGCTTGCCGACCGCTGACGCGGCGGCTCCCGACGCCGTCGCATTCACGCGGTCCGGTCGCTCGGGAACCGACACCTCGACGTTCTCGTGGACGGCTTCGACTGCACCGAACCGGTCGAAGGCTTCGTAGTCGACGGCGTCGGTATCGATCTCGAGCAACACGGCATTGGTGAGCCAGAACGTCTCTTCGACGTGGAGCCCGTCTTTCTCCCGTGCGTACTCGAGGAGCGGTTCCTGTGTCGACTCGGCATGGGTCTCGAGCCGTCGTTCGGTCTCGTCCGCGCCGATTTCGGCAGGGATGTCGGGCTCCTCGAGTCGGACCACGGCCTCGACCGTCGGTCCGTCCGTAGGGAGGTCATCGTCGACGACGATCGGGTCGTTATCGGAGTCCGGCGCATCAGTAGCGCTGTCCGAACCGAGTGCAACCGGGCCGACGACGGACGCCAGCAGGAGCCAGGCGACGACGAGGGCGAGTACGGGAGCCGTTCCCGAGCGGACTGACGGCATGATACACGTACTGTGGCGCGATGAAATAAAGGATTTCTGAACTACCCGTGTTCGTAGACTGTGACAGGCGAGCGTATCCGCTCTCGAGCTGTCAGACCGGCCTTAGCCCGCCCAGACCAGCGCGTAAATGAACGTAAACAGGAAGTAGACGAGAAACACGGAGATGGCTGCCTTGAAGTGAAACGTGAACAGGTCGTACTCCTCGTCGTCGCGTTCCTCGTCGAACGCCTCGCGTTCGGCGTCGGAACACTCCTCGGCGTGATCGACGCCGATGTGGAACGTCACGTATCGTTCGGCACGGAACGGCCGGCCGCAGTACGGACAGGTTCCAGCGGGCGTCTCGTCCGCGGGCACGTCGTACTCGCGCTCGAGTGCTCGGTCGGTCGCCATTCGGTCGGTGCTTGTGGTGTCGCGAGCAAGTGTTTGCCGGTTCGGCTACCGACGACGAGCGCTCCGTCAGCCCGGGACGTAGGGCGGGCTCATCGTTCCCTGCGAAACGAGATAGAGGCTCACCATCGTAAAGAAGACCATGACGACGATGAGCGGATACTGGCTCCTGATCGCCTGGAGTTTGCCGGGGAACAGTTCGAAGGAAACGGTGTGGGCGACCCACACCGCGAGGACGTGCCCCAACAGGATGCCGGCGATCTCGACGTAGCCGAACCAGCCCGGCAGCGCGTACCGAGTCGGGTTCGGCGGCGGGTTCAACGGCGTCGCCAAAGCATCGAGCAGCGACGGCCACAGCGAGAGTCCGAACCCGACGTAGTGTGCGAGGTGATAGCCGGCGGCGATGGCGAGCAGCGGCGCGGCGAGTCTGTAGCCGAGATAGCGCCGCGAGAGGTACGTCTCGGCTCGCTCGCGGGTCCGGTCGATGGCGACCCAGTAGACCTTCCAGAACAGGGCGAAGCCACCAACGAGCAAGAGGAGATAGACGAGTACCGGCGGGAGTCCGATCCCGACCAGCGCTTCGATAGTCCAGACGCCGGCCGGCGTCACGATAAAGCCGCTGTAGGTCAGTTCCCAGACCAACGCGAGCACGAACGCCACGAGCGACGTGCCGGTGACGAGATCCGGCTCACTCAACCGCGACCCGGGATATCGGAGTTCGAACCCGTCGGCCGTTCGCTGAATCGGTGCGACGGACCCGTAGAGTCGAAACCACAGCGAGAGGGGATCGCCGCGTCGAAACCACGTCTCCGGCGAAAAGACGACCGCACCCGAGATGGTAAACAGCGAGTACATCACGAGGATGGCTACCAGCGCCTGCGCCGTGGTCGTCAGAGGCGCAACGACCTCGAGCCAGACGAAAGTCAACAGTGCAACGACGGCGGGCCAGGAGCCGTACGAGGACGGGTACGATTCGTAACCGTTCGGGAGCGCCTCGGCGATCCGCCGCCAGGGATTGAGTGCCGGCCACGGGTTGCCGACGGTGTAGGCGACGATCGTCAGCAACGCGCGCCCGCCGACGAACGTCACCAGGACGGTCGCGCTGACCAGTCCGATGTTCGGCCCGCCGATGCCGGCCACGAAGACGAGCGCGAGTCCGAGGAGTCCGAACACGCCCAACAGGAGCGACCCCGCGGTCAGCAGCCGGTCGAGGGACTGCTCGAGCGCGTGGTCGTGATAGGCCCCGATCACGTCGCGGTCGGTGACGAGCATCGTCAGCAGGGCCGAGGCGCCGACGGTACCGCCGCCGGTCGCGAGGTAGAGCCACGTCGGGACGCTCACATCAGTGCTTCCGCCGCTGAGGCCGGCGGCGACGTTGCTCGCGGTGACGATGCCGGCACCCGCGGTGAGAGAGACGAGGACGAACCCGAGGACGATACCGGTTCGGCGAGCGAGAGCCGCCCGTTCACTCATTGCCGACGATTCGTACTCGCGGCCCATCTACGTATCGCTTCCACACCGGTCCCCGCAGAAGGATCGTATGAGGAAGGTATAAGTATCCGTCACCCACATTCCCCACTAATGGCGAGCATTCGGACGTACAGCCTGGTCTACGTGGCACTGTTACTGCTGGCGACGGGAAAGTTCGCTTTCTTCCATTTTCCTGAGATCTTCACGGAGCAGGTAGCAATAGCAGGGACGATGGTCCTGGCAGCGATCAAGGTATCGCTGATCGCCGGTTACTTCCAGCACCTGAAGGACGAACCGCGGTCGGTCACCTACCTGATGCTCACCGCGTTGTTCATGGTGCTCCTGTTGACCCTCGCCGCGGGCTACTCCATCCAGTAACCCGTCTCGACCTCTCGCCCGTTCCGCGGGGCATATCTACGCGTTTCTCGCCGTTTTCCGGTACCGCACAGCGCCAGCACCCTTGTCGTCTGCTGCCTTTCGAGATTCTCGCCTCGCTCAGCCTACTCCAGACGGCCGGAGACGACTCTCACGAAGAAACCGTCTCTTATGGGCTGACCACGACGGTCGGCTGAGAGAGCGACGTGCCGTCCATATCGGCACCGAAACCAGGCGAGTCCGCCGGCTACGGCCGAGAACTCGAGACACTGCTCTTCGGTTCCTCACCACCGTCTCGCGTGACTGCTCCGTCGCAGTTGTACTAGGGCAGGATCGAGATACCGACACCACACTGGGTCGTGGTCAGTGCGTTTTCCTACAGTGGGCCGGATGTCGTTCCAGTCGACCGCGTCCCTCGTTTCTCTCCCCGGAGTGCGGCCTGTCATCCTCGATGTCGGATCGAGGAGTCCCTGGCCACAGCGATAGTCGGAACTCCGCTGACTCGGTTCAAGCGTTTCGCGGTCGGACGACTCACGTCTCGTCGTGAGTACCGACGACAGTAGCTCCGCCGATCACGCGATCGTGTCGACGAACGGAAGGAAAACGAGCGCGGGCCGTTATTCGCTGCCGAACATCTGGCGCATCATCGGATGCATTTCCATCATCTGCTCCTCGGCGATCTCCTCGTACAGTTTGTACGTGATGGAGACGGCCAGCAGCAGTCCGGTTCCGCTGATACCGCCGATGGTACCGAGCATGTTCGCACAGACGGCCAGCAGGCCGACCAGCGCACCGCCGATGACGGTCACCTGCGGGATGTACCGCTCCATGACCTTCTCGATGACGCCGACGTTCTGTCGGAAGCCGGGGATCTGCATCCCGGAGTTCTGGATCTGCTTTGCCGTCGATTCGGGCCCCATGTCAGTGGTTTCGACCCAGAAGATGGCAAAGACCGCGCCACCGACGATCATGAAGGTGACGTCGATGCCGATCCGGATCATCACCTGCCACCACTCCTGGGAGACCGACGCCGTCCACCACATCCAGTCCTGTCGGGAGTAGATCGGGGCCACGTAGTAGAAGAACCCACTGACGGGCTGGCCCTGCTGTGAGTAGGTTCCGAGCCAGGCGGGCATGTTCCCCCACTGGCTGTTCAGGATCTGTCCCATGAACTGGACGTTCGCCTGCACTGCACGAACGAGGATCATGGGCAGGACGCTCGCGTAGATGAGCTTCACGGGGAAGCGTCCACGTGCACCCTTCACTCGAGCGTGACTGAGCGGAATCTCGACGCGGACCGACTCCGCGTAGACGACGATCCCGAAGATCAACAGCGTCGTGAACAGCCCGATGAGGTCACCTTGGGTGACCAGCAGGGCGTAGAGCCCCTCGCCCGACGCGATCGAGCCGATCTCGACCTGCCCGGTCAGGATCTCGTACCAGCTGTAGAAGAACCCTTGCGAGTTGGGCTGGATGAAACCGGTGACCAGACGCTGGCTCACGCCGGCGATGATGAACAGCCCGATCCCGCTGCCGACGCCCCACTTGCTGACGACCTCGTCCATATAGAGGATGAGGATCCCGCCAACGAGGATCTGGGCGAACATCAGGATCTGGATCTGTGTCGCGGTGAGCGCCATCCCACCGAGTTGCATCGATGTCTTGGCTGGCAGGAAGCCCCCTCCCGGCGGGCCGGAGAACACCATCGGGAGCCCGGTCAGGATGACCATCAGGATGACCAGCAGCTTCTGGAGCCCCTGATAGAGGACCTGGTCCCGTGGATCGTCCGTGTCGAGCCCGAGCAGGTTCGCCCCGCCGAGCAGTTGTAAGACGATGCTCGCGGTGACGATCGGACCGATACCGACCTGCAGGACTGACCCGTGTGCTCCAGCGAGGATCGCACGGAACTCACCGAAGAGGTCGCCCGAGCCGCCGGCCTGGTAACCGAGCAGCGTGATGCTCGTCAGGAAGAAGTACAACATCAGGATACCGGCCGTCCACATCAGCTTGCGCTTGAAGGGGACGTGCCCCTCCGGACGGCGCACTGCTGGCATCCGCGTGAGGACCGGTTCAGCGGCTTCCTTCCATCCCATATGTTATTCCTTGTCCTGTTCAGCGTCGGCTTCGGCGTCGTCGTCCTCCTGTGCTCGCTCCGAGATGACTGCCTCGCCGCCGGCAGCCTCGAGTTTCTCCTCGGCCGCATCGGAGAACGCGTCCGCCGTTATCTCGAGCGTGTTCCGGACCTGTCCGGACCCGAGGACTTTCACCGTGTCGACCTCGTGGCCGTCCTCGACGATGTCGCGTGCGTCGAGTCGGTAGCCATCGTCGGTCTCCTCGGCGAGGTCGTCCGCGACGTAGAGGATCGCGTCCTCGTCTAGCTTCTGGACGTCGATCTCCGCGACATCCTCGCGGATGTCGTGGGGTCGCTTGAAGCCGTGTTTGCCCTTCGGTTCGTAGTTGTGGAACTCGTGTTTGCTGCGCCCGGCACGGCCGCGGCCACCACGGTGGCCCGCACCGCGTCGGTTCTTGTGGGAACCGCCGCTGTGGGTTCGCGATCCGCGCTGGCGTCGTTTTTTACTCGTCATGGTTATCGCATCGATTCTAGGAGGTCGTTAATCTCCCCTGTTGTATGCTTTCCGAGTTGGCCGCCCTCGACGGTCGGCTTTTTGATACCATCGTGACCCCCCCGCGGTGGGTGGAGTCGAAGCGTCGGTGACAGTCCCTCGTCACGGAGTGTCGTCTCCTCCGCCAGGAGCGCTGCGGCCAGGGCACCGAAGTCGTCGTACTCGGTGTTGTCGGCCAGCCACTCCTCGTCGACATCGGACTGATCCCCTTCGAGGGGCTCCGCTCGCTTCGCGAGCAGGGTCTCGAGTACGTCCGCGTCGGGCTCGCCGACGGCGACGTAGTCGTTGACCTTCGCGATCATCCCCTCGTAGGCGTCGGTCTCGGGGACGAGCGTGCAGTGGTTGACGTTGTGGATGTTGAGCATCGACAGGGTATCCTGAACGTCTTCCTGTCGGTTCACTTCGCCGCGGATCTGGACGATCGCTTTCATTGGTCAGCCACCTCGGCTCCCTCTCGGTTGGGTCGTCGCTGCGGGTGACGCGACTGGGAGGCGTTCTCGAGCGCGTTGTAGGTCGCCTTCGCGAGGTTGACCGTCGTTCGAGTGTTGCCGTGGCTCTTGGTCCAGGCGTTCTCGATGCCGGCCAGCTCGAGGACGTGACGGACGGTGTCGCTGGCGGCCAGTCCCAGCCCTTCGGGGGCGGGGATGACCTCGACCTCGACGGAGCCGGCTTTGCCGGTCGTCCGTCGGGTCAGCGAGTGTGGCCGGTCCGAGCGGTCCTCCCAGGAGCCCGATCCGCGCGGGACCTGGATCATGTTCAGCTTCGCGATACCGATCGCCTTCTGGATGGCGGAGCCGACCTGATCGTCTCGGCCTTCGGCGTAGCCGATGAACCCGTCGCGGTTGCCGACGGCAACGACACAGCGGAACTTCACGCGTCGTCCGGAGTCGGTCATCCGCTGGACCATGTTGATGTCCAGCACTTCGTCTTCCAGTCCGGGGAGGAGCTGGTCGACGAGTTCGGGTTCCTTCAGCGGGAGGCCAGAGTTGAGGGCGTCTTCCATCGTCTCGATGTCGCCCTCCTGGACCTTCCGGCCGAGACGGGTGACTGGCTGCCAACCGCCGTCGTTGTAGTTGTTTCCACTCATTCGAGAATCGCCTCTCGTACGTCGTCGAAGTGTTCGGGGAGATCAGTCGCGTCGAAATCGCCGCTGTACAGCGGCTCGTCTAACTGCTCGGCGTACTCGGCGATATGCTCGCCGCGCGTACGCGACCAGTCCGCGAGCACGCTGTCGTTGTGCGGAATCTCGAGGCCGGCGTCGATCGCGCCCTCTTGTACCGCGAACACCTTGTTGCCGGGCGTCGCCGTGTTGAGACCGATGTCGAGGACCGCTTCCTCGAGACCCGCCTCGACGGCTCGTTTGCCGGCCAGAAGGCCGGTCAGATACGCCGCGGAAATGTTACCCGTGGGTGCGTCCCAGCCGTACTCCGCCAGATCGCTCGAGTGTGCACTCGCAAGCGTCTCGTCTCCCTGAGGTCCGGGAGTGATCAGCTGCGCCGTAGTATGCTTGTTGCTCTTGCGAGCAACCAGGCGTGGCTTGCCCGATTTCAGCAGGCGCAACCTCTGGTGGTAGTCCGTCCGGACCTCACGGCGACGCCGCATCGGTACTTTGTATCGTGGTCCTGTCGCCATTATTGGTCACCGTAGGTTTCGTCGATATAGTTCAACAGGTACCGGACGCTACGGAACTCCCCGCCGCCAGCCTTCTTGTAGAGCTCGCGGTACTGCGTGGGCGTGAGTTCGCCCTTGTCGCGGAGTTCGCGCAGCTTCCGTCGCTGTGCACGAATCTTGTTCTGCCATTCGTCTTTCTCGTTCTGGCGTGCGCCCTTCTTGCCGCGGCGCTTGCCCTGCCCGTTCTGGTGGCCGTAGGCGCGCTTCGCGTTCCGTTCGCGAGCGCGGCCGCGGGAGTTGCCCGAGGGGTCGTCGGCCTGAATGCGACCCTCGTCGACGAGTTCGCGGATCTCGTCGCGCGTGATCGCTTCGGCGATGTCGCCCTGCGCATCGGGATCGAGCCAGACGCGGTTCTCGCCGACGTCCAAGACGTCAGCGGCGAGTCGCTTCTGTGCTGTGAGATCAGTCATCGGATTCCACCTCGACTTCCTCGTAGGTCGGGTTCAGGACACGAATGCCCTGGTCTTCGGCGATCTCTTCGATGCGCTCGCGCTTGCGCGCACCGACGGCGGATGCGATCCGAACCGCCTCACGGGAGCCGTCGACGCCCTCGAGGTCGTCCGTGTTCTCGACGTAGACTTCCTCGAAGCCGCTGGGGTGTTTCCCGCGGACTGCTTTCGGCGTGCGGTAGCCGGCCTGAACTTTCGGGCCCTTGCCCTTGACACCGCGGCGCTGCTTGGACAGCGTCCCGCGGGGTCGACGCCAGGACTCCGGCGTCCGCTTTTTCTTGTGGTAGTCCTGTCGATTGAACTGCGGTTTCCCTTCGCTCCGCCGACGGTTGAGGAGTCGCTCCTCGTTCTCGGAGAGGTCGGGCGTCTTCTCGGTCAGCCCGCGGGCCTGCAGTTCGGTCTCGACGTCTTCGTCGGGTTCCGCTTCCGCCTCTGCCTCGGCACCCTCGTCTTCGATCTCGGCTTCGGTTTCTTCGGTGACTTCGAGGTCACCGACGTCGGCCTTGATACGGGCGGCGAGTGCGTTCCCGACGCCGTCGGCTTCGGCGAGGTCGTCCTGATCGGCTTCCTTGACGTCCTGGATGGACTCGAAGCCGGCGTCACGCAGTGCGTCTGCCTTGCTCGCACCGACGCCGCTGATGTCCTCGAGCTCCTGGGGTTCGTCGTTCGATTGGTCGTCTGCCATCTATCAGGCACCTCCTTTGGCGGGTTTGTTGGTGATGTAGACCCCGTCCTGGAAGACGCGGGTGTCCTTGCCGCTGACCTTCGTCAGCTGCTCGATGTCCGCCGCCGTCTGTCCGACGTCCTCCTTGCTGGGGCCGGACAGGACGAGTTGCTCGTCGTCGACGGAGACCTCGGTGTCACCGTGGATAGTCGTTCGTCGCGGTGCCTTTTCGCCGAGGAAGTTCTCGATGACGACCTCGTCGCCCTCCACGCGGACCTGCATCGGGAAGTGAGAGTAGAAGACCTCCATCTCGTACTCCCAGCCCTCGGTCACGCCGTGGATGGCGTTGGTGATGTGGCTCTCGAAGGTGCCGACGGTCGAATTCGTCTTCGCGTCCTCGGCACCGCTTTCGATTACCACCTGGTCGTCGTCAGTCTCGACGGTCACGTCGGGATACCAGAGGCGTCGGGTGACGGCGCCTTCCGGACCTTCGACGGTCACGTCGAACCGATCGACCTCGACGGTTACGTTCTCGGGGATTTCCAGTTCGACTCGCATGATTAGTAGACGTATGCGATCACCTGGCCCCCAATACCCTTCTCGCGCGCCTCGTAGTGGCTCATGATGCCACTGCTCGTCGTAACGACGAGGGCACCGAAGTCCCGAGCGGGGAGATAGCGCTTCTCCCACTTC
This sequence comes from Natrinema altunense, assembly GCF_000731985.1. GTDB lineage: Archaea > Halobacteriota > Halobacteria > Halobacteriales > Natrialbaceae > Natrinema > Natrinema altunense. The sequence continues at coordinate 121,911 of NZ_JNCS01000001.1, forward strand.
TCGAAGTCCTCGGAACCAACGGCGTAGCGGGGCTTGATGGGGCCGCACTCGTTGATCGCTCCTTTCAATTCGACCTCAAACTGACCGGCTTTGCCGTCGTCGACGTACTCGAAGCCGTCGATGTACCCGCGGTCGTAGAAGACCTCGAGTACGCTGCCGATCTCGTTCGAGGCGGGCGTTACCTCGTGGGTAAGATGACCCACGCTCTCGGCGTTGTCGAGTCCCGAGAGCGCGTTGCTGAGTGGATCGTTTCCGGTCATGTTATCGGTACTTCCTGAATCCCATGTCGCGGGCGATCTCGCGGAAGCACTGCCGGCAGAGGTTGATGTCGTACTTCCCGACAAGTCCCTGCTCGCGGCCACAGCGCTGACAGGACTCGATCTGTCCCGTTCGCTTCGCGGCGTGCTCGCCCGTGCGGTCGTTCTCTTCGGTTTCGCTTTCACTCATCGTCCGTGTCCTCCACGCTCACGTCGAAGTTGGCCTCGAGGAAGCCGATGGCGTCCTCGGGAGTCAGTCGGTGCTTCGACGGGATCGACCGGGTTGCCTTGTCGCGTTTGGCGATCCGGTAACCCGGACGTACCAGGTTAACGGTGACGTCCAGTCCGTAGATCCCGATGCTCGGATCGTACTCCTGGCTCGGGAAGTCGGTGTGCTCCTCGACGCCGAAGCTGAAGTTGCCCGTGTCGTCGAACTGGGCCGCCGACAGCTCCGTCAGCGGCAGCGACTTCTCGAGGAACTCGTAGGCGTCGTCGTCGCGGAGGGTCACCTTCGCGCCGATGGGATCGCCCTGCCGAATCCCGAAGTCGGGTTCGGTTCGCTTGGCCTGGGTCCGGACGCTTTCCTGCCCCGTGACCTCCTCGATGATGTCCTCGGCTTTGCCGAGTTCGCGACCGCCCTGCCCGACGCCCATGTGGACGACGACCTTCTCGACGCGCGGTTCGCGCATCTCGTGGAACTCACCGGAGTCGGCTTCACTCATCGTCCTCACCCGTGAAGTTCTCGTCGATGACGACGACGTACTCTTCGACGGTTTCGAAGCCGCCGTCGTCAGTCGAGACGCCGACGCTGTTCGAACCGCTGCCCGGCGTGATATCGATCGTGTCGATCTCGCCGACCTTGCCGCCGTGGTTGCCACGGACGGCCGTCACGAGTGCGCCTTCCTCGTAGGGGAAGTGCGCGACGACGGACTTGTCGTCGTTGTCGATGACGATCGAGTCCTTCGGATCGTACTCGTCGTCGACGATGACGTTCGTGCCGTCGTGCAGCGTCAGCTGGGTGTCGCCACCCGACACCTGCTGCTTGTTCACGATCTTGCCGAGGCGGCTCTGGGCCGATTCCTCGTCGATCTCGGTCAGCGCGAGCCGACCGCCCTCGTCGGGGAAGACGCGGTAGTACTCGTCTCGCCCGGGGAACGCAACGATGTCGAACATGCCGATCGGGCGCTGTTCGTCGTTGATCGGAACCCCGTTGATGAGGATCGAATCCTCCGAGAGGGCGTACCGTGCTTCCTTCCGCGAGTCCACGTAGCCGAGCACGTCCCGCAGGAGGACGACGAGCGGCACGCCGTCTTCGCCGTGGGGACCGGCGTCGGCCTTGACCGTGAAGGTCTCGGTCTTTCGCTCGACCGGCCAGGACTTCGGTACCGAGAGTCGTTTCTGGTGTTTCGTCATTCGCTATCACCTTCGAGACGCGCCTCGCGACGCTCGTCCTCGAGATCGAGCTCCGTGATCCGGACGTTCGAGGGGTCAAGCGGCCGCGGCACTTCCTCGCCGTCGGCCGTCTCGACGGTCACGTCCTCGACGTGGACGGTCCCGTCCTCGAGGATCGCGCGCATGACCTCGCCTTCCTCGCCGGCGTGGTCGCCGCGCATGACCTCGACCGTGTCGCCCGCGTTGACGCGGGTTCGACGGGTGTCGTACTCCTCGCGGAGCTCGTCGGACAGCGTCGCGTGCAGCTGCTTCTGTCGCTCGTGCAGCGGCGCCGTTCGCGTCTGCGTTCGCTGTTTGTGTGGTTGTTCAGTCATATCTATACGATCATCGTCGCCGTGCTGGCGATTGCTCCGAAGCGCTCTGCGACTTCGCGGGCGATCGGCCCCTTGATCTCCGTGCCGCGGGGCTCCTCGTTCTCATCGATGATGACCGCCGCGTTGTCCTCGAACTTCAGCCGCGTGCCGTCGGGCCGACGGATCGACTTCCGCTGGCGGACGACGACGGCCTCGAGGACCTGTCGGCGCATCTCGGGGGTACCCTTGGTGACCGAGACGGTCACCTTGTCACCGATCCCCGCCTTCGGCTGGCGGTTCTTGGTGCCGTGGTAGCCCGCGACGCTGATGACCTTCAGTTCGCGCGCGCCGGTGTTGTCGGCACACGTGACCAGCGAGCCCTTTTTCAGGCCCTGCGTGACGTCGGCCTTCATCGCCTCCATCACTGATCACCCTCGTCTGCAGCCGCGGCGAGGTCCTCGTCGGAGAGCGCCGGCTCAGGCTCGGCCTGGCTCGTCAGCTCTGCGAGGTCCTCCGCGGTTGCTTCTTCGGTTACTTCGACGACCACGTGCGATTTCGTCTTCGACAGTGGTCGGGTCTCTGCGATCTTGACCGTGTCACCGACCGAGAGCGGCTCGAGCACGCCCGGTACGTGTGCCGGGATGCGCGAGCGTCGTTTCATGTGTCGGTCGTACTTCGGGACCGCCACATCGTACTCTCGCTCGACGACTACGGTCTTGTCCATGTCCGTCGAGACGACCGTCCCTTCGAGGATCTGCCCTCGAACGGAGAGTTCGCCGTAGAACGGACACTTCTCGTAGTCGTATTCCTCCGGGTTCTCTGGTTCCGGAGGGGTTTCAACGTCTAGTCCTATTGCCATGGTGAGTCACCACTCGTTTCCGTGCGTCGGGCGGGTCGTGAGAGCAGCCGCGATCCATCGACCGTAACGTAGGCTACGTCCTCGCCAGCAGCGCGACGGCGATCCCGTGAGGGGACGTCGTCGCGACAGTCGGCGGCATCGCCGCCGGCTCGGTCCGCCGCGGACGAGGATCGATCCTCGGTGTCCCCGGCGGGTTCAGTGTTGGCCAGTTTGGACGCAGTCCCCGACCCCTTCTCGGGTTCCCGGATCTCGTCCGGGAAGCCATCGAGGGTCCCTCGACGGTCGTCGGCGGCGTCATCTGTGATCGCGAACTCGAACGTCGAGCCCGATTTCGGCACCATCACGACCCGAGACTCGCCGTCGCGTCGAACCTCGATGGAGAGGGTCTTCGTCGTCTCGATGACGACGCGCCCCGCCAGCCCCACCCGCGAGGCGTCGTCGCTCTCGACGACGCGGACGGGAAGGCCGTTGAGTTCGTGTCGCGGCAGGGTCTCGGGTGTCAGTGCCATTGGTGTGTGGTTGTGTTATTCGGCGTCCGCTTCGACTTCGTCGTCGAGGTCGCCCTCTTCGCGCTGAATCGTCTTGATTCGCGCGATGGTGCGACCCAACTCGCCGATACGGCCCGGGTTCTCCGGGGCCCCACCGGCCGCGAGGACGGACTTCGCGTTCAGCAGTTCCGTCTCGAGTTCCTCGAGTTCTTCCGCCCGCTCTGCGGGCGTCATGTCGCGGATCTCCTCGACGTGGAGGATCGCCATCAGGCGTCACCTCCCTCGTCTGCGTCCTCGTCTTCCATCTCCTCGACGAGTTCCTCGGCCTCCGCTTCGACGTCTTCCTCGAGTTCCTCGAGTTCTTCCTCGACGTCTTCGTCGCCGCCGGGGACCTCGACCTCGTCGAACTCCTCGTCGGCGTCGACCTCTTCCTCGATGACCTCCTCGACGATGTCCTCGTCGAGGTCGGCCTCGGTGTCGGCGTCGGCGGCCTCCGCAGCCGCAGCCTCGGCATCCGCGTCGCCCTCCTCGGGTTCGCCCTCGAGGAGTTCCTCGACGCCCTCGGCCTCGTTGACTTCGACGGCGTCCGGAACGACTTCCTCCGGGTCCATGTCTTCGCTGACCTCGAAGTCGTCGGGCAGTTCCGCACCCGGCGGGATGATCTTGACGTCGACACCGATGGTGCCGAGCTTCATGACCGCGACGCCCTGGCCGTGGTCGACGACCTCCTCTGCGGGCTCGCCGTTGTGCTTGATGTAGCCGCGGTTGAACTTCTCGACGCGCGATCGCGCACCGGTGACCTTCCCGGACAGGACGATCTCCGCGCCGAGCGCGCCGGCTTCCATGATCCGGTCGATCGTCGTGTGACCGGCCTTCCGGAAGTACCAGCCACGCTCGAGTGCGTTGGCCAGTCGGTCCGCGACGATCCGTGCGTTGAGGTCGGGTTCTTCGACCTCCTGGACGTCGATCTGCGGGTCCTCGAGGTTGAATCGGTCCTCGAGGGCCGTCGTGACCTTCCGAATGTTCTCGCCGCCTTTGCCGATGACCATCCCCGGCTTCTCGGCCTTGAGGACGATCTGAGTTCCCATCGGCGTCTTGGCGACGTCCATACCACCGTAGCCCGCACGGCCGAGTTCTTCCTGGAAGAACTCGTCGATCTGGGACCGCTGCAGGCCGTTCTCGATGAATTGGTGTTCGTCAGCCATTAGCTATCACCTGCTTCGTCCTCGTCGACTTCTTCGACGACGATCTCGACGTCGACCTGCGGCGTGTTCCACGAGGAGGCACGCCCCATCGCGCGGGGCTTGCGGCCCACGGACTCGCCGACCTTGTGGGCGGCGACGTGGACGATCTCCATGGATTCGCCGTCGAAGCCCTGATGATCCGCGTTGGCTTCGACGTTCTCGAGCAGATCGAGGAACTCATTGGAGACCTTCTCGGGGTACTTGCCGGCGTCCCAGCCGTCGATGTCGGAGCGGTGTCCGGCACCGGCGTTGTGGGACTTGAACGGCACCGACTGGGTCTCGTCGATTACGTCCTGAAGGTACGCCTGGGCCTCGCCGACGGTTCGGCCCTTGATCTCGCGTGCGACCTCCTTGCTGTGCTTGTTGCTCATATGACGCTCCCGAAGCATGGCTTTCGCCGTCGCGTCGGGATCGGCGTCGACTGAGTAGTTGATTCCCATACGTGGATCACTTCAGTGGGACGAACTTCGACGATCGGGTCGCGCCGATACCGGCCTGTCCGTGTTCGACCGAGGTCCGCGTCAGCTGGAACTCGCCGAGGTAGTGGCCGATCATTTCGGGTTCGACGCGCACGCGTTCGAACGCCTGTCCGTTGTAGACCTCGAAGGTCATCCCAACGAACTCCGGCAGGATCGGCATATCCCGCAGGTGCGTTCGAATCGGGTCGTTCGCCGTCTCTTCTTCGCCCTTCTCGCGGGCCTCCTCGAGAAGCTTCTCCTTCTCGACGGAGAGACCGCGCTGGATACTTCGCCGCTGTCGTGCGGGGAGCAGTTCCACGACTTCGTCGAGCTCCATGTCCTGCAGCTCCTCGAGCGTGTGGCCGCGGTAGGTGAACTCACCTTCACGGCCGGTTCGGTACTCCTGACTCATTTGTTGCCACCTCGACCGGTGCTCCGGGAGGCGATGTCACCGACTTTCCGTCCCGGCGGGGCGTCCCGCGAGACGGACTTGGGTTTGCCGGGGTGTTGGCGGCCGCCACCACCGAACGGGTGGTCGACGGCGTTCATCGCGACACCGCGGACGCGAGGCCACTTCGTGCCCCGAGCCTTCATCTTGTGATACTTGTTCCCTGCCTTGACCATCGGCTTCTCAGTTCGGCCGCCACCGGCGACGACGCCGATAGTCGCTCGACACTGCGGGTCGAGGCGCTTGACCTCGCCGCTGGGAAGCTGGATGACCGCCGCGTTGCGGTCGTGGGTGATCAGGTCCGCGTTCGTCCCCGAGGCGCGGGCGAATCGGCCGCCGTCGCCCGGGTTCGACTCGACGTTACAAACCGGCACGCCTTCGGGAATCTCCGCGAGCGGGAGCGTGTTGCCGGGCTTGATCTCGGCAGAGACGCCGACCTGCAACTCCTCACCGACGGTGATGCCTTCCGGCGCGAGGATCAGACGCTGGTCGCCGTCCTCGAACTCGACGGCGGCGATCGGCGCGGATCGGGCCGGGTCGTGTTCGATGTCGACGACCGTCCCGCGGACGATGTCGTCGTCCTCCTCTTTCTTGTGCTCGAGGTCCGCCTTGTATCGGTGCGACGGGGCACGGAACGTGGAGGTCCCGCGACCGCGTCGTTGTCCTTGAATGCGTCGTCCCATTCTCAGAACACCCCGATTCGCGAAGCGACTTCCTGTGCGTCGTCCTCCTCGGAGAGGCGGACGATCGCTTTCTTTTTACCCTTCATCGTTACCTGCGTGTTGACGTTCCGGACCGAGATCTCGAACCGCTCTTCGACCTCGTCCCGAATTTCGGGCTTGGTCGCGTCCGTGTTGACGACGAACTGGAGCTTGTTCTCGAAGTCCATGTCGTTCATCGCCTTCTCGGTCACGAGGGGGTGTTCGATGACCGAACTCATCGGTCAGCCACCTCCTCGAGTGCGCTCTCGGTCCAGACGGTGAGTCGTCCCGGCTGTGCGCCGGGCGCGAGATCCTCCGCGTTGACCTCGGCGGCCGTCGTCACGTCGGCACCGGCGAGGTTCCGGGCCGCACGGGACGGGCCGGCCTCACTGGAGGTGACGAAGAGGATCGACGTCGGCGTCTTGTACTTGCGGCCGCGGGCTTTCCCCTGCCCGGACCGGACGCTGCGACCCTCGTCGGCGCGTTCGATGTCGTCCGCGAGGCCGGCTGCCTCGAGGAAGTCGACGACCTCGCGGGTCTTCTGGAGGTCCTCGAACTCGTCGTCGACGACGACGGGAATCTCGGCGTCCTCGTCGAACTCGTGGCCGCGCTCGGCGACGAGTTCGGCGTCGGTCGTCGCAGCGACGGCGCTGCGGACGGCCAGTTTCTTTGCTTTCGTGTTGATCGATGCGGACTGGTCCTTCTCGGCTTTCGGCGGGTGTGCCTTGCGTCCTTTGACGGCCTGGGGGACGCGTCGAGCGCGACCCTCCTGTCGTGGAACGTGGGCCATCCCGCGGCCGCTACCGAACGATTCGGCCGGGGTTCGAAGGCCGGCGAACTCGTCGGCACCGTAGTCCTGTTTTCGGTTTGCCTGGGCGGCGCGAACGGCACGAGCGATCAGGTCCGGGCGGTACTGGGTCTCGAAGACCGCCGGGAGCTCGATCGTGTCCGCGTCCGAGCCGTCCAGGTTTCGTACTGTTGCGTCCATGTGTTATCCCTGGTTGGATGCGGTGGAGACGTAGCGCACCTCGGGATCGAGGCGCGGCTGGTCTCCGGGTCGGATCGCCGGGCGGAAGCGTACGAGACGCTGCTGTGGCCCGGGGAGCGAGCCCTTGATCAACGCGTGTGGCCCGTCGACTTCGCCGTAGTTGACGAAGCCGCCGTCGACCGTCGCGTCCGCGCCGTCGCCGATGTCGACGAGGCGCTTGTTCAGTTCCGTCCGCTGGTGGTAGCCGGTCTGCCCCTGCTGGGGGACCGTCGAGCGGACGCGGGACGGGTTCCAGGGGCCGAGGTTGCCGATGCGGCGACGCCAGCCCTGGCGGGCGTGTTTGCCCTTGCGCTTCTGGACGCCCCATCGCTTGACGGGGCCCTGCGTCCCTTTCCCTTTCGTGACACCGCTTGCGTCGACGTACTCGCCGGCGCGGAACACGTCGTTCATGACGTGTTCGCCGCCGTCCTCGATGATCTCGAGGGCGAAGTCGACGCGGTCGTCGACGGAACCGCCGCCGACGCGCGTTTCCATCACGTCCGGTTTCTTCTTCGGAACCGAGGGAACGTCCCCCGGAACCGTGTGGGTGATGACGCGAACGTCGTCGACGCGACCCTCCTCCTGGAGGCCACGGAGCTCGTCCGTGGCGGCGTCGGTGTCGTACTCGTCACCGGGAAGGTCCAGAACGCGATCGAGTTCGGGAACGAACTCGTCGGTCCAGACCTCGGTTATCGGCTTCATACCGTACGGCGTGTCTTCGTACGCTCGCAGCGCGACGGCGCGCATCGGCGGCGTCTCCACGATCGTCACGGGGACGGTCTGTTCCATCCCTTCGGTCGGCGAGTTCGATTTATCGTCGACCATGACGACGTGGGTCATGCCGGCCTTGTAGCCCGCGAAGCCCTGGAGCGTCGGCTGTCCGTCGTCGTCCGGCCACGAGTTGAAACGTGGGACCTCGCTGGTCGCACGCTGTCGTGGGCCGAACCCGAGTGAGCCTTTGCGTGGTGTATTTGCTTGTGGCATTCTATCACTCTCTCAGTGAGAGGGGAGCGAGCGTCGCGAACAGAGCCTCCTCCGTTCGGATGACCTCGCTTCCCTGATCCGGAACCGTGTTTAGCCAGAGGTCGAACCCCGGATCGGCGGTGGGTTCGACTCCGTTATCGGCTGCGTCATCCCGGTCGGACGACGGTTCGATCGCGTCGTCTTGTCCGGACGACGGTTCGATGGCCGATTCCTCGATTCCGAGGATAGCCGGCAGCCCTCTCTCGGGCGCGCCGAAGGCGACGGTCATCCCGTCGCGCTGGACGCGTCCGGCCAGCGTCTCGAGTCGCCCGACGGTGAGTTCATCACCGAATCGGGAGGCTGCGATACGGACGCCGGCATCCTCACGGCCGAGTGCTGCCTGCAGGTCCGTCTGCTCGATCGAAAGCCCCGGGAGGGGCTCGTCGACGAGCTTCGCCCGGACCGGTCGTCGCGAAGAGATCCTGACGGTCACGCGCTCCCCCTCTTCGACCGCCATTTTCGGCGGTACGTTGAGGGAGATCGGGTGTTGCAGTCCGCAATTGACCCGGACGCGCCCTTCAGGTCCGACCTCGGTCACGATTCCTTGTCTTGACGACCCCGAACCGGTAGATTCGGAGCCGGTCTGTGACATGGCGCGGAGCGGCGGCAAGACGCCCGCGTACTCCAGTTCGTCCCGCATCCCCCATGCCTCGTTGCGGAGGTATGGGGGCGTTGCGGCGTACCGCAACACGGTTTGTACGAACCCGCCGTCGAACTGCCCGGTTTCCCCATCCCGATCGGGATAGACGACCAAGCGATCAGCCCGGAAGATCGTCGCCGCGCGGGCGACGTATCCGAGTTTACGAGTTGCCTCGCGTTTGTCTTCGGCTTCCCGGCTGAGCGACGACGGCACGAGTACGCTGACAGTCATGCCGATACGCTTCGGCGCCGCGTCACTAGACTGTAGCGATGTATTGCGGAGAGGGTCTTAAAAGAATAGCGGATTCGATTCCGGCTGTCAACGCCTCTCACCCACGAATTCGTGCCGAACGGACACACACTCTCCCTCGGTGACTGATCGCGACCGTCTCCGATCGATGCGGACGATATTGCCGCTGTACGACGTCGTTCGTCGGTCCGGGGACTCGAAAACCGGCATGCCGCGGCATGCCGATGTCGGGTCGATTCGCAACCCTTATACATCCATCCGGCAGTAGATATGAGTGCAGCAGGGCGCTGGTAGTGTAGTGGTATCACGTGACCTTGCCATGGTCACAACCTGGGTTCAAATCCCAGCCAGCGCACTTCTTCGACGATCACTCCGACCGAGCACCGCATATGTGCTACCGTTTCGGATCTCTCAGCGTATGAGCTTGGAGCAAACTGGCGGTCGAGTCTCGGCTATCGTCGGCCCACCGTCACTCCGCCCGGAACGGGAGGAATCGGTTCGCGACCAGGCACACGGCGAGGCGCTCGTTCGAGGTTCGTTATATATAAATAGCGGTGGCGCGATCGTTCGGATACACTCGAGACGGAGTGTCCAACGGCACGGTGCCGATCGAGCGCGCTGGTAGTGTAGTGGTATCACGTGACCTTGCCATGGTCACAACCTGGGTTCAAATCCCAGCCAGCGCACTTCTCCGAAGACAAGCCCGCGAGCGACCGTGATGGCGCGTCGCGAGGTGTGCCGGAACGGACGATGTGGTGGACGGTCGAGTCGCTGCGCTACTCGAGAGCGACGGTATCCGCCCCGTCACCTTCGTCGGCGAGGTCGGTAAGTGCGAGTTTCAGGTTTCGCTTGTTGGCCTTCCAGACGGCGTCGAAGGCGACGCCGAGGACGGGGACGGAACCGATGACGGTGTCGATGCCGATGTTCGCGAGCATGCGAAGCAGCGTCGATTGGGAGACGCCCAGTCGGGCGGATTCGGCGGCGAGATACAGCGAGGCGACCGCCGCAGCGGCGTCGCCCGCTCCGGGAAGGATGCCGACGATCGGATCGAGACCGACCCTGACGTCCGTGCCCGGTACGCGGAACCCTTCGTCGAGGGCGTGTGCGACGACGCGCATGCGCTTGATCGCCGCCCCATCGACCGTCGCGGGGAGGTCGTTCTCGAGCGCCTCGAATTCCGAACGGGTCTTGCTTCCCATTATTGTTGATCCGGCGCGTGCGTGGATAAGCTCGTGGGCGGCCGTGGCAAGCGGTCGACCGTTCGGTTCGCGCCGCCTAGAGCCGAACCGGCCGAAAGCACGAGCCAACGGGATGGAAACGATTGATTGCGTCGCAAAAGCCCGTGTTATTCCGACCATCACCGACGGAGCCGACCGGACCGCGGGATGACCGATCGTGATAGACTGCGCAACGGGTGTTTGCCGGCCGCATTCACGGAAACACTAATTTCACAGATCCCGTCTTTTTCTGGTGCCGAGTAGCTTTTATACCGCGAGTAACTACGATACAATACACGATTGAACGATCAGACATAGCAATGCAGACTGAACTTACACCCGCGGACGGCACCGACGATCTCCAGTACGACCAGCCCAACGACCGCTACGTCTTCCACCACGATACCGACGGCACCGCGACGATTACGACGACGATCGTCCACGCACTCTCGTCGATCGCGGACACCGACGTCTCCCAGGGGGAGTTCTCCCTGTACGACAGCGTCGACCCGGACGCGCTCGACCGTATCTTCAGCAAGAAAGCCGACGGAACGGAACGAACGGGGGGGCACATCGCCTTCACTGCCCTGGAGCACGAGGTGTACGTCTACGCGAACGGCGACGTCATCATCTACCCGCCCGCGGAGACGCCCGGAACGCCGACCACGAACTGACGTCGCGTCAGTCACCTCCCGCACGCAGTCACCCTGATCGTTTTCCACCGACCGTTTCACGGGCCGTGAGCGATGCGACCACACAAACCGCGCTGTCACCGCGGGAACTGCGGTCGGTATGAAACGGTTTTACGTCCTGTCGCCCATCAACACACACTATGACGGTCGTCGCACTATTGAGCGTAGCACCGGTAATCGAGGACAGCATGGCCGGCGAGGTCGCGAAGGCAGTCGAGGCGCTCGAGGGGTTCGACGTCTCCTACGAGACGAATCCGATGGGGACGGTAATCGAAACCGAAACGACCGACGAACTCTTCGCGGCCGCACAGGCGGCCCACGACGCCGTTGATGGTGATCGAGTGAGCACGGTCCTGAAAATCGACGACAAACGGACGCGGGACATCGACGCCTCGGAGAAGGTCACGGTCGTCGAAGAGCACCTCGGACGGCCAGCCACTAATCGCGACGCCTGACAACCCCCGCGCGCTGACGCATTCGCTGATAGCCCCGCTGGGGGTCGCCCGCGACGGGCGAGGCGGCGTCACCGACGGGGACGCTCGAAACCGCGGCTGTACCGTCGCCGCACGGGTGCAACTCGTGTCAGACGTCGGTCAGACGCCAACGGACAAACGGTTTTACCACGGAGGCTGAACCACGGGGCATGGAAAGTCTCAATCGCATGGCGATCGAGCTGGTCGACGAGGCCCTCGACTATGCCGAGGAGTTGAATATCGGCGGCTACGACCTCGAAAACGACGCGACGGTGCTCGACTTCGGGCTCGAGTTCGACGGCGGGATCGAATCGGGGCTGCTGTTGACCGAGATACAGACCGCGGGGATGGCGACGCCGAGCTACGAACTCGGCGAACTCGGCGACGCCTCGGTACCCTACGTCGAGCTATCGACGGACCAGCCGGCGCTCTCGTTGCTCTGTTCCCAGAAGGCCGGTTGGGAGGTGCTGACCGAGGACTTCGAGGGACTCGGCAGCGGTCCCGCCCGGGCGTTGGTGGCCGAAGAGGAGGAGTTCCGCCGCATCGGCTACACCGACGCCTTCGATCTGACGGCACTGGCGATCGAGACGGATGCGGACCCGACCGAATCCGTCGCCGAGCACGTCGCCGAGCGCGCCGAGGTCGAGACGAGCAGCGTCTTCCTGCTCGCCTATCCGACCGCGAGCCTCGCCGGCAGCATCACGAACGCCGCCCGTGCCGCCGAACTCGCGACGTTCCGACTCGCCGAACTCGGCTACGACCCCCTCGACATCATCTCCGCGACCGGTCGCGCGCCGGTCGCGCCCGTCGCGGGCGACGAACGGACGGCCATCGCCCGGACGAACGACGCCATCGCCTACGGCGGGCGAGCGCATCTCACCGTCCGGGAGGACAGCGACCGTTTCGACTCGGTACCGTCCACGGCCGCCGCGGACCACGGCCGCCCGTTCGGTGCGATCTTCGACGACCTCGACTGGGACTTTTCGGAGGTGCCTTCGGATCTCTTCGCGCCCGCCTCGGTGACGGTCGACGTGGTCGGCGGTCCGACGTACGTCCACGGCGAGACGGACGAAGACCTCCTCGTCGACTCCTTCGGACTGTAGTCGTGCAGTTCAAACCGGTTCCGGAACCGCCCGCGGACCGCACGCTCCTCGCGACGGTCCGGCGAGCACTCCCCGCGACCGCCGGTGCCGTCGACGACTGTTGTCAGCGACTCGTCGACGAGACGCCCCTCGAGACCCGCGAGACGGCGGCGACGTGGCTCACCTTCCTGCGCGCGCTCGAGGTCGCGAGCGAGGAACCGGCGGGCTTTCGCCGTCGCGACGCGAGTTCGGGCACCGAGTCGGACACTCCGGACGACCGTGACCGGGAGGAACTCGGGCGGGCGTTTCGCGAACGCGTCTACGGGGCCGAAACGGTACTGACCGTCCTCGAGCGGGCCGACGGCCCACGGACGGTCGAGGAAGTCGTCGATGCGGTCCGGGAGCAACGACGGGCTGAAGACCGAACGCGACCGAGTCGCGCCACGGAGCACCGACGCGAACGGATCGAACGGCTCCTCGGGTGGGCCGTGATGTTCGATCTGGCCGAGCGAGACCGGGCCGGATACCGGTCGATACGGGCATCCGAGACGTGAACTGCGGTAGTATCTCGAGGGCGCGAAAAGCCCGGAGCGACACCGATGTCCGGTTACTGCGACGAAACGCCATGACTCCGGCCCGCATCAGGGGTCACGCTCCGTCGGTTCCTGGCCGTGTTTCGTCTCTTTGATCATCGAGCAGAGGTACTCGTCGCCCCAGTCTTCCATCGCGCGAATGACCGGCTCGATTGCCTCGCCGTGATCGGTCAATCTGTACATGACGTGATGGGGCCGTTCGCTGACGACCGTCCGTTCGATCAGGTGATTCTCCTCGAGCGTCTTGAGCGACTTCGAGAGCGACTTGCTCGAGATGCCGCTGGTCGACTTTTTCAGGTCACTGAACCGGAGAGGACCGTGTTCCAATAACCGATAGATGACCACCGGGTCCCACTTGTTCCCCATTATCTGGATCGTAGCCGTCACCGGACACCAGGGCTCATCACTATGCTGATCGATCATCCGTCGGAGGTTGTCTCTCATAGTTACCTATCAAGGGACGTTGGCATCCGGACGACTCCGTTCTCGAAACGGCAGTTCACGAATAGCGTCCCTGAGCGCCCAGTCAATCGGGTAGCGTATTAGCCCTTGTCTCCGTCAATTCGCTCCGGATAGAGGTCAGCGAAAACGACTCCCGTAACCCCGAGTTGGCCGCGCCAATACCGGCGGTAACGCAGACTCCGCGGCGATGTAGTATACTGGATACATACGATCGGACACTCCGAAAGACTGGTTATAAATCTCAGCATGAGGGGCCGTAAATAATTCGTGTCGGCGGAAACAGTACTCCCGGCTCCCCGCGAACGGTCGCCGACAGTCAAAAGGAAAAGGGAGGTGTCGGGTTACAGTTCCTCTTCGAGGTCGGTGGACTCGGTCTCGAGTTCGACCGTCCCGTCTTCGACTTCGAGGTCGACGTTTTCAGTCTCGTACTCGAAGGAATTATCGGACATTTCCATCTCCGTGTCTCCGACGGCGAAGTCTTCGACCGAACCGTCGCTAACTTCGAACTCGACATCCTCGCCGTCGTCGGTCTGGGTCTCGATATCGGCGTCACCTTCGCCCTCGTAATCGAGACCAGCACCGTCGAGTTCGTAGCCGTCGTCGGTCGTTTCGAGATCGACACCCTCAGGCGTCTCCAAGTCGATGTTGCCGTCCGAATCGATCTCGAGGTCGGTACCGTCGTTGTCTTCGAATTCGATACTATCGGACGTGGCATCGAGTTCGACGCCGTTCTCTTCGAAATCGACGCCATTGGCGGTGTCCACGCCATTGTCGTCCGTGTCATCCTCGTCGTCCTGTGCAGTTACCGGTCCGGCCATCCCCACGATGAGTCCGATACCGATCGCGGCGATGAGCGCGAGCCGGAGTGTGTCTGTTATTTTATTCATTGTGTTCACTGCACGGAGCGACTGCTCCGTACAGTACGACAGACACCGACGAAGCGAAAAAGGGTATCTGAATGATGTGTTACCGGGTGTACGGTAACACAGTAGAAATCGGGTTACGAGTCGGTTACTCGATCTCTATTACCGCAGGACCCATAGATTGAAAGATGGTTCTCTCTCGTCGGTGAAACCAGCTATACGGGTTCGGTTCGTCGACCACTATCGGGTTCATTTTTCTGCCAACCGTACTACCAATCACTATCCATACTACTTTGCATACATAAACCAACAACGGAACCGATTACTCCTCGGACAGGCAGCCGGGAACCCAGTCGCCGTCGAACTCGTCGTGGGTGTACGGTTTGGCGTCCTCGCCGGCGTAGGTTGCGACGAGTTGTCCGTCGCCTTCGAGATGGTACTTGTACGTCGTCAGTCCCTCGAGCCCGACGGGGCCGCGGGCGTGGATCTTGCCGGTACTGATGCCGACCTCCGCGCCGAGCCCGAACCGATAGCCGTCGGCAAAGCGGGTCGAGGCGTTGTGGAAGACGCTCGCGGAGTCGATGCTGCGCATGAACGTACTCGCGCGGTCGGCGTCCTCGGTGACGATCGATTCCGTGTGCTTCGAGCCGTGGGTCGTGACGTGATCGATCACGGCCTCGAGCGAGTCGACCACCTTGACGGAGACGATCAGATCGCCGTACTCGGTGTCCCAGTCGGCCGCGGTCGCGGCCGCGACGTCGACGATCTCGCGAGTGGCTTCGTCGCCGCGGATCTCGACGTCGGCGGTCTCGTAGCGGTCGGCGATCGCCGGTAGGAACGCCTCGGCGACGTCCTCGTGGACCAGCAGGGTCTCGACGGCGTTGCACACCGCTGGATACTGGACCTTGGCGTCGTAGGCGATGTCTTCGGCCATCGAGAGGTCGGCCGCGTCGTCGACGTAGACGTGGCAGATCCCCTCCGTGTGGCCCAACACGGGGATGCTCGTGTTGTCCTGGATGTAGCTGACGAATTCGGAACTCCCCCGCGGCATGAGGAGGTCGATCGACTCGTCCATCTCGAGCAGCGCATCGACGTCCTCGCGGGCCTCGATGTGCTGGGCCCAGCCGTCCGGGATGTCGGCGTCGGCCGCGGCGTCCGCGATGATCTCGAAGAGGATGCGGTTCGAATGCAGCGCCTCGCTGCCGCCCTTGAGGATGACCGCGTTCCCCGACTTCAGGCCGAGCGCGGCGATCTGGACGAGCGCGTCGGGGCGAGACTCGAAGACCGTTCCGACGACGCCGATCGGGACGGCGACCTTGTAGAGTTCGAGGTCGTCGTCGAGTTCCCTGGCCGAGAGCGTCCGACCCAGCGGGTCGTCCTGCTCGGCGACGCTGCGGACCATCTCGGCGATGCTCTCGACCTTCGACGCGGAGAGTTTCAGTCGGTCGACCAGCGCCTGCGTGTACTCGCCGGCCTCGAGCAGCCGCTCGCCCTCCTCGACGTCCGTCTCGTTTTCGGCGAGGATCTCGTCGGTTCGGGCCTCGATGGCGTCGGCGATCTCGTGCAGCGCCGCCGTCCGCTCCTCGTCGGAGAGTTTCGCCAGCTCGAGGGCCGCGTGTTGTGCCTCCTCGACGTCGGCTTCGATGTCGGTTTCAGTCATCGCTCACACCGTTGATGGGGACGAATATGGTCCCCACGGGCTTTGCAGTAGCGATCCGCTCGAGCACGTCGGGCTCGGTGGACTTCGCGATGACGGCCGGAATCCCGTGTTCGCTGACATCGCGTGCGCCCTCGACTTTCGTCTGGATGCCGCCGAAGCCGTCGGACGTGGTCTCGCCGATGATCCGCTGGACTTCGTCGTAGTTGGTACCGACCGCCTCGATGCGCTCGGCGTCGTCGTCTTCCTTCGGGTTACCCGTGTAGACGCCGCCGACGTCGGTCAGCGTGACAAGCAGGTCGGCGTCGACGCCCATGGTCGCCGCCGACGAGAGCATATCGTTGTCGCCGATCCGGATCTCCTCGGTCGCGACGGCGTCGTTCTCGTTGATGATCGGGACGACGCCCCAGTCCAGCAACGTCTCGACGGTGTTCCGGAGGTTCGTGAACCGCCCGGGGTTCTCGAGGTCGTGCTGGGTGAGCAGGAGTTGAGCCACTTTCCGGTCGTACCGGTCGAAGCTCTCGGTATAGCGGTGCATGAGGTGGCTCTGGCCGACCGTCGAGAGCGCTTGCGACTCCTCGACGGTCCCGCTCGACTGCTCGATCCGGCCCGTCCCCGCGCCGATGGCACCCGACGAGACGAGGATGACCTCTTTCCCCCGCGAGAGGAGGTCCTCGATGTCGTCGACGAGTTTGTCGAGTTTCCCGTCGTCGAGGTTCGAGTCGTCGTCGGTCAGGGAATTGGTCCCGGCCTTGACGATCACGCGGTCGGCGTCGGCCGCGAGCCGTCGCGCCGCCGTGACGGTCGCCTCCTCGAGTCCCTTACTCATCGTTGAATTCGGCCGCCAGTTCCGCCGACCGTTCTTCGGCCGCCGCCACCGCCTCGGCGACGTTCGCTTTGGCGTCGCTGTCCCAGAGGACGTCCATCCCCTCGATGGTCGTCCCGTTTGGCGAACAGACGGCGTCGATCAGGTCCTCGATGTCTCGGTCCGACCGGAGGACGGTCTCTGCCGCGCCTTTGAACGTCTGTGCCGCCAGCGTTTCGGCGTGACCCTCGTCGAGGCCACCCTCGACGCCCGCCTCCGCCATCGCCTGAATGAGATAGAAGACGAAGGCGGGACCGCTCCCGTTGACCGCGGTGGCGATGTCCATCTGGGACTCGTCGATCTCGGCGAACTCGCCGACGTCGTCGAGCAGTGTCCGCACCTCGTCGGTGACGCCCTCGGCGGTCACGGCCGCCGCCATATCGCGCGTCTCGGCGGCCAGGTTCGGCATGATCCGGACGACGTTCGCGTCGGTCCGCGCGTCGACGTAGTCGGTAGAGACGCCCGCAGCGATGGATATCAGCGTCTGCTCCGGGGTGAGATCGAGATCGTCTAGCACTGCGCCGACGATGTCCGGTTTTACCGCGACGACAACCACGTCCGACTCGGCCGCTTCCGAGACGTCCGATGTCGTGCGGTCGACGTAGTCGGCGACCGACTCGAGGGCGTCGGGATCGAGGTCACACGCGATTACCGTGTGACCCCCGGCCCGCCAGAGCCCCTTTATCAAGGCGCTCCCCATGTTTCCGCATCCGATAACGCTCGTCTGTACCATCTTGTCTTAGTTCAGGAACCGAGGCGAACATACCAACTTTGGTTTCGATCGGTCCGGCGGCGTCGAGCCGTACGGCCGGGTTGGAGTAGAAACGCGGCGAGACGCCCTCTCTGCCGTCGGCTCCGCGACCCGACCCATCGAGAGGGCGACGCGAGGCGGACGGACGGCACGGCGATACGCGACGCCTTCTTAAGCGAACCCGAGGATGACGGAGGTGATCGCGTCGACGATCGTCTCCCAGACCGAGACGCCGGTCCCGATCTGCAACACCGTATCGAGCCCGAAAAAGAGGAACAGCCCCGCGCCGGCGAGGTGGGCGAGCCTAGCATCGAAGCGGTGTGAGAACCTGTGGAAGAAATAGGCGTTGACCGCGCTCACGGGAACGATCGCGAGCATTTCGCCGGCCCAGATCGCGGGGTGAGCACCGTACTGAACGGCGAGCCCGATCGTGACGAGCTGGGTCTTGTCGCCGAACTCCCCGACGGCCATCAGGGCGAAGATCGGCACGAACCCGCGGAGATACGGCGGCAGGTCGTAGCCGCGGATCGAAACGTCGATCTCCGCGGCCGTCGCCGCACCGCCGTTCGTCACGGCCGGTCGCCGGCTCCCCTCGGGTGCCGATCGAACGAGCAGGACCGCAAAGAGCAGGAACAACCCCGCCGTGATCGCATCGAGATAGACCTGTGGGAGGACGCCTTGAATCGCCGCGCCGAAGCCGATTTCGAGGGCCGTCCAGCCGGCGAACGCACTCGCCGCGGCGGCGACCACGATCCGGGGATCGTACCGGGTCGCCAGCCCTGCGATGATAAACTGGACCTTCTCGCCGGGGAGCACCGACAGCTGCAGGACGAACGCGGCGACGAGCACCTCGAGCCAGCCAGTCATGCGTCAAAAACGGTGAGGAAGCGATGTCGGTCAGTGACGCCACCGATCATATCCGAGCTAGCCCCGTCTAATGTATACGTGTTATGGATCAAAAACCTGGAGGACGAGCGGGCGTACGGTCCGCTCGGTCCCGAAACCGGCGTCGTCCCCGCGACTCCGGGCGGTTACTCCATCGGGAATACGTCGGTGACCGTCCCGACGCCCTTACTGCGGCCCTCCCGGAAGACGAACTTCTGGCCCTCCTCGACGAGGTACGGACGGAACTTGAACCGAACGGTGCTCTTGCCCGTATCGCCCGGCAGGAGCCGGCCGTCTTCGGGGTAGAAGGCCGCGGCCTCGCCGATCGTCTCGAGGTGGACGACGGGCTCGTACCCCTCGCCGATCCGGGTCGGATGGTTGAGCACCATGACCTCGGCTTCGAACTCCCGGACGGGATCGGGGTCGGCGTCCCGGGGAAGCAAGACCATGCCGCGCTCGATGGCGCTCTCTTTGATCCCCTTGAGCGCGATCCCGACGATCCGGCCGGCTTGTGCCGCATCGACCCGGTGGTAGTGCATCTCGATCGAGCGGACCTCGACCTCCTGGAAACGGCCGTCAGCCATCGGACCGATCAGGAGTTCGTCGCCGGCCTCGACTTCGCCGGCCATGACGGTGCCGGAGGCGACCGCACCCACGCCGGTAACCGAGTAGCTCCGATCGACGTACATCCGGAACTCGCCGGTGTCCTGAGCGGTCTTGGGGAGTCGATCGAACAGTTCGTCCAGCGTCTCCAGGCCCTCCATCGTGATCGCGCTGGTTTCGACGATCGGGACGACCCGTTCGCTGATCTCCTCGAGCGCGGCGTTGACGCCGTGGCGGCTGACCCGAAGCGGCGACTTGTCGACCTCCCGGAGAAGGCGCTCGACTTCGCGTTCGACCTCCTCGACGCGGTCCTCGTCGACGGTGTCGGTCTTCGTGATCGCGACGATCGTCGGGAGGTCGGTCGCGAGCAACACGCCGAGGTGCTCCCGGGTCGTTCTGGTCGGCCCGTCGTCGGCGGCGACGACCAACAGCCCGTAATCGAGTTTCTGGCCGACGAGTCCGCGGATCGTCGTCCGAAGCCACGGCTCGTGGCCGACGGTGTCGACGAAGGAGACGAGCCGATCGGCCTCCTGGACGACCGCGGCGCGGTCGGCCTTTCGATCGGGGTTCCGGACTCGGACCGGCCCCTCGTCGTCGAAGCCGTAGACGGCGTAGGACAGGTCGGCGGAGAGGCCGCGCTCGACCTCGTGGGGTTGGACGTCGAGGAACGCGCGGGTCGCACCGTCCCCGTCGTCCGGTTTGCCCGTCACCAGCGAGCCGACGAGCGTACTCTTTCCGTGGTCGACGTGGCCGGCCGTCCCGACGACGACGTGTTCGTCGTCCGTCTCGAGGACGCCGCCCTCCCGAACCTGTGCGACGCCGACCAGCCCCTCGTTGATCCCCCAGGTCTGGACGTCCTCGATGTGTGCGTCGGCCTCCTCGGCGAGCAGCGAGAGGACGTCCATCGTCTCGGAAAACGTCTCGGGATCGATACCGGCGAGACCGCCGTCGTCGGTGACGCCAACCACGTACGTCGCCTCGCCGTCGCCCGAAAGAAGTCGATGTCGGAGTTGCGCAGCCAGGCTCTCCCGCCGTCCACCCTCGAGGTGGACGTCCCGTGACAATCGCTCTTTGAATTCGACGTTGCCACCGTCCTGTTCGCCACGGTCCAGGGCCCGCTCGAGGAGGGCCCGGTCACGGCTCATACCCGCTGGTAGTAGATCACATGGCAAAAGCCTTCCCGTACATTGACAATAGCTGTCACGGGAGTGCTACGCGTCGATACGAAAACGGCGGCTCGCCGACGGGACCGGCCGTCGAACCATGCTCGGCTCTCCTCGCGTCGGCGGTGAGACACCAACCAGGGACGCATTCCGGGGCCGGTTTCAAGACGCTCGAGGTCCTACGGGCGGTATGAGCGTCAGCGGCCTCTGTCAGATCTGTGAATCCCGACCCGCCCAGGAACGGTGTTCCAACTGCGGCACGCTCGCGTGCGAGGTACACTTCGAGGAAACCGCGGGCCTGTGTGCTGACTGCGCCTCGCAGGCCCAGCCGGGTCCCGGGAACGACGACGTCGAGATCAACCGGTTGTGAGCCGTCGCCCGGCCGA
Organism: Natrinema altunense; assembly: GCF_000731985.1. GTDB lineage: Archaea > Halobacteriota > Halobacteria > Halobacteriales > Natrialbaceae > Natrinema > Natrinema altunense. The sequence goes on from NZ_JNCS01000001.1 coordinate 142,742, forward strand.
CCACACCGACCCGGTGCCCGCGATCCGTGACCTGCTCGGCGAAGCGCTCGGCGTCGGCGAGACGTATCGCCTCCGACTCGAGGAGCGCGACGGCCGGCTCGTCGCCGAGCATCCGAACGACGACAGTCCAATGGCCATCGCCGTCGTCGAGGGACTGGACGGACTCGAGGAACGGCCACCGCCGGAGCCGGTGACGGTCGAGATCGTCGGTCGGGTCGTCGACGGCCGGATCGCTGGGAAGGTGGTCGATACGGAACACGGGAACCGCTGAGTTCCGCGACGAGCGGACCGGTCGGGGAACGGGGCGGTAAACGGGACGAAACGCGTTCGCGGGCCGAAACCCATACCTTTATTTTCCCCTACAGAACGCACACTATGTCCGTCAGCCGCCGGCGATTCGCTCCTCGAGCAGGGAGACGAGCAGTCCTGCCTGCAGTTCACGGTTCGGATTACGGACGTCGAGATCACAGTGACGATGTCGACGGCTCAGCCGCTCTGCGGCGCGTAGTCGGGGTCGCGTGCGTTCGCTACCGATACCGATTCAGCCGCTTCTTGAGCCGCTTTGCGGCCTGCGCGCTCGCTCTCGCGAACTCCTCGCCGTCGTCTTCCCCTGCGAAGATAATCCCGCGCGAGGAGTTGACTAACCCGACGCCGTCGGCCAGTCCGTACTCGACCGCCGCCTCGGCGTCGCCACCCTGTGCGCCGATGCCGGGCACGAGGAAGGGCAGCTCAGGCACCTGTTCGCGCAACTCCTCGAGTTCCGCCGGCTGGGTCGCGCCGACGACGAGCCCGACGTTGTCGTTCTCGTTCCAGCGATCGGCCAGCGCCGCGACCCGCTCGTAGACCGGTTCGCCCGTCTCGAGTTCGAGGTCCTGAATGTCGGCCCCGCCCGGGTTGGAGGTCCGACAGAGGACGAAGACGCCGGCCTCCTCGTTCGAGAGGAACGGCTGCAGCGAGTCCCGGCCCATGTAGGGGTTGACGGTGATCGCGTCGGCTTTTGCGAGTAACTGCGCGTACTGACGGGTCGTGTTCCCGATATCGGCCCGCTTGGCGTCTAACAGGACCGGCACGTCCTTCCCGTGGGCGTACGCGATCGTCTCCTCGAGCGCGGCCCACCCGTCCGGATCCTCGTAGAAGGCCGCGTTCGGCTTGAAGACGGCGGCGTGGTCGTGCGTCGCGTCGATGAGACGGCGGTTGAACGCCCACCGCGGGAGGTCGTGTTCCTGCAGGTGGTCGGGGATGCGCGACGGGTCGGGGTCGAGCCCGACGGAGACGACGCTGTCGACCGTTCGAATGCGGTCGTGCAGTCGGTCGAAGAAGTTCATGGCGGGACTGGCCCCGCGACGGTCGAAAAGGTTGCTATCCGCTCGGCCGACCGCACGGGTACCCCGTTGACGGCCCCGGTCGGATCGAGCCGCGTTACGCTTCGAGGACTTCGATCAGGTTTCCCTCGGGATCGCGCAGAAACATGATCGTGGTCCCGCTCTCGGTCGTCCGCGGCTCGCTGATCGTCGGCACGTCCTCGGGAAGGTGCTCGGCGAAGGACGCGAGATCGTCGACGGCGAAGCCGACGTGTGACGCGCCCGGCTGATTGAGCCCCGCTGCCGGGGAGCCCCGCGCTTCGGGGTCGTACTCGACGAGTTCGATCCTGGTCCCGTCCGCCTCGAGATGCGCGAACTCGGCACTGGCACCGTCGACGTCGACGGCGTCGGCGAAGGCCTCGTCGCCGACGCTGAACCGATCGATGACCGAGAGGTCGAGCACGTCCCGGTAGAACGCGAGCGTCTCCTCGAGGTCGGCGACGGTGAGACCGACGTGGTGTGCGCTGAGAGCCGTCATCACTCCGGTGGTACGAGCGCGCCGGAAAAACGCTTCCGGCTGCGCCGCCCGCGGGCGGGCGATGGCGACCCTCTCGCACCTCCGTTCATTCGACGACGGCCCGGACCTGGAGGTACTCGACGCGGACGGCGTTGTCCCCGAACCAGTCCTCGAGCGCGGCGACGGCGTCCCGGCGGAGCGCGGCCCGGGCGTCGTCGTCGTCCATCCGCCGGAGGACGGGCGAGAGCGGGCCGGACTCCTCGGCGAACTCGCGCCAGAAGTGATGGGGCGTGGCGTACCGGAACTCGAGCAGCCGACGCTGGAACGAGCAGTCCGCGACGCCGGCGAACTGCTCGCGGACGAAGTCGGGGTCGCCCCACTCGAGGTGGGACCACGGGTCGCTCGGCGAGTCGGCGACGTGATCGGTCAGGACTTCGGTGAGGTCCCCGACGACGCCGGTGGGCGACCAGGCAGTGAAACAGACCCGACCGCCGGGTTTGGTCACGCGGCGAAGTTCCGCCCCGGCGCGGGTCGAGTCCGGCGCGAACACGTGGCCGAAGTTCGAGAGGACGACGTCGAACGCGTCGTCGGGGACGGGCAGCGTTTCGGCGTCGCCGGCGAGCCAGGTGATGTCGTCGTACCCCGCGAGGCTTGCGTTTTCGCGGGCGAGGTCGAGCATGTCGTGGGCGAGGTCGAGGCCGACGACCGCCGCGCCCGCTCGGCGGGCAGTCAGTGCGGCGTTGCCCGTCCCGCACCCGACGTCGAGGACGCGGTTGCCCGGATCGATGCCGGCGACGTTGATCAGCCGTGCGATGGCGGGCAGCATGTTCGGTGCCATCGCGGGATAGCGACCGGCCGACCAGACGTGTCTCGCCGATTGCTCCCCGGATTCGGTCGGGTCTGTCATACCCACTGCTCAGTCGCCACGAACAAAAATAGGTAGCTGATTCGAACTGCTTTCGGCCGGCATCGAATGCCAGGTTCGAGGACCGCCGGCGCACCCGACCGCGCTCGGTCCGGAGTAGCGCTTATCTCCCCCGAGAATGAGGGACGGGTATGACGCGCGTCGCGCTCATCGCCCACGACGAGAAGAAAGCGGACCTTATCGACTTCGCACGGACACACGAGACACAGCTGCGAGCGTACGATCTGATCGCGACCGGGACCACGGGACAGCGGCTGATAGACGAGACCGGCCTCGAGATAGAACGCAAGGAGTCGGGACCGCTCGGCGGCGACCTGATGATCGGGTCCGAGGTCGCGGAGGGGATCCTCGACGGCGTCGTCTTCCTCCGCGATCCGCTGCGAGCCCAGCCCCACGAGCCCGATATCTCGGCGCTGCTCCGGATCTGCGACGTCCACGACACGGCGCTCGCGACGAACCTCGCGTCCGCGGAGTTCCTCATCGAGGGGCTGGCGGAGTAGCCCGTCGCCGTCTCGTCGCCCGAGCGGGACCGACACGCCCGCGGGCGATGACCGAGCGGACGGAAGGGATAGCTTCAACCGGCTCGAGCCCCCTGTCGTACCCATGCCACGAGCGGTCGTCTTCGATCTCGATTACACGCTCGCCGTCCCGCGACGGGATCGGGCGACCCTCCTCGAGGAAGCCACGGCCGCGACCGGTGCGCCGTCGCTCACCCGGCAGTCGTACCTCGAGGCCCACCGCCGAAACCTCACCAGCGAGACGCGCGAGCCGATCTTCGCCGACCTGCTCGCGGACAGCGAGAGCGACGCCGATCCGGCCGCCGTCGCGACGGCCTACCGCGAGACGATCGCCGACGCCCTCGAGCCGCTGCCGGACGTCGAAGCGATGCTCGCGGAGTTCCGCGATGCGTACCGTGTCGGGCTGCTCACCAACGGCCCGGTCCGCGCCCAGCGGCACAAACTCGAGACGCTGGGCTGGGAGGACGCCTTCGACGCCGCGCTCGTAACGGGTGAACTCGAGGCCGGCAAACCCGACCCGCGAGCGTTCGCGGCGATTACCGACGAATTGGGCGTCGCGCCCGGCGACGCGGTCTACGTCGGCGACGAGGTCGAGGCCGACGTGCGGGGCGCGACCGAGGCCGGGTTGCGGGCGATTCAGGTGCTGCTCGCGGACGGTCCCGATCCCGATCCCCGCGCCGCCGCCCACGTCGAGCAGGCGGACATCGCGGCGACGCTGCCGGGGATCGTCGCGGCGCTCGACTGACGTGCTAGCCGCCACGACCCGGCACGCGCCACCGCTCGCGAGACGGCGGCTACGCGTCGCGTTCCTCGAGCCGGCGGCTCACGGTCTGTAACACGTCCGTCGTTCGCTTGACTGCAGCCCCGCTCTCGACGAAGACGAGCGTTTTCGGCGGCTGCGTCGCCTTCGGCCGTACCCTGAGGTCGACATCGGCTGCCGCCGCTGCCGCGATGTCCTGTCCCGCCTCGAACTCGAGGTGGGCTCTGTCATCGTGTACGAAGACACGAGCAATGCGTTCGTCGCGGCGAGTCATGTCGTAGGCGCGCGCGCCGTCGGCCGTCGGCTCGACGTCCCGATCGGCGTTGGTGACGGCGTACTCCGCGAGTTCGCCGTCCTCGCGGCCGTCGACCTCGCTCGAGAGGAGTTCGGCGATCCGGCGACCGTCGGTGATCCGTTCCTCGACCATACCTGCCGGTCGGGACGGCGAGACTAACCGTCTTCGGTGTCGGTGACGGCTTCCCTGGCGACCGGGGCGAGTTCGTCGACGTCGACTCCCTCGCGGCGGGCGTAGACGACCGCGGCTGCCTCGATGGTCAGCCCGAGTTCCTGCTGGAGGGTGTTGATCGCGCCGACCGCCTCCTGTTTCTCCGTGCCCTCGGCGACCAGCGAATCGAGGACGCGTTCGAACGCCGAGCGTTCCCGCAGGAGGTCCTCGTCGGGGGCGAAGTCCTCCGGCACCGTCACCTCGCCGGGATCGAACGTGACCGCGAGCCCGTCGTCGTCGCGCTCGAGGAGTCCCTCGCCGGTGGCGACGTCGATCAGCCGCGTGGCCTGATCGGGAGAAAACCAGTCCCGATCGAGCGAGAGGGCGACGACGAACTCGTTTTCCTTGAGGCGACGGGTGCCGTTCTGGATGAACGGGGCGGCGACCGCGACGCGGAGGCTCATCGGCGTCGACTTCCTCGAGCGGTGAGAAAACGATGACGGTTCCGCCCGGCCGCGGTCGGGAGGGTGCCGACGGCGATCAGTCGGAGGCGCGACCGCCGCCACCGCTGTTGCGGTCGGCTCGGGACGGCGGCGGGAACTCGCCGGCGCTGGGCTTCGGGGCTTCGGGGAGGACACAGCGATCGGGTTCGCGATTGACGTGCCGGTACTGGGTCGGCGCGTTCGCGAGCGGATGGGCGGGGTTTTGATCGCTGTCGATCCGTGCGGCCCGCACCTCGTCGAAGCCGCTGAGCCGGGCTCGAATCCCGCGCCAGTGGTACTCCGTCGCGGTCGGGACGGAGACCGGCCGCGGCGACTTCCCGTCCGGGTGCTGTGTCGCGAGGATGGCGCTGTTGACGTTACTGGCGAGCGCGTCGTGGTCGATGAGGACGCCGACGTCGGCGTCTCGCGGCGCTCGCGCGGCGAGGACGTCGAGTCCGAGGTGGAGGGCGCGGTACTCCGCAACGTTGTTGTCCGGCGGCGTGTCTGCGGTCGCGACGCGTGCGACGCGAGTGCCGTCGCGCGTTTCGATAACGGCACCCAGCCCACCGCTCGAGCCGCGGAAGGACCCGTCAGTAGCGACGTAGAAGTCACGGTGGTGGGTCCGCGGGGGATGGGCGATGTGAGGCGTGGGCGACTCGTCGAACAGATCCCGCAGTGCGGGCCGGCCGTGAGCGGCCATGGATGGCCGTAGGCCGGTTATCTACTTAATTATGTCGTCCGCGATAACAAATGCCAATGTAGCTCTAGGGAGTGCTCCGTGTGGAACCATCTCATTCAGTAACCAGTCCTCCGAAATGAATTGTCGCCTCGAGTAACTGATGTTCCGAAAGCAGCACAGATAGCGGCTCTGTACGCCAAATATGGAGTCCGGGACGGTTGCGCGTTTCGACCGGGCGGTCCGGACCCAATCTGTGTTGGCAGTAGGAGTAATACCACTGGGTGCTAAAGCGACATATGAGCCAGACGAACGCCAGTCGGATGGAAGCGGCCTGTTCCCTTCTCGCGGAGTCAGAACGCCGGTTTCTCCTCTACCAGCTCGCGGACGAGCACTCCGCGAACCTCGAGGATCTCATCGCCCAGGTCGCGGCCTGGGAACTCGACGCGCACGCCGACGCGATCGACAAGGAGGTGCGACAGCGCGTCTACGTCTCACTGGTTCACAACCACCTGCCGCGGCTCGAGGACTACGACATCATCGAGTACGACCTGCGGAGCGGCGATATCGTGCTGGCGGAGGGGTTCGAGGACATCAAACCGCTGCTCGAGCAGTTCAGACAGACCGAGGCCGAACCCGAACTCCGGGAACGACCCCCGCTCTGAGCTGCTCCCCGTCGTCCGGACCCGACTACCGTCGTTCGTCTCCCGTCTGTCGCCCCGGATCGCCCCGTGCGGGTGAGTTCGCTTCGAACCGTAACGCATAGGGGACCTCTATCGAGATAGCCTTCGTGAGCCGCTATCGAAACCTGTTACTCTTCCTGATACTCGCAACGTTGTGGGGATCAGCCTTCGTCGCGATCAGCGCCGGCCTCTCCTACATTCCGCCGATCCTGTTCGCGGCGCTGCGCTACGATATCGCCGGCCTCCTGATGCTCGGCTACGCGGTCTACGCCGTCGAGCACTGGCTGCCCCGCGGCCGACTCGAGTGGACGCAGGTCGCCGTCGGGGCCGTACTCTTGATCGCGGCCTATCACGCGTTCCTGTTCGTCGGGCAGCAAAACACGACGGCCGCGGCGGCGGCGATCCTGGTGAGCCTCTCGCCGGTCCTGAGTACCGGGTTCGCGCGGCTGCTGATGCCCTCCGACGCCCTCTCGCCGGTCGGCATCGTCGGCGTCGTCATCGGGCTGGTCGGCGTCGGCGTCATCGTCCAGCCCGATCCGGCTAACCTCCTGACGACCGGCTCGGTGGCGAAGGGGCTCGTCTTCTGTGCCGCGGCCGCGTTCGCTCTGGGCAGCGTCCTCACCCGCCGGCTCGACGCCTCGCTGCCGATCGAGACGATGGAAGCCTGGTCGATGCTCGGGGGTGCCCTCGTCATGCACCTCGTCAGCGTCGCGATCGGCGAGCCGATCGAGCCGGCGGCGTGGACCAGTCCCGAGGCGATCGGCGCGCTCGCGTACCTGTCGGTGGGTGCGAGCGCGGTCGGCTTCCTCATTTACTTCGACCTGCTCGAGCGACTGGGTGCCGTCGAGATCAACATGGTCTCCTACGTCGCACCGGTCGTCACCGCGGTCGTCGGCTGGCTCTACCTGGACGAAGTCGTCGATACCGCGACGCTCGCCGGGTTCGCCCTCATCGCCGTCGGCTTCCTCCTCGTCAAGCGGCGAGCGATTCGCCGGGAAGTCGGTACCGTCCGGTCGCGCGGCTCGAGCGAGTGAGCCGCCGGAGTTGGGACGCCGGGCGGTCCGGAGCGGGTGAGCGGCCAGCCGACGGCGAACCGCGCCGCTACCGGCGATGTGCGTGGCCGACGTAGAGCGCGAGGAGGTTGGTAACCAGCAAGCCGAGGAACACCACGCAGTCGAGCGAGGACGACAGCCCGGTCGCGAGCAGGGGGAGGTAGAGTACCGGCAGAGCGATGGCCGTCCAGAACCCCGCGGCGCGAATCGGGGACGCGAGTCCCGGCACGGCGCGCTCGAGCGCGCCGTGGTCGTCGTCACGGCGGTCGCTCGGCGGACTCGATTCGCCGGACCGCTGTTCGGACGGGGACGGGCTCGGCATCGAACTCACGTGGTGTGTCACCCGTGCCGGCGACGACGCAAATATCGGCCCCACCGTTTCGAGCCGTCTCACGAGTGGCCCGCAGTCGGGCGGTGTGAACGGGAGCTTTCCCGCGGTAAATATCCTGTTTCCCACGATATCCGCGGCCGCTCGGCTACGCGGTCGTCGTCGGGGACGGGAAAGCGCCCGCGACGGGGCCAGTCAGGTGAGCCGCTCGCCGTCGTCGTCGAACGCGAGTTCGCAGTCGTCACAGAGCCACCAGCCGACGAGCGGGTCGCGCCGGGCGATCTCCGCGCCGCACTCGGGACACCGCCGCGAGCGCTCGCTCAGAGGGACGGTCATTCGTTCGGCCCGCCACTCTCGGACGCGCCGCGGGTGCGCGAGACCAGCCCGGGCGGGACCGAGCAGCCACAGGGGCTGACCGATCCCGTGTGGGGGCCGCTGGCGGTCACGAACGTCACGGGCTCGCCACAACTGGGACACTCGGGACGCGACCACGAGCCGTCGTCGCTCGCATCGGGCTTGTCGCCCCCGTCGGAGCCGCCGCTCGCGTCGAGGGCGTCGCTCCCATCGGACGCGTCACCCATCGCGCTCACCCCTCGAGCCCGACGGCGACGCGACGGCCGCTGGGACCGGCACGGAGCGGGCTGGGAACAGCGCGGACACCGCGGCGACTGCTGCGGACAGCGCAGGGGCTAATCGGAGGTGGCGATTCGGCTGTCGTGCGGGATGTTTATATCCCGGTAGAATGAACGGAATCATGCTTCCGAAATCCCTCGTGTGGGATTTGGAAGCCAGTCTCGGGTGCTACTACACCCGGGGCGTTTTCGTACGCCCCTCTCGGAGACGTGGCCTCCGCGTTAATGGTTGGGCTGTTGTTACTTATACCTACTGTTTCCGGCGGGGAATTTATCGCTCGGTTCGAGGCTGCTGGACGAGGAGTCGGTCCCCGGTCGATGGGTTTCTCCAGACGGGTCTCCGTGCGGCGGCCTCACCTCCTCGAGAGCGGTCCCGCTCAGGACACCACCCGTTCGATGCCGCCGGAATCCACGTACTGTCGTCGTTCGCAGCACGGTCATCGCCTCCGTCAGTTTCGTCACTCGTGTCGGACCCGTCACCCACCGTGCCCATCCCTCGAGTCGAAGGCGGCGCGGCGACTGCTACGGGCAGCGCGAGGGCTGATCGGAACTGTCGATTCGGCTTTCGCAGCAAGGTCGTACGGGATGTTTATATTTCGGTAGAATGAACGGAATCGTGCTTCCGGAATTCAGGCTAGGGGATTTGGAAGCCAGTCTCGGGTGTGCCAGCACCCGGGGCGTTTTCGTACGTTCCTCTCGGAGACGTGGTCTCCGCATCAATGGTTGGCTCGTTGTTATTTATGGCGACTGTTTCCGGCGGGGAATTTATCGCTCGCCTCGAGCGAGCGCCGCCCCGCGCTCGATCAACTGGGGAGAAACACGGCGAGCGCTCGGCCGCTACGCACGGCCGTCATCGAGACCGGTCCCGGCCGGCGACTCGAGCACCACGGTTTCGCCGGCGGTCATCGAATCGCCCGTCTCGACCGCGATGTCATCGATGTCGACTGCGGGCGGAAACAGCAGGTCGACGCGGCTGCCGAAGGCGATGTGACCGATTCGATCGCCGCGCTCGAGGCCGTCGCCGCGCTCGGCGTAGGGATGGATACGGCGGGCGAACGCGCCGGCGATCAGCGTTACCTCGGCGTCGGAATCCGATTCGGCGGGGCTGGCGGTCGGCGTCTCCGCCGCTCCCGGCGTGCCCCCGTCGTCCGCGAGCGTCGCCGACTCCTCGCCGGTCGACGGCAGGTTCGGGGAGTCGGTCTCGAAGCGAACGTGGACGCGTTCGTTGCGGTCGGACTCCTTCGAGAAGGCGGGGCGGTTCGCGCCGGCGATATGTTCGACGTCGGCGACGCGGCCGGCGAACGGGGCGCGGACGACGTGGACGTGCCAGACGTTCATGAAGACGCCGAGCCGGACCCGGTCGCCCTCCTCGCGGAGGACGGAGACGGTGCCGTCGGCCGGCGAGACGACGCCCGTCGGCGGCGGGGTGCGCTCGGGGTCGCGAAAGAACGCGAGCGTCCCGGCACCGACCGCGAGCGCGACGAGGCTCGCCGTGACGCTGACGAAGATGGCGAACGGGGCAGCGAGCAGGGGAAGGATGGCGTACTTCCAGGCCCCCGGCGCGAAGTTCATGACCGAATCGACGGGATCGAATCGTATGGCCGTTACGGAACGCTCACTCGGCGTCGCTCGCACGCCGACCGCGTGCAGTCCGTCGGCGCGGAATCCGGAGCCCAACCCCACGGATAGCGACCGTTCGCCGACCGACCGGCCGGCGATCGTGGCCGCTGACTCGCCGTCGCCTGCTCGCACGGGGGCCGTGCGATCACCGCGGACTCGTTACAGCGGCGACTGTAGGCCGGCCGTACCGTCCCGATAGCCCGCGTCTTCCGCCGTCGCGGGCCGATTGGCGAACGAGGATCGTGCTCGAGCGACCGACCCAGCACCGAAGACGCTCGCATCCCGCGGCGGTGCGGTCGCGCGGATCGGGTTTTCCCGCCGCTACAGAGCCGCCGTGGCTGCTGGTGACTAAGCATAACAATGGGCCGCTTCGTGTCGCAAGCGATCGCCAGCGATGAACCGACGAACGTATCTCGGCGCGGCCGCGGCGGTCGCGCTCGCCGGCTGTTCGAGCACCGAAGAGGCAGAGAACGAGACCCCGGAGGACGGGTCCGCCGAGGACGGAACGGCGTCCGACGACGGGGCGGAGGTCACCGCGTTCGACGACTTCGAGGACATCAGCGAGTGGGACGTTCCGATCGGGACCCTCTCGGCGGACGCCGATCGAACATACACCGGGTCCCAATCCGCGCGGCTCGAGTCGGGCGACGGGGACGACCAGGTCAGAGTCGTTCGGGACCTCGAAACGCCCCGCGATCTCTCGGGCACCCGTCCCGCGCTGGCGCTGGCGACGGAGGAGCAGGCCGATATCGTCGTCCAGTTGCTCGACGAGGACGGCGACCGGATCGACTTCCGGCAGCGCATCCACACCGACACGTCGCTCGTGCAGTGTAACTTCGGAATCGACACTATCGACGGCGAGCCGGACTGGAGCGCCGTGAGCGAGGTGCAAATCATCCGCTGGACGGGCGAGGACGACAAGGGGGCGGTGTGGGTCGATGACCTCCGATTCGTCGACGCGCCGGAGACCGGGCAGGTCATGCTCCAGTTCGACGGCGGCTACGAGACGGATTACACGCGCGCACTCCCGATCCTCGAGGAGTACGACTTCCCGGCAGTATCGTTCCTCACGACGGGGCGAATCCGCGAGGCCGACGGCGACGAGGGCGAGCACCTCGTTCGCGATCAGGTGACGGCACTCGCCGACGCCGGCTGGACGATCGGAAGCCACTCGGCACACGGGGCCGACCTCACCGACCTCTCGTCGGATCGCGACCCCGAAACGGAGGTCAGCGACGCCGTGGCGTGGCTCGAGGACGCGGGGTTCGAGTCGGGCGCGCGGTACTTCTCGTACCCGTACGGTCGGTACGACAGGGCCACGCTCGAGGCCGTCACGGCGCACCACGACCTCGCGTTCGCCGGGCGCTACCCGTCTCAGGGGGCCGCCGCGAACCCGTACCTCTGTTCGCGGGTCACCGCTCCCGACGCCGACGAGGCGCGTTCGATACTCGACCTCACCGCCGAACGAGGCGGCATCACGTCGCTCGCCTTCGGCGAACTCGACGACGACGCCGAGTCGACGCTCGCGGAGACGGTCGACTACCTCGCCGAGCTCGAATCGGCCGGCGAACTCGAGGTGATCCTCCCCTCGGACGTCGAAGATACGATCGTTCACTGACGGCTTGTCCCACCGCTCGAGCCGTCGCCGGCGCTACCGCGAGACAGCGGCCGGAAACGTGATGCGAACCCTCGAACCTAACCGAATGCCATCGCCAGGAGTGCGACGGTCGCGTAACGACCGGCTGTCGACGGGCCGGCGGTCCCGCCGTTCAACGATAGTAGCCACTGCAAGTCATTGCACACCTGATCGCACGACAGCGTTGCGATCAGTGTGTAAATCGTTTCAGTTGCTACTATAGAGCGCAGCGACCGCGGAACTGCAGGGCGTGCGTCGTCGGGCGACCGGAGACGGGTGCGTCCGGCAGTTCAGTCCCAGAACGACTGCGTTCGGGCGTACTCCCGTTCCTTCGAGAGGATGTCGCGGTAGAACTCGGCGTCGTCCTCGCGGAGTTTGTTGATGATCTGGGCGGCGTTGTGGGGACCGACCCCGCGGGCGGCCATGGCGATCACGGCCTGTTTCCCGTGGCTCTGGACGAGACTCGCCGCTCGGAACGCGCGTTCGGTCATCTCCCGCTGTTCCGCGTCTTTGGCCTGGGATCTGACCGCCTGCACGACCTCGTCGGCCCACGGGTTCAGCGAGGCGATCCGCGTCGAGCCACAGTCGGGACACTCGGGTTGGTCGGCCACTCGTTTGACCGGCGTTTTCACCTTCCACTCCGTGCAGTGGGTACACAGCAGGATGACGCGGTCGTTCTGCAGTCGCTCTTTGACCGTCTGGATGACGCTCGCATCTGCGTTTTCGGGCGCGAGCAGTTCCTTGCCGCCCGACGACCGACCGCCCAACCCGACCGGCGTCCGGCCGCGGTGGGTCACCACCTCGAGCGCTCCCGATTGGATCCCCTCGAGCACCGCACTCGCGCGCTCGATATCGAGGTCCTCGTGGAACACCTCCCGGATCGCCTCCTCGTACATCGGCGTGTCCTCGAGCGCCGAGAGCAACCGGTCGTTCGAGAGCCGTCCCGACCCCTTGCTCTGCCAGCGTTTGAGTGCGCCGAACTTCGCCGAGACCTGTGCGAGCCGGAACGCGAGCGCGTCCGAGCGCTTGAGTCCGAGTTCGACGATCGCTTCGACGTGATCGGGATCGGTCTCCTCGAGCACGTCGATGATCTCGCTGGTCGCGATCGAGTTCGGCACCTCGAGCTCGATCCGGTAGGGATCGGTCTCGAGACCCACCGAAGAACCGGCCCGCTGGCCCAGCAGCGCCGACAGCATCCGGCCGAGCGTCTCGTTGGCCGTGTGGCCGAACGGCGCGTTGAGCACGATCGTCCGCCCCTGTCGCTCGAGGACCAACCGCTCGGCCGTCGGCATCGGCGACTCACCCTCGACCTGGGCCTCGAGTTGGGTGCAGGCCTCGGTCAGCGTGTCCTCGTCGGCGGGATAGCGGCCCGCGAGTTCTCGGCCGACCGCGGCGGCGTCGGCCCCGGCGGCCAACTGCGGTTCCGCGACGGCGCGGATCTCGCCGACCTCACCCGCGACCGCGGCGGGGACCGGAATCTCCTGCCCGATCCAGGAAGGCACCTCGCCGGCGGGGTCTTCGATCGGGCTGACCTTGACTCGAGCCTCCTCGTCGTCGATCTCGGCGATCCGCCACATCTCGCCGCGTTGGATGAACACCGCGCCGGGCTGGGCGAAATTGACGACGAACCGCTCGTCCAAGGTCCCGATCTGGCCCCCCGAGGCGATGTCGTGGACCTCGTAGGTCTCCTCGTCGGGGATCATCGAGAGGTTTGCGTAGACGTACTGCCAGGTGCCGCCGGTGGTCTCGATGCGGTCCTCGCCCTCGTCGAACCACAGGATACGGTTACGATCGAGTTCTCCGATGATCTCGCGGATCGTCGCTTCGGGCACGTTCCGGAACGGATACGACCGTGTGACGGTCTCGACGGCCTCGTCGACGGGGGTGTCCCCGCGACTCTGGACGATCGCCGGCAACTGATTCGCCACCACGTCCAGACTGCCCTCGTGGATCGCCGCCGGTTCGACCTCGCCGTCGCGGGCCCGGCGAGCGATCGACAGCGCCTCGAACGTGTCGTCCGGCCGCGTCGTGACGATCGTCCCGCTCGAGACCGCGTCCTGACGATGACCCGCCCGTCCGATCCGCTGGAGGAGTCGAGTGACCTGCCGCGGACTCTTGTACTGGATCACGTGATCGACCTGTCCGACGTCGATCCCGAGTTCCATCGACGAGGTACAGAGCAGGCCGTCGATCTCGCCGGCCTTGAACCGATCCTCGACATCGATCCGGGCCTCCTTCGAGAGCGAGCCGTGGTGGACCCCGATCGGGAGGTCGAGTTCCTTGAACCGCGAGCCCAGCGCTTCGGCCGTCTGCCGCGTATTAACGAAGATCAGTGTCGACTCGTGATCGGCGACCAGATCACGGATCAGCCGGACGTGGCTGGCCGTGTCCGCTTCGGTCAGCAGTTCGCCCGCCAACCGCTCGTCTTCGGCCGTGACCTCGGGTTCGCGCACCGTCACGTCGACGTTGCTCCCGACGTCGATCTCCCGGATTTCACAGGGGCGGCCGCCCGTGAGGAACTGCCCGACTTCCCCCGGGTCGCCGACGGTCGCCGAGAGGCCGATCCGCTGGATCGGGCCGGCGAGATCCCGAAGCCGCTCGAGGGCGATCGCCAACTGCGCGCCGCGTTTCGACGCGGCGAGTTCGTGGACTTCGTCGATCACGACGTGGGACACGTCCGCGAGCGCCTCCCGAAGCCGCTCGCCGGTGAGCATCGCCTGGACGGTCTCGGGCGTCGTGATCAACACGTCCGGCGGGTCCTCGGCTTGCTTGCTCCGCTGGTAGTCGGTGGTGTCGCCGTGGCGGACGTCGACCGCGAGATCCAGGTACTCGCCCCACCACTCGAGGCGGTCGCGCATGTCGCGGTTCAGGGCCCGCAGCGGGGTGATGTAGAGCGCGCCGAACCCCTCCGGCGGACCGTCTCCGGCAACCAGGTGATCGAAGACGGGCAACATCGCCGTCTCGGTCTTGCCGCTCCCGGTGGGCGCGATCACCAGCGTGTTCTCGCCGGCCGACAGCGGCGGAATCGCCAGTCGTTGCGGTGCCGTCGGTCGGGAGAACCCGCGTTCGGAGAGTGCGCCACGAACCGTCGCTCCGAGGTGCGTAAACGCCGCGACGTCCCCGTCGGTCATCGGAACGCGCTAGGAGCGACCGGCGGATAAGCGCCACGTTTCCGGCATCTCGAGGGGCTTCACTCGCGTCGGAACCGGATTCCGACGAGCGCTGTCGCGTTCGGCGGCGTCACTCCTCGGCCTCGGTGTCGTCGTCGGCGTCCGCATCGTTATCGGCCTCGGCGTCGGTGTCGACGAGTTCGTCGACGATCCCTTCGTCGACGGTCATCTCGCCCGGCTCCGCCGGGTCCGTCTGGACGTGCGACGAGGCTCGCTCGGTGACCTCCTCGTCGGACCGGTCGTCGGCGATCGCGTCGGTGTTCGTCGCCGTCCCCTCGAGTTCGGCACTCCCCTCGGTCGCGTCGCCGGAGGGCTCGACGTCGGGAGCGGTCTCCGAGGCCCCGCTCTCGGGGCCGTCGATCGTGAGGCCCGTGATATCGTCCGGAACGGTAGCCCCGGCTCGGTTCCGGATGGTGTCGATCGACCGCTCGTCCGGCACGGCGTCGACGGCTCGGTCCCGGAGTTCGGCGGGGACAGTGCCCTCCATTTCGTCCCGTACATCGTCGACCGACTGGACGGGCACGTCGTCCCGCGGCCCCAGCACTCGTAAGACGGCGTAGGTGAACACGAGCAAGCCGACCGCCGTGAGGAGGTGTCCGCCGAGACGCTTCCAGGACGGGGCGGCAGCCGTCGATTCCGATTCGGATGCCGCGTTCGACCGCTCGCCGGCGGGTGTTCGAAGTCGCATCGCGATACGTACGGGTCCGGCGGGCAAGTGGGTTCCGGGTGGGAAAGCCGGCCCCGGTCACGGCTCCCGAGGCGACCGGCTCGCGGTCAGACCTCGAGATGCTCGATCCGGGCGTAGCGGCCCGCTCGCCAGCCGGCGACGATCGCGACGACCGTGCCGACGACGAGCGCCAGCGCGAAGCCGCCGAGGTAGACCTCGAGCGGCGTCTGCAGGAGGCTCTCGAAACCGAGGACCGACGCCGAGAACCGGTTCAGTCCGCGCACGGCCAGCGGCGTCGCTGCAAGGCCGACGATACCCCCGACCAGACCGATGACGAGCCCCTGTGCGCCGATCGTGCCGGCGAGGACGCGTCGGGACAGGCCGATCGCCCGGAGCGCCGCGAGTTGCTCGCGTTGCTGGTGGGCCACGAGCGCGAACAGGTTCGCCGTCAGGACGACGCCGCCGACGACGGCGAGTCCGACCAGCGTCGCGCCGCTCGCGAGGACGATCGTCCGCTCTTCGATCATCGATGCGACCTGTTCGTCGCTGGTTCGCACGTCGTACTCGGGGTACGCCTCGCTGAGGTCGCTCGCGACGGCGTCCCGGTCGGCATCGTCCGCCACGTCCGCGGTGATGAACGTCGCTCGGTCGGTCCCTGACGTGCCGGCGACCGCCTGTACGTCGCCCAGCGGCATCGTCACCGTCGGCGAGCTCAGATACCGCGAATAGTAGTCCGCGGTCCCGACGACGGTGAACTCGTGGGCCGCGGCCGTCTGCCTGCTCGTCCCGACGTAGATCGTCTCTCCGACGGAGACGTTCATCGCGTCGGCGATACGCGGGTCGATCACGATCTCGTTGGTCGTCGGCTCGTCTGGCGGGGGGCCGGCGGCAGCCTCCTCGTCGACCGCGAACCCGCTCCCTGCCCGGAAATCGAACCCCTCGTGGGTTTTCTGGACCCCGACCGCAGGCCTGCGTTCCAGTTCCGAGGCGGTCGGTCCGACGTAGACGTCGTACATCGCGATCGGAGACGCGGTCCGAACGTCGTCCCGGGCGGTCATTTCGGCGGCCATCCCGTGGGCACCCACGAGCGGATTCTCGGTCCCGCTCGCGGCCGGATCGACCGGATCGCTCGAGACCCAAATGTCCCGATTGGCCCGGTCCAGTCCTTCCTCGCCCTTCTCGACGACGCCAACGCCGAGGCTCGCCAGCACCGTCACCGAGAGCACGGCCAACGTGACGGCGAGAACGGTCAGCGCCGTGCGACCGGGCGACCGTCGAAGCTGTGCGATCGCGAGCCCGACGACGGCGCGCGTTCTGACGATCACGCGCCACAGCATTATCGAGCCACCTCCTCGAGAACGGCCGTCCGTGCGGCCACGGCCAGCGGGTAGGGAACGGCGACCAGCCCCGCGACGAGCGCGACGCCGATCGCGTACGGGACGAATACCGGATGGAAGTGCGCGACCGTCCCCGGCGCGACGGTCGCACCGGCGACGGCGTTGACGGCGACGATACCCGCCATGCCGAGACCGATGCCGACGATCGAACCCACCAGCGTCGTGATCCCCGTCGACACCGCGACGACGGCGAGCCGGCTGCGGGTCGGGAAGCCGACCGACTCGAGGACCGCGAGGGTGCGACGGTCCTCGTCGACGGTCATTCCCATGGTCGTCGCGACGAACGACGCACAGACGGTCACGCCGACCAGCAGCGCGATCACGCTCGTCGCGAACGCCAGCCCGTCCTCGAACAGCGTCGACGGATCGGTGTCGCCGGCCACCTCGACCGCCCCGGCGGGGTAGACGTCGGTGGCGGCTGACCGCGCCGCGTCGGCCTCGCCCCAGAGCAGCAACCGATCGGCGAGTTCGCCGGTCTCCGCGCCCGAGAACGACTGGAGTTCGCTCAGGTGGACCAGGGCGATCGGCGCACCGCCACCGCCCGTTCCCTCGTCCGCGACGGCCGCCACCGTCACCGAGGGCGTCGTCCCACCGGCTCGCTCCATCCCGCCCATCGAGACGGACAGCTCGTCGCCCGCGGTGGCGTCGAGCCGCTCCGCGGCGGTCGGAGAGAGGACGAGCTCCCGATTTCGCGGCCCCTCGTAGCTCCCGTTCGCGTAGTGCGGATCACCGGGCTCGAGGGCCGTGGTCGGCAGCCCCGCGACGGTTCGGGACTCCCCGTCCGGCACGAGCCCGATCAGTCGAACGGTTCGTGGGTCGCCGTCCGTCGACTCGAGGCGCGCCGTCTCGACCAACACCGGCGAGGCGTGCTCGACGCCGTCCCGGGAGCGGATCGCCGCGGCTCGCTCGTTGGTCGCGCCCAGTCGCGGCCCCTCGACGCCGTCGACGGACGACAGCGTCCCGCTCTCCTCGGGCGTGATCCGGACGTCCGCGTCGTCCGCGGTCGCCATGCCGCCGTCGGCGAGCGCCAGCGCGATGCCCGTCACGACGACCAGAAGCGCGATCGTCAGCGCGACGGCGGCGACCGTCGATGCGATCCGGCCCCTCGTCGTTCGCGTCGCGCGTCGCCACCACCTCGAGAGCGTCAGTCCGACGACCCCTCGCCAGCGCGTCCGACGCCGCGACTCGGCGTCCACGGGAGGGTCCGAGGCCTTATCGGACATCGTCCACCCGTCCGTCACACAGGGTGACGACCCGATCCGCGACCGCGAGCGTGGCCTCGTCGTGTGAGGCGACCAGCACCGCCCGCTCGCGCCCGACGTCGGTCAGCAACTCGAGGACGTCCCGGCCCGTCGCCGTATCGAGTTCGCCCGTCGGTTCGTCGGCGACGATCACGTCCGGGTCCGTCGACAGCGCCCGCGCGATCGCGACGCGCTGGCGCTCGCCGCCGCTGAGTTCGCTCGGGAGATGGGTCGTTCGGTCGTCGAGCCCGACCGCCTCGAGCAACGTCGTCGCGCGGTCCCGGCGGGCGGCCCGCGGAACGCCCGACTGAACGAGCGGCAACGCGACGTTCGCGCGAGCGGAGAGCGACGGGAGGAGGTGGAATCGCTGAAACACGATGCCGACATGGCGTCGCCGCAGCCGCGTTCGCTCCGCGTCGGACAGCGCCGCGATGTCGGTCCCCTGGAGTTCGACGCTGCCCGCCGTCGGGACCAACAGCCCCGCGACCGCGTGTAACACCGTCGACTTCCCGCTCCCGCTCGGCCCCTCGAGTCCGACGATCGACCCGGTCGGGACGTCGAGGGAGACGTCACGGAGCGCGGTCACCGTCCGCTCGTCGCCCGAGCGGAACCGTCCGCCAGTGGACCCGTACTCGTGGGTGACGCCCTCGAGGCGAACGGCCGTCGCCGATTCGCGTTCGTCCGCCCGATCCCTCGCCGACGATCGCGAACCGCGTACTGATTGCTTGGACATTCGCAACGATCTCACTCCCAGCGGACGAGCCGGCGGCTCATTGTTTCGACCCGGTTACCCCTGTCAGACGGGCGCTACAGACCGTTGCGTGGCGACAACGGATTCGAGACCATGCGTGCAGGGGGCTGTCCGGTCCGTTGGGTGCCGACGCGGGACCGGACGCCGTCGACCGACGACACCGGCCGGTAGGGACGGGCTGTCCGACCTCCCCCATCGAAACGGGGCCGTACAGATCAGCGACGGTGACTGTGTTCGCCCGGCATCGAGGCTGGCCCCGTACCACCGACGGAGCAGCGGCGCGCGGTCGGGGTACGGTCTCCGTTCAGGATCGTCATGTGATCCGATGGCGAAGACCGACGCGATACGATCCCTGCCCCGTCTCGATCGCTTCCCGACCCGTCGAGAGCCGGTCCGATCCGTTCGGGATTCCGTACGTCGTACTCGCGTCGCGCTTGCTCGAGAGCAGGCGTCCCTCGAGCGGAGCGCCCGAGGACGACCGGTAATCACGTCACCGGGTCTCCGTGCCGTATGGATCAACGTTCGTCCACGGACGGCCTCACGGAGGTGCGTTTTTGGCAGATCACCGTCATCAGCCTGTATGGGCGAGACCGATGGCGATCCTGACCAAGCTGGACACCTGCACCATCTTGAACTGTGTGCGTCCGATCTGGAAACGTCACGTGACTTTTGGGGTGGATGCTCGCCGAACTCGGCTACGAACCGAAAAACGAGTGGCGGGATGGCTGCTCTTGGAGCAAGGGTCCGATGTATCTCGTCCTCAAACGAGCGCCCAATTCCGACCACCCGTTTGACAGACGGACAGCAGGACTGAATCACATCGCGTTCCACGCAGGATCCCGTGATCAGGTCGATAAACTGACTGCACGTGTCCGTGAGAGGGACGACGCTACCGTTCTGTACGACGAACAGCATCCCTACGCTGGCGGCTATTATGCGCTCTACTGCGAGGGCCCCGACGATATCAAGGTCGAAATCGTCGGGCCGGAGTAGGTCTCGTTCGGAGAGACGCGCTCCTGTCTCTGCCACGGTACGTACTATGCGTCTGATACTGACCACTGAACGTCAACCCACACATTATCGCACAGCAGCCGTCACGTCGGTGTGTAAACCGTTCTAATTAAGGCTATAGTCGGCTTCAGAGACCGAAGTCGGATCGAAAAGGGGAATGCCGTCTCGGAAACGAGTATTCATCGGCCGGTTCGTCATCTCCGCATGGCCGTGGCGGGCCTCGAAAGACAGCGGCCGTGGGAGGCGATCAACTCGAATGCGTCGTTCATCAGTGGCCCGTCCTTTGCGTCGAGTTTCAGTGACCGCGAGCGACGAGTTGGTCGGTACGTCGCAGACCGCGTCAACCGTCCGGATGGTCGTCGCGAACTCTTCCGGGGCTGGCGCTCGCGGAACTCGTCGCCCTTCGCGTACTATAGTAGCAACTGAAACGATTTACACACTGATCGCAACGCCGTCGTGCGATCAGGTGTGCAATGACTTTCAGTTGCTACTATAGACACGGAGCATCGTCCCGTCGTCGGTATCGACGATATCCTCCGGCGCAACGTCGGGCACTTCGTGTGAGCGGCACCCACAGCGCGCGCCGAGTGCGAACGCGATCCGCTGCTGGGTATCGTCGACCGCCTCGAGCGACTGTGCTACTTCGTTCCGGCTGAGCCAGACCGTCATGTCGTCGCGGTTCTCGTGCTGTTGCAGTTCATGCGTCCGGGTAGCCTGCATTCCGGACAAGAACCGAGGGGAATCTAGTTTTTTGGTGGTGCTCGAGGGGGAGATTGGGGTGATTCTGTCTGACTCTGTCTGAGTTCTCGGACACAGCACTCACTGAACTCAAGCCACTGATTCGCTCAATCTCTGGTCTATCTGGATAGATAGTGTGCTAGGTAATTATGTGCTTGTGTTACCCGAACAAGAGTATGGTCCAGCTTGCTGGTGTCTTAGTGAGTGCGCTTGTGAGTTTAATAGTCAGTGTAGCTGTGTCATATTTATCACATATTTTAAGTAAGCAGAGAAATAAAGACATGGAATCCGAACAGTGGGTTAGGGACGTAAAGAGAATTTGTAATCAAATTCATCGAGATGCGCTTTCGCTGGATCCTGGAGTGGAAGTTGAGGTAAATGATCTAACTAGAGAAGACGCAGTGAACTCTGAACTTACTACCCTTTCATCGTCGATCCAGAACTTGGAAGAGTTGTCATCAGATCCTATTGGGAATCAAAGACACCAAAATCTAGTTCAAGAAATTGATGAACTCACAGGTTGGTGTCGCAGTCCAAACTATCAGGGGGATGATCTCACTACAACAGATGTCCAGCAAAAGATATTGAATCAGACACAAGATATCATCTCCATGATTGAAAGTAAATAGCCTAGATTATATCCATATCTTCAACTATCTCCATAGGTGAAACCATATCGATATCTGAATTTGCAATCTGAGACATTGCCTTGGATATTCTTTCCCTCTCCTCATATACACCACACTCGTTGCTTACAAGGACACTGTCTCCATGACTTTGACACCAGTATGCGGCGTTAACTAGACATTCAACCTGACACTGATCTCGCGAGGCGGAACTCAATGTAGCAGCTAATGTGAATTGGGATTGCCCCCCTTTTTCATAGGTGTCATCAATCACATTCAGGTACAAGTTCTTCCGGAGATGATTGGCTTGAATCCGCCAGTCATCTAGATCATTTCTAAATTCATGTATCCCAACATTCTCTAGATGTTCGGCTAATCCAGACAAATCTGGAAGATGACTAGAATTAAATGAAACTCCGCTTGCCGTTTGAAGATCGGGATAGTTTAAAACTCCGGAAGAAAATGCAGTAACGGGGTTCGACTCTTCACTGATACATCGGGATGCCTCATTGATCAAATAATCCAATAATCTTTGTCGGTCTGCTATTCGGTCATTTAGATCATTCTTTGCAGAAGAACTAGTAACAACAGATCCACCTTGATCCTGTATCTCATTTAGGACCTGTTCTGCATATCTATTTTTGTCTAAATAAACGATACAGTAATCCACTAAAACAGATAGATCAGCGAAGACAGTAAACGGAGGACTATTGCTCATCGCCTGCTTTGATCATAATTCCCTTCTCCAAGTCTCCAAATGTGGATGAGGAGGGACCACGGACAGATTGATATTGAGAGACACTTGGGGTTAGATTGACATTCTGAAGCTCTTCTTCCCAACTTTTGAGCTGCCCGGGCATTGTGTCCTCAAACTTTGTGAGTAGTCTTTCTCCTTTGTCGATGAATTCAGGCTCCTCATTAGAGGGAACTTTGGCCTTGTGAATGGAGATAATCATCGCTGGCCAAGGCCATACATATCCGTGGTAGATCATATATCCCCTCCGAAGTGCCTGCAATTGCATCGGGTCGGGATCGTTAATAGATTCTAACTTTACTAATGCCTCTTGGAGCGAATCAAGATAGGAGATAGTATGATTAAGAACATCATCAGTAAAGCGTTCTTGAGACCTCATATTATAGCGAAGGTCAAGTGTGGCAGATTTCATATCAGTAATGAAATCGCCAGCATTCGTAGCTAACTCTTCGTCATCACACTCTAAGATGTCTTCCAACGTATCGAGGATCGCTAAATTCGAGAGATACAGATCCCGGTACTCTTCAGGCGCCCAGTCCTGATAATTCTCCTCTAAAAAGTCAAACATAGACTGGCTCCACACCTCATCAAGATTCGTCTCAGCATAGTATCCTTGGATATCCTCACGAGTGACCGTCCCAAATTTTCCAGAACGGACAGTCCTGTCAAATTCTTCTAAAGGAGAAGGTGAGAACTCACTGGGTCGGAGGGTATTGTAAGGCTCAAACTGCCCGTATCGATACCAAGTCCGAATAAGTGGAATTTCCCAGTCCTCAGCGATTCTATAAACCAGTTTTTGTATTTTGATGTTGTCTGGACTGAGACCTCCTTCTGAGTCGTCAGTGACCTGAATGTCTTCTTCATATAATGCGGCTTCGAGGCCTTTCTTCACATCTTCGACAGCCTCGTTATGGCCGCCACCTATATTCAGATCTGGATACATATTTAATATGAATTGATGTCTTACTTGGTCGCTCATTTTGACTACGGAGGTATATTTCTTTCTACTGGATGTGTTTAGCGCAGCGTGTTAATTAGGACTCCATCCATACATAAAGTTATTCCTCCGTTTGAACGTTATCAAAATGGAGTATAACAAATAGCCGAATAACTACCCGCTGCCTAAATGAAATAATCCTCGAATTACCCGTGATCTATAAGTCTATGACTCTGGATAGTCGTCAGGGTCAATCAACGCCACTTCCCATGTTTTACGATCTGTTCGTCTAATACGGACTGAGCAATCTTTCACGGTTCCGTCCTCGTCTACCAACCCGAGCGCCCGAAGCTCGCCCTTTGGGAGTACAACACCGCCCGACGTACGACCGACTTGTGTCAACTGGTGGATCGGCATGGCTACGTTTTCAACTAGTCCTGAAACCGTTTAAACATTGGTCTCAACAGTACGAGACTATGATATTCCCGACCGCTATCACTCGCTCGAGAGTTCCATCGAACCATGGGCACGGACAACCCGCCACCGACTGACGAGAAGCCTATCGACGAGGTCTACCACGACCGGAATCTCCTCGCGATCGCCTTCGCGAGGGCAATCCGGCTCACCTGGGGACCGAACACCGCCGGCTGGTACTGGCACGACGAGTGGCCGGTCGTCTGGGTCGATACGCCGACCGGCCAGAAATTCTGGCACGTCACGCCTGCCCTCGAGTGCTCGTCACTCCAACAGACCGAGCCGACCGGCGGCTACGACGGCCACTCGCGGACGCTCAAGAACTGCTGGCTCGCCCGCTACGTCACCGGAGCCTACTCATGACCGAACGGATCGAGTTCGGATCGAAAACGGCGGCCGACCAGTTCCGAGACGAGTACGCGGACCACCTCGTCGTCGGGGCTGCCGTCGGTCGCCTTCATGTCGATCAACTCGAGAAAGTCGACCGACTCCCCGTCAGTGGGTTCTGGGAAGGCGCTCATTGGCCGCGTGACACCTCCTGCAGATCGTGTGGGCCGTTCTCACAAACGCGACGGGGGAGGCCGCCGGCGGAGGTCGCAGTTGTCATACGCCCACCGCAGTGTGGACAGTACCGGCTCACGCGACCCACCTCTCTGCTATGGAATTCGCCGGACGGCGTGGGGCCGCGTTTTGAAACAAGTTCTACTCCAAATTTTCGGCCGTCTCAAATCGCCGGAAATCGCAAGACGGCGGGCTCTTCGGTGTCTGCCACGAATCGACGAGGAAGGAAGTCCGCCCTCCCCGATTTGAACGGGGGGCAAGTCGATCTACAGTCGACTGCTCTACCAGTCTGAGCTAAGGGCGGGCGCACTCAAACGTAGCCGCCGTGGTACACATAAGGGTTATTATTCGAGCCGACGGGAACGTGTCAGTGATCGTGATCGGCAGCATGATTGATATAGCAGGCGTGATAACACAGGAGCAACTCGCCAATGAGCAAGATCACGTTCCGCGCCGACGACGATCTCGTCGAGCAACTCGAGGAGTTGGACCGCTCCAAGAGCGAAGCGCTGCGCGAGGCGCTGCGCTCGTATCTCGAGTCCGGCGGGACGGCGCGGAGCGGTGGGGATCGGAACTGCGACGCGGAGGGCGCAATCGACGAACTGGTTCGGAAACGGGTCGACGAACGACTCGACGCTCGATTGCGTGAGCTCGGGCTCGAACGGGTGGACGCGCGAACACCGTCGACAGATCCACGAGCCGTTACCGTCACCGTCTCGCTCGAGGGGGAACCGCGGTCCGACGAACGGGTGCAGTCCGGCGAGCGGATACATGTCGATCACGGGCGCACGCGTGAGACGACTCAGTCGACCGATGACGGGGAACCGGCACGGACTCGCGAGCCGTCGGACACGCCGCCCGGCGACGGTGACGTCCAGTGTAACCAGTGTGGCAACCAACTCGAGGGGGAGCACGTATACTGTCCCAACTGCGGCGAAAAGGCCTCGCGGCGGCTGTTCTGTGACTGCGGCGACGAGGTCCGTTCGGACTGGTCGTTTTGTCCCGGGTGCGGTCGTCGGACGCCGGCAGCGGACGTTCTCGAGTCCGACAGTCACCAGTACTGACCGGTGTAAGACACGGAAAGTCAGCCTCGGCGAAAGTTTTATTATTCAGGCCGGACATCCAATTATTCGCGTAAGACGGATTGTCTTACACCCGTCGAAAAGACGGAAAATCGCCCGATGTCGGGCAGTTCCGTCGTAAGACACGCCGCGTCTGACAGGGGCGCGCCACCGTCTTACCCAACGGGGAATACAACCATGGAGCGTGTGACACTGCGAATCCCGAAACAGCAGATCGAGGAAGTAGAGCAACTGGTCGACTCGGGCGAGTTCCCGAACCGGAGCGAGGCGATCCGGTCGGCCGTCCGTGAGATGATCAACGAGCAACAGGACGGACCCAGCGAGCAGTCCGGTAAACGCAACTGGGCCAAGGTGTAACGATGCAGGATATCGTTCAGGATGCCTTAGAGAACGCGGAGGAAGAGGCCCGGGAGATGGACGCCCCGATGGACGACGACGAGTTCGGGGAACCACGAATCGTCATCGTCGGCTGCGGCGGTGCCGGTAACAACACCATCAACCGGTTGTACAACATCGGCGTCGACGGTGCCGACACCGTGGCGATCAACACGGACAAACAGCACCTCAAGATGATCGAGGCCGACACGAAGATCCTCGTCGGCAAATCGCTCACGAACGGGCTCGGAGCCGGCGGCGACCCGTCCATGGGCGAACGTGCGACCGAGATGGCCCAGGGCACCATCAAAGAAGTGCTGGGCGACGCGGATCTCGTCTTCGTGACCGCGGGGATGGGCGGCGGGACCGGCACGGGTGCCGCCCCCGTCGTCTCGAAGATCGCCAAAGAGCAGGGTGCGATCGTGGTCGGGATGGTCTCGACGCCGTTCAACGTCGAGCGCGCCCGCACGGTCAAAGCCGAGGAAGGCTTAGAGAAGTTGCGCGATCAGGCCGACTCGATCATCGTTCTGGACAACAACCGGCTGCTCGATTACGTCCCGAACCTGCCGATCGGGAAAGCATTCTCGGTGATGGACCAGATCATCGCCGAGACGGTCAAGGGCATCTCGGAGACGATCACACAGCCGTCCCTGATCAATCTGGACTACGCCGACATGTCTACGATCATGAACCAGGGCGGCGTCGCGGTGATGCTCGTCGGCGAGACCCAGGACAAGAACAAGACCGACGAAGTCGTCAAGGACGCGATGAACCACCCGCTGCTCGACGTCGACTACCGCGGCGCGTCGGGTGGCCTCGTCCACATCACCGGCGGCCCCGACCTCACGCTGAAAGAGGCAGAGGGCATCGCCGACAACATCACCGAGCGCCTCGAGGCCTCGGCGAACGTCATCTGGGGCGCTCGCATCCAGGAGTCGTACAAGGGCAAGGTGCGTGTCATGGCGATCATGACCGGCGTTCAGAGCGCGCAGGTGCTCGGTCCGACGACCCAGAAGCAGGCCGACAAGTCCCGCCAGAGTATCGAGGGCGTGACCGAGGCCGACTTCGACGCGAGTAAGAACGTCGAAACCGGCAGTCCCGAGTTCGGCGCACAGAGCGACGGCGGCCGCGACGAGGTCGAGCGACAGAACGGCGTCGACGTGATCCGGTAATCGCGATCGACCGGACGATCCCGGCACGACCACACGACTGACACACCACCGTCGTGCCGGTCGCCTCTCTAGTTCGCGATCGCGTTTTTTCGACCCACGAGTCGGCAGTGGCAATGCTTGGCTCGGGACCCGCACCAGCCACCGATACCGGGACGTCATCGTGTCCGGTCTTCAGCGTATCGTTCACCGAACTGGTCGTTTACGACCGTATACGGCCAGGAGAACGGATACGTCGAGGGACCCGCTCCATCGCGACTGAAGGATGACCGGGGCCGGACTCGAGGGCACCGACGAATGGGGGCGAGAACGGGAGTGCCGTTAGACCAGGGCCTCGAGCAGCGAGCACTTCCGGCATACGTCTCGTGTGGTCGTCGACCCGCACTCGACGCATTCTTGCAGGTCGGCCCCGTCGTCGCCCGCGTACTTCTCGGCGGCGATCGTCGCGAGTTCCTCGTAGCCGGAGAGGATCGAGTGGCGAGTGCCGGGGTGGTTCTCCTCCAGGTCGTAGAGGAGTTGCTGGATCTCGCCGCGGTAGGCCTCGCTGGCGTGGGGGCATTCGGTGATGTGGGCCGGCAAATCGTCGACGTGGGCGTAGAGGGCGACTTCCTTTTCCGGGACGTCCCGCAGCGGTTTCGCCCGCGGGACGAACTCGTCTTGCTCTTCGCGCTCGGAGAGGGGGCCGAGACTGGCGTCGAAGTGTTTCGCCATCTGTTCGACGTCACCTTCGAGGACGTTCATCAGCGCGGTCTGGGCCTCGTCGTCGAGATTGTGGCCGGTGAGCAGGAGGTCGGCCTCGAGTTCCTCGGCGTATTTCGAGAGGAGGTCCCGGCGGAAGACCCCGCAGTAGGCGCAGGCGGCCATGTTCTCGGGGTCGTCCTCGACGACGTCGTCCATCCGGACGCCGAACTCCTCCTCGTAGCTGACGAGTTCGTGGCGGATCTCGAGGTCCTCGCAGAGTTCCACACAAGCCTCGACGGACTTGTCGCGGTAGCCTTCGATCCCCTCGTGAATCGTCAGCCCGACGAGTTCGATGCGGGGGTCCTCGGCGAACGTATCGTGGAGGATCCGCGTGAGGACGACGCTGTCCTTGCCGCCGGAGAGACCGATCACCCAGGTCTGGGGGTTCTCGGGCGTCGCATCGTGGGGGACGAGATCGTCCCGTCGGACTCGGCGGCGCACCCGCTTTTCGACCGACTCGCGGAAGTGATCTTCACAGAGGTGGGCCCCGGAGTAGGCGGCGTGCATGACCGCCTCCTCGTTGCACCGGTTACAGTCCATTAGCGGATGGATTGCCGTCGGACGCGTATGTCCGTTTCGTCTCCTCAGCAGGTCTCCCTGTCAGAGCATGCGACGCGGTTCGGGTTCGATCGCAGAGTTATCGACCCTCGTGTCAGCCGAAACGTATTACGGCCGTCCACGAGATGCCGACGTATGGTGATTTACGATCGAACGCCGTCGACGGGCTACCGGCGCATCGACGAGTTCGACGGCGGGTTCGGCTGGCTCGCTCATCCCGACGAAGCCGGGATGCGAGCGAGTCACGCACTCCTCGGCGACGGCGATGACGTCTGGCTGTTCGATCCGCTCGAGGCACCCGGGATCGACGAGGCGATCACGTCCCTGGGCGAGGTTGCCGGCGTCGTCGTCTGTTCGGCCTACCACGCTCGCGACGCCGATCGGTTCGCTCGCCGGTTCGACGTTCCCGTCCTCGTCCCGGCGTGGCTGGACCGGGTCGCCGAACGGATCGACGCGCCGCTCGAACGGTTCGAGGGGCGACTCGCGGACTCGGGGGTCGACGTCCGCGAGGTGAGCCCGGTACCGGGCTGGTCCGAGGCGATCGCGTACCGGCGGTCCGATAACACGCTGTACGTGCCGGATCTCCTCGGAACCGCGCCGCCGTATCTCGCCGGCGACGAACGGCTCGCGGTGTACCTGCTGATTCGACCGGTCGTCCCGATCGGTGTCTTCGGAGGGATCGCACCCGAACGGATCCTCGTCGGCCACGGAACCGGGATCTTCACGGATGCCGCGATCGTCCTCGGCGAGGCGCTCGCCACTGCACGGCCGGGGTTTCCGCGTGCCCTGCTCGAGGGCGGATCGCAACTACGCGCGCTGATCGACGCGCTCTGAGCGGGTCGCCGCCGATGCGATAACGAACGGGTTCAGGCGGAGATCCGTGTTCGCTCCTCGACGGCCGCGGAGCCGTTCTCGAGGGCGGCAAGCAGGCGGTCGACGTAGTGGTCGCGGGCGGCCGAGGAGAACAGTTCGTGGCCGCCGTTGTAGAGGACGACGTGTTCGGCGGGCACCCGCTCGCCGATCGGCCGGAGGCTGACGACGGGATCGCGCAGCGAGCAGAAGACGACCGCGTCGTGGTCGATGGTCAGGAGTTCGTCCTGTGCGCGGCGGGTCTCCCGGACGAACGCCGGCGAGACCCACGACGGCGTCGTCTCGATCTGGTGGTCCGTCGTCCGCTCGCCCAGCGCGTCCTCGTCGAGGTCGCCGATCGGGAGACACGGGAACGTCGTCGGGAGGGTCGACACCGCATCCAACAGCGGCTCCGGGAACGTCTCGCCGTACCCCCACCACGGACTCAGGTAAACGTGATTGTCCGCGCCGTCTATGGCCTGTGCGACGAGCGCCCCCGCACTGTGGCCCAGCAGCTGGTACGTCCCGAGATCGCGGACGTACTCGGCGACGGGCTCGAGCCAGTCGGCTTTGAAATCGTCGATATTCGTGGGGAGTTCGAACGCGTGTACGCGGTAGCCGGCGTCGGTCAACTGTCCGATGAGCCAGCTGACGTTCTCGTGGGTCCAGCGGTTGCCCCAGCCCATGACGAAGACGAGATCCTCGTCGCCGTCGTCGTTGAAGATCCGGTGTCGCATAGGATTCCGTTCATCGGGAACCGATAAAAAACCTGATCTCTCACTGCGGCGCTCGAGACGGTCGTGGCGTCGTGGCAGTGCGGCCGCGACTGCCGCGGGCACGACGCCGCGGAACCGCTGACGGGTGTCGCGATCGGCACTGAGAAACGTCTTTGCGCGTCGACGCCCAAGGGGGTCCAATGACAGGATTTGACCGCAGTGACGCGGTCGACCGCCTCGCGGGGATCGTCGAGACCGTCGCGAACGAGCGGATGCCGGTCCCGGTCCGCGAGGTGTGGGCCGTCGGCGACGTCGCGCTCGGTCTCGATCCCGTCGAGCGCTTGGACATCTACGTGACCAAGGACGTCCTGCTGCGCGACGACAGCGAACCGACCGAGGCGAGCGCCGACGGGGACGAGTCGGACGAACGGGGCCCGAATGCCCGGTTTCGCGAGTCCCACGGCATCGAGGGCGTCGGGAAGTCCGTACGGGCGGACTGGGCGGCCGAGTTTCCCGACTATCTCCGGGCCAACGCGAACGGCCACGCCGCGCCCGAACGGTGTCTCGCTGCACACCTCCTCGCGGACGACGAACCCGTCCACCTCGAGGTCTGTAACTCGTCGTTCGAGGACAACGTCACACAGCGGCTACGGGGTGCACAACTGCGCGAGGACTACACCCAGTTGCTCGACCCGCGCGGGGTCTGTCTCTGGGCCGAGGGGACCAAAAGCGACGAGGCGTTTCGGAAGCTCCGAGCGGGCGATCTGGCGCTGCCGACACTGTCGGCGGCCCTCGAGATGCTCGGGCTGGACGACGACGAAGCCGAGACAGCGGCCCGCGAACTCCACGCCTGGCGCGACCGACAAGACGGCGTGACGGTTCGGGGCGACGTCGTGTGACGGTGCCGTCGGAATCGCGGCCGATCCGTACCCGCTCGCCGTCGTGCGGATCTCATCGGATATCGGTCCGGCCGAACCACAGTTGGCTCGCGACGAGGAAGGCGAGCGTCATCGCGACGAGAATCCCCGCCCCGGCGAGATCGTAGCGGCCCTCGAGCAACACCGCGTTCGGGTCGTAGTAGCGCATCGGCGCGATCGCACCGATCGTCTCGGCGTCGGTGCCGGTGAGCAGCGACTCCGACAGGAAGAGCACGAACGTGACCCCGAGCGCGACCCGCTGGGCGATCGCCGCGCGATCGAAGACGACCGACGCGAGCAAGCCGATCCCGGCGCAGGCGAACAGGTAGGGAATCGACAGCAAGTGGACCGCGAGCACGTCCGCGACCGCGAGGGGGTGGTCGATCAGTCGCGCCCCGACGACGACGACGACCGGCGGCAGGAGGTTCGCACCGGCGATCGGCACCGCCATCGCGGCGAACCGCTCGGCGATCAGCCGCCGCCGGGAGAGCGGCATCGAAAGCAGGACGTCCATCCGGCCGCGATCGACATCGTCGGCGATCGTACCCGCCGTACTGTAGGCTAGATACAGGCCGAGCATGATGACCCAGCCGAAGGTGTACAGCTCGAACGAGAGGAACCCGCCCAGACTCGTCATTGTTTGGACGCCCATCACCTGCAGGATCGGGTCGGGATAGGCGGCAAGCAACTGGTCGAGGTCGACTTCGGCCTCGAACGACGGGTAGACCCAGATGACCATCGCGGCGAGCGCGGACAACCCGCCCGAGAGGGCGATGCTCCCGCGAACGCGGCGTCGGCCGTCGTACCGTGTGAGTTCAAACATCGCCGCTCCCACCCCGGTCGGTACCGGCCGTCGTCTGCTCGGTCGCAGTCGGTGCATCGGTCGCATTACCGCCGTAAAACCGCATGAACACGTCCTCGAGCGGCGCTTCCTCGATCGAGAGGTCGACCAGCCGGTACTCCCGGATAGCCGCGAGCAGGGCGTTGATGTCGCCGGTGAAGGTAAAGACGTACTCGGTCCCGTCGCCCGGGCCGGCCCCGCCGTTGGACTCGAGCCCGTGAACACCGTCGACCTCGAGCGAGCGAATCGGGATCGGCTCGTCGGCGTGGAGCCGGACGAACTTGCCGCTCCTGTTCAACAGCGATTCGACGGGTTCGACCGTGACCAACCGTCCGTCCCGAATGATCCCGACGCGGTCACACAGTTTGCGGACCTCGCTCAGAATGTGCGAGGAGAAAAACACCGTCAGTCCCGCCTCCCGTTCGGCTCGGACGAACTCGTTGAACCGCTGTTGGAGCAGGGGATCGAGCCCGCTGGTCGGTTCGTCCAAGATCACCAGGTCAGGATCGTGCATGAACGTCGTCACCAGTCCCAGCTTCTGTACGTTTCCCCGCGAATACTCCCTGATCTCGCGATCGAGCGGCGGGTCGAACAGCTCGAGCAACGCCGCGCTGCGCTCGTCGCCCTTGAGCGACGCGTGCAGGTCGAGGATCTCGCGACCGGTCGCCGTCTCGTCGAACGCCGGATCGTCGGGAAGGTAGCCGAGTCGGCGTTTGGCCTCGAGTAGTTGCGCCTCGTCGGTCACGTCCCGGCCGAGCAGCCGAACCGTTCCGGCGGTCGGGGAGAGCAGTCCGAGTACCGTCCGGATCGTCGTCGTCTTCCCCGCGCCGTTCGGGCCGAGGTAGCCGAAGACCTCGCCGCGCTCGACGGCGAACGTGATGCCGTCGTTGGCGCGCACCTCGCCGTAATCCTTCGTGAGTCCCTCGAGTTCGATCGCTGCCATACCGACCCCGTCGACGGCCGGCCGTATGTAACCGGGCGTCGGTCCACCGTCCCCCTCCGCCCGAGCCGGGTCGGGCAATCGGCTCCCCGGTTCGCGTCGACTCCGACCCGTTACGGGACGATCTGGGTGAGGATCGTCGACTCGATCTTTCGCAGGTGGCCGCCGACCGTCCCCCCGGTACAGCCCAGTTCCTCGCCGATGTCGTCGTGGGTCACCGCTCGCGGAACGTCGTAGTACCCCATATCGACGGCGGTCCGGAGGATCTCCTGTTGGCGAGCGGTGAGCTGGGAGAACAGCCGGTCCGTGTTCGGCTCGTACCGCCCCGTCTTGAGGAGTTTGAGCCTGATCCCGTCGGGAACGTCCGGAACGGCCGCCTGAAAACTCTTTACGTCACCGATCATCGTGACCCGCAGGCCGCCGCGGCGCGTGAACTCGAGGGGAGTATCGTAGATGAATTCGAACTCCCTAAGCATGCTCAACAGTCCGACGAGTCGGTCGTGAGCCTCGAGATGGATGTAGGCGTGGTGCTCGCCGTCGGCGCTCGAGAGTTGGTACTGGTTGACCATCGGCGACTCCGACAGGATCGACTCGAGAACGCTTCGCTTCCCCGAGAACCGGTAGAGTGCGACGATCGTCTCGTCGGCGAGGAGGTTGACGTTATGGAGGAGTTCACGCGTCACGTCGGGGTGGTCCGCGATCCGCCGATCGAGCGGGTGCAGTCCCTCGTCGTCGGGGATAATAACGCATTTCGCGTATCTCATCGTCCGACAGTCACGACATCGTACACGTATTTTTCAGTATCGTTCACCATATATTCGTCCGACAGTGACTTCCAATCTCGTTCGCCGACGTGGCCGTCGACCGCCTGCCGCCGTGCCGACGTTGCAGCCGTCACTGGAGTCCCCGCGGCTGTGAGGGTCCCGGAGGGCCGGGACGAACCCGGTACAGCAGACCATGCTCCCGTCGGTTCCAGTCCGCTTCGTGCGCATGCTCCGACACGAACCGTTCTTCACGATAGGCGTTCCCCCGCGTTTCCACGACTCTTTATATTGGTTAGGACGGCGACCCGTTCAGTATCCCCTCGAGCGGTTGTCGTGACTTCCCGATCGGCACCGATCGATCACCCCCGTAATATTTCCCCCCGATCGGTTATAAATGCCCCCGTATACGAGGAGGAAAAATGATCCGAGGTCGTGTTGGGTGTGGACTTGTGACGTTCGAAATGACACCGCAATATCGAAGCGGACACGGCGTGAGGTCGGCGAATAGGACGAAAGCGGCCGAACCGATCGTTCGGGGGTGGGTCTAGTATGTACCGCCGAAAGCGACTCGCGGTCGGGACCTGCGCCTCGTTTCTGATCGTCGCCATAGTCGGTCTCGTCGTCCTCTCGTCGGGGACGGCCTACGCGACGGCGATGGCCACCGCCGACGGCAGCGGTTTTACCGTCACGGCCGACGAGATCAGGTCGGACGAGTTCCTCCTCTATCCCAGCGTCGGGGAGGACACCGAGGGGACGACGCCGGTCGCCGTCGTCGAACAGCGCGGCGTCGAGATCGACGGCATGGTACTGAGCGGGGAGAAGTCCATTCCCATGGTCGACGGTTCGATGGAGATCTCGTTCGCCGCCGACGAGACGGTCAAGGCCGACGAGCAGTACATCAAACTCACCGACTTGCAAGCCGAGGAGGCGACGTTCAACGGACAGGTCGTCAACGCTCAAGCGAGCGACAATCCGGAAAAGCAGTTCCAGCAGACCGCCGGCGAGAACGCCG
This sequence comes from Natrinema altunense, assembly GCF_000731985.1. Classification (GTDB taxonomy): domain Archaea; phylum Halobacteriota; class Halobacteria; order Halobacteriales; family Natrialbaceae; genus Natrinema; species Natrinema altunense. Next base: position 176,608 of record NZ_JNCS01000001.1, read on the forward strand.
ATCCCGAGGACGGCTACCTCACGGACATCTCCGGCGACAGTCCCGGAATGGTGCAGAAAGACGTCGAGATGGATGCGGTGTACCTCGCCTCCAACGAGATCACACTCCCCGGTCTCGAGGTCGACGTGGAGTACCACCCCGACGGGTGATCGTCCATGTCGTCCGAAAGCGGCCAGAACGAGTCCGAGACGCTTCCCGCACGGATCCGTCGGTGGATCGGTTCCCGTTGGCGTCGGTTCAACGCCTGGCGGAGGGGACGCCCGTTCCTCGGTGGTCTCCTGCTGTGTCTGGCCGGCCTCCTCATCACGTGGGTGCCGATGCGAATCCTGCCGGATATCGCCTTCATCGGCGGAGAGATGGCGGGCTTTCTCGCCATCGGTGCGCTCTTCGGCGTGTTCGTCTTTCTGTCGGGACTCTACGCGCTGTCGAGGCCCGCTCGAGCCCACGGAGCCGGCGTCGTCGGGATCATCCTGTCGATCTTCTCGCTGTTCGGATCGCTCGGCGGGTTGCTGGTCGGCATGCTGCTCGGCATCCTCGGTGGGAACCTCTGTATCGCCTGGAAGCCAAGCGGCGACGCCGTCGACGAGGCCGTCTCCGAGCCGAGCGTGATCGACAAAGCGGCGGCCCGGATCAACGCGGGGTTCGCTCGCCTCGTCGGCACGATCGTCCTGGGCTGTCGCGCGGGCCTCGAACGCATCACACGGCGGGGGACCGACGAGTGACGCCGGGAAGAACGCGACCGACGGACCGGCCCAACGCATGATCCGAACCGGTACGCTCGCCGTCGTGTTGGCGGTTGCTCTCGGTGGGGCCGTGGTCGGACCGTCCCACGTTGCCGGCCAGACCGACGAGCGAGCCCTCACGGTCGATCTCGACGGGATCGATGAGGCGACCGTCTGCGTTCAGCAACTCACGCCGGAAAGCAACCGCGTCGTCGTCCGAAGCGGGGGCGAGAACGTCACGATCTACCTCGACGAAACCAGGCGCGTCGAACTCGGGGAGACGCGGTCCTCAGCGGGAACCATCGTGTTACGAACCGATCGGCGAAACGAGACACTCAACGAGCTCGCGGCGGCTGAAGAGTGTTTCCCGGCTCAACGAACCGACGTCGTCGTCGACGTCCGCTCGGTCGAGTTGCGGAACCTCGCCGTCACCGGGTACGGCGTCGAGGTCGGCCCGCGAAGCGACATCCCCGCACCCGTCCCGTTCGACCCACCACACGAAAGCGACGGCCAGGGCGATAACGGTGACAACCGAAGTAACGAGACTGATCACCGAGGTAACGAAACTGACCATCAAGACAACGAGACCGATCACCGAGGTAACGAAACCGACAACCAAGGTAACGAAACGGATCCCCGACCTGGGGAGAACGATCGGCAGGGCAACGAAAGCGACAGCGACCATCGAGACGACGAACGTGATGGTTCCTCAGGTGACTCGACCGACGACTCCCCGTCGGACGGTTCCGAGGGCAAGCGCGCGAATCCCGACAGTGACCGGACGGAACCCACGACCCCCTCCGATACCGACGACACCGGCGACACCGAGACGCCGGCACGCGAGCGAGCGACTCGTGACGTAACCGGTGACGAACGGGCACTCGAGCCATGAGCGACCACGAGGCGAGCGACCACGAGGAGACCCAGCCACCGTTCGCGACGGTCGACACGGGGATCGTCCTCCGAGCCGCCGCCGTCGGGGCGTTCGTTTCCCTCACCTCGCTTCTGGTGCCGCTTTTCGCGCGGATCGGCGGCGGCGTCGTCGCCGGGGGTATCGCCGCGTACGCCGCCGGCCGAATGGCGACCGGCCTCGCGTACGCGGTGACCGCGAGCGCGCTCGCCGGCGGCCTCGCGGGGTTCCTCATGGCGTTCGTCGGTTCCCTCTTCGGACTGTACACCGAACCGCCGCTGTTCGTGTTCGCTTCGATCGGACCGCTCAGTCCCGGGCTCTCCGGGCTCGGTCTCCCGAGCGTCGTGTTGCTCGCCATCACCTTCTCGCTGCTGACCGCCGTCGACGGCCTCGTCGGCGGTCTGATCGGCAGCGGACTCCGGCTGCTTTGCCCGTGGTGACGGGGTCGACGCGCTCTGCCCGGCGAAACGCGATCGCAATCCGTCCGAACTAAGGACGGCGGCCGACGGTGACGAAGAACGGCACCGCTTCCGTGCGGCGATACTCCCCGGCTTCCATCTGCTCGATGACCGTCCGTCCCATCTCCCGCCACGATCCGCGGAGGTCATCGTACTCCGCCTCGGTTAGCGGCCCCGAAAGCATCGTCTCCCGATCGTCGGCCAAGCCCGCTCCGGTCGCCTTCCGACGGGCCGCGACCAGCGCCGGCTCGCCGTAGGGCGGTTCGATCGTCCGGACGTGGTCATACCGACGCGTTTCGCTTACCTCGAGACCCGCCGCCTCGAACGCCTCGCGAGCGTCGGCCCCGAGCGCGACATCCGTCGGTACGCCGTCGAGATAGGCCCGGCGCGCGCGGCGCTCGAGGCGGCCTTCCGCGTCGACACTCGAGTCGATCTCGACCGCGGCGTTGTCGGGTTCGACGGCCGCCACGAGGTCTGTGGAGACGCGCGCGAACTCGGACACGGCGGCCGCGGGATCGGGCAGGTTGATCAGTAACGCCTGACAGACGACGAGATCGAAGGTGTCGTCCGGGAAGGGAAGTTGCAAGGCGTCGCCGGCGACGATCGGGACGTGCTCGCCCGCGGCCGCGAGCAGGTCGGGATCGGCATCGCAGCCGATCACCTCGCCGGACGACTCCGCGGCGAGGACGCGGCTCAACTCGCCGGTCCCACAGCCCACGTCCAGAATCCGGTCGTGGGCGTCGAGGGCCAGCGGCTCGAGCGCCGCGCGGGAGTCGGCCCACATCCCCTCGCGGGTCCGGCTGAGGTAGGATTCGGAAAACTCGCGCACGGTCGGCCGTACGAACGAATCGAGTAAAAACGGGTCGGTTTCGCGCCTCGAGACGGTGCGAGTCAGTGCTCGCGTTCCTGTGTGGCGTCGAAACGACAGCGTCGCCGCACCGCCCCTCGTTACGGTCGCACCGGCTCCGCCTGCCGGAGGTCCCTGACCCTTTCGATGTTCCACGCGAAGCCCCGCCCGTCCTCGGTCGGCGTCTCGAGTGCGAACGGCAGGTCCCGCAGATCGGGGTGGTTGACGATCGCTTTCATGCCGTCCTCGCCGATGTATCCCTCGCCGATGTGGGCGTGTTCGTCCTTGTGGGTCCCGACATCGTGTTTCGAGTCGTTGAGGTGGATGTACTTCAGGTGCTCCAGCCCGACCTCGTCGTCGAATCGGCCGACCGTCTCGTCGACCGCCTCGGGCGTCGTGAGGTCGTTGCCCGCGACGAGCGTGTGGGCGGTGTCGATACAGATGCCGATGTCGGTCTCGGTACGGTCGATGATCCCGCCGAGATGTGCGAACTCGCCGCCGAGCTTCGTCCCGCTGCCCGCGTCCGACTCGACGAGGATCTGCACGTTTTCGGGCACCTCGAGTTCGTCGATCAGGCTCGCGGCGTTGTCGAGGCCGTCGTCGACGCCCGCGCCGGTGTGCGCCCCGAGGTGGACGTTGACGTACGGAACCCCGAGCCGATCGGCGGCGTCGAGTTCCGCCTGCATGCTCTCCTTTGACTTCCGACGGAGGTCGTCTTTCGGCGTACAGAGATTGACGAGATAAGCCGAGTGGATGACCCACGGCCCCTCGAGTTTCGCGTCGCTCTCCTCGCGAAAGCCCGCGGCGGCCTCGTCGCTGATTTCGGGTTGGGCCCAGACCTGCGGCGAGGTGGTGAAGATTTGCCCACAGTTACCGCCGAAGGCGAGCTGGCGATGAACCGCGTTACGCAGATCGTCGTACGGCGGTGTTTCCTCGTCGGACGAGACGCGCGACCCGGAGATCGAAACGTGTGCGCCGACCTTCATGGCCGTCCGTGAGTACCGACTCGTGATAGGTATATCGGACCTGGGTAGGTACTTCGACATCAGGTGTCGGTCCTGAAATTGGCCCTGAGCCAGGCCGGCATCCCGAGTACTAACCCGTGGTAGCCGCCGTCCTACCGATTACGGAAGTGGAACCCTCGGACCAAAAGAGTCAGTTATTTGGACAGAGTAGTACTCGCAAGTGACTGCATACGATACGGTGCTGTTCGACAACGACGGAGTGCTCGTTACACCACCCGCGGATGAAACGCAGGCCGCTGCCACACGAGACGCGTTTCGGGAGGTCGGCGTCGATGCTGTCGCACAACACCACCTCGACGCGATCGTCACCGGTGTTACCGTCGCCGACCTGTCCGAGATCTGTACGGCCTACGATCTCGAGGCGGAGACGTTCTGGAAGGCACGCGAACACCACGACGCCCGATCTCAACGGCAGGCGTTCCGTGCGGGCGATCGAAACCGCTACGACGACGTCGACTGTCTGAGCACTCTCTCCCAGAACTGCGGTGTCGTGAGCAACAACCATCACAGCACGCTCGCGTTCGTCTTAGATCGGTTCGATCTAGAACCGCTGTTCGAGACCTACTACGGCCGCGAGAAGACGATCGAAAGCCTCCGATTGAAGAAACCGAACCCCTATTATATCGAGCGAGCGCTCTCCGATCTCGACGGCGACTCGGCGCTCTACGTCGGCGACAGCGAAAGCGACGTGATCGCAGCCGACCGCGCGGGTATCGATTCGGTGTTCCTCCGTCGCCCCCACTGCCGTAACGCCGACCTCGACGTCACTCCCACCTACGACGTGGAAACGTTACGCGATGTGGTCCGAATTGCGGACGGTCACTCCGTCGACGAATCACGGGCGCGCTAACGTCCCCTCCGGCCGACGGGTTCGGTTCTCCTCACTGGCTGTCCGCCTTGAGCACCTTCCGATTCCGAACCCAGGCGTCGGACCCGAACTTCCGGTCGGCGAGTGCCCGCGCGGCCTCGAGTTCATCGTCCCGCCACGTCGATTCGTCCGCAGCACACCAGTCCCGCAGCGCTCCGGCGATCGTCTCGACTGCTTCCTCGCGGTCGCACCCCGCCTCGTCGCGGAGACAGGTGACCCGATCCGTGAACGTCGCCGCCTCGAGATCGGCCTCGAAGACGCCGACGTGTTTCTGCGGCTCGAGGGCGTAACTGATCGAGCCGTGCTGGATGACCACGTCGCGCTGGCGGTACTGGGCGTTGCCGCTGATTTTCTCGGCGTCCGCCCCCGCGTCTGCCGGCGCGACGATGTCGTGGGCCGGATTGATATCCCGTAGATAGCACGACGGCCGGTAGATGGCGTCCTGCTCGGCCGACGCGAAGGCGGCGTCGACGCCCAGTCGATCGAAGGCCTCGAGAATCGGCTCGCAGAACAGTTCGTAACAGTCCATCAGGTCACCCGGGACCTCGTCGGCGGGAGCGACGATCGTGTACGAAATGTCGGCATGGCGGTCGTGATAGATCCCGCCGCCGCCGGTCTGCCGGCGCGTGACGTCGATTCCTTCCCGTTCGCAGAACTCCCAGTCAACCGTCTCGGCGTCCTGGCGATACCCCAGCGAGAGCGTGCTCGGCTCCCAGGCGTACGTGCGGACGGTTCGCACGTCGTCCTCGAGCGCCGCTCGTGCTGCGATCTCCTCGAGCGCCATCTGCGTCGCTCCGTCGCGGGGTTCGTCCCGGATCAGCCGCCAGTTTCGATCGGCAAGTGCCGTCATGTGCGAAGCCACGCAGACGAGATGGAAAGTGATTCCGACGCGTGCTTGATTCCGTATAGCACTACAGGGTTGATGGGCAGGGTGAAGAGCGGATTCGAGGGACCGAAGCGCTATCGACACAGCGACCGGACGACTGCGAGGCCGGTCGACACCCAACGCAGCCAGCGGTCGGGCGTCACGTCGTTTTTACGTACCCGCCGGCTACCCTCCCCTATGGTGCGCAACGTCGCCGGGTTGCTCCCGGACCTCGACGAGGAAGACTTCTATCTCCTCTCGGGGGTCGAACAGGGGATGCGATTCTCCGAGTGGGTCCAACGCGAGAAGCTCCCGAAATTCGCCAACTTGACCGAGGAGGAGGTCGACTACCGGCTCGAGCGCTGTCTCAAACGCGGGTTAGTCGAGAAGAAGACGATCCAGTACGAGGGATACACCCTCCAGTTCGAGGGCTACGACGTCCTCGCCTTGCGAGCGCTCGTCGAGCAGGATACGATCTCCGAGTTCGGCTCGCCGCTGGGCGTCGGGAAGGAAAGCGACGTCTACGAAGTCAAATCCTACAAACCGCTCGCGCTGAAGTATCACCGCGAGGGCTATACGAACTTCCGGGAGGTCCACAAGGAACGCGATTACACCTCGGACAACGACCACGTCTCCTGGATGTACACCGCACGGAAGGCCGCCGAGCGCGAGCACGACATCCTCGAGGAACTCTATCCCGACGTCGCGGTCCCCCAGCCGATCGGACAGAACCGCCACGCCATCGTCATGGAGAAGATGGACGGCGTCGAACTCTCCCGAACCCGTCTCGAGGACGAGCAGGTGCTCGGCGTCCTCGAATTGTTAGTCTCCGAAATCGCACGCGCGTACGCGGACGGGTACGTCCACGCGGACATGAGCGAGTACAACGTCTTCGTCAACGAGGCGGGAGTGACGATCTTCGACTGGCCTCAGGCCGTGCCGACGGACCACGAGAACGCCAGCGAGTTCCTGCGCCGTGATCTGACGAACATCGTGGGCTACTTCCGGCGGAAGTATCCCCAGCACGTCCCCGACACCCTCGCGAGCGACGATCTCGCTCGGGCCATCGAAAGCGAGGAGTTCGAGTCGCTCGAGCGCTACGCGTGAGGAGTCGGGTCCGCTCGAGCCGAGGTCCGGATCTCGATTTGGAGGGGTTTTGCGGGCATTCGCTACGGCGAGCGGTTCGCTTGGCATGGTGGCTGTCCCGATCGCGGCCGACTGATCGGTCGATTGTATGGGATAAATCGCTTATCGCTATATCAAATCCGTCGAAGATTAGGGCTCGGTACTACCACCGTATCCGTGCTCTCCCCTGGTCTGCAACGCTATCGCGTTGCCGCGTCGTCCGCTAAACTGCGGTCCGGTGCTATAGTAGCCACTGAAACGATTTACACACTGATCGCGACGCCCTCGTGCGATCAGGTGTGCAATGACTTTCAGTGGCTACTATAGAGAAGGGCCGATCAGCAGTGTCTCATCGATCGGTTCGGTATCGAGATCCACTACCTAGTAGGACTGAGAGATCGAGCAACGGGACCCAAAGGAACAGGCCCGATGCGGTACGTGACAGTCGAGTTCCGGCACGGACGGGACCTCGAGAATCGAGACGGGACCGTGAGAGCAGCAAGGATGCGGGCGACGAGAGAGCGATCGCTCGAGGCCCTATATCTCGCCGATGTGCTCCCGTTTGCGCATCAGGTAGAGGAAGTACGGGCCGCCGAGGAGACCGGTGATGATCCCGACCGGCAACTGGACGGGATTCAACGCGAGGCGCGCGCCCACGTCGGCACCGACGAGCAGGGCGGGGCCGACGAACAGACAGCCGACGAGGAGTCGTTTGGTGTCGCCGCCGACGATGTTTCGGACCATGTGAGGGACGATCAGGCCGACGAAGCTGACGAGGCCGGCGACGGCGATCGCGGCGGCCGTCGCCAGAATCGCGATGCCGGCGACGAGAAAGCGGACTCGTTCGACCGACATGCCGAGGGATTTGGCGGTCTGCTCCCCGAGCAGGAGGATATCGAGTTGGCGGGTGACCGCGAGGGCCAACACGAGCGCGAGTATCGTAAACGGGAGCGCGATCCGCACCTGCTCCCAGTCGGTTCCCAGCAGCGACCCCGAGAGCCACGTCTGGGCCGCCATCGCGATCCCGAGATCGTCGATGAAGAAGAATAGGGCGCGCTGGACGGATCCGAATACGGTCCCCACGATGACGCCGGCGAGGACGAGCCGGACCGGGCTGGTACCGTTTTTCCACGCGATGACGTACACGATGAGGAAGGCCCCGGCTCCGCCCGCGGCCGCCAACACCGGAAGCCACGGCATGAGTCCCGAGAAGGCCGTCAGCGTCAGCAGGACGACGAGTCCGGCCCCGTCGCTGATCCCGAGGATGTAGGGGCTCGCGAGTTCGTTTCGGGTCACGATCTGGAAGATCGCGCCCGAAATCGCGAGGTTCGAACCGACGAGAATCCCCACGAGGATCCGCGGGAGACGGATGTTCCAGACGATGAGTTGACGGGTCGTGAGCCAGTCGGGGATCTCACCGCCGAGGAGGAACGCTCGCCAGACGCCGAGGTGGAAGATGACCTGTGGGTCGAACACGGTTCGCCACGCCTCGCCTAACGTCAGCGGGTACGCGCCGAAGCTCACTTGCAGGAGCGTGGCGGCGAGGAGGACGCCGAGACTCCCGAGGACCACCGAGACAAGTCTGGAATCGATCCACGCAGCACTCGAGCGGTCGGTGTCGGTGTCGTGAGTCGCCGATGAGCCCGCCATGGGCCGTCAGAACTCCCCGTTGATGATGGCTGCGAGTTCCTCTCGGTCGAAGAGCCGTTCGTCCTCGGGCACGTCGGCGACCGCACCCGGCCACGCACCGAACCGGTCGGGGAAGACTTGCTTCGCGAGGGCCTCGGTCGAATAGAGGTCGACGATCGGACCCATGTATTGCCCACCGGTTCGGACCAGGTTTCCGTTCTGAACGGCGGACAACTGCCGTCCGTTCGGATCGTTCTCGAACGGTTCGACGGCCGTCGAGACGAACTCCTCGTGTGTCAGTGACGTGAGTCCACCGACGGCACCGATGTAGTCGGGGTCGACGTCGAGGAGTTCCTCGTAGCCGATGGGGCCGTCGGGAATCCGTCCCTGGAAGGCGTCCCGAAGGCCGAGTTCGCGGTACGTCCTGGTGTTGTTCGCCATCGCATCGATTTCGGCGATGCGGAACTGTCCGGACTCGGGATTGACGCCGCGCCAGATCGCGGCGACCGACGGGCGCTCGTCTTCGGGTGGCAGCTCCGATCGGATGCCCTCGATGAAGTCGTCGTAAAACGACTGCCACGCGTCGAACTGAGCCTGCCGCTGGAAGATCCGTGCGGCCTTCTCGAACGCACCGTAGAGATCGTAGGGCGGCTCCTCGCCGTCGGTCAGGGAATCGGACTGGAACCGGATCGTCGTTCCGAGGAACGGGCCGGTCGCCGATTCGATCTCCGCGATGTCGTCGTCGCTCCAGTCGGCGTAGAACTTCAGCGCCCGCGGGTCGATGAGGTTGACGTCGGCGTCGGCGGCGTAGAAGTTCTCCTTGTCGTAGCCCTCTTCGGCGCCGCCCGCGAGCAGCGTGACCGCGTCCGTGTCGAGGGAGACGTCGGGCAACAACTCGTAGTACTTCAACGGAGCCCGATCGAAACTCGCGACGGCGGCGGGCTCGATACCGAACGCCATCCCGATATCGAGCCAGACGCTCGGAATCGCGGTGTACGATTCCGGCACCGAGTCGAACGTATGGCGAAAGTTCGGTTCGACGGTCACGGTATACGACTCGGTATCCGTCCCCGAATCGTCGTCATCGGCGGTTGGATCCCCTGTACACCCTGCGACGGTCGCCGCAACAAGACTCGCACCGCTGGCGAGTACCGTTCGTCTCCGTGGCATGCTTTTAGGCACGCCTAAGAACACATTAGTGATTTCGTGCGTTCATCGTTACACGCCGTGTTACGCGTAACGCGGGTCGTAACGGACGCGGTCGCGGTGACGAAGACGTAGCCAGTCGTCTCCCCGTGCTAGAGCCGATACAAGGCGGCCGAAAGAGCGACTGCAGTCGGACGAACTGCTACGTGTGCGGCCCAACGGGTTCGGTTTCGGACTGTCGCCGCTCGAGCGGGATCGACTCCGCCCGCTTCTCGGCGACCAGTTCCCGCGCCCAGTCGACGACCGCGGGACGCGTACTCCTGACGACGTGGAAGCCGCCGGTCGCCCCGTTGCTGACAGAGAGGAAGACCGTCTCGTCGTCGATGAGATCGACGTTACACGGGAACTGTTGGTCGGCGCTGTAGTAGACCGGTCGCTCCGTCGCGGCCTCGATCATCTGCCACCGGTCGACGAGGTCCGGGTTCTCGAGGCTGACGTCGGTCGCGCCGCGGTCGAAAACGACGGTGGCGTCGGGTGCATCCCCGGTGTGGAGGGATTCGGCGTGGGCGTACATCGGGAGCGTAGTGAACGAACTGACGATGGCGCGGACGGTCGTCGCCCGACTGACCGCGTTCGCCACGACCCGCATCCCGGCGAGCGGGTCAGCGCCGTCGGTCGCGACGACGTCACTGTCGGCGAGGCATCTGAGTTCGAAATCGAACCAGTCCGTCGGAAGCGCGTCGATCACGTCGGGATACCGTTGTCCGACGGTGATCGTCTCGAGGAGGCGACTGAAATCGTCGTACACCGCCGCCCCTGTGTCCGTGATCGCGTAGCGCCCGTCGTCGTGGTGTCGATCGAGCCAGCCCCGGTCGGCCAGATCGCCGAGCGTCCGGCTGAGCGTCACTCGCGTGACGTCGGTTCCCGTAAGAAGTTCTTCGCGCGTGTGGGGTCCGTCCGCGAGGAGTCCGAGGACGCGGACCCTGTGTTCCGACCGCGCGAGAAACGCCGCCCCCTCGATGGCCTCGGCCGTCGACCCACCGTTTTCCTGTGTCGTCGTTTCCGGCAGTTGATGCTCACTCATCGTCGCCCCTGGTACCGTATTATTTAGGCTAGCCTAAAGATTGTCGTTCTGCCCCGGAGACTGTCGCGGCGACCGACGGATGGTGGAATTAATCCGCCTCGCGTTCGTACCCCTTTATATGAGTGGTAACAACACGCACGGCCTCGACGGCGTCGGTGTCTGGGGCGGCGGCGTTACCGGCGGGCTCATCGCCGGAATCGCGATGGGACTCGTCCTCCACCTCGGCGGCAACCAGATCGAACTCCTCGGCGGCCTCGCGACCGACCCCAGCACGGCGGTCGGCGTCGGTTGGACGATCCACCTCATGTTGAGTATCGCGTTCGGGCTCCTGTTCGCCGCCATCTCCTCGAGAGAGGCGGTTCAGCAACTGGCGGACGACTTCAGCGATTACGTCGTCATGGGGCTCGCCTTCGGGTCGGTCCTCGGGCTCTTCGCCGGCGGCGTCCTGTTCCCGCTTGCGATGGAACGAGCCGACGTAGCGGCGCTTCCGGTCCCGTTCCTCCCGATATCGGGAACCACCGGGGAACTGGTCAGCGCGCTCGTGTTCGGCCTCGGCCACCTCGTCTACGGACTGGTGTTGGGTGCCGTCTTCGCGACGGTCAACGGGATCACGCCACGCGGCGTGCGCGATTTCGCCGCGATACGGTGACGCGGTGGTCGCAACTCGCACGATCGTTCGTCGCGTGATTCGCTGCCACGGGCGTCTCGGAGTTCGAAGCCCTTATACTCGAGAGTTGGGAAGTGTGAGTAGACTCGCTGGTTCGCGGGCATCAGCGGGCACCTGTCCGACGGTCGGTCACAGGTCGGGATGTGATCCGCGGGGCGCGCGCCCCGGTCGGGATTGAACCACGAAACGCCCGCGGGTGAATACAGATGGCAGAAAGCTTCTATTCCCACATCAAGGACGCATGGAAAGACCCCGACGACGGCAAGCTCGGGGAGCTGCAGTGGCAGCGCAAACAGGAGTGGCGCGACCAGGGCGCGATCGAGCGGATCGATCGCCCGACGCGTCTCGACAAAGCACGCGAACTCGGCTACAAGGCCAAACAGGGCATCGTCGTCGTTCGAGTTTCGGTCCGCAAAGGGACCGCCCGGAAGGAACGCTTCAAAGCCGGTCGGCGCTCGAAGCGCCAGGGTGTCAACCGCATCGGGCGGCGCAAGAACATCCAGCGCATCGGCGAGGAACGCGTCTCCCGGAAGTACCCCAATATGCGGGTGCTCAACAGCTACTGGGTCGGTGAAGACGGGTCCCAGAAGTGGTTCGAAGCGATCCTCGTCGACCCGAACCACCCCGCGATCGAGAACGACGACGACCTCAGTTGGATCTGCGACGACGACCACACGAACCGCGCGTTCCGCGGCCTCACCAACGCCGGCAAGGCCAACCGTGGTCTCAACAACCGCGGCAAGGGCGCTGAGAAGGTCCGACCGTCCAATTCGGGCGGCCAGGGCGGCGCGAAGTAACGCGTCGTCACCGCAGCCGATTTCACGCCGACTTTTTCCCGACGCCACTCGAGAGCGGACGCGCCGCCGATCGCCCGAGTCCAATAGCGACGACGACCATCGCCGCGAGTCCGCCGGGAAACCGATCGCTGGTCGGCCACGAGGCACCGATCGAACGCGTGTGTGACGGGGACTCCCCCGATCCGTGGGACTCGGAGGTGGACTTATTTCGGGGGCCGACGTACCAGGAGACATGGCAAAACACGTTCTCGTCGCGGTCGACGACTCGACGCAGTCGACGGAGGCACTCGAGTTCGCCTGTACGGAGTATCCGGACGCGACGATCACCGCACTCTACGTCCTCGATCCGGGCGATTTCTACGCGGTCAGCGGCGTCGAGGGGACCGCAGTGGCGAACTACGACGAGATAGAAGGCCACCACCAGGATCGGGCCGAGGACGTTCTGGATGGGGCGCGCGAGCAGGCGGGCGAGCACGGCATCGACCTCGAGACGGATTACGTCATCGGCGGCGTCTCGCGGTCGATCGTCGACTACGCTGCCGAACACGAAGTCGATCACATCGTCGTCGGCAGTCACGGCCGGACGGGCGCGAGTCGGATTCTCCTCGGGAGCGTCGCGGAGACGGTCGCCCGGCGGTCGCCGGTGCCGGTGACGATCGTTCGCTAGCGGAGCCGTGGCACGGCGTCTGCGGACGCGAACGCGGCGACCACGCACCGACGGCGTGTAAAACGAAACCGGTCGATCGGCTCAGGCCGAAACGGCGTGGCCTTCCCGCTCGCTCTCGGTCGAACGCATGTCGAGATCGGCCATCAGCGCGTCGATGGCCTCCTCGGGATCGGTCTCGGAGTCGAAGACACGATCGAATCCCATTTCGCGGAAGAACGCGCGCGTTTCCTCGAAGTCGTCCTGTCCGACGGCGAGGTTGCCGCCGATGTAGGTCGTCACGTCGAGGTCGGCCTCGGCGATCCGCCGGTGGAATCCCTCACAGTCCTGCTTGGCGTGTCCATAGAGCGAGGAGACGAGTACAGCCTCGGCGTCGTTGGCGGATGCGGCTTCGACAAACTCCTCCTGGGAACTCTGGACCCCCAGGTTGACGACGTCGAATCCGGCTGCCTCCAGCGCCTGTTCCAGGATGGTAATCCCGACGACGTGAGCGTCGGACCCGATCACGCCGAGGATGACTGTCTGCGTCATGTGCGTACCACCACACACTGCGGGGACCACAATAAACCTAATGATTAATAATGTGCTAGCCGTTCGCACGGTTCTCGGCCGGCGACGACACGGTATCGTTCAGTGTTCGCCACATCGAGACGGTATTCGTTTCTCCGTGCGGGCCGTTCCCGCCCGATCGTCGCGTCACTGAGCGTAACTCGAGGCAGGTGGTCAGACGGTCGTCAGCGCGCCGACCGACGCGTCGGTGCGGTCGCGGGCGCGTCGGATGCCGTCCTCGCCGGCCGCGATGAGCGCGAAGACGCCGGCGACATCGGCGTCGGCGGTCCGAACGATGTCCAACAGGAGTTCCTGGGTTTCGCCCGATCGAATGAGATCGTCGACGACGAGCACCGATTCACCCGGATCGATGGCCGAGGCGGGCAGATAGTAGGTGAGTTCGATGCCGGACTGCAGGCGCTGGCGGGCTTCGATGAACTCCTCGACGGCGGTTTCCTTGCTCTTTTTGGCGTAGGCACAGCGGACACCGTAGTAGCTCGCGAGCGCGGCCGCGAGCGTGATGCCGTCGGTCGCGGCGGTGAGGACGACATCGGGCCGCTCGAAGTCGAACCCGTTGGCGACGACGGGTGCGGCCAGATCGAGGAACGGCTGATCGAAGACGGTCGCGCTATTGTCGACGTACCCCTCGTCGTCGACGCGGATGCGGGCGGCGAGCTCCTCGGCGAGCGCCTCTCGGCCGAGATCCTCGACGACCTCGCGTGCTCGCTCGGTTCCCGGGAGGACGTGCCCGTTGACATACCGGTTGAGATCGCCCGCCGGGAGCCCCGTCGTCTCGGCGAGTTCGTCGTAGGTCCGCGTCTCCTTCAACATCCGCAGTACGTCGACGGCCCGCAACTGCAGGGCCGCCTTCTCGGCTCTGTTCATAGGTAGTATGCACGATCCTGCAAGTATGGGGGTTTCGATCGGCGGGGGCGTTCGAGATGGCCACACCCGTGTAGGGCGACGGTCGCGAGCCGACGGAATTCGGCCGTGTACACGCTGTATCGGCGCACTACACGGTTTCCGATCACGGAGACGCATTCCGAACCACCCGTTCCGGAAGCGACCGCATCCGTCCCGTCCTCGAGCAGGCCTCGTCCGCGCTGCCGGACGCTGCGTGCGCTGGTCGACTGCGACTCGACGGCCGCGTCGGGGTCGGAATCAGGAACCTACTCCTCGAGCCGGCCGTCGAACGCGGAAATCCCGTCGGGAATCGCCTCGAGTTGGGCTCCGATGACGACGTAGAGAGCGTACTCGTGCTCTAGACTCGTTTCCCAGTCCCTGTGGAGCAAGTCCCGAATCTGTCCATCGAGCTGCTCAAGCCGGTTGTATCCGTCGGCGAGGAGATCGCCGCCGAGCGACGGCTCGTCGGGCGAAAACGGTACGTCGGCCGCAATCTCGACGGCGGATTCGCGAACGTCACGCACGTCGTCGACGGTCTCGAGCGTTCGGTGTGCGCCGTCCTCAACCTGTTTCCGTATCCGTTCGAACGCACGCCGGTCACGCTCGAACGCGCACGCCGTCCGGAGCGCAGCCGCCGTCTCCCCGTCCGCTGCCTTGTTTACCGTCTGTTCAGAGGCTCTGCTGAGCGCAATCGCACCCTCATGAAGCACCCGTTCGGCGATCGTTCCCGAGATATCGGCGTCGACCGATTCGATCAGGTCCGTCGATCGATCCGGAACGTCCGCCGCGTCGATCGCGTCGAGCGACCGTTCGAGCGCGGTTTCGAACTGCGATTCGAACGACCGGGCGTCCGTGAGTCGCGCTTCGTGTCGGCGCTCGAGTTCGTCGCTAAATGCCATCGCCGCGCGGGCCTGTTCGACTGCACCGCCGAGCTCGCCGACGACGAGGGCACCGTTCGTGCCGTGGCGCGGCCGGTTGCCGAGCCACCGCCCGGCGGTCGCGAGTTCGCTCTCGCGATGAGCGCCGAGGAGGAGCGTCCGCTGGAGGTCGGTGCCGCGATGCGTGATCCCGGATCGCCGTTGCTCGAGTCGAGCAGTGACGGCCTCGCGTTCCGTTTCGACATCGTTCAGCGAGCGGTCGTCAGTCACCGCCTCGAACGCGACCGCCGCCTCGCCGGCGTAGCGGCGTGCATGAATACTCCGTCTCATTCTGTGGAACCCGTCCATCGCGCCCGCGAGCGCGTCGCGCCTGTGCCGTGCGATCTCCCGCGCTCGATCGATATCGTGTCGGACGGCCTCGTTGGGTACGTCGTCGGCCCCGATCGGGTCCGGAACGGCGGCGATCAGTTCCTCGAGGCGACCGACGGCGTCGGTGACGGCGTTCTCGCCCGGCTGGACCGGTGCCGGTCGGGCGACCGTCGGCACGTCCATCGCTAGAATCGGTTCCAGTTCGTCCGGGCCGAACCGCCGGGTCGGATCGTCCGACTCGAAGAACTGGAGGCAGCTGGCCGTTGCGACGAGGGGGCCCGCTCCGACCTCGCACATGGTCTGTTTCTGGCAAGACGTATCCATTGACGTATCGGCTGAGGTTCCCTGCCGGCAACTCCGTCGTTTCGGTCAGATCGTCGTCGGTTCGCATCTCCTTCAACGTCCGCAACACGTCGACCGCCTGCAACTGGAAGGCTGTATTCTCAGTTCTGTTCAGACAGGCGTACACTATTTTACGAATAGATGAGTCAGATCCCGTAGCGAATGACCGCAAACGCGACTAGTTCCCAGGCGTAAGCGAGTCGGTAAACACACATCTTGTCACTAGAAACTTGGTAATTATGGAGACTCGAGGTGATCGGTGTCGTCAAGGCACGGACGCCTTCCTCGTAGGTCGACACGGTCGTCTAGTAATGTCTGCTATAGGCGTCGTCATGAATCGGTGGGCCTCAGTTGTGGGTGTCTTAAATAGTCCATTTCGTTCAATCGAATATTATTGCAATTGGAAATGGCTGGTGGAGCCTATTGCATTAGTTATCGAGTAACCATCGAACTGACTGAAATGATAATACATATTCTATATTATCTTATATAAGATAATAAATTAAAATGGTAATAGTTATATACCTAACACTATTCGATTAGGATGCGATGAGAAAAAACTCGAGTAGACGAGCGATACTCCGATCGACAGGTGTCACACTCACCGCACTCTCAGCCAGTGGGCAGGTAGTCGCAACTGACGACGAGGACCCCCGGCGAGAGTTTGCACGGCAAATGGACAAAGCGAGACGGATCGGCAAGGAGGAAGGCTTGGATGCGCGGGATCGGTATCTCGATAGCCAGGGGTTGCCGCACAGTGAAGGTACGATCGAGTCGGCAAACGATGGGACGGTAGAAATAGCGAATGATGGCACAGAGAATAGAAAAGAACAACCACATTACTGTGTCGATCCACGTGACTGTGGAGAGGATGCAAACATCGACGTCAAATTTCAGTTGACGTATAATCCCAGAGGAGAAATTTTCGATTTTACATTTTACACGAAATATCGGTATGGGTGGAAGACTAGTTCCGACAATTACCCCGATGACCCGGAAGATTATCCCCCCCTGTGGGGGTATCCACGACCCAAGCCGCTAGAGAAGTATAACGGACCTAGATGGCCGGCGGATGTCCTCTCGTTAGCCTGGAACGACGAAGATAGGCTGCTCCCATACATGCCTCCCTGGAAAGATTGTGAAGCAGTTACATGCGCGATCGTCGAAGAAAAACCGTACACGAAATTCATCGGAGGCAGTTACACGGGCGAGGGGATCGGTATTGAGGTCGATGGCTACCACATGGCCTACGATAACGGGACTACCGGTGATGAAACGGAGTGGACACCGACAGTGACGACTGGAATTATGCTCGAAAAAGGACCTGAGTTCGTCGATTACACTCGTCTTTCCGCTATATTCACATACGTTTGGAAAGGGGAAAAGACGAAGCCAGACATCTCTATCGGGTTTCCGCCGACGTTTAGTATCTCGGCGAGCTCAGAGCGGTTCAAAGCGTATCAGCGGTTCCAACACACTCGAGGCAAGGACGACACTGAGCGAGAGACGTTCGAAATACGGGTCGATGAAGTGCTCTGATTGACCATACCGGTTGAGAACTCAGCCTATTCGACCGCCCGTTTCAATACGCGCACCATGGATAGAAAATACCACTAGCAATGAGCTCTTGGAGACGTGTGTGTGTTAACTACTACCCGATGACTGAAATCCAACTAAACCATCGGCGCGAGTTCTTTGGGACAATACTGGTAGCTGCGTCCATTGTGACCGGTGGTTGTTTAGACGTGCTTCGTGACGAAGAGTCCAAATACGAGAACAAAGCCCGAATCACGATTATCAACTCTCACTACGAGAACGAAACGACTACGTTTGAATTCACAGCTAGAGCAGAGAACGGAACGGTAATCTACGAAGACACATGGGAAGTGACGAAGAGTCACTCGTTTACCTCTGATCCGATCCCTGACGAAGTCCGCACCATTGAGTACCGGACCGACGACGGAGCAAACGGCGTCGTCTCGATCCCTGCCGAACCGGAATGTCCACCGCACCCGAGTGTCTCACGCAAGATCGATCTCTATTACGGAGACGAGCGGGAAATGACGTATCGAGAAATCGTACCCAACTGTGACTAATCGGATGTAACTCGACTCACGAACGCCACGGGCACCGCCGCAGTGCTGCCTGCGACGCTACTCGTCCTGCAGGAAGTCGGGTTCCGTCCGCTGTTCCTCGATTTCGTCCTCGAGATGGGTCTTGAACGCCTCGATCTCGACGTCGTACTCCTGGTCCTCGAACCGGTCCCGAACCGAGATGTTGCCGTCGGCTTCCTCGTTGTCGCCGACGATGATCTGGTAGGGGACCCGGTCGTCGTGGGCCGCGCGGATCTTCCGTTCCAGCGTACTGTCGCGGCCGTCGACCTCGACGCGGAAGTCGTCGAACTCGTTTGCGACGCGGTGGGCGTAGCCGAGGTTGTCGTCGGAAATCGGCAGCACGCGGACCTGTTCCGGTGCGAGCCACAGCGGGAACCGACCCTCGTAGTGCTCGATGAGCATCATGAAGAACCGCTCGTAGCTGCCGTAGAGCGCACGGTGGATCATCACCGGGCGGTGTTCCTCGTTGTCCTCACCGACGTAGTTCAGGTCGAACCGCTCGGGCATGTTGAAGTCCAGTTGCACGGTTGGCCCGTCCCACGAGCGGCCGATGGCGTCCTCGAAGGCGAAGTCGATCTTCGGGCCGTAGAAGGCACCGTCGCCTTCCTCGATGTCGTACTCGTGGCCGTGGGAGTCGAGAACGCTCTCGAGTTGCTCCTCGGCGCGCGTCCAGATCTCGTCGCTCCCGACCGACTTCTCGGGCCGGGTAGCCAGGGCCATCTCGTACTCGAGGTCGAACGTCTCCAGGACGTCCGTGATCATGTCCATGATCGCCTCGACTTCCGACTTGATCTGCTCGGGGCGGACGAACAGGTGGCCGTCGTCGATGGTAAACGCCCAGACCCGCGAGAGTCCGGAAAGTTCGCCGCGTTGTTCTTTGCGGTAGACTTTCCCGTTCTCGGCGTAGCGGATCGGCAGGTCCCGGTAGCTCCAGGAGTGGTCCTGGAAGATGGCGGCGTGGCCGGGACAGTTCATCGGCTTCAGGCCGAACTCGTCGTCGCCGACGTCGAAGATGAACATGTCGTCCTGATAGTTCTCGTAGTGGCCCGACCGATGCCACAGATCCGTCTTGAAGACGTGGGGCGTCTCGACGTAGTCGTACCCCGCGTCCTTGTTGAGGTCCTCGACGAAGTCCTCGAGTTCCTTGAGGACGGTCTTCCCGGCAGGGTGATAGAGCGGCAGCCCCGGCCCCGTCACGTCCTGGATCGAAAAGAGGTCCATCTCGTTGCCGATCCGGCGGTGATCGCGCTTCTCAGCTTCCTGTTTGCGCTCGAGGAAGTCCTCGAGATCGCCCTCGTCTTCGAAGGCGGTGCCGTAGATGCGCGTCTGCATCGTGTTGTCCTCGTCGCCGCGCCAGTAGGCACCGGCGATCTCGAGCAGTTCGACGACGCCGATCTCGCCCGTCGAATCGACGTGGGGGCCGGCACAGAGGTCCTCCCACTCGCCCTGACTGTAGAACGTGACGGTGTCCGCCTCCTCGGCGAACTCGGAGAGCAGTTCGAGCTTGTAGGGTTCGTCGGCCAGCCGGGCCTCCGCGTCGTCGATCGATACCTCCTCGCGCTCGATCTCGTAGTCCTCGGCGATGATCTCCTCGATCTCGTCCTCGAGGGCCGCGAGGTCCTCCTCGTCGACGTCGAGGTTGTCGAAGTCGTAGTAGAATCCCTCGTCGGTCGGCGGTCCGATCGCGAGGTCGACGTCGTCGTAGTGGCGCTCGACGGCCTGGGCGAGACAGTGGGCCGCGGAGTGGCGCATGACCTCGAGGTACTCCTCGGACTGGTCCGTGATGATCTCGAGTTCGGCACCGTCGTAGACCGGCTGCTCCTTGGCGACGAGATCGCCGTCGAGCTTGCCGGCGACGGTATCGCTGCCGAGGCCGGGACCGATCTCGTAGGCACAGTCCTCGACCGTGGCGTCCGCGTCGACTTCGAGTGCTGATCCGTCCGGCAGTACGACCGCTACCTGCTCCTGTGAGTCTGATTCTGACATGGCTGTGGATGTGGTGAAAATTCCGGTGGCGTGTCCGCGTCACGTCCCGCACACTGGCCGACTCGTGCCGACACAATACGCGGTAGGTGGGAATTAGAAACGGGCAAACGCCCCTGTAAAGCGGACACCTACCATCGTGGCTACGGGTACTCTCGAGCGGGATAAAAGCATTGTGATGGGCCGCGAGGCTGTGTTCAAATTAGGATGAAGGATGAGGCGGTGCAATTTGCTAGTGGTTCGTGCCAGAAATCGACCGCCTCAATGGATCTAACGCAGCGATCCGATCAGATTCTGTGGAGCGAGAGGCGACACCGCGCGAACTGATAGAATTGAGTATCCAACTCCATTTAGCAGAGTTGCGACTTTCGGATACTGTTTCTGTCGTAGAGAGATTCCGTGTCGAACGGGCACGATCGACCGTTCATAACTGGGTGCAGAAAGCCGATCTACAGCCGACAGACGAGGAGCACCCGGATCACGTCGCTCTCGACGGAACAGTGATCCAACTTGACTTCGATGTTTCTCACTGAACCGCGAGAGAACCATGACGTCGATGACGCTGTGGTTCTCGTCGATTCAGCACCACGGCTCAAAGCCGCACTTCATGCTCACGGACTCCAATTCCGATACGAAACACATGGCAATCGGAACGCTGTCGAATCTCTCTTCCAGAAGATAACACGATGCCTCTCTCAGGTTGGAAATTGCTTCAGAAATGCCGATCCAGCAACCATCGAAACATGGTTACAGAGCTATGCAGACTGCTGGAATCAGCTAATCTAAATAGTGCTTGAGAGCACCATCAAATACATTGGTGATTTGATTTGAACATGTGTTCGTCATGTTGGTCGTTACATATGTCATAGGTGGAGTTGAAATATTATTAGATATCCGAAAATAGTTCATGAGCCGTGGGGTAATTAGCACTGTGAATAGGCGTGAGTATCTTGCAGCGGCATGTAGTACTGGAGTCATCGCAACGGCGGGGTGTAGCGCAATAGGTGATGAACAAACACTTTCCGACCCGACCGTCCATGGGGACTCGAGCGGGCGAAAGACGCTCGTCTTCACAACCACGGATGGGGACATCGGAAAATTTGGGGCGAGTAGCTATGTTAGCTCTGGGGTAATCGACGTCCCAATCGAGATTTGGCACCGCGAGGGGACGGCCGTGAAGGCCATCAAACTCAGAGTGTGGATGCCCGAAGTCGCGAGGGAATCACCCGCCGAGGTCGCTCTCACCTCGCCAGTAGAAGGTGATAGTTCGTCACCACCCTCAGTAGCGCTCTACACGCCTGACCGTGGTCCCGGAACAGTCATAGAAATCTCTGATTTGGATGACCTTGCAGACGAGACGATCAGTATTCTCAAACTGCTCGTCAAGCCGACAGCGGAAACCGCCACTACGCTCACTATTCACGCGACGATCGGGCTTACAAGTAGTGGCATCCTCGAAGATGACTACGCGCTCGATGGCGACCTCCAGTTAACGTACTCTGAACGCAATAACTGATCGTCAAACATGCCCGACAGCGTCTGGATCCAATTATCCGTTTTGATGTATACGGACAGATAGCTTCTTATTCGAATCAATAGTGGGGCAGATATGAACCTGGAAGACCCGACCGTTCGATGGGGTATCGGCCTCACCAGTGGCGTACTCGTCGCCGCGATCGCGCTCCTCTTTCTGGAAGGAACGATGCAACTCCTCGTGTTGGGTATCGCCGTCTTCGATGCGATCTCGACGCCGCAGTTCCTGAAGCAAGCCGTCGAGAGCTGATCGGTGGCCGTTACGGAGCCAGCGGCGGCCCGGTTACTGGCTCTCGAGTAACTCGCTTGCCGTCACCAGCGAGTCCATCTCGACGCCGGCGTCCTCGACGGTCTCGCGGCCGCCTTCTTCGCGGTCGACGACGACCAGCGCGCGCTCGACGGTCGCACCTGCCTCCCGGAGCGCCTCGACGGCCTCGACGAGGCTCGTCCCCGTCGTCACGATGTCCTCGACGACGACGACCTCCTCGCCCGCCTCGAGTCGCCCTTCGATCAGATTGCCGGTGCCGTACTCCTTGCGCTGCTTGCGCGCGATGACGTAGGGGACACCGGCGGCGACGCTCGTCGCGGCGGCCAGCGGCACGCCGCCGAGCGCGACGCCGCCGAGTTTGTCGTCGGCGTCGAGTCGCTCGGCGAAGGCCTCGGCGATGGACTCGAGGCAGTCGGGATCGGTCTCGAAGAGGTACTTGTCGACGTAGTACTCGCTGGTTCCGCCGTGGGAGAGTTCGAACTCGCCGAACTGGACGGCGTCGGCCGCTCGCAGGGCGTCGATGAGGTCCTGATTCGTCATTGCTCGACAAGGCGCGCCGGACCGAAATAAGCGGTGTGGAACGGGACGCCGACGCGATCGGGACGGCGTGGCCGGGATCGGGCCGCTCTCGACCGATCGCGACGCCGCGAGCGGCTGGCGCTGCAGGTAGCTTTTTGTCTCCGACGATGTGTGTGTCGCGTGATGACACCAACGAGTGCAGACGAGCTCCATCCGGACCTGCAGGCGTTTCTCGAGCGCTACGAATCGCTCGACGTGCCGTCGTTCAACGAGGGCTCGGCCGCGGAGGCCCGCGAACTGTTCGACCGGTTGCGCGTCGCCGAAGATCCCGACATCGAACTCGAGTCGGTCGAGGACCGAACGATCGGCGGCCCGCACGGCGAGTTGCCGCTCAGGATCTACGATCCCGGGACCGAGGGGACGGCCCGTCCGCTGCTCCTGTACTTCCACGGCGGCGGCTGGGTCATCGGGAACGTCGATACCCACGACGGCACGTGCCGCAAACTCGCCGCCGACACCGGTTATCCGGTCGTCAGCGTCGACTACGGACTCGCGCCCGAACACCCCTTCCCGGAGGGGCTCGAGGACTGTTACGCCGCCCTCGAGTGGGCGGCGGAGACGGCCGGCGAACTGGACGCGGACCCGGACCGGCTCGTCGTGGCGGGCGACAGCGCCGGCGGCGGTCTCGCGGCGGGGCTGTCGCTGCTCGTCAGGGATCGGGGTGGGCCGGACATCGCGTATCAACTGCTGATCTACCCCAGCGTCGGCGATGCGACCGCGACGGAAGCCTACGAGGAGAACAGCCAGGGGTACTTCCTCACGGCGGACGACATGGCGTGGTTTCGCGACCACTACTTCGAAACCGAGGTCGACATGGGCAACGTCTACGCGTTTCCCCTGCTCGCGGACGACCTTTCGGAGTTGCCGCCCGCGACGGTCATCACCGCCGGCTTCGACCCCTTGCGCGACGTCGGTGCGAACTACGCCGACCGACTCGAGGCGGCCGGCGTCCCCGTCGCGTACCACAACTACGACGACATGATCCACGGCTTCTTCGGCATGATTTCCGAACCGGTCGCGCTGGAGCGCGCTCACGAGGCCCACGAGGCCGCCGTCGCGGATCTGCACGCGGCGCTCGAGTAGATCGGTGCCTCCGAGAACGAACGGCACGGCAGTTTCGTCGGCCCGGTGCGAAGAGAAACGATCGAACGACGCCTACCAGGGCTCGTTTTTCAGCCCGAGTTTGTACGCGATCACGTTCGTCGTCACGTGGAGGATCGGCGTGAGCACGACGACGACGAGGATGACCTCGAGCGAGAACCACGCGCGAAACCAGTCGGTCGCCAGCAGCGCGGTCAGCGGCAGGGAGACGACGACGAAGTCCAACTGATCGAGGCCGGGGAACATCGCCCCGCGCTGGCGGCCGCTTCGGCGTTTGAGAAACGAGGCGAGGATGTCGCCGAGCATCGCGCCGCCGGCGAGACCGAGCGCCGCGAGCGGGGTGAATTCGGGGACAGCGAATCCCAGCACGTCGCCGGCGTCGGGCGCGACGAACGTGAGGGCGGCCGCGAGCGCGAGGCCCGCTACCGTCCCCATCGCCGTGCCGCGCCAGGTCTTCCCGTCGCCTAACACCCGCCTGTCGCCCCACGTTCGGCCGCCGTCGATCGGTCGCCCGCCGCCCGCCAACACAGCAGCGTTGTTGGGGACGTAGGCGGGCAACATCGCCCAGAACGCGATCGCGATAGTCTCGAAGAGTGCCATATCGGCCGGGACGAACCGACGTGTCTTAACGGGCGGTGGTTCGGTAGAGCAGCCTCGCGAGCGACGGCGCGGAGACACCGGCCGTCGTTCCAAGAGAGGGTTTCACAACGTAACGCGACTCACACGGAGTATAGGATAACCGGGATACTAGTACCAGCAACGCGACTTCCAACTGATGACGACACAACCTCCTGCAACCGAAGACGAATCGGCAGCCGAACCCGATTCGGCGCTGGTCACCGCCCGCCGACAGCTCGAGCGAGCCGCCACCCACGTCGACGTCGATCCCGGCGTCGTCGAGCGGCTGAAACACCCGACACGGGTTCAACAGGTATCGGTACCGCTCGAGCGCGAGGACGGTTCCGTCGAGGTCTTCACCGGCTATCGGGCCCAGCACGACGACGTTCGCGGCCCGTACAAGGGCGGCCTGCGCTACCACCCCGAAGTCAGCGCCGAGGAGTGTACCGGCCTCTCGATGTGGATGACCTGGAAGTGCGCCGTGATGGACCTCCCCTTCGGCGGCGGAAAGGGCGGCATCGCCGTCGATCCCAAAGCGCTGACCGAGGACGAGACCGAACGGCTCACCCGCCGGTTCGCCGAGGAACTGCGCGATGCGGTCGGCCCGACGAAAGACGTCGCCGCGCCCGACATGGGGACCGACGCACAGACGATGGCCTGGTTCATGGACGCCTACAGCATGCAACAGGGCGAGACGATCCCCGGCGTCGTCACGGGCAAGCCGCCGGTCATCGGCGGCTCTTACGGCCGCGAGGAGGCCCCCGGTCGGTCGACGGCGATCGCCGCACGCGAAGCCGTCCGGTACTACGGCCGCGAGGTCTCGGATACCACCATCGCCGTCCAAGGCTTCGGGAGCGTCGGCGCGAACGCCGCCCGTCTGCTCGAGGAGTGGGGGGCGACGATCGTGGCAGTCAGCGACGTCAACGGCGGGGTATACGATCCCGACGGGATCGACGTCTCGGCGATTCCCTCCCACGACGAGGAGCCCGAAGCGGTCACGCGGTTCGCGACCGAACTCGACGAGGGTGACGACGTATCCCGCATCTCGAACGACGACCTCCTCGAACTCGACGTCGACGTCCTCGTCCCGGCCGCGGTCGGCAACGTCATCACCGCGGACAACGCCGACGCGATCGCCGCCGATATCGTCGTCGAGGGCGCGAACGGCCCCACGACCTTCGCCGCCGACACCATCCTCGAGGAACGCGGCGTGCACGTGATCCCGGACATCCTCGCGAACGCGGGCGGCGTCACCGTCAGCTACTTCGAGTGGCTCCAGGACATCAACCGCCGCCAGTGGTCCCTCGAGCGAGTGACCGAGGAACTCGAGGACCACATGCTCGAGGCCTGGGAGGACGTCCGCACGGAGGTCGACGACAAGGGGCTGACGTGGCGCGATGCCGCCTACGTCGTCGCGCTCTCCCGCATCGCGGAGGCGAAAGAGACCAGAGGGCTCTGGCCGTAGCCGGTTCCGATCGGCCGCGGGAACGCCGGACGGGCCAACGGATTTCTCGTCGGGTGCGACGGGACGAAGGAAAGGGCTCATGTCCGAGCAGTCGTATGTTCCGATAATGACGCCGTGGAAGCGGGTCTTCGCGAGCGGGCTGATTCTCATCGGACCGATACTCGTCACGCTGTACGTCGTCTACCGGGCCTACGCGCTCGCGATCGGGTTCACGCCGGCGGGCATGCTCGGTCCGGAAATGCTGGCCGGCTTCATCGGCCACGAGCCGACCCGCGTGCTGATCGTCCGTGTTCTCCAACTCGTCGTCTCGCTGGGTTCTATCGTGCTGATCGCGATCGCGATCGGTACCCTGACCCGAACGACCGTCGGCGACGTCTTCACACGAAGCGTCGACGGAATCGCGAACCGCGTCCCGGGACTGCGCGTCGTCTACAACGCATCAAAAGTCGCGGCCGAGACCACGCTCGGCGAGGAACAGGCCCTGCAGGAACCGGTCAAAGTCCGAAGCTGGGACGGCACGCAGATGCCGGCGTTCAAGACCGGTCACACCACCAGCGACGGACGGGTAGTGCTGTTCGTTCCCACGTCACCGAACGTCTCCTCGGGATTCGTCGTGGAAGCCGATGCCGACCGCGTCATCGAAACCGACGACACCGTCGAGGAGACGCTCGCACGCGTGCTGAGTGGGGGCTTCGGTGACTCAACGCATCCACAACGACACACGGAGTCGCCGTTGGGTCCATCCGAGGACCGATCGACGGACGAGGAGTGACGGGGGACATTCCGGGGGGAGACGATGCTCGACGCGAGAGCACGGTCGCCGTCGCTCGAGCGACGGTCGGCGTCCGTCAAATCCGGTCGGGAATTTATGCGATGCCGGATGGAGCGGGACTGACGCATGTCGACGCTGCCGCCATGGATCGAAGATCGGATCGACTCGAGGCCGAGCCGGGCGCTCACACAACGCCGCGTCGCCGAGGTGATGCTGACAGCGGACCGGCCGTTCTTTCTCGGTCACCCAACTCGAAGCGCGGGTCGGCCCCGATATCGGCGAGGACCAGCTCCGGGAGCGGCTCGCGGAACTCCGCGAGCGCGGCGTCGTCGCCGTCGAGACGTATCCGTCGGCGACGACCCTCTACTATATCGATCATCCCGGTGCGGCCGACTCGCATCCCGCGGGCGAGATGCGGCCGCAGTCGGTCGCGAACCCGCTCGATCGGCTCTCGGCGAGGGACTTCCTGTTGCTTCGCGAACCGGACGCGATCGGAACGCTCGTCCTCGCGGGCTATCAACTCAGCCTGGTGCTGTTCCTCCTCGGAATCGTCCTGGTCGCTGCCGGACTGGAGGCACCGGTCCACAGCGACTACGGGCTTTGGACCGCCGCACTGAACCTGCTCCTGCTCTGTGTGGTGATCCGGCTCGCCGAGCGCACCGCGCGGCGGGTCCGCTCGCGACGGGACCGGTCCTGACTCGCGTCCGCACCCAGCGGGCGTCACGTCCGGTCACTGATCGGGTTTGCGGGCGCAACATCGCGTTTGGTGCCCGCCAAATCCATCTGGGGGTTTAATTTATCCCCCGCCGATTGCTCTGCCACCGATGGCGACTCTCCCGACGTGGATCGACGAGCGGCTCGATCCGACGCTCGACAAGAAACTCACGCAGCGACACGTCGTCGAAGTCATGGTCGAATCCGACCGGCCGTTCTTTTCGGTCCAGCAACTCCGCTCGCGCGTCAGCCCGACCGTCAGCAAGGAGACCGTTCGGAACCGACTCGACGAACTCCGCGAGATCGACGTCGTCGCCGCGGAGACCTATCCGGAGACGATCACGCTGTACTACATCAACCACCCGGAATCACCGTGGCCGATCTCACCGGCGGGGCAACGCGCGCTCGATCACGATTCGCCCCTCGAGACGCTGTCGCTCGCGGACTTCCTTCGACTCCGGAACCCGGCCGGTATCAGGACGCTGGTATTGGCTGGCCTGCAGCTCAGTCTGGTGCTGTTCGCCGTCGGCGTCGGGCTGATCGTGCTGTCGATAGACGCCCCCGTCGAAGCCAGCCACGGGCTGTTGGGTGCCGCCGGCAACCTCTTCGTCGTCTGTCTGGTCCTGCTCGGTGCCGAACGCCTCGCTCGAGCGGTCCGTGACGACGGCGTCAGTGGAGCCGTGCCGACGCCGAACAGGTTCGAACCGAAGTAACGGCCGCCGACTCACCTCGCACGTTCAAAACGATGTCAACGAACTCATCACCGACCGAATCGCCCACGACCGAACCCGGCCCGTCGATCCTCGCGGAGCGGACGCTCCTGGGAATCTTCGTCCATTTCATCGCGATACTGCCGTTTATCGGACCGATCGCCGCCGTCGTCATTTACCTGGTCTCGAGCCACGAGTTCACGCGGGCGAACGCTCGGAACGCGCTCGATTGGCACCTGTTCGTCATCGGATCGGTTCTCGCGGCGTTCGCGCTCCTGATCGGGCTGGACACGCTGTTCGAGTACGTCACGGTGCCGGACCTCCTCGAATCCGCCGTCTTGCTTCCCGTCTTCGTCTTGGTACTCGCCGCGATGTCCCTCGGACTGCTCAGCGCCGTCATCTGGATCGTCGCGATGGCGAAAGCCATCTTCGGCGAGGCGTGGCGCTATCCGTTCGCCCCGGAACTCGTGTGACCGCCCGCGGCCGTCGCCGAGAACCGGAGGAACACCCTTACGCGTGGCTCCCGAGGGGTCCGATATGCTCCCACCCATCGCGAACCGGTTCGTCGCGGGGGACTCGCCTGCGGAAGCGCTCGAGCACGTCCGTCGGTTGAACGAGCGCGACGTGAACGGGATCGTCAACCTCCTCGGCGAGCACCACGACGACCGCGAGAGCGTCGACGCCGACGCCGCCGAATACCGACGCCTCGTCGCCGATATTGCGGGCTCGCGGCTCGCGGCTGCCGTCTCGGTCAAGCCCTCGCAACTGGGGCTCGACCTCGGCGAGGACGTCTTCCGGACGACGTTAGCCGCCGTCGTCGACGCGGCGGCCGAACGGGACGTCTTCGTCTGGATCGACATGGAGGATCACACGACGACCGACGCGACGCTGGACGCGTTCGAAGCCCTCGCGCGGGAACACGAGGGCGGCGTCGGCGTCTGTGTGCAGGCCAATCTCCGCCGGACGCGAGCGGATCTCAGGCGACTGGCCGACGTCCCCGGCAAAGTCCGTCTAGTCAAGGGCGCGTACGACCCGCCGGCCGACGTGGCCTACACCGATCCCGCGCGGGTCGATCGGGAGTATCGGGACCTGCTCGAGTACGCGTTCGACCGCTACGACGGCGGGATCGGGGTGGGAAGCCACGATCCCGCGATGATCGAGCACGCGACGGCCCTCCACGAGCGCCACGGCACCGAGTTCGAAATCCAGATGCTCATGGGCGTCCGCGAGGACGCCCAGTACGAACTGGCCGCGGAGTACGAGGTCTGGCAGTACGTTCCCTACGGCGACCGCTGGCTGTCCTACTTCTACCGGCGAGTCGTGGAACGGCGTGAGAACCTCCGGTTCGCGCTCCGCGCCGTTCTCACCGGCTGAACGGGCCAACAGTATCGCCACGTCGAACCCTCACGCCCGGTAGGCGACAGCGGTGTGGCTATCGGTGCTCCGATGGCCACACGAACCGCGCGATGGAGCGCGCTATCGCGTCCCGGCCTCGAGCGGCGACCTGGCGCGACCGACCCGGCTCGCTCGCGTCCGGTGCCCGACGGTCGGGATCAAAGGATAGTATAAAGGCAGACGGCTCCATCGTGGTGGACATATGACGACGACGCTCGGAACCGCAAGCGCGGGGCCCGGCGAGATCGATACGGGCCGTCTCGAGATCGGCGAGACGCGGGACGGGAGCCCGTTCGGACTGCCGGTTGCCGTCGTAAACGGTGCGACTGCGGGGAAGACCCTCTACATGCAGGCGGCCAGTGACGGCGACGAACTCAACGGCGTCGGCGTCGTCCAACGCGTCGTGCCGCGACTCGATCCCGCCGAGATCTCGGGGACGATTCTCATCGTCGGGATCGTCAACTACCACGCGTTCCAGGTCGCCGAACACCGCAATCCGATCGACGACACGAAGATGAATCGCGCCTACCCCGGCAACGAGGGCGGCACCTCGAGCGAGCGGATCGCGGCCGCCACGTTCGATATCGCGACCGAGGCGGACCTGATCCTCGATCTCCACCAGGGATCGACCAGTCGGATGCTGGACGAGGTCCGCGTCCGCTGTGGGAAGCGCCACCGGCTCCACGACCAGTGTCTCGAACTCGCGAAAGCCTTCGGCTGCGGGTACGTCCTCGACCAGAAGGGGCCGGACGGCCAACTGGCCCGCGCGGCTCCCGACGACGGGATTCCCACCGTCGATCCCGAACTCGGCGGGGCCGTCGGCTGGGACGAGGAGAGCATCCGAACGGGCGTCGACGGCGTGTTCAACGTCCTCCGCTACTACGACTTCCTCGACGACGACCAGCCGCTCGAGACCCAGACCCGCGCCAGGGGGTTCGAACAGTACGGGGCTCCGGCGGGCGGGCTCGTGACCATGCACAAGGACCTCGGCGACCGAGTCCGTGCCGGCGAGACGGTGTTCGAAGTAACGACTCCCTTCGGGGAACCGAAGGCCGAGGTGACGGCCGACGGGAGCGGCATCCTCTGGCGGGCCCGGCGACTCCCGCAGGTCGCGACCGGCGAGTACGTCTGTTCGATCGGCACCGACGTCGGTGAGTACTGAGATGGCCTCCGATCTCACCTGCCCCGACTGCGGGACCGTCTACGAGGCCGGCCCGGACGAGCCGTGGCGCTGTGGCTGTGGCCGCGCCCTAGAGTTCACCGAACGACCGCATCCGCAGGGCGATCCGTTGCCGCTGCACAGCCTCGATACCAGCGAGGGGCTGTGGACGTTCTTCGAGTTCCTCCCGATCGAGCAGCACGTCACCTTCTACGAGGGCTTTACGCCGACGGTCGAGGCCCCCGACTGGGACGCGCGGTTCAAACTCGAGTACGTCTTCCCGACGGGGTCGTTCAAGGACCGCGGCGCGACGACGACCCTCTCGCGGGCGGTCGAACTCGGCGTCGAGAAGGTTCTCGAGGATTCCTCCGGCAACGCGGGCGCGTCGATCGCGACCTACGCGGCCCGTGCGGGCGTCGACGCGGATATCTACGTCCCGGCGGACGTCAAACAGTCCAAGCTGATGACGATCCAGCGGGCCGACGCCCGCCCGGTTCGCATCGAAGGAGCCCGAGAGGACGTGACCGCGGCCTGTCTCGAGGCCGTCGAAGGCGACGCGACCGACGGCGATTCGACGGGTGACGAGAGCGGTGCCCCGTACCAGACCGGCGAGGGCTGGTACGCCAGCCACGCCTGGAACCCCGCGTTCTACGCCGGGACGATGACCTTCGCGTTCGAGGTGGCCGCCCAGCAAGGGTGGACAGTC
Source organism: Natrinema altunense (assembly GCF_000731985.1). GTDB lineage: Archaea > Halobacteriota > Halobacteria > Halobacteriales > Natrialbaceae > Natrinema > Natrinema altunense. The sequence goes on from NZ_JNCS01000001.1 coordinate 207,573, forward strand.
CCCGACGCCGTCGTCCTCCCGCTCGGTCACGGCACGCTCTTCCTCGGGGCGTATCGGGGCTTTTCCCTCCTCAACGAGGCCGGCATCGTCGACGGAATGCCGCGCCTGCTCGGCGCACAGGCGGCCGGCTACGCGCCGATCGTCGCCGCGCTCGGCGGCGATACTACCGACGCGGAAGGCGAACGGACGGACATCGCCGACGGCATCCAGATCACCGAACCCGCCCGCGGCACCGAGATCGTCGACGCGATCGAGGCGACCGACGGCGACGCGATCGCGCTCGGCGGGGACGCGATCGAAACCGCGCTAGACCGACTCCACCGCAACGGCTTTTACGTCGAGCCGACCTGCGCGGTCGCGCCGGCGGCCCTCGAGCAGTACCGCGAGGACGGCGTCATCGACGCCGACGACGACGTCGTCGTGCCGCTGACCGGCAGCGGACTGAAAACCCTATGACGGTTCGGTGCTGATCCGTCGGTAGATGGTCAGCCGACCGCCGACGTTCTGCCCCGACTGCGGCACTCGCCTCGAGTCGATCAGGTTCGACGGTCGCGAGCGCATGCGCTGTCCGCCCTGTGACGCGATCGTCTGGCACAACCCGGTCCCGTGTGCCGGCGTCGCGGTCGTCGACCGATCGGGGCCGGAGCCGGCCGTCCTCTGCGTCGAACGCGGCGTCCCGCCGGGGGTCGGCGAGTGGACTATTCCCGGCGGCCACATGGAAATCGGCGAGGAGCCGCCCGCAGCGGCCGCGCGCGAACTCCGCGAGGAGACCGGCGTCGCCGTCGATCCCGCCGCCCTCGAGATCCTCAGCGCGTCGACGATGCCACCTCGCGAGGGCAAACACGTCGTGACGGTCCACTACGTGGCCGACCGTGCCGACGCCGCGGGAGACCCGGAGGCGGGCAGCGACGCCGCGGACGCGCGGTTCTGGACCCCCTCGGCGTTCGACGCCTCGGGTGAGACGTTTCGACCGGTACACGAGGCCCGGTTTCGCGAGGCTGCCGCGGTGCTCGAGTGAGCGGCGACGACGACGGGCGGGCGGCGCGGCCGCCACGGGATCAGGGGATTCATTAGCGCCCCATCCCAGATTCGGACGATGAGTTCACCGTCATTCGCTATCGGGATCGCCGGCGGGACGGGTGCCGGAAAGACGACGGTCGCGCGCACGGTGTCTGAGACCGTCGGCGAGGCCGTTACGCGAATCCCGCTCGACAATTACTACAAGGACCTCTCGCACCTCGCGTTCGAGGAACGCGAGCAGGTCAACTACGACCATCCATCGGCCTTCGAGTGGGAGTTGCTTCGGGAGCAACTCGAGGCGCTGCTGGCGGGCCGATCGATCGAGATGCCACAGTACGACTTCGAAGTCCACAATCGAACCGACGAGCGCGTCACCGTCGACCCCTCGGAGATACTCGTGCTCGAGGGAATCCTGTCCCTGTACGACGAGGAGATCCGCGAGCTACTCGATCTGCGAGTGTACGTGATGACCGACGCGGACGTCCGCATCCTGCGGCGGATCGAACGCGACGTCATCGAGCGCGGACGCGATCTCAAGGGCGTCATCGACCAGTACCTCGAGACGGTCAAACCGATGCACGAGCGGTTCGTCGCCCCGACCAAAAAGCAAGCGGACGTGATCATTCCCGAAGGCGCAAACCGGATGGCGATGGATCTCCTGATCGAGAAGGTACAGGCCGAACTGCCGGACGACTCGGACCGACCCGGCGTCGACCGCGAACTGTCGGTCAACGGCCAGGCGCTCGACTGACACCCCCGATTCCGACGCGACGGGAGCGAGACCAAACCCGACATTCCTTTACTCGAGCCCTGAATACGGGCGGGTATGTTCCTCTCCCTACGCGCGGAGGTCGAGGACGCCCTCGAGCGGGCGCTCGCCGAACTCGACTTCCCGACGGACGATCTCGGGATCGAAGAACCGCCGGACGACGTCGCGAGCGTCCTCGCCTCGAGCGTGGCGTTCCGACTCGCCGGCGAGGCCGGCGCGCCGCCGCCACAGGTCGCCGGACGGATCGCCGACGAGATCGATGCCGACGAACTGACCTACGTCGCCGACGTGCAGACGCAGGGGCCGTATCTCAACTTCCTGCCGAGCGACGCCTATCTCGCCGACACGCTCGCCGAAGCGACCGACGAGACGTACGGCCACCTGTCGGACCGCGAGGAATCGGTCGTCGTCGAGCACACGAGCGCGAACCCGACGGGGCCGGTCCACGTCGGCCGCGCCCGGAACCCGATCATCGGCGATGCGGTCGCGAACCTGCTCGATTTCGCGGGCTACGACGTCGACCGCCACTACTACGTCAACGACGCCGGCCGGCAGATGGCCGTCTTCACCTGGGCTTACGAGACATTCGACGAGACCGCTCTCGAGGACGACCCCGAGCGCGACCGCATCGAGTACGATCTCGTACGCTACTACCGCAAAGGCAACGCCTACCTCGAGAACGCGCCCGAAGCGGACGTCGAGGAGGCCGAGGCCGAGATCGAGGCGATCATGCAGGGGCTCGAGGCCGGCGACGACGAGGCCTACGAACGGGTCAGCGAGGTCGTCGACCAGGTCCTCGGCGGCATGACGGAGTGTCTCGCCCGCCTACCTGCCGAGTTCGACGAGTTCGTCAAGGAGACGCGGTTCATGCGAAACGGAGCGACCGACGACCTCGTCGACCGCTTGCAGGCCCTCGACGAGGCGGTCTACGAGGACGACGCCTGGCAACTCGAACTCGAGGACCACGGCATCGACAAGAACCTCGTCTTCCTGCGCTCGGACGGTACCTCGCTGTACGCGACCCGCGATCTAGCCCACCACGAGTGGAAGTTCGACGAGTACGACCGCGCGGTGACGGTACTGGGCGAGGATCACAAGCTCCAGGCCAAGCAGGTCCGAACGACTCTCGAGTTGCTGGGCAACGAGACCGACCAGCTCCGACAGGTCCTCTATTCGTACGTCAACCTCCCCGAAGGGAAGATGAGCACGCGCCGGGGGACCGGCGTCGATCTCGATGACCTGCTCGACGAGGCGATCGACCGCGCCCGCGACGAGGTCGAGGATCGACTGGACGACCGCATCCGGGACGACGACTTAGACGAGGGCGACATCGAGCGCATCGCCCATCAGGTCGGAATCGGCGCGGTCCGCTACGATATCGTCTCGAAACAGCCGACGAAGGCGATCACCTTCGAGTGGGACCGCGCGCTCGACTTCGAGGCCCAGTCCGCTCCCTACGTCCAGTACGTCCACGCGCGCTGTTGTGGCATTCTCGAGGAGGCGGGCATCGATCCCGAGACCGGAATGGCCGACGTCGAGACCGCCGTCGACGCCGACCTGCTCGAGACCGAGGCCGAGCGGGACCTCCTCGAGACGATCGCGCGCTTCCCGGCAGTCGTCGACGAGGCCGCCGACGACCTCGAGCCACACCAGATCGCGACCTACACCCGCGAGTTCGCCGACCGGTTCAACGGCTTCTATCGGGAGTGTCCGGTGCTGGCCGACGACGTCGACCCCGCGGTCCGCGAGGCGCGACTGGCCCTGGTCGCGGCCTCGAAACACGCGGTCGCGAACGCCCTCTCGATCCTAGGCGTGGCCGCGCCGCGGTCGATGTAGGCTCGGCGGCCCGACGGCTGGTCGTCGGTGCGGCCGAAAGAACGACGCCGATCAGCACGATCCGTTAGTACGTCTCGTCGGTCGTGTCGAGGACGCTTTCGACGAACTCGTCCTCGTCCATCTCGTCGTTGATGTACGCGAGCGCCCACTTGACGTCGACGTAGAATGCCATTACCTTCGCGCCGTCCTTCTCGAGCACCCAGGTGATGCTGTCGATCGCGGCCGCGAGCTTCTCGGCGTCGGTGATCGCCGCAGTGAGCGTACTTCCGAGCGACTGCAGTTCCGCGGTCAGCGTCTCGGGGTCGGTCGTCGTCGTCGTCGCGATGATATCGATCTCGTCGCCGTCCTTGTTCACGTCCTTGATCGAGATCTTGGTGCTGTCGAGGGTCAGTTTGTCACTGTCGAGTCCGGGAATTTCGGTTCCGTCGTCGGTTCCATCGTTGGTTCCGTCGGTCTCATCGCCACCGTCGTTGTCATCGAGCGATTCGTCGCCGTCGGAGTCCGACTTGGAATCGTCGTCGGTCTCGTCGCTGGAACAACCGGCGAGCACGGTTGCGAGCGCTGCGCCACTGCCGAGGAGGATTTTTCGTCGCTCCATGGCCGACCCATCGGGAACCGTCGTGATTAGTAATCAGTTCGTTACGGGTTCGCTCGGCGAGAACGGCGATTTCGTGAACTACGACCCGCCGCGTCGACGTCGGAAGGGGGCGACAAACGGATCGAAACGCGGCCGTGTCGGGCCACTCGCGTCGAGACGGACTGCGTGACTGTCAGCCGGCGATGACGGTCACGTCTCGGTGGTAATCACTGCATTCGGTCCATCGAGTCCGAACGAAGGCCGCTTCGAGGACGGAAGGGATCGGTTACCGACGGCCGGCCGTCGGTGGACCGATCGGCTCAGGGGTCGGATTCGGCTTCCGTGATCGCACTCGAGACGTCGTCGTGAGCCGCTTCCCGACCGTCGTCGTCGCTCGCGGACCCGGCCACGGTGGTGGTCGACTCGTTGTCGGTCTCGTCGTCCCCGTCGTCGTCCGCCGGGACCGGAACCTCGACGCCGGTCACCGTCGTCGCGAGCCGGCGATAGGCGATCGCCGCGGGACCCTCGGGCTCGAAGACGACGAGCGGCGTCCCGGCGTAGACGCTGTCGCGGGCCGCCGGGTCTTCGGGGATCGTACCGAGCAGGGGCACCTCGAGTCGGTCGGCGATGTCGTCGTGGGAGATGTCGCCGTCCGGGTGGGTGCGGGTGAGGACGAGGCCGGCGACGCTGCCGCCGGACCGGTCGGTCAGCTCGATGGTCTTTTTCGTGTCGTGGACCGCAGCGGGTTCGGGCGTCGAGACGAGGATGACGGCGTCGGCCAGTCCCAGCGGCAGGACGGTCTCGTGGCTGATACCGGCGCCGACGTCGAGAAAGACGTAGTCGAACTGGGAGCGTAGCGCTTCGACTGCGTCACGCAGGCCTTCGGGGGAGGTTTCGGCGTACTCGTCGAGGTTCGTGCCGCTCGGAACGGCGACGATGTTGTCCGCCAGTCGATAGGTGGCGTCGTCGATCGATGCGTCTCCGGCTAATACGTCGTGTAGGGTGGTCGAGTCGGGGGTGAGGCTGACGAACCCGGCGAGGTTCGCCATGCCGAGGTCGGTGTCGACGATCGCGACGCGCTCGCCCGCCTCGGCAAGCGCCGTGCCGAGGTTGACCGTCGTCGTCGTCTTCCCGACACCGCCTTTCCCGCTCGCGATGGCATAGACCGTCTCGTGGGACATACGTAGATACTGTCCGGACTGTGGAACGGCATCACCTTAAATCGTGACCTCCCGGCTCGCGGCAACTGCCCGACGCGCTGCCGGGACGTTCCCGGCCGCGTCGCCCGCTCCACCGGCAGCCGTTGGCATCCGGCGGGTGTGTCAAAGGATTCTTACCCACAGCCCCGTTTTATACGGCTAATGAGCCAGGAGGGCGAGCAGGAGCAATCCGACCGGAAAAAGTACGAGTTCCGGAAGGTCATCGAGGACCTCAAGGACTACGACGGCTCCGGAACGCAGCTCGTGACGATCTACATTCCCGACGACAGACAGATCAGTGACGTCGTCCAACACGTCACGCAGGAACACAGCGAAGCGGCCAACATCAAGTCGAAGCAGACCCGAACGGCGGTCCAGGACGCGCTGACGAGTATCAAAGACCGGCTGCGATACTACGACACCTACCCGCCGGACAACGGCATCGTACTCTTTTCCGGTGCCGTCGACTCCGGCGGCGGCCGGACCGACATGGTCACCAAAGTCCTCGAGAGCCCGCCCCAACCCATCGAATCCTTCCGCTATCACTGCGACTCGGATTTCCTGACCGAACCGCTCGAAGAGATGCTGGCCGACAAGGGCCTCTACGGCCTGATCGTCCTCGATCGCCGCGAGGCGAACGTCGGCTGGCTGAAGGGCAAGCGCATCGAGCCGGTCAAGTCCGCCTCCTCACTGGTCCCCGGCAAGCAGCGCAAAGGTGGCCAGTCCGCACAGCGATTCGCCCGCCTGCGACTCGAGGCCATCGACAACTTCTATCAGGAGGTCGCGGGGATGGCAAACGACCTGTTCGTGCCGCGACGCCACGAACTCGACGGGATCCTCGTGGGCGGTCCCTCGCCGACCAAAGACGAGTTCCTCGACGGCGATTACCTCCACCACGAGATCCAGGACAACGTCATCGGAAAGTTCGACGTCGCCTACACGGACGAATCCGGCCTGAAGGACCTCGTCGACAACGCCGAAGACGCGCTTGCCGACGCCGAGGTGATGAAGGACAAGAAGGTGATGGAGGAGTTCTTCGAGGAGCTCAACGCCGGCGAGCTGGCGACCTACGGCTTCGAGCAGACCCGGCGGAACCTCATGATGGGGTCGGTCGACCGACTCCTGATCAGCGAGGACCTCCGGAAGGACGTCATTACGTACGAGTGTCCCGAATGCGGGACTACCGAACGCGAGGTCATCGACCGTCGCAAGTCGACGCCGACCCACACCTGTACCGAGTGTGGCACCGACGTCGAGGGGTCCGACGAGGACCGCGAGGACGCGATCGACCACCTCATCGAGATCGCCGAACAGCGCGGGACCGAGACCAAGTTCATCTCAACGGACTTCGAGAAGGGCGAACAGCTCCTCAACGCGTTCGGCGGGTTCGCCGGTTTGCTTCGCTACTCGACGGGCGTCTAAGCGGTTCCGATCTCGCACGGACCTCGCCACGGCGACGGCTTCTGAACGGGTGATATCGGCCGGTCCGAACGAGGCCCCGCCCAGCCGGCGTTACTCGAGGGGAGTCGACGCCGGCGCGATACCGCCGTCGTTTCTCGTCAGGAGATACAGCACGAACGACGAGAGCCAGTGTGAGCCCGCGTAATGCTCGGTAAAAGCCGGATTCAGACCGCTCTCGACGTGTCGCTCGGCGCTGTGTTCGAACAGATCGGCGTATCGGTGATCGCCGAGGGCCGATGCAATGCCCGCCAGACACCACGCTTTCGAGACGTTCAGTCCGAGGAGGTGGTACGCGACGTCCTCGTCTGGGTTCGACGCCACGGGGACGGGCTCGAGAATCGAATCGTACGGCGAGGCAGTCACGTCCGGCAGGAAGCCGTCGATCCAGACCGCGAACTCGTCCCGGTCGTAGACGCGTCGCATGAGGTCGGCCTCCGTCAGCGACGGCGACAGGAAGTCCCAGCCGAGCGGTTCGTACTCGACGGGCGCGTCGCGGTCGTCGGCGAAGAACTCGACTGCCGTCTCGGAAACGGCAGCCTCCAGCGACGCGTCGTCGACCGTTCTCGCGTAGTCGAGGATGCAGTGCAGAGCGAACGCCGAGTTCTGATGGGTACCCACTCTAAAAGGGCGGTCCTGGGACAGGAAGTCGGATTCGACGAGGGCAACGATCGTCCGCTCTAGGGGCTCGAGGATCGATTTCCATTCGTCCGCGCGGTCGTCGTCCCAGAGGGAGAGCTCCGATACGAGGTGCAAGAGCCACGCCCAGCCGTACGGTTTCTCGAATGACGCGTTCGCGTCGAAGTAGTCGACCTCTCGGTCGATGTTGTCGGCGGTAAACCGGGCATCGAGACTCGCGACGATCTCGGATCGTGCGGGATGGTCGTCGAACAGCCGAAGCTGACGGACGAGTGACCAATGGCTGTGCACCGCCGAGTGCCAGTCGTAACAGCCGTAAAACACCGGGTGCTGCTCCGACGGTCGCTCGACCCCGTCCGGCGAGTCGATCGACCGAACGAAATGCGGGAACTCGGTTTCGATCGATTCCAACGGGTGGCGGGAAAGCGTTTCTGCCGCGTCCGACCCGAACGGGTCGCTGTATCCGGACAGAACCGTACTCGTCTCAACGTCGTCGGGGAAAGTCACTGTTAGTCTCTGTTACAACTTGCATTACATAAGTCCTTGAATCGCTCGTGGTGTGAGGACGCCGTCGGGATGACCCACGTGAAAGACAACAGGATTAACACCCCGCCAATGAACCATCGATCATGTCCCTCTCGAGCCGAGCCGTACTCGTCACCGGCGGAGCCGGGTTCATTGGCTCCCATCTGACCGAGCGCCTGCTCGCCGACGGCGCAACCGTGACAATCGTCGACGATCTCTCGAACGGCGACCGTGACCGCATCCCCGACGACGCTGACTTCCTCGAGGCCGACCTCACCGACCCCGACGCCCTCGACGGCCACCTCGACGATATCGACCTCGTCGTCCACCTCGCGGCGTCGAAACACGTCGACACGGACCAGCCCCACGCCCAGTTCGACGCCAATACGCGGATGACGCGCACCATTCTCGAGGCGATGGCCGACGCGGGGGTCACGGAGATCGCGTACACCTCCTCCTCGACGGTCTACGGCGAGGCCCCGCGGCCGACGCCGGAGGATTACGCGCCGCTCGAGCCGATCAGCGCCTACGGGGCGAGCAAACTCGCTGACGAAGGGTTGCTCTCCGCACGAGCACACAGCCACGACTTGACGGTCTGGAACTTCCGATTCGCGAACGTGGTCGGCCCGCGCCTCCGTGGGGCGGTCATCCCGGATTTCATCCAGAAGCTACAGGACGACCCCGACCACCTGACGATTCTCGGCGACGGGCGGCAGGAGAAGTCCTATCTGCACGTCGAGGACTGTCTCGACGCGATCCTCCACGCGATCGAGCACGCCGATCGAGCGATGAACACCTACAACCTCGGCACGCGGACGACGACCTCGGTCGACCGGATCGCGACCATCGTCGCCGAGGAGTTGGGCGTCGATCCCGACCGCGAGTACACCGGCGGCGAACGGGGCTGGACCGGCGACGTGCCGAAGATGCGCCTCTCGATCGAGAAACTCTCCGCGCTCGGCTGGGAGCCCCGACGCTCGAGCGACGAGGCGGTGCGACGGGCGGCCCGCGAGATCATCGACGAACTGCAGTAAGCCGAGCGGCCCCGCGTTGAACCGACCGGCTGCCGTCGTTTTCTGCCCCGGAAAACATACTCCAGAGTGACGTTATCGCCCGCCAGGAGGTGTTTTAGGTGGGCTTAAATATCTGGGCTCGAAGGACCCGAGCATGAACGACGGGGGCGAGGGATCGGGCGCGCGAGACGCCGACCGCGAGTCGGGGAGGGAGGGCGAGCGATCCGCGAGGGATCGGCTCGCTACGGCGCTGACTCGTCGTCGGCTGACGATCGCGGGAACGATACTCGTCCTCGTGGGCCTGCTCGTCGCCCTCCGAGGGATCGATCTCCGGACCGTTGTGGCCGAGATCTCGAGCGCCGATCCGTTCGTGATCGGGGCCGCAGTCGCCGTCTACGCCGCCTCGTGGCCGCTTCGGGGTCGCCGGTACGGCGACGTGCTAGCCGCGATGGGATATCGAGGGGGCACGGTCGTGCCGACGCTGGCCGTCTTCGTTAGTCAAACGGCGAACCTCGCGATTCCCGCACGGGCCGGCGACGCGGTTCGCGCGTACGTGATGCGGACCCACCGCGATGTCCCCTACGCCGCCGGGTTCGCGTCGCTGGCCGTCGAACGGGTGTTCGATCTGGCCACGATCGCCGCGCTCGCGGGGCTGGCGACCGGCTGGCTCGCGCTGGGCGGCGGGACCGGGCCGCTCGAGATCGTCTCGGCGGCCGGCGGTGCGCGGACCGCTCTCGTCGCCGCGGCGGCCGTGAGCACGGCGACCGCCGGCGTCGGAATCGTCGTCGTCACGTCCGCTCGAGCCGACCACGGCCTGGGCGCGTGGCTGCTGACGCGGGCCGATGGCCGGCCGCGGCTCGCGGGGGCGCTCGAAGCCGGGCTCCGATTCGTGGGCGACGTACAGATAGTCGCCCGGCAGCCGAAAGCGGTCGCGGCGATCGGCGTCGGGAGCCTGCTGGTGTGGATACTCGACGTTCTCACGGCGGTGCTCGTGCTCGCGGCACTGGGCAGCGGGCTGGCGATCGGACCCCTGCTGGCCGTCGGGACGCTGGCGGTCAGCGTGGGCAACCTCGCGAAGGTCCTCCCGCTGTCACAGGGCGGCGTCGGGCTCTACGAGGCCGCGTTCACGGCGCTCGTGGTCGGACTCACCCCGATCGGTGCGAGCACGGCGCTGGCGGCGGCGATCGTCGATCACGCGCTGAAAAACGGTGTGACGCTGGTCGGCGGGGGCGGTGCGGTCGCCTCGCTGGGACTCTCGATTTCGGCGGTGACGGCGGAGAGCGGCGACGCGGAAGACCGACAGGCTTTTAGGCGAGCCTAAAAGACTGCGGGGCAATGAGCCAGGATATCTGCGTCGTCGTCCCGACGATCCGGGAGTACGAATGCATGCGCTCGTACTTCGCGAACGCCCGCAACCACGGTTTCGACCTCGACCGATTGCACGTCGTCCTCGTCACCGAGGACTTCTGTGAGACCGACGAGATGGAATCCATGCTCGAGGACGAAGGTGTCTCCGGCGAGGTCTTCGACGGCAGCCGCCGCGAGGAGTGGTACGCCGACCACGGCGTCTCCGAGTACGGCCACATCGTGCCGGCGGCGAGCCATGCCGAGACGAGTTTCGGCCTGCTTTACATGTGGGCTCACGACGAGTTCGACTACGGCTTCTTCATCGACGACGACACGCTTCCCCACGAGGACCAGGACTTCTTCGGCACGCACATGGAAAACATCGCCTTCGAGGGCGAGGTCGAGGAAGTCTCCTCCGACGAGCAGTGGGTCAACGTCCTCTACCAGAACGCGGACGTTCACGGACTCTACCCGCGCGGCTATCCTTACTCGGCGATGGGCGAGACCGTCGAGACCGATACGACCGAGATCGGCGGCGGCGAGGTCGTCGCCTCGCAGGGCCTGTGGACCAACGTCCCCGACTTGGACGCCGTCCGCATCCTCATGGACGGCGACCTCGAGGGGCAGGCCCAGACCCGGACCTCGAGCGACGACTTCGGCGACGATTTCGTCGCCGCTCGCGGGAACTACCTCACCGTCTGCTCGATGAATCTCGCTTTCCGGCGGGAGGTCATCCCCGCGTTCTACCAGCTCCCGATGGACGACAACGAGTGGGACGTGGGCCGGTTCGACGACATCTGGTCGGGCGTGTTCCTCAAGCGGGCCTGCGACGTGCTCGGCACGCGGATCTACAACGGCGCGCCGCTGTGTGAGCACAACAAGGCACCCCGGAGCACCTTCGACGATCTGAACAACGAGGTGCCGGGGCTGGAACTCAACGAACACCTCTGGCGCGTGATCGACGACGTCGGCGGCGACGCGGACTCCTATGCCGGCGTCTTCGAGGCCATGGCGGACGAACTCGCCGACGGCGACTGGGAGGCGTACAACAACGGCGAATTCTTCAACTACGTCGGCGAACACATGCGCGACTGGCTCGACTGTTTGGCGACGCTGCGCCCGGCGTCCGGTCTCGCGGCCGGCCGCGATCGCGTCGTCGCGGACGACTGAATCGTCAACTATAAGGTTTTAGGTCAACCTAAAGCGGGTATGAACGACGAGCAGGATGATCAGGGGGTTTCGCGTCGCCGAGCGTTACAGGTCGGCTCCGCGTTCGGCGCTGCGTCACTTGCGGGCTGTCTCGGGATTTTCGGCGACGACGAGGGCACGAACATCCCGTCGCTTGCGGAGTTTCGGGGCTCCGGGTCGCTGGTCGACGGCCGACCGGCACCGGGCGGGACTTCCATCGAGGAGTTGCCGGACCTCTCGGGGGAGCTCGCGCTCTACATCGGCGGCGGCGAAGGGGGTATCTACTACGAGTTCGTGGAGATGCTCCAAGAGATTTACCCCGACTTCGAGGTCTATCCGACCGATAACAACTCGGCGTCGCTGGCCCAGACGATCGTCGAGGAGGCCGGCTCCGGTGCATCGCAGGCCGACGTGTTCTGGTCGATCGACGCCAGTTCGCTCGGGTTCGTCGCGGAAAACGACGCCTACGAACCGCTGTCGGACGAGACGGTCGAGGCGGTCGGGAACAGTCAGTTCGTCGGCGACGACAACGCGTGGGCCGGCGTCGCCGGTCGCGCACGTGCCGTCCCGTACAACACGAGCCAGTTGAGCGAGTCGGACATTCCGAACACCGTTCAGGACTTCCCGGACACGAGCGCGCTACAGGACTCGATGGGGTGGGCTCCGACCTACGGTGCGTTCAAATCGTTCGTGACGGCGATGCGGCTGCTCCGCGGCGACGACGAGACCCGCAACTGGCTGCGCAGTATGAAAGACGCCGGGACTGAACGATACAGCAACGAGTACGCCGTCTCCGAGGCGGTCGCCAACGGTTCCCAGTCGGCCGGCTTCGCAAACCACTACTATGCGATGCGGGTCAAGAACAAGCGGCCGGACGCCCCGATCGATCTGGCCTTCACCGAAGGCGACGCCGGGGCATTGATCAACGTCGCCGGCGCACTGAAGGTACAGGGCACCCAGCGCGGCGACCTGGTTGACGACTTCGTCCGTCACCTGCTGTCGTCGGAGGCACAGGAGTTCTTCGCGACGATCAGCTTCGCCTACCCGATGATCGACGGCGTCGATCCGGTCGGCGGCCTCCCGTCGATCGGCGACCTAAGCCCGCCCGAAATCGATCTCGCGGAACTGGCGAACATCGAGCCGACCCTCGAGTTGATGGACGACGCCGGCGTCTCGGGATGAGCGGTCGGGAACGCGTTGCGAAGGCAGTCGAGCGAACGGGCGACGGCGGGAGCGGTGCCGCCGGCGTCGGACTCACGCTGCTCGCCGCGGCCATCGCAGCCGTTCTCGTGCTCCCGCTGCTCTGGCTGGTCGTCGATGCCGCCGGACTCGGCACGCGAGCGTTCGAACTCGCCGTCGACCCCCGGACGATCGAAGTACTGGTCCGGAGCGTCGCCCTCGTCGCGATCGTGACGGGGGCGAGTATCGTCATCGGCGTGCCGCTCGCGGTGTTGACGGTCCAGGGGGAGATCCCGTTCCCCCGGTTCTGGACCGTCCTCATCGCGCTCCCGCTGGCCGTCCCAAGCTATCTCGGCGCGTTCGCGTTCGTCTCGGCGTTCGGGCCACAGGGCGAACTCGTCGGCTTCCTCGAGCCGCTGGGAGTCGACGCGCTCCCGTCGGTCTACGGGTTCGCCGGTGCCGCGTTCGTACTGACGCTGTACACCTACCCGTACGTGTTCCTGACGACGCGTGCCTCCCTCCTTTCGATGGACGGCTCGCTCGTGGAGGCCGCTCGCACGCTCAACTCGGGCCGCTGGGAGGCGTTCCGCCGGATCACCCTCCCCCAGATCCTGCCGGGAATCGCGGCCGGTGCCCTGCTCGTCGCGCTGTACGCCCTCGCCGACTTCGGCACGCCGAACATCATGCGCGTCGAAGTGTTCACGCAGTTCATCTACGCCAGATACAACGCCTTCGCCCGCGACTACGCCGCGTTGCTATCGCTGCAGCTGTTGACGGTGACCGCGATCATCCTCGCGATCGAATCACGGATCGGGGTCGACGAATCGGGCGCGTACGAGAGCGGCGGCGATCGCGGCACCGCCGACCTCGAGCTCGGCGCGTGGCGCTATCCGGCGCTGCTGTTGCCGATCGCGATCGCCCTGCTCGCGATCGTGCTCCCGATCGCCATCTTCTGGATGTGGCTGAACACGGGCGGCCCCGGCTATCAGGTCGGCCGCTTGAGCTTCGACTGGGAGTACGGGTTCAACTCGGCGTACGTCGCTTTGCTGGCCGCCGCGGTCTCTATCCTCGTGGCGCTACCGATCGCGATCGGATCGGCAACCACCGACTCGCGGATAGCCACGCTGGCTGACCGAGCCCCCTACGTCGGCTACGCGACGCCGGGGATCGTGCTGGCGATCGCGTTGCTCAGTTTCAGTCTCGACGTGCTACCGCAGATTTACAAGACGGTCCCGTTGCTGATCTTCGCCTACGTCGTCCGATTTATGCCCCAGGCGATCGGGTCGATTCGGACGTCGACGCTGCAGGTCGACCAGAAGTTAGTCGAGGCGGCCCGAACCCTCGGCCGGTCGCGCTTGAACGCCTTCCGATCGGTGACCCTCCCGCTGATCCTCCCGGGCGTGGCCGCCGGGGCCGCACTGGTCTTTCTGACCACGATGAAAGAGCTGCCGGCGACGCTGATGTTACGTCCGCTGGGATTCGAGACGCTGGTGACGTACATCTGGCGGGTCGAGGAGGCCGGTCTCTACGGCCAGGCGGCGGTCCCGGCGCTCGTGTTGGTCGCCATCTCGGGGCTGTCGATGGCCGTCATGCTCGCACAGGACGGACGATGACGAACCTGACACCGGCGCTCCGACGGGCGAAGACCGCAGTGCGAAAGCGACGGTGGCAGGCCGCGGTTGCCGTCGTCGCGATCACCGGTGCCGTCGCCGTCTGGCTGGTCGCGACGCGAACCTTTCCGTACCACTCGCTCAACCACGACGAAGGGGTCTACCTCCAGCAGGCGTCGATGTTGCTCGAGGGGCGACTGTTCGTGCGGCCGCCCGTTGCGGACGCCTTCCGTCCCTGGTTCTTCGTCGAGGACGGGGACCGGCTCTACCCGAAGTACTCGCCGGTTCCCGCGGCGATCTTCGCGATCGGCAAGCTCGCGGGTGGCTCCCGGCTCGTGCTCCCGGGACTCGCCGCCGCCATCCTCGCGCTCGTGGCGCTGGTCGTTCGCGAGGTCTTCGATCGACGAACCGGCCTCGTCGCCGCCATCGCAGTGTTGTGTTCGCCGCTGTTCCTGATCGAGACGGCGGTGTTCCTGCCGTACGCGCCGACGGCGATGCTCAACCTGAGCTTCGCCTACGCCTATCTCAGGGCCGACCGAACGGGTGACCTGCGGTGTGCCGGTGCCGCCGGCGCCGCGATCGGCGCGGCCTTCTTCGCGCGACCGTACACCGCCATCCTGTTCGCCGTCCCCTTCATCGGCCACGCATGCTGGACCCTCTCCCGTGATTTCCGGCGCGCGCTCCCCAGACAGGCCACAACGGCGGTACTCGGACTGGGCGGCGTCGGACTGGCGCTGAGCTACAACGCCGTCGTGACCGGGTCGCCGCTGTTGTTCCCCTACGAGGCGTTCGCCCCGCTCGACGGACTGGGATTCGGTCGGCGGCGGATCCTCGAGCACGAGATCGAGTACACCGCCGGACTCGCGCTCCGGTCGAACGCGCTGGTACTGCGGTCGTTCGTCACCGAGTGGCTCGTCGGCGGACTGGTGGGTGCGGCGCTAGCCGCGGCCGGAATCGGTGTCGCAGTCCGCCGCGGCCTCTCAGCACGCGCGGCGGTCCTCGCCGGTCAGGCACTCACGATTACCGTCGGCAACGTCTACTTCTGGGGGAACTTCAACATCCTCGGCGACATCGACCGCGCCGGAACCGGGCTGATCGCCACTCACGGTCCCTACTATCACTTCGATCTCCTGCTCCCGGTCGCGGCCTTCGCCGCCGTCGGCGCGCTGGCGCTGTTCGACGCCGTCCGCCGACGGGCCGACCGGTCCCTCTCACCGCAGGGCGCGCGCGCAGCCGTCGTCGCGGTGGTGCTCGTGAGCGCGCTCGCGGTCGGCGGCGTGACCGCGACGACGCTCGACGGGAAACTCGAGCGAAACGAGGCCGTCACCGAGACCTACGAGCGGGTTTACGACCCGCTCGATGACGGGACGATCGAGGAGCCGGCGGTCGTCTACCTGCCGACGCCGTACGGCGACTGGCTCGCCCACCCGTTCCAGGCGCTTCGTAACGACCCCGGGTTCGACGGGGAGCGCATCTACGCCCTCGATGAGCGACCGTTCGACGTAGCCGACGAGTATCCCGACCGCTCGCTGTACCGACTCGCGTACCGGGGAACCTGGGCACCCCACGCCGGGTCACCACAGGGTGCCCGTCTTCAGCGGGTCGATCGGGTCGCCGGCGAGACGGTCGCGCTGAACGTGAGCGTCGGCGTCCCGAAAACGGCCGGCAGCGTCAGCGCGACGATCACGACCGACGAGGGAAGCGCTACCTACGTCGCCGACGGCGTCTCGACCGCGTCCGAGGCGCAACTGCTCGTCACTGCCGACGCGGTGCGATTGCGCGGGACGGGCTGGAACACCACCAGCACGGTTCCCGTCGGGGAGGGAGACGACATCGCACTGACCGTCTTCGTCGACCGCGGACCCGGAAGCAGTTACAGCTATCGGCTCGAGTTGCCGGTACGGGCGGAAAACGGGACGGTGCGGGCGCTGACGCCCAGCGTGGAACGGTGTAGCGCGATTCGGGAGTGCGGTGGCGAAGCGGCGTACCTGCCCGATAGCGCGCCGGAGGGCACGTTCGTTCGGACCGACCTCACCGCGCTGAATCGCGAACGGGATTGAGGCGTGTGCCGAGCGAGGACCGAGTTCCCAAGTGAATCATGACGACCCGCCTCGCTCAAGGACGTAAGAACCGGCCGTGACTACTGCGCCGGTCGGTGCGGAAGTTCGCGGAGTCGTTCCTCGAGCGAGACCTTGACGATCGAGCGTGCGATCTCGAGGCCGCCCTGCAGCGGGTCGAGTTTCGTCTGGCCGGCGCGCTCGCGGTACTCGATGGGGTGTTCGCGAACGTCGTAGCCCCGCATCAGCGGGCGGATCAGGAGTTCGGCGGAGAGGCCGGTGTTTTCGGTCCACTCGATCGACTCAACGACGTCGCGACGGTAGGCCCGCATGCCGGTCGTCGTGTCGTGGACGCGAGTGCCCATCAGGATGCTTGCAGCCGCCGCGAAGACCTGATTGCCGAAGCGATTGAATCCAGGCATCGCGTCCGCTCCGTGGTAGAGTCGATCGCCGCTGACGACGTCGTGACCGTCGTTGATCAGCGCGAGGAACTCGGGCAGTTGCTCCATCGGGTAGGTGTCGTCGCAGTCGGTCGTGACAACGATCGGTCGATCGGGCTCCAAGATCGCCGCGCGCACGGCGACGCCGTACCCCTGTGGCTCCTGTTCGATGACCGTTGCGCCGTGGTCGCGGGCGATCTCCGGCGTTCGGTCCGAGGAGCCGTCGACGCAGACGACCTCGGCTTTCCCGTCGGTGACCTCGTCGATGTCAGTCAGTACTTTGCCGATCGCTTCCTCCTCGTTGTACGTTCCCATGACGACGCTGACATCGTTGAACGTGAACTGTTCGCCCGTCTCGTGGCTCCGTTCTGCCGGTTCGGTCGGCTCTCCGTTACCCATTGGGGGGTACTCGCTGCCCGCCGTATTTATGTGTTTAGGTTCGCCTAAAACGATCACGAACCCGACGATCGAACCAGTGAGCCCGAAAACGACGACACACGACCGGGCCGGTGTCGTGCGTCGTTGTTTCAGTACGGGTTCCGTGCCTCAGAGGTGACTGCAGTGCAGACGCTCTATCGGATTGGCAACTCCGTCTCAAGAACGTGGTCCGCGGCCTTCAGTGCCAGCGCCGCGATCGTCAGCGTCGGGTTCATCGCCCCGCCGGTCGGGAAGACGCTGCTCGAGGCGATCCAGCAGTTCTCGAGGTCGTGCGTTCGCAGGTCGGGGCCGACGACGCTCGCGGTCGGGTCGTCACCCATCCGGGTCGTCCCCATGTGGTGGTAGGCCGGCCCCGTCCCTTCGGGGCCGACCTGCCAGGTGATCTCCGCGCCGAGTTCGTCGAGGATCCGTTCTTGGATCTCGTTGACGCGCTCGATCGTCTCGAGCACGCGGTCGCCGACGGACCAGTGGATCTCCGGCACCGGGTTGCCGTGATCGTCGGTCGTCGAGGGATCGAGTCCGACGTAGCTGTCCTCGCGGGGGAGCTGTTCGACGAGCCCGCCCATCCCGATGTGGGTGCCGTAGTCCGAGCGGAGTCGCGCGAGCAGGTCGTCGCCCCAGTCGTCGCCGGTCAGCGCCAACTCCACGGGCGAGGGGCCGTCGTAGTTGAAGAACTCGAGTTTGAACGGGGCCTGCTCGGCGTCGGCTTCGTCGTAGAACTGGTGGGACTCGCTGGTCAGGAAGCCGACGTGGTTCTGGCGCGTGGGCTCGTCGAGGACGCCGCCGGTGCCCGCGAAGAGGTGGTCCATGAAGTACCGCCCGACGAGGCCGCTCGAGTTGGCCAGGCCGTCGGGGTAGTGACTCGACTCGGAGAGCAGGAGCAAGCGGGGCGTCTCGACGCCGCCGCAGGCGATGACGAAGGCGTCGGCCGACTGGCGGTGACGGTCGCCGTCGGGCGTCGCGTAGACGGCCGCTTCGATCGCGTCGGGTCCGTGAACGAGTCGCTGGACCGGCGCGCGGTCGATGACGGTCGCGCCCTTCCGCTCGGCGCGCTCGACGTGGACGGTTGCGTCGTATTTCGCGCCGGACGGACAGACCGGCTGGCAGGTGCCGTAGCCGACGCAGGCGCTACGGCCGTCGTACCCCTCCGAGTTGCGCGCGTTCGGCACCGAGTGCATCGCGATCTCGAGTTCGTCACAGGCCGCGGCGAACAGCGAGTCGCTGTAGGAGGGAGGAAACGCCGGCATCGGATGAGGGTGCTCCCGCGGCGGGGCGAAAGGGTTGTCGGCCGCGCCGGCGACGCCCAGTTCCCGCTCGGCCGCGGCGTAGTAGGGCCGCAGGTCCGCGTAGTCGATCGGCCAGTCGGCCCCGACGCCGCGGACACTGGCGGAGTCAAAGTCGTCCTCGTGGAGTCGCATCACCATCCCCTGCCAGTGCAGCGTCGAGCCGCCGACGCCGCGAGCGCGGGCGTGGTTCAGCGGATAGGGACGCTCCCCAGTGGATTCGTAGGCGTCCCGCTCCGGATCACCATCCCAGACATCCGGGCGGTCGTAGGCGGGACGGATCGCGCGTTCCTGGCGGGCGAGCCGATCGTCGGGATCGAACCGCGGCCCGGCCTCGAGGATCACGACCTCCCGACCGGCCTCGGCGAGGCGGTCCGCGACGATCCCGCCGGCCGGACCCGCACCGATGACGCAGACATCGGCGTTCGCGACGGGGGTCCGGTCCGCATCATCGTCGGCCCCCGACTCCGCCGAACCGGCGGGTGCTCGGTCCCAACTCACGCGTTCGGCCCCCGCTGATAGGTCCCGATCCCGCCCGCGTGGCCCTGCGGGTTCTCGAGGCCGACCAGTTCGCCGCCGGTCGGCGAGGCGTACAGCGCCAGCAGGAGGTCGTTGACGACGTAGTACCGGACCCGTTCGCTCGCCATCCCCGATGGGTCCTCGTCGGCGTCGTCGGCCCCCACGTTCCGCAGGACTTGCTCGCGGTCGGCGACCGATAGCGCCGCGAACTCGGCGTCGTACCAGACCCGCGCGTTCCCGTCCAGTTCCGCCACCGCCTCCTCGAGTCCCGCGACGTGAGTCGGGTCCGCGAGTCGCCCCTCGAGGAAGGCCGCGACGAACGGTTCGATCCCGGACACCTCGCTCGGGTAGACGACCGCGGCGGCCGCGACCAGCGTCTCGCGGAGCCGATCGGTATCGACCGGCTCCGAGCCGGGCGGGGCGACACAGCCCGCCAGCGTCCCCCCGAGGCCGAGCGCAGACAGCGCGGCGACCGCGTCTCGCCTCGTCAGTTCCATGTGGACGGATTAGGTAGACCTAAACCATATATGCGTTGGAACGGAACGGTCGCGCGGCCGCTCCGGAAACGACTGACAGCGGTCCGTATCAGACCGTCTCGGCCGGTTCGACCAGCGACGGCTCGTCCGTCGCCGGATCGTTGACCGCCGGGGAGACCGGATACGCCGTCATCCCCTCGGCCGGCCGGGGCTCGAGCAGTTCTCGGCCGGCCTCGCCCGACAGCCACCGCCGCTCGTCGTCGGGGTCGAGGATCACCGCCATCCGGTGATGGAGGTCCGAAACGAGGTCGTTGGGCTCGGTCGTGACGATCGTAAACGTCTCGAGGGGGCCGGTCTCGGTCTCGCCATCGAGGCCGCCGCCGAAACTGTCGAGTCCGGTCTGGGTCGTCGCCGGCTCCCAGCGCTCCCACAGCCCCGCCATCGCGAACACCCGTTCGTCCTCGAAGGCGACCCGATAGGGGCGTTTCCCGCCGTCGGATCCCCGATCCGACGAGGCTCGCGAATCGCCGATTCCCTCATCACCGTCGGTCTCGACCCACTCGTAGAACCCGTCCGCGGGAACGAGACATCGCCGTCGCTCGTAGGCCGCACGAAAGCTCGGCTTCTCGTCGACGGACTCGGCCCGCGCGTTGATTAGTCCGCCGCTGTCGTCGTCGGCCCACGACGGTACCAGCCCCCACTCGAGGCGTCGAAACGCTTCAGGGGCTTCGTTCGTGATCACCGGGAGTTCCTGTCCCGGGGCCATGTTGTACCGAGATTCGAACCCCGAGTCGGGAAGCCGAGCGTCGAACCGCGCCTCGAGGTCGTCCCCGTCGACGGTGAGCGTGTAGCGACCGCACATACCCGCTCCTCGGACCGCCGGCCCAAAGGATTGTCCGGTCGCGACTCGCCGACCGTCGGCGCGACGGGCCGTCGGCGGTCCGTTCGAGCGACCGGCCGAACGGGTTTGGGGGCGGTAGGATACCGTTACTCCGACCGAACCGCCGGGTACGGACCGCGTTACGATACCCGATCCCGGTCGACTCCTCGATGGGGTCGACATGGACGATCGATACGAAATGGTGGTGTGTCAGCGCGGCGCGCTCGAACTCCGAGATCCTGACGACCCCGACTGCTGGATCGCGACCGACACCCCTGTCGAGATCGAGCAGTAGCGCGTTCCGGTCCCTCTCCCCGTTTCTGCCGTCGAAGGCAACGACACGCGAGCCGCCGGGTCGCCGTCCGCTCGCGACTCGAGGGCGAAATCGGTGACCTCGAGGACCGCACCGAGGAGCGGGAGTACCCGTCACTCGGTTCGGGCCTACTCACGCCGCTACACGCGTCGTAGCGAGTAAAATCACGAAAAGACCGGACAGGGGTTTGGACAGTTGCGAGACGATCGGCCCCACTCCGTTCGGCCGCTCCGACTCGCGTGTTCAAATTCTTCGGTTGCATGTCGTCGAAACCGCGACCCACTCAGTCACGCATCGCTCGTCGGTCGGTTTCGACAGAAACGCCAGGACAGGGATTCGAACCACGGTCGGACGTGCTCGTTCGCTACGCTCACTGTGCGCGACTTCTCTGATTCAAATCCCGACGTTGTGGTTTCGTCGCTCACGAAGTTGTTCGCGACAAAAACGCCAGGACAGGGATTTGAACCCTGAATCCCAAAGGGAACACGCTTTCCAGGCGTGCGCCTTACCGTTCGGCCATCCTGGCTCAGGTCATCCTAACCGCGTCTGTCGTTTAACCCTTACGAGATTCGTTTCCCGTCCCGCGATCGGCTGCCCACGCCGCGAATCGCGGCTCGAGCAGGTACGCTCCGGTTCCCGCACCGAAGCCGACCAGCAGTGCAAGCCCCAGCGCTCGCGTGATCGTCACGAGCGACTCGACGAGCAGGGCGTAGCCCTGGACGAGCACCAGAAACGACAGGCAGCCGACGACGCCCCACAGGGCGGCGGATTTGGCCCGGGGATCGAATCCCATCTTCCCGGCGGGATAGCCGCTCACGCCGGTCTCACTCGTCTTCGACGGACGCGATGGCTTCGATCTCGACGCCGACGCCCTTCGGGAGCGCGGCGACCTCGACGGCGCTGCGGGCCGGCGGCCGGTCGTCGAAGTAGTCGGCATAGGCCTCGTTCATCGCCTCGAAGTCGTCGATGTCGTCGAGGAAGACGGTCACTTTGAGGACGTCCTCGTAGCTCGCGCCCGCTTCGTCGAGGACGGCGTCGAGGTTGTAGAGGGCCTGCTCGGTCTGGTTGTCGATCGGTTCGTCGTCGAGCAACTCGCCGTCGGCGGTCATTGGAATCTGTCCCGCGGTGAACACCAGCGAGTCGGTCCCGGTCGCTTGACTGTACGCACCGACTGCAGCAGGCGCATCGTCAGTTTCGATGATTCGTTTCATACCCGAAGCCTCACACCGAGGTGGCATAAAAGCGGGCGAAGTTACATTCCCGCCGGACGGAGAACGGGACGCGTCGCCACCCAGCCCCGCTCAAGCGAGCACGTCGACCGGGTACCCCTCATCCCGCAGATCGGCGAGGAAGTTATCGACGTGGTCGGGGCCGCGCATCTCGAGTTCGATCTCGACCTCCGTATCGTTCATCTCGACATCGCGGGAGGTCCGGTCGTGGTGGATCGCGTAGATGTTGGCCTGATGGGCGGTAAAGACGTCCAGGAGGTCCTCGAGCGCGCCCGGCCGGTCCTTCAGTACGGTCCGGATCTTCAGGTAGCGGCCCGTCTCGACGAGACCGCGAACGATGACGTTCGTCAGCGTGTTGAGGTCGATGTTGCCGCCACAGAGCGCGGAGACGATCGTCTCGTCCGCGTCGTACTGGAACTTCTCGAAGAGAACGGCGGCGAGCGGGACCGCGCCGGCCCCTTCGACGACGGTCTTCGATCGTTCGAGCAGGTAGACCAGGGCGACGGCGATCTCGGGATCGGAGACAGTGACGACCTCGTCGACGTACTCCTGGATGTGGGGGAACGTCTGCTCGCCGACGCTGCGGGTCGCGATGCCGTCGGCGATGGTGTCGACGCCGTCGAGGGCGATGCGCTCGCCTTTCTCGAGCGACTTCGCGACGCTCGAGGCACCCTCGGCCTGGACGCCGACGACGCGTGTCTCGGGTTTCTGCTCCTTAATCGCGGTCGCGATGCCGCTGATGAGCCCGCCGCCGCCGATGGGGACGACGACCGTGTCGACGTCGGGGCAGTCCTCCAAGATCTCGAGGCCGATCGTCCCCTGACCGGCCATGACGTACTCGTCGTCGAACGCGTGGACGTACGTTCGGTCCTCCGCGCGTTCGATCTCGTGGGCGCGTTCGGCGGCTTCGTTGTAGTCCTGTCCGGAGAGGACGACCTCCGCCCCGTAGTTCTTGGTTGCCTTGACCTTCGAAATCGGCGCGTGCTCGGGCATGACGATCTTCGAGTCGACGCCGGACCGCGTGGCCGCGAGCGCGACGCCCTGTGCGTGGTTGCCCGCGCTCGCGGTGACCACGCCCGCGTCCTTCTGTGCCTCGGAGAGCGTCGCGATCCGGTTGGTCGCCCCACGGATCTTGAACGAGCCCGTGCGCTGGAAATTCTCCAGTTTGAGGTGGACATCCGCCCCGGTCATCGATGAGTAGGTATGGGAGTGCTCGAGCGGCGTGTGCCGAGATGTCTCCCGGACCCGCTCGCGTGCCTCGAGAATCGCGTCGAGTTGCAGCATATGCCTGTCTACTCGGCGTGGGGTGTAAGGATTACTGTCGGGGATCGAACGGGCCGTCGCCGGACCGCCGATCCGCACAGCGATGTGCCATCGATTCTGGATGGCACGACAGGGAATACAGGGAATGCACGGCGTGTGACGTGCGAATAGAGAAGCGGACCGGGACCATATAAAACTCATGCACCCGGAGCGGAAGTGAAACCGCAAGCAGGCGGCGGGAAGATGTCGCCGTCAGACGCGGGACAGACGGGCGTCATTCGAGGATTCGAACCGCGAAATCGGTCCCGAAACGCACCCCCTCACGCGGCCCCGGAACGACCCGGTTCCGGGCTCGGTCGCGTTCGGTGTCGTCGATGAAAGCCGATGAGAGCGATCGTAGCGGTGATACTGACGTGTCAGCACGGAAAGGGCAGCGAAACCGGGAGCGGGCTTATCGTTCCTCGAGCGGAACGAACTCCTGGTCCTGGGGCCCGGTGTAACGGGCGCGCGGACGGATGAGGCGGTTGCTGTCCTGATACTCGAGGACGTGGGCGATCCAGCCGCCGGCGCGGCTCATGGCGAAAATGGGCGTGTACATGTCGATCGGGATGCCGAGCTGATAGTAGACGGAGCCGGAGTAGAAGTCGACGTTCGGGGCGATCCCCTTCTCGGTGAGGCCCTTCTCCTCGGAGAGGTACTGTTCGATGGTGGTGGTGTAGTTGTACCACTTGTCCTCGCCGTTGTCGGCGAGTTCCTTGCTGCGTTCCTGGAGGATCTTCGCGCGGGGGTCCTTGACGTTGTAGACGCGGTGTCCGAAGCCGGGGATACGACGGCCCTCTTCGGTCGCCTGCTCGACCCACGCGCGGTGGTCGAGGTCGCTCTCGTCGATCTCGATCAAGACCTCCATGACGTCCTGATTCGCGCCGCCGTGAAGCGGTCCCGAAAGGGCGCTGATGCCGCCGGTGACGGCGCTGTAGATGTCGGCCATCGTCGAACCGATGACCATCGAGGTAAACGTCGAGGCGTTCAGCCCGTGGTCGGCGTGGAGGATAAGCGCCTGATCGAAGGTTTCGGCGGCGATCTCGTCGGGCTCCTCGCCGGTCAGCATATAGAGGAAGTTCGCGGCGAGACCCAGATCGGGGTGGGGGTCGACGGGTTCCTCGCCGAGACGGTAGCGCTCGAAGGCCGCGAGCGCGGTCGGAATCTTGGCCGTGATCCGACGCCCCTTCCGGAGGGTCGCCTCGAGGTCCTCGGGATCGGCGTCGTCTTCGGGTTCGTAGGCCGAGAACATCGAGACTGCAGTCCGGAGCGCGGCCATCGGCTGTTCGTCGGCGTCGGCGAGTGTCTCCATCGTCGCGAGGACGTCGTCGTCGACCTCGCGTTCGTCCATGAGCGCGTCGGTGAACGGCTCGAGTTCGTCCTCGGTCGGGAGGTGACCGTTCCAGAGCAGATAGAGGACTTCCTCGTAGCTCGCGCCGCGAGCGAGGTCCTCGATCGTGTAGCCGCGGTAGATCAGCTGACCGGCATCGCCGTCGATCGAACTGAGCTCCGACTCGGCAACCAACACACCCTCGAGCCCTTTCTTGAGGTCGTCAGACATAGTCAGGAATTTCGGACGCCAATGGAAAAGCATTATCGTTTGCCCGGTGCCGGCGATCGATACCGGTGATGTTCGGGTTTGCCGGTTTTACGACTACGGACGAACGCTCGTTTCGTGATCGAACGAACAGACAGTCAGTCGATGACCGGCCGAATGTCTATAATTGTTTTTCGTTAGAGTAGGCGGCCGGAGCCTCGTCCGGATCGGTCGGAGACGGGCGTCGTGGACCCCTCGACGGCCGAACGGCCCGAGACGGAGCCGGGTCACGGAGCGTCCGGCCCGCAGACTCGTCGGCGCTCGCTCGACGGCCCCGTCGGTACTGATGTCCATGCCCCACGCAGAAACGGAGCCGTTACCGGAGTACTGAGACGGTGCGACCGGTTACGGTCAACACCCCTCTGCCTCGAGAATCGCGTCCATTAGCTTCGTCTGGGCCGCCGCCAGATGCTCGGTGAACGTCGACCGTGCGACGCCGAGTTCCTCGGCCACGTCCGTCGCGTTCGCGCCCTTCGGATAGTCGAAGTAGCCCATCTCGTGGGCCGTCTCGATGATCTCCCGTTGTCTAGTCGTGAGTTTCTCGCGGTCGACGACGACCGGGTCGGCGGACACGTCCTCGTGGTCCTGCGTGAGTTCCTCGACGACGACGCCGTCGAAATACGCGCGCAACTTGTCGACGATGTCGGCGATCTCGGCCAACTCGAGGGTTCGAAAGGAGAGGAGCAACGCCCCGTTCTGGGCGCGAACCGACGAGACCGGCGTTCCCGTTCCCTCGATGACCTCACAGGCACAGTCGGCGGCGCTGTCGCGCTCGAACCGATAGATCGCTTCTCGGTCGTTGGACTGGACCGGCGTCAGTTCGACATCGTACTCCCCCTCGAGGGAGGCGTCTGCGTCGACGCCGAACTCCTCGACGACCGTTCCCTCGGCCGTCGTCTGCGACGACCGGGAGACCGATTCGACCGGGTCCTCGAGGGAAGCGGAGACATCGGCCACCGGACAGTCCGCCGGTTCGTCGACGACGACCGTTGCACGAAAGCCCGACATACTGACACGGACGGCCGCATGCGGCATAACTGGAGGCGGGAATTCCCGCCGGGTGAAAATTCCACACACCCGCGGACGGCCGACGAACTGCAGACGAGCACCGCTCGCTTCGGTGTCGTAGCCGACCGAATCGTCACAGCGATCGGGGACCCAACCGACGGTCGTGATACCGTGACCCTCGGAAGTGTTATCCCCCGATCGACCCTACGTTTGTTTGTAATGGCGAAAGGAAGCGTTGATTTCTTCAACGACACAGGCGGCTACGGTTTCATTGAGACGGACGACGCGGACGACGACGTGTTCTTCCACATGGAAGATGTTGGCGGTCCGGATCTCGAAGAGGGCACAGACATCGAATTCGATATCGAACAGGCTCCCAAGGGCCCGCGCGCGACGAACGTCACGCGCACGTAAGTTCTCAAGAACGCGTCGCCCCCGGTGACGCGACAGTACCAGTTCATTTTTCGCGACGCAGCCAACCGCGAGCAGCGTCACCGTCCGGTTCGCCGAGAACAGTCCGAAAGCGGCGAATGCGACACCGAAGAGAGATCGGTCGATGAGAAACGCCAATCGAGGACCGCGGTTAGAGCTTCTGGCCCAGCTTTTCGCGGCTGATATGGACGCCCGTGGGCGTGATGATCATCTGATCCTCGCCCTTCCGGACGATGTCGCCGTCGACCTCCTCGGCGACCTGCCGGAGTTCGTCGACGATGTGTTCGACGGTACTATCCTCGGTCCGCAAGCGCGTGATGTCCGCGATGACGATGTCGCCGTCGTAGACGGCGTCTTTGATATCGATCGCGTCGGCCTGACTGCCGACCTCCGCGATGTGTACCTGCATCGCCGCCTCGGCGGAGCCCGTCGAGACGTCCTCGAGGTTCAGTTCCGAGTAGTCCTCGACGGACCGAGACTGGCTGCCGCCGAGAATTTTGCTCATGAGTCCCATTGGCGGTATCCACCGCCGCCGTCAGTATAGTTCTTACGTCAGACACGGTCCCGGCGGCGGGACTGTCCGTGGTGGCGACGGATCGCCCACGCCTCCGTGGCGACAGGAGACCAACCCAAATCGGCCTGCCGTCCGAGACGATACTGACCGCCCCTAGGTTTTTCAACGACAGTCGCTACGCGCAAATTATGACGTTCAGCATCTGCGTCCGCGAGGAGTACGAGACCGAACGCGGTGCCTGCCACCGCCGCTTCGGCGTCGCGGTCACGACGCGGTTGCCCGGCGTGGGGACGCTGTGTCCGTTCGTCAGCGACCGGGGTGCCGTCGCCACCCAGAGTCTCGTCAACGTCGACCTCGGCGCACGCGGGATCGACTACATCGACGACGGGTTGGCCGTCGACGACGCCCTTCAGGCTCTGCTCAACGCCGACGACGGCGCGCCACAGCGCCAACTCCACGGCGTCGACGGCGAGACGACCTTCGCCTTCTCCGGCACCGAGTGCGTCGACGAGTACGGCCACCGCGAGGGCGACCACTACACCGTCGCGGGGAACATGCTGACCGGCGACGCCGTTCTCGAGGCGACCGCCGAAGCCTACGCGGCCAACGCGGTCCACGACGCGACGGACCGCTCGACCGGTCCGCGCGCCGTCACGGCGGACATCGAGACCGACCCGCTCGCGAAGCGATTGATCGACGCGTTGGCGGCCGGCGACCTCGAGGGCGGGGACAAGCGCGAGGAGCTGTCGGTCCAGAGCGCGGCGGTGGTCGTCGAGACCACGGAGTCACACGCCGTCGAGCCGCCGTACAACGACCTGCGACTCGACGCGACCGAGACGCCGATCGCGGATCTCCGAGCGACCTACGACCTCGCGAAACGGGGCTATAGCGACACCCTCGCACAGTACGAAGGTGCGTTCGACGCGGACTCGCTCGGCGCGGCCTCGGAGTGACGCCGGGACTCAGTCGCCCACGGTGAGTTCCTGACCCTCTGTCGCTTCCAACCGCATGGGCTCGTCCCGCCACTCGATCTCGAGGCGGTGGCGCGGCAGGTACGGGGCCAGCGTGCGAACCGAAAGCAGGCCGCGGTAGACGCCGTCGCTGACGACGGGGAGGTGTTTGACTCCGTACGTTCGCATCGTCTCGGCGGCGTCGGTGATCGTCGCGGTCGGCGAAACCGTCGTCACCGGGGCCGACATGATCGTTCGAGTCGCCGGGCGGTCGTCCGTTTCCGCGACCAGTGCGACGATATCCGACTCGGTGACGATGCCGACGACCGACTCGTCCTCGAGGACGGAGAGCGCGGACACCGTTGGCCGACGCAGGGAGTGGGCGGCCTCGGTCACGGGCGTTTCAGGGGTGATCGTCGGCGGCGAGCGGAGGTCGACGGATTCGACTGTGGTCTCGATCATCGCTGTCCCGTGATACCACGAACCAATACATAGGCCTAATGGACAAACGTCTATTAGGAACTAGTATTGCTAACAGATGGAGGTTCTGATCCGGGACAAGATGTGATATTCGATATCGGAAGTCGAGGTACGGGGCTATTTGTGAAGTTTATTCGATCCGCTACCGCGGCGGAGCTTACCCGGTGAACTCGTAGAGTTCGTCGCCGACGTGGTGCAGCGAGTCGACGACCTTCCCCTCGTCGCCGGCCATCTCCACGCCGTCGACGCGAGCGCGGCCGACGGCAAGCACCTTTCCGTGGGACTCCTCGGCGATAACGACCAGATCGTCCGGCGAGATGTCTTCGGTCGCCTCGGTGATCCCCGGCCGCATCACGTCGGCCCCGTCGCTGACGAACGAGACGGCTCCCGCGTCGACGGTAACGAGCCGCTTCTCGGGCTCGTAGGCGTTCGCCCCGCGAACCGTCAGAAAGAGGTCGTCGCCGAACGCTGCGACCTGTGGCTCGCCGTCGATGAGGACGACCTCCCAGTCGGTGTCCTCGAACTCGACGCGCTCGTAGGCGTCGCCCTCGGGCGAGACGCCGAGTTGCTCCTCGAGAACGTCCTCGAGATCTGACACCGCATCGCTACGGAGGTGATGTCGGGACTTGACTTGCATGTCCGGAGCAACGCGCGGTCCGGAGTTAAAAGGCGCGTTCCGGGGACCGGTCGCCGGCCGCGAATCGGGACCCCCGGCGGCCAGCACGGGGGTGTCGCGTGATAATCGATAAGTATCCGCACGCCGTCGGCTCACGCATGTGGCCCTCCAAGAGTCGGACGGAGACGGTCACCTGTCTCGCCTGTGGGGCCGAGCGCCCCCGCGACGAGGCCCGTGAGTACGATAAGCACGGTGACCGCTGGGATCGCGACGGCAAAACCTTCGAACACCTCTGTAAGTCCTGTCACGGTGACCTCTGTCATCACCCTCGCGACGAACTCGAGGCGCTACTGGTCGACCTCGAGGCCGGCGAGCGAGACCGGGCCGCCTTTCTGACGCGCTATCTCGCGACGGTCGAGGAGCGGTACGGCACGCTCGAGGAGCGAGAGCGGTAATCCCTAGAGGTCGGTCGCGACGAACCGCCGGTAGCCGACGACGGGCGCGACCACACCCCACGCCAGCAGGACGGCGGCGCTGAACCAGACCAGGGTGCGATCGGCTGCCGACCCGAGGATGGGTTCAAGCAGCCGTTCGTAGGCCAGACTCGGGGAGAGCGCGCCGACGTATGCCGTCCACCACGGTCGCGTCGTCGGTTCCTCGAACCCGGCGGCGGCGTAGGCGAGCGCTTCGGGCACGAACCGCCAGACGAACAGGAGGAGGAGCAACGCGCCGAAGACGGCGAACGTCGCCCACGTCTGGGTGCGGACCGTCGCCGAGATACCGATCGCGATGGCGAGGTACGCGAGCCCCAGGCCGGCGCTGGCGAGGAGGTACGCGAGGACGGCGATCGTCGGAACCCCGTGTCCGGTCCCGAAGACGACGGCAACGCCGGCGAAGACGCCCGCGAGCAGGGACGCGAGGAAGATCGCGTATCGACCGACGTACGTCCCGAAGACGATATCGCGTCGGTCGTGTGGCAGTCCGAGCAAAAGCGTCAGTTGCCCGTTCGAACGCCGCCTGACGATCGCGCTCGAGGCGAGCAGCAGTCCGGACACCGGCACGAGGAGCATGCCGGGCAGCGCAAACTGGTCGACGAGGTCGCCGGAACCGGCGTATCCCCGGTCGACCTGCCTGACGTGGAGTTCGGCGAGGACGGCAAAGACGAGCGCGAAGGTCGCGGCGAGCGCGTACAACTGCCGGTTTCGGATCGCGTCGCCGATCTCCTTCCGAGCGATCAACTGCCAGTTCATGTCGCCCCCTCCGTGTAGGAGACGAAGAGTTCCTCGAGCGACGTCTCACCGGTCGAGAAGTCGCGGATCGTCGCCCCGGCGGCCCGGATCTCGTCGAGCACCCGGAGTTTCGCGTCGGCGGTACAGCCGACGACGAGGGCGTCGTCGCGTTCGTCGACCGTCGATACCCCATCGAGGGACGCGACGACGGGCGCGACCGCGGCCGGCTCGCCGGTCAGGTCGACGATCAGCTCCGAGCCGGCGTCGACCGTCTCGCGGAGCCCGTCGATCGTGTCGACGGCGACGAGGTCGCCCGCACGGAGGATGGCGACGCGATCGGCGACCGCCTCGACCTGTGCCAGAATGTGACTCGAGAAGAAGACGGTGGCACCACGGTCGCGTTCCGCACGGACGATTTTGCGCATGCGCCGGACGCCGTGGGGGTCGAGCCCGGTCGATGGTTCGTCCAAGATCAACACGTCGGGCGACCCGACCAGCGCCATCGCGAGCGCGAGACGCTGTGTCATCCCCGTCGAGTACGCCGCGGCCGACCGGTCGGCGGCGTCGGCGAGACCGACCCGCTCGAGCAGGGCCTCGGGCTCGTCGTCGGCGTCGGCCGATTCGATCGCGTACGCGAGGTGCTGGCGACCCGTCATCGTCTCGAACGGTGCGAAGCCCTCGGGGAGGATGCCGACCCGTTCCCGGACGGCGACCGGGGCTTCGGTGACGTCGTGACCGAGTACGTCGACCGAGCCGCTCGAGGGATGCGTATAGTGAAGCAGGATGTCGATCGTCGTCGACTTGCCGGCACCGTTCGGTCCCAGGAAGCCGAACACTTCGCCGGACTCGACGGTCAGATCGATACCGCGGAGGGCGTGAACGTCGCCAAAGCGCTTGGTAACGTTTCGGAGGGCTATCGCCGGCATTTACTCCGCCTATCTGTTGGATATAAAATATACGTTCCGATCGAAAGGCCATCGAACCGCGGCCTCGGCGGGCCGGGCGCATGTGGGCGGGCGGATTCGCATCCCGACACGACTTTCACTCTTACGCGCGTAGCCCTCGTCATGAGTGACGACGCACAGGCCGACGCCGGAACGGTGGAAGGCCAGGGTCCCGTCGAGGTCTCGGAGGATCTCGCGCGCCATCTCGAGAACAAGCGCGAGGAACTGTTCGAGAAGTTCGAACTCCGCGACGAGTTCCCGCCCGAGGTCTTAGAGGAGGCCGAAGCCCGAACGGAGGGTGTGACGGCCGAGATAAGCGACGAGATCGACGAGCGGAAGGATCTACGCGAGCTGACGACCTGGACGACGGACCCGATCGATGCCCAGGACTTCGACGACGCGCTCTCGATCGAGGAACGCGACGACGAGTACGTCCTCTGGGTCCACATCGCCGACGTGACCCACTACGTCAATCCGGAGACGGCGATGTGGGACGAAGCCGTCGAACGGGGCAACACGGTCTATCTCCCCGGCTACACGGTCCACATGCTGCCGCCGGTGCTCGCCGAGACGGTCTGTTCGCTGGTCGCCAACGAGGACCGGCTCGCCCACACCGTCGAGATGCACCTCGACAAGGAGAACTTGAGCTACGAGAACATCGAGATCTACAAGTCGGTCATTCAGTCCGACGAGCGACTCACCTATGCGGAGGCCGAAAGCCGTCTCGAAGACCCGGATGCGCCCCTCCACGAGGAGAACAAACTGGTCTACGACCTCGCCGAGCAGATGCACGAACAGCGCAAGGAGGACGGGTCGCTCGTCCTGAACCCGAGTCGCGACCGGGCCCACACCATCATCGAGGAGTGCATGCTAAAGGCCAACAAGGCCGTCACGCACGAACTCATGTGGAACCGCGGCGTCGAGGCCATGTATCGCGTCCATCCCCAGCCCAGCCCCGACGAGTGGTCCGAGGCGCTGCGCGAGATCCAGGATCTCGACGGGGTTTCGATCCCCGGCAGTACCTGGGACGACCCCCGAAAAGCCGTCAACGCGACGCTCGAGGAAGCGCCGGGCCGCCAACTGGACAAGATCCAGTGGGCGGTGATGAAAGTGATGCCCCGGGCGCGGTACATGAACGACCCGTTCGGCGGCCACCACGCGCTGAACTTCGAGATCTACGGCCACTTCACGAGCCCCATCCGCCGACTCAGCGATCTGATCAACCACTGGATCGTCTACCAGAACGACGTCCCCGAGAACCTGATCGAACTCTGCGACCGCGCCAGTGACAAGCAAAAGGACGCCGAGCAATGTGAGCGCGAGTACAAGGACTTCCTCCAGGAGGTCGGCCTCGATCCGATGGCGGTCAACAACCGCGGGATCGAAGTCGTGGATTCCGCGGAAGCGGACAAGACGATCTGACCAGCTTTCGTTGTCAGAACTTCTTTTGTGAGCGGTCGTGTTCGGTACTGTGCGATGTACCGGGGAGCGGTACGTCAACGTGTGATTCAGTTGGTTGTCATGCGATGCCCTTTGCGCGCGGCAAATTTGCTGGCAAATTATTTTCCCGGGTGCCACGTATCGTCACGGACGTGCTAAGATGGGTCCGTTCGTCACCGAAAGCGGCTCAACAGGGATGTGACGCCCGTGGCCTCCGCAGCGATGATAAATCCAACCACACTTACGCTTATCCCCCAGACGAGACTGGGTGTCCCCGAGTTAGAAAGCGCGAGGTCGAGACCACCGAAGACGAAGAACGCTGCAAGCCCCAGGTACACACCTGTCGCAACCGTCGCTAGCATCGCATCTTTGGTTGCGGAATAGACGGTAGTATAGAGTTCTTCTTGGTCGATACCAGGGGACGTACCACCATCGGTGGCTATTTTCTCTTCAGATCTCATATCTGTGTTAATTGCATCTGCGGCTATAAAATTTGGCTACCGGCACTGTCTAGTTCTGCACCTCCTCGATCGGCGTCTTTCCGTCGAGAGCTTGATGCGGTCTCTGACGGTTGTAGTAGTGCATGAATTGTTCAAACCATTCGCGTGCGCTCGACCGACTGCCCACCCACGAGTTGTGGAAGCGGTCGATCCGCATTTTGAGGGTGTGAAACCACTTTTCGATGCGGTTTCGCTCGGTGTAGTTGACCCGACCGCTCAAGCCTAATCGAGCAAGGGCAGTCCGATACCCGAACTGATCGACGAGAAATACGGTGTCGGAGAGGTCGTATTTCTCGTCGAGTCGATGCAGAAACGCAGCTGCCGGATCGGTGCCATGCCGACCAAACAACGCGACATCGAGAATCAGCTTCGTCTCGGTGTCTATTGCAGCATATAGCCAAGACCATTCGCCGTTGATCTTGACAGCGGTTTCGTCAACAGCGACCCGCGACGGCGACGCCGTCGGCGGGTCGCGTCCGCTGTCAGCCAGCCGATGCACCCAATTCCAAACCGCACCATGTGAGCGTTCAACGCCTAATTCAGATAAAATTTTTGTTATCTCTCGAAGAGAACAACCAGTCTCGTGGAGGCGGACGGCGAATGCCCTGACGGGCGTCGCCGTCCGCTCGTTCTCCCAAGATTCTTCTAAATCCGCGTCGTAGCTCTCACTGAGCAGGTCTGCGAGCATCTTTGGACAAGAAACTCAACGACCTGCTCACTTCTCAAACTGACTCAACTAGACAGTGCCAAATAATAGAGTTGATCAAATTTTTGTGAGTCATATATCTTCATCACTTGTATTACCGCGGGATCGAAGTCGTCGTCGCGGGCGAAGCCGAGAAAACGTTGTGAGCGAGGCGCTGGCAGGCGGGCAGTGAGACAGGGGACCGTCCGTCCAATTGCGAGACCCGCTCGAGCGGGCTACTCCTCAACCGACACCGATTTTTCGTAGACGTGCTCCTCGAGCCCCGCCGCCAGATCGGATTGTCGGGTCGTGACGCGTTCGAATCCCCGGGATTCGTAGAACGAGATGCCGATATCGTTGGCCGCGAGGACGGCTAACCGGAGGCGATCGAACTCCGTTGCGAACGCCCGCTCGAGGGCCTCGAGCAACGCGGTTCCGATCCCCTCGCTCCAGTTGGCGGGCCGGACGTAGAGGCGAGCGAGAAACGCGACCGACGCGTTCTCCGGCCAGGGGACGGCGTGTGCGAACCCGTAGTAGTCGGGCTCCGAGACGGGACTGACGGCCGGCGAGTCCGTCGCAACGAGAAACGCGGCGTCGTCGCGGTCCGTCGCCGTCGCGATCGACGACTCGAGGTCGCCGATCGCGTACCACTCGTCGACGACGTCGGCGACCGTTTCGGGACCGAGAACGTCGTCGTAGGCGGCGTGCCAACTCTCGCGTGCGACTCGATGGACGGCCCAGACGTCGTCGACCGTCGCCGGGCGGACGTCTCGACTCACGACCGAGCGTAGCACGGCGGTCGGTAAAAAGCGGGGCCCGACCCCACGCGATCCGTTACGGTCGTTGTGCGATGAATTCGAGCCCGACGGACGCGTTCGCCGCCGCCTCGAGCGGCGACGCCGATCAGGAGAGCAATCGGCACGGATACCGAACCCGGAGGTGCTGTCCTCGCCGTCGCACGGCCCGGACGACCTACCGCGAAATGTCCTCGCCCTGGTTTTTGACGACGGTTTCGACCTCCTCGGCGGTGACGAGCGCGACGTCGCCGGGGATCGTCCGCTTGAGCGACGCGGTCGCCGCGGCGTACTCGAGGGCGGTCGGCACGTCGTCGCCGTTGAGACGACGGGCGATGAACGCGCCGGCGAAGGCGTCGCCGGTGCCGATCGGATCCACGGTCTCGGTGTCGTAGGCGTCGTGGTCGTGGACGACGCTGTCGTGCCAGCCGACCGCCCCCTCGGAGCCGCGGGTGACGACGACGGTCGTGAAATCGTACTGCGAGCCGAGCTTGTGTGCCAACTGTCGCGGGTCGCCCTCGAACCCGAGAACCGTTCGCGCGTCGCGGGCGGCGATGACGAGGACGTCGATCCCCGGGAACAGCCGCGTCAGCGTTTCCTTGGCCTCGTCGGGTGACCAGAGCTTGCGCCGGTAGTTGAAGTCGAAGGCGGTCGTCGTCCCGCCTTTCCGAGCCGCTTTGAGCAGGTTGAGCGTCGTGTCTCGCAGCGTCGAGGAGAGCGCGGGCGTGATCCCGGTCGTAAAGAAGACCTGCGCGTCCCGGATCCGATCGAGATCGAACTCGCGAGCCTCCGCCGTCGAGACGGCGGTGTTCTCCCGGTCGTAGATCACGTTCGTCCCGCGGGGTTTGCCCGCGTGCTCGAGGTAGTACGTCCCTTGCCGGCCGCGGTGGCTCCAGACGACGTCGGTCTCGATCCCGTGACCACGGAGTTCGCCGACGACGCGCCGTCCGAGCGCCGTCTCGGGTACTTTCGACAGCCAGGTCGCCGAGACGCCCAGCCGACTCGCCGCGATGGCGACGTTGCTCTCGGCCCCGGCGGCGCGAACCTCGAACTCGTCCGCGTTCTCGAGTCGTTCGTCGCCCGGCGGCGACAGTCGGAGCATCGTCTCGCCGAAGGTGACGATATCACTCATCGGGGCCACCCCTGTACCGCGTCGGAACTACGACGGTTCGCGTCGCTCATATCTCAATAAGTGTGTGACTGTGGTATAAATGGTGTCGGTAGGTACCGTCTCCCGATTCCTCGCGAACCCGTCCGTCTCCGACGCCCGATCGACATCGCTGTCCGGGATCGGAACCGCACGCCAAGCGGGGACTACTTACAGCCCTCGGATGAGAGG
The DNA here is from genome assembly GCF_000731985.1 of Natrinema altunense. Classification (GTDB taxonomy): domain Archaea; phylum Halobacteriota; class Halobacteria; order Halobacteriales; family Natrialbaceae; genus Natrinema; species Natrinema altunense. The sequence continues at coordinate 243,398 of NZ_JNCS01000001.1, forward strand.
ACGACCGTCCCACCGTCGCGCTCGCGGTCGATCCCCGCGCCGAAGGACGCGAGGAGGTCACACCTCGTCGCGACGTGCTCCGTCACCACGGGTACGCGAATCCGACCGCCCGCGAGCGCGAGAAAGACGAGCAACTGGTCGGCCATGTGTCGGTCGACCGGTGCCGCCCCCTCGAGGAACCGGTGGGCGGCGTCCGCCGCGGCTTCGCCGACGCGCTCGGCTGGTTTCCCGCGCTCGCCGAGGGCGGAGAAGCCGGCGATGCCGGTTCCGTGGTCGACTCGGAGGACCAAGGCAGAGCCGGGCGACGGGCTCGTCACGGTCGTCTCGTGGCGCTCCGTCACCCCGAGCCCCGGCACCCCGTCCAGTCGCTCGAGTGCCCCCTCGGCCTGCCGATGCGCCACGTCGCGATCGGCCAGCGACGCCGATTCGGTCGAGTAGAGTCGGAGCCCCTGAAGCGCTCCCCGCCCGGCGAGGTTGATCCGCTCGAGGCGCGAGGGGGCGAGCCGAAGCGTGACCTCGCCACCGCCGTCGGGATAGAACCCACGACGATCGACTTCGCAGGTCGCCTCGAGACCGAACCGGCGGAGCAACGGGAGTGTGACGGTCCGGAGGTAGTCCAGCGGCGGCGACCACGCCACGTCGGTCCCGCCGGTGGCCGTCACCGACAGCGGGGACTCGAGGATCGTCGCCAGCGGCAGGAGGGCGTTGCACAGCAACGTTGTGCTGCCGGCAGTCCCGATGTCGACGGCGTAGCTGCCGCCCTCGAGTCGGCCGGTTCCCGGCCGACCGGCGGACGCGAGTCCCGGATCGAACTCGATCGTCTCCGAGCCGAGTTCGTCGCCCGAGACGTCGGCGTCGCAGAGTTCGACCATCGTCTCGAGGACCGCCAGATGCTGGTGGCGGAGCCCGGGCGTCGAACGGTCGCCGCGGACGTTCTCGATACGAACCGGCTCGTTCTCGAGGACCGCCAAGCCGAGCGCGGTCCGCAGGAACTGGCCGCCGGCACTCGAGCCGTCTATCTCTCGAACGGACATGAAAGAGATGAGGGTATCGACGAGTGTAGCAGTGGCGATACGCATGGGAAACCCGGCGATTCGGATCGGAAATATATGGAACTATTATGTACAGTTTCAATATCTGAATGACTCTATAATCTATATCTCTTCCCTCCTATCATTAATGCATGCAGTATGGGAGATAAAGACACCAACAGCAAGCGGAGAGACATACTGAAAGGGATCGGCATAGCAGGCAGTGTCGGTTTCATCGGACTGGGCTCCGTACAGGCACGAACCCGGGACGAATCGGTGTCAGCGGAGACCGCCTCGGAAATCCTGCGACGCGAGGTGTCGAAAGCGGCACTGGAAGCGGCCGGTATCACTCCGCCGAACCCGTCGGAGGCAAAGAGAGTCGACGTCTCGGGGCCGAAAAATAACACGGAACGATGGATCGCGATCCCGGCTGCCGAGGGCACCACGTTTAGTTACAACGAGAATGAAAACATCGCCGAAGTGCAGCGTGACTCGGAATCGTTCGTCCGAGCGACGGCTCGTGACGGTGACATCATCGTCGAAGACGTCAAACTGGGCGACGAAGTCACTAATAGAGCCCTTCGGATACTACAATCGAGCGACGAGTTCGACCAGGCGCTCGACAACGCCGATGTCGACGATGTGATGACCGACAAGGTCGCCGCTAACTTCGACCGCGAATCGGGGATCACCCGGGCGTTCGTTCCGACGACGCTCGAGAACGGAGAGACCCTCATGCTGATGGCTGAGATCGACGAAAACGAGAGCCTGAAGTCGGTCTACGGACTCCCCTCCTCGTCGTCGGGAATCAGCACACAAGATGACGATGACATCGAATGTTGGATCGGCTGTATCTCGTTCGGCATTACGTGTGCGAACGTGTGTACACCGTGTGCCTCGGCTCCGACGATCCCGACCTGTGCGCCGTGTGCCGTCTGTGTCGGCGCGACCGCTGCAGCGGCCTGTGCACGTGAGTGTGATATCCCCAAGTTCTGGTAGCTACTGGACCTCCCGTTCCAACTGAACCGGCTTCGCATCCCGATCGCACAGCAGTTGTGCGATCAGGCGTGCGATGATGTCGGTGGCTACCGGAGGGGATCCCCAGCCAGCGGTCGCGGACCCGAACCCATACCGCTGTACGGGGTTTCGCATCGAACGAAACGCGACTCCGAACTCGAGTCCGCTACCCCCTGCCGCGTCGAGTGATGGATGTCACCACCCCCGCTCATTGAGCTCCATCATCCCTGATGACCGGGGTAATCCCGTTCGAATCGCTCCTCGAGTTCGCGGTCGTCGAACCGGACGAGTACCGGTCGTCCGTGCGGGCAGGAATAGGGATTCTCGCAGTCGTCTAATGCGTCCAAGAGGTCGACGACCGACCCCTCCGTCAGTGACGTGTTCCCGGTGAGCGACGGATAGCAGGCCAGATCGCCGAGGAACTCGTCGGCCATCGCGTCGACCGTCTCGGCACCGGCCTCGCGGTCGCCGTCGACGAACGAGGCGAGTACGTCCCGCAACCGTTCGGGCTCGAGCGTCTCCGCGAGCACTGCGGGGACGGTCGTCACGGCGACCGTCCGATCGTCGACCCGGTCGGCGTAGAAGCCCAGCCGCGAGAGCGCCTCGCTGTAGTGTTCGAACGCCTCCGCCTCGGCCGCGGTCAACTCGAGTTCGACCGGCTCGGCGAGCGCCTGCGCGGTCGGGTCGTCCGCGAACGCGGCCTGCAGGCGTTCGTAGTTGACCCGCTCGTCGGCGGCGTGCTGGTCGATCAGGACGAGGCCGTCGGGAGCCTCACAGACCAGATAGGTGTCGCGGAGTTGGCCGAGCACTCGCAGGGTGGGCAGCGAGTCGAACGCGGTCTCCTCGCCCGTCGCGGTTTCGCCGGTCAGCGTCCGCTGGTCGGTCGCAACGTCGAACTTGCGCGCGGTACTCGAATCGCGACTCTGGTCTCGATCCCCGGTCAACTCGGCGTTTCGCTCCGACTCGGCCCGACTTGAACCATCTCCCGTTCCGCTCGGCTCGGCCGCAACGTCGCCGACCGTCTCCGATCCCGGCTCGGCGCTTGCCGCCGTCGCGTTCGTCGATGGGGCGTCCGTGTGACTCGAGGCAGCGTGCGGGTCCGCGGAGCGCCCGTCGCCGGGACCGTCCGAGTCGCTCGAGTGGGTCCCGGACCCTGCGGTCGCGGACTCACCGGACGGTAGCTGGGCGTCCGGGTCTGCCTCCCCGTCCGAGGCTGCCGGTTCGGTTCCGCTGTCGGTCGCTTCCGTGGCGGTCGACGCCGCCTCGAGACCGGTTTCGAGGGTCGCGGATTCACCGCCGGGATTCCCGGACGCCGTATCCGCGGTCCCGCGATTACCGGGATCGACTCGCGTCTCGCCCGGTGCCGACCGACCGCGGGGGGCGCGGGATCGAAGGAGACCGTGCTCGAGCAGGGCGCTCTCGACCGCCGCGTCGACCTGCCGGCGGACCGCGTCGTCGTCGTCGAAGCGGACCTCCCGCTTGCGCGGGTGGACGTTCACGTCGACCGCGTCGCCGGGCACCGCGAGAAAGAGGGTGACGAACGGGTAGCGGTCGCCGCCCAGTTGCGTGCCGTAGGCTCCCATGATCCCCTCGCGGACGGCGTCGGCGGTCACGGCGCGACCGTTGACGTACGTCGCGAGGTAGTCACGACTCGAGCGGTTCGTTTCGGGGTGGGAAACGAGGCCGGAAACGGACTCGAGGGGGCCCGGCGGGAGGTCGTCACCGTCGGCCTCGACGGGGATCATGGCCGAGGCGACTTCGCGACCGTAGACCGCCAGCACGGCGGCCTGTCGGTCGCCCTGGCCCGTCGTCGAAAACACCTCGCGACCGTCGTGGGTCAGCGTGACCGCCACGTCCGGGTTCGCGAGGGCGTACCGCGTGACGACGCGGTTGACGTGGGAAAACTCCGTCGCGGTCGTCTTGAGGAACTTCCGGCGGGCCGGCGTGTTGTAAAACAGGTCCTCGATTTCGACCGTCGTCCCCTCGGGACAGCCCGTCGGCTCGACGCTGGTCACGTCGCCGCCCTCGTAGACGAGTTCCGTCCCCGCGCCGTTCCCGCCGCGGGGCCGCGAGCGAACGGTCATGCGCGACACCGAGCCGATCGTGTGCAACGCCTCGCCGCGGAAGCCGAGCGTGGCGACGCCGGACTCCAAGTCCTCGAGTCCGTCGATCTTGCTGGTCGTGTGCTCGCGGACGGCCGTCCGGAGGGCGGCCTCGCTCATCCCGTGGCCGTCGTCGACGACCCGGATCAGTTCGGTGCCGCCCTCCTCGACGGTGACGTCGACGCTCGAGGCGTCGGCGTCTAAGCTGTTCTCGACGAGTTCCTTCACCGCGCTTGCGGGCCGCTCGACGACCTCACCGGCGGCGATGCGGGCGACGGTGTCTTCGTCTAATTCGTGGATCTCGGTCGCGTCCTGCGGGGGGGTGTGCTCGTCACTCATGATGGGTCGGCGTCGGCACGGGGATCACCCCGACGCGCCTGCTGTGTCGGCTACAGGTACAGACGGCGTGTGGTTAGGTCTTACGTCCTGGGCAGTCCCGTCCGGTCGTCAGTCCTCGAGACCGAGGTCCTGTGACATCGAGTTGCCGGCGCGGGGAACGCCTTTCACCGTCACCGTCTCGCCGGTCACGAAGGAGGCGGCCGGGCTGGCGAGAAACTGGACGACATCGGCGATCTCCTCGCCGTAGCCGATGCGGCGATCGGCCTCTTCGCGGGGCGGCATGGCCTCGCTGTCGATGCCGAGCGTGTCGGCGACGCCGGGCGTCTGGATCAGGCCGGGTGCGATGCAGTTGACGCGGATGCCGTGCTCGGCCCACTCCGTGGCGAGGGTCTCGGTCAGGCTGATGATCGCGGCCTTCGACGCGCCGTAGTGGCTCTCGCCGGGCGCGGCGTGCTGGCCGTTTACGCTCGAGAGGTTGATGATGACGCCGCCCGACCCCTCGCGCATGACCTCGCCGGCGAGTTGCGTACAGTGGACGGTGCTGTTGAGGTTGAGGTCGACGATGGTCTTCCAGCCGTTGGCCGAGATGTCCTCGAACGGCGCGACGAACTCGCCACCGGCGTTGTTCACCAGGATGTCGACGTCGCCGAACTCGTCGACGGTGTCGTCGACGAGAGCCTGGACCTGGTCGCGCTCGCGGACGTTACACTCGACGGCGATGGCCTCGCCAGCGTCCGCGGCCTCGTTGATTCCCTCGGCGACCGGTCCCACGCGGTCCATCGACCGGGAGCAGATCGCCACGTTCGCGCCGCTCGCTGCGAGCGTTTCCGCGATGGCTCGGCCGATTCCCTGACTCGCACCGGTGACGATCGCGGTCCGCCCCACCACGTCGAAGTCTGGCTCATGCATCGTGCTAACGGGTGTCCTAGAATCTCAAAATTCTACCGATGGTGAACAGTTGCCGTACTCGACCAGCACCACCTAGAGGCGACACTCGAGCCCGACGGATGGGAGCAGCCAGCTCGAGTCGCGGGTACCCGGGCAGTGACGGCGTCGTCCGGTCCTGTCCGTGGTGTTGAGCCCAGTCCGCGGACGGTGAAAGGTCTAAGGGCACGCCGATAGTCGATACCCCCGTCGAGTTCGGAGACGGAGTGTTCCATCACCATGCACAACTACACCGTCGACGTCCCCGAGAGGGGAGAACGAGGGATTCGAATCGAATGTACCGACCACGGTGAATGGGAGGAGTTTCAGCCCGGATACCGGACGGTCGCCTTTTATTGCGAGGGCTGCGGGCTCGAGCTCGAAGTCGATCTCCGCAATTGTTACGACTGGCGCGATTTTGGCGAACTGTGCTAACGTCCCGTTGGTGGCTGTGGAGCGAGCCCGATCGCCGAGTCACGCCACAGGACTGAGCCGCGGTTCGCCGACGGAACCTCCCGGTTCGATTCCGCACCTCGCGAGCGCCGTCCCGAAGACCCGCGCGGCCCGAGCGGAACGACGAGTCAAGCGGAGAGGGAGCAACGGGGGCCGCTGCCGAGTCCGCTCTCGGGGCGGACGGAGCCCGCGGCCGACGCACCGAAACCGCAGGCCGACGCGGGGACAGGGCGGCCGGAGCTTCCGGCGGCAGCAGTCAGCGTTCACCGGAAACGTGGTGTGTCACTAGGTAGCTAAGGAGTCGGGAGGATATTGACTCGCACTTCGGCGAGTTCGAACGTCCCACCGCCCTCGCATGTCGTCACTCCTCGAGTCGCTCCTGGAGGTCCTGGACCGTCGAGACGAGTTCGATCGGCGGCGTCGTGTTCACGTCGAGCGACTCGAGATCCTCGAGCACGGCTTCGGTTTCGGGGTCGATCGAGCGCGTCTCGGACTCGGCCTCCGTCGGGCCGCCGTCGGTCGACGCCGTCTGAGACGGGGCCTGTCCCTGGGCCGCCGGTTGCGTCCGCATCGTTCCGCTGCCCAGATCGAACGTGGCCTGGACGGGTTCGCTCGAGCCGCCGCCCTTCGCCTCGATGGCTTTTTCCTCGCGGAGCCGTTCCAGGACGTCCCTCGAGCGGTCGACGACGGGATCGGGAACGCCGGCGAGGTCGGCGACGTGAATCCCGTAGCTGCGATCCGTCGGGCCGTCGCGAACGGTCCGGAGGAAGGTGACTTCGCCGTCGCGCTCGTCCGCGGCGACGTGGACGTTGGCCACGCGCGGGAGGGTGTCGGCGAGCCCGGTCAGCTCGTGGTAGTGAGTAGCAAAGAGTGTCTTGGCCTTGACCTCGTTGTGGAGGTACTCGGTCGCAGCCCAGGCGATCGAAATGCCGTCGTAGGTCGCCGTCCCGCGGCCGACCTCGTCCAAAATGACCAGCGACTCCTCGGTCGCGGTATGGAGGATGTTCGAGAGTTCGCTCATCTCGACCATAAACGTCGAGCGACCCTGTGCGAGTTCGTCCAACGCGCCGACGCGGGTGAAGATGCCATCGACCAGCCCGATCTCGGCCGCCTCCGCAGGGACGAAGCTGCCGACCTGAGCCAGAAGGACGATACAGGCGACCTGGCGCATATAGGTCGACTTCCCGGACATGTTGGGCCCGGTAACCACGAGGAAGCCGCGATCCTCGTCCAGCCGCACGTCGTTGGGAACGAACTCCGTCGTCTGCTCGACGACCGGGTGTCGACCCTGTTCGATCTCGAGCCGGTCGCCTCGATGGAGGTCGGGCTGTACCCAGCGGTTCTCGGCGGCGTGTGTCGCCAGACTCGCGAGCGCGTCGACCGTCGCCAGCGCCCGGCCGACGTCTTGCAACAGTTCGGCCTGCGCGGCGACTTCCTCGCGGAGGTCCGCGAAGAGCTCGTACTCGAGGTCACCGCGCCGGTCCTCGAGTCGGAGGATTTCGCGTTCCTTCTCCTCGAGTTCGTCGGTGGTAAAGCGCTTCGAGTTCTTCAGCGTCTTGATCTCTTCGTAGTGGTCGGGGACGCCGTCGGCGGCGGATTTGCCGACCTGAATGTAGTAGCCGTCGGTCTTGTTCCGGTCGACCGTGACGTGTGAGAGTCCGTACTGGCGCTTCTCGCGGTCGGCGAGCGTGTCGAGCCACTCCGTGATCGCCTCGTGGCGCTCGATCACCTCGTCGAGTTCGTCGTCGTACCCCCGCTGGAGGAGCTCCCCCTGCGTCACCGTCGATGGCGGGTCCTCGGCGATGGCGTCCGCGAGCGTGTCCCGGAGTTGCCGGGCGGCATCCCGATCCGGTCGGTCGACGATCTCGGAGAGCGGCGAGTCGGCCAGATCCGGGTTCGACTCGATCGAGTCGGCCAGCGCGGGCAGCACTGCCAGCGTCTCCCGGACCGCGAGGAGGTCCCGCGCGTCGGCGCTGCCGTGGGTCGCCTTCGAGGCGAGGCGAGCCAGATCGTAGGCCTCGCCGAGCGTCTCCTGGATCTCGTCGCGGGCGAGCGCTGCCGTCGAGAGCGCGGCCACGCTCTCCTGACGGTCCTCGAGCGTCGCGATCGAGCGCCGCGGGCGCTGGAGCCACTCCTTCAACAGGCGGCCGCCGGCGCTGGTCTCGGTGTGATCGATCGTCGCGAACAGCGAGCCGTCGCGCTTGCCTTGCATCGTCTCGGTCAACTCGAGGTTGCGCTGGGTGGTCGCATCGAGCGTGACGTGGTCGTCGCCGTGGTGGGCCTGAATGCGGGTCATCGAGGCGAGGACGCCCGCACCGGTCTCCGCGACGTACGAGAGGATCGCGCCGGCCGCCGCGATGGTCGGCTCGCCGACCGAGAGCCGGTCGACGGTCTCGGTGCCGAACTGCTCGCAAACCGTGTGGGCCGCCCGCTTGGGCGCGAACGACTCGGTCTCGTGGAGGGTCAGGGTGGCTTCGATACGCTCGCGGACGGTCGTCAGCAGTTCGTCGTCGGTTCGCACGGCCGGTCCCGGCAGGACCTCGACCGGATCGAACCGATAGAGTTCCGTCAGCGCGTCGTCGGCGTCGTCGGCGTCCGCAACGAGGAATCGGCCCGTCGTCACGTCGGCGACGGCGAGTCCGTACCCGGATTCACCGCCGCTCGAGCCACCGGTGTTCCCGCCGTCGACGACCGCCGCGAGGTACTGTGCGTCGGCGTCGCTGGTCTCGAGAAGCGTCCCGGGGGTCACGACGCGGACGATCTCCCGCGCGTGGCCGGACTCGGTCTCGTACTGGTCGGCGACGGCGACGCGATAGCCCCGCTCGACGAGGGCCTTGAGATAGGGCGTCAGGTCGTCGAGCGGCACGCCGGCCATGGGATAGGACGAGCCGTGAGAGGACTTCTGTGACACCTTGAGGTCGAGTTCCTCGCTGACGAGTTCGGCGTCCGCGCCGAAGAACTCGTAGAAGTCGCCACACTGCATCGCCAGTAAATCGGCGTCGGTGCCCTCTTTGAGGGAGAAAAACTCTCCGACGATCCCCGTCGCCTCGGTCATACTCGGTGACTGTCGTTCCACCGCAAAAACCCTGCGGGATCCGCGGTGAAAGCGGTCGGGCGGCGACGGGAACGGGGGCGGACGCCGATCCGTTACGAGACCACGATTACTCTGTTGGTCGCGTCAAAAACGGCTTCGAAGAACGGTGTCGACTACTCTCTGAGGCCGCTGATGAAGGTATTCGCTCGAGTCCGGACAGCGGACAGCACTCCCGGTCCCTTATGCCCTCGCTCCGGTTCGAGCTCGCGGTCGGTCTTCGGTGAGCGGCCCATGGTTATCTATCCCTTTCTTCTCGCCACCGATAAAACTGCGGCAATCCCGAGGACGAGGAGCGTCGTGAACAGCGTCGGATAGAGGAACTCGTCCGGACTCCCGTCCAGCGTTAAAACGGCCGAGAGCAGGAGGCAAAGTACGCCCGCGACCAACGAGAAAAGCGTCGTGTGTAACCCGACGACGTTCGTCTGATTCGTCTCCCGCATCGATTCGGTCCACTCGTCGTATTCGTTCAGTTGAAAACGGAGCCACTCACGCTCCGTGTATCCGCCCGCAACAACGTCTTTCCGGTGGTCACTACTCACGCCGAAACTCGGATCTGACACGGAATACGTCCAGATACCGGCCACGATCGAAGCGAGCAAAAACACGACGCCACTGGTCGCTAATCTGAACGGCCACGTTCCGATCTCCTCGGTCGTTATCGAGTCACCGCTGATCTGAATCGCAGAGATAACGAGGCCGTTGACATCCTCCTCCGGGTAAACGCGGAGGAATCCCGAGCGGTAGGAGTTTCAGGTTCGCAGTCCAGTCACCGGACTCCCAGTTCTTTCGGGCACGGGTAGTCCTACACATCGAACTGGTGGACTGCTGGCGGTGCCAAACCGCCGTTACCCCTCTCCTCGACCGTGTGTGGTGTCCCGGTGTTGTTTTTGCCAGCGGGACGCCGGCAGGTGTCAGCAGAGTCGGGGGTATCGTGGTGCTCGCTTTGAACAGTCAGCACAGACACACTCTTCTGGAATGTGCGTTCACCGACTGCCGTTCCGGATATTGCCTCGTTTCGTGGGCGGACAGGCCGCCTCCGAAGGACGGTTCGGAATCCGATCCGTTCCGACCGATTCCTCCTCTACAGTCGGTCGCCTGCCACTTAACCAGCACCATGGGAAACTCGGGGTGGCGTTTGAACGGTGAGTTGTTACGACAAGTGACGGCTCGTATCCACGCCGTGAACGGCGTGGTATTGCGCCTGTTCAGCCTATAAAGAGAACCGCAGTTCGGACCGTCCGCATAGTCTTACCATCGATGTCACCCAGCAGCGATATCTGTTCCTCGAGTACCTCACGGGACTCTTTTCGAACTATCTCGAGCGCTTCGATATCGACTTTCTCGGCCGGGGTTTGCCGTTCGTTCGGTTCAGAACCGTTGGAACTCGCTGTCGATCCAGAACCGTCGATGGAGCGACTATCGTTGCCAGATTCGGACTTCGATTTCGAATCGGAGTCCGATTCGTTCTGGCCCATTAGTCATCCGAACGACAGGACAGGTACTATAAAGATGTTCTTACTTTCGTCCGGACGTGGACTAATCGTCCGAATTCCGACCGCGATGTCCGAATTCAGTATACCACCCCACCAAGCGGCACGTCCTCGTCGGGCGAGACCAACACGGGATACCCCTCCTCGCTGGGAACCCCGACAGTCAGCGCCTCCGATTCGAACCCCGCGATCCGCACGGAGCCGAGGTCGATCCACAGTTTGGTCATCTTCGGCTTCTCGGCCTCGGGGAACGGTTCGGCCTCGAGTATTTCGCCCACCTCGATCTCGACGTCGAACGGGCTCTCGACCATGCCACGCGGTCCCGTCGCCACCGAAAACTATAGTAGCAACTGAAACGATTTACACACTGATCGCAACGCCGTCGTGCGATCAGGTGCACAATGACTTTCAGTTGCTACTAGAGGTGTCGATCCGCGGCCGTCAGCCGCCGTGCGTTCGGTACCAGACGCGGGCACCGATCGGCGACTCGTCGGCCGCGAGATCGAGTCGCCGGAGGACGAGGTCCCGGATCGCGACCGTCACGACGAGTTCGACCGACTCGCCGTCCGCGGTCGTCACCGCGAAGACGGCGTGGCCGTCCCGTTGGTCGACGGCGTCGATCGTCCCGACGGACCACTGCTCGAGGTCGTGGGTTGGTTTCCGCGCGTGGATCCTGTCGTGGGCCATACGAGACCGAACGAGGCCCGAACGGGAGAGCGTGGCGGGTCCGTGGTTCCGGGGCGATCGTCGACGACGGGGAACGGGTCAGTAGTCACCGAGGACGCCGAGCCGGCGCGCCCGGCGAGTGGCATACTGGAAGACCGCATAGCCGAGCACGACGTAGCCGACGGCGACCCCGACGAGGACCGCGAGATCGGCCGCCGGGAACTCCCAGAGGCGGACATTATCGATCATCGTCCGCTGGAGGAGCGCGCTGCCCTGGGCGAGCGGGAAGAACCGCAGCCAGCCGAGGCCGAACGCGGGCGCGGAGATCAGCACGATAAAGCCGAACTGGAGCAGGTTGAGCCAGTTGCCGACCCGCTTGTAGAGGACGGTTACGCCGCCGGCGGCCAGTCCGAGGCCGAGTACCGAGACGATACTGAGCGTCGCGACGACGACGATCGTGACGACGTTCAACTCGAGGCTCCGTCCGGTGATGAGCAGCATTACCGCGAGCAGCACCGACGAGGTGACGAACGAGCGGACGATCTTGGCGAGACCCTTCAACAGCGCGACGGGGGCGAAGCCGAAGGGCGACATCACGTGGCGCTCGAGGGTTCCCCACTGGACCTCGCTCCCGATGTCGTTCGCGATCGAGGAGTACGCCCCGACCGAGAGCGACCACAGGAAATAGCCGACGATAATTCCCTCGATGGAGTCGGTCAGCGCCTGCCCGGCGATCGCCCGGCCGCCGTAGAACAGCAGCCCGAAGAAAAACACCGAGGCGATGAGCCCGCCGATGGCGTTCGCGGGATAGCGAACGAAAATCAGGTACTCGCGGTAGAGGACGGCCCGCGCGAGGTGCCGGTAGCCGGCCGGTCGCGGTGCTTCGGTCGCGTCCGGCCGACCCGCGTCCGCGGTCATCGGTCACCCCGGTCACCGCTCGTCAGTTCGACGAAGACGTCCTCGAGGTCGGGCTCGACCGTCCGGACGCGCTCGAGCGTCACGCCGGCGTCGCGGAGCGTCGCCAGCAGCTCGTAGAGGCCGTCGCTGTCGGTCACGACCTCGATCCGGTGGCCGGCGTCGCGTCGCTCGGCCTTGATCGCATCGAAACGCCATCGCAGCCGCGAGACGAGCGCGGCGTCGATGTCGGCGCTCGTGATCCGAACGCAGTGGCGGTCCGTGTCGGAAAGCAAGGCGTCGACGGTGTCGTCCGCGATGATCTCCCCGTCGGACATGATGAGGACGCGGTCACAAACCGTCTCGACGACGTCCATGTCGTGGCTGCTGAGGACGACCGTGAGGTTCTCCTCTTCGGCGAGGCGTCGCAGTTCCCGCTGGAGCGTCCGGGAACTCTCGATATCCAACCCGAGCGTGGGTTCGTCGAGGAAGACGACCTCGGCACCCCCGGCGAGGACGCTCGCCAGCGACACCTTCTGTTTCATCCCCCGGGAGAGATCGCGGACCGGAACGTCCGCCTTCGCCTCGAGATCGAGCTGGGCCAGCAGCCGGTCGTGGCGGTCGCGGACCGAGTTCGGGTCGACGCCGCTGATCGTGGCGAAGTACCGCAGGTTCTCCCGGACGGTCAGCCGCCAGTAGTCGTTGCGCGCCCCCTCGAGCATCGCGTCGACGGCGCTGTAAGCCGCCCGCGGTCGCTCCCGGAGGTCGATGCCGCGGATCCGGACGCTGCCCGCGTCCGGCAGGACCGTCCCGAGGATCGACTTGATAAGCGTCGTCTTGCCGGCACCGTTCGGCCCCAGCAGGCCCACGATCGAGCCGGTCCCGATATCGAAACCGACGTCGTCGACCGCGGTGACTGCCGTCTCGCCGTCGCCGAACCGCTTTGACAGCCCGGTGACGGAGACGGCGACGTCGCGGTCATCCGTCGCCGACGGCTCGACGCTGTCCGGGCGCGTCTCGACCTCCCGATCGGCCCCCACCGCGTCGTCGCCGGGAGCCGCGCCGGCTTCCTCACCGAACGTGGCCGCGGCATCCGTTCCGTTCGTCGTCCCGCTGTTTTCTCGCGGCGTCACAGTGCTGTTTTAAGTCGCCGAGCTACAAAAACGCGCGGCCGCTCCCGTGTTCGGGCTCGAGAGGAGTTCCTGCGTCCGTAGTCCGGGATATATTACGCTGCCCGTGGGAGGACGACTCGTCAGCCATGTCAGACCGCGACCATCGCGTGTTGATCCCGGTCGCCATCTTCGAGGGGGAGAGCGTCCCGCGGACGATCGTCGACGCGCTCGCGTCGATCCCGGTCGTCCTACTCGGCTATCGCGAACTCCCCGATCAGACCGGAACGGATCAGGCACGCGCGCAGTACGGCGACCGCGCGCGGGCCGAACTCGAGGAGTTGCGGACGATCTTCGAGGAGGCGGGCTGTGACGTGACGTCGCGACTGGCCTTCACCCACGACCGGCTGGAAACGTTCGAACGCGTCGCCGTCGACGACTCCTGTGACGCCGTCCTGGTGCTCAATCCGGCACCCGTCCTCGAGACGATACTCGTCGCGATTCGAAGCGACGTCAACGTCGAGCACATCGCCCGACTGCTCGCGACGATCCTCGACGGCACGACCCTCGAACTCACGCTCTTTCACGTTGCGCTGGACGAATCGAAACGGGCGGCGGGGGCGGAGCTACTCGAGACGGCCCGGTCGGAACTGGTCGCTGCGGGGGTCGACAGCGGCCGGATCGACAGCACGGTCGTCGTCGACGAATCGCCCACGGACGCGATCGTCGAGGCGGCGGCCGACCACGATCTCTTGGTGGCCGGCGAGAGCCGCCCGTCCATCCGTCGGGTCATCTTCCGGGACCGCGTCAAACGACTGGCCCGACGGACGGTCGATCCGGTGTTGGTGATTCGCGGCGAGTACCTCGAGCCGGCAGCCGGCGAGGACACGGCCGACGGCTAACAACCGGGACCCAACGGCCGGGCGTATCGCGGGGGCGAGGGCATCGACCGGTCGACCGGCCCCAGAACCTCAGTCCTCGCGTTGCGACGCGCGATCGGCGTCGATCCCCTGCTCACGAGTCGTTGCCGCGTCGGTGCTCTCCTCGCGGACGACGAGCACCGGCCCGACCGCCTCGGCAGCGACGCGATCGGCCTCCTCGCCGAGGAGGAACGACCGAAGCGACGGGGACCGTTCGCCCATGACGATCGCATCGTGGGTCGTTGCGGCCTCGACGAGCGCCTCGAGGGGCGGCTCGTCGACCGCGAGGATGGTCTCGATGTCGAGCGCGCGTTCGGCGAGGGAGTCGGCAGCCGCCGCGATCGAGTCCCGGCCGCCGGGTTCGTCGTCGGTCGCCAGAAAGAGCGTAACGCCGATCTCGCGGTCGCCGACCAGTTCGGCGACGAATGCGGTGATCCGATCGACAACGAGGTCGCCGGTCAACGCCACGAGGAGGCGATCGACCGATCCGGTCGCGCCCGTGACGGCGTAGGCGTCGGCGGCGACCTCGTCGGCGACCCGATCGACCGTTCGCTCCCGATCGTGGGTGAACACGAGGCGATGGTCGGCGCTCCCGCCGGCCGCTTCGAAGGCCCCGACGAGATCGGTGAGGGCGGCGGTCGCCCGGTCCTCGTACTGGAGGCGAGCCTGGTCCGGCGGCGTCTGCTCCGGGAGGACGTGGTAGCCGAGCACGGTCACGTCCATCGTCGCGAGCAGCGTCGGGAGGCCGGTCGAGACCGACTCGCCCTCGAGAATCGCCAGCGGAACCAGCACGCGCGTCATTCGACCACCCCCTTCAGCGTCACGTCACGGCCGTAGTAGGCGTACCAGCCGGCGGTTGCGAGCATGATCCCGATACCGACGAGCTGTGATGTCCGTTGCATGAACCCGATCAGGGCGAAGCTCGCGAGCGCGCCGAGTATCGGGACGACGGGATAGCCGGGCACCCGGAAGTCAGGGTCGTACCACGACGGGTCGGCTCGCCGCAGTGCGAGCAGGGCCACGCAGAGCAGCCCGTACGTGACGAGATGGAGGAACGATGCGACCTCCGCGAGCAGTTCCACGCGACCGGTCGCGACCAGCACAAGGATCGGCCCGCCGGCCATTCCCAGCGCGACGTGTGGCGTGCCGTATCGGAGATTGATGTGGCTCGCGCGCCGCGGTAACAGGGCGTCCTTCGAGACCGCGTAGATGGCTCGCGACGTGCTGAGCACCGATGCGTTGGCGCTGGACATCGTCGCGAGCAGTCCGCCGAAGACGATCGCGACCGCACCGGCCGGGCCGAAGTAGTGGCGGCCGACCTCGACCATCGCCGTTTCGCCGAACGTCGAGAGCCGCTCGCTCCCGAACGCACCGGTCGCGACGAAGATCGCCGCGACGTAGAGGACGCCGACGACGAGGACGGAGCCGACCATCGCGAGGGGCAGGTTCCGTCCGGGGTCGCGTATCTCGCCGGCGACGGTCGCCACCTGCGCGAAACCGAGATACGAGGTGAACACGAGCGCCGCGGTCGTCAACACGGGCATCGTTCCGAACGGCGCGAACTGTTCGGGAGCGGACGGCTCCCCGACGATCCCCAGCGCGTCGAGCCCGCCGTAGCCGAGGAACACGATCAGGATCGACAGCAGCAACGCAACGATCCCGTTTTGCAGTTTCGCCGCGTTTTCCGTCCCCGTGACGTTCAGCACGGTCACGCCGGCACCGAACAGCAGCGCCAGCGGGATGACGAGGCCATCGCCTACCGGGACGCCGAGTTCCGCGAGCGTGTCGACGGCGTAGTAGCCGAAGCCGACGAGGTAAAACGCCGTCGCGAACACCAGTCCGAACCACAGCGACAGGCCGACCACGGCCCCGGGGAGCGTTCCCAGACCGCGCGAGATGTAGTAGTAGCCGCCGCCGCTTTTGGGCATCGCCGTCGCGAGTTCGGACGCCGGCAGCGCGACCAGGAGGGCGATGAACGCACCGATCGCGAACGACCCAGCCGCCGCGGGCCCGGCCCGGCCGGCAGCCAACCCCGGAAAGACGAAGATACCGGCCCCGATCATCGTCCCGATCCCGATAGCGAGGCCACCGGTGAGCCCGAGCGTCCGCTCGAGTTCGGCGTCGTCGGTGATCGTCACCTCGTCAGTTTCGATCGTCGGCTCGACCCGTGGTGACTCTCCCTCGACGTTGGTCCCACCGGCCGACGACGGATCACTCATATCGGGGCCGTCTCTCGCCTGCCCTATAGCTCTGCTGTCGAATGGAGATGGCTGGGAGCGAGCGGTTCGGGCACCGGCCCGGATCGGCCGGCCGTCTACCCGGTGAGTTCGTCGGCCAGCAGCCGGAGGCTCCGGTCCCCATCGGCGGCCGCGTCCGGAACCGCGAGCATGACCTCCTCGATGCCGGCGTCGGCGTAGTCGGCGAGCTGGTCGCGTATCTCCGCCGGCGTCCCCGTCGGCGCCGTCTCGAGGTAGCCGGCGAGGAAGAACTCGCGGGGCTCGCTCGGTCCGTCGTCGGGCAGGAACTCGTGCCGGAACGCCTCGCGTTTGTCTTCGGCGGCCTCGGTCGTCTCGGCCGCGAAGACGAACAGTTCGGCGGATTTTCGGATCTCGTCGTATCGAGCCTCGCTCTCGCAGTGCTCGCGTAAGACCGCGAGTTTCGCCGCGAAGCCCTCGGGCTCGAGGGTGCCGTAGTTCCAGCCGTCGGCCAGGGCGGCGGTGTAACGCAGCGTAAACGACTCGCCACCGCCGCCGATCCAGATCGGCGGATGGGGGTCTTGCACCGGCTGGGGCTCACAGAACGCCTCGTCGAGGGCGATCTCGAGGTGCTCGCTCTCGTGGCTGTACGTCTCGTTCGTCCAGAGCCCCTGCAGGATCGTAACGGTCTCGGCGAGTCGGCGGAGCCGTTCGGCCGGCGGCTCCCGAAACGCGTAGCCAAAGCGGTCGTACTCCTCGGCGTACCAGCCGCCGCCGAGGCCGAGTTCGAGGCGGCCGTCGCTGATGCGGTCGACCTGCGCCGCCATCTTCGCCAGCAGTGCGGGATGGCGGTAGGACTGGCTCGTCACGAGCGTGCCGAGCCGCACCTGCGCCGTCGCCTCGGCGATCGCGCTCAGCGTCGTCCAGGGCTCGTGGACACCGCGTCGCGGGTCGCCGATCCACGACTGGAAGTGATCCTCGAGCCAGACCGCGTCGTAGCCGAGCGATTCGGCCTCGAGTGCGGTCTCCCGAACCGTTCCGATGTCGGTGCCGTACTGCGGAAGGATGAGGCCGACATCGAGGTCGGTCGCGGACCCCGATTCGTCGGTGCTCATTCGGTCACCTCTCGGTCGAGCGCCAGCGTTCGATCGGCGAGCGTCTCCGGATCGTCCGCGACGAGTTTGACGAGCGCCTCCTTGCCGACCGCACCGCGGTCGACGACGGCGACGGGGGGCTCGTCGCGATCCGCGAAGGCCTGCCGGGCACCCCATCCCATCGTACTGTCCGCCGTCTCCCTGATCTCGTCCGGCTGTCGGTCGCGGTCGTACTCGGCGACCGGCCACGCGAGGGCCTCGAGCGCGTCCTCGACGGCCGCGTCGAACCGGCAGTTGACAGCGACCCGCAGGTCGGGGGCGAACTCCCGTGCCGAGAGGAGGAAGCGAGCGACGTGACTCGAGGCGCCGAACCGAACCCCGCGGTTGGGCTGGACGCCCGACAGCGTCCGCGTGATGCGGCCCTCGACGGCGGCGGTCTCGGCGACGGAGTCGGCGTAGGGCGTCGCCCCGACGACGTTCATCCCGACCTCGGGGACCAACGCCGACACGTCGGCCTCGACGAACCGGTCGACGACCGCCTGGACGTCCTCGGCGGTTCGCTCCCTGGCGGCCTCGTTTCGCAGCGAGACCATGTGGTTGACCGCGCCGTGGCCCTCGCCGACGTCGTAATAGTAGCGCACTGCGCGTTCGAGGAACTCCGTGGCACCCTCGACGGCCGTCTCGAGCGGGTCGCCCGCGGCGAGACGGGCCGCGATCGCCGAGCCAAGCGTACAGCCCGAGCCGTGGGTGGCCTCGGTGCCGACCCGCGGGTGCTCGAACGTTCGGACACTCCCGTCGGTGACGAGGATGTCCCGAACCGTCTCGCCGGGGAGGTGGCCGCCCTTGACGAGGACGGCGTCGACGCCCGTCTCGAGGATCGCCTCGCCGGCCGCCACCGCGCTCTCATCGTCGGTGACCGCGATGTCGGTCAGTACTTCGGCCTCGTCGGTGTTGGGCGTCGCCAGCGTCGCCCGGCCGAGCAGTTCCTCGTAGGCGCGTTCCGCATCGGGCTCGAGCAGTCGATCCCCGGAGGTTGCGACCATCACGGGATCGACGACCAGCGGGAACGTGAACGTCCGTGCGTGTTCGGCGACGGTTTCGATCACGTCGGTCGTCGCGAGCATTCCCGTCTTCGCCGCGCCGATCGCGAAGTCGTCGGTGACGGCCTCGAGTTGGGCGTCGATCTCGTCGGTCGGGAGGACGTGCGAGGACGAGACGCCGCGGGTGTTCTGGGCGGTGACGGCGGTGATCGCCGACGTGCCGAAGACGCCGTGGGCGGCCATCGTCGCGAGGTCGGCCTGGATTCCCGCGCCGCCGCCGGAGTCGCTGCCGGCGATCGTCAGCGCGACCGGTCGGCTATCGGGTGCTGGTGTTCGCATACGGGATCGTATTCCCGGCTTATACTAAGCGGTGATGGTCAGCGACGGTGAGGGTCCACACGGGTCGCTTCGGCCCCGTCGCCGATCCGCACCCGTTCGTGACGACGCCCGGCCCGGTTCCGGGGCCGACACGCCGCCCCGCTCGTCCCCTCGTGACGGCACGCCGGCCTACTGGCCGGCACTCGAGGACCGTCCGTCGCGCTCGGCCGCCGCGGCCGCAAGCTCGGCGTAGGCCTCCCACGACGGATCGACGGTCGGATGCTCGAGCGGCTCCCCATCGACGAGCACCTCGCCGCCCTCGGCTCCGATGGCCTCGACGCGGCCGATGTCGGCGACCGGCGTGTCACGGTCCTCGAGTGCGGCACGCACGGCCTCGACGCCGTCGGGATCGACCGCGAGCAGGAGCGACCCGCAACTCGTCGCCGCCCAGGGGTCGATTTCCAGGGTGTCACAGACCGCGCGGACGCCGGGACGCATCGGGACGGCCGCGCGGTCGATCGCGAACCGAGCGCCGGCGCCGTCGGCCATCTCGTTCAACGCGCCCGCGAGGCCGCCCTCGGTCACGTCGTGCATCGCCCGCACCGGCCCCGCGGCGGCCGCGGTGAGCGCGTCGCGGACCGAAAACACCTCCTCGAGACGGTCCTGTGCGTCCGCGATCACGCCGTCCGGGAGTGCAAGCTGGTCGGCAAAGAGGGTACTCAGCAGACCGACCGATTCGACGGCGGGGCCGTTCGTCAGGAGCAGGCGGTCACCCGGACGGGCACCGTCGGGGCGGACGATATCGTCGTGCTCGCCGACGCCCATCGCGGTGGCAGCACCGACCCACGGATGCGACGGATCGGCGTAGCGCGCCGTATGCCCCGTTACGACGGCGACCCCGAGATCCGCACACTCCGCGTGGATCGTCTCCCAGACCGTCGCGAACTCGGCGTCGGTCATCGACTCCGGGAGCGTAAAACAGATCGAGAGGTGCGACGGCGGGACGCCGCTGACGGCCACGTCCGCGAGGACGAGATCGAGGGCAAAGCGCGCGGCCCGCTCGAGGCCGAGGGCGGGGAGGATCGAGAGCGGATCGGTCGCGGTGACCAGCGCCCGCTCGCCGATATCGAGGACGCCGAAGTCGACGCCGTGGGTCGGTCCGAGGGCAACGTCGTCACGGTCGGCACCGAGGTTCGGCGCGATGTGCCGGTCGAAGAACGCGCGGTCGATTTTTCCGAGGTCGCTCACGGCCGATCGATGGTGGGCGGCCACCTTATCCGTGCTGATTCGGCGTCCGCCCGTACTCGAGCGGGATGGGCCTCGGAGGAGCGGGTCGAACCGCCCACACGCGCGATCGGCGCACGGACCCAACAATGCAGGGAGAACTGGTAATCCGGTCGGGTCGCAAGAGGGGGTACCACTCATGGCGGCTGATATGTTCCGACCACTGACTGTCAGACGAACGGGAAAGCGGGGGAACGCGTGCACGGCATAATTCTACAAACGTTGCAGGCCTTCGTCGTCGATACCTACGGCGAGGACGCCTGGCTCGCGATCCAGGAGGAGGCAGCCATCGAGGAGACGGTCTACGTCCCCGTGACCGTCTATCCCGACGGCGACGTCTACGAAATCGCACGGACCGCCGGCGCGCTCACGGAGCAGAGCCCCCGAACGATACTCACCCAGTACGGGACGTGGGTGCTGCCGGCCCTGCTCGAGACCTACAATCTCCATATCGACGACGAGTGGGACGGGCTGGAACTGATCGCGAATATCCAGCAGTTTCACACCTCGCTACGGACGCGGGACATGACGACGCTGACGACGCCGCGAATCCGCTCGAAGCGACTCGACGAGAACCGGGTGCAAATCATCTACGACTCTGACCGGAAGCTGTGTGACGTCGCTCGCGGCGCGATCCAGGGCGTTGCCGAGCGCTTCGACGAGGAGTTAGTCGCCGACGAGCGGACCTGTATGCACGAGGGGGACGACGCGTGTCGGTTCGACATCCGACGAACGGTGGCCGACAACGCCGAGACCACAGCGGAGCCGCGAGCCGGGAGCGATGGCGACTCGACGTCGGGGTTCGAGTTCGAATCCGATGCGACGGCCGACGCTTCCAGCGGGGGAACGGATGACTGAATCACCCGACGCGGGCGTCGAGAACGATTCGGCTTCGCTTCCGACGGCGATACAGTCCGAGCGGCCAGTCGGGTTCGGCGCTGTGGCGACCGTAGCGGGACTGCTCGTCGTCGCCATCGCTGCCGTCGTGCTCGGCGACCCGACGGCGACAGTCCTCGGAATCGGCATCGTCGGCGTCGCCATCACGGGCGGCACAGCGACCGCACTCGCCGCGGCCTCGGACGCCCGATCCGCACCGGGCCAGCGCGACGACCTGCGCGCGGGAATCGCCGACGTGACCGAGCGGGCGGTCAGACTCGAGAACGAGGAGTACGACGTCTCATTCGCGACCGATCGGAACGACGAGTTCGAGGCGCTCGAGGCTGCGCTCGCCTCGATCCGAAACCAGCTCGCGGCGGGCGAGCACGCGGATCGCTCGCTGGGCGAACTCGAGCGCACGGTCGCGGCACACGCCGAGACGACGCAGGCGGTCGCCGCCGGGGATCTCACGCGGCGGCTCGAGCGTCCGGGCACCCACGATGCGATCGACGAACTCGCCGGCAACACCAACGCGATGCTCGCGGAGATCGAGGATACCTTCGGGACGCTGAAGTCGTTCTCCGGCGAGGTCGTCACCTACAGTCGCGAACTCACGACGAGCATGGAGACGGTCCAGGCCGAGGGCGAACGCACCAGCGAAGCGCTTACCGAGGTCGTCAGCGACAACAGAGCACAAAACGAGCAGCTGCGATCCGTCGCGACCGAGATGGAGTCGTTCTCGACGACGATCGAGGAGATCGCCGCGACGGCGTCGGAAGTGGCCGACACCGCGGACAAGACCGCCAGGGTCGGACGGGAGGGGAGCGAAGCCGCGAGCGATGCGATCGAGGGCATGGACGTGATCGACGCGGAGACCGCCCGGACGCTCGAGGAGATCGAGAGCCTGGAAGCCGAGGCCGAGCGGATCGACGATCTCGTCGAGTCGATCAGCGACATCGCCGAGCAGACGAACATGCTTGCGCTCAACGCCAACATCGAGGCCACGCGCTCGACCGACGGCGACGGCGACGGGTTCAGCGCGGTCGCCGACGAGATCCAGACCCTCTCCGAAGAGGTCTACGATTCGGTCCAGGCCGTCGAGGAGCGCCTCGAAGGGCTCAGGGAGCGTGCGATAGCGGCGGCCGACGAGGTCCGGACGAGCCGCGGTCGCATCGAGGAGAACGTCGCCGAGGTCGAAGCCGCCGCGAACGCGCTCGAGCGGATCGCCGGCCTCGCCGAACGGACGAACGACGGGGTCCAGGAGATCTCCGCGGCGACCCAGCAGCAGGCGTCGGCGACCGAGGAGGTCGTCGTGTCGGTCGAAGCCGCCGCGGAGACGAGCGATCGGACAGCCGAAACGTCCGCGAGAGCGGCCCGCCGAGCGTCCGCCCAGGCCGATGCTCTCGCCCACGTCGCCCGCAGCGCGACCGTCCTCACGGAGCAGGCCGGCGAGTTGAACGCCCATCTCGAGCGCTACGTCACCGAAAGCGGCTACGAACTGCCGGAGGCGCGAACCGCCGACGACGTGGACCCGGACGCGGTCTCGACGGCGGCGACGCCGGAGACGATCGGCGACGGCCGCGGCGAGAGCGAGATCCGGTAACGACGGCAACGGGATGGGTCCCGGCCCTCGAGCGGACGACAGAACCGCCCGGTATTTAGACCCGTGCCGTCCTTCGCTCGTGCATGCACGGTACCGGTGTGCCGCTCGTGACGCCGTTCGATTCGGCCGGCCGCGTCGACCGCGCGCGGCTCCGATCCTTCGTCGACTGGCTCGAAGACGGCGGCGTCGACTTTCTGGTTCCCTGTGGCTCGTCGGGCGAGGCACCGCTGTTGACGACGGACGAACGGATCGAGGTCGTCGAAACTGTCGCGGAGACGACGACGCTCCCGGTGCTTGCGGGGACCGGGCAGGAGGGCTACGAGCCGACGCTCGAGACGACCGAACGCGCCGCAGCGGCCGGAGCCGACGCGGCGCTCGTCGTCACACCCTCCTACTACGCGTCCGACGACGCGGCCCTCGCCGCGTACTACCGAGCCCTGGCCGACGACGCGCCGATCCCGATCTACCTGTATAGCGTTCCGAAGTTCACCGGCCACGCGCTCTCGCCGCGAACCGTCGCGTCCCTGGCGACCCACGAGAACATCGCCGGGATCAAGGACTCGAGCGGGAGCCTCGAGTCGATCCAGCGACTCGATCACCACACCGCCGACGAGTCGTTTGCGGTGTTCGTCGGCAGCGGGAGCATCTACGCGGCCGGTCTCGCGGCGGGTGCCGACGGGGGCGTGCTCGGGATGGCGAACGTCGTTCCCCGGCGGGCGAGTGGGATCTACCGACTGGCCAACGAAGGCGACGGTGACGCGGCTCGAGCACGCAACGCCGCCCTCGTCGAACTCAACCGCGCCGTGACGGCCGAATACGGCGTTCCCGGGCTCAAATCGGCCCTCTCGCTCCGGGAGCGGCCGATGGGCGAACCGCGGCGGCCGCTCCAGTCACTCGGGGAGCCGGCACGGCGGGAACTGGCGTCGGTACTCACGGCGGCGCTGGACGCGACGCCGACGGACCGCGATCGACGTAACTGAAAAACGGTTCATCGGTGGGCGGATCGAACCGCGAGCGGTTACTGGCAAGAGTCAAGGAACGGAGCCCCATACCGGTTGTAGATGGCGTATTCGTTCCGGTCGCGGTCCGGTTCCGACCTCGAGTTCTCCGCGAGCGAACTCGCGGGTGCGCTAGGTGATTCGGTTACGGTCCTGCCGCTGCTCGTCGCGCTCGGAGCGACGACGAGCGTCTCGTTGCCCCACGTGTTGGTCGGGTTCGGCGTCTTTCAGATCGTCTGGGGGGTGTACTACGGACTGCCGCTTTCCGTCGAACCGATGAAGGCGCTGCTCGGGCTGGCGATCGTCGGCGCGCTGTCCGCTGCCGAACTCGCCGCCGCCGGACTGCTCGCCGGCGGGGTCCTCCTCGCCGTCGGGCGACTCGGGCTCGTCGGTCGGCTCCAGCGAGTGGTCGGCGAGCCGGTCATCCGCGGCGTACAACTCGCCGTAGCCTTGCTCTTGCTCGAGGCGGCGGTCGACCTCTCGATCGGGAACCCGCCGATGGCGGCGGGCGGGCTCGCCGTGGTCGGCCTGCTGGCGCTCGTCGGCTACCGGCAGGCCAGCGTGCTGGTCGTGCTCGGACTCGGGGCCGTCGCGGCCGTCGCGACGGCCGGCGTTCCGACGCCGACGGTGCCGGAACTCGCGGTGTTTCCCGCCGGCTCGCCGTCGCTCACCGGAGCCGCCGTTGAGGGGACCGTCGCCCAGTTGGGAATGACGGTCGGCAACGCCGCGATCGCGACCGCCCTGCTCTGTGGCGACCTCTACGACCGGGAGGTCTCGGCGGACGCGCTCTCGACGAGCATGGGCGTGACTTGCCTCGCGGCGATCCCGCTGGGTGGCGTCCCGATGTGTCACGGCAGCGGCGGCCTCGCCGGCAAGTACGCCTTCGGCGCGCGAACCGGCGGCGCGAACGTCCTGCTCGGCATCGGCTACCTCGCGCTCGCGCCGGTCGCCGCCGGGGCCGTACTCGCCGCCTTCCCGATGGCGGTTCTGGGCGTGTTGCTCGTCGTCGTGGCGCTCGAGTTGGCTCGCGCGGCGGTCGCGGCCGTCGCCGATCGCCGATCGCTCGCGGTGGTCGCCGCCGTCGGGGTCGCCGGGTTCGCCGGTAACGTCGGTGTCGCGTTCGTCCTCGGTACCGTCGGCTTCTGGCTCGTCTCACGGTCGGCGTAGGGTGCAAGCGGCGTCGGCGACCGCGAGCCGGACGACCTTTGATGCCGGAACCCCAACTGCCACCGATGCACGCGAGCTGGGCCGACCTCTTCGACCGCGGCGCGGAGTACGACGGCGATCGCGAGGCGATTCGGGATGCACTCGCAGCGATCCGGGAGGACAGCGATGCCTGACCGCGACGAACCGAACCCCGCCCGCGTCGTCGCCGACGCCGACGTGCTCGCGGCGGACCTGCTCGTCGGCGGCGACGCACGCGCGGCGCTGGATCACGTCCGCCGCCACTCCTGGATCGACCTCGTCGCCAGCGACCCGCTGCTCGAGCAGACGGAACGGCTCGTGACGTCACTGGCCGACGCCGATCTCGCCGCGGACCACCGCGAGCGGCTTGAGGCCGAGCGCGTCGCGGTCGACCAGCCCGAGGGGGACCATCCCGGGCTGGCGTCGGCCTATCAGGGGAAGGCGGCGCACCTGCTCTCGAACGACGACCGGCTTCGATCGGCGACGGCCGGGCTCACCCTGCAGCCCCGCGTCTCCGTCAGCATCCGCCCGCCGGACGCGTTCGCCCGCCTGTTCGACCCCGCGAGCCTGTACGCGGTCGTCGCGGACGGCGAGTACCCTGGGCCGGACCGAGATCCGCGCGCCTGACGGCGGTCTCGGCAACGCGATATCGGCTTCCCGGCAACGCCCTCGCGGAGCCACCTGAGTTCGGGACCCTTATCAGCCAGGGACGCCTTAGTGGTAAGGGGTAATGAACGATCTACGAACCGGGTTGAGCTATGGTGACGTGCTCCTCGTCCCGAACCGCTCGCCAGTCGATAGCCGCAGCGACGTCGACCTCTCGACGCGGCTCACGCCGTCCGTCGAACTGGACGCGCCGCTCGTCTCCGCCGCGATGGACACCGTCACGGAGGCCGAACTAGCGATCGAACTCTCGCGCGCCGGCGGGATCGGCGTCGTTCACCGGTTTCTCACGCCGGACGAGCAGGCCGAACAGGTCGAACGGGTAACGGCCGCCGACGAGCACGTGGCCGCCGCGGTAGGGATCAACGAAGACTACGTCGGCCGCAGCGCCGCGCTGATCGACGCCGGCGTCGACGCGCTCGTGGTCGACGTGGCCCACGGCCACCTCGAGCGATCGCTCGAGGCCGTCGAGACGCTCCGGGCGGAGTTCCCGGACACCGACCTCGTCGCCGGCAACGTCGCGACGCCGGCCGGCGTCGAGGACCTCGCGGCCGCCGGTGCGGACTGTGTGAAAGTCGGCATCGGTCCCGGCTCACACTGCACCACCCGAAAGGTAGCCGGCGCGGGCGTCCCGCAACTGACCGCCGTCGACGACTGTGCGACGGCGGCCGAGGAGCTGGACGTGACGATCTGTGCCGACGGCGGGATTCGAACGTCCGGCGACGCCGTCAAGGCCCTGATGGCGGGTGCCGACACGGTGATGCTGGGAAGCCTGCTGGCCGGAACCGAGGAAGCACCCGGCGCGGTCGTGGACGTCGACGGGGCGCGGTACAAGCGCTCGCGGGGCATGGCGACCACCACGGCCGCCGAGAACCGCGACGACAAGGACGCCAACGTTCGCGCCGACGAGGGCGTCGAGGCCCTGACGCCGTACAAGGGGCCGGTCGGCGACGTCGTCGACGAGTTCTGTGCGGGCATTCAGTCCGGACTCTCCTACTGCGGCGGGGAGACGATCCCCGCGGCGCGCCGAAACGCCGAGTTCATCCGCGTCGCCCCCAGCGCGAAGGAGCGGGAGGGGTACCACGCGGATCAGGACTGGGAGGGCGTCAGCGTCGATAGCGAAGCGAAGACGGTCACCGAAGCACAGCTCGCGGCGGACGACGACGCGGTCGAGACCGCCGCAGAAGGAGACGACTGACCGCCGATCGAGACCCGGTGCGTTACTCGTCGCGGCCGGCGTACCACTCCGCGAACGTCGCCAGCGCGCGGCCGCGGTGTGAAATCGCGTTCTTCTCCGCGGTGCTCATCTCGGCCATCGTCGTCCCGTTGTACTCGAAGATGGGGTCGTAGCCGAACCCGCCCTCGCCGCGGGGCGCGACGAGGGTGCCGGCGACCGATCCCTCGAAGGTCTCGGTCCCGTTCTCGTCGGCGTACGCGAGGACGGTCCGGAACGTCGCGCGGCGGTTTTCCTCCGCCTCCGCGAGTCGCCAGAGCCGCTCGACGCCGACGGTGTCCTCGACGTACGCCGAGTACGGCCCCGGAAAGCCGCCCAACGCGTCGACGAACAGCCCCGCATCGTCGACCAGTACCGGCTCGTCGCTCCCCAACTCCTCGAACGCCTCGCGCGCACCGTGGGCGGCGATCTCCTCGAGCGAATCGCTCTGGATCTCGGTGTAGTCGTACTCGATCTGCTCGACGGGCTCGATCCCTGCGAGGTAGTCCCGCGCCTCGCGGACCTTCCCCGCGTTGCCGGTCACGAATCGAATGGCCATGTACGAGGCGGGGTCCGCGGGCGGAAAATAGGCGTCGGTTGCCCGTTCGCCCCCCGACTCCCGATCCGCGAAAGAATCAAGCGGTGATGAATGGAGAACACGACGTCTGAACGTCACCGAGTGGGACGATCCCGACCGAATCGACGACCTCCCGGGCGGCGAGCGGCGCGTGCTGGCGGCCACCGACGAACTGATGCTCGTTCACTACTCGCTCGAGGCGGGCGCGGAAGGAGAGCCACACGCCCACGACGAGACGACGCAGGCGACGTTCGTTATCGAGGGGGCGCTCGAACTCCGCGGCGAGCGCTCGCGGACCCTCGAGGCGGGCGATTCGTACGTCGTCCCGCCGGGAACGGTCCACGGCGTGTGCGCCCTCGAGCCGTGTCGCGTCATCGACGCGTTCGCACCGCCGCTCGAGGCGTACACGTCGAAGTAGTGCCCGCGTTCGTGGCGGCTCCTCGCTACAGTTCGAGGGCGTCCACCACGGCCGCCTCCGCCTTCCGGAGGTGTTCGGCGGCCGTCCCTGGTGCACAGTCCAGTTCGGCCGCGACATCCTCGACGCCCGCCGATCTAGGGACATCGAAGTACCCCAATTCGCGGGCGACCCGCAGCGTCTCCCGCTGGCGCGCCGTCAGCGCGCCGACCGCGGCGTCGCCCCCGTCGTACTCGCCGACCCGGTCGACGGTCGTCTCGATGCCGTCGGGGATGCCCTCGAGCACGCGCCGGAGGTCGTCCGATTCGCCGACGACGGAAAACCGGACCGTCCAGTCCGACCGGTACTCCACCGGCGGCAGGACGACGAGACTACGCTCGGTGAACAGATCGAGGAGTCGGGCGTCCACCTCGGCGGGCAGATCGCGGACGTAGACGGTGAACGTCCGGTCGCCGGTCCGCGTGAGTTCGTAGTTGCTCACCCGTCCGGTGTCCGCGAGCGCGGCCTCGTAGACGTCCGGATCGCCGACGACGTGGAAGATGAAGGCGTTGTCGTCGTCCCCCGCGAAGTTGCCGTGGACCATCCGATAGGCGTCGAACGCGTCGCTTTCGGCGACGAAGCGATGCATCGGATGGATCGTCGCGGCGTCGTAGCGCAGCGTGAGTCGAACCGTCTTCACGGCCGGAGGGTCCGGTCTGCATATATAAATAGCCTAGCCAGTGACGCAGAATCGACTCGGCTCCCGCGTCCGAAACGGCAGCTATGACATCGGACTCGACGCTCGAGTCACCACCGACCGAGCGCGCCGATTCGATCGGGGCCGCGGAACTCGAGGCCCTGCTCGGCGACGCGGTCCTCGATCGTGACGACCACGAGAACGCGCCCGCGATCGTGATCCGGCCGGACGCGGTACAGGACGTACTCGCGACGCTCCGGGACGAGGCGGGCTTCGACCACTGTGCCTGTGTCACCGCCCAGGAGTACCCGGACCGGTTCGAGACGATCTATCACCTGCAATCCTACGCCGACCCGACGCGGGAGGTGAGCGTCGTGGTCCCGACGCCGACCGACGAGCCGAGGAGCGAGTCGGCGACGCCGGTCTTCGAGACGGCCAACTGGCACGAGCGCGAGGCCTACGACCTCGTCGGCATCGAGTACGAGGGCCACCCGGACCTGCGACGGATTCTCCTCCCCGAGACGTGGCAGGGCCATCCGCTCTCGCGGGACTACGACCAGGAGCAGCCACAGGTCGTCACCCTCTCTGAGCACGCGAATCCGATCGCGGGCGACGAGCACGACACCGCGTCCGACACGATGTTCCTCAACATCGGACCGCACCACCCGTCGACCCACGGCGTCCTCCACGTGAAGGCGGTGCTCGACGGCGAGACGGTCGTCGACGTCGACCCCGACATCGGCTACATCCACCGGTGCGAGGAACAGATGTGTCAGCAGAGCACGTACCGGCACCAGATCATGCCCTATCCGGACCGCTGGGACTGGGTCTCCTCGGGGCTTCTGAACGAGTGGGCCTACGCCCGGGCCGCGGAGGACCTGGCCGACATCGCGGTGCCCGACTACGCGCAGGTGATCCGGACGATGGGGGCCGAACTCTCGCGGCTGGCCTCGCACTTCATCGCCGTCGGTACCTACGCGCTCGACATCGTCGGCGAGTTCTGTGCCGCCTTCCAGTACGGTATCCGCGACCGCGAACTCGTCCTCGACGCGCTCGAGGAGTTGACCGGCCAGCGGATGATGTTCAACTACTTCCGGCTTGGCGGGGTCGCCTGGGACCTGCCCGAACCCCGTGAGGAGTTCATCGCGGGTGTCCGAGACATCCTCGATAGCTTCCCGGCCAAGATCGACGAGTATCACGACCTACTGGTCACCAACGAGATCTTCCAGCGCCGCTGTGTCGACACCGGCGTTCTGGAACCCGAGGCCGCGAAGGACTACGGCTGTACGGGCCCGGTCGCCCGCGGCTCCGGCATCGACTACGACCTCCGCCGGGACGACCCCTACGGGTACTATCCGCACCTCGAGTGGGACGTCGTCACCGAACCCGACGGCGACAACTTCGCGCGGCTGCTCGTTCGACTGCGGGAGATCGAGGAGTCCGCGAAGATCGTCGAGCAGTGTCTGGATCTACTCGCCGAGTGGCCCGAGGACGAACGGACCCTTCAGAGCAACGTCCCCCGGACGCTCAAGCCCGCCGCCGACGCCGAACTCTACCGCGCCGTCGAGGGGGCGAAAGGCGAACTCGGGATCTACATCCGCGCGGACGGGACCGACACGCCGGCGCGGTTCAAGATCCGCAGCCCCTGTTTCTCGAACCTCTCCGCGCTGCCCGAGATCGCC
The DNA here is from genome assembly GCF_000731985.1 of Natrinema altunense. Taxonomy (GTDB): domain Archaea; phylum Halobacteriota; class Halobacteria; order Halobacteriales; family Natrialbaceae; genus Natrinema; species Natrinema altunense. The sequence goes on from NZ_JNCS01000001.1 coordinate 273,256, forward strand.
CGCGGCGAGTACGTCGCCGATCTGATCGCGGCGATCGGGAGCCTCGACTGTATCATGGGCGAAGTCGACCGCTGAGCGCCGATCGGCACCGACAGGTCGGGGAGCGGCGGCTCGCAGAGCCGCGATAGCGCTCGAAAACGCAGCCGGGCGTTCAGTCGTCGCTCTCGTCGACGATGACTTCGACGGGTTCGTCGGCGCTCTCGTCGCTCGCTTCGGTGGCCCCCTGCTCCTGTTGCCAGAGGAGCGCCCCGGCGACGGCGACGACGATCCACGAGCGCCAGTTGGCGAGGTTCAGGGTGTAGCCGACGCCGAAGGGCTTCTCGACGAGCATCCCCTCTCCGGGCTGCCAGTACGACGAGAGCATGCGACTGATGCTCGGTCGTTCGAAGTTGTACGGGACCCCAAGAATCTCACCGGAAGTCGGCTTGTCTGCCATGGCCGGTGATACGTCCTCCCCTGATAAGAGTATTGTGTGCTGTGACGATCGTTGCAATCGGGCGACCGCGGTCCGGTCGAACCGTCCTTACGACTGGTAGCGCCCGCGCCCTTCGATGTCCCGCAGGCGCTCGAGCACGCGCTCCGCGCCGACCGCGCGGTACCCCTCCCGGACCGCCTCGCGGAGCGGCGCGGGATCGTCGGCGGTACCGACGAGGCTCTGATCGAACACGTGCAGATCCATCGCGTAGTCCTCGACGTGGTCGGTGTGATAGCCGAGTCCGAAGTCGATGAGATACGTCCGCTCGCCGTCGACTCTCACGTTCCGGGTCGTCGGATCACCGTGGACGACTCCCGCGCGGTGGAGCCGCGCGAGGTGCCGGCCGACGGCACGAACCCGGGCGGGCGACAGCCCCGACTGGAGGTCACGGTCGCCGACGTACTCGAGTTCCAGCCGCGCCTCGTGGGGATCGACATCGGAGAGGACCGGCGTCGGAACGCCCTCGCGGCGAGCCAGACTTGTGAGTCGGGCCTCGAGCGTCGTCCGCTCCGTGCGGAGTCGCTCGTCGAGGGCGGGATGGCGGTAGGTCTTGGCTCGGCGGCGCTTCGTGACGCGGCCGGCGGCGGGCTCGAGGTCGACGAGCGCTTCGGCACCGCGGACCTGCCGGTCGCCCTCCGTCGCTTTGCCGCGGCCGGCCGCGAGTTCGGGCTCGTCGGCTCGCCAGGTCACCGGCACTTGGTCGGGTCGGAAATCGGGGTCGACGCGCGAGTCCGCGAGCGCGAGCGTGTCGCCAGCGGCGTACATCTTCGCGCCGAGGACCGCGATCATCCCCGCGTTGTCCCGCAGGAACCGAGGTTCGGGTGCGTGGAACTCCGCTCCGCGCTGGGCGCACATCTCGCCTAACATCTCGCGCAGGCGGTCGTTCTGGCCGACGCCGCCGCCGAGGACGAGTTCGTCGCTCCCGGTCAACGAGAGCGCACGCTCGGACACTTCGGTCAGCATGCCGAAAATATTCTCCTGCAGGGAATAGCAGATGTCCGCGACCGGCACGTCGTCGTCGTAGGCATCCTTCGCGGCACTCATAATGCCCGAAAACGAGAAGTCCATCCCCTTGACGACGTAGGGGAGGTCGACGTACTCGCCGTCTTTCGCCGCCGCCTCGACCTTCGGCCCGCCCGGGTGGGACCAGCCGACGTGCCGGGTGAACTTGTCGATGGCGTTGCCGACGCCGGTGTCCATCGTCTCGCCGAGCACGCGATAGCGCCCGTTGCGGTAGGCCAGCAGGTGCGCGTTCGCGCCGCTGGCGTTGAGACAGACCGGCGCGTCGAAGTCGGCGGTGTGGCGACCGATCTCGAGGTGGGCCACCATGTGATTGACGCCGACCAGCGGGACGTCTATGGCCTGGCTCAGCGCTCGGGCGGCCGTGCCGACGATCCGAAGACAGGGGCCGAGTCCGGGTCCACGAGAGAACGCGACCGCATCGACCGGCGGTTCGTCCGCCGGCCCGTCGTGGGTCTCGCGGGCGTGCTCGAGCGCCCGTTCGACGACGCGCGGAACGGCCTCGTGCATGTGCTCGGCGGCTTCGCGGGGGTGGATGCCGCCGCTCTCGGGCTGGTAGGCGTCGCTCTCGATGACGATCTCGTCGCGTTCGGCGTCGAAGACCGCTGCGCTGGCGGCCCAGGCGGTGCCTTCGATCCCGAGGATACGGAGGGTGTCAGTCACGGATGAAAACGGCGGGTATCGGCGGTCGACGTACCACGGTCGTCGGCACGTCGGCCATCAGTCGGGGGTTACTCCCACTCGGTGTAACTGCACTTCCCGCAGTGCTTGCGGTCGCCGTGGTCGGCGAGGAAGACGTCACCACAGCGGGGACACAGTTCGCCCTCGGTGCTACCGTCGTCGCCGTAGAGTTCGTATCGAGCCATGTTATGCTTCCTCCGCTTCGGCTTCTTCGTCCGCGCCGATCTTGTTGCGCTCGAGCATGTGGTCCTGCTCGACCTCGCGGGCGTAGTCGTCGGTCTCGTAGACCTTCGCCTGCCCGACGGTCTTGCGCATCCCGAACTTGGTGTCGAGTTTGCGGATGACGACCTCGTCGGCGTCCTTGTTCAGCTTCGCCGCGAGGCTGTCGCGGACCTGCAGACGGGAGGGCGTGGCGTCCTCGTGGACGAGTTCGAAGGTCACGTCCGTTCGATGCAACATGGGGTTCTCCGTTTCGGAGATGATGTCGACGTCCATGATATCACTCAGTTACCTTACTATCCCCGTGTAGCGCCTAAAAGGATTTCGAAGCGGCCCACCCGCTTCGGGGCTGCGGGTATCGACGGGACCGGTCGGACGGTGGCGGTCGGCGGTCGATCCGGCTTACGAGAGGGCGACCAGTCCCCGTGGCGTTTGCGACTCGAGGCCGGCCGCCCAGTCGATGTCGATCGCGGTCCACGAGTCGCCGAAGTCGCGCGTGACGAAGAGGCCGCGGTTGGTCACGGCGTAGACGGTCTCCGGTCGGTCCGTCGTCGCGAACACCGCTCGGACGACGCCCTCGCCGGTCGGCAGCCCGCGGCCGTCGAGTCGCTCCCAGGCCCGTTCGCCCTCGCGCCGATAGACGTACGATTCCGCACGACTCGCCGTATGGGCCGTCGACGCGCCGCGCGCACTCGAGACGAGCACGCGGTCCGGATCGTCGGGAGCGGGGGCGACGCTCCAGCAATAGGTGTGCTCGAGCCCGTCCCATGGCTGTCGCCACGTCTCGCCGCCGTCGTCGCTCTCGGCGTAGCCGTCGCCGGCCGCGGCGTAGAGTCGCCCCTCACGGTCGGGGTGGGCGGCCAGACTGTGGTTGTCACGGCGCGCTCCCGGCGGCCGCTCGTGCCAGGTCTCGCCGCCGTCGGGCGTGTACGCGAACGCGCCCGCTTCGATTCCGACGTACAGCCGGTCGGGGTCGAACGGGTCGACCGCGAGCCAGCGGACGTGGTGGGTGTCGGGCCGCGGCGGGAACGACCACTCACTCGCCGAGGGGAGGTCGGTCAGGCCCTCCAGACGGGTCCACGAGTCGCCGCCATCGCGCGACCGGTAGATTCGGCTGGGTTCGGTTCCGGCGTAGACGACCTGCGGATCGTGCGGACTGATCGTCACCGCCGTCACGCGATCGGGCTCGGTGTCGGCCGCCGGCGTCCGCGCGCCGGCCACAAACCGGGTCTCGAGGCGGTCGAACGTCTCGCCGCCGTCGGCGCTTCGAAACAGGCCGTCCGCGACAGTCCCGACGTAGTAGCGGGCCGGCCCGTTGCGGACCGCCGCGATGCACTCGAGATCGCGCCCCTCGAGTCTGGTCTCCGTCGTCCAGTCGTCGGGGTCGGTCACATCGCCTGTACAGACGAGCAGTCGGTCTCGGAACGCGACGGCTACCGTCGCCATATGGAACCCAACGAGGGCCACCCGGATACAACTCACCCCGGTATCTCGAGCCGATTCGGCGCGCTCACTCGCCGTGTGTTCGATCGCCCGGCCGCTGACCCGTGGGCGGCGCTCATCGGGACGGTCCGGTTGGCGGCCGGTCGCGTTCACGATCGATCTCGGATCGCGGGCGGTCACCGTCGACGAGCGTCGGCATGAGTCGGGCCTCGATCCGACGGAGGTGTTGGCCGACGGTCCCGGCGGAACACTCGAGTCGGGCGGCGACGTCCCCGTACGTCACCCGGCGGGGCTCCTCGTAGTACCCCTCCTCGACCGCGACGCGCAGGACCTCGCGCTGACGGTCCGTCAGGTCGGCGACGAGGCGTTGGGCGGACGGCTCGTAGTCGACCAGGCGCTCGATTTCGACGTCGACGATCGCCCGCGTCTCTTCGATGACCCGCCGTAACGCGTCCCCGCGGCCGATCTCCGAGACGCGAAGGCTCCGGTTCCTCGCGCCGGTATACTCGAGGGGGTACTCCAACACCACCGCGTGTCGCTGATGGATCGTGAGGAGTTCCCGCGTGAGGTCGCTGGGCCGATAGTGCAACTGGAGCACCGTCGCCCCGGCGGCATCGGTGACGTGATAGTCGACGACGGTCGGTCCCGTCTCCTCGAGCGCGCTTCGGACGGCCGCTCGCTCCCCGCGGACCACCTGTTGGGCGACGATCGTTCCGTCGTCAAGCGGATCGACGTTCCGAACGGATTCGAACGTGATGCCCCGCTCACGAAGGCGTTCCGCGCCCCGATCGAAGTACTCCCGTGGTGGTGTGATGACATACGTCACGCATCGCATGCGACTGGCGTACCGGGCACTGACTAAAAACTATTGTGACCGTTCACTGATTAATTGAACAACGATATCTTGCGGTTCGAAGACGGGTCGCGCCGCGACCGGGGCGCTTCTCACTGGTCCCGCGAGGCGGTCGGTCGATAGCTGTCGGGTTCGGGCGGGTCCCCGTCGAGACGGCGCGACAGCAGGGGCGTCCGGCGTGTCGGCTCACGTGTAATACGGCCAGTACAGCGCCCGTCCGGCCTTCACCAGCGGCCAGAGGGGGCTACAGCCGCGCTCCCAGACGAAAACCGGGACGGCCCGCCCGCCGAACCCCTCCTTGAATCTGAAGACGCCGTCCCCGAAGTCCGTGTTCGTGCTCCCGAAGTCGTAGGTCCCGTAGCCGTGATCGATCCCCCATCGGAAGACGTGATCGTAGAGCAGTTCCGAGGCGTGATCGTCGAAATACTCCCGCGGAACGGCGGCGAAGAAGCCGTGAATCGCGTCGCGTTCGTCGTCGAGCACCTCGAGCATTCCGCCCGCGTACTCGCCGTCGATCCGGAGCGTCAGCAGGAGGAGGCGGTCGTCCATCGCCTGCAACGCCTCGAAAAACGAGAGGGGGTACACGTCCCCGTCGACGCGATCCATGACGCGTTCGTAGGTCCGGTAGAACCGCCGGAGCGTCTCGCCCGTGATCTCCTCCTCGACGACCTCGTGGTCGACGGTCCGGCCGTGTTCGATCCCCCGCCGTCGGGACCGACTCATGTCCGCGAGGAGAGCGTCGTGCCCCTTCGTGAGATCGAGCAGGAACCGACACTCCCGCCGGTAGGGGCGATAGCCCCGCGACTGGAGCGCGTCGTTGTACCGGAGATAGCTCGAATCCAGCCCTCGAATCTGGTGGACGATCGTCCGGCCGCGACAGAGGCTCGGGGCGGTGCCAATCACGCGCTCGAGGGCGTCGGCTGTATCCGTCGGGAGCAACGGCCCGCCGAAGCCCGGATACAGCGACGACAGGCGGGTAAACGGCGTCTTCTCGATTTCGACCACGAAGTTCGGCAGCCCGCCGATCGTGTTGCCGTCCTTGGTGACCTCGAGATGGCGGGGCGTATAGCCGAGTCCCGTCTCGATCGCCTCGAGCCACTCGTAGCGGTGGAACACGCTGCCCCGACTCGAGCGCTCGACGATCCCGTTCCACTGCGCGCGCCCGATGTCGCGGATCGAGTCGACGACGGTCACCTCGAGATTCGACCCCTCGGTTCGCGCGGTGCGTCCGTGCTTCGCGAACAGCGACCCGATGCGATGGAGTCTCGAGCGAGGGTTGCCGCCGGTCTTCTGTGCCATCGTCCGACGGAAACAGGGGCGGCCTATTTGGTACTCCGTCCATTCCCGCCCGAACCGATGCCGGTAACGACCCGCAACCGATCGGGCGGCGGGAGCGACGAGCGGTAGCAGCCGGCTACTCGCGTGCCCGCGGCGGCGGACCCGATCGTCCCCGTCCCCGACCCCGGGCGAGCGGCAACGGTCGCCGACGGCGCTCAGTCGGAGCCCGCCGGCGGGTTCCGTGGCGGATCGTCGACGATCCGGATGGAGCCGTCGCCGTCGACGACGACGGTGTGACCCTCGTAGCTGAACGTCACGCGAATCGGGCGGTCGCCGTGATCGACGAGCGCCGTCAACGCCTCGACCGCCACGGCGTCGTAGAGCGGGTCGAGCTCGGTTTCGTCGACGCCGGTCATCGTCGCGATACCCCGGAGGATCGCCTCGACGGTCGTCTCGCTGGACTTCCGTTCCGTCACGAACGGGGTTCCACCATCGGCTCCGTCGTCGTCGTGATTCTGGAAGTCAGTCATACTGCCGTGTGAACGATACGTAGCGGCGACAATCAACGTTCTCCCAATGTGTTTTGTGGGTGACTTTCCGGACGAACGACCCGACAGGTCCCGGACCGCTCGGCCCCGAACCCGTCGGGCCGCCTCGAGCCAGCAAGCCGACCCAGCCGCGCCTCCGAGCGCCGCGACGGCGGTCGTCACTCATCGGCCGTCCTCGAGAGCGCGTCGGGCCACACGCGGCAGCCACAGGGCGTCGCGTAGGCCTCCATCGGCCCGTCGACCCTCGTCGCCACCATCGGCTCGCCACACCGCGGACAGGGCGGCAACACACCCTCGTCGTCCGCCGCCCGCTCGCTTGCCGGTCCACCACCGCCGCTCGCAGCATCGTTCGTCATCGCACCCCCCGCTCGAGGCCGACGGCAGTCTCGACGCCAGCCACTGCAGGCGGTTCTAGTGAGCGATTCCGTTGTCGTGCGGGACGTTTATATCCCGGTAGAATGTACGCAATCATTGCTTGCAAATCCCTGGGCGGGATTTGGAAGCTACGTCTCGGGTGTCCTACCACCCGGGGCTTTAATATACACCCCCTGCGGTTCGCGGAGCGTAGCTTCCGTTCTGATTTCCAACTGTTAGTTACTTATATCTATTGTTCGTCGGCGGAAGGGATGGGGGCGGCTTCGTCATCCGGTCGTACAGATATCACTGCGGTTTTATTACCCGTCGGCAACTATGACCTATGGACCGCGAGCGGTTATTTCGATCCCTTACAGCCGCACTGAGTCTGACCGGACTCTCTCTGGCAGTCCTGGGACTCCTCCTCGAGACCCCCGTTGGAGTTTCGCTTGGCGCACTCGCTGCGGTCGCTGGCGGCGTCTTCTACGGCCTAGAACAACACCCGACTACGCTCGAGTTCAACCGAGGAGAACTGCGCTTCAGTACCATACTCATCCAACTCGGTACTATGGGTGCGTTATTTCTCTTCATCTCGTATCTAGTAACGTCGATTACGACTGTAAAACCGTCCGGGCTCGTCGTCTTTCCCTCTTCGACGCTGCTCGCAACGAGCGGCGCCTTGCTTGGCGGTGTTCTTGGTGGAATTCACGTCCCACTGCTTCGATTCGGGTACCATTCACGGCCCATTGAACGGATCGCTCACGCACTCCCCTTTGGCATCTTTGCCGGACTCGTTATCACTTTCCCTACTACTCGTCTCCCGTATGCGCTCTCATATTTGATTTGTATTACCGTTTCCATTGCATATCGGGATTCGAACCAGAATTGTCAACCCGACACGGATCGGGGTTGACGAGACCGCCGTCACGATCACATCGATACCGCTCGAGGTTCCGACTCGAGACACGCTGCTTGAATTTTGTGCTGTGTTTAGATCACGACTACTGGGAAGATCGGCTTCACGGACACACGGTGTTCGACTCTCATCGACTTTTCAGACTATTACCAAAGCCAGAATTTTTACCTGGAGCAAGTGAATGCTCCCGGTATGGCGGTCGGATTACTGTTTGGGGGGTTCTGGCTTGGGCTTGGTATACTGATGTGGTGGTGGCCTGCCGCCATTTTCGTAGCCTTCGATAACGACGACGTTACCCCTGGTGCACGGGCATTTGCGATAGGCGCCATGTTCTTCGGCATCCTATTACTTGCGATGGACATTCCATCCCTCACCATAGACTACAGCATGCCAGCAACAGTCTCTCTCGTCGGCATGCTCTTGCTAGTAAAGCCAGTCAACATCCTCGGGGTCAACGCGGACGGCAGGATAGCGCCACAACGTGCTGGTGTTGCGCTTCTTGTGGGTGGTGTCGTGATTGCTGTTCTCACCTAAACGAGCTACTGCCGCGTGCTGCAGACACCCTCTATAGTCAGCCCGTCCTCCTCACGCTATCAGTAGTTGCGGGTTTCAATAGAGGCGAATAGTCGTGCTGATGAGCGTACGGTGCCACCGATTTGCTAGCCATCCATCACAGCGACCGCGTTCGATCTCCGCTCTGAGGACGCCACTCGATCACGTGCCATCGCGGTCGAGTCGCTCATCGCGAGTATACGCCCCGTGATAGACAAGCATATCGACGCCCATCAGCCTCAGCGAACGCCCGCTAATGGCGACGACCACGACGAACAGAAGCCACGTCCCGCTTTCGACGAACGCCAGCGGAAGCGAGAGCCCGAACAACACGTTTTCGAGACGACCCCCGAGAACGGCGATCCCAGGCAGTGGGACTGAAAAAAACAACAATACGGGCGCACCGTTCCGACGATTGAGACGTTCGGATATGGCGCCGTCGCACTCACGAACGGACCGTGCAAAACGCACGCCTCCCCTACACGAGTCCGCGTTCTCGCAACGGTTCGCGAAGAAACCGATGATAAAACGCAACGTACGGCAGCAGAATCACAGTCGTGAGCAGTATCAACAGGAGCAGCCTGCCGTATCCCGATTCGATCGCCCCCGCCCCGTACGCCGGCACAAGCGGAACAAGTCCAATGGAATTCAAGAACTCGTTCAGAAACAGCCGAAACACGGCCCACAACGCCGCGAACAGGGTAATTCCCGGCACGAAGAGCGTAATGAAAAACTCGTTGATTATCGTCCCCGGATCGTCTGCATCGTACATAGCACTCCGACTTGAGACAATCTTCTTGAATTTTTTGCTGTGTTTAGCTCGCGACTACCGGGAAGATCAATTTCACGGACACACGGCGTCCGCCTCCGTCTCCGTTCTCGGATGCGCCGTCAGTCCGTGCCCGCTCGAGATTGCGGTTCGACGAGGCGAGTCAGCACTCTATTTCAAATGACGAACGTTCACTAACAGGTGGCGCACGATCACAGTGACCGCGTTCCCCCTCCGGTCGGGGCATGCCACTCGATCACGTGCCGTCGCGGTCGAGTCGCTCATTGCGGGTGTACTTCCCGTGATAGACGAGCATATCGACGCCCATCAGCCCCAGCGAAAGCCCGCCAATGGCGACTCCCACGACAAACAAACGCCCAGTCCCACTTTCGGCGAACCCCAGCGGGAGCGATAGCCCGAGGAAGATGTTTCCGAGACCACCCCACCGGTACCACGCCCAGCGGGCAGTCAGTCGGGTGTCGGCTGCCGCGATAATGTCGCAGACGCCGGCCACTCCCATCAGCGTCACCTGCACGAGCAACACCGGCGTCTCGAGGAGACCGTCCCCGAGGACGACGATCGCACCGGCGACGAGGACCAGAAAGACACCAACAACGGCACTGATCCGACGGTTGAGACGTTCGTTCATCGATCTTCCGCCAGTGAACGACCGATTCGATCTAGCGTCTTCGATTCCATATACCTCCCCGTTTTTCCTCCTACTAAGTACCTATCAATCATGTGTGTCACAGCGACACGCTCGCGTCGCGAACCCGCTCGCCGCTCCCGACCCACGACTCGCATCCCCGTCGATCACGGCCTCCAGTTCGTTGTCACTCAACTACACGCACTTCCCCCTTGCTTAGAGTCCTATCGCTGTCCTCGACCCGCAGATGTAGCCCAATGAACTACGAAAATGAGGTATCAGTGCGGGAATCGGCCCCGGTCACGGGGAGAAGTGGCCACGAAGAGTGAGTTCGCGGATACAATTCTCACGATAACTGCATGCGAGTGTGTTGGAGAACAAAGGTTTATCTCCGAAATTCTTCCAGTGATAGTATGGAGGAAACACTTAGATCCCTCTACCAGCGCAACGAAGTGTTCTGGTTGGGATTGTCTGCAGTCGTTCTTGGGATAGTGATTCCCGGTACCCTCGCATTCGGAGGAATCAACCTCTCAGAACTGTTCGTTGTTACTGGAGGGGGACTTCTGATTACGAGTGTTTTTGTTGGTATCTACAGACTCCTCACACCGACGTAACTGTCGGAGCAGTCAACAACAGTGAGAGCGATACGGAGAGACGCTGTATTTACCACTGATTCACGATTTTCCGTCCGACTCTCACGTAATCTCCCCACCATCGGTGGGTACCGGAGCGACCCGCTCCGCACCGGTCCATTGTAGTCGACGCGAACAACCTCGTTCGTGTCCGACTCCCGAATGCCCGTCGGTGAGGCGAGTACAGCGACATCCGCACTCGGGGCACTTGAATTCCCGATCTTTCATCGATGTCGGTGGAGTGTTCAAATACTGTCAGAGATCTGTTTGATGACCACTTCATGGAATCGACACCCACACTGATCGACCGATTTCTTCAAGAAATCCTCGGACTGTGCGACCGGGTAGTACATTCCGCTACTATTCGACTTTCCAACCCCTGGTTATTCCATCTACAGGATTTCGAAACGCCGGAAAGACATAGCGAAACTGCCGTTTTAGCGTCCTACGAGAGAAAGATCGGCCGGGATGGACTCGTCGGGATTTGAACCCGAGGCCTCTTCCTTGCGAAGGAAGCGATCTACCACTGATCTACGAGCCCTCGCCCGTTCCTAACCCCGGTTTCTATTTGTAGCTTGTGTTTCGAGGGCGGCGCGGGACACGACACCACGGGACCGGGGCTCGAGGCGGACACTCACCGGCCGTCGATCGAACGACTACGAGTGCGTCGCGTCCGAGTCCGGTGACGTGGCGGTCACCGAGTGGCCGAGTATCCCGGTCGTCAGCACCGGGTCTCAACCGCCCACGGAGTCCGACCGAGCGCTCGAGCCGACGGCGAGGACGCGAGCGCGTCCGCCGACGGCCCCAACCAGGAAGCCGGCGAAGTGGGCGATCAGCGCGACGCCGGGCGAGGCAGTCGCGAGGGTGACCGCGGTCGCGAGCCCGAGAAAGACGAGGACCGCGAGCCACTGTGGCACCTCGATGAACGAGGCCAGCCCCGTCGAGAGCCGGTTCGACGCGACGAGATAGCCGAGTAGGGCGAAGACGGCACCGCTGGCCCCGAGGACGGCCGTCGGTGCGACGGGGACGAACGGCATCGAGGCGAAGACGCCGGTCAGAGCGACCTGGGCAACCCCGGCAATCGCGCCCGTAATCGCGAAAAAGGCGTGAAAGCGCCACCGCGTCGTGGCCCGCGCGACCGGCCAGCCGAAGACGAGCAACGCGAGGGCGTTCGAGACGAGATGGCCCAACCCACTGTGGGCGTAGACGCTCGTCACGATCGTCCACGGGTTCGTCGTCAACGGCGGCGCGAGGACGAAGAACGTGCCCATCACACCCGCGAACGCGGTGATCCCCTGGGCAGCGAAGACGACCGCGAAGACGACGAGTACCTCGAGTAGGGGGCTGCTCGAGCCCGCGTCCGACCGGTCTCGTCCGGGATCGGACCGGGCGTCGGACCCCGACGGTGATCGCGAGTGTCTCGCCATACGGGTGGCTGCGACGGCGAGCGACAAAAGTCCCGGCACTTACTGGACGGGGGCGCGCAGTCGACGGCACTCGAGGAGTGTGGGGGTGCTCGGTGATGCCGGGGTAGCCGGTGGCCACCCACGACTCTCGCACGTTCGACGCGTTTCGCTACGCTACTGGAACGCGTTCGACGGCCGCAAAAACGGGGAAATAGCTCGAATTCGGCTCGTGATCGAACCGGCCTCGATGAACGCTTAGTCTTCGAGGACGATTTCGATCGAAACGTCGTTTGGCACCTGAATGCGCATGAGCTGTCGGAGTGCGCGTTCGTCGGCGTCCAGATCGATCAGGCGCTTGTGGACGCGCATCTCCCAGTGCTCCCACGTCGCAGTGCCCTCGCCGTCAGGCGACTTCCGGGTCGGCACCTCGAGAGTCTTCGTCGGCAGCGGGATCGGCCCGCTCAGGTTGACGCCGGTGTTGTTCGCAATCTCGCGGACGTCGTCGCAGATGTCGTCGAGGTCGTCTGGACTCGTGCCCGCGAGTCGAACGCGTGCCTGCTGCATTTATTTCTCGTTGACGTCGAGGACCTTGCCAGCTGCGATGGTCTGACCCATGTCGCGGATGGCGAAGCTCCCGAGTTCGGGAATCTCGCTGGACGGCTCGATGCTGAGGGGCTTTTGCGGTCGGATGGTGACCACAGCAGCGTCGCCCGACTGGATGAAGTCGGGGTTCTCCTCGGCGACCTCGCCGCTCGAGGGGTCCATCTTCTTGTCGATGGATTCGATCGTACAGGCGACCTGTGCGGTGTGGGCGTGGAAGACCGGGGTGTAGCCGGCCGTGATCACGCTGGGGTGTTGCATGACGACGATCTGTGCCTGGAACGTCTCGGCGACGCTTGGCGGATCGTCGGCGGGGCCACAGACGTCACCGCGGCGGATGTCGTCCTTACCGATGCCGCGGACGTTGAATCCGACGTTGTCGCCGGGTTCTGCCTTGGGCACCTCTTCGTGGTGCATCTCGATCGTCTTGACCTCGCCGCCCACGTCGCTGGGCTGGAAGGAGACGTTGTCGCCGGTGTTCAGGAGACCGGTCTCGATACGTCCGACGGGGACGGTACCGATACCGGAGATGGTGTAGACGTCCTGAATCGGGAGTCGGAGCGGCGCGTCCGTCGGCGGCTCCGGCTCGGGCAGGTCGTTCAGGGCCTCGAGCAGGATTTCGCCGTCGTACCACGGCGTGTTGTCGGACTCCTCGGCGATGTTGTCGCCTTCGAACGCCGAGATCGGGATGAACGAGGCGTCCTCGGTGTTGAACTGGACCTGCTTGAGCAGCTGGTTGACCTCTTCGACGACCTCGTCGTACGTCGACTCCTCGTAGTCGACGATGTCCATCTTGTTGATGCCGATGATGAGCTCGTCGATACCGAGGGTTCGAGCCAGGAAGACGTGCTCCTGGGTCTGGGGCGCGACACCGTCGTCAGCGGCGACGACGAGGACGGCGTTGTCCGCCTGGGATGCGCCCGTGATCATGTTCTTCACGAAGTCGCGGTGACCCGGACAGTCGACGATTGTGAAGTCGTAGGCGTCCGTAGAGAACTCCTGGTGGGCGATGTCGATGGTGACACCACGCTCTCGCTCCTCGGCGAGGTTGTCCATGACGTAGGCGAACTCGAAGCCACCCTTGCCCTTCTCTTCTGCTTCTTCGCGGTGCTGTTCGATGACGTGCTCGGGTACGCTCCCCGTCTCGTAGAGGAGTCGTCCCACGAGCGTACTCTTCCCGTGGTCAACGTGACCGATGATGGCCAGGTTCTGGTGTTGGTCGCTCATTGTTGTAGCTCACGCGCAGAGGCGCTTATATCGGTCCCTTTGGCTCGTTGCGGTTAAAACCATTTCGAAAGCGTATTCTCCCCATCCCGACGCCGTCTTGCGGTTTGGCTAGCATTCACACGACACGGAACGTCCGAAAGACGGCAACTGCCGGTGAGAAGCCGGTCCGAGAAGCGGTGAGACCCCGCCGAAGAGCACCGAAATGCCGACGCGCACACGTCGATTGTCTCAACCACTGGAGCAGACCGGCGGCGGAGGTTCACCGTTCGACGACATCGGTCCGGACCCTTCGGCCACACGGCGATGAGACGGAGAAGAGTGGGAGTCAACCGAGACGAAAACGGGAGCCGATCACGGACGCAGCTGACCGATCTCACAGCGGCGGCAGCCGACCGACATCCGAGAGCACTGCCGTCGCGGTCTCCGGGCCCCCGGCACCGCGGCCGCTCGAGTGGAGCGAGCCGGCGTGTCGCGTCTCGATCTGGACGATGTTCCGCGTGCCGGTCACGGCCAGCGCGCCGTTTTCGGGGACGAGCCGCGGGCCGACGCGGACGCCGTCGCGGGTCGCCTCGCCGATGAGGCGGATCGTCCGGCCGTCTTCGGCGGCGAGATCGAGCGCACTGCCGGGGATCGACTGGATGCCCTCGACCGTCGCGTCCGCCAGCGAAAAGCCGCCGTCGGCCAGCACGTTCGCGAGGATGACGAACTTGAGTGCGGCGTCGGTGCCGTCGACGTCGAACGTCGGATCGGCCTCGGCGACGCCGAGGTCCTGTGCCTCCCCGAGGACGTGTTCGTAGTCCAGCCCCTCGGCGGCCATCCGAGTGAGGATGAAGTTCGCGGTGCCGTTGAGCACGCCCCGGACCGCGGTGACGGCCTGTGGCGTGCAGTCCTCGATCGTCGAGAGTACCGGAATCGCACCGCCGACGGTCGCCTCGAAGCGGATCGAACCCGCACTGTCGGCCTCGAGCGCGCGGAGTTCCTCGTAGCGCTCGGCGACCGGACCCTTGTTCGCCAGCACGACGTGGCGGTCGGCCTCGAGCGCGCGTTTCACGTGCGTGAAGCCGGGTTCGGCGTCGCCGAGCGTCGTCGGCGTCGCCTCGACGAGCACGTCGTAGTCGGTGTCGAAGACATCGTCGGGGCTGGCGGTCCCGAGGGTCTCGCCGCCGGCTTTGCGCTCGAGGATGTCGTCGACGGCAATCCCGTCGGGATCGACCACGGCAGACGTGGAATCGGCGAGGGCGACGACCTCGTGGTCGTACTCGCCGGCGAGGTCGGCGACCGAGCGGCCGACGTCGCCGGCACCGAGGATCGCGAGTCGCATCAGGCCTCACCTCCGAGCAGGGGTTCGACGACGGTCAGGTCCTTGTCGGTCCCGATCGATCGGATGGCCGCGAGCACGTCCCCGGAGCGACCGGAGTCGATCGCGAGCCGCGCACGCGCACTCGAGATTCCATTGGTTCCCTCGGGTGCAGCCAAGGAGAGGTCCTGGACGACGGCGTCGGCCTCGTCCTCGATCCGCGAGAGGGTATTCGAGAGGTCGGTTTCGACGAGGTTGCCGACCAGCACGACGCTGACCGCTTCGCCGTAGTGCTCCGCGCCGGCCTGGATGATATTCACGCCGGCGTCGCGGAGCCCCTCGACCACGTCGTCGAACCGATCCGGCGGACACTCGAGGTCGACCTCGACGGGGATGTGTCCGCGGGGCGTGATATTGCCGCGCTCGTGGTGAATGCTCAACAGGTTCCCGCCGTTGTCGGCGATCGGGGCGAGCGCACGGAGCAACTCGCCGGGTTCGTCGACGAGTTCGAGCCGGACGGTATAGGCACGGAGGCCGCCGTCGGTCTCGGCGTCGGGGTCGGCCTCGTCGCCGGACTCCGGCGCGTTACCCATCGCCGACACCTCCCGCCTGTAGGCGTCTACTCGTCATGATATCTAATGTCCGTAGTGGGCGCGTAAAAGAATATAGGACTTCCCAAAACTAACCGCCCCTGTCAACAAGGACCACGCGGCTCGGGATGTCCGGACCGATGCAACGCGAGGGACTCAGAGGTGATCCTTCCCCGGATTTGACGAGCCCCAGTCGCCGCGGCCGCCTTCGGTCCGGTCGACGCCCATGATCGATTCGGGCTGGTCGGGCCCGCCGAGGCTGTCTCGCGCGTCGGGGACTCGGACGGTGACCTCGTCGATCTCGGGCCACGTGATGAGTTCGGCCTCGATGTTGCCGGTCGTCACGTCGCTGACCGAACAGCCCGAACAGCCGCCGCCGAGTTCGATGATGACCTCGCCGGTGTCGGGGTCGGCCGCCCGCACCGCGCTGGTCCCCCCGTGCATCTGGATAATCGGCATCTCCCGGGCCATCCACTGCTCGACGCGTTCCTTCAGGGACGGGTCGTCCGCGGAATCAGTCATAGGTCGTGCTAGACGCTCGAGCGGGGAATAAGTTGGGTCACACGTCCGAATACCGTCGAATTAATCCTGAACGTTTTCGCGGCGGCGCAGCCACTCGAGGGCGACCCCGCCACCGACGAGGCCGGCGATGCCGGTGAAGCCGGGGATCGAGTCGCCGGCGTCCCCGGTCCCGTCGGAGTCGCGGTCGGCGTCGACATCGGTCCCGTTCCCGGTCGCCTCGGTGTCGTTGTCCCCCCAGTCCTCGGGGGCCTGAATCGAAGGCGGGTCGGCCTGTTCGCCGGCTTCGATCGGGAACGTGTAGAGTGCCCCGTCGAGCGACGCGTTCGAGATCGCCTCCGTACTGCTCGCGAGGAACGTTTCCCCGGGGTCGACGACGCGTGCGGTCCAGAACCCCGTCCGTTCGGGGTCGCGCCACCAGGCGACCCGTTCGGGAGCGGTCGGGTCGGAAACGTCGTGTATCTTGACGCCCGCTCGGTACCACGAGGAGTAGAGGTGTCCGTCGCGGAGTTCGAAGTTGTGCGACGTGGTCCACATGCCGCCCCTGCGGGACTCGTCGGTCGTCCGCGTCGGATCGATCGACCCCCGGTGTGTCGGGCGAGCGGGATCGCTCACGTCGTAGAGGTCGATCCCGCCCGGGCGGTCGGGGTCCGCCCCGCCGGTGGCCCAGGCCTCCCGGCCGACCGCCAGCAGGTCCCCCGCGTCGTCGACCATCGCGTAATGGTCGTTGCCGGGCAGTCCGTAGACGGCCTCGGGCGGGTCGTCGATCCGGCGTTGGTCCGCGAGGGAGGTCGTTCGAACGTGTGAAACGTAGCTGGGATCGGTCGGGTCGCTGACGTCGACCAGATAGGTCCCGGCGTTCCAGAAGGGGAGATAGGCGATGTCGTCGTGGACGGAGATATCGTGCAAGTAGCGAGCGAGCCAGAAGATGTCCCCCCACCCGGGTTCGTGGTCCAGCAGGGACCAGTAGCCGAGTTGCGTGATTTCGTCGCCGCCGACGTCGAGGATCACGAGCGAGTTCCGGTCCACCGTGTTGGCGGGGACGAACAGCAACTCATCCTCGAGATAGCAGTTGTGGACATGGTAGCCGGTTTCGTACGCGCCGGTCGGGACGGGGGCGGCGGGATCGCTCACGTCGTAGCAGCGAACCCCCAGATACTGGTCGCCCGAGTTGATCGGGCTCACGGACTCGGCGGGGCCGGCGACGACGAGGCGGTCGCCGTCGACGGCCAGATCGAGGAGGTTCGTCAGCGGGCTCCCGTCGATTTCGACATCGCGTTCCTCGGCGAGCACCGTCGGCTCGGTGGGATCGCTGACGTCGACGGTGACGAAACCGGTCGTCGCGGCGACGTACGCGATCTCGCCGTGATCGCCGACGACGGCCTCCGCGGCGTTGTCGATCGGAACGCGGCCGAGCGGTTCGTAGCCGGCCGACTGTCGGGCCACGGCGGCGCTCGGACGGGACGCCGCGAGGCCGCCCGGCAAGGACAGGGCGAGACCGGCGGCCCCACTCCGCTCGAGGAACGCTCTCCGTTCCATACGCAACACAGCCGGACGCAGCCACATAGAAGTAGTTACTCGCGGCGCGTCCGCCTCTCGTGCCGCGTGCCGGACGGTCAGCCCCGTAGCCGTCGTCGATCCCCGGTTCCTTCGGTCAGGGCGCTCGCCAGCGCGCCTTCGAGGACGACGTCGTCGCCGTGGTCCGTGACGCGGATTTCGGGGACGTTCGTCATCACCATCTCCGAGACGCGCTCGCGGATGGGGTCGACGACGAGGTCCTCGTTGTGCAGTGCGACCGCGCCGCCGAAGGAGACCACGATCGGGGCGAAGGCGTGGACGACGTTGGTCACGCCGATGGCGTTCCAGTGGGCGAGTTGCTCGATGACGTAATCGGCCAGTTCGTCCTCGCCCGCGAGCTCGAAGACGTCCTTCGCAGTGAAGTCGAGGTCCTCGAGCGGCAGGGCCGTCGATATCGTCGGATCGTCCTCGGCGAGCAGTCGAGCGTAGTCGGGGATGGCGTTGCCGGAGCAGTAGGCCTCCCAGTGGCCGTCGCGGCCGCAGCCACAGGTCAGGCGGCCCTGCGGGTCGACGACGTAGTGGCCGACCTCGCCGGCGTTGCCGTCCCAGCCGCTCATCACGGCCCCATCACAGCAGACGCCGGCACCGATCCCCGAGGAGATGGTTATGTAGGCCATGTCGTCCGGGTTGCTGGCGGCGTGAAAGCGTTCGCCGATGACGCCCGCGGTGGTGTCGTTGTGGAGATGGACGTCCTCGCTGTCGATCAGTTTCGCGATCGGTCCCGTCAGCGGGATCCGGTCGATAGAGTCGGGGAGGTTGGCGGGATCGATCACCGCTCCCTCCGCGAGGTCGAACGGACCGATCGAGCCGATGCCGGTCGCGGCGATGCGCTCGGGATCGATCCCGGCGTCGACGCACGCCTCGCGAAGCGTTCGAAGGACACCTTCCGTCACGTCGATACCCGTCGGCCCGCGTGGCGTGGATCGGCGACTCACGCCGATCGTCGTCCCGTCGGCCTCGGCAACGATGGCCCGGACGTTGGTCGCGCCGAGATCGACGCCCGCATAGTAAACCATGCTGTCTAGGGGACGACTGCGGCCGTACTTAACTACCCAGATTGTACTCGACAACGAGTTGCGATTTCGATACGTTACGGATCGGGAACCGATCGGCAGCGAGCCGTCGGCGACACATGTATGATAGCATGCACCATAGTTCGACGTATGGGTACCGACGACACCTGGCCGACCGCGGAGTCGTCCGCCGAACCGGAACCGACGCTGTCCGACGCGGAACGTGAAGCGCTCCACGAGGTCGAACTCGGCCTCGAGTGGGTCCAGCGTGCACAGGGTTGTCTGCTCGAGTTCCACCACGCGACGGGCCACGGAATGGATCACCTCTATCGGGCCGAGGAGTTGCTCAGGGCGGCCGGTCACGACGAGTTCGCGGACGCGATTCGGACCGACCTGCTCCCCCACGGCGTCGTCGACGAGGACCGCTGGTCCTACGACGTCGTCGAGAACTTTCAGGAGACGTTGCTGGCGGAGACCCGATCGCTCGAGCGGCGGATCCGTCGGGACCTGGCCGACGGCGAACGACACGTTCGCGAGCGCCGACAGGAGCGGGCGTGGAAGCGACGCGCCGACGAACGGGAGTGAGAGAACCACGGCGACGGGAACCGGAGAACGCAGGGCCCGACCGCGTCGGGTCGGCGCTAGTCCATCACGTCGAGGTCGCGGAAGTAGGTGACCGGGCAGGGCGCTTGCAGAATGATCTCCTGTGAGACGGAGCCGAGGACGGCCTTTTCCGCGGGCGAGCGTCGGCGACCGCCGACGATCATGCGGTCCGCGTCGATGTCGATCGCCATGTCGACGACCTTCGTGCTGACTTCGCCGAGCGCGCCCTTGATTTCGTACTCGACGCCGGCCTCCTCGAAGCGGTCGGCCAGTTCGGGAACCGGTGCGCGCTGGGCGGCGACCGCGTTCGGATCGACGTCGTCGACGCGGGCGTCGAACCCGAGGTCGTCGTGGACGTCCTCGTACTCCTCTTCGGTGAAGGCGTGCCCGATCACGACGGTCGCCTCGAGCGGTGCGGCGATCTCGAGGGTCGTTTCGGCGAGTTCCGGCGCACGCACTGCGTCCATCGGTCCGACGGCGAGAAGTACCGTATCGATTGCCATACCGTCACAGTGGTTGTGCCATCCGCTTAAGTATTCTCGTCGTTGCAGTATTGCGGAAACAACGCTTCCGGGGCAGTGAAGCCGCTCTCCCGACGGCTCGGCGGACGAAGGCACTGCACGGCTCAGGCCGCGTCGTCGTGGCGAACGAACGTGACCGGACAGGGAGCCGACAACAACACCTCCTGTGCCGTCGAGCCGAAGACCGCCTTGCCGGTCGGTGATCGCCGCCGCCCGCCGACGACGACGCGGTCCGCGCCGACGCTGGCTGCCAGATCGACGATCGTCGGGCCGTGTTCGCCGACCGCGCCCCGGATCGCGTAGTCGACGTCGTGCTCGTCGAGAACGCCCTCCAGATCGTGGATCGTCGCGTGGCGCGCCGCCACCGCATCGGGGTCGATCTCGTCGACATCGGGGTCGAACTCGAGGCGGTCGAGCACGTCGTCGTACTCGCTGCTGGTGAACACGTGGGCGAGGACGACGGTCGCGTCGGCCGGTTTCGCGACTTCGATCACCGTTTCGGCGAGTCGATCGCTGCGGTCGCCGTCGCCGGGGCCGACGGCGAGCAACACCGTGTCTAGCATCGATGACGAATTGACCGCGCACCGCCGTAAATCCGCGGGGTGCAGACACCCACCGCCGGTCGGCGAGACCCGGGTTCCGGACGATTTTTGCCCGTCGTCGCCGACCGACGGTGCATGGAGGGTCCCGATCTCGCAGGACAGACGGTACTCGTCACGGGCAGCGCAACGGGCGTCGGTCGCGAACTCCTGCTTTCGACGGCCGACTGCGGCGCGCGGACGGCGGTTCACTACCACACGAGCGCCGACGCCGCCCGCGAGGTGGCCGCCGCTGCCCGCGACCGCGGCGCGGAGGCGGCGATGACGATCCAGGGCGACGTGACCGACCCCGACAGCGTCGACGGACTCTTCGCCGCTGTCGAGGCCGAGCTCGGAACCGTCGACGTGCTAGTGAACAACGTCGGCGACTTCGCGCCCGCCCACTGGGCCGACCTCGAGTTCGAGACCTGGACCCGCGTCCTCGAGACCAATCTCAACGGCACCTACCTCTGCTCGAAGCGCGCCCTGCCCGGGATGCGCGAGCACGAGTCCGGCCGGATCGTCAATATCGGGTACGCCTCGAGCGAGCAGGGACTCGTCAGTCCGAAGAACTTCCCCTACTTCGTCGCGAAGAAGGGAGTACTGATGTTCACGCGCATGCTCGCGGCGGACACCCAGGACGACGGGATCACGGTCAACGCCATCTCGCCGTACGTCGTCGAGAACTCCGACGAGTTCCCCGCGGAGTTGCCCCGTGACCGGCCCGCTTCCTTCGAGGACCTGATCGCGCCGCTGTACTTCTTCCTCGACCCGGATAGCGAGTATATCAGCGGCGAGAACGTGGAGGTCGACGGTGGCTGGTTGCCCGAGCGAGTCTGATCGACGATAGAAGTCGTGGGGCAGTATGCTCCAAGTCTTGATCGATATGATCTTCCCCTAACTGATCGGCAGACGGCCACCTTTGTACAGATTATAACGAGTCCCAAAATGTTAATCGCATGTCTGCCGAAGCTATCTGCAGTGATGGACTACCTGCCGCACCTGACACCGGTCCTGGATACTGTTGAAGTGATCTTTCTATAATTCGAACGTATGAGTGAAAAACTATTGCTATTTATCATCGTCGGCGCTGTATCCGCTCTCGTATCGAATTACGCTGTGTCCGGTGGCACATCCGGTGCGGTCTCTTTTGGTATCGGAACCGTGATTGCCGTAGTGTTTCTTTATAAAACATCGACTGTGAGAAATCAGGGATAATCCATCGTGCTCGACGGTGGCTGGTTGCTCGAGACGGTGTGAACTGATCGACGCTGTTTGGCTACGGCTTTTCGTGCGGTCGGCCCCTGCTTCCGGTATGAGCCTCCCGATCGCGATGGGCTGGCGGCACCTGCTCTTTGCCAACTGGCCCGTCGATCCCGCAGTCGTCGCGGAACGGCTCCCCGATAGCCTCTCTGTCGAGACCTCCAACGGCCGGGCGTGGCTCTCGGTCGTGCCGTATCTCAACGTCGACGTTCGCCCGCGGGGTGTCCCCGCGGCCGCCGGCGTCGACCTGCCCGAACTCAACCTCCGGACGTACGTCAGCCGGGACGGCGAGCCCGGCGTCTACTTCTTCAGCCTCGATGCGGCGGGTGCCCTCGGGGTCGTGGGCGCGCGTCTCTTCCATCGGCTTCCCTACTACTACGCCGACATCGAAATCGCCGCGACCGACGGCGGAATCGCGTTTACCAGCGAGCGCCGTCATCCGGGCGCGGCCCCCGCCCGGTTCGTCGGCACCTACGAGCCGGTCGGGGACTCGTTCACGCCCGACCCCGGCTCGCTCGCGGCGTTTCTCACCGAGCACTACCGCTACTACACGACGGCTCGAGACGGCACGCTTCGCTACGCCGACATCGATCACGAGCCCTGGACGCTCCGGGCGGCGACGGCCACCGTCGAGACGAACACGCTGTTCGAGGCCAACGGGTTCGAACCGCCCGCGGGATCGCCGGTCTGTTACTACAGCCGCGGCGTCGACATCGCGTCCTCGCGCAATCGGCAGTGGGAGTAATGCTGTCAGCTGACACGATCCCGTCTCGACCGAGCGTCGATGCGCGAACGGCATTGCAGATGTTCGTACCCTCCGGTATCGCCGAAAGCGGAAGCTACATTTTCGCGACGCCGAAACGTGAGAACGATGAACGAACCGGGAGTGCAGTCGCTGATGGACCAGGAAACGCTCGATCAGCGCGTTCGGACCGGCGATGCGCCCGACTGGGTCGCCGACCACTGGCACTCGTTTCGCGAGGGGTTGCTCGGCGAGCGAAACGGAACGTCGTTCCCGTGTTTCTTCGGGGCCGAATCGGTCCGGGACGGCGACCCGCTCTACACCGCCGTCCCGTCGACGAGCGACGCGGACGCCCTGCTGACGCTCCGCGATCGGCTCCTCGAGTACCTCGACGTCTACGAGGACCACTCCGGGCGGGCCTCCCTCGTCACCTTCTTCAAACCGCCGGCCCAACCGCTGTCCGAGCGGGAGTACCACGAGACGTTGTGGCATATTCTGCAAACGCTGCACCTCCACGACCCCGCGCCGTGGCCCGACTCCATCCCGACGGACCCCGACGACCCCCACTGGGAGTTCTGCCTCGGCGGGGAACCCATGTTCCCGACCTGTCGAGCCCCGTTCTACGAGCAACGCAAGAGCCGCTACTGTCCCGTCGGCCTCGAGATCACGTTCCAGCCGCGGGCGCTGTTCGAGTCCCTCTCGGTGACGGCCGACACCGAGGCCGGCCAGCGCGCTCGCGACGTCATTCAGGGGCGACTCGAGGAGTACGACGGCGTCTGCCCCCACGCCGACCTCGGCGACTGGGGCGTCGAGGGCGACCGGGAGTGGCCACAGTACATGCTCTCGGAGGACGACGCACACGCCCCGTCGACGTGCCCGATTACGATCACCCGGACGCATCCGAAACCCGCCGCGAGGCTCCCATGACGAACGGCGGGAGCGCCCCGGACGGACCCGCGGTGGACGACGAGCGACTCGCGGACGCCGCGCTCGTCCTGATCGACTTCCAGCGGGGGTTCGACGACCCCTCGTGGGGGAACCGAACCAACCCCGACGCCGAAGCGAACGCGGCGCGGCTGCTCGAGCGCTGGCGCGAAACCGACCGGCCGATCGTCCACGTTCGACACGCCTCCACGGAGCCCGATTCGCCACTCCGACGCGGCGAGCCCGGGTTCGCGTTCAAACCGGAGACGGCACCGCTCGGGGGCGAGACGACGATGGAAAAGGCCGTCAACAGCGCGTTCGTCGGGACGGAACTCGAGGCGTGGCTCCGCGAACGGGGACTCGACACGCTCGTGATCGCCGGCCTCACGACGGACCACTGCGTCTCGACGAGTACGCGGATGGCGGAGAACCTCGGCTTCGATCCGCTTCTCGTCAGGGATGCGACGGCGACCTTCGACCGGACGTTCGATGGCGAGTCCGTCGACGCGGCAACGGTCCATCGCACCGCACTGGCCCACCTCGAGGGCGAGTTCGCCGAGGTGGTGACGACCGCTTCGATCCTCGCGACGCGGTCCTGAGCCGCCCCGCTCGCCCGCGACGCTCGACTCGCGTCTCTCGGTTGCGACCCGTGACTTCCACCCCACACTTAACCGGGTTCCCGTCCTCGAGTCGGTATGCGAGTCGCAGTCGCCGGCACGTTCGGCCCCCTCCACGACGGCCACCGAACCCTGTTCGAGCACGCGCTCCGGTTCGGCACGGACGGCGTCGTCGTCGCGCTCACCAGCGACGAACTGGCGGTCGAGACGCGCCACGAACCCCGCCCCGTTCCGCCGCTCGAGGAGCGAACGCGGGCGGTCACGGAGACGCTCCGCGAACTCGACGAGTGGGACCGCGACGTCGAATGCCGCACGCTCGAGACCGAGTACGGGATCGCGACCGACGAGCCGTCGATCGACGCGCTGGTGGTGTCACCCGAGACGGCCCCCGAACTCGAGGCGATCAACGACCGTCGCCGGGAGCGCGGGTTCGACCCGGTGTCGGGAATCGTCGCCCCCTACGTCTACGCCGACGACGGCGAGCGGATCTCCTCGACGCGGATCGTAAAGGGAGAGATCGACGAACACGGACGGACGGTCGCGTAGCGTCGGCCCCGTGCCGGCAAACGCATCGATGACGCAATAATAATAGCTCGGGAGACTGTCAACGTAGCTAATGACTGGAGACCGGCGACCGCTGTTGGTCCTGTTGCTGGCGAGCGCACTGCTCGCGACCCTGATGGTACACCTGCGGTTCGTTCCGCGATACGTTCCCGACGACGTGCTGTTGACCGTGCTGACCGTGGGTGCCGGGTGGGTGACGTATACGCTCGTGTTCTACGCGCTCGGCCGGCTGACGGCCGCGCCACAACATCAGGAGTTTCCCGACATGCGGTTCGCGGACATCGGGATCGCGTTCCTCCTCGTTTCGATGTTGCTCCTGCTCGCCTTCGACGCGTTCGGACTCCCATTCGACGGGTTGCTCGGCGTCTACGCCGTCCCCGCGCTCGGGATCTACGCCGGCCTCGCGTGCATCGGCTGGTCGATCGGCCGCCGCACGGAAGCGATCAACGAGATCGTCACGTGAGGCGAGTCCGCGCTCGTCGTCACACCCGGGGACTCAGTCGTCCTCAGAGCCCGAGTTCGCCACGAAAACCGGCACGTCACCGAACCGGATGACGTGGTCCGTGACGCTGCCCATCGCCAGTCGGTGAACGCCGCCGCGACCGCGGGACCCGATGACGATGAGGTCGGCGTCGATATCGCGCGCGTACTCGAGGAGCGCCTCCGCCGCCGCCCCTTCGAGGACCGTTCCGGTGACCGCGAGACCCGCCGCCTCGGCCCGGTCGACGATCTCGTCGACGTACTCCCGTGCCTGGCCGCGGATCGCGTCCTCGGCGCTCGCGGCATCGCCGGGCAGTCGGAGGTCGCCCAGCGGCCCGGTGTCGGCGACGCAGACGACGTGCACCGTCGCGTCGTGGGCGGTCGCGAGTTCGATGCCGGTCTCGGCGGCGGCCGCGGCGTGGTCGCTGCCGTCCGTCGGCAGCAAAATCGTGTCGAACATCGTCCCGGTCGTACGACCAGGACCGTGAAATTCCTGCCGGAACGCCGAGTTCGCCCCGGCCCGGACGGGCGAGGGGTCAGATAACGGCCAGCGGAAGCATCACCAGCACGCCGATACCGATGCCGGCGGCAAGGTCCGGCTTGCCGCCGTGGGGTAATCGCTCGCCGATCGCCAACGCCTCGGGAACGAACTCCGTGAGGACGAGGTAGATCATCGCGCCGGCGGCGAAGCCGAAGCCGTACGGGAGGAACTCGCGCGCGTAGCGGACGAAGCCAAAGGCGAGGATGGCCCCGATCGGTTGCGGCAGACTCGAGAAGACGGCCCACCAGACGAGTTTCCAGTTCGCGACGTCCATCGAGCGCAGGGGGATCGAGATCGCGGTCCCTTCCGGGATATTGTGGATCGAGATCGCGATCGTCATGAAGATCGCCAGGACCGGGATGGTAAAGCCGAGCAGTTCGGTCCCACCCTCGAGTCCGAGATCGGCGAAGGAGACGCCGATGGCCACGCCCTCGGGGAAACTGTGGACGGTCAGAATCCCCAGGATGAGCACGAGTTTCTTGAAGTCGGCTTCCTCGTACTGCCGGGGCTCGATCTCGGCGTCCATCAACACGTCGTGGGCGATCACGACGAGTCCGACGCCGGCCGCCATCCCGATCGCGATCTGGAGGGGCGTCCCCTCGGCCAGCCCCTCGTCGACGAGCCCGAACAGCGAGGCGGAGATCATGATTCCGGAGGAGAGACCCCAGAGAATTACGTTTCGACGATCGCTGATGCCTTCGAAGAAGAAAAACGGGAGCGCGCCGAGGCCGGTCGCCAGCGCGGTAACGAGCCCAGCAACGAACACCAGCGCGAGGTTCTCGAGGAGTGCCATCCGTCGGAACGTAGAACCGAAGGCATAAATCTGCGGCGGAGCCAGCGTCGCTGGCCGTTTCGACGGCAATTGACCGTCGTATGAAGGGGGTCGCTGACGTGGGAGACCCGCGACCCCCGTCGACCGGTACGGTCAACAGTCGGCCGACCAATGACGCGTGTATGTCACTGTGGCGGTCCCGTCGGACCGGCTACTACCTCACTCTGGTGGCCGTGACGACCGTGGTTTCTACGCTGGTGTACAACTACGGCATGGCGACGTTGGAGAACGATCCACAGCCGCTCTACCGGTCGCTCGAGATCGTCTCCCAGACGTATACCACGACCGGGTACGGCGAGGACGCGGGGTGGTCGACGCCCCACATGAACCTGTTGATGATCGTCCTCCAGCTCACGGGGATCGGCCTGATTCTCACGGGGGTCGACGTCTTCGCCGTCCCGTGGCTTCGAAACACGCTCGCGACGACGGCCCCCACGGTCGCACCCGACGTCGAGGACCACGTCGTCATCTGCGAGTATACGCCTCGCGGCGAGGCGTTCATCGAGGAACTCGAATCCCGCGGTCAGGCGTACGTCGTCGTCGAGGGGGACGAGGAAGCAGCCACGGAACTGCACGAGGCGGACTATCGGGTCGTACACGGGGACCCGGAGTCGACCGACGTGCTCGAGAACGCCGGTATCGAACGGGCGAGGGCTGTCGTGGCCGACGCGACCGACGACGTGAACGCGAGCATCGTTCTCTCGGCGCGCGAGGCGAATCCGGCCATCCGGATCGTGACGCTGGTCGAGGACCAGCGCCTCGCGGAGTACCACGATATCGCGGGCGCCGACGAGGTGCTGTCGCCGCGCCAGTTGCTCGGCGAGAGCCTCTCCCATCGGGTACCGACGGCCGTGACGACCGCGGTCGACGATGGGATCGAAATCGGCGACGATCTGGAACTGGTCGAGCTGTCGATCGCCGAGGGAAGCGACCTCTGCGGACGGACCGTCGACGAAATCCAACCCCGCGAACGGTTCGGCGTCGACGGGATCGGCGCCTGGATCGACGGCGTATTCGAGAGTCCGATCCCGCCGGACCGCGAGTTCGATACGGGGATGCGGCTACTCGTCGCGGGCGAACCGGAGCGGATCGACACCATGCGGGCGGAGGCGATGTCGACGGTCCACTCCTTTTCGGCCCGGCACGTGCTCATCGCGGGCTACGGCGAGGCGGGTGCGGCGGCGAGCGACGCGCTGGCCGATGCGCACACGCGGGTGACCGTCCTCGACAGCGACGACAGGGACGACGTCGACATCGTCGGCGACGCTCGCGATCCGGATGCGATCCGCGAGGCCGGTGTCGAAGACGTGTCCGCCGTGATCGTGACCCTCGACGACGATACGACGGCCGTCTTCGCGACGCTCGTCGTCCGCGAGTTGAACCCGTCCGTCGATATCATCGTCCGTGCGAACGACGCCGACAACGTCCAGAAGCTGTACCGGGCGGGTGCCGACTACGTCCAGTCGCTGGCCACGGTCAGCGGACGGATGCTCGCCTCGACCGTCTTCGATGACGAAGAAGTACTGGCCGTCGACAGGGAGATCGACGTCGTCAAACTGCCCGCCGGGCGGTTGGCCGGTCGGACGGTCGTCGACGCCGACGTTCGCTCGCGAACGGGATGTACCGTCCTCGCCGCCGTCAGGGACGGCGAGACGATCTCCGAGTTCGATCCAGCGTCGTTCGTCTTTGAGGACGACGACGACGTCGTGCTCGCCGGCACCGACGAGAGCGTTCAGTCCTTCGAAGCGCGATTTCTCGCCTGAGTACCGCCGTCGCGTTCACCGGCGGCGGATTAGAAGAAGGAGCCGAGATCGAGATCCAGTCGCTGTTTCGCGAGGTCGACGAGCAACGGTGCGTCCCCGGGCTCGAGCAGTTTCGCGATGGCGCGGGTGTTGCCCTTGTTCGCCTTTGCCAGCGTGTCGTCGTCGAGCCGCTGGAGATCCCGCATGAGATCGTCGTAGCGGTCGTTCGGGGCGAGATAGAGGAGCTGGGTCATCAGCAGCCGGCTCTTGGCGTTTGGTGCGACGTCACGGTGCCAGAGCGTCTCGTAGACCGCGAGGTTCTCGGCGGTCGGCTCGACGCCGTCGTGTTTGAGACAGCTGTCGGCCGTGGCGGCGGCCGCGCGACCGGACTGCATGCACTTGTTGATCCCTTCGCCCCAGAGCGGATCGAGGCTCGGAACGGTGTCGCCGATCGCCATGAACCGATCGGTGTGGAGCTGCCCGGGTTCCTGAATGTGGGCCGAACCGCGGTGTTGTTTACCCTCGATCGGCTCGGCGTTCCGGAACCGCGGGTCCGTCTCGAGCCAGTGAGAGAGGTAGTCGTCGATCGTGAAATCGTCGCGACTGTACTGGTCGTGGCTGCCGTTCTGGATGTAACAGAGGCCGACCTTGGCGGTGTCGTCGCCGGTGTGGAAGATCCAGGAGTAGCCGCCGGGGGCGATCTCGTGGTCCAGTCGCAACATCATGGCGTCGCGCAGATCCGCGAAGCCGGGGCGATCGATGTCGATGCCCTCGAACTCGTACTCGATGCCGATGGCGTGGTTCTCGCGTTTGAGATCGACGATACCGAGTTTCTTCGCGAGGGGGGCGCTCGGGCCCGTCGCGTCGATCACGATGTCGCCGTAGACCGCCTCGTCGCCGTTGTAGGTGACGCCGACGATCTCGCCGTTCTCCATGATCGGCGCGGTGACGCGAGCGTCGAACCGGTACTCCGCCCCGTCGTCGCGGCTGTCGCGTACCAGATAGCGTTTGAAGTCCGCGAACTCCAACACGGCACCGGTCTGGTCGCGGACGTAGTGTTCGGTCGGCGACTCGAGGACGACGCTGTCGGTGTACTGCATCACGACGTCGTCGGGGATGCCGAAGGCGGCCATCATGGAGTGGAAGGTCCCCGCGGTGGACTTGTTGCTCTGACGCGGGAACTCGTCCTCGGCCTCGGTCTCGAGGACGACGACGTCGTACCCTCTGGCGGCGAGATCGCGGGCACACTGTGCGCCGGCGGGACCGGCACCGGCGATGACTACGTCGTAGCGGTCGTTCATGTAATCCAGACTGTTGTGGACCTTAATTAGTTTGTCCTGTTACGGTCGCCGGTACGTGGCGGAATCCCTTGAGCATCGGCCCTGGGACCGGAAACGCGTCGGACCCCGACCACAGCGTCGGTCGCGGGCGAGAGGCGTCACGCGACCGACGCGAGCGGAACGGTCCGTTCGAGCCAGTGGACACACTACGACCGGACGCGAGCCCGGTCACTCGTACGCTTGTGGTGGCCTGAGTGCCGCGATGTACTCGGTGCCGTCGTACCGGACGAACCAGTCCCCGGTCTCCTCGTCTCGCTCGAGCGCGGGGTGCGAGAGAAAGCGGTCGGATAGCGACCGAAACGCGTCGTCCCCCTTATCACCGGTGTACCTGCTCTCCTCGATCGCCTCGGTGACGATTTTCCCCTCGGCGTCCGAAAGCCCGGTCAGTTCGAACCGATAGTTCGAGCGAAGCCAGGCCAGGAAGTCGTCGTCCGTCGACGCGACGCGCTCGGCTTCGTAATGGTAGGTGTATCCCTGTCTCTCTTCGGTGCTCGCCAGTTCGACCGGATAGCGCTGTCCGTCCCGGATGACCGCATCGTATTCCATCTCCGGAACGAGGACTGACGCGTTCACCTCCTGTGTGTCGTAGTATTCGTGAACGGATTCGTACTCCCGGTCCCCGGTTTCCGGCGGGAGAGCGCCACGAAGCGCTGTGCTGTCTTTCTCCGACAGCGTCTCGTATTCGACCGCGTTCGTCGCGTCGTCGGACGGCGTCGTCGCCGCGGTGACCCGGACTTCCGCTTCGGTCAACATCCGTTCGACCGTGTTGGTCAGCGAGAGCGTGTAGTACGCCCCATCGTACTCGAGCGGCCGGTCGACCGACGATCCGGCGTCCGGTATCGCGGGCCGCGGCTGTGGCTCCGGGGAGGGGCTGTTTCGTTTGTGGGTTCCGCGTTCGATCGTTTCGACGATCGGACGGAGTCTATCGGACGTGGTATCGACTGGGATCGTCCTGACCGCGTTCGAGAGGAGGGCATCGTCGGCCGTCTCCCGCATCTCCATGTGTGGGCCGTGACCCGAGCAGCCGGCGACCACCGCTGGAACAGTCGCGGCGACTGCACCGAGTACCTGTCTGCGCCGCAGTGACGGGGACATATAGTGTGTCGAACACTATTCGGTCACCGGTAAATGCTTTCCGTCCGAACGGTTCGAGCGGGACGAAAACGGATACTGAGCAGCACACCCGAGGCCGTCGTTCGACGGGGCGAGCCGCTCTCTAACGGACGATCGTCACCGGAACGGGGGCCCGTCGCGCGACCCGCTCCGCGACGCTGCCGAGTAACACCCTCGAGACTCCGGTTCGGCCGTGACTGCCGACGATGATTCGGTCCACGTCGTTGGTCGTCGCGTAGTCGACGATCGCGACGGACGGCTGGCCGACGATCGTCTCCGTCTCGAGCGCACAGCCGTAGTCGGCCGCGCGGTCCTCGGCGTCCGCGAGCAGTTCCCGAGCGGCCTCCCGCTGGCGCTCGAGTAACACGTCCGGGCCGAGGTGTGCCACCTCGCCGTAGCCGCTGTTGGTCGGATCGACGGCGTGGACGGCCGTGAGCGCGTCGTCGGGGTGTTCGGAACACGCGAACTCGAGTGCCGCCCACCCCGGCTCCGAGTCGTCGAGCGCGACCAGCAGGTGCATATCGACCGCTACGGGGAGCACCCACTTGAGTGTCGTCCTCAACCACATTCGATCGTCCGGGGCTCGGCGGCCCGGTGACTGGCGGCGGAAACGACGAGCGGACATCGGGAAGCGACGCGAGGCGGCCGTCAGTCACCGGCGGCGGTCACGATCGACCGCAGCCTGGCTGCGGTCCGACGCCCCGACGGCCGCGGAGGCCGCTCCGGTCACGTCGACGCCGCAGTCGAACGCGTGGGCGACGTCCCGTCGGTCCGCTCGGCGACGAGTCGACGGTCGGGAAGTTGGCGGCGAAGAACGGGTACTCGATCCCTATTCCTTACTCGGAGTAGCCTTCCTGCAGGAACGCCCCTTCGGTCTCGTACATCGAGACCAGTTCAGCGATGAGTTCCTCGGCTGATTGCCCGTCCTCGCAGTGACTGTCGAGTCGATCCTTGAGGTCGTCGCTGATCTCGAGTGTCTGTGTCATGGTGGGTGAAAACGCGACGCGATCGGAGTCCGATCGAACGCGTCGGCTGTATCGTCGGCCGCTAGCGACAAATAGTCCCGGGTCGCGCGTGCAGTCGAACCGGACCGTCGTGGATCGGACGGGACGGTCCCGATGGGACGCCGGCACGGGACGGCCGTTCGTTTACCCGGCTGGTCGCGGTAGAGAGCGGATATGGCAGTATCACTGACCGACGACGCGGTCGGCAAGACCGTGGTCGACGCCGACGGAAAGAAACTGGGCCTCGTCGCGAAAGTCGAGGACGGGACAGCCGCGGTCGATCCCGACCCCAGTCTGGCGGAGCACGTGCTCGCCGCCGTCGGCTGGGAGGGGGAAGACGACGAGGACTACGTCGTCACCGAGGACATGCTCCAGCGGGTCGACGACGAGGTCGTCCTGCGGGGCGAACTCTAACCCCGAATCGGACGCGGGACTACTCGAGGGACCCGTCGTCGAACGACTGTTCGCGCCAGGTCGTCCAGTCGTAGAGGCGCTCGAGTTCGCCGCCCTGCTGGCGTATCGCGACGGCCGTATTGAACAGGAAGGCGGCGACGAGCGACGTTCCGACGAGCCACGTGGCGTCGGCGAGCGCACCGTACCCGGTCGCGTAACTCGTCACCAAGTCGACGAACACGATCGCCGCGACGCAGACGATCGCCGGCAGCAGGTGCCGGGTCAGCGCGGCGAACGTCGTTCCCTCGTGGACGCGGACGGCCCGAACCCCGTAGAGGACCGCCCACGCGGAGGTGACGACCCAGCCGACCGCGACAACCAGCCGGGTCGAGGACGTCTCGACGAGGAACGTCCCCCACCAGGCAGCGACGAAGCCGACGATCACGACGTAGTCCGCCCACACGGGCAGCAACCGGGAGCGATCGCCCCCGGTCGGCTGGTCGTGGTACATCGCGCGGATCGCCAGCGCGAGAAAGAGGATGAAAAACAGGATCGCGCCGTCGACGAACCGGCGGATCCAGTCGGGCTCGAGCAACAGCGAGGCGATGCCGGCGACGGCGTAAACGATCGCCGCACCGATCCCGATCAGGAGGTACCACTGTTCGGTGTGCGCCTCGACCGCGAGGACGTCCCGGACGTAGATCGTCGCGTAATAGAGCAACACCACTGCTGCGACGCCCATCGCGAGATACGCGAACAGCCGTCCGATCGCGACCGTCGCGGCCGGATCACTGGCATCGAACGTAATCGACGGAATCGGGGCGA
Organism: Natrinema altunense; assembly: GCF_000731985.1. GTDB lineage: Archaea > Halobacteriota > Halobacteria > Halobacteriales > Natrialbaceae > Natrinema > Natrinema altunense. The sequence goes on from NZ_JNCS01000001.1 coordinate 305,954, forward strand.
ACACCATCGGGTGCAACTGGCGTCCGAACCGGTATAAGTATACAGCACCGTTTCCGGGGAACGGGAAGGCACCGACGGATCCGGTCCGCACGCGACTACTCGAGCGGGCGGGCGGGTGCCGTTACGGATCTGCGTCGTAGATGTCTCGGGTGGGGTCGCCGGTGACGTCGACGACGCCGAGGGCGCCGCGGCGAGCGGCGCGGGTGAGGGCGTGGTCGACGATCTTGACGGGGCCGGGGACGGGGAACTCCATTTCGGCCGCGGCGGTGGTGCCGGGGGCGACGGGTGCGGTTTCGACGTTGCGGTCGGGGTCGGTCAGGAGGTCGCCGTCGCGGTAGAAACGGCTCCAGACGTTGCCGATGGCGTGCCAGGAACTCAGGAGGTTCGGGCCGCCGTTGGCGAAGTACACCCGGGCTGTTTCGCCGGTGTTGGCCGCCATGGGGACGCCGCCGTCGGGGGTGAAGCCGTAGGCTTGGCCGTTGAAGACGACGTAGGTCGGCTCCTCTTTGAGCATCGCATCGAAGTCGAAGCCGTGGTGGCCCTCCTCGCCGAGGTCGCCGTCCGTGTAGATCTCGTGCTGGCCGAGGTAGAACTCGTTGTCGACCTCGGGGAGACCGTCCTCGGGTTCGACGAGGATCGAGCCGAACATGCCCGCGCTGATGTGCTGGTCCATGTTCGGGATCGCGCAGTGGTAGATGAACACCCCCGCGTAGTCAGCCGTGAAGCTGATCTGGGTAGGGTCGTCGCCGGGCGCGATCGTGGTCGCGTCGGCCCCGCCGCCGGGGCCGTAGACCGCGTGGAAGTCCATGTTGTGGGCGGCCACGTTCAGGTCATCCGGCACGTCGAAGGTCAGGTTCACCCGATCACCACGGCGAACCCGGAGCATCGGTCCCGGCACCTGCCCCTCGAAGGTCATGTACTCGAAGGTGACCCCCGGCTCGATCTCCGCGGTCACTCGCTCGGTCCGAATCGTGACGTCGTGTTCGCGGGGCTCGTCCCAGTCGACTGGATCCGGGATGTCCGTAGGGTCCCGCGCGATACGATCGACGTCGACGGACTTGGCCGCCGGTAGCCCGCTCTCAGCCGCCGGCTCGTTGCCTTCCGTACTGCTCCCCTGTGTGTCGCCACCGAGACAGCCGGCGACTGCTAACGCGCCGGTTGCCCCGATCCCCTGCAATACGCGCCGTCGGTTGAGTTGTGGTTGGGTCATCGTTCTTCCCCTCGAGTAAGCGTATGGTAGACGTACGTTCAATAGTATCGACGGTTCCCGTGGAACGGTAACCGATTCGGCGATTCCCCGTATATCGTGGGTGATTATATACTCCCGCGAGGGACGGCCCCTCTTGGCGATGAAGTGGCACTCGCGGGCGGTCACGCAATGACTACTGATGACGATCGTCACCGATCCCGAGGGGACACTCGAGCGACTCGACGATCGGGAACCGTCAGTCGGCCGCTACCGACGCCGGATGCGGTCCGCGTGTCGGTCTCCGGGTTCGACAGTGCGGGGAGGCGTAGACGCGCTGTTCGAGGCGGGAGATGGGCGGTCGAAGCCGGTCATCGAGGTGGCGTCAGTCGGCGGCCTGGCGCTCCTGGAGGGCGGCTTGAACGTCGTCGTACCGTTCGAACCGATCGGCACCGATGTAATCGACGGTATCCTGGAGGTACTGGACGAGTTGTGACCCGATCTTCTGTTGGTCGTAGCCGTCGAAGGGCTGCTCGTCGTAGAGGGGATCGGCAAGCAGCCGGTTTTCGACGTACCGCTCGATTCGCGGTTCGTAGACGTCCGCGACGATGTCGGGTTCGGCCACGGCCAGTTGTTGTAAGATCCAGCGTCCGTTTTCGATGTGTCGCGTCTCGTCCTGCCGGACCTTGCCGATCGCCGCCTGGAACGACTCGAGGACGACCTCGCGGCCCATCTCCGCGGCTTTCAGTTCGATCATCTGGTCGAAACTCAGGTAACCGCCGCGGGCGAGTTGTGCCTCGACGATGCCCATGTAGTTCAGGTAGGCCTCGCCGAGCGTGTAGACGAGTTCGGTTCGGTCGCCGCCGTCGATCGCCGCCAACAGGTCGTCCGCGGTGTCGTAGAGGTCGTCCGTGCTGTATCCCTGTTCCTGATACCCGCCCTCGCGGTAGGGGGTCGTCTCCTGCGTCCCGAACACCTCCTCGAAGTAGCGGCTGAAGAAGTCGGTGTGTTTGGCCTCCTCGTAGACCTGCTGGGCAAGGTACATCTCCTCTTGGACGGTATCGAAGGGCATCTCGTCGTTGGGGAGCGCGTCAAGCGCCATCATGTACGGCGCGAGCGTCCGCGTGACGTCCTCTTCGCCGTCGTAAAACCCGGAGCACGTCGCGAGGAACCGCTGTCGCTCCGCCTCGGAGAACCGGTTCCAGTCGTCTCGATCCCCGTCGAGATCGTACTCGTCGGGGTCCCACGTTCCCTCACGCTTGCCCTTGCGATAGAGTTCGTACGACTTCTCGCGCTCGCCGTAGTCGACCGTCATGTGTTGACGGTACGACATTACCATAGATGAACGTTCGGAAATGTGTCCTGTATAACACGTTCCGGGCGCAAAACGCACCGGCGCGGCGAGTCCGTCTACTGGACGTGGCGTTCGCTCGGCTACTCGGACCCCGAATCGGCCGCCGCGGCCGCGGTCTCGACCATCGTTTCCCGCTCGTCGAAGTACACCGGTGCGTCGGCGTCGGCCTCGAACTCGATGATTCGGGTCAGTGCCTCCTGTCCGTCGTCGACGGTCGAAGCCAACTCCTCGGCCAGTTCGGTGTAGCCGGCCGCCAGTTCCTGAAACGCCTGCATGCGGGCCTGTTTCGCCTCGACGAGGAGTTGCTTTTCCTCGAGTTCCGCCTGTAGGTCCTCGATCGCCGCGACGTCGACCTCGCTGGCGTCGGGCACGTCCGCGGTCGAGGGCGTTTCGGTCGCCGCCACCTCGTCGGGCAACGCCTCGAGTCGCGACCGAATCTCGGCCATCTCCTGGTCGATCTCGTCGAGGAGGGCGTCGGCCTCGTCGTTCATCGTCTCGACACTGCCCGAAAGCAGGCCCGCCTGGGTGCGACAGTACTCGACGCAGTCCTCGACCGCGAGTGCGTCCGCGGTGTCGTCGCTCATAGTCGGCTTTGGGGCTGCCGGCCGAAGACACTTTGGTGCGGCCGTCGCCGCTCGGAGGTGACGGAGACGCGAACGGCGTCGGAACACGGTCCTCGAGGGGACGGGCGACACAGCGCGACGGAAGCGACCGGTGCCACAGCGTGGGACCGCGAGAACCCGCCGATTGAAGGCATCGGTCCCGCCACACGTAACCTGTAACACGGGATGCTCCATCCAGACACGCTCACAACCCTGACCACCCTTCGATCGCATGGTCCTGCAGCCGTCACCCCGAGCGACCTCGAGAACGTCGTCACGAATCCCGCGACGCCCGAGGAACTGGCGCTCGCGTTCGGACTCTACGTTCTCGGAACGATCGCTATCGGGGCGGTCGTTCTCGCCGTGTCCCAGTCGTCGGTCCGGCGGCTCGAGACCCGGATCGTCGAGCGTCCGGTACCCACGGGCGTGATCGGCATCGGCGTCCTGGTCGGCGGCGGTGTCGCGTTCGCGGTCGTCACCGCCACTGCGTCGTACCTCGTCGCGGCCGGTGTGCCGGCATCGGTCGGTACCGGACTCGAGGCGCTGGCGCTCGCGTTCCCGATCGGGCTGACAGTCGCCAACACCGTCGGCGTCATCGTCCTCGGCTCGAGGCTGCTCCGGCGGGTCGGCCGAGGACCGAAACCGAACCTGTGGCTCGCGCTCGCCGTCGGAGCGATCACGGTCAACGTCCTCTATCTGCTTCCGGTGGTAAACGTCGTCACCGTCATCGGGCTGGTGGCCGTCGCGACCGGGGCGATCGCCGGCCAGTGGTGGCACGATCGCCGGGAGAGTCAGTCCGATTCGACGCCGCGGGAGCGTTCGGCGGACGGGTAAATGTTTAGTGGTAACGTGTGTCTTGCTATTGCCCTTTCAGACTCGTTAAGTCCCTGCGGCCACTGACTCGGATACAATGAATCCGGAACCGCGTCGACAGCAGAGACAGTCCCGAGTTGCGATCGAACGATGAGCAAGGACTCCATCGAAGTACGCGGCGCGGAGGAGCACAACCTCAAAGACATCGACGTCACGATCCCACGGGAGGCGTTTACGGTCGTCACCGGCCTCTCGGGGTCGGGTAAGTCCTCGCTGGCGTTCGAGACGGTCTACGCCGAGGGCCAGCGCCGGTACATCGAGAGCCTCTCGGCCTACGCCCGGAACTTCCTGGGCCAGATGGACAAACCGCAGGTCGAGACCGTCGAAGGGCTCTCGCCGGCGATCTCGATCGACCAGAAGAACGCCGCGAACAACCCGCGTTCGACCGTCGGGACGGTCACGGAACTGCACGACTACCTGCGCCTGCTCTACGCCCGCGTCGGCACGCCCCACTGTCCGGACTGCGGCCGTGAAGTCGGCGAGCAGAGTGCGCAAAACATGGTCGAGCGCATCCTCGAGCTCCCGGCGGGGACCAAGGCCAAGCTCGCCGCACCCGTGGTCCGCGACCAGAAGGGTGCCTTCGAGGACCTCTTCGAGGAACTCGTCTCGGAGGGGTACGCCCGGGTCGAGATCGACGGCGAGGAACACGACCTCACGCTCGACGACCCCGACCTCGACGAGAACTTCGACCACACCGTCGACGTGATCGTCGATCGGGTGAAGGTCTCCGCCGAGGACCGCCCGCGGATCATCGACAGCGTCGAGACGGCGCTGGACGAGGCCGAGGGCGTCCTGAAGGTCATCCTCCCGGACGCCTCCGAGGAGGTCGCCGCGGACCTCGGCGAGGAAGCCCGCCGAACCGGCGCGCTCGGCGAGGAGACCGCGGAGAACGACCGGTTCGTCGTCGAGTTCTCGAAGGACCTCGCCTGTACGCACTGCGGGATCGACATCCCCGAGATCGAGACCCGGTCCTTCTCGTTCAACTCGCCCCACGGTGCCTGTCCCGAGTGTGAGGGCCTGGGCGAGACCAAGGAAGTCGACGAGGCGCTCGTCCTGCAGGACGAGTCCAAGCCGCTCAAACACGTCTTCGAGCCCTGGAGCTACAACCGCTCGTACTACCAGACCCGGTTGGACGCCGTCGCGGAACACTTCGGCGTCTCGCTGTCGACGCCGTTCGAGGATCTCGAGGAAGACGTCCAGCAGGCGTTCCTCTACGGCACTGACGGCGAAGTGGTATTCAAACGGAGCACCAAGAACGGCACGCGCCGGAAGCAAAAGCGATTCGAGGGCGTCATTCCGAACCTCGAGCGCCGCTACATCGAGACCGACTCCGATTCGACCCGCGAGCACATCGAGGACTACATGTCCGTCACGGAGTGTCCGGCCTGTGACGGCACGCGGCTGAAGCCCGCCAGCCGCGCAGTGCTGGTCGACGACGCCTCGATCACCGAGATCAACGCGATGAGCATCGGCGACGCTCGCGACCACTTCGAGTCGATGGAAGCGGACCTCACCGAGCGCGAGCGGGTGATCGCCGAGGAGATCCTCAAGGAGATCCGGGCGCGGCTCGGGTTCATGTGCGAGGTCGGCCTCGACTACATCACGCTCGATCGGGAGGCGTCGACGCTCTCGGGCGGCGAGAGCCAGCGCATTCGGCTCGCCACGCAGATCGGGTCCGGTCTCGTCGGCGTCCTCTACGTGCTCGACGAACCCTCGATCGGCCTCCATCAGCGGGACAACGACCGGCTGCTGGACACGCTCGAGGAACTGCGCGATCTGGGTAACACCCTGCTCGTCGTCGAACACGACGAGGAGACGATGCGGCGGGCGGACAACGTCATCGACATGGGGCCCGGTCCCGGCAAGCGCGGCGGCGAGGTCGTCGCCAACGGCCCCGTCGAGGAGGTCAAAGCCACCGAGGACTCCGTGACCGGCGACTACCTCTCCGGCCGGCGGCAGATCCCGGTGCCCGACGAACGCCGCGATCCGGATGGCGCGTTGACGATCCGTGGTGCGCGCCAGCACAACCTGAAGGATCTGGACGTCGACATCCCGATCGGCTGTTTCACGGCCATTACGGGCGTCTCCGGCTCCGGGAAATCAACCCTCATGCACGAGGTGTTCTACAAGGGGCTCGCTCGCCAGATGAACGACAACACGTCGGTCATTCCGGGCGAGCACGACGCGCTCGAGGGGCTCGACGAAATCGAGACCGTTCGCCTGATCGACCAGTCGCCGATCGGGCGTACGCCGCGGTCGAACCCCGCGACTTACACCAGCGTCTTCGACTATATCCGGGAGCTGTTCGCGTCGACGAAGCTCGCGAAGCAGCGGGGCTACGAGAAGGGGCGGTTCTCGTTCAACGTCAAAGGCGGCCGCTGCGAGGAGTGTGGCGGCCAGGGAACGGTGAAAATCGAGATGAACTTCCTGAGCGACGTCTACGTCCCCTGTGAAGAGTGCGACGGCGCGCGCTACAACGACGCCACGCTCGACGTCACCTACAAGGGCAAGACCATCGCCGACGTCCTCGAGATGAGCGTCGAAGAGGCCTACGACTTCTTCGAGTCCTCGAGCCAGATCCGCCGCCGGCTCGAACTGCTGAAAGACGTCGGGCTGGACTACATGAAGCTCGGCCAGCCCTCGACGACGCTCTCGGGCGGGGAGGCCCAGCGAATCAAGCTCGCCGAGGAGTTGGGGAAGAAAGACTCCGGCGAGACGCTCTACCTGCTCGACGAGCCCACCACCGGCCTCCACAGCGAGGACGAACGCAAACTCATCGACGTGCTCCACCGACTGACCGACAACGGGAACACCGTCGTCGTCATCGAACACGAACTCGACCTCGTGAAGAACGCCGATCACATCATCGACCTCGGCCCGGAAGGCGGCGAGCACGGCGGCGAAATCGTCGCCACCGGGACGCCCGAAGCCGTCGCCCGACTCGAGGACTCCCACACCGGTCGCTATCTGCGCGATCTACTGCCGGCGATCGATCTCGAGGGGCCCCGCGGGGAGCGCGTCGAACCGGTGACCGCACCGATGGACGACGATTGACGAGCGCCGCTCGTCACCGGTCGGAGGCGGCATCCTCGATCAACCGTTCGGCCCGCCGGAGCAGTCGTGCGCTCAATCTGGCCCCGGTTTCGTCCATCGCGAGGAGGACGTCCGTCGCCGCATCGGCGGTAATATCACCCCGCTCGACGGCGCGGACGAGGATGCCGATCGATCCCGACACGGGAATCGAGAGTGCTTTACAGGTGTCTCGGAGGGGTTTGTCGTCGGTTACGACAACCGCATCCGACCGCTCGAGCGCCTCGCCGAGGAGCGCGACATCGCCCGTCCAGGCCGGGTTTCCGGGGGACGTACGGATGGACTGCTCGAGGTGTTCCGTCGCCCGTTCGTAGGCCTCCAATCGGGCATCGTCGTCGGCGATGGAATCGAGAACGTGGACATCCGCCGACCGTACGGCTCGCTCCAGTTCGCTCGCCGCGGGATCGTCCGTTATCTCCCGCTGTACTGCGGCTGGAAGAGCCGTTCGGCCTCGAGTCCGGTAGAGAAGCGGACACGAGCCGGTTTCGGCGAGCGTGATGAACGTACTCGCGTCGACAAGCAGTGTTCGGTCATCACCGGTCATCGTAGCGCGTCGGCGTCGGATTCGAGGTCGGCCTCGTCGTAGTTCGAGAGAACGCCACGCTCGTTGGCCTCACGCATCATACGCGTGATCGAGACATCGGCGATCTCCGCAGCGCCGCGCATGCCGACTTCGCCCTCCCGGTACCGCTCGAGGGCGATGCGAATCAGTTCCTCGCGCGCACCGCGTCGAACCGCTTCCCGAATCGCATCGCTCCGCCCGCCGTCTCGCTGTTCCGCCAGTCGGTCGAGGAGATCCAGTTCCTCGGAACTCATCCGAGCAGTGACGTTTTCCATGCGTATTGCATCGTATTGCAACGTAATAAGAATGGCCCCGCGGGGAGCGCGTCGAACCGGTGACCGCACCGATGGACGACGACTAACTCGAGTCGAGTGAGTACACCTAACTTCGGCCCCGCCGAATCGACCGACCGATGAGTGGACTGAAGACCGTCGTTCGCCACGGATTCACCGGCGGCGGGGTTGCAACGCTCCTGTTAGCCGGGCTGTTCGTCGTCAATGCCGACGCGGCGGCTCCGTCGATGCTGCTCCTGATCGGATGGCTCGCCGCCGTCGGCGTGGTGCTCCTCCTGGCCGGAACCCGTGAACGACTCGCCGTCGCCGGTCGAACCGTCGGCTGGCCCCGCGTCGCCGCGGTCGGCATCTGGATACTCGCGATCGGTGCCGGGGCGTTCGGCGTCTCCCAACTCCGCACGCTCGAGACCGGGAGCGGCACGTGGCTGCTCACCGCTGCGATGACCGTCTTTGCGATGGGGTATCTCGCGTGGTTCGCCCGCGAGTGCTGGACGGGTGGCCGCCAGTTGGACGACGAAATGTTCGCCGTCGAGTGACGCCACGCGAGCCGAGCGGGCGTAGAGCCAAGGGGGTCGCCGGAGAACGAAAACATATGGGAAGAGAGACCACACCACCCGAGGAGCCGAGGTCCGTCGAGGGGGACCGAACGGACTCGTTCGACCTCGAGTGTGCGGAGCGCGTCCGGATCGGGGTCACACGCGGGGAAACCGACCTCGAGCTGGGGCCGCCGCGTGACTATCCCGACCGGGCCGACGTGTCGGTGCGGCCCGAATCCGCGGACGAGCACCGCGTCGTCCTCAGTATCGACGCGATGGCGGGGGACCACGGGACGGGGCACGCCGACGTCGAACTGACGCCGACCGAAGCCCGTACGTTACGGGATCGACTCGGCGACATCGTCCGCTGGATGACCGAAGACGACGACATCGCTGCGGATGCACCCGGCCATACCGATTCCGATCCGGACGACAGTCGCCACTGAACGGGGCACACACCTGACTCCACAGCGGCGTGCGATGGGTGTGTGCTCCGGTTCGGTTGGGGGTCTGAGCCACGGCCGAGTCCGCGTCGCGGCGACTCGCTCGAGCGGTGGCTCGAGGACGGCTTTCACCCCGAGTGATCGGCCCGGCGGCTACTCCGGGCTCGGCGACTGGACGCGCGAGAGGTAACCCGCCAGATCGGACGTGGTGACCATTCCGATGACGCCCTCGTCCTCGTCGACGACCGGAATGTGATGGAAGCCGCGTTCGACCATCACGTCGGCGGCGTCGCGGATGCTGTCCTGCGCGGACGCCGTCACGACGTCGCTGCTCATGTACTTCGAAACCGGGGTCTGGTCTTTCGGCTTCTGTTCGGCGACGATCCGAACGAAGTCCGTCGTCGTCAGGATTCCCTCGAGTCGGTTGTCGTCGTCGATGACGACGACCGAACCGATCTCGTTGTCGAGCATGTCCTGCGCGGCGTCCTCGACGAGCGTGTCCGGCGTCACCGTGTGCAGTGACGAGGACATGACTCGAGCGACGAAAATATCCTCCATACCTTACAGTACTCGGGATCCGTTATAAGGGTTGCCGGACTACCTCCGTTCGAAACGCTGACACGGATCGGGCGACACCCGAGCCGGCTCGGTCGCCGTCGACCCGCGGCCATCGGCCCCGCTCGCCGACCGGGATCGAATCGTGCCCACATTTAAATACGAATTCCGCCATACTCGGTGACGTACGACCGATGGCCACGCCGCCTACACTCGACGGAACCTGTAAGCTCCTCCCCGCACCCGCGCCGGGCAGCGACGTGTTCGCGACGGTCGCCGCGGAGTACGCGGCCCTCGCCGCGGAACACGGGCCGCGGAACGTCCTGGTCCTGAAACGCCATCCGGCGGGTCTCGAGTCGGTGGCCGAGGCGCTGGCCGACGCCGGTCGCGGGCGGAACGACGGTGGACCCCGCTCGCCCCGGCTCGAGTCGCTGCCGGAACACGCCTCGAAAACGATCGAGGAGTACGATCCGACGCTGGACCGCCTCGAGTACGAGGAGCGTATCGAACTCATTTCGCTCGTCATCGACGGCGCGAGCCGATCGGTCCCCGACTACCTCGAGCGTGCCGCCGACCACGAGAGTTTCGCGCGCGACGTGGGACAACTGCTGCTCGCGGCGACCCGCCAGCGGCTCGACCTCGACGACCTCGAGTCGCCCCACGACTGTCTGGCCTTCCTCTACGCGATGAACGATCGCTTTCACGCGGAACTCGAGGACCGAGGGTACGTCGAGCGGGCGGACGTGATCCCGCGAGCGGTCGACCTGCTCGAGGCGGACGCGGACGGCGTTCGGTCCCGGGTGACCGCCTCCTTCGACGCCGTCTTCGCCGTCGAATTCGAGGAGTACCGCCGCCTCGATCGCCGGTACCTCGCGGCGCTGTCCGACGACGCCGACCTCGTCTGCATCGGCGAGCGCCACGCCAGCGTCGAACGAACCCGGGTCGAACCGGGCTGTCTCGAGGACGTGGCGAGGGACGCGGGCCTCGAGATCGAGCCGCTCGAGCCCGTTTCCGCCGGCGAGACTGCCGATGGACCGCCACATCACCCCGTCACGCGGTTCCTCGCGACGGGTGACCGACCGGAAGGACGCAACGATACCGACGCCGGACCCGCTGCGGGGCGACCGGTCGGTCGGGCCCGACGCATCCGCACCGAGACCGCCCGCGAACAGGTTCGGGCAGTCGCCACCGAAATCCAGTCGTTATCGGACCGCCACGGCTGGTCCTACGACGAGTTCGCCGTCGCCGTGCCGCGGATCGAGCGGGTACCGGAGACCAGACGCCGCCTCCGGGACGCCGGCGTCCCGACGGCGACGATCGGGACCCCCTCGCTGGCCGAGGACCCCGCGGTCAACGAACTCTACGCGGTCGTCACGTGCCAGTGCGAGCGCCACGACGACAGCGACGCGCTCGAGCGACTCGATCGCGATCCGTCGCGGGGATCGAGCGATCCTCGAGAGGTCTCGCTGAATCGCCTCCGGGCTCGCGTCCCCGAGTTCTCGACCCGCATGCTCTCCGAAACCGATGGAGCGAGCGTTCGCCGTTCGCTCGAGCGCTGGATCGGTCGAACGGACCTGAAGGGGCGAATCGCCCGCGAGGAAACGTGGGTCGACGCCCGCGAACAGTACGAGGGTATCAGACGCGTCCTCGAGATCGCCCGGTTCGTCGAGGAGACGGATCTCGTGGGACCCGACTGGCAGGGCCTGCGCCGAATGCTCCGGCGAACGATCCGGTACGACGCGCCCTACGTCCACGCGGTCGAGACGCGGCCGCCGGTCGGCGGCGTCACCGTCTGTGCCGTCGACGACCTGAAGTACGATTCGCGGCAGGCGGTTTTCCTGCTCGATCTGATCGACGAGACCTATCCGGGAGAGCAGTTCCTCACCCAACTGTTCCCGTCGGCGTGGCTTCGCACCATGCCGGCTTATCCCGCGGTCACCGACCCGTCGCTCGGGGAGACCGCGGAGACGTTCGCACCGGTCGACGCGACCGCGGTCGGCGACCCGTTCGAGACCTACCACGCCCAGCGGTCCCGCAGGCGACTCGCACTCGGTGCACGCGCGGCCGAGCGTGCCCTCTACCTGTGCTCCTACGAGCGCGGTGCCGGCGGCCTCCAGCGGACCCACGACGAGTCGCGCTACCTGAAACTGCTCGAGTCGACGCCCGGTCTCACGCTCGCGGACGTCGACGCCGCGGCCGGCGCGGCGATTCACGGCGAAACGAACGCCGTCGAGGCGTTGCTCGACCAGCCCCGCGGCGAACTCGAGCGGGTGCTCCGGGAAGCCAGCACCGGCGGCGAGGCCGATCTCGGCGCGACCGAGGCGCTGTTCGAGGAGATCGCGGTCGTGCTCGAAGACGGCGATATCGACGACGAACTCGCCGAGGCGATCCGCTCGCAGTTCGAGTTCGCCGCGGGCGAGGTGGTCCGCGATGACTGACGACACGGCGACCGCCACGCTCGACGTCGACGGCCTCCGCACCGCGCTTCACTGTCCGCGGCGATACGAGTTCGCCCACGTCCACGGGCTCGCGGGGAGCGACGACGACGCGGTCGCCGACCGCGTGGACGTGCTGCGGTCCGCCATCTGTGACGCACTCCGGAGCGGCGAAACCGATCGGGAAGCGCTCGAAGCCGTCGCCAGCGATCGGCTCTCGACGCTGTGGACCGATCACGACGAGCCGTTTCACTCCAGCACCCAACGCCGTCACGAGCGACGGGTGCTCGAGGCGACGCTGTCGGCGTACCTCGATCGCGTCGGGACGGACCACGCCGCCGGGATCGAGCGACTGGACGCCGACGCGACCCGTGGCGAACTGATCGGGCCGGCGCTGCCGCTCTCGAGCGCTGTCGACGTCGCCGACGGGCCACACGCGGCCGAGCGAGTGCGGATCGACGCGACGGTGGACTACGTCTACGGGGACGGCTCGTCGATCGTCGGCGTCCGGTTCGTCCCGACGCTCGCGCCGCTCGGTCGGCTTCGCTACCGGTCCGACTGGGAAGGCGACGTCGCCGACCGCTTCACCGATCACTTCGACGACGGGTCGCCCACGTTCGAACCGGACCCCGTCGGCTCGCTCCTCGAAACCGCCGTGGTCATCGACGGGCTCCGCGGCCTCCGCGACCGGCTCGAACTCGGCGACCGACCCTGTCGGTACGTCCAGATTCCCCTCGCCAACCGCTCGGCAGCGACGGTAAACTGGGTTCAGGATACCGTCGAGACGAGCCTCGAAGTCGCCGATCTCACCGACGTGTACGTCGACCACCACACCTACGGCATGACACACGATCACCGAAACGAGACCGTCGACGACCGCCTCGAGACAGTGACCGCGAGCCTGCTCGCGGGGTCCTTCGATCCGTCCGACCGATGGGAGCGGATCGAGGAACACGCCTGTCCGGACTGTGAGTACACCGTCTGCTGCCAGGAGTACATCGCAGGGGAGGTGCGGTTCGATGGCTGACGAATCGGGGGCGGCGGATATCGACCCCAAAGGGAACCAGCAAGCGGTCATCGACAGCCACGCGGCCTGTACCTCGGTCGACGCGGGTGCCGGCACCGGGAAGACGACGACGATGCTGCTCCGGATCGAGCGCGCCATCGAGCGGGGCGACGTCGATCCCGACGACGTACTCGTGCTAACGTTCGCGAACGAGGCGGCCGCGAGCATTCGGGCGGCGGTCAGCGACCGCCTCGAGCCCGACGCCGCCGCGGCGATCGACGTCTACACGTACCACTCCTTCTGTTACCGGCTGGTCCGCGAGTACGCCTACTATCTGGGCTACTCGCCGGAGTTCGACGTCGTCACCGAACGGACCCGCCGCCGGCTCATCGACCGCCTGCTCGCGGACAACGACTACGATTTCGCGGCCGCGACCCGCAACGACGGCTCGCCGGCCGATCTCGTCGATGCCATCGACCGGTTCATTCGGGCGATGAGCCGAGAGGACATCACGCCCGACGACCTGCAGTCCGGACTGCCGCCGGTGCGGACCCTCGAGCTGTGCAACGAGTTCGTCCTCCGGCTCGAGCGGACCGCCGGCGAGGATCTCTCGTTCGAGGCCGAGGCGCTGCGCTACTTCAATCGGGACACGCACCTCGAGACGGCCCGGGAGTCGCTGATCGACTACGGCAAACTCGTCTCCTACTGCCGGGAGAAGATCGCGGAGGCACCGGACGAGTTCCGCGAGGACGATCTGGTGCGGGACATCGACCGCTACCTCCGGGTGCTCCAGCAGTGCGTGACCAACACGATCGACGCGCTCTCGCTCGAGGACCGGACCACGAAGCATCTGCCGCGGGCGTTGTTCGGCAACCGAATTTGGGGGCAAGCGACGAGCCGGATCGAACAGACGCCGTTCGGTCGATTGAAACACTACGTCGAGTTCCTCCGGCTGGCCCGCCACTACGCCGACGTCTACGCGGACTACCACGACGTGCTCGAGGCCGAGCGGGCGATGGACTTCGACGAGCTGGTGCGGACGGCGACCGGGTTGCTCGACGACGAGGCCATCGCCAGCGAGATTACCGGTCAGTGGTCCCAGGTCTACTGCGACGAGTTCCAGGACACCGACGCGACCCAGTTTGCCCTGGTGACCGAGCTCACGGACGGCCCCGACCGGCCGGACCTGCTCGCGATCGGCGACAAGGACCAGGCGATCTACGGCTGGCGCGGGACCGACCGCGAGGGGCTCGATCGCCTGGCCGCCGCCTACGACGACCACGAGGCGATCGAACTCGAACTCAACTTCCGCTCGCAACAGGAGATCCTGGCCCTGACCAACGCCTGCGATTACGGCCCGCAGTCCTCGAAGACGCTGCGGGAGGACGGCCGAGTGGCCGGCAGCTACGACGAGGACGAGCCGCCGGACCGCGTCGTCAAAGTCGAGAGCGACGAGGTCCCCCAGTCGACGCCCGAGCAGGTCGCGACGACGGTCTCGCGGCTGCTCAACGGCGAGGCGGCGACCGTCCCACGGCGGTCGCTCGGCGATATCGCCGTCATCGTCCGAACCAACCGCCACGCGCAGGCGGTCGCCGACGAACTGCAGGAGTTGCAAATCCCCTACGAAATCTCCGGCTCGCCACACGGCGACATCTCGCCCGGGATGCGGACCGTCCTGTCGTATCTCAGAGTGCTCGTCGAACCGGACGCGGACGCCCACCTCCGTCGTGTGCTGCTCTATCGCTACCGCGTCACTGCCGACGACCTCGCGACGCTGCAGCGACGGGACGGTTCGCTGTACGACGCCGTGACGAACGGCGACCTGTCGGCGCTCGACCTCGAACAGCCCGACCGACTCGAGACGGTCCGTACCCACCTCGAGCGACTCGAGCGGTTCCGAGACGTCTATCCGCTGTCGGGGTTCGTTCGACGGTTCCGGGAGCTCACCCGGATCGAGTGGTTCTGTGCGAGCGAGGAGCGAGCCGGGTTCGATCGCCTCGAGCGGTTCGTCGAAGCCTACGAGTCCGATGGCGTCGTCCAGTCGCTGTCGACCGCGTTCGTGGACGCGCTGACACGGACCCTCCAAAGCGGCGGGAGCGACCGAACGCGGGGAACTCGCTCCGCGGACTGCGTCGACGTGATGACGGTCCATCAGGCCAAGGGCCTCGAGTTCGATACCGTCCTCGTCCCCTACCTCTCGGACGAGGAGTGGTGCGTCGACGGCGACTACGTCGAGCGGGCCCGCTACCGGCTGCTGGCCGCCACCCTCGACGACGCGGTCGACTCGCCCCTGCTCGCCGATCTCGCCACCGAGCGAGTCGCCGAGGAGTGGCGCGTGCTCCACGTCGCGCTCACTCGAGCCGCGGAACACCTGTTCGTGTTCGGCTCCGACTACGAGTACGACGGCGGCGACGACGAACTCGCGGCGGCGACGGCCGAGACCTGCCTGGCGAGTGACATCGAGTGGTCCGTGACCGGTCAGCGGATGGACCTCTGGGCGTCGCTGACCGAGAGCTTCGAGCGGGTGCGGGAGGTCTATCCCGAGACCGTGGTCGATCGCACCGAGGAGATCGCCGCCTCGGCCGGCGAGAGTCCGGGCACGATCACCTACTACGCCGACTACGGTGCGCGGCCCGTCGAACCCCTCGAGACCCGCGCGGCGATCGAGACGGTCCACCGGCTGGGTCGACTGCTCCGCGACGGGACGCTGTTGTCGGCGGCCGACGCCGCGAGCCACGGCTCGCTCGAGACCGAAAGCGGTGACCGAGCGGCGGCGGACGCATCGCCTCGAGTCCCCAGCGGTCGGCGACTCTCGGCGCTGACGACGGATACGGTCCGGTTCCCGGTCGACACGCTCGCGACGGCGACGGAACTGCCGGTCGCGATGCGACACAGCTACTCGGCGATGGAGACCCACGAGACCTGCGCGCGGAAACACTACCTCGATCACGTCGTCCGAGCGATCGACGACCCGGCGGCCACGATGGGCGAGCAGGCGGCCGTGGCGAACAGGGGGTCGCCCGCAGCGACCGACGAGCCCGCGTCGCGACTCGTCGGCACCGTCTTCCACGACGTCGCCGAGGAGGCGTTCCATCGCGAGTATCGCACCCGCGAAGCGTGGCGCGAGGCCGCCGTTCGACAACTCACCGCCCGCGATCTGCTCGCACACCGCGATGCGGTCCTCGCCTGCATCGACCGCTACTTCGACGCGACCGCGCCGGCCTTCGAGCCGCCGGTCGCCGACTGGGAGCCCCTGGCCGCGGAACTCCCCTTCTCGCTCGAGGACGTGGCCGGCGTGACGGGGGACATCGTCGGCTACGTGGACTCGGTCCGGCAACACCCCGACGGCGGGCTCGCGGTGCTGGACTACAAGGCCACCGCGGAGCGGATCGACCCCGACGACGCCGCCCAGTTGTCGCTCTACGCGCGGGCTTGCGAGGAGCGGTTCGACGAGCCGATCGCGGCCGTCGGCTACGTCTACGTCGGCGACATCGACGGCCCTCGCGTCGACCTCCTCGAGCCCGGCGAGCTACCGTCGTGGGAATCGGTGCTCGAGACGCTCGCGGCGGTCGACGAGCCGTCGTTCGCGGAGACGACGCCGGGAGACCACTGCCGACACTGTCCACATCGGTCGTTAGGGTGTGGGCCGGCGGCGTACACGCCCGACAACGACGGCGTGGGCGGCGACTGAGCGTCGACGAGCGTTCGACTTCGCGTCGGCTCCTCGGAACGACTCCACACCACTCCAGAAACTCGTTTTCGAGGCTGCCGTTCGGTCGCGCATGTGAACGGACGCGGCCGTCGAACGGTCCGAGTCCCGTCCCTTGACCGGTCTCTTCGAGACGCGCCCCGATCGGAGAACGGGGATTACGACTCCCAGTCGAACCGCTCCGGGTCACGCGCGGCGAGCGCCGTCCGGACTGCGGCGACGTTCTCGGGAACGTCGTGGACACGGACGAGATCCGCCCCGCGGTCGGCCGCGAGGGCACTGGCCGCGACGGTCGCCTCGAGTCGGTCGCCGGCCTCGCGGCCGACCTGGCCGAACATTGACTTGTGGGAATGGCCGAAGAGGACGGGACAGCCGAGCGCGCGGAACTCGTCGATCCGGTCGAGCAACTCGAAGTTCTCGCTGGCCGACTTCCCGAAGCCGATCCCGGGGTCGACGATGATTTGGTTCCGGTCCAGCCCCGCCTTCTCGGCCAGCAAAATGCGTTCGGAGAGTTGATCGATCACGTCCGCGACGACGTCGTCGTACTCGACATCGCGATCGGGGACGACCGGCGCGTCGATGCTGTGCATCACGACCAGCCCCGCGTCGTGTTCGGCGGCGACGAATCGCATCTCGGGGTCCTCGAGCCCCGACACGTCGTTGATGATGTCGGCACCGGCCTCGAGCGCGGCGTCGGCGACGGCGGCTCTGCGGGTGTCGACCGAGAGCAAGGCATCGAGATCGGCGATCCGTTTGACCACGGGCACGACCCGGTCGAGTTCCTCCTCGACCGACACGGGGTCAGCGCCCGGCCGGGTCGACTCCCCGCCGATATCGATCACGTCGGCGTCGGCCGCGACCATCTCCTCGGCGCGGGCCACGGCGTCGTCGAGAGCGTCGTACTCGCCGCCGTCGTGGAAGCTGTCGGGCGTGACGTTCAGAATCCCCATTACGGCCGTCCGATCGGTCCAGGGGTAGTCCGGACCGCTCGAGCCGTCGGCTGGCCGATCGGGCGTTCGAGGCCGGCCGGCGGCCCCCGTCGGTTCCGTCGCGTCGCCGTCGGCGTCCATCTCGTCGGCGACGCTGGCATCGGGTCCGGCGTCGACCGCGAGCGTGTCCCGCAACTCGCGGGCGACATCGGTCAGACCGTGGGGTCGCGAGCGCGTCTCGAGGGTCTCGACGAGCGCTTCGAACTGGGCGAGCGTGCCCATCAACACGGCGTCGACGGGTTCGTCGTCGCGCTCGAGGCCCGAAAGTGCGCATTCACCGCCCAGCCGCAGCAGTTCCTCCTTGAGGACGGTCGCCTGTCGGTCCCGAAGCGCCGTCCTGACGACTCGGTGGACGGCGTCGCCGTCCAGTCGCTCGACATCGCCCGCGGCGACGTTCGCCTCCGCGAGCGCGTCGCGGGCGTCGGAGCGGTCGCGGACGCGCTTTGGAACGTCGGTACGGGTCCATCTCGATCGGGCCTCCGCGACCGCGAACAGCGACCCGGTGACGAGCACGCAATCGTCACTCCCGGCGTCGCCGAGGGCGGTCGCGAGCGCGTCCGGGACCGCGGTCTCGGTACGGACGGTCCCGACGCCGGCGTCGGCGAAGACATCGGCGAGGACGGCCCGATCCTCGGCCCGGTCGAGGGTCGGTTCGGTCGTCACGACGGTGTCGGGCGTCGGCAAGGCGGCGGCCATCTCGCGGTGGTCCTTGTCGTGCATCGCGCCGAAGACGAGGTAGAGGTCGTCGTAGTCGTACGTGCCGAGGGTCTCGGCGAGGCCCTCGCAGGCCCCCGGGTTGTGCGCGCCGTCGAGGACGGTCAGCGGCTCCGTATCGAGCACCTCGAACCGGCCCGGCCAGTGGGCGCTTCGCAGGCCACGCGCGATCTCCGCCGTCGAAACGTCGCCGACCTGTCTGGCGAGGGTGGCGGCGATGCCGGCGTTTTCGGCCTGATGCTCGCCCAGCAACGGAATCCGCGTCTCGAGGTCCCACACATCCGCGTCGATCGAAACGGCGGCTTCGGTGTGGTTCGTCCGCCCACCGTAGGCGACCCGAACGTCGGGGTTCGAAGCGGTGCCGTCGTCGGCCTCCGTCGCCGCTCCGACGGTGACGACCGCGCCGGCGACATCGCGGATCGTCTCGAGCGGGCTCCCGGTGACGCCCGTGACAAGCGGCGCGTCGGCCGGGGCGACGTGGGCCTTGTCGCGGGCGATCTCCGCGACGGTATCGCCCAGGATGCCCGTGTGCTCGAGGGTCACGCTCGTGACCGCGCTGGCGACCGGATCGACGACGCTCGTGGCGTCGTACTTGCCGCCGATACCGACCTCGAGAACGGCGATGTCGACGTCCTCGCGGCCGAACTGCCAGATCGCCATGGCGGTCATCGTCTCGAAGAAGGTCGGGGACTCGCCGTCGGCGCCGCGCTCGGTGACGTACTCGCGAACGGCGTCGACGTAGTCACAGACGGCCGCCCGCGACATCTTCCGGCCGTCGACGCGGACCCGCTCGCGGAGGTCCTCGAGGTGTGGCGAGGTGTAGAGGCCGACGGAGTAGCCCGCCTCCCGCAGCGTCCGCTCGAGCATTCGGGCCGTGCTCCCTTTCCCGTTGGAGCCGGCGATCTGAACGAAGTCGACGGTTTCGTGTGGGTTCTCGAGGTGGGCCAACAGCCGGGCCGTCGACTCGGTGCCCGGCTTCGGGCGGAACCGTCGCAGATCGAAGAGGAAATCCGCCGCCTCGTGATACTCCATACGAAACCAGAGAGCCCGGCCATTTTAGAGTATTCCGTTCCGGGACTTGCTCGCGTCGATCTCCCGGCAGGGACGCGGCGACCGCTGGCGGATCGGGCGTCGAATATCCACCGCCAATATGTTCGGGGGAAGACCGACCCCGACGAGGGACGTCGGGTCGAACACGTCTTCGGCGAGCCCGAATCGCCTGGCGGAGATCACCCATGCCAATAACCGACTTCGACAGCGAACGGACGTACGACGAGGATCGATTCAGCACGCGGCCCGTGTTCCGGAGCGACCGGATGAAGGTCGTGCTCGGCTACTTCGAGCCGGGGCAGTTCATTCCGGTTCACGCGCCCGGCAGTGACGTCGCGATCTGTATCCGCTCGGGAACCGGCGTCGTTCGAGAGGGCGAGACCGAGCACGTGGTCGGTCCCGACGACGTGGTCGTCGTCGAGGCCGATGTCGAACGGGGGGTCCGAGCCGACGACGAACGGCTCGAGGCCCTGCTCACGACGAGTCCGCCGCCGACCGACGCCGAGCATGCGCCCGTTCGCGAGGGACTCGAACGCGGCGTCTTCGATCCCTGATCCGATTCCTGTTCAGTCCCGTACCTTCGACCCGTTCCCGAGTGACCGATAGATACGGCGTCGGGACGTTCACGAGCGGTCACAGTGGAATATATGTTGTTGGGCGTGTGACAGCAAGTGGAGAGTCGGACATCCGGGATACGCTATGGGTGAGACACCGCAAAGCCACCTCGCGGACGGCCGGCGGACCGCTCGTCGACGGACGTTCCTCCGCGCCGTGCCGTGGGTCGGAACGGCGCTCACAGCGACCGGTACTGCCGCCGGGAGCGCGACGGATCGGGACTTCCCGCCACCAAAACGTACCGAGTGGAGTGAGCCGATTTCGCTCGGCAACGGCGAGTTACGGACGTTTACCACGGTCGCACCGTCGGGCGATCCGACATACCACGGCGTCGTCCTCGACCGCGACGCGCTCACTGGACTTCCGTCAGCCGCAGAGTTGCGAGCCCGGGCAGAACGCGGCGAGCCCGGGGACAAATACGGGCCGACCGGCACGGCCCTCGAGATCCATCACGCGTGGTCACAGGAGTTCTTCGTTCCGTTTCCCGAGACGGCGGCGACGCCGTTTACCTTCCTCGGCCTGACCTGGAACCCGGAGGGCCACCCGCCACCGGGGACCTACGACGTTCCGCACCTCGACGTTCACTTCCACATGCTCGAGGCGGAGACGGTAGATACCATCGACGGCCCGAGGGCAGCGGCGTACACCATCCCGGAAGCCCGCCTTCCTGCCGGATACACCCGCGTTCCCGAACCGGGGCTCGACGGCGACTTCGCAGTCGTCACGGACATGGGCGAACATCTAATCGACCCCGGCGCGCCGGAACATACCGACGGCGAGTTCACGAACACGCTCATCTGGGGTGCATACGATACGACCGGCAACGGGCGCGGCGAACTCACATTTATCGAACCGATGGTGACGAAGCGCTACCTCGAGACCGTGACCGGCACCGATCGGTACGAGATCCCACAGCCGACGCTGTATCCGACGGCCGGTTCGTATCCGACGGCCTATGCGGTCCGCGATGTCCCGAGCGACGATGCGATCGCGATCACGATCGAAGCGTTCACGCCCGTGGGTCGGACCGAACAGCACTGATCTCCCGTCCGGTTCGGGACGCGAGACCGGATGCCGAACGGAGAACGGTCTCGAGCGCCCGTTAGCGGTCCAACTATCGACTCGAGCGGCGGATCGGACCGGACGGTCACGTTCCGCGCGGTCTCGTCGGCGGGCGGAAAAACAGGGCGTCGAGCACGGCGATGGCGGCGATGGAAACACCGGCGAGAAGCGTCGTCTCAGCCGAGAGATCGAGGAGGCGACCGACGAGGCCGGCGACCGCGAAGGCCGTCGGAATCAACCCCAACAGGAGGTCGTATCGGTCGATCCGCGAGACGTACTCGGCGAGTCGAGACCCCGTATCGACTCCGGTGATGTCTCTCCATCCCATCGATGCACACCTCTCGCTGGGACGTACGATCGCCCCTCACTAAAAACATATGGAAGCGAGTGGCGCAGAACGGAGCTCCGTCGCCATCCATCGATCTCAGGCAGCCACAGCGGCTCGTCGGGTGCGTCACTCCGCGGCTCGCTCCTGCCCCAGTTCGCCCTCGCCGTGTTCGCGGGTGATCTCGAGGAAGGCATCCTCGAGACTGCGGGCGTCGCCGGTCTCGGCGCGGGACTTGAGCCGCTCGGGGTCGCCCTCGGCGACGAGTTCGCCGCCGTGGAGCACGCCGATCTCGTCGGCCAACTCGTCGACGACGGGCAGGATGTGTGTCGAGAGGAAGACGGTCATCTCCCGATCGGCGAGGTCGGCGATCGTGTCCCGCATCGTCCGGGCGGCGCGGGGATCGAGTCCGCTCGTCGGCTCGTCGAGGAAGGCCACCGCCGGTTCGTGGAGGACCGCCTGAATGACGCCGACCTTCTGGCGCATCCCCTTCGAGTAGTCCTCGATGCGCTTGTTCGCGTCCGCGCGCAGATCGAACCGCTCGAGCAGCGACGCGATGCGCTCGTCGGCCGTGTCCGCGGGCATGTCACGAAGACCGGCGGCGTACTCGAGCTGTTCCCGGCCGGTGAGTTCGTCGTAGATCGGCGGCTCCTCGGGTAGGTAGCCGATGTGCGGGGTCACCGATTCGCGGTCGGCGATGGAGTGGCCGGCAACCCTGGCCGTCCCGGCGGTCGGTTTCGTCAGCGTCGTCAGCATCCGCATCGTGGTCGTCTTCCCCGCGCCGTTGGGACCGAGAAAGCCATAGACCGTGCCGCGCTCGACGGCCATCGTCAGATCCGAGACGGCGACCGTCTCGCCGTAGCGTTTGGTCAGTCCCTCGGTTTCGATCGCGGGGGCGTCGGCGGCGCTCATACGAGTCCTTCAGTCTCGGTATAATTAAATGTGTATCACAACGTACAGGAGTCCCGTCGCCGGCCCGCGTACCGACCGGGACTCGGACCGGCGCTCGACGACACTGATCGAGCCCCACCGGCACGGCGGACGCGGGGAATGACAGCAATCCAAACGGTTTACTGGGAGCGCGACACGATTCCGACCATGAGACTCGATCGCCCGCTCGCCCCGTCCCCGAAACGAGGTGTTCGCTGATGGGACTCGCCGCCGCTTCGCTGTCGATCACCAGAGCCGAGTTCCGGCGGACCACTCGAGCGGTCGCCGGTAACCGGACCAGACTGGTCCTGATGGCGACGGTTGCGCTGTTCGCACTCGGCCCGATCACGGCTGTCGGCGTCCTCTTGCTTCCGGAACTGGGGGAACACGCCGCCGACGGGACGCTCTCCGCGGCCGACGCGGCGACGGCAACCGACTACGTCACCGGTGCCACGGCGGTCGTGTGGGTGTTTCTGGTCTTCATGGCGGTCATGCGGACGATCACGACCGTCGCCGACATCGATCAGCCGGCTTTTCTCCTGCTATCGACCCCGGTTCGAAACACCGTCGTCGGCGTCGTCGCCGCGGAAACAGCCCGCTTTGCGGTGTGGCTGCTGCCGTCGACGGTGCTCCTCGCGGCGGCGTTCGCCGCCGGTGCGGGAACCCCGCTCCCGGTACTCGCGGCACCGCTGTTGGTCGGGAGTTGCCTGCTCACCGCGTTCCCCGTCGGGTTCGCCGTGGGCATCTGGATCCGTCACCTGATCACCACCTACGAACCGATCGCCCGGTACCGGATGCTGCTGTTCGCCGCGTTCTGGGCACTCTACCTCGGCGCGGTCACGACCGGCGGGTTCGACGTGATCATGGAAACGCTGTTCGTTCGACTCCGGAGCAGTCCGCTCGGTTGGCCCGGTCACCTCCTCCTGATCGGCGTCCCCGGCATTGATCCGTCAGTTCCCGCGCTCGGCGGCACAGCCGTCGGCTCAGTAGTCGTCCTCGGGCTCGCCTTCGCGGTCGGAACCGCCGGCGCGCGGACACACTGGTTCGCGGACCCGGCCCGAACCGACGACGAGGAACCTAGCTCGGAAACGTCCGACGATCGGCTCGCCGAACTCCTCTCAGGGACGCTCTCGCGGCCGGTTCGGACGGTCGCGGTGACCGCGATCCGTCGCACGAAACGCTCGCCGATCCGACTCGCGTACGCCGGGTACCCCTTGCTCGGCAGCGTCGCGTTCGCCCAACGGATCATCGAGGCCGGAACCGTCCCACGGTTCGTGGCCGTCTTGCTCTGTCTGTACGTCGTCTGGGCTGCTGGCGTGCTGTTCACGCTCAACCCCCTCGGCGATCTCGGGCCGGCGCTGCCCGCCGTCGTCACGTCGACGCTCACCGGTCGACAAGCGATTCGCGGTCGAATCGCCGCCGGCGCGCTCGTCAGCGTTCCGCTCGCGCTCCTCGTCTCGGTCGTTACGGGCATCGTCAGCCCGCTCTCGCTCGAGCGCACCGCCGCACTGGTCGGGGCCACCGTCGTCGGTGCGATCGCGACGCCGGCCCTGGCCGCCGGGATCGGCTCGGCGTTCCCTCGCTTCGGGAGCGTCAACGTCACTTCAAACCGCGAGGCCGTGATGCCGAGCAAGACCGCCTTCCTCGTCTACACGCTGGCGATCGCGCTGCCGGCGATCGCGGCCGCCAGCCTCTACCTCGAGGCCCCCGAAGCGATCGCCGGCCTGCTCAGGTCGGTCACCGCGTGGACGCCGCTCCCCGCGGTCTCGCTGTCCGCCCGCACGATCACGACCGGTGCGTGGATCGTCCTACTCGCCGGGCTGCTCGCCCCGCCGATCTCCTATCGCTACGCGGTCGAGCGGTTCGACTGGTACGACTTCGAGTGACTCGGCGATCGGGTCAGCAATCCCCGCCGGCCGGCAGTACGCGCGGTTTCGCCCCGAACCGCGCCCGGGAACGCCGAACGGGCGACGAGATCGTCGATCGAAGCGGCTACCGACGAGGCAGGACGGGCGACGCGACAGGACAGGCTCCGTGACGGCGAAGACGACGACTGTGACGACGACATCGTTTCGACTGCGGGTCCGAATCGAACGCGTTACTGTGAATCGATCTCGTCCGGCAGATGATCTACGCCGTATGCCTGTATTACTTGACGAATATGGAAGTTCTTCTCCGACGGATCGTCGCTCTGTAATGCTTTCTCGAGGTGTTCCATACAGTCATCAGCTAGCTTCGGCATCTTACTACGATCGTAGTTCGTCACAGCACTAAAAAGCATATATCTTCCTATAACTATGGCAGGCAGACATTGCTAACGGAATGGAACGTGGCGTCGATCGATCGGTTCGAGCGTCGACACACCGCCTCGCGACGGAATCGACACCGGCCGACAGCAGCGTCACGACGATACGGTGTCGGGAGTCGACCGGGCCAGGCGTCGTTACTCCGCGGAGCCCCACTCGCCGACGTGCGTCGGGCGGTCGGTGACCGACGCGACTTCGAGGTCGCCCTCGAAGCTCTCGAGCGCTTCGACGTAGGCCTCGGCGCTCGCTTCGGTCGACAGGTAGGGGAGTTCCTCCTCGACGGCCATCTCCAGCGAGTCGCGGTCGCGGCTGACGACGAAGTCGACCTTCCCCTCACGGATAGCTGCCGGTACGTCGTCGAACTCGGCCACGTCGAAGTGGGTCTCGAAGCCGTCGACGTCGAGATCGACCACGGCGGTCCCCTCGCTGACGGCGTTGTCGGCGGCCTGCTGGGCCTTCCAGTAGGCCGTGCCGAAGTCGCTTGCGGTGCCCATGACCTCGCCGGTGGATTTCATCTCCGGGCCGAGACGCGGGTCCGAACCCGGCAGGCGGTCGAACGGCAACACGACCTCCTTGATGGAGGTGTGGTCGGGGATCTGCTCCTGGGCGTCGAGGCTCTCTAAGGTCTCGCCGGCCATGACCTTCGCGGCGAGTTTGGCGATCGGGACACCGGTCGCCTTCGAGACGAAGGGCACGGTCCGCGAGGAGCGCGGGTTGGCCTCCAGCACGTAGACCTCGCCGTCGCGAACCGCGAGCTGGACGTTCAGCAGTCCCTTCGTTTTCAGCGCCTCGGCGATGTCCTCGGTCACCTCGCGGACGCGCGCTACGGTCGCTTCGTCCAGCGAGCGCGGCGGTATCATACATGCGGAGTCGCCGGAGTGGACCCCCGCCGTTTCGACGTGTTCCATGATGCCGCCGATGATGGCGTTGCGGCCGTCCGAGACGGCGTCGACGTCGAGTTCGATCGCGTCCTCGAGGAAGTCGTCGACGAGGATCGGCTTGTCCGGCGCGACGCGGACGGCTTCCTCGATGTAGGTCCGGAGTTCCTCGTCGTCGTAGACGACCTGCATCGCGCGCCCGCCCAGCACGTAGGAGGGACGCACGAGGACCGGGTAGCCGATATCGTGGGCCAACTCGAGGGCTTCCTCCTCGGAGAAGGCGGTCCCGCCGTCCGGCTGCGAGATTCCCAGTTCGGCCATCAGAGCGTTGAAACGGTCGCGGTCCTCCGCGAGGTCCATCGCCTCGACGGACGTGCCCATGACCTCACAGTCCAGCCCGCGGCGTTGCAGTTCGTCCTCGAGCGGTTCGCCGATGTTGACCGAGGTTTGGCCGCCGAACTGGACCATCACGCCGTCGGCACCGGTCGCCTCGGCGACGTCGGCGACCTCTTCGGCGGTAATGGGCTCGAAGAACAGGCCGTCGGAGGTGTCGTAGTCGGTCGAGACCGTCTCGGGGTTGTTGTTGACGACGTAGGCGTCGATGCCGAGTTCGCGCAGGGCGCGGACGGCGTGGACCGAACAGTAGTCGAACTCGACGCCCTGGCCGATACGGATCGGGCCGCCGCCGACGACGATCACGCTCTCGATATCGCGGTCGACCTCGAGTTCGCCCGCGGCGGCGTCGCCCAGCAGCGGCCCCGATTCGAACTCCGACTTGCGAGCGGAGTAGTAGTACGGCGTCTCGGCCTCGAACTCGCCGGCACAGGTGTCGACCTGCTTGTAGGTGCGACCCGGGACCTCGGTTTCGACGGTATCGACGTCAGCACCGGCGGCCGAGGCGATCGTCGCGTTGGTGTGGCCGGCGATCGCGGCCTCGGTGAAGTCGCCCTCCTGGGCCGCCAGCGTCGAGTCTGCGATGCGCTTGAGACGCTCGGTGTACCACTCGAAAATGCCCGTCAGCTCCTGGACTTCCTCGACGGTGTAGCCGCGCTCGAACGCCTCGAACATCGCGTAGGGGCGGTCCGGCGACGGGCGCTCGAGGTAGCGCTCCTCGAGTTCGTCGTCGCTCACCTCGGCCCAGTCGACGTCGGGTTCGTACTCGCTCGAACGTAAGGCTTTGAGCAGCGACTCCTCGAACGTGCGGCCGATGGCCATCGCCTCGCCGGTCGACTTCATCGCCGTCGTCAGTTCGAAGTCGACGTCGTCGAACTTGTCTTTGGGCCACCGGGGGACCTTGGTGACGACGTAGTCGATCGCGGGTTCGAACGCCGCCGTCGTTTCGCCGGTGATCTCGTTGTCGATCTCGTGGAGGCGCTTGCCCAGCGCGACCTTCGCGGTGACGCGAGCGATCGGATAGCCGGTCGCCTTCGAGGCCAGCGCCGAGGACCGGGAGACGCGGGGGTTGACTTCGACGACGCGGTACTCGCCGCCGGGGGTGCCGTCGTCGTGCCACGCGAACTGGATGTTACACCCACCTTGGATACCGAGTTCGCGGATGACCTCGAGCGCGGCGGTACGCATCTCCTGGTGACCTTCGTCGGGGACGATCTGGGAGGGTGTGACGACCGTCGACTCCCCGGTGTGGATGCCCATCGGGTCGATGTTCTCCATGTTACAGATGATGATACAGGAGTCGTCGGCGTCGCGCATGACCTCGTACTCGTACTCGACCCAGCCGGCGATCGACTCGGTGATGAGGACCTCGCTGTTGCGGGAGAGGCGCAGCCCCTTGCGGACGCGGCGGAGGAGTTCGTCCATCTCGTGGACGACGCCGGACCCGGAGCCACCCAGCGTGTAGGTCGTGCGGGCGATGACCGGCAGGCCGCCGACTTCGTCGACAGCGGCTTCGACGCGCTCTCTCAGGTCGGCCTCGGTCATCTCCGAGACTTCTTCGTCCTCCTCGAGCGAGATGGTCGTCGAGGCGGGGACCGGCTGGCCGATCTTCTCCATGCGCTGGCGGAAAAGGTCGCGGTCCTCCGTGGCATAGATGGTATCGAGCGGCGTCCCCATGATCTCGACGTCGTACTCCTCGAGGACACCCTCCTCCGCGAGTTCGGCGGTGACGTTCAGGCCGGTCTGACCGCCCAGGCCGGCGATGACCCCGTCGGGGTTTTCCGCCCGAATGATCTCGGCGATGGCGTCGGTGGTGATCGGCTCGATGTAGACCTCGTCGGCCATCTCCGGATCGGTCATGATCGTCGCCGGGTTCGAGTTCACGAGGACGACGCGAGCGCCTTCCTCCTGGAGCGCCCGACAGGCCTGTGCGCCCGAGTAGTCGAACTCGGCGGCCTGTCCGATCTGGATCGGGCCGCTCCCGATCAACAGGATCGTGCGTCCGTCCCCCGTCTCGCCGTCTGCGGCGGTGTCCGTACTCATTTGTCTTGTCGAAACGGAGTTCGTACATCGTAATAAGCCCCACGATACAGTACGAATCTCGAAACGGCTTTTCGAAATTCGAATTCAACCGTCGACGTCACCTCGATCCGGGCCGCGTTCGCAACGGTCGCGGGTGGTTCGGTGATTGGGTGTGACTCTCTTCCGCTCCCGTCGCGGGTACTCCGAGCGGTGTTACGGCCGGCTATAATCGAAATTTCCGGCCACACGCCTTATCACGACGCGTTCCGTTCTTCGTATCAGTTAGATGGCTGCGTCCGGCACTCCCCGCTTCCAGCACCCGATCACCGTTATTTACGCCGACCCGGACCCCGCGGCTCGCCGTCGAACCGTCGACGAACTCGAGTCGGCCGCGGACGAACTCGCGATCGATCCCGTTGCGACGCCGGTCGAGCTCCGCGGCGCGCTCGCGGACGCGGACGAGCGGACGTGTGTCGTCACCGAATATCGATTCGCCGAAACGGACGCGCTGTCGCTGTACGATCGCATCCGGGGGGACGGGGTCGCCGAGATCCCGTTCGTACTCTACACCGCCGATAGCGACGAACGGCTCGCGAGCGACGCCATTACGGCCGGTCTGTCCGGCTACGTCCCGAGAGACGTCGCGGATTCGACGGAGCGACTTCTGGCACAACTCCGAACGGTAGTCGACGGACGGGGGCAGTCGGGCGACGCACGGGCCGTCGATCCGCCCCCGTCGGCCCGAACACCGGGTATCAACCGGGAGCACTTCACGACGCTTTTCGAGTACAGCCCCGACGCGATCATCGTGACGCGCCGTGCCGATCCGAACCGAATCGTCGATGTCAACCCCGCGTTCGAGGAGATTTTCGGCTACGATCGCGATGCCATCTCGGGGGACTCGCTCGACGACGTCCTCGTCCCTGACGGCGACGAGCCGGTTTGCATCGCGGGAACAGTCGGGCTCGGTGACGTAGTCACCGCGGTCGTCGAGCGCCTGACGGTCGACGGCCCCAAACACTTCTCCCTCCGCGGGTTCGCGGCCGAGATCGAGGGCGACATCTACGAGTACGCGATCTATACCGACATCAGCGAGCGGAAACGGCGTGAACGGGAACTCGAGCAATATCGAACCCTCGTCGATACGGTCGGCGATCCGATGTTCGTCCTCGACGCTGAGGGACGGATCGAGATGGTCAACGACGCGATGGCGGACGTGCTCGGGAAGCCGCGTGCCGAACTCGTCGGCGAGCACCCGGCCGACTACATGCCCGACGAGGACGTCGAGCGGGCGAAACGGACCCTCCGCGAGATCCTGTCCGACGACGATCGGACGTGGGAGACCTACGAGATGCAGTTCGAACCCGTCGACGGCGACCCCGTGCTCGTCGAGAACAACGTCGCGCCGCTGGTCGACGATAACGGCTCGTTTACCGGCAGCGTCGGCGTCATCCGAGACATCAGCGATTACAAGGAGCGGGAGCGACGGATTCACCGCCTCCACGAGGGGACCCGCCGACTGATGGCCGCGGAGCGAACCGAGGAGGTCGCCCGCGTTGCCACCGAAATCGCCCACGACGCGCTGTCGCTCGAGATCAATTCGATTCACCTGTACGAGGAGCGGGCGGACGGCTCCCCGCAGGACGACGACAGGTCCACCGCCGATGCGAGCGACGACACGGACGGGAACCGCGGCATGCTCGTTCCGGTCGCGATGACCGACGAGACGGAAGCGCTGCTCGGGACGGTCCCGACGATCGAGGCGGGTAACGGTATCGCCTGGGACGCCTTCGAGGCCGGCGAGACCATCGTCCACGGCGACGTTCGCTACGCCGACAACCTCCGCAACCCCGAGACCCCGGTCCGGAGCGAGATCCACATCCCGCTCGGCGATGAGGGGATCTTCATCGCCAGTTCGACGGCGACGAACGACTTCGAACCCGAGACCGTTACGCTGGCACGCATCCTCGCGGCCAACGTCGAAGCCGCCCTCGAGCGGGCCCGCCGCGAGGACGAACTCGCCGCGCGGACCGCGGAACTCGAGCGCCAGAACGACCGGCTGGATGCCTTCGCGAGCACCGTTTCCCACGACCTGCGGACCCCACTGACGCTCGCGGCGGGCCACCTCGAGAACCTCGAACCCCACATCGACGCCGAGGGCGAGCACTACCGCGCGGAGATCGAGTGGGCGCTCGACCGGATGGACGTCCTCATCGAGAACGTCCTCGCGCTGGCCCGGAGCGGACAACGACTGACGGAAACGGAGCCGGTCGACCTCGGGGCCGTCGCCGAGCGGGCGCATCGAACGGTCGACGCCGAGTTATCCGTCGTTCGGGAGGGGACATTACCCACGGTCGAGGCGGACGAGGAACGACTGCTCGTGCTCTTCGAGAACGTCTTCCGAAACGCGCGCGAACACGTCGGGCCGGACGTAACGATTACCATCACGGCAACCGAGGACGGGTTCGCGATCGGCGACGATGGCCCCGGCATCCCGCCGAGCGAGCGCGAGAACGTCCTCGAGTTCGGATACAGTACTGCCGCGGACGGCACCGGTTTCGGGCTGGCGATCGTCTCCGAGGTCGTCGAGGCTCACGGCTGGTCGATCTCCGTCGGCGAGAGCGAGGCTGGCGGGCTTCGGCTGACCGTCTCGTTCGGGGAGTAACGATACCGAATCCGCCGGGCGATGGGCGTGTGCGGCCGCCTCTCAGAGCGGCTGGTCGTGCTCGCTTTCGAACTCGCGCTGGCGGCGGTACTGGTCGACGAACTCCGCGACATCGAACTCGAGCATCTGGGACTCGAACTCGGTGACGGCGTCGTCGTTCTCGGCGTGACTGATCGCGTGCTCCATGAGTTCGACGACGAGTTCGACGACGACCTCGTGGAGGCGGCGGGCGTCGAAGTCGGTCACCCACAGCAGCGTGTAGCCGACGGCACCGTCGTCGCTTGCGTCGTGGACGACGACCTCCTCGGGGAACTCCTCGAGAACCACGCCCAGCAGGTGGGGCGTCCCGAACTCCTCGAACTCGTCGTCGGTGTCGATCGTCTCCTGAAGGACGGCGACGAGCGACTCCGGGAAGAAACGCGAGGGCGGATGCACGTCGGTCACGACGGCGTGAGCGTCGCCGCAGGGGCAGGCGTACTCGCGCATGCCCAGATCGATCTCGTGGGGATCGACGCGCTCCCCACAGGGGAGCGCGAGGCGATCACCGCTGTCGGAACCCGGATCGCGGGGGTCTGCCATTGTGAGCGCTTCGGCCGGCGCGGGCATAAGCGCGACGACTCGCGGAGAACGGGCGGCTGCCCGGCTTCTGCGGACCGAGTCGTCGAAAAGGGTGGCCGTGCAACTGTGGGGGCAAGGAGCGAAGAGAGAAGCCGGGAGGACACGCTCCTCGCGACCTCAAAGATGGTTTCGGGACCGGTGGGGAACGCCCGGTCGATCCGACGGCGTGGCCTACGGCCAGTCGTCGCGGACCTGCTCCGCGTCGTCGTCCTCGTCGTCGGCGTGGCTCGCCACGATCCAGTCGGCCGCCTCCGCGGCGTCCTCGACGTCGAGGTACTCCCAGCCGACCTCGTCGGCCAGCCGCTCGTCGTCGTCGTTTGCACCGACGTAGACGTAGCGTTCGGTGTCGAACTGGTCTTTGACGCCCTCGAGACTCTCCGCTTTCCCGCGGGGGCCGGAGAAGAAGTCCTGTCGGATGCGGTTCTTCCGCGTGAAGTTCGTCACGACGTAGGTCGGTTTCTCAGAGACGACGCCGATGTACTCGGTCCACCCTCTGGCGTCTTCGAACACGCGCTCGGGCGAGGCGAGTTCCTTGAGCGCCTCGAGCTCGAACGCCAGTGTCATGTCGCTGTCGCCGTTCATGCGTCACCGAAGGCGCGCACGCGGGAAAACGACTTCGATACCACCCATCGGCGAGCGGGCCGGGCTGCGACGCACCGGGGTCGGCTCAAACGCGTGCGACGCGGTAGTAGTCGGTAAAGACCAGTACCTCACCCGGTTCGAGGTCCGTCGCAGCGGTCGAGACGGGTCGGTCCTCCGAAACGGCGCGATAGACGGCCGCCAGCGTCTCCGTGTCGAGCTGATCGACGTGGCGAACTGTCGCGCTCGCCGCGACTGATTCGACTCGCTCGAGTCGGGCATCGGCGTGTTCGATCCGTACTGATTGACGGCGGCGTTCACTGGCAGCCATGTTCATTGTTACCAAATGACCGATACTGACTTAATAGTTCCGGCGCGGGGAGCGACCAGTCCGGCACGGGCGACACTGCGTGTCCCCCGTTGCTGAGCGGCGGGGATCGAAAAGACTGATTCCGAGTCGGCGCGCTCGGCGACTCGAGAACGCGAAAAACGGACTGCGTCGGGCGAACCGGACTACTGTTCCTGAGGCGCTGCGAGGTCGTCCAGATCGACGGACTGTTCCAGGAGCACGTCGGCCTGGTCGGCGACGACGCGCTGTTCGCGCATGAGCTGTTTGAATTTGCTCTGGGGCGAGAGGTCGCCGATGAGGACGCCGCCGACGATCCGGCCGTCCTTGAAGGCGATACGACGCCACTCGGTGTCGCTGTAGCGCCGTTCGGCGTGTTCGTCGCCCAGCGTCGGGTGACCGAAGGAGAGGAACGGGAAATCGAAGTGGGTAATGGAGTACGAGGAGACCCACTGGAACCCTTCGGCCTCCTCGTCGGCGGCCATGTTGACCGCGGCGACGCGGCCCTGTTCCTTCGCCGACCCCCACGACCCGTTCTGACCCTGCTCGCCGAGCAGGACGTCGTAGAATCGAGTGAGGTCACCGGCGGCGTAGACATCGTCGACGTTGGTCTGCATGTACTCGTCGACGACGATCCCGTTGTCCCGTTCGATGTCGGACCCGCGGAGGAACTCGGTGTTGAAGTTCAACCCGATAGCGGCCCCGACGAAGTCACACTCGTAGCGGTCGCCGTTCGGATCGACGGCGGCGGTAACGTGTCCGTCGTCGTCGGTCTCGAAGTGATCGACGCCGCTATCGAAGACCGGTTCGATGCCGACCTCTCGCATGCCCTCGTGCATGATCTCCGCACCGTCGCCGGAGAGGGCATATCGCCACCAGCGGTCGCCGCGCATCAGATACTCGGCCTCGATACCCTGTGCACCACAGACCGCAGCGAAGTCGATTCCGAGGAGTCCGGCACCGACGATGACGCCTTTATCCGCGTTTTCCGCGTGCTCGCGGATGCCGCGGGCGTCCTCGAAGGTCCAAAAGTGGTGAATCCCGTCGGCATCGCTGTTTTCGACGGGCAGTTGTGTCGGCGTCCCACCGGTCGCGACGAGCAGCTTGTCGTACGGAATCTCGCCGCTGTCGTGGGTATTGACGACCTTCGCGTCGGTATCGACGCTCGTAACGTGGGTGTTCAACGAGAGGTCGATCTCGCGTTCCTGATACCAGTCCTCGTCGTGAATCGAAATGGGGGCTTCGGGGAGCTTCCCTTTCGCGTGTTCCTTGATGAGAATCCGGTTGTACAGTGGCTCCCCCTCATCGGTGATGACGGTAATCTTCGCGTCCGGGTCTTCCTCCCGGAGGGTCTCGGCGGCCGAACTACCCGAGATCCCGTCACCGATGATGACGTACTGAGTCATATCGGGAACGTTCGTAATGCGGGTTAAAGTGGGTTGCTATCTCGTCCATTTTACCGTGCGGGGTGCGTTGCCACTACGATTGTAAACTGAACCCCGAATATATTCACCAGAGTGGTTCCGATCCGACCGTTCCGATACCACTTCTCGGACGGACACGGTTTGCCGCCATCTCCGACGGCCGGTCCCCCACCGACGTTCGACTCACCCGCTCGGAGCAGCGACGGGACTCGAGCGGCGGCGAACCGCCGTCGGACCTAACAGTGTTGTCCGAACGGCTCTTTAGGGCCCCTTCCCAAGACGAACCCATGAAACTCCGTCAGAACGCGAAACACTTCGCCTATCGGAAGGCCCTCGAGACGCCGGGCATCCGATCGGTCGCCAACTCGGGACTCGTCAGACTCCATACTAAAATCTTCGCCGGGAAGGCCGACCCCGCCCACGCCGAGGAGCGCACGGCCCACCTCGATGGCCTCTTCGACGCGACGATGGACGCCTACCTGCGTGCGCTACAGGAAGGCTACTCCGAGGCCGAGGCCCGCGAGATCACACACATCCAGGCCAACTTCGACTTCTACAACCACGGTTGGACCGAAATGATGGAGTTCCCCGCCGACGAACTCGAGGCCCACTACGACCGCTACAGCGACTTTTTCGACCGCTGGGACGTCACGATCGCGGAGCCGCTGGGCCAGTTCGCGCCGGCGGCGGGCCTCCCCGAAGCGCCCTCGACGCCCGAACGCCTCGAGAATCCCGACCATCCCCACGCCGAAGGCGGGTTCGCCGACGACGTCTACGTCGAGACCAGCGTTGCGTCGGAGACGCAACGAGCAGACGGCGAAGCCGTCGACGACGACGGCGAACTCGTCGTCGGCGGTCGTGACGCGGCGACCGACGGGTCGCGATCCTCTAGTAGCAACTGAAACGATCGACACACTGATCGTAACGCCGTCGTGCGATCAGGTGTCAACGACGTTCAGTCGCTACTATAGCGGCAGCCAAACGACACTCCGGGTATCCGCCACATACCCTCGGAACCGACGATAGTAACGGGTTCGTAACAATAGCCGCTGTCGACCTGATCAGCCGTGAATGCAACGGCGGCACTATCTCGCAGCGACGGCGTCGCTTTGCCTGGCTGGCTGTCTCACCTCGAGATGGGTCGATTCGGCACCGGCGGAGGCCGATTCGAACGCGAGCGATATCGATCCGCCACCACGGCCCGAATCCGGCGATCCGCCGCCGACGGGCGACCCGGGACTGGTCGGGACGATCGACGACTTCGAGACGCTCGACTCTTGGGAGGTCTTCGGCGCGACGCTCTCGCCCGACCCGTCCCGGTCGGTCGTCGGGACCCAGAGCGCCCGCCTCGAGATTCCGGCGGCCGAGCGGACCGGCGGACTCACGGCGACGTTCGCCGAGCCCCGCGACCTCGCCGACGTCGTTCCGGGCCTCGCCGTCGCGTCGAAGGGGCTCGTCGTCCCGTGGCTCCGATTGACCGACGACGACGGCCGCGAGATCGACTACCGTCGCGGGATCAAGGGCGGTCTTCCGCTCGTCCGATACAACTTCGGGATCGACGCGGTCGCGGCGAACTTCGATCCGACCGCGGTCCGCAAACTCTCCGTCCTCGTCAGGACGAACGCGGGAGAGGCGGAAACCGTCTGGCTCGACGACCTCCATCTCGTGCCGCGACCCGACACCGGGAAAGTGATGTTCCAGTTCGACGACGCCCACATCACCGACTACACGAAAGCGCTCCCGACGCTCGAGGAGTACGGCTATCCCGCCGTCTCGTTCGTCAACCCGGGTCGGATCGAAGCGGAGATGCGCGGTGCCGACGACCCCGGCGGCTTCCCTCGACTCACGGCCGATCACCTCCACGAACTCCACGACGCCGGCTGGGTCATCGGCAACCACTGTTACTCTCACCCGCACCTGTCGACCCTCGAGACGGAAACACAGGAGTCGGAAATCAAGCGGGGAAAGGACTGGCTCGAGGCGGAAGGGTTCGAGGACGGGGCGCGGTACTTCGCCTATCCGCACGGCGACTACGACGAACGGACGCTCGCCCTCGTCGAGCGGCATCACGACCTCGGCTTCGCGGGCGGCCGCCCGGTGCAGGGCTACGCCGTGAACCCGCGACAGACGTCCCGAATCGGCGAACCCACCGCCGAGCGCGCCCGGACGGCGATCGAGCGCACGGCATCGATGCGCGGGATTACCGCGCTGTTTTTCCACCGACTCGAGGGCGATACCCTCGCCGCCTTCGAGGCGGCGGTCGAGACGGTTCACGAATACCGTTCCGCCGGCGAACTCGACGTGATCCTGCCGGCAGATCTCGAGGGGCCGCTCCGGTTCGATTCCTAGAGGGCAAGAGCGCGGACGACGCCGGTTCCCAAGCGGCTAAGTGCACGGCGGGCCCGGAGTCGGGTAACGGATATGGGGCTGAACGCGAACGATCGCGCGATCGCTGGCTTTACCATGGCGGGCCATGCGCTGGTCCACTGGTTCGAGACCTCGATCCCGATCTTTCTGGTCGTCTGGCTGGCCGAGTTCGACGTGGGCGTCGCGACGTTCGGAATCGTGGTCGCGCTCGGATATGCGCCCTTCGGACTGGGGGCGCTCCCCGGCGGTATCCTCGCGGACCGATACGGCCCGAAACGGCTCGTCGTGAGCTGTCTCGCGGGGATGAGCGCCGCGTTCCTCGTGCTCTCGCTGGCCGCGTCGATCTACACGATCGCCGTCGGCCTCGTCCTCTGGGGCGTCGCGGCCAGCGTTTATCACCCCGCCGGCCTCGCGCTCATCAGCACCGGCGTCTCGGAGCGCGGGACCGTCTTCGCCTGGCACGGCATCGCCGGCAACGCCGGCATCGCGCTCGGCCCCTTCGTCGCCGCGACGCTGCTGATCTTCCTCGAGTGGTCGCTCGTCGCAGCGATCCTCGCCGTGCCCGGCATCCTCGCCGTTATCTACGGACTTAGTGCGGAGTTCGATCCGACCGCAGCCGTCGAAGACGGCGTCGACGCCGGCCCCGACGAGGCGTTATCGGTGTCGGAACTCGTCTCGGACTCCCGGGCGCTGTTCGCGAGCGCCTTCGCGATTATCTTCGCCGTCGTCGCCGTCGAGGGACTGTACTACCGCGGCATGCTCACCTACCTCCCCGAGATCCTCCACGGTCTCGAAGCGATCGGCGGGCTCGCCGTTCCCGCCGGTCTCGAGGGAATCGAGCCGGCCGATTACATCTACGTCGGGCTGCTGGTCGTCGGGATGGGGGGACAGTACGTCGGCGGGAAGCTGACCGATCGCGTTCCGCCTGCACGCGGACTGATCGGACTCTTCGCCGTTCTCGCGGTCCTCGCGCTCGCGTTCGTTCCCGGGACCGAACTGGGGCTGCTCGGGATCACCGTCCTCTGTGGCACCTTCGGGTTCTTTCTCTTTGCGATCCAACCGTTCTATCAGAACGCGGTCGCGGTGTACACGCCGCCGGACACGCGCGGGCTCTCCTACGGCTACACCTATCTCGGGGAGTTCGGACTCGGCTCGGCGAGTATCGCCGTCGGCGGCGTCGTCCTCGGCGAGGCCTCGCTGACGGCGTTTTTCGCCCTGATCGCGACCTTCGCGCTCGCCGGGGTCCTCCTCTCGGTCGCGCTGCTCGTCGGCCGCGACCGACTCGTCGACGCCGGCCGCCCCGCCGACGCGAACGCGGACGACTGACGACACCGACGACCGGCGACTCAGACGACGGTTCGACTGGCACTCGAGCGACGGCTGGGGGAGACGCGAACTCCTGTGACGTGGCGGCGTCCATGGTTGCAGACCTGAAACGCCCACTGCTCGGGATTCCTCCGCCTTCAGATGGAGGTGGATGTCAGGCGAGCCACGGCGGCGTGACGTAGCCCGAGCCGGTCGCCTGTTCCGGCGGCCAGATGACTTCCTGTCGTCCCTCGCCGTCGTCGTCCTCCTGCCACTGGAAGTAAACCGTCTCCGCCTTGTTATAGACGAGGTCGTGGGCGACCGGAGTGCCCGCGACCTCGGCCTCCCGATCGTAGAACTCGACCGTGCCGGCGGTCCCGGTAAAGGAAACGTCCTCGAGCGCGGGGACCAGCTCCTCGTGGTCGAACGTCCCCTCGTCTTCGACCGCCGATGCGAACAACGTGATCGCATCGTACGTGTGGTAGCCGGTATAAACGGGGTTCGAGCCCTCGAACATGTTCCGATACGCCTTGACGAAGGGTTGCGTAGCGTCGGTTATCGTACTGTTCGCCGTGGCGCTGCTTTGGCCGATTGCGTACTGACACTCCCCGCCGACCAGATCGTAGTACGCCGGGAGTTGCATCGGAACGTGGATGCCGCCGAAGTCGAACTCGCGTTCGGGAACCCCCCAGTCCATCAGGGCGCTGGTCCCGGTGTGGGCGGTCGTGATGAATACCGCGTCGGCCTCGACCGCTTCGACCTCGTCGTACCGGCTCTCGAAGCTGTCTATCGACGGCGGATACCGCTCCTGGAGCGCGACATCGACACCGGTCTCCCCGATCCGGTTCTGATAGACGCCCCACGGTTTTTTCGTCCACTCGTAGTCCTCGGCGAGGAGCGCGATCGAGTCCCAGCCGAGTTCGCCGGCCATGTCGGTCAGGAAGTCGATCTGCATGCGGCCATAGTCGATATCGCTGTTCGGTCCGGCGCGGAAATGATACTTGTACTCGTCGTACTGCTCGTGGACCAGCCGACTGACTTCGGTCGTCGCCGCGCCGGAGGTCAGATGGATCGTCTCCTGTTCCGCGATGTCGTCGATGATACCCAGCAACGCCTCGCTCGCGAACACGCCGGTCGTTACGTCGACGTCTTCCTCGAGAATGAGCCGCTGGTACTGGCGGCGCGCCTCCAGCGGACTCGAGTTCGTATCCCCCAGAACGAGTTCGACCTCTCGGCCGTCGATACCGCCGTCGTCGTTGAGCTGCCTGACCGCGAGCGTTGCGGCTCGATACATCGACCGGCCGATCATGTCGCTGTCCGGGTCCGGTGCCAACAGCCCGATTCGAACCGGATTCGCGCCGTCGCTCTCACCGACGATCGAGCCGGCCGTCTCGAGACAGCCGGCACCCGCCGTCCCCGCCGCAACTCCACCCGTCGTTTGCAGGAATCGCCGTCGGTTCACGCCTCGAGAGTCCGGGCTCGCCGTCGCCCGTGAACCGAGCCCCGTCGCAGTATCATCAGACATCTTGACACTCGTTTCGTCTTAATTCGCTTAGTGTTTGTGGTAGTGTACCAATGTCATGGTACGGTCCGAGGCAGTCGAAAAGGGGGACGTCAGATCAGGTCCACAGTAACGTTCAGCGACTGCTATCGTGTTCGCGACCGTCACACCCGATCGTTCCGGGCACCCGCCGGAAGTCGACGGACTCGAGCGGGGGAGTCAGTTCGCGGGTAGTTCGCGGTCCTGCCGCAACGACGCGGCCTCGGGTTTGCTCGTGAGGTCGCGGTACTGACGACGGACGAACGGCGGGCGAAAAAGGCGACCCTGCGAGTCGCCGACGGGGAGTGTGACCCGTCGAGAAGGCAGCAACTCGTCGGCGACTGGGTCGTGGGTCACACGGGGAGGGGCCGTCGGCGGCCGGTAACCGGTCTAGAGCCAGTCCGGCGTCATGTACTCGGCACCGTCGGCCGCGTACTCGTCGGGCCAGATGACCGTCTGCTGACCCTCACCGTCGATTTCCTGCCATTGGAAATAGACCGGGTGGACGTTGTCCTTGCCGTAGATAACGTCGTGTGGGTGTTCGTCGTCGGTCCCGTGGAACTGGATCGTGCCGGTGGTGCCGATGTGTTCGATCTCCTCAAGCGACCCGACCAGGGCGTCCGACTCGAGGGAGTCGGTTCGCTTGGCCGCCTTGGCGAACACCTTGACCGCGTCGTAGGCGATATAGCCGGTATAAACCGGGCTTTTGCCGCCGTTTGCGTCTTGATACGCCGTGACGAAATCCGACGTCTTGTCCGTGAGATTGGCGGTATCGGTCGCGCTGGCGTAGCCCGCGGCGTACTCGCAGTCGCCGCCGGTCAGCCGGTAGTACGACGGGAGTTGCATCGGGACGTGAATGCCGCCGAACTCGAAGTCCCGTTCCTCGGGCCGCCAATCCGCCAGTGCGGCGGTGCCGGTGTGTGCGGTCGAAATGAACGCCGCGTCGGCGTTCGACTCCTCGACTCGAGTGTAAATCTCCGAGAAATCGTCGGTCGCCGGCGGATACCGTTCCCACGCCGTCACCTCGATATCGGTCTCGGGGAGGCGACTCCGATAGAAGTCCCACAACCCGTCCGTCCAGGCGTAGTCCTCCGCGAGGACCGCGATGGAGTCCCACCCGATGTCGCCGCCCTTCTCGGTCAGGAAGTCGAGTTGCGCCTCTGCGAGGTTGGTCCCGTTGATCGGCCCGACGCGGAAGTGATACTTGTAGTCGTCGTACGACGACTTGACCCGCTCGCTGGCCACCGTCGTTGCGGAGCCGGCGGTGAGATGTATCGTCTCTTGCTCGGCGATCTCGTCCAGCAACGGCACGAGGACTTCGCTGGTGGAAACGCCGACGGTGACGTCGGCGTCCTCCTCGAGAATGAGCCGCTGGTACTGGCGGCGCGCCTCCTGTGGGCTGCCGTTGGTATCGCCGACGACCATCTCGACCTCACGGCCGAGGATACCGTCATCGTCCTTGAGTTGGTCGACGGCGAGCTGCGCACCTCGAACGATCGAGCGCCCCGTCGCGTCGCTCTCCGGGTTGGGTGCGAGGACGCCGATCGTGACAGGATCAGCGTCGTCGTCCCCGACGACCGATCCGGCCGTCTCGAGACAGCCGGCGAGGGAGAGGCCGGCCGCGCCACCCGCAGTCGTCTTCAACACTCGACGGCGGTCGAGGTTCCGTCGCGGTCCGTTACTAGCGGGACCCGTCGCGTTCGCACGGTCGTGGTTTCCGTCGTTCATATTGCCCAATGCTTTCGACCTCTGTTTCTTAACGGTTGTGGAGAATAACACTTGTCGGAGGCTGTATAGCGAGCTGATATACCCGGGAAAAGGAATTACAGATTCGTCCGAAATCGGTCATCCAATGTAGGATTTATTTCAGACCGCGGGCAGAGATATAACAGCACTGGAAAAGAAAATCAGCATATCGTCCATAGGTGGGAACATTTTCCGATTATCAGCACCGATAACCGCGGCTGACAATTTATGTAGTGGCGAGAACAGGCGTTTCGTATCCATGGATTTCGCTCGACGGTTGGTACCGACAGCTATCCGACGCAGGTACGCGGTCAAGTTCGGGATCGCGTTGCTCATCCTCGGATTGTCTGTCGGGCTGATCGGATTCGTTGCGACAGGGGCAATCGCCGATCAGGTGGAGAATCGGGTGCAAAGCGATCACGCTTCCGCCGCCGGACAGGAAGCCCAGAGCGTGCAGATGTGGAACGAGCAAAACGAGCACACGATCGGGACGATCGCCCGATCGGACGTCGTCGCCAGCGACGATCCGGCTGCGATCGAACGGCGTTTCCTCGACTGGCAGGAGCACTTAGACGCCGATACGTTCGATATCTCCTACGTCAATCTGAACAACGGAACCGTGACCGCGAGTACTAACGAGGCCTATCGCGGGGCACCGGCAACCGATATCGATAACGTCCCGAACGAAGCCTACGAGGAGGCCTCGAAAACCGTTCCGTGGGTCTCCGACGCCTATCTCGCTGAAGGGGAGTTCGGCCAGAACACGACCGTCCTCACGTACGTCCAGCGCTCCGCCGACAACGAGAACCGAGCGATCGTCTACACCGCCGATCTCGAGGCGTACGCGAACCAGTTGCAGGACGAGGAAGGGGTCACGACGGTGGTCCTCGACGGTGAGAACGACGTCATGCTCGACAACGCCGACTACGGTGGGAACCACCAAACGTTCGGCTACACCTACGGCGACGACACCGGTCTCGCACAGAGCGCACGGACCGAGGGCGCGACCACGAAGCAGGTCGCCGGCTCGTCGCTCTCGCTTGGCGATTACGAACTCGATGAGGACAGCGGCGACTACGTCGCCAGTTCCGCCCGCGTGTTCGGGACCGACTGGGTCGTCCTGACCGTCGAACCCGCCGACCAGGCACTCGGGTTCGTCAACAGCGTCAACCAGTGGGGGCTCGTGGCGACGATTCTCGGGGTCGTCATGATCGGCGCGGTCGGTGCAGTCCTGGGCCGAAACACTGCCGTCTCGATCGACCGGCTCACCGACAAGGCCAGCGAGATGGAGGACGGGAACCTCAACGTCGACCTCGAGACCAAACGGATCGACAACATCGGCCGACTCTACGACGGCTTCGGCTCGATGCGCGACGCCTTGCGCGAACAGATCGAAGAGGCCGAAGCCGCCCGCATGGAGGCCGAACAGGAACGCGAACGCGTCTTGGAGATCAACGATCACCTCGAAGACAAGGCCGCCGAATACTGTTCGGTCATGGGCGAGGCCGCTGACGGCGACCTCACCGCTCGTGCGGACGTCGAAAGCGATAACGAGCAGATGCAACAGATCGGCGAGGACTTCAACGAGATGCTCGACGAGATCGAGCAGACCATCGCCGAACTCAACCGGTTCGCGACCGACGTCGCGACCGCCTCCGAGCAGGTGACCGCCTCGAGCGAGGAGGTCCGATCCGCCTCCCAGCAGGTCACCGAGTCGATTCAGGAGATTTCCGACGGTGCGGACCGACAGAACGAGTCCCTCCAGTCGGTCAACCAGGAGATGAGCGGCCTCTCGACGACGACCGAAGAGATCGCCGCATCCTCGAACGAGGTGGCCGACATCGCGGAGCGGACCGTCGACACCGGTCAGGAAGGGCAGGAAGCCGCGCAGGCGGCGATCACTGCCATGGACGAGATCGAGATCGAGGCCGGTGACGCCGTCGCCGAGATCCGTCGCCTCGAAGAGGAGGTCCAACAGATCGACGAACTGATCAACACGATTTCCGAGATCGCCCACCAGACGAACATGCTGGCGCTGAACGCCAACATCGAAGCCTCCCGCTCCGCGGGCGGCAGCGACGACGAAGGGTTCTCCGTCGTCGCAAAGGAGGTCAAGGCGCTCTCCGAGGACGTCGCCGAAGCGGCCGACGAAGCCGAGGACCGACTCGAGGCGATCCGCAAGCGGACCGAGGCCTCCGCCGCCGAGGTCGAGGGCACGAGTACCGACATCGAAAACGCCAGCAACCGGGTTGAGGAAGCGGTCAACGCGCTCGAGGAGATCGCCGACCTCGCTCAGGAAACCAACGTCGGTGTACAGGAGATCTCCGCAGCGACCGAAGAGCAGGCTGCCTCCACGCAGGAGGTCGTCGCGATGGTCGACGACGCCGCGACGATCTCCGAGGAGACGACGTCGGAAGCCGAGAACGTCGCCGCCGCGGCCGAAGAGCAGACCACTGCACTAACCGAAGTCACGAAGTCCGCCTCGAGCCTCTCCGAACAGGCCTCCCAGCTTTCCGAAGCGCTCGACCGGTTCGACACCGACGTCGACCACGTGGACCTCGACTTCGAATCGACGTTCGACGTGGACGCGGAATTGGATGCGCCCGCGGCGATTGACGACGATGCGGCCGACGGCGAGTCGGCCGAGGAGGGGCAGGGTATCACGTTCGACGCCGACGCCGCGAGCGAGCAGGCCGACTCCGACGAGACCCTCACGTTCGACGACGCGGACGAGGACGCCCACGAACTCGAGGCGGACGAGGACGCGGACACCGCCGATGCCGACCCATCGACAGAGACCGCGTTCGAACCCGAGACGTCGGCCGCCGATCCGATCGATCACGCCGGTGACGATCCGGCGACCGACAGTGGAGCCGATGGCGACGCGACCGAGGAACTCGGTGCC
This sequence comes from Natrinema altunense, assembly GCF_000731985.1. Classification (GTDB taxonomy): domain Archaea; phylum Halobacteriota; class Halobacteria; order Halobacteriales; family Natrialbaceae; genus Natrinema; species Natrinema altunense. The sequence goes on from NZ_JNCS01000001.1 coordinate 349,377, forward strand.
GAAGAGATCCTTGGAATCGAGGGGAGCGAAGACGACGAGTCCGACGCAGTCGAGTCGACCGACTCGACCGATCCGCTCGCCGACGACGCCTTCGGAGCCGACGGTGACGAGACGACGGACACGACCGATCCGCTCGCCGACGACGCCTTCGGAGCCGACGGTGACGAGACGACGGACACGACCGAGTCGACCGGCCCGGCCGACCCGCTTGCCGACGACACCCCCGAATCCGACGGGGACGACACGGCAGACACCGCCGAACCGGCCGGCGACGAACCGGACGCCCAACCGCTTGGATCGGTCGACGACGGTGGCAATGCGGAGACCGACGACGAATCGGCTGCCGACGAGACCCCCACGACCGACGATCCCGAGAGCGACGAGACTGACGACAGCGACGGGCCCGACGAGGGCGGCGACGAAGACGACGACGTGTTCACGTTCGGTGCGACGGACGAGGAGTAATCGCCCGATCGGGCTCGGATAGCTACCGACGACCCGATTCCATTCTCGAGTCGAGGGACGACAGCTGTCGTCGGTATCGTTCGCTACCTTTTTGACTGCCGTCTAGAAAGGAATCGGCATGCTTACAGTGCGGGCACCCGCAACGAGCGCGAATCTCGGGAGCGGCTTCGACGTGTTCGGCGTCGCTCTCGGAACGCCCGCCGACGTGGTCCGGGTCGAACGAGCCTCGCGAACGACGATTACGGTGACCGGGGCCGGAAGCCAGTACATCCCGGAAGACCCCGACAAGAACACGGTCGGCGCAGTCGCGGAGGCGCTCGACGCCCCCGCACGGATCCGGATCGACAAGGGCGTTCGGCCGTCCTCGGGGTTGGGATCGTCGGCCGCGAGCGCCGCCGCCGCCGCCGTTGCACTGAACGAACTCTACGATCGGGGCCGCTCTCGTGCGGAACTCGTCCCCGTCGCCGCCGAAGGCGAAGCGCTCGTCTCCGGGGAAGCACACGCCGATAACGTCGCGCCCTCGCTGCTCGGCGGCTTCACCGTCGTCACCGACGACGGCGTCACGCACGTCGACGCGTCCGTCCCCGTCGTCGCCTGCCTGCCGGATATCTCCGTTTCCACGCGCGACGCGCGCGGCGTCGTTCCCGATTCGGCCTCGATGGATGCGGTCGTCGACACCGTCGGCAACGCCGCCACGCTGACCGTCGGGATGACGCGGAACGATCCAGTTCTCGTCGGCAAGGGCATGGAAGACGAGATCGTCACGCCCGAACGCACCAAACTGATCGACGGCTACGAGCGCGTTCGCGAGGCCGCTCTCGAGGCGGGTGCGACCGGCGTCACCGTCAGCGGGGCCGGCCCGGGGATCCTCGCGGTCTGTCACCGCCGCAACCAGCGGGCGATCGCCTCGGCGATGGTCGACGCCTTCGACGCGGTCGGCGTCGAGAGCCGCGCCTACCAGACCGCGGTCGGCGAGGGCGCGACGCTGTACCGGGACGATTCGTAGCCGCGATGGGGACGCGAACCGACGCCGCGCTCGCACTGCTCGCGCTGGCTGCGGTCACGAGTTTCGCGGTCCGCGCCGACGTAACGCTGGCTCCGATTTTCCTGATCGGCGGCGGTACTGCGACGATCGCCTTCGAACTCCTCGCCGCGCGAGAGTACGAGACCGTCCGGCAGTACTGGGACCGACGGAGCGTTCAACTCGCGTCACTCACGGCGGCGATCGGTGGCGCCGCTGTCGGCGCCCGAGTCGCACCGGTGCTAGTACTGTCGCTGTGCTGTGGTGCGGCGATGTCCTATCTGGCCGTTCTCGCGCTCCGCCGAACGGGTATCGTTCCGCCGCCGCAGACGTGGTGGTAGCGGCGACTCACGTCGAGCGCGCAGCCGTCTTCCAGCGCCGCCCGTAGATCCGCGGGAGAGCGTGTCGATTTTCGCGTGTCGAACGGTGGTCGGGACGGTCGACATCCTCGTGGAAACGCTGTCCGGGAGCGGGCCGGACGGGACTGACGAGACGGCAGTCGGGTTGTTCGAGACCGGTTTCCGGCCGGCAGAGCCGGGACCGCGCCCCGTCGACTCGTACAGGGACTCGAATTTCGAATGCCCCTCGATGACGCCCCCTCGTGCAGTTCGGGCGGCCTTCTTCGCTTCTTGCTGCAGCGCCGCGTTCGTCGCCGCCGGCTTCACGTCGTCGACGAACCGACGGATCTCGGCCGCCGCCTCGGAGTCGCCGGACGCTTCGAACGCGTCGGGGCCAACGATGTCCTCGAGTTCGCGTTTGAGCTGTCGAAGCTCTCGCTGGAAGTCGACGAGATCGACGGTGTTCCAGAGCGCTCGCAGTTCGACGCCGTCTCGGATCGTACTGAGGTCCGGTGCCAGAGCCGGATCGCGCTCGTGGATCGCGTGCGGGATTTCGTCGAACGCCACGAGAGCCGGCAACGCCAACACGTCGACGGCGTCCGGCAGCGTCTCGAAATCGATCGTTTCGAGGAGGTCGTCGACTTCCGTGACGACATCCAGCAGTTCCGCGACCGTCGCCTGCGTCTCGTCCGACGCGTCGGTTGCGGTTTCCCGGAGCAATCGCTCAGTGCCCCCCGTAATTCGGTCGAGGAGTTGCTCGACGCTGGTCGGAGACGATGGCTGGCTCGTGACATCCTCCCCGAGGTAAACGGCGGGGCTTCCCACGACAGTGGGATTCCGGCTATGCCGTAGGTTTCAGTCCGAGTAGGCCGCGAGCGTCATCTGCGAGGATTTCTCGCTCGTCTCGCGGTGGACTGTGGCGCTGTCACTGGCACTCCCGTTCCGAGGCGAGTCATCGCGTTCCGGTTCCCAAGGAACGCTCTCTCCCCACGGATCTACGCGACCGGCGATGTTCGCCGCCGCGTTGATATCTGCTTGGAACTCAGTTACGTGGCAGTCGTCGTGTGGACAGACGAACTCCGCTTGCTGACTACGCCGACCGAGGCGGTCGCACGCGTGGCACGTCTGCGAGGTGTACGCCGCGTTGACGTACTCAACCCGAATCCCTGCTTCGGCCGCCTTGTCTTCAATTCGGCCTTGAAGCCGGGCGAACGCCCATGCGTGAAGGCGTCGGTTCATGTACTTCCCGTAGTCCAAGTTCTCACGGATGTAGGACAGATCCTCCATCACAACCACCGGATCGTCAAAAGACTCGGCGTACTCGACCGCCTTTCGAGACGCTTTCTCGACGATATCCGTCAGTGCGTTCTGGTAGTGGTCGAAGCGTTCGTCCACACGCCAGTCGGCGGCGTCACGTTCCTGAAGGCGTTTCAGCGTCGTGAACATCTCCTTGCGGAGGTGTCGCGCTTGACTGCCACTTTCGAGCATCGGTTTCGTCGGCGTGTTGCACTTGAGGGCACAGCCCGTAATCAACGCGGATTCACCGATATCGAAGCCAATGTACGTCTCGTCGCCGTCTGTCTCTGGTTCTTCGACCGAGTACGTGACGGTGACGTGCAGCACCCAACTACTCCGGTTCTGCTGAAGCCGAATCTGACCGGCCTTCGCGTCCTCGCTGAGGAGATCATGCCACAGCGGTTCCTGTTCGGGGTTAATCCGAAGCGGAATCCAGAAGTTCGTTCCGTAGCCCGGAAGTGGAACATTCCAGCAAATCACGTGGTGTCGAGATTCGTCGCGGTCGAACTTCGCGGCCTGATTCGTGAGCCGGATCGGGTGTTCGTCGTCTAACTCGCGGGCATTGTACGTCTTCCGGAGCTTCGGGACGTAGCTACACAGTGCAGCCTTCGCCTGATACGGGAGGTCGAACGGCGTTACTACGTCGGAGACGCCGTTCATCGTATCGGCACCGGAGTCGAACGCATCGTGCAACGCCTCGCGGTAGGTGGAGAGAAGGCGACGGAGGCGCACCCCTTTCCCCTGTGTCGGTGGGGCAAGAGTCGCCTCGAGCGTTTTCGCCACCTCCTCTGCCATACCCATCTATACACATCTGCCACACTTATACATTGAGGAGTTGTAGCGAGACGTGATGGAACGGAAGCAAATAACGATCCGAGAAGATCAAGTCGAATGGATCGACGAAAACCACATCAACTTATCCAGTCTCGTAAGAGGCTGCATCGACGAACGTATGGAATCCAGTTCCGCCGATTAACGGCGGCTGCGGAATCAAGTGACGCGATTCACGCCCGGCCTAAAGGCCGGGATTCTCTCGCTGTTTAAAGATAGAGAGGGTACATCGTATACGGAGAAAACGGACGTGCTTGCCGATCAGTCGTCGTTCCGGAGCGTCAGCATGCGGCGACGGCGTCGTCGTCAGTTAGACGCCCCGACCCTGCAGCTTCTCCTCCTCGGGGAGGTCGACATTGGCGTCGCCTTTCATGCTCTTGCCGAGGTTCTTCGAGATCTCCGCGAGCGTCTCGGGGTCGTCCCAGTTGTTCGTCGCCTCGACGATCGCCTCGGCCATCTCGGGCGGGTTCTCCGCGCCGAAGATGCCGCTGCCGACGAAGATGCCGTCGCACTCGTGGTGCATCATGAGCGCGGCGTCGGCCGGCGTCGCGATGCCGCCCGCGGCGAAGTTGACGACCGGGAGTCGCCCCATCTCGGCGGTCTCGTGGACCAGCTCCGCGGGCGCTTCGATCTCGCGAGCGAAGGCCTCCCGTTCCTCGTGGCTCATGCCCTCGAGTTTCCGGATCGCGCCCTTGATCGTGCGCTGGTGGTGGACGGCCTGATTCACGTCGCCGGTGCCGGCCTCGCCTTTCGTCCGGATCATCGCCGCGCCCTCGTCGATGCGCCGGAGGGCTTCGCCGAGGTTCCGCGCGCCGCAGACGAACGGTGCGGTGAACTCGCGCTTGTCGATGTGGTAGGCGTCGTCGGCGGGCGTGAGCACCTCGCTCTCGTCGATCATGTCCACGCCGACGGCTTCGAGGATCTGGGCCTCCTTCGTGTGCCCGATACGGGACTTGCCCATGACCGGGATCGAAACCGACTCGACGATCTCGGCGACGTCGGCGGGATCGGCCATCCGAGCGACGCCGCCGCGCTTGCGGATATCGGCGGGCACGGCTTCGAGCGCCATCACCGCGACCGCGCCGGCTTCCTCGGCGATACGGGCCTGTTCGGGGTCGACGACATCCATGATGACGCCGCCTTTCTGCATCCGCGCGAAGCCGCGCTTGACGAGATCAGTCCCGCGCCGCAGTTCCTCGAGATCGGTGTTTTCGGCCATACTGACCGGTTAGGAGCCCCGCCACTTACGCGTTTCTTTGGGACCGATTCGGCCGCCGGAGCCAACCGGTTCCGCGGGTCCACGGAAACGGCATCGAACCGGCCGCTCACTCGACCAGCCGTTCGCCCTCGAACAGACGGGCGCGGACGTCCGAGCCGTACAGCCGTGCGAGCGGCCGTCGCCACAGCCCGAGCTCGCGGGCCAGTGCCGACGGAATCGAGAGCCGCGTCCCGAGGCCCGACCCGATCGCTACGTCGCCCCGAATCCGGGCCGTCGTCCGCACGAGAGTCCCGTCTTTCGTGGTGTAACTGGTCAGCGTCCAGTCGCGCGCTCGCGGCTCGAGCCGGGGACGAACGACCTCGAGCCGGATGGGGGCGTCCCCATAGCGGCCGCCGTCGACGACGGTGCGGATCCCGTCCGGGCCGTCAGTCACCGTGATGGCGGCCAGTTCCTTGGGGTATCCCCAGATCTCGCGCCCGAGCGCGACCGAAGGCGCAGTCGTCACCGGGAGCCAGTGGACGTAGCCGCCGAGGTCGCTGCCCGCAAGCTGTGCGAGCGGGCGGGTCGTTCGACCCCCGCGGACCGCCGGAACGATGACCGCGAACTCGTCGTAGGGCTCGAGTCCCGTCCCGTCTCGATCGTCGCCGACCCGGTGGTACTGGATTCCGACGAGGGTGACACAGCCGACGCCGGGCGCGAGCGCGAGCGCGGAGAGTCCGTCCGGGAGCGCCGCCTCGAGCCGGCCGCGGCGCGCGGGGACGGTCGCGCCGCCCATCGCGAACGACAACTCGAGCGGGAGGGACACCTCGTGACCGGTCGAGAGTTGCGAACGTGGTCGTTCGTCGGCCGTCGTCATGGCCGACAGTACTGCGGACGTGGTCGTAGTAGTACGGGTCGCGGACGGCGCGATAACCGCTACTGTTTTGCGGGTTCCGGCCGTCGCGCCGGACGATGACCGCGTCGACTCGGCTGGCGGATCACGATCGTGCCGACGACGAGGCGCTCCCACCGTCTCTCGCACCGGTTCCGACGACGCTCGAGGATCTGGGGCTGCGGTTCGCGTGGCTCGTCGTGGCGATCAACCTCGCGGGGACGGCCTTCGGGTTCTGGTACTACTCCGGACAGTTTACCGAGACGACGGCCGCACTTTGGCCCTGGGTCCCCGACAGCCCGCTCGCGACGCTGTGTATCGCGCTCGCGATCGCCGCGTGGAAACTCGGCCGCGAGCAGCCGTGGCTGACCGCGCTCGCGTTCTTCGGCAACGTCGTGTTGGGCCTGTGGACGCCGTACACGCTGCTCGCGTTTGCGGACTCCTACGCGTACCTCCACCCGCTGATGTACCACTTCCTCTTCTGGAGCCACCTCGCGATGGTCGTCCAGGCGCTGGTCCTCCACCGGATCAGCGGCTTTCCGGTGTGGGCCGTCGCCGTCGCCGCCGTCTGGTACTGGAGCAATCTCATCGTCGACTACTTCGTCCCCGTCGTCGGCGACCCCCACCACACGATCATCCCCGTCGAACGCGACGCGGCCATGTTCCTCGAGGCCGACGCGCTGGGCGTGATCGCCGCGGGCGAGGTCACGTTCGTCCTGCTGGCGCTGTTTCTCGCGCTCGCGATCCGGGTCAAGAAATGTGAGGGGGCTCGGAGTCGGTCGTAATCCGACTCGAGCGCGATGACCCCCGCCTACGGTTCGTCGGCGTACGCGAGTTCGAGGTACGGATCCAACGAGCGGGCTGCGGTTCGGCGCTCGACCGTCTCGGCGTCCGAATCGTACTGCAGGACATCCGAGTCGATCAGCTTCCGCAGATGGTTGTGGTGGAATTCGATGGCGATGCAGTCGATCCCGTCGTTGTCGACTCCCTCCCGATCGGCGATCCGATCAATGAGAACCTCGAGGCTGACGGCCTCGACGTTCCGCGAGAGGTAGTACAACGCATACCGCCGCTGATCATCGAGCAGGAGTTCGAAGATCAAGTTCGAGGGAAGCGACAGTTCTGTTTCTGTGGGAGTGGCGTCCACGGGTTTGGTCGTCATGGGGTTCTGTACTCGGCTTACGCGGCGGCAAACGACGCCTCGGCTCTCGTCGACTCAGCAGAGTACGAGTCACGATTAGGTGTAGTCCGTATAGCCGTTCAGATACCCCTCGTCGTTTTCCAGTAGATTTCGAGACCGTCAACGAGACTGACGGATCCGGGGCGAACGCGACGAGCCGGATCGGTCGGACGGCAGCTACTCGAGGATGACGACCGCGGACTCGGTCTCGAGCATCTCGCCGTCGCCCGAGTAGGTGCGCTCGTACTCGACCTCGAAGAGGTCGGCCTCGAGTTCTTCACCGGCGACGCGCAACACGCCATCGTCAGCATCGATCTCGTACTCGCCGCTCTCGATGCCGGCGTCGATCTCGCCGACCTTCGAGCCGAACGTCGGCCCGAGCGTCGAGTAATCGAGATCGATTTCGGCGACCTCGGTCGAAATATCGGGCTCGTCCTCGAGGAGCGTGAGATCCCGCACGTGCATCACGTTCCGGATCGCGTCCTCGAAGCCGTCGACCGGGCCGTAGACCGATACCGACTCGAGGTCGGCGTTCAACGGGAGCTGGTTCTCGCTCTTGTAGCGACGCAGCGCGGAGATGACCTCCATGGCGGTCTCGCCGGCCTCGAGATCGGCCTCGTGGCCCTGCGGGGCGGGCCAGTCCCGGACGTGAATGCTGCTGTCCTCGAGGGCCGCGGTCTCGTCTTCGTACACCGCCTGCCAGATCTCCTCGGTCACGTGCGGCAGGAACGGCGCCCACAGTTCGAGGAAGGTCCGGTGGGCCGTCCGCAGCGCGTACTGCGTCGACGGGTTGTCCTCGCGCGTCTTGGCGATCTCGAGGTAGTCGTCACAGAAGGTGTTCCAGAAGAAAGTCCGCAGCCGGTCGCGGGCCTTCGCGAACTCGTAGTCCGCGAGGTGTGCGGTGAGGTCGTCGATGGCGTCGTCCAGCTCCGCGAGGAGCCAGCGATCGATCGCCTCGAGGGCGGCGGGTTCCGCCGGGTCCCGGGGCGCGAGCGTGTCGACGAGCTTCGAGGCGTTCCAGAGCTTGCGCAGCAGTTTCTCGCCGGCCGTGAGGTCCTTCTCTTGATACGGGAAGTCGTCGCCGACGGCGGCGCTGGCGGCCCAGAAGCGGACGGCGTCGACGGGGTAGTCCGCGAGCACCTCGTCGGGTTCGACGACGTTGCCCCGCGATTTGGACATCTTCTCGCGGTTCTCGTCTAACACGTGGCCGTTGATCATCGTCGCGTCGAAGGGTACCTCGCCGGTGTGTTCGTAGCACTTGACGATGGTGTGGAACAGCCAGAACGAGATGATGTCGTGACCCTGCGGGCGGAGATCGAACGGGTAGAGTTCGGGGTTGTCCATCCGGAACTCCTCGGCGTCGGTGTCCCAGTCCCAGCCCGCGTTGATCAGCGGCGTCAGCGAGGAGGTCGCCCACGTGTCGAAGACGTCCTCCTCGGCCTCGAACGCGTCGTGGCCGCATTCGGGACAGCGATCCACCGGCGGGTCGTCGCTCAGGGGATCGACCGGCAACGCCTCCCGCTCGGCCATGATCGGCTCGTCGCAGTCACCGCAGTACCAGACCGGGAACGGAATGCCCGAGTCGCGCTGGCGCGAGATCAACCAGTCCCACTCGAGGCCCTCGATCCAGTGTTCGTAGCGGCTGTACATCTTCTCGGGGTACCAGTCCATCTCCCGACCGGCCTCGAGGTACTCCGCCTTGTGATCTAAGATTTCGACGTACCACTGCTTGGAGACGCGGTACTCGACGGCGGTGTCACACCGTTCGTGGACCTGGACGGCGTGGGTGATCTCCCAGCGGTCGCGCAGGGACCCCTCATCTTCCAAGTCCTCGACGATGGCCTCGCGGGCTTCCTCGGTGGACATGCCCTCGTAGTCGCCGGCGAGGTCGGTCATCGTCGCGGATTCGTCGATGGCCACGCGCAGCGGCAGGTCGTGGGCCTGGTACCACTCGATGTCGTTCTGGTCGCCGAAGGTACAACACATCACGACGCCGCTGCCCTTCTCCATGTCGACGCGCTCGTCGGCGATGATCGGCACCTCGTGGCCGAACAGCGGAATACGAGCGGTTTCGCCGACGAGGTCCTGGTTCTCCTCGTCGTCGGGGTGGACGAAGACGGAGACGCAGGCGGGGATGAGTTCGGGTCGCGTCGTCGAGATGACGAACTCGTCGCGGGGTGCGTCGTCGCCGACCAATTCGAACGCGATGTCGTTGAAATGCGAGCCCCGCTCGTCGTCCTCCATCTCGACCTGCGAGATAGCCGTCTCGCAGTCGGGACACCAGATCGCCGGGGCCTTCTTCCGATATTCGCGGCCCTTCTCGTAGAGGTCGAGGAAGGAAAGCTGCGAAACCCGCTGAACCCGCGGTTCGATCGTTTTGTAGGTGTTGTTCCAGTCGATCGAGGTCCCGAGGTTCTGCATCTTCTCGGTAAACTCGGCCTCGTATTCCGCACAGACCTCGCGGCAGCGTTCCTGGAACTCGCGGCGTTCGTAGTCCTGGTGGCGGATGTCGAGTTCGGACTCGGTCAAGCGCTCGCTGGCAATCCCGTTGTCGTCGTAGCCGAACGGAAAGAGCACGTCGCCGTCGTGCATCCGCTGGAATCGCGCGGCGAAGTCCTGCAGGGTCGAGCCGTAGAGGTGGCCCATGTGCAGGCTGCCCGACACCGTCGGCGGCGGCGTGTCGATCGAGTAGACGGTGTTTGGGTCCCGTTTCTCGTCGCCGTCGTAGGCGTAGACGTCCGCGTCGATCCAGCGCCGCTGCCAGCGCGACTCGACCGCTTCGGGATCGTAGCCGCCCTCGAGGGTGGGTTGGTCGCCCGCTTGCTCCCGTGAGTCCATGCTCATGCTCTCACCGCCCGTCGCGGGCGTCGTCGGTACGTCGTCCGGCTGTGCAGTTGACTGTCGTCCATAGAGGGGTCGTTGCTCGGTGAATACTGGTCGGCGACAATACATCCGTCGAAACGGGGTGGGGAATGAGGGGCTACGGGGCCCCTACGAAAGCGGCGTCTCGCGGGCCGTCGAACGGCCGAACCGCCGCGACGCACTGAGACATACGTACTGCTTGCCCGGCGACCGGTGTTAGGTGTTTCGTCGTATCGCCCGAGACGTGGAGGGGACCGTCTCAGACGGCCGACGTACCGTCGCCCTCGTCGTAGTGCTGATCGGCGTCGTCGCCGCCACGCCGCATCGACTAGTCGCCGGTCCCGTCGTCCGAGTGGGCGCGCACCCACAGTTCGCCGATCCGCGAGAGTCGGGTCCGATAGGACTTGCCCTGTTCCTCGCGCTCGATGTAGCCCTTGCCGCCAGGTCCCAGCCGGTCGACGTTGTAGATGACCTTCGACCGGAAGCTGTCGGTGTACTCCTCGTTTAGCTCGCGGGCCAGCGACTCCGCGAGTTCCGAGACGGAGTCGAACTCGCCGTCTTCGCCGAGTTTGTAGAGAATGAGTTCCTCGAAGGGTTTGACGTTCGAGAAGGAGGCGACCGGCAACTCGACGATGTGTTTGCCGTCGATCTCCTTCGCGCCGATGGTCGTCCCGCGCTCGTCGAACTCGGCTAACAGGTCGCGGGCGCTCTCGAGGCGAGTCCCGACCCGGTCGGCCGCGATTTCCGCGTCGTCCCCGTCCCCGCGGAGGTCCTCGAGCAGGGCGATCTGCTCGCGCAACTCCTCTGCGAGTTCGGTCTCCAAGTACTTCTCCGGGGCGGTGTAGTAGGTGTGGATGCCCTCGCGGTCCTCCTGGCGTTCGACCATCAACGAGTGGGCGGCGTTAGCGAAGGCGAAACTCACGGTCCGGGGCATCGCGGCGACGTTGACCCAGACCTCGTTGCTCGAGTCGAGTTCCGCGGTGATGAGTTCGTAGGCCTGCTCGAAGGCGTCGTCGTAGTCGTAGACGTCTTCCAAGACGAACCGCTCGGTCTCGGCCCCGAGCAGGTTCTTGAAATCCGTCTCGAGTTTCTTCGAGAGGTGCCGCGAGTACTCGACGTTGGCCTCGCTCCCGACGGCCCCCTCGAGGAGGATGACGCTGTCGACGTCGATCTGATCGCGGACCAGCGGCGCGATCAGCCGGTCGTAATCGAAGCCGACCGGGACGATGTGGGTTTGCATACGTGGTACGTGGGTGGGTGTTTATAAAAAACACCAGTTTCAGTACCGGTATCGAAACGCGACCCGGACCGTCTCGACGCCGGGAACAGAGTACTACTGCAGATGAAAGCGCTAAAAGCGATCGGGGAATCGTCTCGAGGCGACGTTAGGCGAACTCGATCACACTATTCGAGCAGCGGCATGACGATCCCGAACACGAACGGCGACGCGAACCCGATGGCGAAGCCGAGCAGCGTCAGTGCGAACAACAGGGTGTTCTCCCACTGGGGAAGCGATCCGAAAACCGCGTGTCCGACCAGTTCGCTGCCCGCGCCGACGACGAAGAGGGCGAGACCGAGGAAGAACCCCCCTTTCGTCAGCTCCGAATAGCTGCGACCATTATAGTGTGCCATAGTTGGAAATCGATAGTCGATCAATTAACGATTTCGACGGCGGTCGACTCAGCCGTCGGCCGCGTCCTCAAGTTCCAGCCCCCGGAACAGATCGACGATCGTCTCGCGGTCGCGGGCCGGATCGACGTCGAGGGCGGCCGCCAGCAGTGCCGCGTCGGCGGGCCCCTCGAGCGGGAGGAGCCCGCCGGCCAGCATGTACGTGTCGGCGGTCGGCCAGACGGCGACGTGGGCTTCGGCATCGATCGTTGCGGTCCCGTCATCGACGGTCACGCCGTCGACCGCCGCGTCGATCGGATACGCGACGTCGAGGACGGAGAGGTGGCCGACGGCTCCGTCGGGCCGGTCGATGTATTCGGTCGCGCGTTCCGCGCCGATCGCAATGCCGTCGTCCGCGACCGTGTCGACGAACTGCTCGCGCGCTTTCGGGGCCGCCACGTCGAGCGCGTCGGCCGCTGACAGTCCGATCGTCGACAGGGAGGGACTGATATCGAGCGCGACGGTGAACAGCGACCGCACCGGAATGTCGCGGCCCCCGCGGAGTTGCTCGAGCGCATCGGCGGTCGGCTGGTGCTCGAAGACGGCCGTCTCGGCGGTGACCGTCGCCAGCGAGAGGCTGCGTTCGTCGGTTCGGCTCCCGAGCCGACGCCAGTCGTCGGCGACCGCGGGCGGCAGGTCGATAGGCATTCGTCAGCGCGTATGCGACCGGGGCCGTTCAGCGTGGCGATTCGAACGCCGTCAATCGGCACCGAACCGGTCGAAGTAGATCGCACGCCGTTCGGCGGCGGCCGGCGAGGTCGCCAGCGAGACGGCGACGGTGACGACGAGACCGAGACCCATCCCGACGAGACCGGCGGACCAGCCGGCGTAGGAACTCGGAACGACGGCAAGGAAGAGACTCGAAACGTAGAACGTCTGACTGACGAGGATACCGGCAGTGATCCCCGCCCGCGTAATCCGGCGCCAGTAGAGCGCGAGCAGGACCGGCAACGCGAGCTGGGCGAAGCCGCTGAAGGCCGCGTTGCCGATTTCGAACAGCGTCGCGGGCTGGAACAGACTGACGACGAACGCAACGGTGGCGAAGAGGACGACACCCACGCGGGCGATCAGATCCTCCAGGCGGTCGGAGACGACCACCCCCAGGAACCCGAGGATCGGGCGAAAGAGGTCCCGCGTGAAGTACGACGACCCGGACAGCAACATCGAATCCGAGGACGACATCATCGCGGCCATCGCGCCGGCGATGACGAGCGCGGCGAACCACGTCGGCGTGTACTCCGCGAGGACCAGCGGCAGGACGTTCGCGCCCTCGGGAACCGCGACCTCGAGGCCGGCGGCCCACGCGCCAAGCATGAACGAGGGCACGAAGAGGAGGACACAGAGGATCGGCCAGAGGGCGAACGACCGCTTGAGGACGGTTTTCGAACCCGCAGCGAAGAAGCGTTGGTTGACCTGCGGGAACATCGCGACGCCGAACCCGATCGTGATCGCCGTCGAGAGCATCCACTGGACCGTGTAGTAGTCGCCTCCCAGCGAGAGGAAGCCGCCGGTATCGGGGTTCGACGCCAGGGCGTCGGTCGCAGCGCCGGGCCCGCCGACGGCCGCGAGTACCCACAGCACGGCCACCCAGGTCGTGACGAGCATGAACGCGCCCTGTAACGTGTCCGTCCAGGCGATCCCGCGCATTCCGGCGATGACGACGTAGAGGATCATGAACGCGGTGATCAGCCCCGCTCCGGCGGCATAGGGAACGGCACCCTCGGTCAGAGCCTCGAGCGCGGTGCCGGCTCCGACCTGCTGGAGCATGACGTAGGGGAAGAGCCAGAGCAGGCTGACGCCTGCCACGAGCCCGCGGACCCACCGGGAGCCGAAGCGGTCACCCAGCATCTCCCCGAGGGTTACGTAGCCGTACTGTCGGCCCAGGAGCCACTGCTTGTAGCCGATGACGTACCAGAGGACGGCGAAGATGATGCCGTCCATCAGCCCCATGACGAGGATCCACTCGGGACCCTGCGCGTAGGCGATGGTCGGCCCGGCGAAGAACGTAAACGCCGACAACAGCGTCGCGAAGGTGGTAAACAGCAGGACCACCGTGCCGAGCGTTCGACCGGCGAGATAGAAGTCCTCGGCCGTGCGGTCGGTTAGTCGGTAGGCGACCAGCCCGACCGCGAGGGCGAGTAGGAGATAGCCGACGATGATCGAGAGTTGGAGCGTGACCGCGCTCACGGCGCATCACCTCCGGGTCCCGCCTCTCCGGGCCCGACCTCGCGACTGCCGCTCGAATCGCCGTCGCTCCCCGCAGGCTCGATACCGATACCCCAGGCACGCCGTGTGAACAGCCAGAAGACGAGCGACGCGAACCCCATCCAGCCGACGTGCCACCAGAGCCAGACCGGGAGCCCGGCGACGACGGTGGCCGACCCCCACAGGAACCACGGAATCGCGAGTCCGGCCAGGACGAGTCCGACGACGATCCAGCCCCCCGCTTCGGTGCGGCGCATGTCCGAACCTTGGCTCCGACATGGGTAATTCTTACTGTTCGAACACCGATATCGAAGAGATTTATTCATCGATGCGGAGCGGCGTTGCCATCGTGCGGTTTCCGCTAACTGAAATCGCTCTTTCACCGAGGAAAAAGGGTATATGTGTTTGACATCGAATACGAACCGAACCCCATATGGCCCGTCTCTTCCCCCTTCGCTCCGACACGGCCACCGAAGAGGGCCAGCCCCGCGTCGTCGACCTCGAGGGTGAGGACGCCGACGCGGTCTTCGGCGCGCTCTCCTCGACGACGGCCCGGGAGATCTACTCACGACTCGATGACGAACCCGGCACGCCCAGCGACATCGCCGACGCGATCGACTCGTCGATCCAGAACGTTCGCTACCACTTGGAGAAACTCGAGGACGCCGGACTCGTCGAGGTCGTCGACACCTGGTACTCCTCGCGCGGCAACGAGATGAGCGTCTACGCGACGACCGACGGGCCGCTGATCGTGACGAGCGACGAGTCGCGAGCATCCCGGTTGAAGGAGGCGCTCTCCCGGTTGGTCGGCGGGATCGGCGCGCTGGCCGGTGGCAGTCTGTTCATCCAGTACGCGATGACGCGGTGGCTCGCGCCGGCCGAAACGGGCCCGACCGCGAACGGCGGCGCACAGCCGGCGGGATCGGACAGCGGACGCGACAACGGAACGATTCAGGGCACCGACGACGCAGGGGACGCCGACTCGAGCGACGGGTCGGTCGAACAGCGCGAGAGTGACGATATCGATACTGCGGACGCCGAATCGACGAACGACGCCGCTACCGACAGCACCACCGATGGGGATTCGGCAACGACGGAGTCGGCGGACGATTCGGCGGCGATGGACGGGGCCGATGAGTCGGGCGCGGTGGACTCGGTCGAGGATTCGGGCGCGGTGGACCCAGCCAATGATTCGGGGGGAACGGACTCGGGGCTCGATCCCGACAACGAGACGCTCCAGAACGTCACCGACGGCGGGGCGGAGGCGATCGAGACGGTGTTCGGAACCGTTCCGCCGGGGCTGCTCTTTTTCCTCGGCGGACTGGTCGTTCTCCTCGCGATTACGATCTACTGGTACTGGTATCGACCGGCGTATTGAGGGGTGATGTGCGATCCGCCCCCTATGCAGGTGCGACGTCTCTTTCGCCGCCGTTTACAGGCCACGGTTCGACGGGACACGGCAGTCGGCTGGCTCCCGAGCCGACGATCGATGGAGCGCGCGGTGCACCGCCGTCTCCGGAGGTCAACAGCTATTTGCCTCTCACGAACGAAATCCTATATAAACGGTCACCGACGCGGGTTCCGCGTCATCGTACCCCTCACGGGGACAGATCTCCAATGGAAGACACTTCGAAATACCTCATTCACGCGGACGTCACGGCTGACGGGGTCGTCGAGCGCAGCGACGTCGTCGGCGCGATCTTCGGGCAGACCGAAGGCCTGCTCGGCGACGACCTCGATCTGCGCGACCTCCGCCAGTCCGGGAAAGTCGGCCGTATCGACGTCGAAATCGCGAGCACCGCGGGGCAGTCCCACGGACAGGTAACGATCGCCACCAGCCTCGACAAAGTCGAAACCGCCACCCTCGCCGCCTCCCTCGAGACGATCTCGCGGGTCGGCCCCTGTCGCGCCGAGCTCGAGGTACGCGAAATCGAAGACGTCCGGGCGGCAAAGCGAAAGGAGGTCGTCGACCGCGCGAAGGAACTGCTCCGGACGGGGTTCGACGACACGATCATGTCCTCCGAAGAGATCCTCGCGGAGGTCCGCCAGCACGTCCGCGTCGAGGACATCACCGAGTACGAGGGGCTGCCAGCCGGCCCACGCGTCACGGACAGCGACGCCATCATCGTCGTCGAGGGCCGTGCCGACGTGCTCACCATGCTCAAGTACGGCATCAAGAACGCGATCGCCGTCGAAGGGACGAACGTTCCCGACGCGGTGGCCGAACTCACCCGCCACCGGACCGTCACCGCCTTCCTCGACGGCGACCGCGGCGGCGATCTGATCCTCGAGGAACTCGCCCAGGTCGGCGACATCGATTACGTCGCCTTCGCTCCCGCCGACAACTCCGTCGAGGACCTCGACCACCACGAACTGTTCGCCGCGCTGCGGAACAAGGTCCCGTACGAGACCGTCTCGGAACTGAACGAACCGCGGGAAGCCGTCGCCGCAACCGACGGGAGTACGTCGCCCGCACCCCAGCCGTCCGACTCCGCGACCGCGTCGCCACAGCGCGTCGACGCGGCCCCGAACGGGTCCGACGACTCGAGCGCTACCGGGGCGAGGACGGAGTCGGAGGCGGGACCGGCAGCGAGGGCGAAGACCGAACGGGCGGACGCGGAGCCGACGGCGAACGGGTCCCAGTCCCCGGCACGAGCCGACGACGGCGAGCGCGGATCGGTCGGCGGAGAACCCGATGCCGCGGCGGCGGCCGGTTCGCCGACCAACGAAACGAACGGCCCCGAAAAAACGAGTGGCCCCGAAACAGTCTACGACCACGCGACCGCCGTCATCCGCGCGGAAACCGACCGCGTTCGCTTCCTCGATGCCGACGGCGAGACGATCGACGATGTCGACGCGGGCGACGCCGACAGCGCCATTCAGGAACTCGAGACGGTGCCGACGACGGTCGTACTCGACGGGATTCTCAGCCAGCGGCTGCTGGATCTGGCGGCCGACCGTGGCGTCGAGCGGATCGTCGCGCGCTCGCTCGGGCAGTTCACTAAACGCCCGACCGGCGTCCGTATCCACGCAGTCGACGATATCGCGGAACGGCCACCGGAGCGGGACTGACCGACGCGTGGCTCTCGAGCGGTGTCGATTCGTGCCGTTCATATATCGACGGCGGTGACCCACTCGCAATGACGCCGCCACCGGCGGCCGCCCTCGCACTGCTCGGCGGCACCATTTTCATGATGGTCTGGGCGACGACGACGGCCAGAACGCCCGGATCGGAACTCGAGTATCACTACGAGACGAGCGGACCCGACGCGCGCGGCGAACACTCCGATCGAGCGGCCGACGACGGCCGATCGGGACGGTTCGTCTCCGACGCGGACGACTGACAGTCGTCCGCGACCAGCTGCGGATCGGTCCACGGCGGCCAGTCGGCCAGTCTCGAGTCACCGGTAGCGGCGGCGTTGCGGACGACGATTGCACGACTGGCGTGCCCGCGGACTCGAATCGAACGCGGCGGCGCTCCGCACGACGGGCGACCGGTTAGCCGAGGACCGACAACGACAGGACCAGCAACGCACAGACGAGCGCCCCCGACAGCGTCGCCAGGAAGTTGACCCCCTGATTGCCCAGCACGGACCCCTCGAGCGTCGCGCCGAGCAGACTGTCGACGGTCATCCCGACGATACCGGCGGCGACGATGACGGCTGCGCCGACGGGTTCGACCGCGGGGAAGAGCCCGTAGGTGAGGCCCGCGACGACGGCCGCGCCGACGATACCGGCGAGTTCTCCCTGCCAGGTGACGCCGCCGTCGGTGCCGGGATCGACCGGCTCGAGGGTCGTGATCAGCCGCGGGCGCTCGAAGACGCTGCCGATCTCGCTCGAGAGGGTGTCGCTCATCGCGGTCGCGATGGAGCCGGCGAAGGCGAAGAGGAACAGTTCGGGCTCGTGGGGGAGAAATTCGGCGTCGCTGGCGGCGTAGCCGAGCACCGCGACGAGCGCGACGGCGGCGTTGCCGAGGACGTTCCCGCTGCCGCGTGCACCGTTGTTGTCCTCGGCGACGCCGAGGGTCCGTTTGCGGTCGTACCGAAACTTCGTCGACAGCCCGCCGATGGCGAAAAAGGAGATGAGGACGGCGAACCAGCTGTAGCCGCCGAGGACGATCGTCACCAGTCCCAGCAACACGCCCGTGAGCATCCCCGCGATCGAGGCCGTCTCGAGAGCGTAGGACGCGTATCCGAACGCGATCGTAACGGCGAGTGCGATGGCGATTTCCCCGGTCGCGACGGCCGGACCGAGTTCGGCGAGCAGCCAGAGCAGGAGGCCGACGGCGAGGACGACGATGGGATCGTCCGAGCGCAGCAACACGTCGCGGAGGAGAGCCGCGAGAAGGGCACCGCTGGCGGCCAGGAAGACCAGTATCGGGGTCGCAGACGGGGCAGCGGTGTCGGTGAGGGCGTGGGTCGCCGCCTGACCGGCGACGGCAGCCGCGATCCCCGTCAGACAGAACCCGGTGACGCGGACGACCGCATCGTCAGTGCGCAGCCTGACGAGTTGCTCGCCGAGGTTGCCGTAGCCGACGAGCAGGAGCGTGCCGACGAAGACCGTCTGTGGCATCGACGCCGCGGTCGCCATGAGTCCGAGTGCAACGCCGGCGAGGACGAAGGTGATGAGGCCGTAGAGACGTGCGTCCTCGTAATCACCCGGATAGGCGAGCAGATCGAAGAGCGGCCCGTCGGTGACGACGTAGGCACCCAGCAGGACGCTGCCGGCGACGGCAGCCCCGACTCGCGGACCGACGAGCGGAACGACGAGCGAGAGCGTACAGAGGACTGCGAACACGCCGGCTCGCCGGACGGGTGCTGTCACGATACCGGTCCCTTTCTGTGGCGTTCACTTGAAGGTTCGTGAACCCGCCTCGGGACGGTTTTCACTGGCCTCAGCCGCCAGCAACGTAATTTCGCTTCTCAGACAGAGTGGGGCGAGCGTGACCCGTAACCCGTATGCCATCGGCCGTGAAAGTCGCGACCGTGGGACTGTACGAACGGTATCTGGCGCTTCGCATCCGACGCCACGAGGCCGAGCCGCCCGATCACGTCGCGCTCGTGATCACCGAACGCGACCTGTTAGAGCGGGGCGCGTACGACACGCTGACCGACTTCTTCGAGTGGGCCGTCGAGTACGCCTCGCAGATAACGGTCTACGTGAGCGTCCTCGACGCGGCGGCGGTGCCGGCCTTACAACGCGAACTCGAGACGATCGATGCGCCGCGCCCGGTCGCAGTGCGGGGTCCGGAGGACAGGGCACGGGCCGACGCGCCGATCCGGATCGGGATCGGTCTCGGCGGGAAACACGAGTTCACCAGTGCGGTCCGGACCCTCGCGGAGCGCGTCGACGCGGGCGATCTCGATCCCGACGAGATCGACGACGAACACGTCGAGGACCACCTCGTCTTCCCGTCGGAACCGGACCTGGTGATCAAGACCGGGGCGGAGCGGCTCTCGGATTTCATGATCTGGCAGTCGGTCTACTCCGAACTGTACTTCACGGACGTCAACTGGCGGGACTTCCGCAAGCGGGACTTCCTGCGGGCGGTCCGCGAGTACTGCAATCGGTCGCGGCGCTTCGGTCGTTAACCCGCCGAGTCGCGCGGCGGCGAGGGACTCGAGCCCGTCGAGTCGGGGGCATCGACGAGCGCCGCCACCGGGTCGTCGGCGGCGACGACCGGCCGGTCTAACCGGACCCTGCCGACATCGCGGTCGTACTCGAGGACGTCGTGTGCCTCGAGTTTCGGAAGGACGACGTGGCTCAGTGCGGCCCGGACGGCGTGTTCGTCGGCGTCGTCTCGCGTGGCGACGGCCTCGGTCAGTCCCGCGAGCGAGAGCGACGATTCACACGTCGAGAGGACGTGGAGCGTGAGACGCGTTCGGGGGTTCGCGAGGAGCGCGTACGCGTCGTCGAGGGGGACATCCGTGAGACGCACGAACCGCTCGACGTCGACGACAGGAGCGCTGTTCGGTACCGACATCGTACGTATGGGTGACATAATTATAAATAAAGGTCTTTGGGTGGGTGAGAAGGTAGTGTACAGATAAGCTGATTCCATGCGAAGGCGAACGCTTGGAGCCAATTTTCGACGGTGTCTGCTTCGGCATGACTGAAACAGTTTGAGAACGAGTTAGTTCGGCGTTTTAGTTCTCGAAAGACACGTTCGACACTGTTCCGATTACCGTGTTTTTCGTATCTGTAATCAAGACTATGTTGATGGAGTACCGCTTGCAGCCACGATGCAGAATCGACGAGCTGTTTGTCGCGGAGTTCTGCGAGGAACATCTCGGTAATCGCTTGATTTGTCGTCGGTGAGAGCTTGACGTGCAGCAAGCGGTTTGTTGCGGGATCGACGGCGGCGTACAGCCAGAATCGGTCGTCATTCAGTTGGATCACGGTCTCGTCAACCGTGACGTGATCCGGATTTGCGCCATCAAGCGGCTGTCAATCTGCCCTCTGCACCCAGTTGTGAACGGTCGATCGACAGCGTTCGACACTCAACCTCTCGAGAATGGATATTGTATCCGAAAGTGATAGTCCAGACAGGCGGAGTCGGATACCGAGCTTCATCGCGGGCTTGGGTGTCGCCTCTCGCTCCAGAAAATCTAACTCGAAGCAGTCGCTACCTCTGTTGAGGCGGGCGGTTCCGATCATAGACCACTCAAAAATCGATCCGCCTCGCTCTTCATTCTTATCTGAACACCGCCGTACTAACCAATCCTCATATTTAAGTAATAAGTGTCTTATTAAATAATAAACAGAATTTATGACTGGAACTGCCAGATTTGTACTGAGTATTGGGTCTATTGGTATTGGAACGCTATTTATTATATCCCCAGAATTTATGGAAAGGATTCGAATTAGGACAGCTGCAGACCCACAACCGTCCGACTGGGCGATCAAACGGAATCGTTACTTTGTTGGTCCACTCTGGATAGCTATTGGTATATTCGCATATGCTGCATAATATTTAAATAAAAGGTTACGGCACTGTCTAGATGAGAGTTTGACGAACGAGCAGGTGGTGGCGAGAAAGTGTCCATGCAGTTCGCCAACCTGCTCAGAGAGACCGCTGAGGTGGTGCAGAACTAGACAGTGCCCATCTTGCCATATTATCGCTTTCGAATACCATTCGAGAACTCGAGAGGTCCGGTGTCAAGAGATCACGAAAGGCTGTCCATGATTGGATACAGAAAGCTGATCTACAGCCAGCAACTGATACGAATCCAAATCACGTTGCGATCGACGAAACCGTGATTCGAATCGATGATCAGCAGTATTGGTGTACGCTGCAGTCGATCGTAAAACGAACAAACATCTTCATATACGGCTGTTCTCCACGGCTACGATCGCATTGACTGAGCTCGTTTTACGAGAACTAACCGAGAAACATGACATCGAAGATGCTGTGTTTCTCGTTGATGGCACACAGCATCTTCAGACGGTACTTCGCCGACATGGGCTCCGATTTCGATATGAAAAACAGGGAAATCGAAACGCTATCGAACGTGTCTTTAGAGGTATAAAACGACGTACCTCCTCGTTCTCAAACTGTTCCATTAATATCAGATCAACAACTGTAGAATCATGTCTCCAAGCCTTCGCTGTCTGGCAGAATGCTACAAACTAAACACGACCGGTGAAAACGGACGGCGAACGGCTATCGCCCGACGCGAACGCCGGGCCTCGCAGTCGTGACCACGGCAAGCCGTGCGGGTTCACACGGCGGGCTGTCGTCTCCCGGACGGCGGTCGTCCTCGGAGGGTGACGGCCGTCGACAGCAGGCGTCGCGTTCCGGGGACACTCAGTCGGCGGCCCGGCCGTTCGAGTCGCCCGCCTCGAGCGTCTCCGCGTCGGGCCGTTCGCTCGAGGGGAGCGAGTCGCGGAACCGATCGACGATCGAGCGGGCTTCGGCGAGTTCGGGTTCGCTGACGGCCCCAAGCAGTGCCAGTGCGCGGCGCGCACGCGTCCGTCGCCAGGATTCCGCTCGGTGTTCGTACGTTCGGATGCCGCGCAGGAAGTCGGCCTTCGAGAACTCCGGCCAGTAGGGCGTACAGAAGAAGACCGCGGCCTCGTTGCCGTTGGCATGCCAGGGCAGGAAATTCGACGTGCGCTCTTCGCCGCCGGGCCGAATAATGAGGTCGACGTCCCGCACCGGCTGGTCGTACAGCCGTCGTTCGATGTCTTCGACACCGATTTCGTCGGGTGCTAGCTCGTCCGCCGCGACGCATTCGGCGACCCCGCGGGTCGCGTTGAGCAGTCGCGAACGGCCGCCGTAGGCGAGCGCGATGTTGAGGACGAACGCGTCGTAATCGCGCGTGCGTCGTTCGGCGTAGCCGACGGCGTCTCGGACCCGATCGGGGAGCATCTCGGTCTCGCCGATCGCACGGATACAGACCTCGTTCTCGTGGACGCGGTCGGCCTCCGCGAACTCCCGGAGTTTCTCACAGAGGAGATCGAACAGCGCCTCGTTTTCGGCCGCGGGACGCTCGAAGTTCTCCGTCGAGAACGTGTACAGCGTCAGCTCTTCGACGCCGATATCCTGACACCACTCGAGGACGCGCTCGGTCGTCTCGGCACCCGCGCGGTGGCCCTCGGGAGCGTCGTCGCCCTGACTGCGGGCGTACCGTCGGTTCCCGTCCTGGATCACCGCGACGTGGGTCGGTGCGCCGGAGACTTCCCTGGAGAGCAACCGCTCGTATGCCGCGTCGACGCGCCGACGGAGCCACCGCTTCATCACCGGAGTAAAAGTCAGCGACGACTATGTGTCTTGTGTGTGACCTGGTGTCACTATGTCTGAGCGGTGGATGTATCGCTGTCGCGTCGGTACTCCGTGAAATCCCGTCGTTCGACGGGTCACTCGCGCTGACGGAATCGTGACGGCTATCAGTCCGGCCCCGTTCGACTCGAACAATGCCAACAACCAATTCCGACGCGCTCGACGAGGACCTCTACCAGCGGACCAAGGCGCTGCTCGAGCCCGGCGAGGTCGACCTCAACGGGGCGATCGTCCACACCGACTACGACGGGCAAGAGGACGTCAAAATGATGCAGGCGACGATCGACGTCGGCGATATCATCGCCGAACACTCGGGCTACGATCCGGGCGACTGCTACGTCTACTCGGGCAACGACGACCCGGACTTCTCCTCGAACCAGCACCAAGGCCTGACGCTCGAGGACGAGGAGTTCGTCTGGGAGTGCCAGCAACTGCTGCGTGAGGGCAGTTTCGACATCGTCATTTACTACGAAGCGAGCGCCGACCACGAGGCGATCCTCGACGACATCGAGGCCCTCGGCTTCGACGTGACCGGCGTCGAAGGGGAGTAAGGGCGGACAACTGGGTCCGGGCCACAACGGACCCGTGTTTTCAGGCCGAGTGGAACGGACGCGTTGCCTGTCAGACGCACGCCGCGCAGGGCATCCGGCGGTCGGTCCGAGGACGCACCGTCGGTCGACTCGAGTCGCCTTCCAATCCGCTTATGCACCGCCAGCCGTGAGTGACGCATATGACAACGGACGTCGACCTCACGGACGGCGAGCGGGCGGTCGTCAACGCCTTTCAGGGTGGGTTCCCCGTCGTGGAACGGCCGTTCGAGGACGCCGCAGCCGCCATGCGCGACCACGGGGTCGACATCGACGCGGCGGGACTACTCGCGACGATTCGCGACCTCGACCAGCGGGGCGTTCTCTCGCGGTTCGGAGCCCTCGTCAACGCCCAGGAGATCGGCGGCGCGGCGACGCTGGTCGCCATGCACGCCCCCCGAGACCGGTTCGACGAGGTCGTCGATCTGGTCAACGACCACCGCGAAGTCGCCCACAACTACGAACGCGACCATCCCCATCTGAACGTCTGGTTCGTCGTGAGCGTCGCCGACGAGGACCGCGTCGACGACGTGCTCGCCGACATCGAAGACGAGACGGGACAGGAAACGTACAATCTGCCGAAACAGCGGGAGTTCCGCGTCGAAGCCAAGTTCTACGTCGACGGCCCGCTCGACGGCGATGGTGACGACGCCGCCGCTGGAATCGACTGTTCGGCGCTCGGCCCCGATGTCGCACCGACCGACGACGCTACGCTCTCGCCCGCCGAACGGGACCTCGTCCTCGAGATTCAAGACGGGTTCCCGCTGACCGAGACGCCGTACGGGGACATCGCCGATGCGATCGGGCAGGACGTCGACTGGGTCCTCGAGACGGTCAAACGGTTCGAACGCGAGGGCAAGATCCGACGGATCGGCGTGGTACCGAACCACTACGCGCTGGGCTACACGGAAAACGGGATGACGGTCTGGAACGTACCCGACGAGGTCGTTCCCGAGGTCGGCCCGAAAGTCGCCGCGCTCCCGTTCGTTACCCACTGTTACCGCCGCCCGCGCCACGAGGGCGTCTGGCCGTACAACTTCTTCGCGATGACCCACGGCCGCAGCGAGGCCGAGAGTCAGCGGCGCATCGAACGGGTGCGCGAGGTCATGAGCGAGCATTGGGACGTGTCCGACGACGACTGGGCGTCCCTGTTTTCGACGCAGATACTGAAGAAGACCGGGATTCGAATGGCAGAACGCGCCGAAGCGAACACCAGAGAGCAGTAGGACGTTATGTCCGCCACATCTCATCCAGAATGATTCCGCTTTTGCACGATTTCACGAACGAGACGGTGCTCGTCGTCGGCGGCGGTCCGGTCGGTGCCCGGAAGGCCCGGCGGTTCGCCCGGGAGGCGCAGGTACTCGTCGTCAGCCCGTCCTTCGCCGACCGGGAGTTCGGCGATGCCGAACTGATCCGGGCCGCGCCTGCCCCCGAGGACGTTCCGGGCTGGCTCGAGCGAATCGTGCCCGCACTGGTCGTCGCGGCGACCGACGACGCGGCGATCAACGACGCCGTCGTCGACGCGGCCCGCGAGCGGGGACTCCTCGTCAACCGGGCGGACCGGTCGGGGGAGCGTGAGGTCGGCAGCGTCGTCGTGCCCGCGACGGTCCGCGAGGAGCCGGTGACCGTCGCGGTCGCGACGGGCGGAACCGCGCCCGCGGTGAGCAAGTATCTCCGAGCGGAACTCGAGGAGACGCTCGACGGGGCCGGCGAGATGGCACGGGTCTGTGCGGGACTGCGCGAGGAGTTAAAGACGCGTGATATTTCAGCGGACCGACGACGGGAGATCGTCACGGACGTCGTCAATTCTCCGGACCTTTGGACAGCTTTACGTACGGGTACTTCCAACTGTCCGCAAGTGATCGAGGACGTGCTCGGCGAGGAACTGTCAACCGGGGGTGAACGGCCGTGATGTCGACCGGCGTCGTGACTGCCGCGCGAGTGACCCACGAGAGCGGGACCGTCGACCAGTTGGCCGCAGCCAGCCCCGACAGTCAGGAGGCCGCCGTGACGGAGCTGCTGACCGTTCCCGACATCGAGGAGGCGTACGTCCTCTCGACGTGCAATCGGGTCGAGGCGTACGTCGTCGGCGCTGACCACGCCGTCGGCCGGGCCGCACTCGAGGAATTCTTCGCCGCGATCGACGACGAGGCCGTCGTCACGACCGGCCACGACGAGAGCCTGCGACACCTGTTGCGAGTCGCGGCCGGCCTCGAGTCGGTCATTCTCGGCGAGGACCAGATTATCGGTCAGGTCCGGACCGCCTACGAGGACGCCCGCGCCGCCGGCGGGATCGGCTCGATGCTCGAGGCCGCCGTCACGAAAGCGATTCACGTCGGCGAACGCGCACGGACCGAGACGGCGATCAACGAGGGGGTCGTCTCCCTGGGATCGGCCGCGACGCGGCGGGCCGCCGCGGAACTCCCCCTCGAAGGTGCCACCGCACTGGTCGTCGGAGCCGGCGAGATGGGACGGCTCGCGGCTCGCAACCTCGCGGCGAGCGGGATCGACGAACTCGTCGTCGCCAACCGAACCGTCGCCCACGCCGACCACCTCGTCGGCGATCTGGAAGTCGAGATCGACACGCGGGTCGTGCCGCTCGAGGCGCTCGAGACCGTCGTGACCGGTGCCGAAGTCGTCGTCACGGCGACCGGCAGCGATGAGCCGGTACTCGGACCGCGCCATTTCGATGCCGAGTCCGATCGCGACACAGCGGAGGGCGGGACCGAACAGGTGATCGTCGATCTCGGCCAGCCGCGGGACGTCGCGCCGGCGGCCGGCACACTGCCGGCGGTTCAGGTGTTCGATCTGGACGACCTCGAGTCGGTCACCGCGGAGACCCGCGAACAGCGGGCCGACGCGGCTCGGGAGGTCGAGGCGATGATCGACCGCGAGTACGACCTGCTCACGGAACAGTACAAGCGGGCACGCGCCGACGAGGCGATCGCCGCGATGTACGAATCCGCCGAGCGGATCAAAGATCGGGAGGTCGAGACCGCGCTCTCCCATCTCGAGGGCGAGGTCACCGAGGGGCAACGAGAGGTCGTCGAATCGATGGCCGACGCGCTGGTCAACCAACTGCTCGCGCCGCCGACCAAGAGCCTCCGCGAGGCGGCGGCCGAAGACGACTGGAGTACGATCCATACCGCACTGCAACTGTTCAATCCGGAGTTCGACGGGGACGACGGCCCGCTCGCCCCGCCGTCGGTCATCACGGCGAACGCCGACCCGGGGATCGGCGCGACGGACGACGACTGAGAGCACCGCCCGACGACTCGGTTTCGGTGCGGGTTGGTGTCACTCGAATCCGTTCAGACGCAGTACTGAGCGCTGCCAGTGTATGGAACCGGGAACCGAGTCGACGACGCTCGAGACACCGTGCTCGACCGCCTCAGTGTCGTGCTACCGGTTCGGCGCGCCGTACTCCACGTGGACCGTCGGGACGCTCGGGGAGTCGGGCGCTTCGTCGCCGTTCCAGTCGACGAGACGGACGTTCGCCATCCGGCCGGAAAATCGGAACCGCTGGACGCCGACGTCGATCGCACCCTCGGCGACGCCGCCGGCCATAACCGTGCCCTCGGCAACCGGATCGTCGGCGAGCATCTCGAGGTCGCCGTCGACGGTGAGTTCGTAGTTCGACGGGACGCCGCGCCCGACGATCGTCACGAGGTTCGGGAGGTGACTATCGGTTGCGGTCGCGTCGGTTCTGTTCTGCACCGCTGTCTCACGTGTCATGCTTCGATAAGCCCAGTATCCCGGTATAAGCTTTCCTGTCGAAGAATTGGTAAGAATGCGTGAATGCGGTCGCAACTGCCACAAGCGGGCGAATCGGCAATCGTGAGCGACTCCCCCGTTGCCGGCCCATGGAGAGGCCGAACGGCTGAAGTATTAGTATGACGATCGTTCACGTTCAGTTTTGGTTTATTGAGTGATGATTAGGTATAACCGAGCATATTTTCGTCACAGCAATCGGAATTCAGAAAAATTTTAATACATATTGTAGTTAATTTCGACAGAGATGGTTAACAGGTCACCACGGCTCACGACCCGACGGACGCTCTTGCAAGCATCGGCCACGTTGCTGGCAGGCGGTGCACTCGCCTCTTCTACTGCGCGGGCCGACCACTACGACTCGAAGATCCATCACGAACCGGAACTCGACGATGACAACCTCCAGACGTTGTCCGTTCGGGATTACGATGTCCTCCAAGATGGAGTGACAGTCGATCTCGGCGAATACGAGGGGTACGTCCGCCTGTTCGCCAACGACATGGCGCGGGTCTCGATCGTCGAGTCCGGAGAAGAAGAGTACGAGTCCCGCGGTATCGCAACGGGGAGAGCCGAGTGGGAGACGCCGAGTTTCAGTGTCGACGAGAACGAAGATCGGATCGCTCTCGAGACGGAGACGATCACCGTCGAAATCAACAACGGACTCTTCGGCGTCACGTTCCTCGACGAAGACGGAGCCGTCATCAACGAAGATTATCTCGAGAAGGGGTCGTCGGGATACGAGGCTGGCAAACCCTACGCGTACAAGAAGACCGACGAAAACGAGGCCTTCTACGGGTTCGGCGAACAGCCCGGCAACGAACTCAACAAACGGGGCGAGAAACTCGAGCACTGGAACACGGACCAGTACGCCTACGGCGCGGACAACGACTACGTCTACACGTCGATTCCGTTCTTCGTCGGCGTGAAAGACGTCGGCGCCTACGGAATCTTCTTCGACGATCCGTATCACTCCGTGTTCGAGATGGCAACCGAGTCGGACGACTACTACTACTTCCTCGCCGACGGCGGTCAGTTGACCTACTATTTCGCGTACGGTCCCGAAATCGAGGGGGTCCTCGAGCGGTACACGGAACTGACCGGGACGATGGAACTGCCGCCGAAGTGGGGACTCGGCCTCCACCAGAGCAAGTGGGAGTACACTCCGGACGAGATCGTCGAGACCGCCGAAACATACCGCGAGAAGGGGATTCCCCTGGACGCGATGCACTTCGACATCGACTACATGAACGAGTATCGCGTCTTCACCTGGGAAGACGACTACCTCGATGCGCTCCAGCGGGTCGAGTCGATCCCGGGGATCAGAACGGTCGCCGTCAACGACCCCGGCGTCGCCGCGGAGGAATCGTACGATCCCACGCCCGATGATTCGGCCCCGGACGAGAGCCCGTACGACGGTGAATCCGACGACGAGACGTCCGGGGATGATACGTCCGGCGGCGACGACTCCGACGACGATACAGCCGGTGATACGCCCTATGCGGGGACGCCCGATACCGGCACCCAAGAGGACGGCGTCTCGCTCACGACGACCGAGATCCCGACCGACCACACTCGGTACGATGTCTACATCGAGGGGACGGAAAACGACTACTGGGTGAAAAACGCCGACGGCGAGACCTTCGTCGGGAGAGTCTGGCCGGACGAGACGGTTTGGCCCGATTTCTCACGGTCGGAGGTCCGCTCGTGGTGGGCCCGACAACACGACGCGCTGTTCGACGCCGGCATCGACGGGATCAAAAACGACATGGCCGAACCGGCGGTGTTCCAGGAGAACGAGAAGTACGACTGGACGATGCCGGTCGACAACGTCCACGGGACGGGCGACGACACGATGCTCCACGAGGAGTATCACAACATGTACGGCTTCGACATGGCCAGAGCGGCCCACGAAGCCTACGACGTCTACAAGCCCGACGAGCGGCCGTTCCTGTTAAACCGGAACCTCTACGCAGGGGGACAACGGTACGCGGCGCTCTGGACCGGAGACAACGTGAGTTCGTGGGCGCACCTGCGGAAGTCGATCCCGATGCACCTGAACCTGGGGCTGTCCGGACTGGCGTTCGTCGGCCACGACATCGGCGGCTTTGTCGGCCGACCCGATCCGGAACTGTTCGCCCGCTGGATGGAACTCGGAGCGTTCGTCCCCTACTGCCGGAATCACGCGGACAGCCACACCAAGGTCGACGACGGGGAACCGCGGAACCAACACCCCTGGACGTTCGGTGACGAGGTCGAGGCGATCAGCAAGAAGTACCTTCGACTGCGCTACCGGCTGCTCCCGTACCTCTACAACGAGTTCCGGGACGCGACCGAGACCGGAAAGCCGGTCCAGCAGCCGCTGGTGGTCCACTTCCAGAACGACGAGCGAACCCACGATATCGCCGACCAGTTCATGTTCGGCGACGACATGATGGTCGCACCGGTGCTCGAGGAGGGCGCGACCTCCCGCGAGGTCTACCTGCCCGAGGGAGAGCAGTGGATCGACTACTGGACCGGCGAGGTGTACGACGGCGGACAGACGCTCACGGTCGATGCCCCACTCGATCATCTTCCGGTCTTCGTCCGGGACGACACCATCATCCCGATGCGCGAGGTCCAGCAGTACACGGGCGAACAGCCGCTGACGACGCTGATCCTCGACGCCTACGTGGACGAGGAAGCGACGTACTCCTTCTACGAGGACGACGGCGAGAGTCGAGCCTACCGGGACGGAGCGTACAACGTGACCGACTTTACCGTCTCGACTACCCCCGGCGGCGTAGTCACTTTCGAACACGAGGCGGTCGTCCGAAACTACGCGGACTCGCAACTCTCGTCGTATCTGTTGAAACTCGACCGGTCGGAACTACCGCGGAAGGTCCAAGCAGCCTCGAAGAAGTATGAGGCGGTCAGCGACGCGGAAACGGTCGAGGACACACCCGAAACGTTCACTTATGACGAAGCGGCCGATGCCGTCTTCGTACACGTCCCCGCCGACGAGGACAACCCGGTGAAACTGTTCTTCAACGGAAACCGCAGCAACAGCGGTCGCGGCGACAGAAGTCGCGGCGATAGAGGTCATGGCGATAGAGGTCGCAGTAACAACGATCGAGACGAGAGAAGACGCGATAACAGCGATCGCCGTCGCAGAGATCGCGGCAAGACAGATCGCGGGAACAGCGGACGCAGTACTGGAAACCGCGGTGACGGAACCAGATAACAGAAAGAACGGGAACGAAAATCGTGGTACCGGTAGTCGCGCCGGCACGGGCCGCCCGTATCGGTGCCGGCACGCCCCTCACCGATCCCACTCGTCGATACGACGGGACGAGTGAGTCACGTCCGATTCGATCCCGCCGACCGGTACGTGGCTGACTCTTGATGCTCGGTCCCGGAACCTGCCGTCAGCTCTCCGCGGTGG
This sequence comes from Natrinema altunense, assembly GCF_000731985.1. Classification (GTDB taxonomy): domain Archaea; phylum Halobacteriota; class Halobacteria; order Halobacteriales; family Natrialbaceae; genus Natrinema; species Natrinema altunense. The sequence goes on from NZ_JNCS01000001.1 coordinate 379,894, forward strand.
TAGAGCACCGCGGCGGCCACCGCGGCTCAGTCGCTCGAGGGACCCAGGTCGCGAACGAGAAGGGCGTCGGAGACAGCGGGAACGGTCGGACGGACGGTCCCGTCGCTCGAGTCGATCGTGTGCCCCGTTTCGACGTGGTGGCGGATCGCCGCCCGCGAGCGGCGTTGCTGGGACGGGTCGTCGACGGCGGACGCGCTCCAGTCGCAGTCGAGACAGTACTTCATCGGTTCCGTCTTTCGCTGTTTTCCTGAAGCCCTTTCGGTCCGCGGGTGCGAGTACGACCCTGACCGTCGATCGGCGGTGGCCGCTCAGGACAGTTCGTCGAACGAGCGGACGCGATAATCCCCGAGTACGCACTGGCCCCGCCGCTCGTGGCCGACGCGTTCGACGTGAATCGCGTCGATCCCGGCGTTCCAGGCTGCACCGACGTCGTTCGCGCCGTCGCCCGCGAGCACGCCCCGATGGCCGTTGTGGGCGACCCCGAGGTCGGCCATGACGGACTGCACCGGTTCCGGGTCGGGCTTCCAGCCCGTTTCCTCGGTACAGCACAGCCGCGCGTCGAACCAGTCGCGGATTCCCACGGCGTCGAGGACCGGCTCACAGAGGAACTCCTGACAGTGGGTCACCAGCCCGACCGGCACCTCGAGATCGGCGACGAACGCGGCGTCCTCGTGGAGGTAAGTCTGCTCGGCCCGGACCAGGGGGTCTTCCTCCTCGTGGAACGCCTCCCAGAACGCCGTCGGGTCGACTCCCCACTCCTCGAGTTGGCGATCCCGGGAGCCGGTCAGCCCGTTCCAGAGGATGTCCGCTTCCTGATCGGTGAACTCGCGGCCGAGCCGGTCGCCGACCTGGTCGAACACCTCGCGGGTATACGACCACTCGACGTCGACGAGCGTGCCGTCGAGGTCGAGCAGCCAGAAATCGTACTCGCGCTCGAGAGCCATGCGGAACCGAACGTAGGGAGGTCGCGAGTAAATGCCTGTCGACCGGTCGAGTCGCCCACGAGGCCAGTATCGTAGCCACTGAAGGTCACTGCACGCCTGACCGCATGACGGCGTTGGGTCAGTGTGGAACCCGTGTCAGTGGCTCCGATCGGACGCGTCGGTCACGCGTACGCTCGAGCCCAGATACTTCGAGAGGGCGTCCGAGACGTCGTCGGCCTTGAACGGCTCCAGATCAGCCGCGACCGCCGCTTTCAGCGCGTCGAAGTACTCCGCGTCGGTCCGGAGTTCGCGGAAATCGACGGATTCGACGGTTCGCTCGGGGATGCCGAGCCACTCCGCGGCGAGTCGGCGGCCGTACTCCCGGTCGGCGACCTCGCCGCGCCACAACGTGTTCCGGAAGAACAGCCACCCGTCCGTCCCCGGCTCGGGTGCCTCGCGAGAGAGCGTGACCGTCGTCTCCGCGGACGCCGGCTCGAGGGAGACGAACGGCCGTGCGGGCTCGAGACGGAACCGGACGCGGAAGACGTAGGCGGCGTCCATCGTGAAGTCGGTCGCTGTTTCGGGGGCGAGGTTCAGGCGTCGCGCTCGGACTCGATCAGTTCCGCCATTTCGATGTCGGCCTCGGTGATGCCGCCCTCCTCGTGGGAGGTGAGCCGGATCTCGACGCCGGAGTACCGGATGACGATCTCGGGGTGGTGAAACTGTGCTTCGGCGATCTCGCCGACCATCTGGGCGAAGTTGACGCCCCGAAGGTAGTCATCGAACTCGTAGACGCGAACGATCTCGTCGTCCTCCCGATCCCACTCGGCAGGGAGTTCCGCTTCGATCTCCTCGTCGGAAAGTAGGTCAGCCATGTCAGGCCGAACGCAAGCCAATCAAATAACGATTGTGCCGCGCTCCCAACCTGTCGCGGGCGCTCGTCGGTCGTGGCGGCCGGCGATCAGTCGAGCCGCGACTCCTCGCCCGCGGGCTGGAGTTCGGCGTCGACCAGGGTCTCGTAGGCCCGCCGAAACCGTTCGGAGAGCGCCTGATGGGAGATCCCCAGCTCTTCGGCCAACTCCTCCATCGAGACCCCGCGGGGGATCTCGAAGTAGCCGTACTCGAGTGCGGCCTCGAGCGCTTCCCGCTGTTCGGGCGTCAGTCGCGTCTGGTGGTCCTCGGCGTCGAGCGCGTCGGTCACGTCGGTCACGCGCCGGAGGTCGGCGTTGACGCCGCGCTCGAGCAGTCGGTCGTAGGCATCACAGAGCGTGTCGCGGTCACGGTAGCGGACGGTAACCTGCCACCAACCGTCGCTCGCCCGCGCCTCGAGCAGGGAGCCGCCGTCGGCAAGCAGGTCGTCCCAGAGCCGGTCCGTGCCCGCCCCCTCGCTGAACGTCACGTCGTACAGCAGTCGCGATCCGGTTTCGACGAGGAGTTCGGCCGTCTCGACCGAGGGATCGGCCTCGAAGGCCGCGGCGACCGTCTCGGGATCGACGCCGGACACCCACAGCGACGGCCGCGTCTTCGACACCGAGGACTCGAGTTCGAACGTGGCCTCCGGCGCGCGTTCGAAGGTGGCCGCCAGGGCTGTGTCCGCGGCCGGAAGCCGGAGATCGGCTATCGTCGACATCGGGCTTCGTACACTGCCACCGCGTAAAAATCGCTGTGACGACGAGGCTGACTGTCGGGTCCGGTGACCACTGTCTCGAGTCGCTGCGGTCGAATAGCCGCCGGGGACGGGACTGGTAGCGGGTGCAGGACGTCGTCACTGGCGCTCCCGACGACCGGAATTGGCCGGCCACACCGTCACGGGAGACACCCACCGAACACGCGTATGCCCTCGCGTATCGACGCCGAGACCGACTTCGAGGACCTGACCGCTCGCATTCGCACGCAGTCACAGCAAGCGCCGGGGTCGGACACCGAACGCGTGACGATCCGCTCGCTCGAGGCCGTTCGCACCGCGTCGCTCGAAACCCTGCTCGAGGCCGCCGAGAGCGAACACCTCGAGCCGGGGGAGCTCGTCTTCCTCCTCTCGCGGGCCAACGCCGAACGACTCTGTGAGCGGGAGTCGGATATCGACGCCGTCGACGACCTCGAGATGGAACTCGGTCGACGGGGTCGCGTCGAGGACGGAATGCCCGACGACACGGTGCTTCTGTTACACCCCGACGCCGTCGAGGGGACGGAACTGATCGAGCCCGAGGCGATCGCCTGCGGTATCGTCGGGACCGACGGCTGACGGTCACCCGTCCACTGCCGACCCGAGTACTATCCGCGGCTCGGTCGTCCCCGCAGTATGCGCTATCTCGAGATTACGGTCCCGGAGGGAAAGCGCCGGGCCGTTCTCGACGTTCTCGAGGACGAGGGAATCGACTACGTCGTCAGCGACGAGACCAGCGGCAGGGGGTACACCGCGGTCGTCCGGTTCCCGATCCCGACCCAGGCCGTCGAACCCCTGCTCGATCGACTGCGGCGGGCCGGGATCGGCGACGAGGCCAGCGTCGTCGTGCTCAACGCCGAGACGGTCGTCTCCGAACAGTTCACGACGCTTCGGGAGCGCTACAGTCGTGGCGGGCAGACGGGATCGCGCACCTCGAGACAGGTGTTGCGCACGAAGGCCGACGAGCTCACGCCCCCGTTTGCGATCTATACCGTCATGCTGCTGATCAGCGCCGTCGTCGCCACCGCCGGGTTGTTGGCCGATTCGCCGGCAGTGGTGATCGGTGCGATGGTTATCGCGCCGCTTCTGGGCCCCGCGCTCGCCGCCAACGTCGGCATCGTGACCGGCGACGATCGCCTCAAGTCGACCGGCTTCAGGTACCAGGTCGTCGGCGTGACGATGGTCATCGTCGCCTCGATCGGCCTCGCGATGCTCGCTCGGATAGCCGGCCTCGAGCCCGCGGGGGTCGACATCGTCGTCGCCACCGAACTCGAGGAGCGGGTCGCACCGAACCTGTTCTCGCTGGCGGTCGCGCTGGGTGCCGGGATCGCCGGGATACTGAGTCTCACCAGGGGGTTCTCGGAGGCCATCGTCGGCGTGATGATCGCCGCGGCGCTCATTCCGCCCTCGGCCGCGGTCGGCATCACGGTCGCCTGGGGGATGTCCGGCGCGGCGATCGGTGCCGCCGTCCTCGTCATCGTCAACCTCCTGTCGATCAACCTCGCCGCGCTGGCGACGCTGTGGATCGCCGGCTATCGCCCGCAGGGACTGTTCGAGGTCTCGCCGACACGGACGTCGACGTACACCTACGCGGCGATCTTCGGCGTCGGGCTGTTAGTGTTGGCCGCACCGCTGGCCGGCGTCACCCTGCTGGACTTCCACACGACCGAACTCGAGTCGGCGACCGAAGCGGAGGTCAATGCGGTGCTCGCCGAGTCGCGATACGACGGTCTCGAGGCCGACGAGGTCGAAGTCGAACTCGACGGCGACTACCCGATACAGTCGGTCGAGCGGATCGTCGTGACGGTCTCAAGCAGCGAGCCCGGTCCGGTGCCGGGGCTCGCCGACCGACTGTACGAGGAGATCAGCCCTCACAGCGACGCGGGAGTCGCGGTCGAGGTTCAGTACGTCGTCACCCAACAGCGAGGGGGGAACGGCGACCAACAGGTGTCGATTCGATCCGCGGACGGACCATGAGGGCCGTCTCAGTGTAGCGCCGCTTCGAGGCCGGCACCGATCGCAACGCCGAGCGGCAGCCACAGTGCCAACTCCCCCGTTACAACGCCGATGACGACGCCGATCGCGATTCCGACCGCGATGCCGCTTCCGATGGGAGTCTCATCGGCGTCGTCTCCCCCCGGTGCAGTCGTCGGATCGTCCTCCCGTTCGACCATGGATCGCCGAGAACGCCGAGCACTAACAGCGGGTTTCGGTTCGGGGACCGGCAGGACGGAATCGGTCCATCTCGAGAGCCTACCGCTGGAGTCCGAACGAGACGTGAATCGTCGTCGTGTACTCCTGAATCCGGCCGTCCTGTACGTCGGCCGTCTGAGACTCGATTTCGATTCCGGTGATCCCCTCGAGCGTCTCGTCCGCGTCGTCGAGCGCGGACTGTGCGGCGTCTTCCCACGACTCGGTGGAGGTACCGACCAGTTTGATGACTTTGGCGGTTTCGCTCATGGTGCGCGGGAACGGACGCCGCCGGCGAACATAGTCCTTGGCCGGGGGCATGCCGGCACGGGGTGTCCCACCCGAGGAACGTTAGCCGGGTCCAGAGGACGGCCGGTACCGGCGGCTCACCGCCTTCCAGCGGCCGATCCGGAACAGCCAGTAGTTGATCCCGCCCGGGACGGCGGTCTCGAGGAACAGGGCCAAATAAAGCCCGCCGATGCCAAGCGGCGTGACGAGTCCGAGCGCGGCCGCCGGGAGCGCGAAGGCGTAGCGACCGAGCAGGGAGGCGACGAACGGCCAGCGAGTGTCGCCGGCTCCCAGTAGCGCCCCCGCGGCGGCCCCGTCGATGCCGTAGCCGATCGAACTGAGCGCGCCGACGGCGACGAAAACGGCGGCCTGTGCGACCGCCGCGGGGTCGGTGACGAACAGCCCCGCGATCGGCCGCGCGAAGAGCACGACCAGAACGGTCACTGCAGTGTAGATCACTGCCGAGAGCCGAATGATTCCCGCGCCGTACGCTCCCGCCTCGGTTTCCTCGCCGGCACCGAGGTGTTGCCCGACGAGCGAACTCGAGGCGAGCGACAGCCCCCAGTTGACGCTGTTGATCAGGGCCCGAACCCGACGACCGACCTCGAGGGCCGTGACGACGACGGGGCCGAACGAGGCGGCGATCCAGAGCAGCGGGAAAACGATCGCGCCCTGTGCGAGCCGGCGGCCGATCTCCGGCAGCGAAATCTCGATCAGTTGGCGGAGCAGCGTCGGCTCGAACCAGGGACCGCCTCGAGCGATCGGGACGGGGCTGGGCTCCATCCCGAGCCGGCCGTACGACCGGCCGACCATCCCCCACGCGAGGACGAGCGTCACGAACCCGCTCGCGAGTGTCGTCCCGATCGCCGCGCCCGCAGCGCCGAGTCCGAACCCGAAGATGAGCGCACCGCTGAGGACGATATTGAGGAGCGCCCCGCCGGCGCGGGCGACCATTTCGGTGAACGTGTCGCCGACGCCCGTATACGTTCGACTGGCGATGAGGTTGAGGAGTTCGAAGACCACGGCCGGCGCGACGTAGACGAGGTAGACGCTCCCGTGACGGAGTGCGGCCGGCCCCGCACCGAGCAGGCCGATCAGCGTGTCTGGGACGGCGAGAAAGAGGCCCACGATAGGAAGCGAGACGCCGAGCGCGAGCAGGACGCTCTGGTTGACCGCCAGCGACGCACGGGCGGTCTCCTCGCCGCCGTAGTTCTGCGAGACGAGCGTCACGGTGCCCCCCGCGAGACCGAGCCCCAGCAGCGTCACGATCTGCCAGTAGCCGAGCGCGAACGCCAACCCCGCGGTCCCCGCCGTCCCGACGGCGATGCCGACCATGGCGAGGTCGGCCGTCTGCTTGGACATGATCGCGAAGCCGGTGACGATCCGGGGCCACGCCAACTCCATCGTCGGGCGAAACCGCTCGGCATCGATGATCCCACAGCGCTCGAGCGTGCGTGCGACGAACTCGACCGCGGTCCTGCGCCGCCCAGTCATCCCTCTCCCGTTGCAGCAGAGGCCCCTTCCGTCTGTCGTTCGCCGAACCGACCCACGGATATGGAATAGTGTCTACACTTATCCTGCTTCGATGTGAGGTGCCAGACGTATGCGTCCGCCCTTCGCCTCCGGCCCTGCCGTAGCGATGACGTCGCCGTCGATAGCGAGCCACGAGTCATCGGTGCCGCTGGCACTGCACGACCTCGACGACATCGAAACCGTCATCGATGCGGTCGCCGGCTCCCCGTGGTACGTCCAGTCGACTATCGCTGCACTGTTCACGCTCAGTATCGGTGGCCTCCTGATCGCGACCGCACCGGCCGGAACGCGACGGCGGACGGACCGGGCACTCGAGGTCCCCCTCACCGCGTTTCTATACGGGTGTCCGCTCTTGAGCGGCGTCATCGGCCTGTCGCTGCTGATCGCGATGACGGTGACCGAACGGACGCTCGTCGTTCTCGCGGTCGTCGCGTCGCTCCTCGTGGCGGTGATCGTCAGCGTGCCCGGCTATCTGGCGATCGGCCGCCTCGTCGCCGACGACTGGCTACCGGCGTTGGGTGTCGCGGTCGCCGTCTCCGCGGCCGTCGGTGCCGTCCCCACCCTCGGGACCCTGGCCGGGTTTCTGATCAGCAGTTTCGGGATCGGGACGGTCGTCATGGGACTGGTGCACGGCCGCGACTCAGCGACGTGAGAGCATCGTCTTGAGGTGCTCGAGCGAGACGAGCGATGTCGGCCGATCCATGTGGACGCCGATTTCGCCCGACAGCGACCCCAGTCCGAGCCGTTGGACGGGTTCGGGCAGCGAGTACGCCCGCCGAATCCAGCGGCCGAGTTGCTGTTCTCGCTCGAGATCGGCGCGCCAGGCGCGTTCGTAGGCCGCGAGCGTGGCCGGTCGATCCGGATCGATCTCGCGGACCGCGTGATCGGCGCTGGTCATGCCGTAGAGGATGCCGCCGCCGGTGAAGGGCTTGGTCTGGGCGGCCGCGTCGCCGATGAGAAAGCCCCGACGGGACGTCACGCGATCGGGCGGACCGATCGGGATGGCCCCCGAGCACCGATGGGCGACGTCGATCTCGTAGCCGTCGATCAGGTCCTCGAAATGCTTGGTGACCTGGACGCCCGGCGGGGCCGCCAGCCCGTACTCGACACCGGCCTCGCCGCGGGGGATTCGCCACGCGAAGAAGGTCGGGGGCGTGAGGTGGACATCGACGAAGTCCTGGTGGTCGTCCTCCTCGGAGAACGCGAGCACCCCGTGAAGCAACTCCTCGGGCCGGGGAAGGTCGAGTTCGTCTCGGACCCTCGAGCGCGGGCCGTCACAGCCCGCGAGCATCTTTGCCTCGAACTCGCGGGTGCCGTCGGGGCCGCTGGCGACGACCGCGACGCGGTCGCGGTGTTCGGTGACCGACGTGACCGTGTGTGCCTCGCGAACGTCTGCACCCGCCTCGCGGGCCAACGCCGCGAGATGGCGGTCCAACCCCACGCGGTCGATGACGTTCGACGCGACGTCCGTCTTGTAGAACGGGTAGGCGTCGCTGGTGGGGCCGCCGACGTGGAACCGCGCGCCGTAGATCTCGTTTTGAAACAGGTCCTCACGAGCGTCCTCCCCCGTGAACTCCCAGATGTCCGTACTCACGTGGCCCGAACAGGCCAGCGGCTCGCCGATCCGTCCCTTCTCGAGGGCGAGGACGTCGTAGCCCTCCGCGGCGGCTCGACGGGCGAACCGCGCGCCCGGCGGGCCGACGCCGACGACGAGGAAATCGTACATGCTCGGGACGTTCACGGCGGACGGTAAATAGGTTCTCGAGATACGCCCGGAGCCAATACCGATGCCGCTTGTCGAGCGTCGCACGAACGAATCGGTACCGCCGTCGGGGTGGGGGTTGGAGTTCGGACAGCGGCTCGAGGACGGGGACGCGGTCGCACTCGAGATCGAGGGGAGTGGCACGCTCGAGTACGCCGTCGTGGAGCGAGCGGCCACCGCCGGCCGATTACGGTGAGCGATGCCCGTCACGCCGATCGCGTGCGGCACTGGCGGTGAGGAGGAAGCCGATCACGCCGAGATAGCCGACGAAGGGGACGATACCGAGTCCACTGGTGTCGAAGGCCGTCGCGCCGAAGAGACTCGCTCCGAAGAGGCCGATCGCGTACCCGATCCTGTCCGGTGTCCGCCCGAACGAGAGCCCCTCGAGCGAGAGCAGTTCGGGCGTCCGGACGGCGAAGTACGACCAGCCGGTGTACAGCGCGCTCACGCCGAGGCACACGCCCCAACCGGCGTCGGTGAGGAGCGACGCAACCGTTCCAACGCCGATTCCGATACCGACCGCGATCGGGAGGGCACGATCCATGATCAAACCGTCACCGACATCCCCGATAAGAGCGACGACCCTGATCAGCTAGCCCGGCCGCGAGTCGATCGCGACCGACGCGCTACGCCCCGTCGTCCGTATCCTCGAGAAGCGCCCAGAATCGTTCGGTGTCGCCCTCGAAGCGCTCGAGCAGGTCGCGCATCTCGGCGCGGTGGTCGTCGTCGACTTTCACGTGGACCATCCCCTCGTCGGGCTGGCCGTAGACGACGCTCGCGCCCGAGGGCGCGGCGACGATCGCCGGTAGCGCAACGAGGTCCTCCTCGCCGTCGACCAGAATCGTGGTCGGCTCGTCGGTCGCGAGCGCGCGCCGGAGCGCCCGGACGACCGGCGCGCCGAGTTCGGCCGGCGGGTTCCGAACCTCGATACTCGCACCCTCGGTGACCGCATCGTGGATCTCCTCGTCGACCGCGCTGCGTTTCGTCCGCCCGTCGACAAGCGCGACATCGGGACGGTGGCCCGCCTGCAGGAGGTGGTAGGTGACGACGTCGCCGACGGCGATGACCGGACCGTCGACGGCCTCGAGGAGCCGTTCGGCGTCCGTCTCGATCGGACCCATCGGCTCCTTGAGTTCGTGACGAAGGTCGTCGGGCAAAACCAGTAGCTGTTCGTCGGCGGCGAGCGTCGGCGCTTCGTCGTCGCGGGTCACGCGAGTCAGCGAACCTTCAGGGCGTACGCGCCCGGTTCGGTGATCTGCATCTCCGTCGCGATCTGACTCTCTTCGGGGTGGGCGATGATGACGTAGCCCGCCCAGTCTTCGGTCAGCGACGAGGAGTTACAGGCGTCACAGGTCTCGTTATCCGGTTCGTTGACCCGGTGACACTCGCGACAGACGAGACGGTCGGATGCCATGGTTATTCACCTGCAGCCGCTTCGCGTTTTTCGCGTTCGTCCTCGAGCCAGCCGTGCTTGCCGAGCCCGGGCTGTTTCGCGGTGAGCCCGATCTTCGAGTCGCGGGGGTTGCGCTCGTCGATGCTCTTGGTGACGATGCGGGCCCGGACGGCGTCCTCGACGCCGAGCGAGCGGGCGGATTCGTTCGAGGCGAGTTGCTGGTTTTCGCCGTCGAAGGCGAGATACTCGTCGCTGATCTGCGAGACGTGCAGCAATCCGTCGACGGGGCCGATCCCGACGAAGGCACCGAACTCGACGACTTCGACGACGGTGCCGTCGACGACTTCCTGCATCTGCGGATCGAAGGTGACGGCGTCGAACTCGGCCTCGTAATAGACGCCCGGACGGTTCGGCAACACCGTTCCTTCACCGATATCGTGGACCTCGGTGACGGAGACGACGCTGCCGACCTCCTCGTCCATCCGCCCCTCGAGTTTGTCCTGGAGCAGTCGTTTGACTCGATCCGGCGAAACGTCGCCGAGCTCTTCCGGCGGTACTTCTACTGTGTCCTTCAGTCTAACCCGTTTGTACATCTATGGTTGAGTGATCGCTAACTTGTTTCTCCCGCGTAATGCAATTACCGGTCTGCTCGCTTCGAGCACTCGGTCGCGCAGCGGGCGGTCGTTCGTGACGACGTAGTCGACGGTTCCCTCGCGGGCGAGTTCGACCAGCGCGTCGTCGGCGTACGATGCCTCCGTGTCGACGACGAGACAGCGTTCGGTCGCCAGATCGTGGCCGACGGTCGCCGCCGTCCCCTCCTGGCCGCCCTTTTCCGAGAGCCGCCGGAGTTCCTCAAGGACGGCCTGTGGGATCGTCGGTTCGTAGGCATCTAGCAACCGCTCGAGTTCCTCGAACAGCCGCACGTCGAGTTCGACGGGCATCATGAGCGCGCTCGTGTCGATGGCGACCCGCGTCGGCGTGCTCATCGCCTCAATCCGTGAGCGTTCCCAGGCCAATCAGCCGCCAGCGAGCGCCGATACGGCGGTTGATCGCGATTTTCGTGCCCGGATCGGCCGCGACGGGCCGCTTGAGCGCGACCTCGCATTCGCCCTCGCGAGCGCTGGTGACCGAGCCGACGGTCGTCGCCGTCCCGACAGTCATCATCAGCGGTTCACCGGTGCTGATCTCGTCGACCGTCTCGCCCTGGTCCGCGCCGACGACCCGCTCGAGCAGGTCGACGTCCATGGTGAACTCGTTCCACGTCGGCGGGAGCGAGCCCGGCGGACCGGCCATCCGGCCGGCCAGCGCGTCGCCTTTGGTCAGCGAGGGGTCGAGCCCGGTCCCGACACCGAGCAGCCCGCCCGGCGTGACGGTGTCGGCGGCTTCGCCGCCGGCCTGCAGCGAACGGATGGTCGTCTCGATCGGGACGTACTCCGTTTTGCCGCCTTCCTCGACTTCGCGGCCGGGTCGGATCTCGATATCGTCGCCGACCTCGAGTTCGCCTTGCACGAGGCTGCCGCCGAGAACGCCGCCGGCGAGGTCCGTCGCGGTCGTCCCGGGTTTGTTGATGTCGAAACTGCGGGCGACGTGCATCCGGGGGTCGGCGTCGGGGTCCCGATCCGGCGTGGGAATCTCCTCTTCGATGGCCTGCATGAGCAGGTCGAGGTTGACCTCCTGGCCCGCGGAGACGGGAACGATCGGGGCGTCTTCCGCGACGGTCCCCTCGACGAACTCCTTGATCTGCTCGTAGTTGTTCCGCGCGGTCTCGCTGTCGACGAGGTCCACCTTGTTCTGTGCGATGACGATGTTGTCGATCCCGATGATGTCGAGCGCCATCAGGTGCTCTTCGGTCTGGGGCTGTGGGACGGGTTCGTTGGCGCTGACCACCAACACGGCACCGTCCATCAGCGACGCGCCCGACAGCATCGTCGCCATCAGGGTTTCGTGCCCCGGGGCGTCGACGAACGAAACGGTCCGGAGCGGCTCGCTCGGCGTGCCGTCCGCACACTCTTCTTCGACGGTGTAACACTCGGGTTCGTCCAGTCCCTCGCAGTGACGGAACGTGGCGTCGGCATAGCCGAGCCTGATCGAGATCCCGCGTTTCATCTCTTCGCTGTGTTGGTCCGTCCACGAGCCGCTGAGCGCTTGCACCAGCGTCGTCTTGCCGTGGTCGACGTGACCGACGAGTCCGATGTTCACCTCCGGTTGTCGATTTCCTACCATAAGACGATGAGTAATCTTGGGTAGTGATTCCGCTGTGCGACTGATAAAGGTTGCGAGCTATCGCTTGGCTCGGACGGGGCGGTGTGCTGACAGTCCCCAGCCAACCGGGCGCCTCTCACGGGTCGGGTCCGGTCGACGATTCGAGCCCGCCGAATCCGACGACTTATTTCGGTTCCCACACTCCCTGTGACCGTGTCGGAGTTCGCCTTCGAACTCGAGTTGTGCGCTCGCCTCGAGGAGCGACGCGACGATATCGTCGCCCGCCAACTCGGCGGCGGCGTCGCCGAACCCGGTGGGCGAATCCTCGATATCGTCCGCGTCGAACCCGGACCCGAATTCGAAGAGCGCGTCGCGATCACGAGCGAGACGATCCCGGACGCCGCCATCGAGTCGGCCGTCGGCACCGGGCAGGCGCGCTACTGGAAGGACGCCTTCGACTGCCATCCCGAGCGCGCTCGCAGCGCCACGGAGCGGGCGCTCGAGATCGACTTCTTCGAACGCGACCACAGCGCCAGCGCGGCCAGCAGCCGCGAGTACGTCCGCCAGGTCGCCCGCTACCCGGATTGGTACGACCGCATCGTCGGGATCGAGAACAAGCCGGATCTCGGCCGTCCGGGGGATCTCGAGGCCCAACTGCGGACGGACGTCAGCCTCGGCCTGGTCGACGAGGTCGTCCTCGCGACCGAGAGTTACGTAACACGCGCCCACCTGCACCGGCTCCCCGATGCCGTGGGCGTCTGGCGAGTTCACCGCGACGGGGCCGATGCGGGCCGCTCGCTCGAGATCGAGGTGCTCCGCGAGCCGACGCCGTTGGCGGTCGACGAACCCGGGATCGAGCCCCTCGAGTCCCAGCCCGGTCGGACGGAGATCGCGACCGTCTCGCCCGCCGCGAAGGCGCGGGCCCGCCGCCGGATCGCCGAACGGGCCTACGGAAAGGGCTGGCGGACGTACGACTTCCCCGGGTGTGCGGCCTGCCACCCGGCCGACGCGAGCGGCGCGACGTTACCGTACTGCGAGTGGAACGGTCGCGTGATCGACGCCGGATCGGAGTGTGGGAGCGCGTGTCCGGGCTACGAGGCGGCGTCGGCGACCACCGTCGATCTCGAGGCCGAACGCGATCGGAAAACGTCGTGGGAGGCCGAGCCGAGCGGCAAGCGTCGACGGCAGTCGGGGCTGGATCGGTTCGGCTGACGCTCGCGTCAGCGGCGTCGAAGGACGGCCGCAGTCACAGGACGTACTGCTCGCCGTCGATCGCCAGCGGCTCCTCGAACGCCTCCGCGGCGGGATAGAAGTGGGCCAGATGGACCAACCGCGTCCGCGCGGCGTCCAGTTCCGCGGCCAGTGCGAGGGCTCCCTCTCGAGTCATGTGTTTCGTCCCGAACGTCCGGGCGACGCCGGCGGCGTCCTCGTGGCGGCCGCCGAGGGGGTGATGCTCGCAGAGGCTCGCCGGGACGATCGCGTCGGCCAGCAGGAGATCCGGATCGGCCAACACTGCGCGGGATTCCTCGGGAACCGCGTAGCTCGTATCGCCGGTGATCGACAGTTTCGCGCCCGTCTCCGGATCTTCGACGGCGAGCCCGTAACAGACCAGCGGCGGATGTTCGACCGGCACCAGCGTCACGTCGAGCCCGCAGATCCGCTCGGTCTCGAGGGGCGTCGTCGGCACGACGGTAACGCGATCGAGGTAGTGATAGTCGTCGCGAACCGTCTCGGCAACGCTCGCTCCCGTCCGGGGATCGGTCTCGTCGGCCGCGTAGACCGCGAGGTCGTCCAGCACGCGGAAGACGTTGCCCAGTCCGTCGAGGTGGTCGAAGTGGATGTGGGTGATGACGGCGGCGTCGGGCAGCGGGACCTCGTCGCGGAGGAACTGATACCGGAAATCGGGGCTGAAGTCGATCAGCAGCGACTCATCTGTCCGGTCATTCTCGACGTGGACCGAGAACCGCGTGCGCTCGACGCCGCGCTCGCGTGCGGCGGTACAGGTATCACAGTCGCAGCCGACGGTCGGCGTCCCCGTCGTGTCGCCGGTTCCGAGCAGCGTCACGCGCATCGTTACGTCACCCCTCCGCGTGCGGTCACGGGACGGCACGCGAGCGAGCACCGGGAGCCCGACCCCGCGGCTCGCCGGTCCCTACACATACGATCGCCCGTCCTCGAGCGCCGTTCGGATGAACGGGTGGTCCGACTGCGCGTCGAACCGATCGGCCGGGAGGACGTGGACCGAGAAGACGACGCCGTGCTCGAGCCCGACGGTCTCGGCGAGGGCCTCGAGCCGTCGCTCGATCTCCTCGTCGGCCTCCATGAGGACCAGCAGTACCTCCACGGACGTGTGGACGCCGCGGTCGTCACCCCGGACGGCATCGCCGAAGACGACGAGGTCGCGGATCGACTCGCCGTAGTCGGCCCGTGCCCGGGCCGCGAACGCGTCCGCGGCGTCCCCCTGTGGTGGAGCATCGCTCATAGGGGGTGATTGACAGCCGTCACATAAAGGGTATTCCCCGCGGGACGGGGCGGTCCCTACACCGTCCCGGAATCGGCGTCATCGCCGGCGTCGTACTCGTGGTCGCGAAGGAGGTCGGGGTCGACGTCGCGCAGGACCGCCTCGTGGGTCGCCTCGAGCACGACCGGCGGCGCACAATCGGCCGCTTCGGCTTCCAGCCACCGTGCGAGGCAGAGACACCATCGATCTCCGGGCTCGAGCCCCGGAAACTCGAGCGCCGGCTGCGGCGTGAGCAGGTCGTTGCCCTGCGCGCGGCTAAAGCGGAGAAACTCCTCGGTCATCACGGCACAGAGTTCGTGGCGGCCCCGATCGGAGTCGACCCGGCGACAGCACCCGTCCCGCAGAAAACCCGTCATCGGGTCGGTACAGCAGGGCTCGAGTTCGGTCCCGTATACGTTCCGGTCGTCGGGCATGTGCCCCGCAACGGCAGGCGAGTGGAAAAGCGTGGCGTCGGGCCGCCGACGAGCAGCCGCGTCATCCTCGAGTCGCCGTCCGGCGGAAACGGTGCGAACGGTCGGGCAGCAACGGCCTCAAGGAAAACAGCGGGTCCGGTCCGAGACGGGAGTGCGATCGATCGTCAGTGATCGTGGTCGTGGTCGTGGGAGTGGCCACCGTCGCTGGCCTTGTCGATGTCGCCGCCGGCGACGAGCGCGTCGTGGTCCCCCTCCATCATGTCCATGTTCTTCAACGTGTCCCGTTCCTCGAACTCCTCGACGGCGTTCAAGAGGTCCTCCTGGGTCAGCGTCGTCCGGTCCTCGGTCAGCGCCTCGAGGACGGCTTCCCGAAGCACCATCCGGAGGTCGCTGCCGGTCAACCCCTCGGTGACCTCGGCGATGAGATGCGGGTCGAACTCGTCGATGTCCATTGTTCGCGTGATGAGGCCGAGAATGTCGGCCCGCATGCCCGAATCGGGTTTGGGGAAGTTGATGATCTCGTCGAACCGTCGCCAGGCGGCGTCGTCTAACTGGTCGGGATGGTTGGTCGCGCCGATGAGCAACACGTCGTCGTCGATGAGCGAGATGTTGTCGATGCTCTTGAGGAGGGTGTTGACCGCGCGCTTGAGCGCGGCGTGTTCGTCGCTGCGGCGGGTCTTGGCGACGAAGTCGAACTCGTCGATAAAGAGAATACAGGGCGACAGTCGCTTCGCCACCTCGAACGTCTTGTCGACGTTTTTCGCCGTTTCGCCCAGATATTGGCTCGTAATCATCGAGAGTTTGACCTCGACGAACGGCAGATCCATGTCCTGTGCCAGCGCCTGCGCGGTGGACGTCTTCCCGGTTCCCGGCGGCCCGACGAACAGCAGTTTCCCGATCTCTCGCAGCCCGATATCGGCGAGATAATCCCGGTGTTCGATCGCCTTCGAGATCTTGTCGAGTTCGTTCTGCTGATCCTCGGTGAGCACGAGGTCGTCGAGGGACATGTCGACCTCTTCGGGCGCACGAACTTCCACGAGGTCCAACATCTCCTCGTCGTCCTCCTCGTCGAAGTACTCGTTGAGGAGGCCATCGATCCAGACGCGGTCGGCCTGAATCGGCCGGTTCCGCTCGCGAGCCGCCTCGTGGGTTACGTCGAACTCGTAGTCGTCGTGGGACGCGAAGTGTTTCGCCAGCGTCGGGTTCTCGAGCAATCGGTCCGCGTCGACGCGCTCGGCGAACCACTCCTCGGCCATCCCCTGCTGGGCGAGGGTGATCGTCCCGGAGAACTCGTCGCGCTCGGTGAACATCAGTTCGGAGACCGCCTCCCACGGGCGGTCGACGCCGGTCGCCTCGCGGGCGGTGGTGGTCGTGACCGATAGCGGGCGGTCGATGCCGGCGGGTTTTCGAGTGGTCCCGTTGCCGCCTTCGGTGTCGCTTCCGTCCTCGTTGCCGACGCCCCCGGTCCAATAGACCCGCCGGAACGACGGCGGGAGGTCGTTCTCGTCTAGCGTCCGGTCGTCCGAATACACGCTCGTCGTGAGCAGGAACTCCACGACATCGAGCGCTGCATCACTCATTCGGTGAACGTAGTCACTACACGTTCTTAACAGCGTCGTCCCGTGCAACGTATGTGAGGGGGTTCCATTCTCGGCGGCCCCACGAATGGCGTGTCGGTCCCGGTCATCGGCACAACCGTTTTCGTGTACGGGCTCACAGTCACCCGTATGAACGTGTTGCTGGGTCTCGGCGGCAGCGACGAGTCGGTGAAGACGCTCCGACGAACCATCGACCGAACGCGCGAGGTCGGTGACGAGTTGACGATCGTCGTCGTCGAGAAACCCGAGTCGAAACGCTCACAGGACGAGATGTACCGGCAGGCGGTCGACGCACTCGAGGAGGCCGACATCACCGACGTCGAGGTGGAGAAGCTCGACGGCGACCCCGGAAGCGCGCTGGTCAACTACGCCGAACAGGGAGACTACGATCAACTGGTCATCGGCGGCGGAACCCTGAGTCCGATGGGGAAGATTCAGCTCGGCCCGATCACCGAGTTCGTCCTGCTGAACGCCCCGACGACGGTTAAGCTGGTGCGATAACGATGGCCGGTACGCGTCAGTATCCCGACGACCCGTCCGGCCCCTTCCCCTCGCCCCCGACGACGGTCGAGGATCGAGACGGACGGTCGATCGAGGTTCGGGCAGCCGAGTCGTTCACCGGCGAGACGCTCGACGACGTCGTCGGGATGTACACCGAGTTCGATCCGACCGACCGCGCACAGGGGATCCCGCCGACCGGCGAGGAGCGGATCCGGACCTGGCTCGAGACGATCGGTGACGACAGCGTCAACGTCGTCGCCCGCCACGACGGGGACGCGATCGCACACGCGATGCTCGTTCCCGACACCGACGATCCGGCCGCGGTCGAACACGCGTCCGACATCGAGTGGGAACTCGCGATCTTCGTCCTGCAGGCCTACCAGCGGGCCGGGATCGGGACGGTCCTGCTGAAGAACCTCCTGGGCCATGCAAGCGACATCGGCATCGAGCGGGTGTGGCTGACGGTCGAACGCTGGAACAACCCGGCGATCGCGCTCTACGAGCGGGTCGGGTTCGAGTCGACCGGTACCGAGAGCTTCGAACAAGAGATGGCGATCCGCCTCGCGGGCGACGGTAACGGTGTGACCGGCGACGGCTGACCGCGTCGGATTCCCATACAGTTAGACCGAGAGGACGGGCTGGCTCGCGTAGGAGAGGACGTACTCGGCGGCTTTCTCGAGGACCTCGGCCTCGGTTTCGGTAACCGGCTCCCGAGGGAGGACGATGAAGTCGGCGTCGATCTCGTCGGCGGTGTCGAGCACGACGTTGCCCGGGTGACGCGTCTTCCGCGTTTGCGAGAAGCCCTCGTCGACGGAGGTCGCAAGCGGCACGTCCGCGTCAGCGGCGATGACGCCGATATCGTCGAAAAATCCCTGCGTGTTCTCCGCGACGGCGGTCTCGTCGACCGTGCCGGCGTCCAGTCCCCGGACGACGCCGCGTCCGAGGACGAACAGCGCGTGGACGGAGGCGTCGTAGCGGTCGGCGACGGCGACGGCGTATTCGACGGCGGTGGCTGACTCGTCGCTCCCGTCGACGGGTGCGAGAACGGTGTCGACGGTAAACGGCTCGCTGGCGTCCATACGCGGCAGTGGGCGGCCCGTCACAAAAAAGCCACCCCACCGCTCCGAGGCCGAGTCGGCTGCCGCAGCCCCGTCGAACGGGAGTATTTAAGCAACCGCGACCGTAACCGCGACGTATGTTCGATACGGTCGTGGTCGCCACCGACGGCTCCGACAGCGTGAAACGGGCCGTCGACATCGCGCTCGATCTCGCCGACCGGTTCGACGCCGAGGTCCACGCGCTCTCGGTGATCGACGCCAGCGAGGTCGACGCCTCACCCCAGCAGCTCCGGGACGAACTCCGCACCGCCCTCGAGACGACCGCCGACGCCGCGCTCACGACCGTCGAGGAGCGGGCGGAGAGAGACGTAACGACGGCCGTCCGCGAGGGGCGGCCCGCCGTCGAGATCTGCGACTACGCCCGCGAGGTCGACGCCGACGTGGTCGCGACCGGCACCCGCGGTCGCCACGGCGAGAACCGTCTCCTGCTCGGCAGCGTCGCCGAACGGATCGTCCGTACCTCGCCGGTCCCCGTACTAACGGTGCGGCAACTCGCGCCCGCGGGCGAAGACGACGGGGACGACGGGAACACGACCGCCGCCTGACCGCCCGTCCCACACGACCGCGCTCGCCGACCGACGGTGACGATCGGCGAGCGCGTCCGCGACGCGTATCCGGGCTCGGCCGGCGGCGTCGCACGACGGCTCGGCGCAGCGACCGACCGACGAGCCGCGAGACCGGCGATTACTTCCCGGGCGGTCTCCCAGTACGCAGCATGTACGACGAACTCATTCGGAGCGGCGATCTATCGCTCTCGCGAAAGTCCGTCCTGCCGGGGACCGGCTTCTTCCTGCCCGATACGCTCGAAGACGACCTCGCGGAGCAACGAACCGAGGCCGCGCTCGAGGGGGCCGAAGCCGCGGTCATCGCCGATCCGGATGCCGACGGGCTGGCCTGTGTCGCGCTCGTTCGAGAGGCCTACGACGACGTACGAAACGTCCCGGAGCCGGACGAGATCGACGACGACGGCGACGCGACGGACCCGGCCGGCGAACCGCTCGAGGAGCCCGAGCCGACGCCCCACGGCGTCGCGTTGCTCCCTGCAAGTCCCCACGACGTGGAGGATGCGCTGGCTCGCGTCGCCGAGTACGGCGACGACGGGATCGATATCTTCGTGTGCGATCTCGCGCCCGATCGGTACGAGTACGTCGAGGAGGAACTCGCGGCCGCGCTCGAAATCGCCGATCGGCTCGCGTGGTACGACCACCACCAGTGGGGCGACGACGTCGCACGGGCGGTCCGGGACACCGGGGTCGACCTCGTGATCGGCGACTCCGACGAGGAGTGTAGCGCCGACGTGGTCGCCCGCTCGCTCGAGTACGAGTTCGGGCCGATGTACGAGGAACTGGCCGCCGTGACCCGGGACCACGACCTCTGGCTGCGCGAGGACCCGCGCAGCGACGACCTCGCGGATTACGCCTACTGGACCGATCCCGCGGAGTACGTCGAGGTCGTCCGCGAGTACGGCGTCGACCTCCCCGCGTGGGTCGAGGAGTACATCGCCGAGCGCCGCGTCGAGAAGGAGGCGCTCATCGATCAGGCCGTCGGACGCGCCGAACTCCGCGAGATCGGCGGCTACACGGTCGGGATCACCTACGGCCGCTGTTCGCAAAACGAGGTCGCCGAAGCGATGCGGGAGCGGGGTGCCGACGCTTCGATCATCGTCAAGCCCGCCGGCTCGGCCTCCATTCGCGGGACCGACGAGTTCGAACGCTGCCACGAGGTCGCGGGCAAGGTCAACGGCGGCGGCCACCCCAAGGCCGCGGGCTGCAAGCCCGAAATCTACGACGACATGCTCGACTACGCGAACCACTGGACGACGCGGGGTGCCGTGACGAAACGCGTCATCCTCGACGCCTTCCGTGATGTCGTTACGGAAGCGGCCGCGGAAGCCGACGACAGCGCGACCTGACCGCTGTGAGAGGTTCCCAACTCGACTGAGGGCTACCGGTCGGTCTCGTCAGTCACGTTCCACCGATCCGAAAACGCCGTGCCGCACGTACACTGGGCGTAGGCGTGGACGACGGCACCGTCGGCGTAGATGCCGCCGACCTCCTCGTTTTGATCCTCGGCGAACGCGAAGACGAACTGCACCGCGTGCTCCTCGTCGTCCGCCGCGTCCGGGCACTGACCGCCCGCCAGATCGGCCGCGATCTCCCCCTCGTTGCTCATCGCGGACTTGGCGAACTCCATCGCACCGGTTCCCGTCGCCGCCTGAAAGGCGCTCCGACCGCGCTCGCCGTCGACCACGATCACGATCCCGTCGTCGACGCGATCGCCGAACCGTTCGAGTCGATCGTCCGAGACGTAGGATTCCGCCAGAAACAGCGCAACGTCCTCGAGGCGGTCACCCGCCAGAAACTCCTCGCGTGGGTTACTCATGGCCACGGATTCATGCTCGACGTGGAAAAAGGGCGGTATTCGCGTCGCTCCGCTCGGGTCCGACACCGGACCCACAGGCCCCCGTCTGGTTACAGACATGCCAACGTTTGACATTTGTCGTTTTCAGCACGAGATATTAATTTATGAAGTCGGCTGACCGTTCGTTTCCCTGCCGCTTAATACGTCTCAGTGACACGGACTCAGTAGTCGTATCTCCGTCCCGCGCTCGCTCGCCCGTTGGTCGACCACAGCCGGCGGCCGAGGACGACCATCTCACGACCCCACCAGTGATCGTCAATGTATGAAAACAGCCCCGCCGTCGAATCCGTGCTCGACGAACTCACGAGGAGGCTACTCGCGGACAGTCAGTCGGAACCGACCGATCCCGCCCTCGAGTCGACCGAAGACGAACCGAAAGACATCGAACGGCAACTCGACGAACTCGTAGCGCAGGTCCACGGAGCGTTCCCGGCCGACGACATCCAGTTCGACGAGGCCATGATCAGGGACAACCTGGAAGAACTCCTCCTGGTGCTCATCGCGCTCCACGGGGAGACCCACGGCAAGGAACTCATCTCGGCGTTGACCTCCCTCTTCGAGACACAGCTCAGCCCAGGGACCGTCTATCCGACCCTCCACGAGTTAGAGGACGCGGACGTGCTCTCGATGCACGCCAAGGTTCGAACCAAGGAGTACTCGATCGCAGACGAGGCGTACGTGCGTGCGACCGTCGAACAGACGATGGTCCAACACCTCGCCTTCGGGCTCTTGCTGTACGCCGTCCTCCCGCGCCTGTAACTCGGACTACTCGTCTTCGAGGCTGTCCGCGATCTCGCTCAGGCTCTCGGTTGGCGGCTCGCGGGCGTCGTAGTAGGTCGTCTCGCCGGGCGACCGGAGGCCATAGAGGAACTCGGGTTCGACGATGTCGATCAGGACCGAACCGCCTGCCGGAACGTCGTGGTCGGCGGTCCACTCGGTGAGCCGGTCGGTCCCGCCGCTGGGGTCTCGAGCCAGGTCCGGCGTGTCGTAGACGCCCGGGATCGACAGGTCGTCGCCGGTCAACGCCCGTTCGACTCGCGCGAACAGTTCCTCGCCGTCGAGGACGACCCGGACGACCTCGTCGGTCGGGAACGCCTCGCGGTCGTCGGCTGGCACCTCGAGTTTGACGCCTGTCGCCGTCTCCGTACACGTCGACCGGACCGTCTGCACCGAGGGATGGTCGCTCGCAACTCTGTCTGTCATTGAAAACGAATGAATGCGGGCGGCGACTTACTCGTCGTCGCCGTCGTCGCCGAGCAGTTCGTCGACGTCGGTACTGCCGCGGTCGACGATCGAGGCGTTGATCTGGGCGACGGCGTCGGATACTTCGCGGCCGCGGACGGTGATCCGGCGTCGCTCGCCGTCACGGGACGGTTTGTAGCCCGTCTGCTCGTTTTTCATCATGACCTCCTTCAGGTTCGGCCCCGCAACCTCGTCGGTGAGCGGGCGGCCGGCCTCGTCGGAGCCGCCGGTGATCTCGAGCGTGTAGCCGTCGAGCCCGACCGCGCTCCCGTCGACTTCCTCGCCGATGGACTTCCCGATAAAGCGGTTCGCGTCCTGTTCCTCGGCCTCGAGCTGGTGGGCCAACCCGGAGTCCGGGTCGCCGACAACGACAGTGAAACTTGCCATGCCCGACGGAAGACGGCCGTCGCTCAAAAGATCATCGATCGCCACCGGAATTTTGCGCTGCGGTCTAGCCCGCTGTGCGGCAGCTACGCTGCCGTCAGCGGGATGTCCCTCGGCAAACGTTCGATAAAAAGCACCGGAAGACGCGAAGCGTCTTCCGAACTCTCGTTCACTCCGTTCACGAGACACTCCGCCCTCCGCCGAGCGCTCCGCGCGTACCACATCGGTC
The DNA here is from genome assembly GCF_000731985.1 of Natrinema altunense. Taxonomy (GTDB): domain Archaea; phylum Halobacteriota; class Halobacteria; order Halobacteriales; family Natrialbaceae; genus Natrinema; species Natrinema altunense. Next base: position 402,275 of record NZ_JNCS01000001.1, read on the forward strand.
GTCGGCCCGCTCGCTCGCCCTACGGGCTCGCTCGCGGTCGGCTTCGGGCACTCGCCTGCCCTTCCCCGGGTCGGACGGCTCTCGCAGGGCTCGAGCCGTCCTCCCGGCCAGTAAGAATCGATTCGTTTCGATTCGGCATCCGGTATGCTCGAACAGTCAAGTAGCTACAACGCCTCGGTCGACACGTGTTCATCGATCCCGAGCGACTCGAGGTTCGCCTGCGCGAGGAGTTCGGCGGGACGACGGACCAATCGCGGGTCGTCGTCCGGCAGGCCGTCGATCTCGCGGACTCGGGCGCGTACGAATCGGACGTCGGGACCGCCCTGACCAACGAGATCGTCCTGGAAGAACTGGCCGATGCCCCGGAGGGAACCCCGCCCGAGCGGTGGAACTGGTGGATCGGCTCGCTCGAACTCGCGTACGGCGGCTACGGCCGGTTCGACATTCGACAGTATCGGAAGTAGCGCCTCGCAACGAAGGGTAACACCGATTGTCCTCCGGACCGTAGGTGATTCCGATGAGCGAACTGTCGCGACCCGTCTGGCCGGCGTACCCGTTGTCGGTCCTCGTCGCTGGCCTCGGCCACTGTTATCTCGGCCGGTGGAAACGCGGCGGGATCTGGTTCCTCTGTTACGGCCTCGCGATCGTGTTCCTGAGCGCGCGAACCGTCTCGGGTGCGCTCAGCCTCGAGGAGCCGTTCGTGGTAACCGCACTGCAGTTCGACGCCGTGAGCTACGCGGACGTGGCCGTCCCGCTGACGATTCTCCTGGTCTGTCTGCTCGACGTCTATCTCATCGGGGTAGTCGAACGGACCACCCTCCCGCCGGCCGGCGCGGACGACCGTCGCTCGAACAGTTCCTGACGTTCCCGCGTCGGCGACGCCAGCTTCGAGTGACGGCCCCGCGTGGTTTTTGTCCCTGTCGACCGAACGACGAGTATGGGACGTCTCAGTTCCGTCCTGCTCAAAGGGCTCGGCGCGCTCGTCCTCGTGGCCGTCGTGCTGAGCGTCGTCGGCACGATCGTCGGCATCGCCCTCTCGCTGATCGCGGCCGTCCTCTCGTTGGTCCTGACCCTGGCCGTCCTGTCGGTGATCGCGCTGGCGGCCGTCGGACTGCTCTCGCTGTTCGGCTCGGACTCGAGCGCCGGGAGCGGCGCGGACACGCCGGCCGAAAACCGCCCCGATCCCGAAGACCGCGTTCGCTCCCGGTACGTCGACGGCGATCTCGACGACGAGGCGTTCGAACGGGAACTCGAGCGAGTCCTCGATGCCGAGGACCGATCGACCCGGCCGGGTGTCGACGGGTCGCGGACCGGGAGTCCGGCGGGCGAGCGGGATCGACTTCGGGATCGGTGACGGACCCGCTCCGTCGCGGGCCATGACTGACGACCGGAACCAACGGACGCAAGCCGCTCGAGGGCGAAGTGCCGGTAATGGACGGACGGTTTCTCGGCGGTGCCGGCGAGATCGGTCGGAGCGCGCTCTGTATCGACGACAAACTCGTGCTCGATTTCGGGATGGACTCGGGGAATCCGCCGTCGTTTCCGATCGACGACATCGATCCCGAGGCCGTCGTCGTCAGTCACGGTCACCTCGATCACGTCGGCTCGGTGCCGGCGCTGTTGTCCGGCGATGCGCGCCCCGAGATCAACTGGACGCCGCCGACGTACGACCTCACGATGGTCCTCGCTCGGGACACGCTGAAGCTCCACGGCGGCAGCTACGACTGCCCGTTCACCGAGGCGGAACTCGCCCGCGTCGCCGAGGTCTCCGAGACCCACGGCTACGAGGAGTCCTTCGAGGCCGCGGGCTACGAGATCACGTTCTTCGATGCCGGCCACGTCCCCGGCAGCGCCCACGTGCTGGTCGATGACGGCGACACCCGACTGCTCTACACCGGCGACTTCCACACGGAGGACCAGCGGCTGCTCGCCGGGACGACCGCACGCCCCGACGCCGACGTCGTGGTCTGTGAAAGTACCTACTCGGACGTGACTCGACCGCCCCGCGAGGAGATCGAACGCGAGTTCGTCGAGAGCCTCCGGACGACGATCTGGGAGGGTGGGACCGTCGTCGTGCCGGCCTTCGGTATCGGCCGTACGCAGGAGGTGCTGTGTCTCTGCGAGGCGTACGACCTCGAGTGCTACGTCGACGGCATGGGCAAACGCGTCACGGAACTGTTCCTGCGGGAGGCGAACCGCGACTATCTGCGCGATCCGGACCTGTTGCGTCGGGCGAAGGGCAACGCCCGGTTCGTCGACGGCCGCGACGGCCAGCGAAAACGGATCGCCGAGCAAAACACCGTCATCGTCACCACCAGCGGGATGCTCCACGGCGGCCCCGCGATGACTTACGTCCCCGCCGTCCGCTCGCATCCGACCAACAAGATCGCCATGACCGGCTACCAGGTCGAGGGAACGCCCGGCCGGGATCTGCTCGAGACCGGCAGCGCCGAGATCGACGGCCGAATGCTACCAGTCAGCGCGCAGGTCGAACAGTACGACTTCTCCGCGCACGCGGACCGCAACGGGCTCCGCGACTTCCTCGCGGCCTACGAGGACGCGCGAATCCTCGTCAATCACGGCGACCGCTGCGAGGCGTTCGCCGCGGAGCTTCGCGACGACGGCGTCGACGCCGCCGCGCCGGCACTCGGCGAACGCCTCGAGTGGTGACGAGCGGACGGGTCGGACGCCGGGCCCGGTCCGGCACGTTCAATGCCGGCCGTTTTCACCCGCCGTCGGCGTATCTGCGCCGGTCGAACGGGTTCGATTCCGACCCTCGCTCGGAGTCGGGTCATCGTCACCGGCCGCGTCCGCTTCGGACCCGGACTCGGAAATCGAGCCCGGGCGGTCACCGGTGCCGTCGTCGCCGACCGCCGTCGACGGCGGTCGCGGCGGTTCGAAGACGGCCACGAAGTCGTCGCGGCGAACGGCGTACACCGCCCGGTCCGGGTCGAAGACGATCGCGGTGTCGACGTCGATGCCGTACGCGACCAGCGCCGCCAGGGAGTCCACGTGCGCGCGCGGTCCTTGGAGCGCCGCGTCGGGGAGCGGCAGGACCGTGACGACCTCGTCGAACTGCTCGCGGTCGTCGCGGTACGCGAGCCACTCACGGTCGCATCGCGTCGGTTCCCCGAACCGACGGCGACCGACCGCAAGCGCACCGAGGCCGCCGAGCCCGACCGCAACGAGCACCGGTCCGCCGAGGGTTCGCACGGGGCCAGCAGCGGGGGACGCGGACACGGTTTCGTATTCCTCGTAGGGCTCGTCGTAGGCGTCGCTCGCTCCGTCCTCGACCCGATAGGTCCCGTCCTCGACGGTGATCGGGACCGTGTACTCGTCCGCGACCGACCGCTCCGCGCCGTCGATCGTCCCGTCGATCTCTCGCTCGAGGACGAGGAGGAGTTCCGTCTCCCCGGGACTCGCCCCGAGGTCGGATTCGATCCGGTCGATTCGTGCCGTGATGGCGGAGACGTTAACGTCGAACGCTGCGGTGACGGATTCGCCCGGCTGGACGGCCGTTTCGTTCGTCGCCGTGAGCGATTCGCGCTCGTGCCAGTACACGGTCCCGTTGTCGGGATCGACCGACTGATACACCAACTCGACCGTCAGGGAGACGCTAACGTCCGCGGCGCTGTCGGCCGCGTAGCCTCCGACGAACGTCCCGTCGACCGTCGGACTGACGGCCGAGTAGTACAGCGGTTCGTTCTCGAGTCGCGTCCCCGCCGGATAGACCGCAGTCGGTTCGGTGACGGGGGCACCGTGAGAGACGTTCCCCGTGGCGGTCCAGGTCGTCTCGACCTGACGGGTCGTTTCCGTCTCTCCGGTCGGGGCCGCGTAGGCACCGTAACTCACCCACGCGCCCGCTGCGAGTAGGCAAACCAGGACGACGACGGCCGGCGTTCGATACGTGGCTAGCAGGACGCGGAGCCGCACCCGACGCTCCGCGTCCGCCCTCGGTCGCCCCTCCGTCTCGTCGTCGGTGTCGGTCGATCGGAATCCCATAGTTCGTTTTTCGATACTTCATGCTCTGAGACGTGGCCTCAGTACAACCGTCGGACGAACGATCGCGCCCCCGTACAGCGACTGCGGACCGCCGCCCGTTTCGAGCGGACGTCACCCGGACCGAGGAGCCGTCGACTGAGCAGATAGGTCCCGCCTCCGAGCAGCGACACGATCGTCGCGAACGGGAGCCACGGGTGGCACTCGTAGAGCGCGTCGATGACCGGCGCTGGAAGGACGTACAGGTAGCGATACTCGGTGACGTACGTCGGGTAGTGGCCGGTCTCGTCCGGGGCCGTGATCGAAACCGCAACCGTCGTCTCCCCGCGTGGCCCGACCGTCGCCCGTTCGGGCTCGAGGCGGACGTTCTCGTCTCCGGACTCGACGTAGGACCGCGTCGGGACGATCCCGCCGTTGGCAATCGAATAGGGGACCTCGTCGGTCGTTCCTCGTTCGATCACCAGCGGGCGGTCCGACTCGAACTCCGCGCTGATAACGTCGTAGGACTGGGTCCCCGCCGGGACGATCATCGCCGCGGCGGCGGCGAGAACGATCAGCAGTGCGAACCCCACCGCGAGCAGTCGGGGATCGATCCAGCCGTCTCCGGTCCCGCGCCCGTCGCCGATCCCCCCCGACTCGAGGGAGGGAGAGCGCCGTTCGCGAACCGTTTCGACGGCGTAGAGGACGATCGAGAGCCCGAGGATCGGCAGCGCGAGTGCCGACGCGTCGCCGGATTCGCTGACGCCGAGTCGGGTTCCGACGCGCTCGATCGTCTCACCTGCCGTCATCACGGTCGTCCCCAGCAGCGGAACCGTCACGACCTCGCCGTTGACTTGCCAGCCCTCGGCGACGAGCTGGGCGTCCCGGACGTGGGGCTCGCCACTGTCCTGATCGGTAAACGGGTTCGCGTCCCCGCGCGTGACGTAGCCCTGCGAGGTCTCCTCGACGACCCGATGAGTCGTGAGACCGCCGCCCTGGATGTTCGTCGCCTCGAAGACGATGACGTCGCCCGGCTCGGGATCGTCGGTCAGTTCGCTGGGGATCGCCACGAACCCGTCACCGGTGTCGATCGTCGGCTCCATGCTCCCCGTTTCAACGAATCCCAACAGGATCGGCTGGCCGAGTAGCTGCCCGACGACGAGAGCACCGAGGGTAACCAGTACAACTGCCTGGCCCCCTCGTATCACCCCTCGCCGAATCATGCCTCGTCTAGTGCACCAATATTATACTACTTATATATTTGTGATAGTTATCATGCTAGGTGGATAGAAGTGCGTCCCTCACAGTTCGAGGCTACCGCCGGTCGGGACCGAACCCGGCCTATCACTCCCCGCCACCGATGACTCGAAGTGGGGATACCCGTGGTCGCGTCCGTAAGGGCGTGCGAATCGTCGAAACCGGCTCTCGTTTCTTACCGAGTCAGGAAGAGAGAGGGACGGCGCGTTACGTCGCCTCGGCTCTCACCGTCGCGTCCGCATTGAAGTTCTCAACGGTCGGCTCTCCGGTCTCGATTCTGAGGCCGATCACTTGTGCGGTGCCCGTTCCGAGGGTAATTGGATCGTCGTGAAGCGGGCTATCGACGTCGGTCCCGGGGTAGAACTGGACGGTCAGTCCGCTCGCAGTCGGGTCGAAGTCGTCGTCCACCAACTCACTGATCGACACCTCGATCTCCTGGGTGCCCTGGTTCTCGATCCGGAACACTTCGTCGAACTCGTAGACCGAATTCGGCCCGACGCCGTCGCCGTTGTCCGCCGTTCCGGTCGCGTCGTTGATGTCGATCGAAAGTTCGTTGTTGGCGCCGCTGTCCTGGTTGACGAACGTCGCATTCGCCGCCTGCGTCGGACTGAGTGCGAGGTACGCCTGATCGTCGTCGGCAACCGTGACCCCGACCGATCGATCGGCTTCGGCGCTCGTGAACGCGCCCGTCCCGAGCGCGACTCCGCTGGTGGCGACCGCGCCGAGTCCGGCCAACAGCCGTCGTCGATTCATACTCGGCGACCTCATCGGGCCTCCGCCCCGATCGTCAGCGTCCCCGAGAGATTCGACGTCCCGGAGTTGATGGCGAAGTCCACATTAACCGACTCGCCGACCCCGAGTTCGTAGGTAGCGTCACCGTCGCCGTCGTCCTCCGCGAGCGCGACGGTGATACCGTCCGAACTCGGTGCCGAGATACTCCCCGGCAACTGCGCACTCAGGTCGCCAGACCCGCTCAGACTGACCTCGACGGGTTGGGTCCCCTGGTTCGTGATCGTGAACACGTCCTCGGCGACGGTGTCCGCGTTCGGGTTCACACCGTTACCGCCGTTGCCGGACTCGACGAAGTCGACGGCGTACTCGTCGCCGGACGTATCGAAGTACATATCGTTCGCCTCCCCCGAGTTGTCCAGTCCGAGGTACGCGTTGGCGTCCTCGGTGACCTGCACGTCGACCTGTCGGTCGGCCTCGACGCTCGAGAACGCGCCGGTACCGATAACCGCGGCTGTTCCCGATGCCAGTGCTCCCATTCCGATGACGAATTTACGTCGTTGCATTGGTGAATCCTCCGTTGTCGTTGTCGCTCGCGTGTGACCGCTCGTCACCGACGCCGCGACTCGTCGCGTCTGATCCCCGCCGCGGGGATCACAGGTCAGGGATGGCTGACAAGGGATATTGTAATACGTTCGTGTCCGAACTCTCAACCCCTCCTTCGGCGTATTCAACCGTCTGCCGACCGACTCGGAACGAGCGGCTATGCCCGGTTGACCTGACCGAAGCGGGACTCAACGGCACATGCCCTGCGGCCCGGTGCCCGTCGGTTCGGAGTCAACGGGCCACTGACCGAGCGATTGCTGCCGTATCGGGATCGTTAACTCCCGTTTCCGATCGTCCCTGCAGCGCCGAGAGTCGGTCTATCGATGGTTGATACGTCGATATGCCGGCATTTCGTCTCGCGATACCAGTCGCTACGAGAGAAAGGAGCCGATGAAAACGGGATTCTCGAACCAGTCGCGGACAATATCTTATTTACGTCCTAACACTTTTATCGGGGAATGTAGTACGTCGATCCGAAATGGGGGCGACTCAGATCGAACCGTCCGGGGACGCTGACGCATCGGAGCCGGAACCGGACCCCGAAGCGGACGAAGTGAGGGTGACCGCCTCGGCGGCGGCCGCCGACTCGCTCACCGAGGACGAACTCTTTACCATCCTCTCGAACCGACGACGGCGATACATCCTCCACGAGTTGATGCGGGCGGACGAACGGCTCGATATCGGTACCCTTTCGCAGGAGATCGCCGCCTGCGAGGACGACATCGAACTCACTGAGGTCTCGAGCAGCGACCGCAAACGGGTGTACACGGCGCTTCGTCAGTCGCATCTCCCGAAGATGGACGAGGCCGGCGTCGTCGATTTCGACCGCGACCGGGGAACGGTCGAACCGACCCCCGCACTCGAGGACGTCGAGATTTACATGGACATCGTCCGCGGGCGCGAGATTCCCTGGAGCGACTACTATCTCGGATTGGTGGCGCTTTCCGGCCTGTTGTTTGCGGCCGTGTCGTTCGGACCCGGCCCGTTCGCGTCGCTCTCGCCCTCGGCGTGGGGCCTGTTCGTCGTCGTCTCCTTCGGCGTCTCCGCGGTCGCCCACCGCTACTACGCGCGACGAACCCGACTCGGAATCGGAGACGATCCGTCGGCCGTGGCCCTCGAGTACCGGGACGAGACGGACCCGGACGGCTGACGGCGCGTCGACCGGTCGACGCGGTCTCGAGATCACACTCGCCATCGACAGCGACCCCGTACGAACGCACCGGACACGAACGGCCCATGAAACGAACTCGGCGCGCCGCGCTGGCCCTGATCGCCGGTTCGAGTAGCGTCCTCGCCGTCGAGACGTTCGGGTTCTCGAGCGCGGACGCCGACCGCGACGTTCGCGTTGCCCCCGTCGGCGACGGGAACGCCTACCTCGGATTGACCGAGGACGGGGTCGAGGACGACGGCGTGCTGTTCGGAGGGGACCCGCGCCACCCGCCCGTCCGGTTCGATCTCAGCAACCAGTGTCCGGCGTCGCTCACCGTCACGCTTACCGTCGACCCGTTCCGGTTTCGGTCGGCCGACGGGGAATCGATCGACGGCAGCCGGTTCGTCGTCGACGGCGAGAGCGGGGGATTGGGACCGGGCGAACGGGTCGACGCCGTGACGATCGGGGTCCCGCCGGACTCGGTCGACGGCGGGGAGACGGTCACCGGGCCGGTCACGATCGATGCGCGGGGGGACGGCATCCGCATCGAAGCCGAGCGCAAACTCACGATCGCGGTCCCTGACACGGGGTCGAGACGGCAACGCTCGGTCTCGAGCGGGCAGTCGGGGACGGGATCGGCTTCGAACTCGAGCGAGCCCTGACGAACGCCGGCCCGCCGGCAGGCCCCGACGGCGAAAACGGCTCTCCTAGCGGGGTAGCCGTCGCACTCGTCGGGGGTCGGCGTCCGGCTCCCAGTAGAAACGCCGCCACCGGCAGCGACTACAGTTCGCCGATGATCTCGTCGGCGAACGTCGACAGCGCCGCCTCCCGGTCGTCGTTTTGGAGTCCGATGATCGCGTGGTCGAGCCCGTAGTCCGCGAGCCGGGCGAAGTACGCCCGGAACCACTCGACGCCGGCGTGGAATCCGAGGTGGAGCGGCTCCGGTTCGGCCGTCGGATCGTCGGCCAACTCGACCCGGACGGCGATAGCGAACGGCTTCTCGCCGGCGGCCTCGCGCCAGTCCACGAGGTAGTCCTCGAGCGTCCGTTCGGGCAGGTGATAGAACAGCCAGCCGTCGCCGTGCTCGGCGATCCACTCCCGGGACTGCCGGGCGTGGCCGGTCGGGAGCAGCGGCAGCGTCTCCGTCGTCGGCGTCGGGACCACGTCGAGGTCGCCCTCGAGCCGTCCCCATCGGCCCTCGAGTTCGGGAAAGTCCTCGCGCCAGACGGCGCGAAGCGTCTCGACGGACTCGCGGAACAGGTGGCCACGCTCCTCGCGGTCGACGTCGAAGGCGGGGTACTCGGGGTCGCGGTCGCCGGAGGCGACGCCGAGGACGAGTCGCCCGTCCGAGAGGCGGTCGACCGTCGCCGCGGCCTTCGCGACGTGGAGGGGATGGCGGAGCGTGAGTACGACGCTCGAGGTCCCCAGCGCGATGTCGTCGGTGTGGGCGGCGACGTGCGAGAGCCACGGCCACGTCTCGAACGTCTGACCGGCATCACCGAACTTCGGCCAGTAGGTCGGGACATCGCGGGCCCAGAGCCCGTCGAACCCGACCGACTCGGCGTGGTTCGCGAGGTGCAGTTCGTCTTCGATGGGCGGCGACGAACGGGTCGCTCCCGTGAGCGGAAAGCCGGCACCGAAGGTCAGACCGTCGCGATCGAACAGGCGTCGATAGCCAGCGTTTTCGTGTCCACCGGCAGGCATTCGACTGTGCTATCGGCCGGAACGGTATGACGATGGCGTTGGCCGGCCGCCGTTGCCGGTACCGGGGCGTCGGTCGTGCGGACGGGAGCCCCGTCGTGTGGGCTCTCGAGGGAGCGTCATCACTCATCGGCGGTGAGAAAAAAGGAAAGAATCGAGAGAGTCGCCGGGTCCTCAGTCGTCGGCGGGCGTCGCGCCGCTGCCGCCTTCGGCCTGCTCTTTCGTCCAGGACAGCTTGCCACCGGCAGCGAGGATTGCACGCTCGCGCTCGGAGGCGTCGAGCGTCGCCGTGTACTCGTCCTCGCCGTTGATGCGGACGGTGAACTCCTCCTGACCGCTGGTGACGGCGTCGTAGACGTCGTCGACGATCTCGACGTCGTCGCCCTGATCGATGTTCTCGTAGGTGTCCTCGTCGATCGTCAGCGGGACGATCCCGAAGTTGAAGAGGTTCGCGCGGTGGATGCGTGCGAAGCTCTGTGCGAGGACGCCCTCGATACCGAGGTACATCGGACACAGCGCGGCGTGTTCTCGCGAGGAGCCCTGGCCGTAGTTCTCGCCGGCGACGAGGAAGCCGCCGTCGGCCTCGAGCGCGCGGTCGGCGAAGGTCTCGTCGACCCGGGAGAGGGTGAACTCGGAGAGTTTGGGGACGTTCGACCGGTACATCAGGATGTCCTGGGTCGCGGGGATGATGTGGTCGGTCGTGATGTTGTCCTCCATCTTCAGGAGCGCTTCACCCTGAATGTCCGTGCCGAGCTGGTCTTTCAGCGGCACGTCGCCGATGTTCGGGCCCTTGATGAGTTCGTCGTCGACGGCCTCGTCGGGACTGATGAGGTCAGTCTTGGAGCCGTCGTACTCGTCGGGGAGTTCGACGCCGGGTGCCTCGAGATCGTCGAGTTCGTCGGCGAGGTCTCGCGGGTCGACGATTTCGCCCTTGAGCGCGGCCGCGGCCGCGACCTCCGGCGAACAGAGGTAGACGTTGTCGTCTTCGATCCCCGAGCGGCCCTCGAAGTTGCGGTTGAAGGTCCGCAGCGAGACCGAATCCGAGGAGGGGACGTGGCCGATGCCGATACAGGCACCGCACGTCGCCTCGGAGAAGTTGACGCCGGCGGCCATCATCTCCGACACCCAGCCCTCGCGGGCGAGCATCTCGGAGGCCTGCTTGGAGCCGGGCGCGACGATCGTGTCGGTCTCCATCGAGGTCTCGCGACCCTCGAGCATCTTGGCGACGGGGAGGATGTCCTCGTAGCCGCCGTTCGTACAGGAGCCGACGATGACCTGCTCGACGTCCTCGCCAGCGGCCTCGCTGACGGGCACGACCTTGTCCGGCATCGAGGGCTGTGCGATCAGCGGCTCGAGGTCGGAGAGGTCGACGACGATCTCGTCGTCGTAGTCGGCGTCGTCGTCGGGCTGGAGCTCGACGTACTCGTCGCCGCGGCCGACGCGCTGGAGGTAGTCCTCGGTCTGCTCGTCGGTCGGGAAGATCGACGTGGTCGCACCGAGTTCGGTGCCCATGTTGGTGATGGTCATCCGCTCGGGTGCGGTCAGGGTCTCGACGCCCGGACCGGTGTACTCGAGGATCTTGCCGACGCCGCCCTTGACCGAGAGGCGACGGAGGAGCTCGAGGATGACGTCCTTCGCGGTGGCCCACTCGGGGAGCTCGCCCTCGAGACGGACGTTGACGACTTCGGGCATCTCGATGTAGTACGGTGCGCCGCCCATGGCGACGGTAACGTCGATCCCGCCGGCGCCGATGGCGAGTTCGCCGAGGCCGCCGGGCGTGGGCGTGTGGCTGTCCGAACCCAGCAGCGTCTTGCCGGGGGCCGCGAAGTTCTCGCGGTGGACGTTGTGGCAGATACCGTTACCGGGTCGGGAGAAGTGAGCGCCGTATTTGCCGGCCGCAGAACGCAGGAAGCGGTGGTCGTCGGTATTTTTAAAGTCGAACTGATAGGTCTGGTGGTCGCAGTACTGCGCCGCGATCTCGGTCTGGACCTCGTCCAGCCCCATCGCTTCGAACTGGAGCCAAACCATGGTCCCGGTCGTGTCCTGGGTAAGTACCTGATCGATCTCGATCCCGATCTCCTCGCCGGTCTCGAGTTCGCCCTCGACGAGGTGGTCGTCGAGAATCTTCTCGGTGAGAGTCTGTCCCATAGCACTCTGAACTCGGCCGTCCGTCCTGATAAATCCAGCGTGTTTCTGTGAGCAACGACCGGCGTGTGGGGGGTTGAAACGTGGGGTTTCGAGTAAGTATTGCCGGACGAGTGAACGGGCGTCGAGAGTGTTCTCATAGCCCGCCATATGACCCCAAAAAACGGCCGCGCGCTCGGCTCGACCCGTCGCGCCCACGCTGATCGTGACAGGTGGTACCGAACCGGGTGGTCGATTCGAACGGATACGTTTTTCTCGTCGCCGCGGCGTTGGGTGGACAGACAACGCATGTTCCGTTCCGGTGCTTTCGTCGCCGACCACGTCTCGCCGACGACCGACGCGCAGATCCAGCCCAACGGGGTGGATCTGACCGCCGACGTCGTCTTCGAGCAGTTGGAACCGGGCCGTATCGGCCGGGACGGCAAACAGATCGGCGACCGCGTCGCTCGCCCGCTCGAGGAACTCGAGGAGGCCGACCCCGACACCTACTACCTGCCGACTGGGGCCTACATCGTCCGCTACGGCGAACGGATCGCGATCCCCGAGGGGCATATCGGCTTCGTCTACCCGCGCTCGTCGCTCATGCGCAACTCCTGTATGCTCAACACGGCGGTGTGGGACGCGGGTTACGAGGGACGCGGTGAGGGACTGTTGCAGGTCCACCACGATATCGAACTCGAGCGCGGTGCCCGAATCGCCCAACTGGTCTTCGCCGAGGCCGACCACGAGGGCGTCTACGACGGGAGCTACCAGGGCGAAAACGTCGAGTGAAACCCAGACAGCGCGATCGAATCCCTGCCGGTTCGCGTACCGTTTTGCCGCTCGCTCGCGTTCCCTCGAGTGACACACGATGATGGCGACCACCCACGTGTTCGCGGGACTCGCGGTCGTCGCGCCGATCGCGTACGTCGTCCCCGAGTTCGCAATCGCGCTCGCGGCGGGGGCGATCCTCGGCGGCCTCGCTCCCGACCTCGATCTCGTTTTCGTTCACCGGCGGACCTTCCACTTTCCCGTCGCAGGGCTCGGGGTCGCCGTCCCGGCGGTCGGCGTCGCGGTCGTCGCTCCCTCGGCGCTCACGCTCGCGGTGGCCGCCTTCGCCGTCGCGGCCTGGCTCCACGCCGCGAGCGATTCGATCGGCGGCGGCCCCGAACTGGACCCGTGGAACGAACGCACCGAGCGGGCGGTCTACGATCACGTCCGCGGACGATGGCTCCGCCCCCGACGGTGGATTCGCTACGACGGCGCACCCGAGGACGCCGCCCTCGGACTCGCGCTCGCGGGGCCGGCGCTGCTCGCCTTCGACGGTCCGCTCCCCGCCGTGATCGTCGGCGGGATCGGCGTCTCGCTGCTCTACGCGGGCTGCCGGCGTCGGCTGGTCGCGTGGACGCCCGACTGGCTCGAATGAGTGACGCAGGGGGCGCGCTCGGACGGCCGGCGACCGCATCCCGCGCTCGGACGTGACAGCGTTTCCGACTATCCCTCGGCCGGAAGTCGGAACGCTGATACGCCCGCTGACCAACCGGCCCCGTATGGTCGACGTACTCGCCGCCAGAACGGCACACCTGGTCTTTGCCGCCCTCTGGGCCGGCAGTGTCTGTTTCGTCGCCGCCGTCGTCGTTCCGCTCGCACGCGACGGCGCGTTCAACAGGACGCAGCCGCTCGAGGTCATCTCGGGGAAACTGACGAGTATTTCACGGGTGAGTTCGCTCGTTCTTCTTCTCACGGGGGGCCATCTAGCGGGGAACGGCTACACGTTCGAGGGACTCGTGGGCACGACCAACGGCCGACTGGTGCTCGCGATGGTCGCGCTCTGGCTGCTCCTGACGGCGCTCGTCGAGATCGGCGTGAAACGGTTCGAAACCGGCCTCACCGGCAAAAAGATCCGTGAGCCGGCCCGGGACGCGCTCCCGGTGTTCCGCGCGGCGGCCGTCGCCGCGATCGCCTTGCTGATCGTTGCGGGCCTGCTCTCGGCCAACGTCGCTCGCCTGCTCTGATCGCCGCTCCCGGCGCTTCGTTTCCATTGCCCGACACGTCAGTACAGAACATTTTTGCGAAAGATACTTAGCCGGTTGCTGTAACGTACTCGCTAATGATCAGGGGTAAAGACATCGCCCTGTCGGTCCTCGCGGTGGGGACGGCTGCCGTGGCCGGCTACGTCCTGCACTCGGAGCGGTCGGCGAGCCACACGTCGCGATCGAAGGCGGACCTCGGTGCGCGAGTCGTCGGGCCCGACGACATTCCGGACGACGCGACCATCGTCGACGCGTCCGCACAGCGACTCGGCGAGATCCCCGGCGCGCGGCGGGCGCTCGACCGGGCGATCCGCAACGGTGCACGCGAGGAATGGGAACACATCACCCTCGAGCGCGACGGTGCCTGGTCCGTCGTCGACCGAGTCCGCCAGACGCTGCCCTACTACGACGCCGACGACGACGGCGAGTACAACGGCGTCTACGTCCGGTACAACGATCGAATCCTCGTTCTCGATGCGATCGGCTGGGCTCGACTCGAGGAGCCGATCGCGTAGGCGTTTCGCCGACGGCCGCGCTTCGATCTCTTTCACGGCGGTCGCGGCCGTCGACCGCCACGGAACCGCAATCACTACCACACCGGACGGCCGACGCCTATCCATGCAACTGGGCCTGATCGGACTCGGACGGATGGGACGGATCGTCGTCGACCGCACGCTCGCAGCCGGCCACAACGTGGTCGCTTTCGATCTGGACGACGCGGCCGTCGAACGGGCTGCCGACGCCGGTGCCGAACCCGCCGACTCGATCGACGACTTCGTCGACCGGCTGGGCGCGACCAAGCGCATCTGGCTGATGGTCCCCGCCGGCGAAGCGATCGACGTCACGCTCGAGGAACTCGAGCCCCATCTGGACGGCGACGATATCGTCGTCGACGGCGGCAACTCCTACTTCGAGGAGTCCGTCCGCCGCGCCGAGTCATGCCCTGCGGCGTATCTCGACTGCGGCACGTCCGGCGGTCCGGCGGGGGCCGAATTGGGGTTCTCACTGATGGTCGGCGGCCCACAGTGGGCCTACGACGAACTCGAGCCGGTCTTCGACGCCGTCGCGACCGGGCCCGACGGACACGAGCGGATGGGTCCCGCCGGTTCGGGCCACTACGTCAAGATGATCCACAACGGCGTCGAGTACGCCCTGATGCAGACCTACGGCGAGGGGTTCGAGTTACTCCACGAGGGTCGGTACGACCTCGACCTCGAGACCGTGGCCTCGGTCTGGAACAACGGCGCGGTGATCCGCTCGTGGCTGCTCGAACTCTGTGAAGAGGCCTTCCGTGAGGAGGGGACCGACCTCGGCACCGTCGCCGACCGCATCGAGGGCGGGTCGACCGGTACGTGGACCGTCCAGGAGGCCCTCGAGCAGGAGGTCCCCCTGCCGCTTATCTACACGGCGCTGTCCGAACGGTTCGGCTCGCGGGCCGACGACGGCCGGTTCTCGCGACGACTGGCGAACCGGCTCCGGTACGGCTTCGGCCGCCACGAGGTCCCCCGCCGGGAGTAGGGGTCGAGGCAAGTCATTGCACACCTGATCGCACGAGGGCGTTGCGATCAGTGTGTCAATCGTTTCAGTTGCTACTATCGGTCGCAGTCGTGCTCGCCCGTCCGGTGTTCCAGCGTATCGAATCATTCTTTTCTCCATGAACGAATGGTTGAAACATTGGGGCATCTTCTTTACTCTTGGTCCCCGACCAGGAGTTATGAATTCGCTCGAGCCCGCAGCAGACCGCGACACAACCGACGATCGACTGAGCATGGCCGTCATCGATCTCGTCGCCCGGACCAGCGACACCGATCCGGTCGAGTTAGAACCGCTGTACGACGCGATCGATCCCGACCTCCTCGATTCGCTTCCGGCCGAGGACGGCTTCACCAGTCTCGAGTTCGCCTATCACGGTTACACCGTCACGGTCACTGCCACGGGCGAGAGCGTCGAGGTCTCACTCGAGGACGCGGGGGGTTCGGCCGACGAGTCGACGGACAATCGCATCGATTCGTCTCCGTAAACCGCCTGAGACTCCAGCGGCTGGCAGGCGGACCGGGTCGTCTCCGACGATCCGTGGCTTCGATCGTCGAGTCGGGTTTCGACCGTGACTCCGCGAACGCCGGTCGGGGTCGTTGGGTGCGTCGCGGCGGCGTCGATCACCGGGACCCGACCGATCGACGCGGACACCTCGAGCCCGGCCGACGGGACGGATAACAGACACACACCACTGTTGCAAGTGAAGTGCCGTCGTGCAGGGTGGGAGTGGGGGGCCTGCGATGGAGAACTGTCCCGTCATCGGTCGTCGTCCGGCCGCTCGAACCGGTTTCGAACTCGAGAAGAGCCATCTCACGTCGTGCCGACCCGTATATTTGGAAAGCGATCCGTATACGCTGAAAACGAGCCGCAGTCCCGGGAAAGTATCTCCACAGTCCAGGAAAGTATCACTGCTTTAGATGAAAGAGCGGACTGTTCTCTAGTCCTCCCCCCTACACTAGTCTTCACGTGAAACAGTGGTGTGTCTGAGTTCACTTGCATCATATGAAAAGGTGGTTTTAAATATTGTATCTCGCTTGGTACGGACATGCCTCGGTTCGAGCGGAAGCAGAACATCTTCCAGAACAAGGACGCCCTCGGGGAATCGTATCAGCCCGAGCGGATCGAAGAGCGGGACGAGGAGATCGAGGCGTACATGGACGCGCTCCAACCGATCATCGACGGCTGGGAGCCGAACAACATCTTTCTCTACGGGAATACGGGCGTCGGTAAGACCGCCGTCACCGAGTATCTCTTGGACGTCCTCCAGGAAGACGCGACCGAGTACGACGACGTCGACCTCTCGGTGTTGGGCGTCAACTGCAAGACGCTCAACTCGTCGTACCAGGTCGCGGTCGAACTCGTCAACACCCTTCGGCCCGCCGGTGCCGAGATCAGCACGACCGGCTACCCCCAACAGACCGTTTTCAAGAAGCTCTACGGCGAACTGGAAGCACTCGGCGGAACGGTGGTTATCGTCCTCGACGAGATCGATTCGATCGGCGACCGCGACGAACTGCTGTACGAACTCCCGCGAGCCCGCTCGAACGGTTACCTCGAGTCGACGAAGGTCGGCCTCATCGGCATCAGCAACGACTTCAAGTTCCGCGAACAGCTCGATCCGCGCGTCCAGGACACGCTCTGTGAGCGTGAACTGCAGTTTCCCCCCTACGAAGCGTCCGAACTGACCAACATCCTCGAGTCCCGTGCCGAGGTCGCGATCACGGAAGGCGGCTGCGACGCCGGCGTCCTGAACCTCTGTGCCGCGCTCGCCGCTCGCGACAGCGGGAGCGCCCGCCAGGCACTGGACTTGCTCCGTCTGGCCGGCGAGGTGGCGGAGAACAACGACGACGCCGGAATTCGGGAGGAGCACGTCGAACGAGCGCGGTCGAAACTCGAGCAGGAGCGAGTCGAGGAGGGGATGCGGGAACTGACCACGCACGGTCGGCTCGCCCTGTTGGCGGTCGTCTCGAAGGCCGCCAAGGAGTCGACGCCCTGTCGAACCCGGGAACTCTATCAGGAGTACGAAGCCCTCTGTGAGTCGTCGGGAACCGACTCGTTGGCCCAGCGGTCGGTCCACAACCACCTCTCCGATCTCCGGATGCTCGGCATCCTCTCGGCGAAGGAAAACCGAAGCGGCTCCCGGGGGAACTACTACAGCTACGAACTTGACGTGCCCTTCTCGAGCGCCGTCGATGCGATGGCCGACGTGCTCTATCTCGACGCCGAGATCGAGACGATCCGCGACATCGCACGGATGAACAGCGTCGCCTGAGGCGGGTTCCGTAGCGGTGGTTCCGGAGACCGTCGGGGATGGTACTGTCCGTCCCACACCACCGTTGCAAGTGAACGGCGATCGACACGACGCCGACCGCTGCTCCGTGCTCTTGAGATCCCGTTTCACTTGTACCAGTGGTGTGTCACGGTGACCCATTTCAGACGAATGCGTTCGATCGGCACCCGACCACGTAGTTGTCGGTCCGTTTCACGCGAAACGGTGGTGTCTCGAGTGACCGCTTCGCAGGGATTACTCCAGCCACCGCGCCGTGACGACGGCGTCCGTTCACGTGCAGGAGTGGTGTCCGTCGGCCCCGACTCCGAGCGACCCTCCCACCTGTCCCCGCTCGTTCAGATGTAACCGTGGTGTGTCCCCGTCCGGAGTCGGCTCCGTCCGACCGTGTCCTCGTTACCACCCGCCCTCATTCTCGTTCCTGCCCAACCGTATCTCCGTCTCTGCCGCCCTCGTTCTCGTTCCGATTCGATTCCACCGCGTTCACATCACCGCTCCGGCATACGGGATGTGCGAGTCCGTCGTCTCGGCTTTCAGTTGCAGCGGTGGTGTGTCGGCGGTCGAAGCGACTACGAGGATATCGACTTCGACCGTCCGGCAATCGGAGTGCCGCAGATCGGAGCGGTGTCGCGGCGTCGGCGCTATGCCTCCTCGTCCGGTTCGTAGTCGTCGTAGATGCGGTCCATCCGGGCGGCCATCACGAAATCGGTCTTGTGGAGGCCGTCGATCTTGTGCGTCCACATCTCGATCGTCACCTCGCCCCACTCGAGTTCGATATCCGGATGATGCCACTCCGCCTCCGCCAACTCGCCCACCTCGGAGGTGAACTCGAGGGCGTCACGGAAGTCTTCGAACGCGTAGGTTCCCTCGAGATGGTGGTCGTCGACCACCGTCCAGACATCGTCGCGGAGCTCCGCGCGGTAGTCGGCGTACTCCTCGGACTCGAGTGGCTCGTCCTCGCTGGTACAGGCCTCACATTCCTGATCGGCGAGCGCTGGCTCGGACATAGGTCGGACTACCACCGGGACCGACGTGAAGATTTGTGCGGTGACTCCCCCTGTCTCGAGCGCTGTCCGGTCGTGTCGCTCGCTCGTGCCGCTCGTTTTATACTGCGTCCTCGTAACCACAGCAACACAGAATCTCACGATGGGAGGGGACAAACGCAACATCGCGGTTCGGTTTTTCGGCGGTGCGGGCAACTACACGGAGGTCCTCGAGCGCCTCTGTACGTACGTCCTCACCGAGGGGCCGACCGAAGCGGCGGTTCTCGAGTGGCTCAAATCGAACACGCGAGCGACGAGCGATGACGGCATTCGGCGTCGCCTGACCTTTCTCGAGGGACTCGGGCTGCTCGATCGCGACGGCGACAGCGTTCGGCTCACCCAGCAGGGGATGGCGTGGCTTTCGGAGACGGACCCGGCGGTGCTCTATGAACTGCTCTCGAGCACCGTCTACGGGTTCGATACGATACTCGGGGCGCTGCTCGACGGGCCGAAGACGGACGCCGAACTAGGCGACGCGATCGCGTCCGAACATCCCACGTTCGATTGGAACGATACCTCCGGGCCTGCCCAACACAGGGGCTGGCTGCAGAGTCTGGGTTACGTCGAGCGCTCCGACGGTGTGAACTCGCTGACGGATCGTGGCCGAGAACTGGCGCGGCGTCGGACCTCGGCATACCCGAGCCTCGAGCAGGGTCAATTCTATGCACAGACCGATCTCGAGGACGCCTTCGACACCAGTTTCGGCTCCTACATCAAGGGCATCAGTCCGCGAACGGCCGACGATGGGGAGCTAGCCTACATCATCGTGAAGGCTCGCGAGGACGGCCCCTACGGCGACGAGATCGACGGCGATCGGTTCACCTACATCGGGGAGGGGGTCCCCGAAAAGGGCGACCAGCAGTTGACCGGTGCCAACGGCGCGCTCCTCGAGCAGGCCGACCGATCGACCGTCCCGGTGTACTTCTTCTACCAGCCGGCGGACAGCGACGCCCTCCGGTACGAGGGACTGGTTGACGTCGTCGACGCCGAGTACGTCTCACGGGACGGGCGGATGGTCTACCAGTTCACGATGGAGCGGCTCGGGCTCGAACCGGCTGAATTCGAGGCGCTTTCGGAGTCAGTTTCCGAGGGAATCGACGACGAGGACGACGAACCGCCGCTCACCGACGACGGGGAAGCGTTCACCGCGGTGCAGCGACGGGTTCGCTCGAGCGCGTTCCCGAAGGAAGTCACGGCCGCCTACGACGGCCAATGTGCGATCTGCGGGAAATCGCGCGAATCGCCGAGCGGGACGATCGACATCGAGGCGGCCCACATCTATCCGAAGCGGGCGAACGGCCGGGACAAGGTACAGAACGGCCTCGCGCTCTGTCGGCTCCACCACTGGGCGTTCGACACCGGCTGGCTCGCGGTGTCCGACGACTACCGAGTGCTGGTCGCCGACCGTCCCGATCTCGAGGGGTACGAGGAGTTCGCGGCGCTCGAGGGGGACTCGCTGACGCTGCCAGCGGACGAGGACCGCCGTCCGCACGCGACGTTCCTCGCCGCACATCGGGAACGGCACGGGTTCGAATCGCCGTAACTGACCGACTCCGCTCGAGCGTCTACTCGCGAGACGGAGAATGCGATTAGACCGACCGATCCCAGGGGTAGTCTTGTGCCGCGCACAATAACAGTAGTTACAGGAGCATATCGCTGCTAGTTCCGTCTCCTCGAACTCCTCCAATTTCGGACCACCGCCGCGTCGGCATTATTTCTCATCACAGTCATCCTCACGCTCCCCGCGCTGGCGCTCGAGTTCGCGCTCGTGGGCCTCCGCAGTGGGTCCGCGATAGGACGTCGTAAACGAGCGCGACCGATCAGTCGACGACGGATCGCGGTCGGGATCGTCGCCCGGCCGGTAGGGGATCATCGCCTCGGGACCGACCAGCAACAGCGCGACCTGGCAGGCCTCCGATCTGATCCCGCGGACGTGTCGCGCGGCCTCGCGACGCGTCTCGCGGTCGGCGTGCTCGAGGGCCGCGTCCTCGTCCTGGATGGCCGCGAGCAGCGTGCGCGTGAGATAATCGATCGACGCGAGGCAATCGCGGATGGACTCGGGTCGGTGCCCACCATCGGCACGGACTCGAGCGGTCGTCGGCGATACGTCTACTCGGTCGGGGCCTTCAAGGCCCCGCGAATCGTGGTCGGACATGGCTTCCGGAGCGCTGAGACGGGAGCTACTGCGGGTCGGTGCCGTGAACACCGGTCCGTTTCTCGAAGCAACCCACCTGACCGAGTGGGCGGTCCGTAGCTTCCGTCCGGATAGGGTTTTATCCCCGACTGACTTAGATTCTTTGCATATGCGAATCTTGAAAATCGTATCTGCGTATGTGAGTGTGTGAAAATTCCCATACGAGTGTATTTTTGATCGCATGGGCGGGTTCTATTGGCGAGTAGCACACGGATCTCGCTATGCGAGAACGCGCTGACTGGATGGTCCCGACTGACGACGCGATTCTGGAATACGTCCGGGATGCAGGTGAGGTTCCGCCAGCGGTTATTGGACGGAATATCGACTCCCATCCGAATTATACCGGTCAGCGCTGTCGCGATCTTGCGGATCATGGATTACTCGACCGGCAAAGCGATGGCTACTATTCACTCACCGAACTGGGTGCTCGCTATCTCGATGAAGACATCGATGCAGGCGAGTTAGATACTGACCACTGACTCGCCTCGGAAGCCGACCAGCAACAGCGCGACCTGGCAAGCCTTTGATCTGATTCCTAGCAACTGCGCAATGAAAATAGTCAAACGGGGGGAGAACGTCGTGATGGCAGATGCGCCCGAGGTTAGCCGACTGGATGACGCCGGTCGACAGGGACATCCTCGAGTTGCTCCACAACGACGGGGGAGTCCACGAACTCGTTTTGTCCCCTCGAATCATCGCAGAGAATATCGACTGGAGTCGTCAAACAGTCCGGGAACACGTGATGACGCTTCGTGAGCACGGACTCGTCGAATACTACGACGAAACCGGTGGGATCTACCAACTCACTGACCGCGGCCGTTCGTATCTCGAGGGCGACCTCACTGCCGATGACCTCGAGAAAAGAGACCACGAATACCCATCGTGAAACGAGACACGACTGTGGATATGAGAGAACGCGCTGACTGGATGGTTCCGACCGACGATTCGATTCTGGGGTACGTCCGGGATGCAGGCGAGGTCCCACCGGCAGTTATTGGACGAAATATCGATTCGCATCCGAACCGGTCAGCGCTGTCGCACCCTTGCCGATCACGGGCTACTCGAGCGCAAGAGTGACGGCTACTATTCGCTCACCGAGTTGGGTGCCCGCGATCTCGATGAAGACATCGATGCAGGCGAGTTAGATACTGACCACTGATGTCTACTCGGAGAGTGGGTACGCGACTCGAGCACGGCGACTACGAGATCGACGACCCCGATGGGCAGTCTCTCGAGGGCGAGCTCGACGGAGCCGACCTCGAAGCAGGTGACGACTGATTGCTGCATTGAGACACGCGACCGCGTGAATCGAGCGGATTGGCTGGCGACGCGATTCTGGCTCGAGAACGATGTTCGCGCTGATCCCGACTGCGCCACGGCACCGGTCGCCCGACGCCGATCCGTCGACGGCAATCGCTTACCGGTGACGGTCCTCGATGTCGCTGATCGACTGCGACTCGGACTGTGAGCGGGTATCCGACGACGAATCGTCCATCAGTTCGGCCACTTGCCGCTCGAATTCGGATTCACTGATTTCGCCCGCAACGTACTGCTCTCTGAGCTGTTGTTTCCGATCGTCGACCGTCGGTTCGACTTTCCCGGCGGCATCGAACTGTCGGAGCAGCGGGTACCGCTGTTCGAGCCGTTCGACGATCGAGACGAGTCGATCGTCACGCGGGAGCGACGCATTCCGGAGCACGGAGACGACGGTTGCGGCGAGAAATCCCACCGCGATCACGCCGAGGACGAAGACGATCATGACCCACTCGGCGGCTGCGCCGAGCATCGTCAACACGATCATCACCTCGTTGGCAGGGACGCCGCTGGAAAGTGCCGCCAACCCGTCCAGTATGCCGATCAATCCAGCTCCGGCTGCCAGAATTCCAGTGATGACGAACCCGGCGAAATACACCCAGTGGCGAGCGACCATATCTCACTGAAAAGCGCGAAAGGAGATTAAATTCACGGAACCGACGAAACGGTTTAATTGGCCGCGTCAACGCACGAGCGCAGGTGTTCCTTGTTCTGTACCTGCGTCCCGTGGGGTCAGCGCGCGGACGCGAGGGCGTGGCGAGAACCGACGGCAGTCACCCGCTCCCTCTCATCTCGAGTCACGGATGCTCGGTCGGTGGGTGTCGCTCACGCGGTGGGCTCGCGGCCGAGGTCGCAGAGGGTGGCGAGGCGTTCGGCGCGCTGGATGAGCAGCGCGCGGCCGGTGTCGGTGAGGCGGTAGGCGGGGACGTGGTCGGCGAAGCCATCGCGCGAGGTGATGAAGTCGCGGTCGGCGAGGATGCGCAGGCTCGGTTTGACGCGGGCGCGGCTGACCGTCGGATACCGTCGCTCGAGGGTGCGGGCGATGCCCGAGGCGTAGCAGGGGTAGCCGTCGCGTGCGCGGCGGGCGACGGCCTCGAGACAGTCACGCTGGAAGCCGCTGAGTTCGACCCACGCGCGCCGGCCGTCTGTTGTGTGTTCGTTGTTGGGTGATTCGGCTGCTCGAGCGGGGGGTTCAAGGTCCCGCGAATCGTCGTCGGGCATGGCTTTCGGGTGGTTTACGGAAGCCACGCGGGCCGGTGGTTGGGCACCGGTCTACGTTTCGGGGTATCCTGAATTCGGTCAGGGCCGCGTGGATTCCCGTAGTTATGCAATCATGACTCTGGCACTATAATTGTTCACATGAATTAATGTGGTTATCCACTCGTATTCATTATTCAAATCTGATATATTGGTTCGGACATGACTGTGGAGCAGGTGACAAGGCGAGTGCGACAACCTGCATCGTGGATGCAGTTGCCGATCGACGACCGAATTCTCGAGGCGCTCGAGTCATCGGGCATGATTCTGTCTCCCGCGGTTATCGCAATAAATATCGACAAATCTAGAGATGAAGTGAACCGCCGGCTTTCGATCTTAGTCGAGTACGGAGTCGTCACTCGAGTCAAACGTGGGTACTACGAGATCACTGACACCGGTGAGGAGTATCTGTCTGGAGAGGTAGACGCGAGTACCCTCGAGCCGAACGAGAGTTGATCACTGAATGCGCCCGCTGGTATCGTGGATGACGAAATCCGATCCCGTACTGCTCGAGTTCTTCGAGGAAACGGGGATAGCGATGCCACCAGCGGTGGGCTCGTACAACATCGACGGCGTCTCCCATCCGACAGTGAAACGCCGTTTGCCGGTCTTGGACGACCATGGGCTCCTCCGGAAAGTCGACGAAGACCGAGGCTATTACCGAATTACGGATCGGGGTCGTGCCTATCTCAATGGGGAATTAGAGAGCGACGATCTCGAATCATCATAACAGACTCGCACCTGCGACACTCGAAATCTGACTTTCCGGCTTCCTAAACAGTCTACTTCGGATCCCAACCAGCAGGATGTGCTGGATGTCCAAGATGAGCGGTTGGGAAACTGATTGATTGATGCATACTGTTTATACAAGATCTATTCGTCCCTGCAGTGAGTATCCAAGTACAGAACATAGATCAGTATATACACCGTTCTATTTCGTGACAATAATAGTTCTAGAAGGAGTATTCGCGCCCAAGCGTGTCGATTCGAGAACGACCAAGTTGGATGTCACGTGAAGATTTCCGTATCCTCGAAGCGGTAGGCGATCCCGAGATTCTCGTAGTGCAGTCGCCTGCGATAATTGCTTACAATCTGGACATGACCCGCCCCCACGTCTCAAATCGTCTTTCTGTGTTCACGGAGCATGGTCTCGTCGAAAAGATAGAGAATGGACGATACCAGATGTCAGACCTCGGTTACGCGTATCTCGAGGGTGAACTCGACGCCACGGACTTAGAACTGAACGAAGACTAATCAGCGCTGATCCGGTGACTGGATGCAGAATGCGACGGCCACGGGTGGACTGGATGACACGAGCCGATGACGCGATCCTCGAGTTCCTTCTCAACGAGGGAAATCGACCACTCATCGCGAATCCGTCCACTGTCGAGGCCAACATCGATTACAAAATCTCACACGTGAGACGCAGACTGCGAGCATTGCAGGACGGTGGGCTCGTAGAATATTACAACGAAGATCGCGGTCTCTATCGGATCAGTGAGCGGGGTCGGCGGTATCTCGAGGGCGAACTCGATGCCGACGATCTCGAGGCAACCGACGAGTAACGGCCACACTGAGCGCCACCTGCTTGCGCTCAGTGGCACTATAGTAGCAACTGAAACGATTTACACACTGATCGCAACGCCCTCGTGCGATCAGGTGTGCAATGACTTTCAGTTGCTACTATAGAGGCAGCGATAGCTGGTGTCCCAAACCACCGCTGGGCGGGACTTTCGACGTGGGACAGGGTCATCCTCATTTCGACGCATACTCACAACAACACCCTGAAAGCCCCTTCCACGGTCGGCTCCCAGGACTCGCTGCGCTCCTCACTTCGTTGCGGTGCTTACGTCGTCCGGGTTCGCCGACCGTGGAAGCCCCTTTCAGTCCCACCCGGCATGGCTAGCTGCATCGCTTTCGCCTGTTCAGTTGCAAGAAGGCTACGCAAGTGACGAACGCCGACCACTGTCTCTGTTATGGCGTCGCAGGTGCCGTATCGCCGTCGTCGTGTGCGAACGGACTGATGATGAGGTCGTCGTAGGGGAAGACCGGTCGCTTCGATTGGCCGTCCTCGTCGAAGCGGATGATTCCCAGTGCCTCGAGAGTGGTCACCTCTTCATGGACGTTTTTCACGTCGCGACCGACAAGGCGTGCGGTCTCGCGAATGCTATCGGGTTCGTCGGCGCGGATCACGCGCAGGAGCGTGAACGTCCGCTCGTTGAGCACGTCGCTCAGTTGTTGTTCGTTCGCAAACGTTACGATCGCCGGTTGGTCGACGGGGTTACCGCCCTGAAGCGTTCGAATCGCTTCGCGCCCCTCTTCGTAGAGCGACGCTGCATCCCCGATCGTGACCAGTAGTACGTTGGTACCTGTCATAAGCTCTCACCCTCGGTATCGGATGGTCCGAACCGTTGCTTCGGAATGTCGTCCCAGAACCGCTCGTACAGGGCTTCCATCCCCGGGAATTCGATCAGTTGCGGTTCCGGGTCCGGCGCGACGTGCCGTTCGTGACCTTTCGTATCCTGTGGGCGTTGTCGTATCGACGGAGTGTGCCGTCCTCGAGCGTCTCCGGCCCGGGCGTGAGTCGTCCGTAGTGGAGCGTGTACCGCCATCCCGACGGATACGCGTCGTCGTCCGTGGCGGATCGACAGCCGGACGAGCGTCCCATCCTCGTAGACGTGCGAGTGACTGTACCCGTCGAGATCGTCGGCAACTGGTGCCATCCGCTACTGTGTTGGTTCGTCAACCAACGGCAAAACCGTAACGGCGGTCCGTCCAGTCACGCCCAGCGGTGGCTACTGCCAGTCGCGTTTGTACGGCGTGTCTCGATCACTCAGAAACGAACCCGAATCAAACGGGCTCCCGAAGCGCCCAGATATCCGCGCGGGGCTCGAGCCGACTCGGTTCCGCCCCACGCTGCGTAAGAATGCCCGCGTGGTACAGCATCGCTTTCAGCTGGAACACCGTCGGCGAGTGGTAGACGGAGCCGTCCTCGAGTGCCGCGGGTCGAAGCTCACCGTCTTCGGTGAGCACGCGGCTCCGGACGCCGTCGGTCCCGCGGATGAACAGCTCGACGGTAAACGAGGGATGCAACTCGTGCAGGTATTCCACGACGTCCACGAGCGACGGCTCCGCGAACCCGTCCTCGTGCATGGACTGGAGTTCGTGGACGAGCAACTCCGTCGCCTCGTAGTCGAACAGCACGCGGCGGGCCAACTGGCCCCACGCCGGCGCGAGATCGACGAACCGCGTTCCGGAGCGGTACCAGTTCTCGAACTCCGCGAGGGCCGCCTCGACGGACCCGTAACGCCCCGTCGCGAACCGGACGACTTCCTCGCCGAGCGAGGTCAGTTCGACACCCGCGCTGCCTTCGACACCGACGCCCTCCTCGATCAACCCGAGGAACGCGGCCCCCTGCCGGGCGCTATCGACGGCGCTCACGACATTGTACTCCGACAGCAGCGTCTCGGTGTTGCCGGCCGCGTAGTGTGCCAGCGGATAGCCCAGATAGTTCTTCGGATGGTTCAGGCCGAACGACGCGTCGGCGACGCCCTGCGCGCTCGCCTGAAACCGCAGCGCCGTCGCCTCGGTCGTCGTCCGGTTGCCGACGACGCGGGGCACCTCGAGCGCGGCCACGCTCCCGGCGGCATCGACGCCGAGCACGCCGACGTTCAACTCCCGCGCGAGCGTCCGATCGGTCTCGGAGATGGCGGCCGCCGGCGCGGCGAGATACGCCGCGTTCGCCTCGTGAAGTCGATCGTAGGCCTGGAGGATTCCACGCTGCGTATCGACGCCGTCGCTGGTCTCTCCTTTCGCCTCGATGGCGATCAACGGCGGCTCGTCGCCCAGTCGCTCGACGGCGAGGAGGTCCGACTCGAGGTCGCGGACCCCGACGAGGTCGGGATACCCGCTCCCGATCCGAACGTGGTTGAACGGTGCCAGACGGTCGCGGACGGCCGCGTCGACGGGCTGTCCGGGGAGCCACTCCGCCATGGCGAACTGGGTGTCGGCCACCGCGTAGGCGGTCGACTCGTCCTCGTCGGGAAAGAGCCGCCGCTTCGTGTGGGCCAGCACCTGCGGTTCCGACAGCGATCGGGCCGCGCTACTCATGGCTCAGCATTGGCCACCGGTCCCAAGAAGGTTCTGGCGAGCGAAGCGAGCGCGCCGGTGCTCGTGGTGCGCACCTGTCACCGCCGAACCGGTCGGCCGGGGACCGTCGCGGGCCATGCGTTTGTGTCTCGAGCCCGTGCAGACGAGTATGACCGAGGCGACACTCGTCTACGACGACGACTGCGGCTTCTGTACGTGGTGGGCGGCGTACTTCGACGAGCGGACGGCCCTCCGCAGCGTCGGCTTCAGCGACTGCACCGACGACCTTCGCGAGCGGCTTCCCGCGGAATACGAGGACTGTTCGCACCTGGTGACCGACGACGGCGTCTACTCCTGTGGGGCCTCGATCGAGGAGGCGATCGTCCGTACCGACGTCGCCGAGCCGGTGGGGGACGCCGTCGAGTTCCTCCGCCAGTTCGAGGAGTACGAACGGATCCGCGAGCGCTCCTACCAGTGGGTCGCCGACAACCGCGGTCGCTTGGGAACGTCTCTCTCGAGGACGCCGCCGGTGCGGCAGCAGGCCGACGACGGCTGATCGAGCGACGGCCGGAACCGCGGACCGAAATCACGGCTCCGACTCCCTCGAGCGAGGACGGGGTCGCTCGACCGTCGCCACGCCGGTCAGGAGTCGCCGTACCGAGATCGCAACACGCCACCGGCGACGGCGACGACGAGGCCCGCCGAGGCGAGGAGCCCCAGCCCCGGCACGTACGAGCCGGTCACGTCGTGCAGCGTTCCGACCAGCACCGGACCGAGGAACCCCCCGATCTCGCCGACGGCGAAGATGAAGCCGACGGCGGTACCGGTCAGGCGCGCACCGATCCCCTCGAGTTCCGTCGGGATCGCCCGAATGAGCGGCGAGAGCCCGCCGAACCCGAACCCGGTGACGACGACGCTCGCGAGGAGCAGGAGACCGAGCCCGCTCGAGAGGACGCCGGTGATGCCGAGTCCCGCCACGAGCCCACAGCCGATCAGGGCGGTGCGGCGAACGCCCAGCCGATCGGCGGCCGCGGGGACCATCAGCACGCCGACGACGTTGGCCGCGACGAGCAGGCTCGTCGTCCGTCCGGCCCGCGCCGGCGAGTAGCCCCGCGACTCGAGCAGCGTCGGGAGCCATCCCTGCATGCCATGGGCGATCAGCAGGTACATCGTGCCGACGACGACCACGAGCTGTAGCTCGCGGTGGGTGAGGACGAGCGTGAGATCGCGTCGGATCGCCGCGAGCGAGAGCGACGAGTCCGCCGGGTCCGCGTCGTTGGCGGCGCGATTGCGAGCGTCGATGCCCAATCGGCGGGCGACGACGAACCAGCAGAGGCCGTATCCGATCGCGACGACGCCGCTCCAGAAGAACAGGCCGCGCCAGCCGCCGAGCACCGGGCCCAGGATCGGCCGGCCGACGGCGAAGACGCTCGCGGTCCCCGCCGACGCGCCCACGAGGTAGATCGAGGACGGAAAGCCGGTCTCGTCTGGCGGGAACAGCACCGAGACGAGTTTCGGCAGCCCGAACGTGATCGCCGTCGCGCCGACGCCGATTAGCAGCGTCGCCGCGAGGAGTGACGGGAAGCCGACCGCGAAACTGCGAGCGACCTGGGCGACGCCGTAGATGAGTACGCCGACCGCGAGGCTTCGTCCCGGACCGACGCGGTCGACGACCAGCCCGGTAACGAGCGCGATCGGGACGTAGGTCAGCGGGATCGCTCCCGCGACCACGCCGGCCTGCGCGCCCGACAGCCCGAGTTCGTCGATGATCGGCGAGAGATACGCCGGCAGCGAGAACCAGACGAACATCAGACAGGTGTAGCCGATCGTCCCGACGGCGACGGTCCCGTACGCGCGGCGACGACGCATTCGATCGCTCATCCGCCCGTGGATGGGTGACGCCGGCCCGAGTAGTTTGTCGTAGCGGTACGACGCTCCGGCGTCGACCCGTCGGCCCCACCGCTTTCCGTCAGCGCGTCGTGCGTTCCCTCATGACGCCCGAAGAGCGCGCCTTCCTCGAGCGGGGCCGCGTCGCCGCGTTAGCGACGGTCGACGACGAGGGGCGACCGCACGCGGTGCCGATCTGTTTCGCGGTGCTCGAGCCCGCGGCTCGATCGGCCCGTCCGGAGCCGGCGACTGCGAGTGGGACCGGGAACGGCGCTCCCGACGACGGAACCGACGGGATCAGAGTCGTCTCGGCGATCGACGAGAAGCCGAAATCGACCGCCGACCTCCAGCGCGTGCGGAACGTTCGGGTGAACCCGCGGGTGACGGTGCTCGTCGACCGCTACTGCGAGGACTGGTCGCGTCTCGCCTGGCTTCAGGGTCGCGGCTGGGCGCGGGTTCTCGAGTCCGACGCATCGAGCCACGCCGACGCCGTGAGCGCGCTCGAGGAGAAGTACGACCAGTACGGACCCCACGAACTCGGCGACCGTCCGATCGTTTCGATCACGATCGGGCGGACCGTCTCGTGGGGGGCGCTCGCGGACGGGTAAGCGCGTGCGGACGCGGTCAGTCGTCGACGAGCGATCGCTCCGCGTTCCCGACGATGAGAAGGGTCCCTGCGACGACGGCGACGGTCGTCACCAGCGGGTTTACGACGCCGAGGGCGGCCGCGGGGACGGCGATCGCGTTGTAGACGAACGCGAGCCCGAGGTTCTGCCTGAGCCGGGCGCGTGCGGCCCTCGCGAGGGCGAACGCACGTTCGACCGACGCGAGGTCGTCGTCGACGATCGCGACGTCGGCCGCGTCGGCGGCGAGCGCCGTCCCGCTGCCCAGCGAGATGCCCAGATCGGCCGCGGCGAGCGCGGGCGCGTCGTTCGTCCCGTCGCCGACCATCGCCACGCGGCCCTCGGCTTGCATCCGCTCGACCGCCGCCGTCTTTCCGTCCGGCGAGACGCCCGCGAAGACGTGATCGACGCCCGGATGCCGGTCGAAGATGTCGGCCGCCGTCCCGTCGTCACCGGTCAGGACCACGACGTCGATTCCGTCCTCGTCCAGGGCTGCGACCGTCTCGTCCCACGCCTCGCGGGGTTCGTCGCCGACGATCACGACGCCCTCGGCGGCCCCGTCTCGGCCGACGACGACCGGGAGCCGGCCGGCACCGCGCGCCCGGTCGACCGTCGCCTCGAGATCGGACTCGACCGTCCACCCGCGGTCCCGAAAGAGGTCGGGGTGGCCGACCAGTACCGTCCGGCCGTCGACGATACCCTCGACGCCGGTCGCGTGGGTGTGAAACTCCCGGACCGGCAACTCGCCGGGGACGGCCGATCCGCCGTCGGTGCGGGCCGGTCCGTCGGCGTCGTCGATCGCACCGCCGTCACCGCCGAACGCCTCGGCGATCGCCGCCGCGGCCGGGTGGGCCGCCCGCTGCTCGAGGGCGGCGGCGGCCGCGAGCAGGTCGTCGGGGGCGTCTGCTTCGCGAACGGTCATCTCCCCGGTCGTGAGCGTCCCGGTCTTGTCGAAGACGACGATATCGACCGCGCGCAGGCGCTCGAAGACGGTCTCGTCGAAGACGACGATCCCTCGCTCGAGGGCCTCCTGCAGGCTCGCGGCGACGGAGTACGGCGTCGCGAAGCCGAGCGCCCACGGGCTGGCGACCATGAGCGTCATGAGGGCGGCCAGGGAGGCAGTCAGCCCGCTCGCCCCGGTGAGGAACACGCCCGCGCCGACGACGACCGCGGCGGCGATGACGACCGGGACGAGGGTCGCAGCGAACTCGTCGGCCCGGTGTGTGACCCCGTGGTCCGCGCTCTGGACGTTCCAGACGACCCGCGTGAGCCGCTCGATGCTGCTGGTCGTTCGCTCGCCGACGTCGACCACCGCTGCATCGGTGGTGACGACCGAGCCCCCGACCACGTCGTCGCCCGCCGTTTTCGAGATCGGGAGCGACTCGCCCGTCACGACGGCCTCGTCGACCGCACACTCGCCCTCGGACAGCGTCCCGTCGACCGGGATGCGCTCGCCCTCCCGGACGAGCACGCGGTCGCCGGACTCGAGGTCGGCGACGGGGAGGTCCGTCGTCGAGCCGTCGTCGGCGTACAGCCGGGCGGTGTCGACCTGCGAGACGGTGAGGTCGGTCAGCCGGTCCGTCGCGCGGCGTTTGACCGTCGCCTCGTAGTAGGTCGCGCCCATCACGACCGAGGCGACGATGATCGTCAGATCGAAGTAGAGATCGGTTCGCCCGAGGGCGGAGACGAGGACGCTGAAGACGTACGCACCGAGCACCGTCAGGGCCGCGAGCAGGTCCGTCGTGGGCCGTCGGAGTTTCAGACTGACGTACGCGCCCCGCAGGAGCGGGCCGCCGGTCAGGTAGACGATCGCGCCCGTCATGAAGAGAAACAGGGGCAGATACAGCGGCCCGCTGAAGCCGGTGAACGCACCCTCGAAGTGCTCGATCGCCCCCCAGTCGGTAAACGACGTCAGAAACATCGGATAGAGAACGGCCACGAACGGCAACAGGAGGAACGAGCCGAAGACGACGCCGACGACGTACCGCATCTCGAGCATGTCCTCCGAGCGGCGCTTCCGAAGCCCGGACATCTCCCGGGAGCGGCGGGTGCCGCCGGTCTCGTCGTCGGCGGTCGCGTCCTCCCGGAGATACGCCGTGTAGCCGAGCGTACTCAACGCGTCCGCGAGCGCGTCGGTTGGTATCCGTTCGGGATCGTGGTCGACTCGGATCGTCTCCGTGACGTAACTCGCCTCGGCCTCGAGCACGCCGTCGCGATCCTCGGCGACGGTCTCGAGGAAGGCCTCGCAGGTCGCGGAGTGCATGCCGTCGATCCGGAAGAACGTGCGGACGGTCCCGGCCGGTCGTTCGTCGTCCGTTGCGGTCGGCTGCGGGTCGGCCTGCGGGTTCGTGGACTGCGCGGGGTGGTCGGTGTCCACGGCGGAGCCGTCGCCGTCGTCGCTCGTCCCGAACGCGACGGCCACGTCTCGGCAGCCGGCCGAACAGAACTCGTCCGGGGCCGACTCGGCGTCGGGCTCCGGACGGGGTGTCCCGCACAGCCGACAGCGGTCGTCCCAGTCGCCGCCCGTGCGTCGATCGCTCACAGTGATAGCTGTGGGTTCGACGGCCATAACAGTGACCGATCGCACCGCCCGCGGCGTCGGCCGGCTCGCCGGCGCGTCGCGTTCTCCGACGGCGTTTCGGCGTCCAGTCCGTTCGCGAGCGGGGACGCCGTCCCGTCGCGGCGCTCAGCGTCGTTCGACGACGGTCCCCTCCTCGCCGACTGCAACCGCTCGCTCGCCGGTGGTCGCCATCGAAACGGCGATGAGTGCGTCCGGTGCCTGCGTCCCGACCCGTTCCCAGCCGGCCGCGCGCCGTTCGTAGAGTACGCCGTCCGCGTCGCAGGCGATCGTCTCCCCCTCGCGGCGGGCGATCCCACAGATCGCCTCGTCGCCGACCCGTTCCGGCGTCCACGTCGAGCCGCCGTAGCGGTGGACGACCCCGTCGTCGTCGCTCACCAGACAGTCGCCCTGGCCCAGCGTCGCGAGGTTCTCGAGCGTGCCGCCGGCCCCCTCGAGACCGACGCGATCGAACGAGTGGCCGCCGTCGGTCGTCTCGAAGACGCCGTCGTTCGTGTCACAACAGTAGCCGATAGCGGCATCCGCGAGCGCGATCGCGCTCAGACTCGCGCCGCTGCCCGGCGTGATCGGGTCGTCCCACGCGCACTCGCCGTCGCGATATCGCCCACGGAGGACGGCCCCGGAGCCGGTGATCAACAGCACTGTCTCGTCGCCGCTCGCCCCGCCGACGGCGACCCCCACCCAGTTGTCCGTGATGTCGGCCGGTGCCGTGTAATCCGTGTGACGCCCCGTCTCGCCCTCGAGCCGGCCTAGCGAACCGCTGTCGCCCGCGACCCAGACCGCCTCGCCGCCGTCAGTGGCGTCGACGCCGGTGAGGTCGTCGCCCGCGGCGGCCGGCCCGTCCTCGAGAACGATCGACCACGGGTCGGTGTCGGTACCGTCGGCGGGCGCTCCCGCGAGGACCAGCCCGTTTTCGCCCACCGCGTAGACCGCGCCGGTGTCGGTCACGCAGACGTCCCGGAGCGTCGCGTCGGTCGGCACATCGACGAGGTGCCAGTCAGCGCCGCGGTCGTCCTCGTCCGCCGTGGCCGCCGCGCTCTCGGCCCCGGCCCGCTCGAGGGGCGGGTCACCTCCGCCCGTGATAGCCGCGTCGCCTTCCCCGTCGGCAGCCGAATCGTCTTCTCCCTTAGCAGCCGCGTCGCCGTCGTTTCGACCCGCCGACGGCCGCCACAGATAGAGCGCGATCGGGGGCACGATGTAGGTGGCCAACGCGAGGGCGATGAACCCACGATGGAAGACCGCCAACGTCCCGAACGCCGTCAAACCCGCCGTCGCGACCGCGTGGACCCACGTCTTCGTGTAGTCGCGAACGAACGAGACGAAACCGCCGCGAGGGCGCGTATCCTGGGTCGCCATTGGGCGTGGCTGCTCGAGTGAGCGTACCGGACTGGCGCGCAAAAACGTACTGCCGGCACGTCCGCTTCGGGACGGGGACAGCGTGGGTCCGTCAGAACCCGTGTCGGTCGTCGATCAACACGAGTCGCGTGCGGTCGTCGACCCGCTCGTACTCGAGGGAGACGAGTTTTCCGACGACGCTGGCCTGCCCGTAGACTTCCTTCGCGCGGGCATCCTCGAGCGGGTAAGCGTACTCACGGACCCGCTCGACGGCGCTCGACCAGTCGTCGACGATTTTGTTCGTACTGCCCACCAGCACGAGCGACGCCGCCCCGAAGGCCCACGCGCCGACGGCGTTTCCCAGCGCGTTTGCCCCGACCAGTTCACCGGTCTCGGCGATCGCGTTGACGCTGTCGACGAAGACGTCGGCGGTGACCGCCTCGCGTCGCGCCTGGAACCGTTCCTCTTCGTCGTCGAGTTCCCGAATGTCCGTTCCGAGGTAGTCGAACCCGTTTTCGGCCTCGAGATCGTCGGTGAAGCCGATCTCCTCGAGCGTCGTTGAGTGGCCGTCCATCACCGTCGCTCCCGCCGGGAGTGTCGCCCGGAGGTGGTCACGTGCGGCCGCGCCGTCGTCGACCACCGTGACCTCGATGTTTCGATCCTCGACGTTCGAGACGACCCGCTCGATCGTCTCCGCGTCCGGGTTCCGATCGAAGCGGGCCGCGTCGATCTCGAGGTCGTCCGCGAAGTCGTCTTTCGTGTAGTAGTCGTCGCTCATCGCCGTACCCGCGGTTCGACACGCCGCGGGATCAACCTCGGGCAAGCGAATACCGGCTGACGGGGCCGAACGGTCGGATCGACCCCGCTCGAGGCCGTGCGGTCGGGACCTCGATTACACCGTTCGAGGCCGCGTGACGAGCGATATCGTGAGAATGCCGTTGT
Source organism: Natrinema altunense (assembly GCF_000731985.1). Classification (GTDB taxonomy): domain Archaea; phylum Halobacteriota; class Halobacteria; order Halobacteriales; family Natrialbaceae; genus Natrinema; species Natrinema altunense. The sequence continues at coordinate 436,938 of NZ_JNCS01000001.1, forward strand.
TGTAGCTCGCCTCGCGATCCTCGCCGAAGGCGAGGTCCGACGTGAGCGGTGTGACGGTTCGCTCGAGGACGTGGTCCCCCCGGTCGACGGCGAGTCGGAGGCGACGCGAGTCGGCTTCGATCGTCACGTCGTCGATCCCTGCGGGGGCGACGTCGACGACGGCCCGGAACCGGTCGGCCGTGCCCTCGTAGACGAACTGCGTCGGGAAGGGAAACGACGCCGCGTCGGGTGCCGAACTGGCGGACATGAGACGGCGTTCCGACGACGGACGGAAGGGTTTCGGGGTGGACAGGTGTACGTTTGATATCCCCGTCGAGCACGGGACGGTCGGCAGCCGTCCCGCGGTCCGACTGCGAGGTGGGGACGATCGGGACCGACTACCGGTCCCCGAGCCACCGTCGCGATCGACTGAGAGATGCGAACGGCCGTCGTATACTGTTTTATACCCCACATATCTGAACGGCAGTCATATATGCGACCGGTGGGAATCAGTGCCCGTGACTACTAAACTCAATCTCAGTAATGCGCTCAGCTACGGGTTCGATCGGATCACGACCCGTGGCGGAGCGATCCTCCTCGTCGTCTACGTGCTCTTCCAACTCGCCATGCAGGTGAGCGTTCAATCGCTCTTTTCGCAGGTGCTCGCGGACGCGTTCCCCGACGAGGAGTTCTCACACCTCTATCCGCTCGCCGTCGACCTGCCGGCCGCCGTCAGCGCCGGGGTGACCGCCCTCCTCGTGCTCGTCGGGGCCGTTCTCGGAGTCGTGACGATACGGGCGCTATATGCGGGACTCAACGACGTTCCGACGGCGGACCATACCCGTCGACTCGCCCGAACCGCCGGCGTGATGGTCGTCGTCTCCGTCGTCACCTTCGTTGCGATCCTGATCGGGACGGCCCTTCTCTTCTTCCCCGGCGTCTTCCTCGCGGTCAGTCTGGTATTCGCAACCGTCGTCGTTATCATCGAGGACGCCGGCGTCATCGAATCGCTCGAGCGGAGTTGGGAACTCACGTCCGGGAATCGGTTTCGCCTCCTCGTTCTCGGGGTGATTATCGGCGTCGGCGGTGGTCTGGTCGGGTTCGCGTTCGGCATCGTCGGCGTGTTCGCCCCCGTCGTCGGCGAGCTGGCGACGACGGTCACGTCCGGCGTTCTCTCCCTGTTCGGTGCCGCGGTTCTCGTCGGTGCGTACCGACAACTCGCCGGCGATCGGGAGCCTCGCAGTACGTCCGAGTGGTGACAGCCGTCCGCCCGACGCGGTGACGAGTACGATTCGACCGACGCGATTACGACGGGGGAGCGAGCCGCTGTCCCCACGGTCGTCCCGCGGTACCCCTCAGAGATAGCCGAGGTCCGCCAGCCGCTCTTTGGTTCCGTCGCGCATCTCGACCTCGCCCGCGCCGCTCGCCTCGGCGAGCGGGTCGAACCGGTCCTCGAGTCGCCGCCGCAACGTCCGGACCCGTTCGGGTTCCGCGTCGCTGATATCGGTGTGCTCGAGCGGATCGGTTCGCACGTGGTGGAGCCGCTCGGAGCCGTCGTCGCCGCGGACGTACTTGTACTCGCTCGTACGGACCGCCCGCAGCCGGCGGTCGAACTCCCGAACGGATGCCGGCACCTCGCCGAACCGGGCTTCGAGGCGCTCGATCGAGGGCTGGGGAGCGACGTACTCGGCGAAGACGGCGTCGCGGTCCCGGGCGTCGGACTCGGGGTGGAGCGATCGACTCGACCACTGTTCGCGGAGCGCGGGATCGTCGATCCCGGCCGTCTCGAGCAGCGTCGCCGGGAGGTCGAGCAACTGGACGAGGTCGTCCCGCCGTCCGCCGCCGGTGAACGGGCCGCCGTGACAGACCAGCGGAACGGTCAGCAACGTGTCGTAGAGGTTGTACTGGTGGCCGAAGAAGTCGTGTTCGCCGATGTGCTCGCCGTGGTCGCCACAGACGACGAACAGGGTGTCCGGCCACTCGCCCGCGTCCTCGAGGGCGGTTCGGAGCCGCCCGAGTTGGTGGTCGACGTAGGCGAGTTCGGCGCGGTAGAGTCCCCGGAGCAGGGCGAACTCGTGATCGGAGATGTCGTAGTCGTCGCAGTCGTAGGCGCGGGGGTCCTGTCTGATCGCGGTCGCCTCCTCGTAGCTGGCTTCCGCGGGAAGGAACCGTTCGGCGTACTCCCGTGGCGGGTCGTACTCGACGTGGGGTTCGATGAAGTTGCAGAACAGAAAGAACGGACGGTCACCGTCGCGGTCTCCGAGCCAGTCGACGATCCAGTCGACCGCGCGGGCGGAGCCGTCGTCGCCGGCTGGCTGGAACAGTTCGCTGTAGAGGATGTTGGCGGCGTTGACGACGGGGTTGCCGTCGAAGAGACGCGCGCGAGTCGCGAGGAGTTTCTCCCGGACGTCCTCACCGCGGACGACCGCGCCCATGTCGGCGTCGGACTGGATGTACTGCCAGCCCTTGCGGAGGTCCTCGAAGCCGCGATCGAAGCCGAACTCCTCGGTGATCCAGGTGTTATTCGAGACGCCGATCGTCTCGAACCCCGCATCGGTGAAGGCCTCGGGAACGGTTCGGAGCTCGTCGTCGAGATAGGTGTGGCCGCCGTGCGTGCCGTGTTCGGAGGGATAGGTGCCGGTGAAAAGCGACGCGTGAGACGGAAGCGTCCAGGGCGCGGTCGCGAACGCGTTCTCGAACGCGGTTCCCTCCTCGGCGAGCCGCGTCAGGGTCGGCGTCGGGCGCGTGCCAACGGAATCGTCGCTCGAGCCGGGTCGCTCGCCCGGAGCCGAGCGGAACCCGGCGGAATCGGTCGGGGATGCGTTTCGCTCGGCCGGCATCGACTGCGTCCCGACGCTTTTCGCCCGCGCCGTATCGAGGACGACGAGAACGACGTTCCGCACAGTACGATGTGACTCGTCGTCACGTCCGTTGGAGTCCGACATGGATACACTATCCACGGCAGGCAGGGAAGGTCACCAGCCCGGAGTATGCAGGGGGACGATGGCTGTTAGCGGCTGATTTCCCGACGGAGACGCCGAGCACGGGGCGACCCGAGATCCCTCCGGGAACCGCGACGGCCCGACCCCACGGGTCGAGTCGTCACCGTCGACCGCCCCCTTCGTCCGGCCGGGGTCCACGGGCGGACGCTGCTGGACTCGGACGCGGACCCGGCGAAGTTCCGCGGACCGGCACTCGAGAGCGCGTTCAGATACCGCTGCCGCGCTCGGAGCGATAGAGCACGGGGAGGGTGACGAACGCGGCGACGACGAGCCCGAGGACGCCGCTCCCAGCGAGCGACGAGACGGGCCAGTAGTACCCCGAGAGCGCGACCAGGGACACGATCCCGGCGGCGACGGCCGCGGCTCTCGCGGTGAGGGCGCGGCTCCCTCGAATCGGGCCGCGACCCGCGTCGACCTCTCGAGCGAGGGCGGCGAACTGCCAGCCGGCGAACGCGCCGACCGACGCGCCGACGAGGAGGACGGCGTCGGAGGCGGCGTCGGTCGTGACGAACGCGACGGCGGCGAGGGCGACGGCCAGTCCGAACCCGAGCGTGCCCCGCCGGGCCGGGTACCGATCCAGAAGCCGCCACACGAGGAGGAGAAAGACCAGCCCGATGCCGACGCCGGCGACGACGTCGACGAGATAGTGTACCCCGAGGCCGACCCGGGAAAAGCAGACTACCGTCACGATCCCGGCGGCTCCGATGTATCGGTTGCGGCGCGTCCCGACGGAGCCGTACTCGGCCAGACTCAGGTAGACGATCGTCGTCAGCAGGGCGTGGCCGCTCGGAAATCCGTACCCGGTTGCCGTCGCCGTGGCCTCGTACAGCGGGTGGACCGCCTCCGGGAGCGCCTCGGCTGCCACGAGCGTACGCTCCGGCCGCGGCAGCGCGAAGACGTGTTTCAGCGCCGTGATGAGCGACAGGCCGGCCAGCAGTACTCCGAAGACGGCGGCGATCCGGTCCCGGTTGTCGGTCTCCAGCCAGTAGCTGGTTCCGACGAGCACCCCGAGGAACCACACGTCGCCGAGTTGGGTCACCAACCCGAGTATGACGACGGCCCACTCAGGGGCCACCTCGCGGAACGCGTCGAACCAGCCGATCCCTCGAGTCATACTTACGCTACGGACGAGGACGCATATAAGCGATTCCGCTCGGCCGGACGGCCGACTCCGCGAGCGGCCCCCGATCGGTGTCGTTCACTCGCCGCGGACCGTCACGCGAACGCGGGAAAACCCTCATTTTCGTGTCACCTGTAGGTCTTCGAGACGCGCCATCGCTCGGCGTACGAGGGACCCAAATGAGTGAGATATCGGAGCCCCAGCGCGGGCGTATCGACCCGGAGTACGACCACCGGCGCGCGGACGGCGTCGACGAGGCCGCACTCGAGACCCTGCTCTCCGAGTACGCGATCGGTCGGGACGATCACGAGAACGCGCCCGCGTTCGTGATCCGACCGGACGACGTGCAGGCGGTGATTCGCCTACTGCGGGACGACGCGGGGTTCGACCACCTCTCGTGTCTCACGCCCCAACAGTACGAGGATCGCTACGAGTCGATCCTCCACATGACGAAGTACGATCGGCGGACCCACGAAGTGACGCTGATCGTCCCGTTGCCGACGGCCGACCCCGTCTGTGAATCCGCCGAACCTGTCTTTCGGACCGCCGACTGGCACGAGCGGGAGGCCTACGACCTCGTCGGCATCGAGTACGCCGGCCACCCCGACCTCCGTCGAATCCTCCTCCCTGAATCGTGGCAGGGGCACCCGCTCGCACTCGATTACGACCAGGACAAACCGCAGGTCGTCAGCTACACCGAACACGCGAACCCGCTCGCGGCGGACCACCGCGTCACCGAGTCGGACACGATGTTGCTCAATATCGGGCCACACCACCCGGCGACCCACGGCGTGCTCCACCTCGAGACGGTACTGGACGGCGAGTCGGTCGTCGACGTCGACCTCGATATAGGCTATCTCCACCGCTGTGAGGAGCAGATGTGCCAGAACGGGACCTATCGTCACCAGATCATTCCGTACTCGAACCGCTGGGATTACACGGCGAACCTGCCTAACGAGTGGGCGGTCGCCCGCGCCATCGAGGACATCGCCGACATCGAGGTCCCCGCGTACGCGCAGGTCCTGCGGACGATGGCGACCGAGTTCGGGCGCATGCTCGGTCACTTCCTCGCGGTTTCGACGTTTGCGCTCGACGTCTACGGCGACTTCACCGCCATCTTCCAGTACGGCATGCGCGACCGCGAGGTCGTCCAGGACATCTTGGAGGACCTGACCGGCCAGCGGATGATGTTCTACTTCTTCCGGCTGGGTGGCGTCTGCTGGGACCTGCCCGAACCCCGCGCGGCGTTCGTCGAGAAGTGCCGGGACTTTCTCGACGAACTCCCCGCGAAGGTCGACGAGTACCACGACCTGCTGACCGGCAACGAGATCTTCCAGATTCGAAGCATCGATACCGGTGTCCTCGAGCCAGCAGTCGCCAAAGAGTACGGCTGTACGGGTCCCGTCGTTCGCGGCTCTGGGATCGACTACGACATCCGGCGGGACGACCCCTACGGCTACTACGACGCTCTCGAATGGGACGTCGTCACCGAGGACGGCTGTGACAACTACGCGCGTGTCCTGGTCCGCCTCCGCGAGGTCGAGGAGTCGGCGAAGATCATCGAGCAGTGTCTCGACTTGCTCGAGGACTGGCCCGCGGACGAGCGGACGGTCCAGAGCAACGTCCCGCGGACGCTCAAGCCGGACGCCGGAACCGAGACCTACCGCGCCGTCGAGAGCGCGAAGGGCGAACTCGGGATCTACATCCGCGCGGACGGCTCGAACTCGCCGGCACGGTTCAAGATCCGGAGTCCGTGTTTCCACAACCTCTCGGCGCTGCCCGAGATGGCCGAGGGCGAGTACGTCGCGGACCTGATCGCGTCGCTTGGCAGTCTCGACATCGTGCTGGGGAGCGTCGACCGGTGAGCGGTCGGACGCACACGGCTCCCGTCTCGGCCGGCCGACCCCGACCGCTGCGTCCTCGAGCGGCGTCGCACGGTAGACCGGTCACGGCACCCGTCCGCCCCACGTACCAGCAATTTGCTCCGCTATCTCCGACGAGAGGGGGAACTATTAACTGCCGCGGTATCCGGAGTCGAACGTATGTCGACGTCGATCGATCGGTGGAGTAACGGCATCAGGGCTCGCTGGACAGCGCTCGAGCGCGACTGGCAGAGCGTCGTCGTCGGTGCAACGATCGTCGGACTCGTCAGCGTTCTCGGCCTGCCGATCCCCTGGTGACGAATGGGTGTCCGTCGGCTGCTTCCGGGGATCGTCGCGCTCTGTCTCGGTGCCGTCCTGGCCCGGTGGCTCGCCCGCGTCGTCGGCGTCAACCACCTGCTCGTCGCCATCGCGCTGGGCGTCGTCGTCTCGAACGCCGTCGGCCTCCCGGACGACTGCGACCCCGGCGTCGCGACGCACAAACTGTGGCTCGGGTCCGGGATCGTTCTCATGGGTGCGTCGATATCGACCGCGACGGTTCTCGAGGTCGGGGGCCCGGTCTTTCTCGTGGTGCTCGCCGTTACCGGACTCACGCTCGTCGTCGTGGAACTCCTCGCGCGAAACGTCTTCGATCTGACCGAACGGCTGGGGACGCTGCTCGCGGCCGGGGCAAGCATCTGTGGCGTCTCGGCGGTCGTCGCGGTCGCCGGTGCTGTCCGGGCAACGGAAGACCAGGTCGCCTACGCGGCGGCGACGGTCCTGCTGTTCGACGCGATTACGATCGTCGTCTACCCGATCGTCGGCGACCTGCTCGACCTGTCCGGCGCGGTCTTCGGAACGTGGGCCGGCGTCAGCATGTTCTCGACCGGGCCGGTCGTCGCGGTCGGCTTCGCCTACTCCGACGCCGCCGGCCAGTGGGCGACGATGACGAAACTCTCGCGGAACGCCCTGATCGGGGTCGTCGTCCTCGGGTACGCGAGCTACTACGCGCGACGTGGGGGCGACGGCACAGCCTCCGTCCGGACCCTCTGGGCGGAGTTCCCGAAGTTCGTGCTCGGCTTTCTCGCCCTCGCCGCGCTCTCGAGTCTCGGCGTCTTTTCGTCGGCCCAGCAGACCTCGATCGAACACGCGTACAACTGGTTGTTCCTGCTTGCGTTCGTCGGCCTCGGGACCGAAATCCGCCTCGCCGACATCAAGAGCACCGGGCTGCTGCCCGCGGTCGTCGTGTTGCTGGCGTTGCTCGTCGGGAGCCTCCTCTCGTTGACCGTCCTCTCCGTGCTGTTCTGAAGCCGTCGCGAGGGGCACCGACCCGAGCTCGTGGCTCCCGATCCGTTCGGAACCGTGTCATCGGTACCGGTAATACTTTCGGCGCACCGCGGGAACCGCCGCGCCGCCGCTCACTGCGGGGATGACCCCTCGAGCGCACGGAACTTACTTGACGATGAGCGCGCAACCAACCGTCATATGTCCAACGGCACTTTCGAGGGCTACGGCGGACGACACGTGCCCGAACCGCTTCGCGAACCGCTCGAGCGACTCGCGACGGTCTACGACGACATCGCGGACACCGAGGCGTTCCAGTCCGAATTGCGGGCAGTACTCGAGGAGTTCGCCGGGCGGCCGACGCCGCTGTACTACGCCCGTAACCTGAGCGAGCGCTACGGGGCCGACATCTACCTCAAGCGGGAGGACCTGCTCCACGGCGGGGCCCACAAGATCAACAACGCGCTCGGCCAGGCGCTGTTGGCCAAGCGGGCGGGTCGCGACCGCCTCATCGCCGAAACCGGGGCCGGCCAGCACGGCACCGCGACCGCGATGGTCGGTGCCCTGCTGGGCCTCGAGACGGAGATCTACATGGGGAAGAAAGACGTCGAGCGACAGGCGATGAACGTCTTCCGGATGCGACTCATGGGAGCCGAGGTCAACGAGGTCACCCGCGGCGACGAGGGCCTGGCCGACGCCGTCGACGCGGCGCTCGAGGACTTCGCCGAGAACGTCGAGGACACGCACTATCTGGTGGGCAGCGTCGTCGGCCCCGACCCGTTCCCGCGGATGGTCCGGGACTTCCAGAGCGTCATCGGTCGGGAAGCCCGCGAGCAAATACAGGAGCGAACCGGCGACCTGCCCGACGCCGCGGTCGCTTGCGTCGGCGGCGGGTCGAACGCGATCGGGCTCTTCCACGCGTTCCGGGACGATCCCGTCGATTTCTACGGTGCCGAGGGCGGCGGCGACGGTGCGGACTCGAGCAAGCACGCGGCCCCGCTCGCGAAGGGAACCGACGACGTCATTCACGGCATGAAGACCCGCGTCATCGACGACGACGTGGAGGTCCACTCCGTCTCCGCGGGGCTCGACTACCCCGGCGTCGGCCCCGAACACGCCATGTTCCGGGCCGTCGGTCGCTGCGACTACACCGGCGTCACGGACGCCGAAGCGCTCGCGGCGTTCCGGGAACTGAGCGAGACCGAGGGGATCATTCCCGCACTCGAGTCCAGCCACGGGATCGCCCGCGCGATCGAACTGGCGGAGGCCGGCGAACACGAGACCATCCTCGTCAACCTCTCGGGGCGCGGTGACAAGGACATGGAGACGGCGGCGGCGAAGTTCGAGCTCTGAGCGCCGACTCGAGACGCCACGGGCGGGCCACCGCTCGCGGAGCCCAGTCGGTCAGAGGTGCCCGCGGACGCGATTCCGCAGTTGCGTCGCCTCGTCGGCCTCGAGCCGGGCCCGCGGCAGCGATAGGGACACGTCGTCGTCCGCGAAGCGGGGCACGAGGTGGACGTGCGCGTGCTCGATGGTGCCGACGAGCGGCCCACTGGTGTGAAAGACGCTGAACCCGCTCGGCTCGAGCGCCGTCTCCAGCGCGTTCGAGACGGTGCGGACCGTCTCGAAGACGGCCGCCGCGGTCGATTCGTCTATCGTCAGGACGTCCGTCTCGTGGGCCCGCGGAACGACGAGGCTGTGTCCCGTCGTGGCCGGATTCTCGTCCAAAAACGCGACGGTGTGCTCGTGTTCCGACAGGACGTACGCCGGTCGCTCGCCCGCGACGATCCGGCAGAACTCACAGTCGTCGTGCATACCCGAATACGATCGTGAACGAACATATAGGTACCTCCGATCGATGCCGACCGCTTGGACGAACGTGACTGCGAGGAAGACGGGGTTGCCATCCGAAACTGCTCGTGTCACGGCCCGAATCGGCCGAAAGAACACAACAGCGCGGCTGAATACGGGACTCGTCTACTCGACACCTGCTACAGCACGCCGTGCTCGTCGCGGAGCGTCCGGTACCGCTCGAGGTACCGGTCTGCCACCGCCGACCGGTCGTAATCGGCGAACGCCTCGTCGTACGTGCGGTGCTCGAGATCGCCCGCGGCGAGGATGGCCTCCGCGAGTTCTGCCTCGCTGGTCGTTCGGAACCCCCGGTCCCGGCCTTCGACGAGTTCGTGTGCGCTGGAGTTGGCGTGATACTCCACGATGCCGACACAGCCGGCGGCCAGCGCCCACAGCATCTCCGTCGGGAAGACGCAGTGGTCGGCCGTCTGCGCGAAGACGTGAGCCCCGCGGTAGGCCGCGATCCGGTCCTCGAGGTCGAGGTCACCGACGAAGGTCACTCGGTCTTCGATCCGGAGGTCGGCCGTCAGTTGTTCGTACGCCGCTCGCTCGGGTCCGTCGCCGACGACCGTCGCCTGCCACTCGCGATCCCGGAGTTCGGCCAGCCCCAGCAGCAGGCTCTCGAGGTTGGCACCCGCATCGAGTCGCCGGGCGTAGATCACGTCGACTTCCGCGCCCGGCTCGACGTCCCGAATCCGGTCGCAGTCGATCGGGTTCGGGATCGTCTCGATGCAGTCACCGTCGGCCCCGAGTTCCCGGACCCACGTCCCGACGAGTTCCGACGGCGTGACGATCCGGTCGGGCCGTCCCGCCGCGAGCCGCGTCCACCGCGTGTTATCGATGCCGCCGTCGCCGTACCACTCGAGGACGAGCGGCGCACGGGCCATCGTCGCGCCCCACGTAGTGGCGACGACCTGGCTCGGCGGCTGGGGGCCGACGTGGATCACGTCCGGGCGCGCGGCCGCGAGGACGAACGGCAACCGCACGAGAAACGAACTCCGGGCGTCCGTCCCGGTCGCGACCGCGTGGTATGTTATCCCGTCGTGTTCGTACGTGGACTCCTCGCCGGCCCAGAACCCGGCACAGTACCAGTGGACGTCGTGTCCGCGCTCCGCGAGGAGGTCACAGACGGTCCGAAACCGCTGGTTCGTCTCAGTATCGCGGTGGTGACCCGTTTCGAACGAGACGAACGCGATTCGCATCTGCCCACAGCATCCCAGCGAAAGGATAAAAATCACCCTGTTTCCGTCGAAAGCGGACCCGACAGTCACCGAGTCGCCGGTCGGTTGCGTCACGCTCGTCGCGGGCGGAACCCGTCCCGACCGAAACGACTACGCCCTCGAGTCCGTACGGCTCTGGCATGAGCAGCTACGACATCGAGCGCTACCTCAACATTCGGAGCGCCTACGGTGCCTCGTTCGGTCCCGACGGCGAACGGCTCTCCTTCCTGCTGGACACGACCGGCACGCCACAACTCTGGACGCTCGAGGAACCCCGCGGCTGGCCCGAGCAGCGGACCTTCTACGACGAACGGGTGACCTTCGCCTCGTGGTCGCCCGAGCGCCCGGAGCTGATCTTCGGGATGGACGAGGGCGGCAACGAGCGCGCACAACTGTTCCGGCTCGACGCCGAAACCGGCGCGATCGAGAACGTGACGGCGATGCCGGAGGCCAAACACCGCTGGGGCGGCTGGAGCCACGACGGCGACCGGTTCGCGTTCACCTCGAACCGCCGGGACGAGTCCGTCTTCGACGTCTACGTCCAGAACCGCGACGAGGTCGGGAGCGATGCCGAACTCGTCTCCGAGGGCGACGGCTGGCTCTCGCTGTCGGGCTGGAGCCCCGACGACTCCCGGCTGCTGGTCTCACAGGCTTACTCCAACTTCGATCAGGACCTGTCCGTGCTCGACCTGGTGACGGGTGATCTCGAGCATCTCACGCCCCACGATGGCGACGTTCGCTACCAAAGCGCGAACTGGGCACCCGACGGCGAGGGGCTCTATCTCGTCACCGACGAGGGCGAGGCGGATACGCTCTATCTCGCCTATCTCGACCTCGAGACTGGCGACCTCGAGCCCGTCGTCGACGGCGAGTGGAACGTCGACGGCATCGCGCTGGACGACGAGACCGGCCGGTTCGTCTACTCGGAAAACGTCGAGGGGTACACCGAGCTGACCGTCGGGGAGTTCGACGCGACCGATCCGACCGCGTTCGAGACGTTCCCCGAACCCGACCTGCCGGGCGGCGTCTCCGGCGGCGTGACTTTCGGTCCCGACGCCGAGCGGATCGCGCTGTCGACGACCGGCGATGCGGTCCACACGAACGTCTTCGTCGTCGACGTCGAAACCGGCGCGACCGAACGGTGGACCGACGCGCCGACGGCCGGCGTGCCCCCCGAATCGTTCGACGAATCGAAACTGGTCCACGTCGAGAGCTTCGACGGTCTTTCGATCCCCGGCTTCTTTACCCTCCCCGACGATCACGAGCCCGGAACCACGCCCGTGATCGTCGACATCCACGGCGGCCCCGAGAGCCAACGCCGGCCCTCGTTCTCGAGCGTCAAGCAGTACTTCCTCGATCGGGGCTACGCCTACTTCGAGCCGAACGTCCGCGGCTCGTCGGGCTACGGGGCCGAGTACGCGAGCCTCGACGACGTCGAGAAACGGATGGATTCGGTTGCGGACATCCGAGCCTGCGTCGAGTGGCTACGGGACCACCCCGCGATCGATCCGGACCGAATCGTCGCGAAAGGCGGCTCTTACGGCGGGTTCATGGTGCTCGCCGCGCTGACCGAGTATCCGGACCTCTGGGCGGCCGGAATCGACATCGTCGGCATCGCTAACTTCGTCACCTTCCTCGAAAATACGGGCGACTGGCGGCGCGAACTCCGGGAAGCCGAGTACGGGTCGCTCGCCGAGGACCGCGAGTTCCTCGAGGAGGTTTCGCCGATCAACAACATCGAGAACATCGACGCGCCGCTGTTCGTGCTTCACGGCGAGAACGACCCCCGCGTCCCGGTCGGCGAGGCCGAACAGATCGCCGAGCGGGCCGCCGAGCAGGGCGTTCCCGTCCGGAAACTGCTCTTCGAGGACGAGGGCCACGGCTTCTCGAAGCTCGAGAACCGCATCGAGGCCTATTCGGCGATCGCCGATTTCCTCGACGAACACGTCTGAGCGGCCCGAGCTGCCGTCGGTCAGCTTTCAGCTGACAAGTATTTTTATGCTTTAATTTTAGAAGGGCTTATATTTACCGCGGCAGGGCTACCTCACGTATGCCCGCTATCGAAACGACTGCCCTGACCAAACGATACGGCGAGGACGTCATCGCCGTCGACGACCTCGACCTGACCGTCGAAGAAGGAGAGGTGTTCGGGTTCCTCGGTCCCAACGGGGCCGGAAAATCGACGACGATCAACCTGTTGCTCGATTTCGTCCGCCCGACCGAGGGATCTGCGACGGTGCTCGGGTACGACGTCCAGCGAGAGCCGAAAACGATCCGCTCGCACATCGGCGTCCTCCCCGAAGGCGCGACGCTGTACGAACGGCTGACCGGCCGGGAACACCTCGAATGGGTCATCGACAACAAAGGCAGCGACGACGACCCGGACGACCTCCTCGATCGAGTCGGCCTCGAACCCGAAGCCGCGGCGCGATCGGCCGGCGGCTACTCGAAGGGGATGGCCCAGCGGCTCGGGTTCGCGATGGCGCTGGTCGGGGATCCCGACCTCCTGATCCTCGACGAACCGTCCTCCGGGCTCGATCCCACGGGGATGCAGGAACTGCGCGAGATCATCACCGCCGAAGCCGACCGCGGCACGACCGTGTTCTTCTCGAGCCACATCCTCGGCGAGGTCGAGGCGGTCTGCGACCGCGTCGGGATCATGAACGACGGCCGACTCGTCGCGACCGGGACCCTCGATGCGCTGCGGGAGAACCTCGACCTCGCCGCTGCGATCTCGCTGGACGTCGAGCGCGTCCCCGACGCGCTCGTGGCCGACCTCGAGACCCACGAGGGGGTCCACTCGGTGACCGTCGACGGATCGACGATCACGATCTCCTGTGCTACGACGCCCGTAAAGTACGACGTCGTGACCCAGGTCGGGGCGGCGACGACGGTCCGCGACATCGTTTCCGAGGACACCTCCCTCGAACGGCTGTTCAACACCTACACGAACGGCGAGCAGTCGGGCGAGAGTGACGCCGACGCCGGTCTCGCCGACGTCGAGACGGAGGTGTCGGCATGAGCGTCCTCTCCGTGGCGAAGAAGGACTTCCTCGACATCCGGCGGTCGAAGAGCGTCTGGATCGTCAGCGGGCTGTACGCGCTGCTCGTGGTGTTTCTCTTCTACCTCGGACGGAGCGGAACGTCGGAACCGAACGTCGCCTCTCAGTTGTCGGCCCTCGCCAGCGTCGGACTGCCGTTCATTCCGATCATCGCGCTCATGATGGTGTATCTCGCGATCGCCGGCGAACGGGAGTCGGGAAGTATCAGGTACCTGCTCTCGCTTCCGAACACGCGACGGGACATCGTCCTTGGAAAGTACCTCTCCCGCGGGGCCGTCGGTGCCAGTGTGATCCTCGCTGCGTTCGGCGTGGGCGCGGTGACGGCGGTTCTCTGGTACCCGTCGCTCGAGCCGACCGTCTTCGCCGGCGTCGCCGGTCTGACCGTCCTCCTCACGCTGGCGTACGTCTCGGTCGCGATCGGCATCTCCGCGGCGACGGGGTCGCGATCGCGGGCGATGGCCGGCTCGATCGGCTTCTACATCGTCAGTACTCTCATGATGCTCCTTCCTACCTTTTCGATCGTCGCCGCGCTCAAGTACGTGCTGAACGGTCGGCTCGAGCTGGGACTCTCCGATCACCTGTTCGAGTTTCTCCGCATGCTCAGTCCGACGATCGCCTTCAGAAAAGCCTTCCCGCTCGTCGTGCCGAGCGACATCGAGACGTTCATGACGAACGGAGACCCCTCGGCCCCGGCCTACCTCGCGCCCGAAGTCGCCCTCGTCATCCTCGTCGCCTGGCTCGTCGTGCCGGCTGTGTTCGGTCTGTGGCAGTTCAACCGGGCCGATCTGGGCTGACGAATCCGGGTCGCTCTCAGCCGATCACGCCCGTTTTCGTCGCTACGTCTCGAGCGGCCCGTTCGTTCATCCCGTTGCCCAGGATCGTGTATCGATCGCGGATCTCGTGACAGGTCGTTAGCGCCTTGATCACGGTCTCGTCGTCGAGACCCAGTTCCGCCGCGGTCGTCGGCGCGTCGATGCTCGCCAGCGCGTCGCGGATGTCGCGCCAGATGCCCCGGTCGCCGCCGTGGAGATAGGCGGTCATGATCGATCCGACGCCGACCTGGTGGCCGTGTAGGGCCGCACCGGGCGCTACGCGATCGAGTTGGTGCGAGAAGAGGTGTTCGGCACCGCTGGCCGGTCGGGAGGACCCCGCGATGCTCATCGCGACCCCCGAGGACATGAGCGCCTTGGTGACGACCCAGGCCGACTCCTCGAGCCCCGGTCGGATGAGGTCGGCGTTGTCGACCAGGATTTCGGCGGTCATCTCCGAGAGCGCGGCGGCGTACTCGGAGTACTCGACGTCTTTGAGCCGCTGGGCGAGCCGCCAGTCCATCACGGCGGTGTAGTTCGAAATGATGTCGGCACAGCCGGCGGTCGTCAGGTCCCACGGGGCCTCGGCGAGAATCCCCGTGTCGGCGACGACCGCCAGCGGCGGTTCCGCGGCGACGCTGTGTCGGGAGTCCCCGTCCGGTACCGAGCCGCGATTGCTGACGATGCCGTCGTGGCTCGCCGCGGTCGGAACCGAGAGAAAACCCATCTCGAGGTGGTGGCTGGCCAGTTTCGCGATGTCGATGGCTTTCCCACCGCCGATACCGACCAGATAGGAGACCGCTTCGGCCTCGGCGACCTCGATCACCCGTTCGACGGCGTCGAAGGTCGCTTTCTCGATCGTGACGATCGCGGGGTCGATGCCGGCGGCTTCGAAGTCGGCCGCGATGGGATCGGCGGCGACCTCTCGAGGCGTCGGACTCGTGACGAACAGCGGCCGTCCCTGTAAGTGGAGATCGTCGACCACGTCGACGACCTCGCTGCGAACGTCGTGGCCGACGACGACGTTTCGCGGGAGGCGGATCCACGTCGATTTGTCGAACATACCGGACCTGACACACCCCCGGGACATGTGCTTTTCCTCGTGGCCGCGTCGGTCGACGCGACCCCGCCGCGATCGGTCCCGACGTGAGCGATGCGAGCGAGAGCCGACCGCGTCGCCGATCCGTCCGGCACGGCGAATGCGATAGGCTATAAAATTTCCAACTCTATCGGTCGAATATGAGTGTGGCAGTCGCGTTCTGGTTCGGCCTGCTCGTCGTCGGCCACGTCGCGGGCCGGCTGTACGGTTCGTACACGATGCGACGCGGCGGTCACGACGATCGCCGATCGCGCGGGACGTACCGATTGCTGTCCCTCGTCGGCCTCACGGCCGTTGTCGGCCTCACACTGTCCGGTCTCGTCGACGCAACCGAGACGGCTCTCTCGTCGCTGCATCCGGCGCTGGCCGGTGGACTGGCGGCTCCCCTCGCCTGGGTCCCGACGGGGATCGGAACGATCGTCGCGGTCCTCGTCACGTACCTCGGCGTCTTTCCGTACGCCCGCGAGCGGCGCGACCTCGAGATCTCAGCTACGACCGCGGTCGGTCGTCTCGCGAAATACCTCGTCGCGATAGCGGTGCTCTGTCTCGGTCTGATAGCCCCCCTGATCGTCCTCGTCAGGCTGTCGGCTCCGAGCCCGTTCCTGATTCCGATCCTGTTCGCCGTTCTGCTCTTCTGGATCTCCGTCTGGACACAGTACAGCGTGCAACTCTCACAGGAAGTTCTCGAGCCGACGGCCGACCAGCGACGACGGCTCGAGGCCGCCGCCGACCGGGTCGACACGACGATCCCGCTCGCTGGCGTCATTCCCGGCGAGGAGACCGAAACGGCCGGCCTCTACCTCGGGGGCTCGTTCCGGAACCGGCGGTTGTACGCCACCGACTATACGTTCGACGCCCTCGACGACGACGAGCTGGCGGCACTGTATGCACGGGCGACCGCGGCCGACGAACTCCGACTCCTCGAGCGCCGAGCGCTCGTCATGTCCCTCCTGTTCGGACTGGTCCTGACCCTGAGCATCTGGCGATCGATGCTCGTCGCACTCCCCGCGCTCGCCATCGTCTGGCCGCTCCTGTCCTGGTACCTCCAGCGCTGTGCGTTCGCCGCCGACCGTCGCGCCGCTCAGTCGGTCGGTGCCGACGAACTCGCGAGCGCGTACGAGGCCACCGACGATCTGGCCGACGATCGCGGACGACTCCACGAACGGCTCGCATCGAGGCCGTCGACGGCGCGACGGCTCGAGCGACTCCGGCACTGACCACGGTTCAGAGGGTCTCGAGAACCCTCAACACGCGTTCCTCGGCCTCGCGATCCGGGCCGTTCCCGTCCCCGTCCCGGTCGCTTTCGAGGTGGTCGTCGACCGCCCGGGCCATCGCCTCCTCGAGCGGCGTCGACTCCCAGCCCAGCGCGGCGAGTTTCGCCGTCGAGAGGACATGCGGGTACGCTCGGTAGAGCGGGTAGTCCTCGAGATCGATGTCGCCGGCAGCGAGTTCTCGCGGCCCGGCGTGGACGATCTCGACCTCGGTAGCCAGCGTCTCGCCGATCAACGCGACCATCTCCTCGAGCGTGACGAGTCGTCGGTCGCCGACGTTGTAGGCCTCGCCGGCCGTGCCGCGCTCGGCGACGATCCGGAGCGCGCTGGCGACGTCTTCGACGTACACGCGGTGCCAGACGTTCGTCCCGTCGCCGGGGACCACGACCCGGTCGAAGCGGTTCACGCGATCGATCCACCAGTCCAACCGCTCGGTGTAGTCGTGGGGACCGTAGACGATCGGCGGTCGGACGGCCATGGCTCGAACGCCGTCGTCGGCCGCCGCGAAGACCGCCCGATCGCCCTCGGCCTTCCGATTCCCGTAGCTCTCGGCGGAGTCGTCGGTCGCCTGCTCGGTCGTACAGGAGTGCAGGGGCGTCTCGCCTTCCCGCTTGGGGATTTCCTCGTGGCCGTAGGCCGCGCCGCTCGAGACGTAGACGTACGCCTCGCAGTCCGCGAAGAGCCGGGTCGCGGCGCGGACGTCCTTGGGGTGATAGGCCACGCAGTCGAAGACGGCGTCGGGATCGACGGTCGTCGCTGCGGCCTCGAGCGCCGTGTCGTTCGTCCGATCGCCCTCGACGTGGTCGACCCGGTCGTCGTCCGCGAACGGGTTCTCGCGGGTCCCGCGGTTGAAGATCGTGACGTCGTACTCGTGGTCGAGGAGGTCGACCACGAGATGGCGGCCGATGAAGCGAGTGCCGCCGATAACGAGTGCACTGTCCATACGGGACCGACGGGGCTGCCGGAGCAAAACCCTGGCGACAGGCTGTGACGAGTGCTGCCGCCGGCACGGAACGGCCGTGGAACGAACGCGACGCCCGATCCGACTCGGCCCACCCGTTCAGGGGAGGGTTCTTTGATCCCCTCCGTCGTAGGGCGGCCCCGTATGTCAGCACAGCTCTGGACGGATCGCGCTCGGGAGCATCCACTCGAGTGCGACCACTGTCACTACCCGATCCCGGGCGATCCCGAGGAGAGCGACGACGGGCGGTACTGCTCGATCGCCTGCCGCGAGGCCGCCGCCGACGAGTCGACGCTGCCCGATCCCGAGGCGTACAAGCGGTTCGTAACCGGCGTCGAACCGATCGACTCGCTCGTTCCGAACGGCGTTCCAGCCGACTCCTTTCTCCTCCTCTCGGGGGACGAGGGGACCCGCCGCGCCGAACTGGGGACCGAGCTCGTCTGGCGCGCGCTCGAGCGGGGCGAACCCGCCGTCGTCGTCTCGTTTGCCAACCCGCCGACGGCGACGCTCGAGCGGTTCTACGGGAACGGCTGGAACGTCCTCCCGGCGCTGGAAAACGACCGCCTGCGGATTATCGACTGCTTCACCCACCGACTCGACGACCGGGACGAGTTCCGCGAACACCGGACCGACTGGGCGACGTTCGTCGGCGAGGCGGCCGGCGACGCGATCGTGGCGGTTCGCGATCCGAGCGACCGTCGCGAGGTGGCGAACACCCTCCACCGCGCGCTCGACGACCTCGAGATGACCGAGACGGGACTGGTGACGATCGACTCGCTGGACGAACTCGAGTCGTTACTGCAAGAGCAGTTGGTTCACGACTTCATCAAAGACGTTCGGGCGACGGTCTGCAAGGCGCGGTTCGTCCCGATCGTCGCCGCCGCGACGACGGCGGGGCAAAACGGCTATCCCGAGGAAGAGTACGTCTTCGACGGGATCGTCGATCTCCGGCTGACGGACCACCTCGTGGCCGACACACGGCTCAAACAGCTCGCCGTCCGCAAACTGATCGGCGGCGAGGTACTCCCGCAGTGGGTGACCTACGAACACGAACCCGCCCGCGGACTGTTCGCGTTCGGTCCGAACACGGACCCACAGCAGGTCTACGACCTCGGAAACGCCTCGCCACGAGCGAACGGCCCCCGATAATCTCGGCGGCGGTCCTCGAGCGGCGGCCGACTCGACACGCGACGCGGCTCCGGAATCGCGTCCGGTCGCCCGCTCCCAGGACCCGTCTCCCCAATTATGCCCGCCGACGCCCGCTATCGGCGTGCACGCGAACTCACGGTCGGGTTTTATTCACCCGTTCGGGATAGGACCGACCGCAGCACGACGACTACCAGCGGCCAGCGCGTCGACTGCGCCGCATCGGGAATCGACGATCCACACAGCCACACCATGAACGACCGCTACGACAGCGATCGACGGACGGAGGAACGGACCGAGCGATCGAACGAGACCGGGACCCGACCCCGATATCGAGGGCGAGAGCACGGCAGCGAGGCCGAACGGAATCGACAGGGCGGCGACCGCGGCTGGCTTCACGGGTTGTTCAGCCGCGGCGAGAGCGACGATCGCGGGTCACGAGGACCCGAGCAACGCGGTGAGCGCAGTCAACGGCACGAGCAACCCGCCGAGCAGCAGCGCGGACGACGGACACGGACCGGACAACAACGGAGTCGGCGGACCGGACAGCAACGGGGACAACAACAAAGCGAGCAACAGCGCAGCGGGTTCGAAACGAACGCGATGGACCGAGCGAACCTCGCGTACGGCGGCGAAGCCCGACAGGAGGGACGGCGAGGCGAACAGCGCGGCCAGCGGGGCGAGGGACAGGACCAGCGAGGTGACCCGCGCGGCCAGCGCGGCGAGGACCGATCGCAACGCGACCAGCAGCGGACGCGGCGCGGTGTGGACCGCCAGCAGCACGGCCGACAGCCCCGAACACAAGGCCAGCGAGGGACGCGATCGAAGGGAGGCAGCGAGCAACACGGCAGTCAGTATCAGCAGGGACAGCCCGAGACCGGTCGCCACCAGCGGAGCGAAGGCCAGCAGCCCGGCCCCCAACGAGAACGGGGACGCGGACAGCGCGGCCAGCAGCCCGGCCGCGAGTATCAGGATCGCCAGCAGTTCAGCCGGCAGGAGGATCGGCGAGAGACTCGGGGCTCCTCGAGCGGCCGCATGAACCGGTCACAGCAGTCCGGCGGCGGCCTCGAGTACCGCCAGCGGGGTCGCCGCTCCGAACGGGGTGACTGGACCGAACCCCGCGAGTCGGAGCGGGGCTCGAGCGATGACCGAACCCGACAGGGACGAGACGACGACATGACCACCCGCCGCCACGTCCACGAGCGCGATCCGACGGCCGACGAGAGGCGTCGAGACGAGAACCGGTCGCGGTAACGGCCTCGAGCGCCGGTCCGTCCGCGGATCGCACATCGAAACCGCCCCGCTTTTGCCGCGTCTCCCCCGATCGTCGCGTATGAGCGGCACGTACGTCCTCGTGATCGACGTCTCGCGATCGACGACGATCGACGTCGGCGCACTGGGGGATCGCGAGTTCACCGCCGGCGCGTACGCCTACGTCGGCAGCGCGTTCGGCCCCGGCGGCTTCAGTCGCGTCGACCGCCACCGCGAACTCGCCGCCGGCGACCGCGAGACGCGCCACTGGCACGTCGACTACCTGCTCGGACATCCCGCGACGCGCCTCGAGCACGCGATCACGTTCCCGGACGCCGATCGGGAGTGTGAACTGGCGGACTCGCTGCCCGGCGAGTTCGTCTCCGGGTTCGGGGCGTCCGACTGCGACTGTCCGGCACACTTGCTCGCCACGCCGGGCGACGACGCCGTGCTCGAGGCGGCGATCGACGCGGGTGGCGTCGTCGACGCGTAGGGCCGTGCCGTTCACCGCCGACTTATTACCGATGGCCGCGAACCGGGAGTCGTGAGCGATCCCGACTCCGACTCCGTGTCACCATCCGAACCGACCCCGGAACTCAGCGACGACGCGATGGCCCGGTTCCCCGTCCCGGCGTTCGACGATCTTCCGGCGGACCTCCAGGAGCGAATCGTCGAAGAGACCGACCGCGCCGGCTTCACGCCGAACGTGTTCTCCGCGTTCGCGTACAAACCATCGCACTTCCGGGCCTTTTTCCAGTATCACGACGCCCTCGTCGAGGACACCACCCTCGAGCGCGAGGAGATCGAGATGCTCATCGTCGCCGTCTCCGGTGTCAACCACTGTTACTACTGTAACGTGGCCCACGGGGCGCTCGTTCGGATCTACGCCGACGACCCGACGCTGGCCGACCAACTGGTCGCGAACTACCGGACCGCGGATATCGGCGACGCCCACCGAACGATGCTCGACGTCGCGGTGAAACTCACCGAGCGGCCGGCCGAAGTCGAACCCGCCGATCTCGAGGCGCTCCGGGACGCCGGTTTCAGCGAGGAGGCCATCTGGGACATCGGAGCCGTCACCGCGTACTACAACCTGAGCAACCGAATGGCCATGTTCGCCGAGATGCGGCCGAACGACGAATTTCACACGCTTGGGCGGAATTAAGCGACCGCCACAGCGTTCGGTCGCATGACTGATGGCCATAATTAGACAGGGCTAAAGATTAAGTTTGTAGCCACAAAAGCAAGTGGTGGCGGAGGTGATCACACCACGAAAGCGACACAGGAATGTACTGCCGATCACACCTACCGGGGGCGATCGTGCCAAGTGATAGTCGCCCGGTAGACAGCGGACGCCGACTCGCGGTTACGGTCTCCCAGTCTTCACACGTGATCAGTCATCGTAACTCACAGTCGGTGGGTGAACTCCTGCCACCTAGCACCGTCCCGCTGTTTTCGCGATGGAACGTCCCGTCACCGTGACGCCGAGTAGTGATCGACCCGTCTCGAACGATGACAGACGTGTCCGGCGGGCTGTCGCGGCCGATCGAGAGCTAGATTTGATACGTCTAAAATATCGCTCGAGAAGTCATCCATCCCGGTCGCGATCGCATGCTCGGCCCGTCGAACGAGTTCGATGCGGGGCCGAGGTCCGGTCTCCGCTCGAGGAAAGGTCGAGTCCGACAGGATCGAACTGGACGGAGCCTTCGGGGCTGGGCCGGTCGATCTATAGTAACCACTGAAAGTCATTGCACACCTGATCGCACGACAGCGTCGCGATCAGTGTGTAAATCGTTTCAGTGGCTACTATAGTGTCCCGAGACGAAAGATCGAAGGATCAGTCGTCGCCCGCAGCGAACCCGGCGGATTCGGCCTCGGCGGCGGCCTCCGGCGCGCCGGGCAGTTCGTTGCGGACGTCGTCGCTGCCCTGCTCGGTGATCGCCTCGTAGTAGGCCTCGGGCATGACCTTCACGAAGGCCTCGAGCGCGCGCTCCCAGTTTGCGAGCAGGAGTTCGCCCCGCTCGGAGCCGGTGTAGGCGACGTGGTTCTCGACGAGTCGACGGAGCATCCGCTCGTCTTTCTCCTCGAGGGAGTCGTGCAGCGAGACCATCCCGGTGTTGGCCTTCGCTTCGAACTCGTTGTCGGGGTCGTAGACGTAGGCGACGCCGCCGGACATGCCGGCCGCGAAGTTCGTGCCCGTCTCGCCCAGCACGGCGACGACGCCGCCGGTCATGTACTCGCAGCCGTGGTCGCCGACGCCCTCGACGACGGCCGTGGCACCGGAATTGCGCACCGCGAAGCGCTCGCCGGCGACGCCGTTGACGTACAGTTGGCCGTCGGTCGCGCCGTAGAGCGCGACGTTACCGATCGAGACGTTCTCGGTCGGGTCGTAGGCCGCGGTCTCGGGCGTACGGATGGTGAGCTTCCCGCCCGACAGCCCCTTGCCGACGTAGTCGTTGGCGCTGCCGTCGAGATGCATCGAGACGCCGCTGGCGAGGAACGCGCCGAAGCTCTGTCCGGCGGTTCCCTCTGCATCGATAGTGATCGTGTCCTCGGGCAGCCCGGGTTCGCCGTAGCGGCTGGTGATGCGGTTCGAGAGCATCGCACCGACGGTGCGGTCGACGTTCGTCACGTCCGTCTCGAGGCTGACCGGGTCCCCGTCCTCGATGGCGTCCGCCGCGGCCTCGATGAGGTCGCGATCGAGTTGGTCCTCGAGTTCGTGGTCTTGCTCGCGGAGCTTCCGGCGGACGTCGCCGCCGGGGTCCGCGAGGACGTCCGAGAGGTCGACGTTGCGGGCCTTCGGGTGGTCGACGTCGTCGCGCTGCTCCAAGGCGTCGACCCGGCCGATCATCTCGTCGACGGTCTCGAAGCCGAGTGCGGCCATGATCTCGCGCAGTTCCTGCGCGATGAACGTCATGTAGTTGATGACGTGTTCGGGCTCGCCGGGGAACCGTTTGCGCAGGTCCTCGCGCTGGGTGGCGACGCCGACCGGACAGGTGTTCTTGTGACACTGCCGGGCCATCACGCAGCCGCCGGTGACCAGCGAGGCGGTCCCGAAGACGTATTCCTCGGCACCCAGCAGGGCGGCGACGGCGACGTCGCGCCCGGTCTTCATCCCCCCGTCGGCGGAGACGCGGATGCGGTCGCGGAGGCCGGTCCGACAGAGCATCTGGTTGGCCTCCGCGAGGCCGAGTTCCCAGGGGAGGCCGGCGCTCTTGATCGAGGTCCGCGGCGAGGCACCCGTCCCGCCGTCGTGACCAGAGATGTGGACCACGTCGGCGTTTGCCTTCGCGACGCCGGCGGCGACGGTGCCGATGCCGGCCTCGGAGACGAGTTTGACGTTGATGTCCGCCTCCTCGTTTGCGGCTTTGAGATCGAAGATCAGTTGCTTCAGGTCCTCGATCGAGTAGATGTCGTGCAGCGGCGGCGGCGAGATCAGCCCGACGCCCGGCGTGGACTTGCGGACGTGGGCGATCATCTCGTTGACCTTCGAGCCGGGGAGGTGACCGCCTTCACCGGGCTTCGAGCCCTGCGCCATCTTGATCTGGAGTTCGTCGGCGTTCGAAAGGTACGTCGAGGTCACGCCGAAGCGGCCGCTTGCAACCTGCTTGACGTTACACTCGCGTTCGGTGTTGAACCGCTCCGGCGGCTCGCCGCCCTCGCCGGAGTTCGACTTGCCGCCCAAGCGGTTCATCGCGATCGAGTTGTTCTCGTGAGCCTCCGGCGAGAGCGAGCCCAGCGACATCGCGGCGGTCGAGAACCGCTGGACGATGTCCGTGATCGGCTCGACCTCCTCGAGTGGGACCGGATCGCGGTCGGAGTCGAACTCGAGCAGGCCGCGCAGTGTCTGGAGGGTCTGCTGTTGGTCGTTGATCTTGTCGGCGAACTCCTGATAGCGCTCGTAGTCGTTCGAGCGGACGGCCTGTTGGAGCGCGCCGACGGTGTCGGGGTTCCACTGGTGGTGAATCCCGTCCGAGCGGTGCTCGAACTCGCCGTGACGGTCGAGATCGGCGTCATCGCCGTCGCCGCCGAAGGCCGTCGCGTGGCGCTCGCGGAGGTCCGCCTCGATCTCGGCGAGGCCGATTCCCTCGGTTCGGTTCTCGGTGCCGGAGAAGTAGTCCGCGACGAGGTCCGAATCGAGACCGACGGCCTCGAAGATCTGGGCTCCCTGGTAGCTCTCGACCGTCGAGATCCCCATCTTGGCCATGATCTTCAGGAGCCCGTCCTCGACGGCGCCGACGTAGGCGTCGATCGCGACCTCGGTATCGGCCCCGTCGGGGCCGGCCGTGATGTCCTCGATCGTCTGGTAGGCGAGGTACGGGTTGACCGCGCCCGCACCGTAGCCGACGAGCGTCGCGAAGTGGTGGACGGTGCGCGGATCGGCGGACTCGACGACGAGTCCGACGTGGTTGCGCAGGCCGTTGCGCACGAGGTGGTGGTGGACGCCACCGGTCGCCAGCAGGCTCGGAATCGCGATCCGGTCCTCGTCGACGTTGCGGTCCGAGAGGACGATTACGTCGTGGTCGTCGTCCTCGATCGCTGCGACGACGTCTCTGCGGACGCGTTCGATCGCCGCCTCGAGGTCGTCGCCGGGTTCGTCGCTCCGTGGCTCGTAGGTAATATCGATCGTCGCGGCCGTGATGCCGTTGGCCGTACAGTCGCGGATCGACTCGAGTTCGGCGTCGGTCAGGATCGGCGAGTCGAGGACGAGTTGACGGGCGTGTGCGGGCGACTCGTCGAGTAGGTTGCGCTGGAAGCCCAGCCGCGACTCCATCGAAGTGACGAGTTCCTCGCGGATGTAGTCCAGCGGCGGGTTCGTGACCTGTGCGAACAGCTGTTTGAAGTAGGAGAACAGCGGTCGGTTGAACTCGGTGAGGACGGACAGCGGCGTGTCGTCACCCATCGAGCCGACGGGGTCTTTTCCCTTCTGGGTCATCGGCTCGATCAGGTTCTCGAGTTCGTCGTGCGTGTAGCCGAATGCGGCCTGATAGTCGCGCAGCGCCGAGATGTCCGTCTGCGGCGAGCGGTCGTTCGTGGTCCGGATGTCGTCCAGATGCACCTGCTCCTGGGCGACCCACTCGCCGTAGCGGTCGTCCGTGAGGTCGTCGAAGACCTCCTCGTCGGGGATGATCCGTCCTTCGTCGGGATCGGCGAGGAAGAGTTGGCCGGGCTGGAGCCGTCCCCGTTCTTCGATCTCCGCGGGGTCGGTCTCGAGCGCGCCGGCTTCGCTGGCCATGATCAGGCGGTTGTCGGTCGTCACGTCGTACCGGCACGGGCGAAGGCCGTTGCGGTCCAGTACCGCGCCGACGCGTTCGCCGTCGGTCGCCGCGACGAGCGCGGGGCCGTCCCACGGCTCGACCAGTGAGGCGTGGAAGTCGTACCAGTCCTTCCGGTCGTCGTCCATCGCGTCGTCGCCGTCGCAAACTTCGGCAGAAGTTTGCTGCCCGTGGCGCTTCGCGCCACGACCGCGCCAGGCCTCGGGAACGAGCATCCGGAGCGCGTGTTCGAGGTCGCGGCCGTCCTGCATCAACAGTTCGAGCGCGTTGTCGACGCTCGCGGTATCGGACTGGTCGGGGTCGTCGATGATCGGCTTGACCGCCTCGAGATCGGAGAACACGTCGCTCTCGATGTCGGTCTCGCGGGCGCGCATCCAGTTGATGTTGCCCTGAATGGTGTTGAACTCGCCGTTGTGGATGATGTTCCGGTAGGGATGGGCGAGATGCCAGGCTCCGAGCGTGTTCGTCGAGAACCGCTCGTGGACCATCACGAACGTCGACTCGAGTCGCTCGTCGGTGAGATCGGGGTAGTAAGACGGGACCTGAACGCCCTTCAGCAGCCCCTTGTAGACGACCGTCTTCGAGTCCAGCGAGACGACGTAGAAGCGCTCTTTGTTCTCGATATCGGCGTCCTCGACGGCGTTTTCCAGCGCGCGTCGGGCAACGTAGAGCCGACGGTCGAAGTCGTCCTCGGAGAGGTCGGCCTCCGGCGCGACGGCGACTTGCCGGACGTCGGGTTCGGAGTCGACCGCCGTTTGCCCGAGGTCGTCGTTGTTCGTGGGGACGTCCCGCCACTCGAGGACGTCGAGGTCGTAGGTGGCGAACGTCTCCTCGACCAGCGAGACGAGGGCCTCGCGCGCCGCGGTATCCTGCGGAAGAAAGAGCGAGCCGACGGCATAGGTCTCCGGGAGGGTCGCGTCGAGAACGTGATCGAAGAACGAGTCGGGCGTCTGGAGCATGATACCGGCCCCGTCGCCGGTGTTCTTCTCCGCACCGGTCGTCCCGCGGTGTTCGAGGTTCTCGAGCAGTTCGAGGCCGTCGGCGACGACGTCGTGTCCCCCGTCCCCATCGAGGTCCATAACGACGCCGACGCCGCAGTTCGACCGGGCGTCCTCGGGGTCGGCGAGCCCCGCCGAACGCTCGGTGGATGGCGCTATATGTGGCTGTGACATGCACACACGTAGCGGGAACGACTATAAGAGGCTAATCCATTATGACTAAGCGTATTATTAACACATATGGACTAATATAAGGTGTAACCAGATACCTTAATCGCAAGCGCCAGGATATCCTCGTCAGTCGGTCCGCCGTTTGTCTCGGAGAAACGCCGCGTAGTCGCGCGACCGATTAAACTCCCGTCCGGGAAGCGGGTCTTCCCGGTAGCGGGGAATGTCAGAGGCACGTAGTGTTCACCCACCAGAGTGAACACCACATACGATTACTCAGTCTCCCCGGGTAAGGTACCATGGGTTAAAGGATTAGGTATGCATGGAATGGTCTCTCACGATTTGTCGGCGGACGGTCATCGAGATTCGGCTCGCGCCCGAACGAGCGGCGTGGAAAAAGAACCGCCGGTGTCGAACCGGTCAGTACGACTTCGCGAAGTACGCGATTTCGTCCGCGGGGTCGCCACAGACGCCACACTCGTCGTGGTCGGGTTCGGGCACGTCGCCGGCCGTCGAGCCGCCCTCGTCCTCGAGCGGTTGCATGACGATTTCGGCGGCGATCTTCTCCTTGATGACCTCCTCGCAGGCCTCGTCACCACACCACGGCGTCTTCACGTAGCCGCCGTGTTTGCCGATCGTTCCGAGGATCTCTTCGGGACTGTGTGCCTCGCGGACGTTTTCTTCCAAGTTCTCCTCGGCGGACTCGTAGAGTTTGTCGAAGATTTCGTCCAGGTGCTCGTCGACGGCGTCGACGATCCCGTCGCGGTCCGCGACCGATTCCGCGTTGTCCGGCCGGTGGACCAGCGTGACCTCCGCGTCGTCGACCTCGTGGGGGCCGATCTCGAGTCGGAGCGGCACGCCGTTGAGTTCGTGTTCGTTGAACTTGAAGCCGGGATTGCGCTCGTCGCGGTCGTCGAGTTCGACGCGGAAGCCGGCCGTCTCGAGGTCGTCGGCGATCCCCTCGGAGTACTCGAGGACATCGTCTTTGGTATCCTCCTGCCAGATCGGGACGATGACGACCTGCGTGGGCGCGACCGTCGGCGGGAGCACGAGCCCCTGATCGTCGGAGTGGGTCATGATGAGAGCCCCAATTGCACGCCAGGAGAGGCCCCACGAGGTGGTGTAAGCCGTCTGCTCTTTCTCGTCCTCGTCGGCGAAGGTGATGTCGAACGACTCGGCGAAGCTCTGGCCGAGGTTGTGGCTGGTCGCTCCCTGAACCGATTTGCCGTCGGGCATCAATGCCTCGACGGTCGTCGTGGTGTCCGCGCCGGGGAACTTGTCGTGTTCGGGCTTCTTGCCGCGGAGCACCGGAACCGCCAGCACGTCCTCGTAGACGCGTTCGTACTGTTCCAGCCGGGTCCAGACCTCTTCCCACGCGCCCTCGTTGCTCGCGTGGGCGGTGTGACCCTCCTGCCACATGAACTCCTTCGTCCGGAAGAAGGGCTTGGTCTCCGTTGCTTCCCAGCGGACGACCGAACACCACTGGTTGAGCCGCATCGGGAGGTCGCGATGGCTGCGGGTCCAATCGGCCATAAAGGGCGCGATGATCGACTCGCTGGTCGGCCGGACGGCCAGTCGCTCCTCGAGTTCGTCGTGGCCGCCGTGGGTCACCCACGCGACCTCCGGATCGAACCCCTCGACGATGTCCTTCTCCCGCTCGAGGAAGCTCTCGGGGATGAACATCGGGAAGTAGACGTTGTCGACGCCGGTGTCTTTGAACCAGCCGTCGAGTGACTCCTGAATGGCCTCCCAGAGGGCGTAGCCACGCGGTTTCGTGACGATGAACCCGCCCATCGGTGCGTAGTCGGCGAGGTTGGCCTTCTGGACAACTTCGGCGTACCACTCGCCGGGCTTGTGCGATTTCGACTCGGTGATGCCGAGTTCTTGACTCTCGTCGCTCATATCTACAACGATAGCCACAGCGGTCTTAAACGATGCGAAGGTGAACCGCATTCCACGAAACTATTATTTAAATAATCCACACTATATAAATTTTACATTTTATAGAGGGTTTAATGTTATAGGGGTGCGAATTATACTTCAATTTAATTAGTAAATGTGAGCTAGATAATTGCTAAAACAATATCTGGATCAGTGCACCAATCAGAGGTTGGCAGGATCGACTTTAGATTTAATAATTCCTCCACGAATATAGCCCAAAATACATACAGTCTCTTATAGTGTTGTGATTATATGAGGTTGCATTATATTTTCCAATAGCCATATTAATTATTTATAACTAGTATTAATATATTATAACACTGCTAGTAGAAAATCATAAATGGGGCGGGATCAATAATGGATACATGGACGAAAGTCCGAAGAAAGTAGAGAAAGGGAGGAGATCAGCAATCAAAACACTTGGAGCGGGGGCTTTAGCTGGGGTATTTGTCCCAAAATCTGTGAGAGGAAAGTCCAATTCAGATAACTTACTTGAGCGTTCTTTGATCCTTCGAGAAGAAGAAGGATGGCCCGTTGATAAGTGGAGGGAATATCTCATCAAACACGGTGCTGATGTTTACTCAGCTAGCGGGAAACTACAAGTTCCACTAAATAATGCTGATGACAAAGCCCACGTAGAAGAATTAGAGAGATCATGGATTACTATCACCTTAACTTACAGTGAAAATCTTGGTTCCGATGATTATATCGATCTTAGCTGGCAGTGGGAGTATTACACTCCAGATGCACCGATTCCACTTGACTTAGTTAAGATTGGGTGGTCTGATAATGATTATGTGAGATCTGGTGAGCCGTGGTATGGTTCATATGTGAGTGAAATAACTGACAAGGATTCTGAATTTAATACTGGCTTTGTTGCAGAGTACGATAGTTCTGAGCAGGAACAGAGCACACTCCCCTATAACCCAGCACCGGGCGAAGATAAGACTATTTACGGGAGCGGTTGTGGAATGCCGGTTAAAACAAAGGATACCGACCCTTCGAAGCGAAGGATAGAATTCGACTATTATCATACATGGGAGGAGACTACATATGATATTTCGGTCGGGCCAAATGGTCCAGTTGTTAATCCTGGAAGTGAAACAGCTCAATGGGTTGCAGAAGATGGAGCCCTCGAAACGGAAATACGTGATGGGAAAGAATTCAACTGGGATAACGCATAGTAGTTAAAATATTCATAAGTACGATCTCATCGAATTGGCCTCGGCGTACCTCCGACCGAAGGTACGCTGATCCTGATTTTATTCGCTGACACGGTTTCAAAAATCACGAACGGGTTTCTTCCGGTTCTCGCGGACTTATGGGAATCGGTCACGGAGATACGGATATGCGAGCCATCGAGATCAGCGAGTACGGCGACAGCGACGAACTCTCGGTCGTCGACGTCCCGACGCCCGACCCGGACGCGGGCGAAGTTCGAATCGACATCGAGGCGGCGGGAATCAACTTCGCGGACATCATGCAGCGGCGCGGTCACTACCCGGACGGACCCGAAGCGCCGTACGTCCCCGGGATGGAAGCCGCGGGCGTCGTCGACGCTGTCGGTGACGGAGTCGAGGAACTGTCGGAAGGCGACCGCGTCGTCGGCATGCTCGACACCGGCGGCTACGCGGAGTCCGTCACCGCCCCCGCGGATCTGCTCTTTCCCGTCCCCGACGCGATGAGCTTCGAGGAAGCCGCCGGCTTCCCCGTCCAGTTTCTGACCGCCCACGCCTGTCTCTTCGAGTGGGGCGGTCTCGAGGAGGACGAATCCGTGCTCATCCAGGCTGCGGCCGGCGGTGTCGGCACCGCAGCCGTCCAGCTGGCGTCGAACGCCGGGGCGGAAGTCTTCGG
The DNA here is from genome assembly GCF_000731985.1 of Natrinema altunense. GTDB lineage: Archaea > Halobacteriota > Halobacteria > Halobacteriales > Natrialbaceae > Natrinema > Natrinema altunense. The sequence goes on from NZ_JNCS01000001.1 coordinate 467,088, forward strand.
CACCGCGAGCACGCAGGAGAAACTCGACCTCGCGGCCGACCTCGGCTGCGATCACCCGATCAACTACACCGAGACGGACTTCCGCGAGGTCGTCGACGAGGAAACCGACGGCGCAGGCGTCGACCTCGTCTTGGAGAGCGTCGGCGACGATGTCTTCGAACGCAGCCTCGACGCGATGACTCACTTCGGTCGGATGGTTACCTTCGGCGTCGCCAGCGGCGTCCCCGCCGAAGTGAGCAACCAGCGCCTGCTCTTCGAGAACAAGACCGTCAAGGGCTTCCACCTCGGACAGGCCGCAACGCACGATCCGAGTCGCGTCATGCAGGCCGTCCCGGAACTGACCGACGGGTTCGCCAGCGGCGATCTCGAGGTCATCCTGGGCGAGTCGTTCGCGCTCGAGGACGCGGCCGAGGCCCACCAGTACATCGAGGACCGGAAGAGCTCCGGAAAGGTCGTTCTGAAGCCCTGAATCGAACGGAATAGACCCGCCGAAGCAACCCCGAGGCCGATGGGACTGCCGGTCTCGCGGATCGTGCCAACGGCGGCGAACCGCCGTGAGCGGACGACACCAACCGGATCGGGGGCGTGGCGATCACCTGCCGCCGCGACAGCGGGTGCTTCCGTCGGTCAGCTCCCGTTCCCGAGCGGGACGTCCCACTCGAGGTCGTGAGCGACGAACTCGGCCTCGTCTAACGGTTCGCCGCCCTCGAAGCGGAACTCGCCGACGACCGTGGCTCCCTCGAGGACGCCCGGAAGCCACAGGTGATCGTCGTCCCACATCCGGTCGTAGGGGACGTCGTCGACGGGTACCCACTCCGGATCGGCCTCCGCGGAGGCGCTCGGCTCGCCGGTTACCGAGCGCGTGCGGTAGACGTGACAGCGGGTATGCTCCTCGCCGTCGAGCAGAAAGGTGAGTTCGCCCGCCTTCTCGAGGTCGCGGACCTCGAGGCCGACCTCCTCTCTCGTCTCGCGGACGGCACACTCCTGTGGGGTCTCGCCGGACTCGAGTTTCCCGCCGGGGCCGTTGTACCAGCCCTCGCCGAGGCCGCGGCGTTTCTCGATCAGCAACACGTCGTCGCCGTCGTCACCGCCGTCTCGGAGGGGAAAGCACAGCGTCGTCTCGATCATATGCGAGGGTTCGCTCGGAGCGTGAAAAGGCTGTACTTCACGCAGCTATGCGACGGCTCGCGTGGTTTCCCGTCGCTTACCCCTACTGTTCACCGTGAGAACCCGACTGGCAAACCGGGTGGCGGTTAGCCATCGGCATGCGAGTAGACGAACTCCCGAACCAGTTTCGCGGCCAAGGCGGCCGCCTGTCCGTCGTCGCGGTCGTTGACCTCGACCACGTCGAACCCGTCGGCGTGGGGTGCAACCGTCCGGACCACGTCGCGGAGTTCGCGGGGCTCGAGGCCGAACGGCTCGGTCGTTCCGGTGCCCGGCGCGTAGCCGGGGTCCGCAGCGTCGATGTCGACGCTCAGGTAGACCTCGCGGTCCGCGAGTCGATCCCCGGGCGTCCACTCGCCCACGTCTTCGGGTGGAACGACGGTCACGTCGTCGGCGGCCGCTCGCTCCCACTCGGCTTCGCTGCCGGTGCGAGCGCCGAGGACGATCACGTCCTCGACGGATGCGACGTCCTCGAGAATCCGGCGGGTGACGGCGGCGTGGGAGAGCGGGTTCCCGTCGTAGGCGTCGTACAGGTCGAGGTGGGCGTCGAGACAGACGAACACCTCGGGTTCGACCGCGCGGACGCCCGCGAGCGAGACGGTGTGTTCGCCCCCCAACAGCAGGGGCACGGTGTCGTTCCAGACGGCCTCGCGGAGCGTACTCGTCAGATACTCGAGATACGCGTCGACGTCGTCCCAGGCCCGAACGTCGCCGTGGTCGACGACGCCCAGTTCCGAAAAGTGTCGGTCCGTCCGGTGGTCGTAGTCGTCGAACGGTTCGGCAAAAGATCGAATGCGGCGGGGCCCAAAGCGGGTCCCCGGCTGAAAGGTCGTCGTGGCGTCCAGGGGCGCACCGACGACCACGAAGTTCGCGCCGCCGTCACGATCGGACTGTGCCGCCGCGTCGGTCCCCTCGCGTTCGTCGGTCGCCCCGGGAAACATCAGACGATCTTTCGCTGGTCTTCCATCTCGAGGTATTCGATGTTCTCGTCGGGGGAGACATCGACGTCGTCGGGAATGCGCATCGTGATCGTCTCGTAGGTTTCCAGGTCCATGACCTGCATGTCGTCTTCGTCGACGGAGACGACCTGTCCGTTCTTGCGCTCGATGATCGGGACCCAGATCTTCGCGTCGACGGGCTGGGAGAGCGACCGTTTCTTACCGTCGAAGACGCCCTCGGCCTCGACGCGAGCCTTGGCGCTGCCGTGTTTGCCCGGCTTTGCCGTCGAGTAGGCGTTGATCTTACACGGCGTGTCCTCGATCATGACGTAGCTGCCTTCCTGGAGGTCGCGAACCTCGGTCTGCTGTTTCGCCATGTCCCGGCGTAATCAATCGACGTGCATAAACCGTTTGGAATGCGCGCTGCGGCGAGTTCTGCCCGACAACGGGTCTCACGGCAGCCCCCGCCATGCTCCGGGAGCGGGTTACGGCCGCCGACCGGTCCCGTCGGCGCTGCCCGTTCAGCACCAATCTGCGACCCCTACGCGGACGGCTCCCACCGGAACCCGGCCGCATCGGCCGGGGCCTCGAGCGGGCTCGTCGGCAATCCGTCCTCGACGGCGGGGTCGTTGTACGCCCGCGGCGCGATGTCGTTCGGGCCGTCGGGATAGAACAATGACGCCAGCAACTGGAGCTGGCCGCGACCGACGCCGAGTTCGAACTGGCCGCCGCCGTACAACCGAATGTCGCGTTCCGCACAATAGGCGAGGGTTTCACACAGCGACTCGAGCGAGCCGAACCGAGAGGGTTTGATATTGAGCCAGTCCGGCTCCCAGGGCAGCGCTTCGACGTCCTCGAGTCCGTGAATCGGGGCGTCCCAGGAGACCCGGTCTCGGACGGCGGGGTCCGCGAACAGCGGTCGCGTCTCGTCGGTCAGCGTGGGGTCCTCGATGATGGCTTCGGGGAACGCCGTGAGAACGCGGTCGTACAGGGCGGGATCGGCCGGCACGTCGACATCGGTGCCCTCGTACTGACCCTTCAGGTCGAGGATACGGACCGCCTCCGTCCCGACCGTCTCGCCGATGGCCGCGACGAGGTCGTCGTCCCACGCCGGGATCGGATCGAGTTTGAACTCGAGGGCAGGGACCCGCTCGCGCAACGACTCGAGTCGGTCGGTCGTCGGCGGGTCGCCGAGCCGGGTGCTGGCGACGAACCGGACGGGGTCGTAGCTGCGCTCCAGTTCGCTCCCGAGATCGGTCTCCGCCTGCCGGAGCGCGAGGTCCAGCGCGGCGCTCTCTATGCCCCAGCGCCGGTAGTTCCGAAAGACGGCCCGATCGGGCACACCGCCGGGAAAGAGATCGAGGTCGGCGAGCCGCGAGGAAAACGAGTCGATCGTCCACTCGCCAGTCAGGTCGGGCAGCCCCGTCTCCGCCAGCCGGTCGTGATCCGCAGTCTCGTAGGTGACGTCCTCGCCGTATCCGGTGACCGCGGCGTCGTCGCTCGATCCCGGCCCGGAAAGGGCGAACTCCGTCGTGACGCGGGTGAAATCGCTCGAGGTCGCACGCTCGCGGCGCTCGGTCGACACCTCGTCGATCGTCACCGGCACGTCGGCGAGCCGATCGTAGTCCATACCGGTCGTTCGGGCCCGGGGATCAAAGGGGCTTGGTGGGTTCGCGGCGTCACTCGAGACAGCGACGAGCGTCCGCTCGGCGTCCACGCCGGCTTCGGAACGGCCGTCTCCGATGCCGGTGCGCTCACACCGGTTCCCCTTCGGAACGGGGCGTCCCGGAGGGCACCGACACGGTTCGGGTGTGGCCGACCGGCTCGAGGTCGTCCGCGCGGAGGACGCGGTCGCGCCAGACGGCGTAGCCCGCCAGGTTCCACGCGAGGCCGGGGGAGCGGTCGACGATCGCGCCCGAGACGTCGGGGGCGAACTCGGGGACTTCGTAGCGGTCGAAGATCGACTCGAGCGGCCCCGATCCGAGAAATCGCTCCGCGGGGAAGTTCCCGTTCCCCTTCGGCTTGCGCCGGTCGTACGCGGGGTACCACTCGCCGAGCAGTCGCTTCGGAACGTGTTTGGGCTCGCCGTCGCGGACGTAGCGCTCGGGCGAGGGGAGCCCGAGCGCGAGTTCGGCAACGGCCTTGCCCGCGAACGGCGTGTACATCTCGCAGCCGCGGGCGAGAGCGGCTTGCCGCCAGACGGTGACGGCGTCCTCGCAGAAGAAGTCGACCCACTGTCCGACGTGGACGTGTCGTGCGTACCGGTTCCCCGACGCCGCGGGCACCCGATCCATCGCGTACTCGTAGCGCTCGCGCTGGCGTCGCTCGTACTGCCGGCGTCCGATCGCCTCGACGACCGCCGGGACGTCCGTGTAGACCGCGAACTGGAGCCCCTGTCCGTCGGGATCGGACGGATGCCGCCGGAGTCCATCGAGCACGTCCCGGTGGTGTCGGAGTTTCTCGACGACCGGCGGGACGTAGCCGAGGTAGCGCGTCCGCCACACGGTGCGAGCGGTCTCGAGCGAGCCGCCGAGGCCGAAGACGGCGTCCGCGACCTGACCGCTGACCAACGTGTCGGCCCCGTCGTACTCGCGGTAGATGCCGTCGAACGTCGGCGTCTGGAGTTGGTGGGGCGGCAGTCCAAGCGCGTCGACGGCCGCCTCGAGCCGCTCGAGGTAGTTCGACTCGGCCATCTCGACGACCTCGCGGTCGGTCCCGACGAGGTCGGTCGCGCGCTCGGCGTACTCGCGTTCGAACGCCAGTTCGGGCGTGTCGAACGACGCGGTCACGCTCTCGGTAGGGGTCGTCAGGTAGGGCTCGAGGACGGTCGAATCGACACCGCCCGAGAGCATGAGCGACGCCTCGTCCGCGACGGGGGCACAGACCGCCGACAGGACCTCGTCGAGTCGCTCGTGTGCGCTCGCGGGCGCGAGTCCCGACTCGGGCGTGAGCGTCTCCGTTAGTTCGGTTCGGGGCGTCGTCTCGCCGGGCGTCCAGGTGAGCGTCTCGCCGTGACCGAGCCGGTGGACCCGCTCGACGTAGGTGTCGATCGGCGTCGTCCGATAGAGCAGGTGCGCGGCCCTCGCGCGATCCGGCACCGTCCGATCGGCCGGTTCGAGCCGCGCGAGGGCGTTTCGAAACAGGTCGGTGACGACCGGTTCGCCGCTCGAGTCGAGACAGTAGAACACTTCGTAGGCCGACGTGATCCCGCGGTGGGCCTGCACCGTCGGTTCGGCCGCCCGCTCAGAGAGCACGACAACTGTTCCCTCGCCGGGCAGCGAGTCGTGGAGCGCTTTGACCGCCGCGAACGGCGCGCCGCGTTCGATCGCCGTGCGGAGTTCGCGCCGGTGCGTGCCGGCGATGATCCACCGGCGCTCGTCTCGGGTAACGACCTCGGCGTTCGGGTTCGCGAGCAACACTGTCGCCATTACCAACCCGAACCGGCAGACGGGACATTGTAATGGGATGGATACTCCGTGCGAACCGACAGTCAGTCGCCGATGAACGCACCGGTGCTACTCCTCGCCGCGGCGCTGGCGCAGGTTCTGTCGGGTGAACTGCGGTCGCGCGCCGATCGATGTCGGCGAGCGGAACGACCGATAGAGTTGGATGACGACGATCACCGAGAACCCCGCCGCGACGACCGACGCCCTGGGTGCCTCGAGGGCGTACAGGACACCCATCGAGAACAGCGACATGGTGAGGAGCATGCCGTAGACCAGTCGCTTGGCGAGTTCCTCGAAGACGTCTTGCTCGTCCTCGACGCCGATACGGACGAAGAGGTCGTCCCGGTCGAGCCGATCGAGCGCGCGCTCGGTCTTGGGCGCGAGTCGCGTCAGTGACTCGCCCGACCGGCGGAGCTGTCGGCCCGTCTCGTCGATGTACTTCCGGATGGACTCCTCGCGGTACCCCTGCTCGGTCAGGTACTCGGTCGCAGTCGAGATGAAGTCGAAGTCCTCGTCTAAGGTGACACACACTCCCTCGACGACGGTTGCGACCCGCAGGATCAGCGCGAGGTTCTTCGGCAGTCGGAGGGGGAACTCGTAGATGGAGTCCTCGATCTGTCCGACGATCTGGTTGACCCGGTACTGTTCGATGTCCTCGCCGCGGGCGTCCTGGATCGCGATCTCCATCACTTCGGCCATGACGCCCCGATCCGCGTCGGGCGAGAGCGTCCCGATCTCGACGAGCGCGTCGAGAATGCCGTCGATGTCCTGATTGGCGACGGCGATGTAGAAGTCGACGATCTTGTCCTGAACGAACGGGTCGACCCGTCCCGACATGCCGAAGTCGTAGAAGACGATCCGCCCGTCGTCGGTCACCGCGAGGTTCCCCGGATGCGGGTCGGCGTGGAAGACCCCGTCGTCGATGATCATCTGCAGGTAGGCACGCTGTAAGTCCGTCGCGACCCGCGTGCGATCGATTCCCCTGCGCTCGAGTTCGTCGACGTCGTTGATCTTCGTCCCCTCGATGTACTCCATGGTGAGCACGCGCGGGCCGGAGTGGCTCTCGATCACGTCGGGGATCACGAGCCCGTCGTCGTCGGCGAAATTCGACTGGATTTCGGTGAGCATCGCCGCCTCGCGCTCGTAGTCCATCTCCTCGCGGATCGTCTTCGAGAACTCCTCGGCGAGGTTCTCCAGCGAGAACGACCGGGCGTCGTCGACGAAGTACAGCAGGATCGGCAGGGACCACTTGATGACTCGCAGATCGGCCCGAACGAGGTCCTCGATGTCCGGTCGGCGGATCTTGACGGCGACGTCGTGGCCGCTCCCACCGTTCGCTTGAGCCCGCGCGCGCTCGCTTTCGGGATCGAGACGCGCCCGATAGACTTGACCCAGACTCGCGCCGCTTATGGGTTCGGTATCGAACGCCGCGAATCGCTCGTCGACGGGACCGAGTTCGTCCTCGAGAACGCGTTTCGCCCCGGGCCAGGGTGCCGGCGGCACGTCGTCTTGCAGCGATGCGAGGACGTCGATGTACGCCGGCGGGAGCACGTCGGGACGCGTCGACAGCAACTGGCCGAGTTTGATGAACGTCGGCCCGAGGGTCAACAGCGACTCGAGTAACACCTCCGCTCGGTGGCGGTGCGTTTCGGGATCGACCCGTCGGGGACGGCCGAACAGGAGGAAACGCCGCCGGTCGCGGGCGTAGGCGAGCAACAGCGGGAGGAACTGCCACGTGACGACCGCAAATCGCTTGTATGCGCGAAGTGAAACCAGCCTCGGTCACCCGGGTTCGGAGCCCTCGTCGACGATGTCGATCGTCGTCTCCTCGCGGGAACCGCGTTTCGGCAGCGTCAACTCGAGGACGCCTCGGTCGACGGCGGCCTCGGCACCCGCATCGGACGCGTCGTCGGGCAGCGGGAGGTCGACGTCGAGAAACAGCGACCGGTTTTCCTCGACGTACCGGTAGTCGCCGGCCGGCTCTTTCTCCCGGCGGGCATCGATTGAGATGCGGCCGTCCTCGATCGCGAGGTCGAGCGACTCGGCGGAGACGCCGGGGACGTCGAGTACGAGCAGATAGGCGTCATCGCTCTCGAGCAGATCGAAGAAGACGTCCTCGGAGAGGTCCCGCAACGCGTCGCGGAGCGCTGACATGGATACCGGTTCGAACCCCGATACGAAAAACCCCGTGGTCGCGGCGAGCTCTCACCCCCCTACGAGCGGCCTGGTGGCGGTTTCGATGACGGCCAGCTACGGCGGGGACGCCGATCGATGACACCTGATTTTCACTCGAGCGACCGAGCAACCGAGGGGTTCCCCCACGCTTTTGCCGTCCGGCGACCCGAATCAGGGTATGGAAGGAGCCGACCGCGAGCGCACGGAGGCCGGGTTCAAGGTCCGGACACCGGTCGACGAGGCGCGCCGGATTCTGCAGGAGACAGTCGCGAGGGATGGGGACGCCGATACGGACGTGCCCTGCGGGACCGAGACCGTCGACGTCGACCGTGCGGACGGCCGCGTCCTCGCCGCACCGATCGCGGCCGCTCGAGACGTGCCCCACTATCGACGGGCGGCGATGGACGGCTACGCCGTCAGGGCCGCGGATACCTTCGGGGCCAGCGATCGCTCGCCGGAAGTACTGCAGCTCGCCGAACCCGCTGCCGACACCGACGGGCACGCGACCGCCGACAGCATCGCCCCCGGGACGGCCGCGCGAGTCCACACCGGCAGCGCGCTCCCCGAGGGTGCCGACGCCGTCGTCATGATCGAACGGGTCACCGAACGCGAGTCGGTCGGCGAACTCGAGGTCGAGGACGCGGTCGCGGAGGGGGAAAACGTCGCGCCGATCGGCGAGGATATCGAGGCGGAACAGCACCTCTACGATGCGGGCCACCGGCTCCGGCCATCGGATCTCGGCCTGCTGCGCTCGGCGGGCTACGGCCGCGTCGCGGTCGCCCAGCAGCCGACCGTCGGTGTCGTCCCGACCGGCGAGGAACTCGTCGCGGGCGACCCCGACCCCGGCGAGGTGATCGAGACCAACGGCCTCACCGTCTCGCGGCTGGCCCAGCGGTGGGGCGCACGAGCGACCTACCGCGACGTGGTCACCGACGATCCCGAGTCGCTGCGCGTGGCGATCCAGCGTGACCTGACGAAAGACGTCGTCGTCACCACCGGCGGTTCCTCGGTCGGCGAGCGCGACTTGCTACCGGAGGTGATCGACGACCTCGGCGAGGTACTCGTCCACGGCGTCGGGCTCAAACCCGGCCATCCCGTCTGTCTGGGGATCGTCGAGGAGACGCCGGTGCTCGCGCTGCCAGGCTATCCCGTCGCCTGCATCGTCAACGCCGTCCAGTTCCTCCGGCCGGTCCTGCGATGGCTCGAGGGGACCGAGCCCGACCCCCACCCGACGACGCGGGCCCGACTCGAGCGCAAGATTCCGAGCGAACCCGGGACGCGGACGTTCGCACGGGTACAACTCACGGCCCGCGACGCAGACGAGTCGAGCCACGACGAACCCCGATACGAGGCGGTCCCGACCCGGGCGAGCGGGTCGGGCGTGCTCTCGAGCGTCGCCCTGGCCGACGGCTGGGTGATCGTCGACGACGACCGCGAGGGGATTCCGGCCGGTGAAACGGTCGCCGTCGAAACCTGGGAAATCAACCCCTAGTACGTCACGGCAGGACGAACTCACCGGAGCGCTTGCCGAACCGCGTCCGCCAGCGCGTTCACGCGGGCGACGTGTTCGTAGGAGCCGTCCCGTACCCCGTTCGTCACGTAGGCAAACCCGATGTTCTCCGCGGGATCGGCCCAGCCGACGCTGCTGCCCAGGCCAGCGTGGCCGAACACGTGCGCGGGCGAGAGCGAGCCGTAGGGCGCGACCGTCGTGCCGCCCTTCCAGAACCCGAGCGCGAACCGCCCTTCGCGGCCGAGCGTGCCGTCGGCGTCCGTCTCGGCCTCGAGTCGCGTCATCCGGTCGACGGTCTCGGGCTCGAGGAGTTGCGTCCCCTCGAGTTCGCCGCCGTTGGCGAGACAGGCGTAAAACCGAGCCATGTCGCCGGCGGTCCCGATGCCGTTGGCGGCGGGGATCACGGCGCGGTGGATCTCCTCGGCGTTGAACGGTGCTGCGACCTCGGTGTGATCGCCCAGCCCTTCGCCGGGGTCGCGACAGCGGTCGAATTCGTCGAAGCCGACCAACGTCGCTACGTCGTCGTCCTCGTCGTCTCGGAGCCCAATCCCGGTATCGTCCAGGCCGAGCGGGTCGAAGACGCGCGCTTCGACGGCCGCCTCGATCGGCGTCCCGGAGACGCGGCGGACGAGTTCGCCGACCAGCCAGCCGAACGTCAGCGCGTGATAGGCCGGCGTCTCGCCCGGCGTGAAGTTCGGCTCCATTTTCTCGAGGTGCTCGACGACGGCGTCCCAGTCGCCCCAGAGATCCGGTCGATCGTCGAGCTCGCCCTGATTGAGCCCCGAGGTGTGGCTGAGCACCTGCCGGACAGTGATCGCCGCCTTTTCCGTCCCCTCGTCGGCGAACGTGGGCCAGTGGTCGACCACTTGGTCGTCGTACTCGAGGTGCCCCTCCTCGACGAGCGAGTGCAGCGTGACCGCGGCGTAGGGTTTCGTACTCGAGAAGAGGATATGTCGCGTCTCGCGGGTCTCCGCTGGACCGCCGGGAGCTTCGACGCCGCCTGCCAGGTCGATCACCGGCTCGCCGTCGACGTAGACGGCGAGTTGCGCCCCGTGGTGGAGCCCGACCTCGAGATGACGGTCGAAGAGATCGGCGATACGTTCGCGGTCCGTGTCGGAAAGCCGTGACATGGGTCGGTACACTTCGGGCTGGCGCTTAATCGTTGCCGTACGAGAACATATCACAGCCACGCCGCGGCGACCGACGTTTTTAGCCTCGGCGGCCGAAGGAGCGCTATGAACCGCAAGGAGTTTCGCGATCTCGCGACCCCCGACGAGGCACGGGCGGCGATCGACTCGCTGTCGCTCGAGGGGGGCATCGAACGCGTCCCGCTCGAGAACGCGCGGGGTCGAGTGCTCGTGGCGCGACTCGACGCCGAACTCGACGTACCGGGCTTCGACCGGGCGAGTCTGGATGGGTACGCGCTCCGGGCCCGGGACACGTTCGGCGCGGACGAGGCCGACCCCGCTCGCCTCGCGGTCGTCGGCGAGGTCCACGCCGGTGCGAAACCGAACGTGACGCTCGAGGCGGGGCAGGCAGCCGAGATTTCGACCGGCGCGGTGATGCCCGACGGTGCCGACGCGATGGTGCCGGTGGAGCGCACCGATACGGACGGTGGTGGTGACGAGGTTCTCGTCCGCACAGCGGTCGCTCCCGGTGACAACGTCATGTTCGCGGGCGCGGACGTGGCCGCTGGCGAACGCGCGCTCGGCCCCGGGACCACGATCACGCCCCGCGATATCGGCCTGCTGTCGGCGCTGGGGATCGACGAGGTGCCGGTCCGAGCCAAGCCGCGGGTCGGCATCGTCTCGACCGGCGACGAACTCGTGCGGCCGGGAGACGACCTCGAGAGCGAGCGCGGCGAAATCTACGACGTCAACAGCTACACCATCGCCGCCGGGGTCGAGGATGCGGGCGGCGAGGCGGTGCTCTACCCCCACGCCGGCGACGATCAGGACGAGATGGAGGGGGTTCTGCGGACCGCGGCCGACGAGTGCGACCTCGTCCTCTCCTCGGGATCGACCAGCGCGAGCGCGGTCGACGTGATCTACCGGGTCATCGAGGAGCAGGGCGAGTTGCTGCTCCACGGCGTGAGTATCAAACCGGGAAAACCGATGCTGATCGGGCGGCTGGACGACTCCGCCTACGTCGGGCTGCCGGGCTACCCCGTCTCCGCGATGATGGTCTTCCGAACCTTCGTCGCGCCGGCGATCCGCGAGGCTGCCGGGAGACCGGAGCCGGCGTCCGCGACCGTCACCGGCCGGTTGGCACGGCAGGAACGGTACGAGGAAGGTCGCCATCGGCTCATGCCCGTCGGGCTGGTCGAGGACGGCGACGGCGAGACGCTCGTCTACCCCGTCGACAAGGGCAGCGGTGCAACGACCAGCCTCGCCGACGCGGACGGCGTCGTCGAAGTCGGTCCCGAGACCGACTACCTCGAGGCGGGCGAGTCCGTCACGGTCACGCTGTTCTCGCCCGACGTCCGGCCGCCGACGCTGTTCGGGGTCGGCGAGGACGACCCGACGTTCTCGCGGGTCCTCGACGGCCTCGAGAGCCCGCGCTACCTCTCGGTCGGCAGCCGACCCGGCCTGCGACGGCTCCGCGAGGGCGTCCCCGACGTGGCGGTGGTCGCGGGTCCGCTCGATAGAAACGTCGAAGCGGACGAAATCGGCCGCTGGGACCGGGAATGGGGCCTGGTCGTCTGGACCGGCAACCCCGACGAGATCGAGGGCCTCGACGATCTGGTCGATCGCGACCTCCGGTTCGTCAATCGGACGACCGACTCCGGGCTGCGCTCGAGTCTCGGCGCTGCGGTCGCCGACGTTGCCGAGAAACGAGGCACGGACCGCCACGAAATCGTCGACGCGATCGACGGCTTCGATCTCGGCCTGCGCGCTCACGAGAGCCCCGTTCGCAAGGTCATCGCGGGCGACGCCGACGCCGGGCTCGGCCTGCGGGAGACCGCCGACCGCCTCGATCTGGGCTTCGTCTCCCTCGGCGAGCAGCCTGTGTGCGCCCTCGCGAACCCCGATCGGACGGAGAAGGAGGGGGTTCGGGAACTCGAGGCGGCGCTCGCGGACGTCTCGTCGGCGCAGCGATAGCGGCAAATCACTCTTCGCAAATTCCGTCTCTCCGTCTTGGGACGCAAGGGGGTGGCCACTCCGTGTCGCCACGATAGCAGGACGCGCAGTTCCTCTTGCCCCATCGCACGCATCCTACCGGTCCGACCGTCGTTCCTCGAGCCCGCCGTTTTTGGTCGCGCACGCCCTACGAGCAGCTATGCGAATCGTCACGACGCTCCCCTCGGCGACCGAGACCGTCGCCGCACTCGGCTGCGAGCCGGTCGGTGTCTCCCACGAGTGCGATTATCCGCCGAGCGCCGCGTCAGCACCCGCAGTCACCAGCTCGCGGATCGACACCTCGGGCTCGAGCGGCGAGATCGATCGACAGGTCCTCGAGACCGCCGACACCGAGGCCGGCGTCTACGATATCGACGTCGAGACCCTCGCCGCTCTCGAGCCGGATGTGATCGTCACACAGGGGATGTGCGATGTCTGTGCGGTCGACGTGGCCGTCATCGAGGACGCCGTCGACCGAATAGCGGCGGCCCCCGAGATCGTCACGACCGACCCCCACAGCGTTGGCGACGTGCTCGGTGACCTCGAACGGATCGGCCGCGCGATCGGTCGCGAGGACCGCGCTCGGGAGGTTCGACGGGACCTCGAGTCGCGGATCGAAGCGGTCCGGAGCCGAACCGCCGATATCGCCGCCGAGGACCGCCCGCGCGTGGCGGTCTTCGACTGGACCGAGCCCGTGATGATCGCGGGCCACTGGACGGCGGAACTGGTCGACTGGGCCAGCGGCGAGTACGGGCTAGCCGACGTCGGCGAGCGGTCATGCCCCCGCGAGTGGGACGAGATCCGGGCCGACGACCCCGAAGTCGTGATCGTCGCGCCCTGTGGGTTCGACCTCGAGCAGATCAGGGAAAACAGAGCGGACCTCACCGAACGAGATGGGTGGAACGACCTCACCGCGGTCCAGGAGGGCCGCGTCTGGGCGATGGACGGCGACCAGTACCTCAATCGACCCGGCCCACGGCTGGTCGACACACTCGAGGCGCTCGCGCCGCTCCTCCAGCCGGGGCTGTTCGACGGCCCGCCTGCCGACGTCGCAGTGCCGTTCGAAGACCTCGAGGCACTCGGGTCGGAGCACGACCCCCTCGAAAACGGTTCTCGATCCGATGCCGAGTCTCGAGCCGAGGTCGACTCGAGCCCGTGATCGTCCTTCCGGCCGACACCCGTGAGACGATCCTCGAGCGTGCCCGCGAGGGCGACCCCGACGAAATCTGTGGGGTTCTTGGTGGTGAGTACGAACCTGACGGAAAGAGCCGCGTCCACTCGCAGTATCCGACGGAAAACGTCGCCGAAACACCGCGGACGCGGTACGAAATCGATCCAGAGGAACAGCTGGCGATCTTCGAGCGGCTCGAGAATCGCGGCGAGGAGATCGTCGGCTTCTATCACTCCCATCCCCGCGGCCCGCCGCGACCGAGTGCGACCGACGAAGCGCAGGCGACCTGGCCCGATCGGTCCTACGTGATCGTCTCGCTCGAGCCCCTCGTGATCGGGTCGTGGCGCTGGCGGACGGAGAGCGACGGACAGTTCGAGCGAGAGCGAGTGGGCGGCGACTGACGCGTGACGGCTGCTCACTCGTCCGTGCGGCGCTCGAGTTCGTCCGCCCGTTCTCGCGCGTCGGCCGCCTGCTCTCGGAACTCCTCGATCCGCTGAGTCAGTTTCTTGCCAGCGGTGTATTTGAACTCGTCGGGCATCATCCCGTACTCGATGTCGAGCGTGATCAGCGTATCACAGCCCTCGATGATCTCCGGGGCCCAGCTTCCCCGTGCCAATTTCGACTCGTCCGTGATCACCGCCTCACCGTCTTCGACGTCGATGAACGCGCTCACGATGTTCCAGATGTTCGGATCGCTCGAACTGACCTCGTCGAACAGTCCCTCGAGCCGCGAGTCCTTGATCTCCTCGTCGCGCAGTTCCGCGAGCAGGTCCTCGAGACTGTCGGCGATCTCGTCGTATCTGGCGGCGTCATCGCGGAGGGCGGCCGGTGATTCGTTCGAATCGGTCCCCGTCATCGTGTGCCCCCCGTCTCGTCGGTAGCTGCGGTCATATACGGGTCGTACCCGCTTCGGCACCGTAAACGTACGCTTCCGTGACTGGCTCGTGTTCGAGTCTGTGGAGCGCGAGGGGGCTCCGCGCGAGCTACTGGGGTTCGGTAACCATCTTCATGCGGCTAGTGCTCGACTATTAGTTAGCTAAAATAAAAACGTCCTCTCAATCAGCTCTCATACCATTTCCGTCTCGAGGTACCACAGCAAATTCACCGTCATGATATAAAATCCGTTCTCCTTTTAAATAGCAAATACTATTACAACGGGTCTGAAATGACGGATATAATATAGCGATGGACGGTCGTACTCCTCACGGGTGGGACGATCCGACGACGATGCTGAGTCGAACTCGTCCTCACACGTACGTCAGGATGTAGAAACGAAATCGCTGGGTCCCGCGGATGCATCAGTTCAGCGACTGAGCGGCGATGAGACAACAGCTTCGGAACCGGTCCGGTTTCCGAGATCGATGGGAGCACTTGGCTCGTCTCCCAAACTCGTTCAACAGGTGGAGGCAGTGTCCGAGTCAACGGACGCGACCAGTACTCCGAAGGCGATCGGCTCACTGGGGTCGTCGGCGGACCTGCTCCAGCGAGTGACCGACCAGGCCGGCCCGTCCGCCCAGTCGAAAAACAGCAGTCCGAATTCCGACGAGCGCTGGGTTGCCGGTCACAGCGGGCCGACATCACTGCAGCGCAGTACTACGGCTGCCCAAGATACGGGTCCAGCCGGTGAGACGCAGGTTCCCGATGCCGTCCGTGACGTGATCTCCTCGTCTGGGCGTTCTCTGGATACGTCCATTCAGCGAGCGGTCGAGGACCGCATGGGCGATTCACTCGGTGACGTACGGATTCATACCGGCCCGAAAGCCGCTCAGGCGTGTGACCAGATCAACGCGCGGGCGTTCACGGTCGGGAATCACGTCGCGTTCAATGCCGGCGAGTACGACCCCTCGAGTCCTGAAGGCCAGCACGTACTGGCTCACGAACTCGCACACGTCCGCCAGCAGACCGGCGGTGCGGTGTCGATGCTTCCCCAAGAGAATCTCGGCCTCGAGATCGACCCTGATCCGCAGTTAGAGCGGAAAGCCGAGGAGACTGCCCAGCGGGTGATGGAAGGGGGTGAACTTGGGATTCAGTGCTTGGGGCAGACGGAAGTCCACGTGCAGCGATCAGAGAAAGGACAGGGATGGTTGTCGTCGGTGAAGGACACGTTATACAGTGATGGCGACGAATCTAAATTATCACTGACAGACCTCAGTGACACGTCCAGTATCGAGGAGCGTCTCTCTGCGCTCGCAGAGAATCAGAAACAACTCCAGGCCAAAGTCAACTCCTTGTCCACGAAACACGAGGCGACCATCTTCGAAAAGGTAGCTGATGCCGGGACCAGCGAAGCGCTCAAGATCGGGATGACCGAAGCCGGTAAAAAGTCTGGACTTCCCTTCGGCGAATTCCTCGGATCGCTGTCCGGTGCTGCACTCCAAGCGATCTACAACAATCGCGAAAAAGTGCTCGAGCTTCTCGGGCTCAAATCCGAATCAACTGTTAGTGAATCACAGGGTACTGGATCGGGTAGCTCGCAGGCCAATGAACTCAGGAGATAAATAGATGAGAGCCAATATCACTGGACAAAACGACGAACGGGTAGGCCTCTACGTATATGATGACAATAAAATAGAACATTGGGTTGAGATAGAATTCGACGGTGAGATCAAGTACCACGAACAAGACGGGTACGCAGATGACCCAGACGAGCGAACGCTCAAGGGGGACGAGATGGTTGATCAGGCGCGAGATTACGCCAAGTGGTACGTCGCTCAGAATACCGAGTACGATACAGTTCCGTGGTACCTGCGAAGCGAGCGGATTGAGCGAGTCAAAGACGTAGTCGAGAATCTCTCCGACGACGACCTGAAGCACCACTTCGAACATTACTATCGGCAACTGGTGGGCGCATACGACGACAGTATCACACAACCAAATCCGGATCCCGTTCCCGTCGGTGCAGCGATGAACGAGTATCGTGAGCACAAACTCGACGTTTACCTTACCGAGGATGGGAGCACTGTCGACGCTACCTCCGGCGTCCACGTAATGTACTACGCCGACATTAACGATGATCGTATCATTCGTAGCGACGACCCCTATCCGGACCGCAAACCCGATACGCGTCTCGAGCACGTTGTCATCGACATTAACAGGGATCAGTTCCGGGAGTTTCTGATCTATCACCTTCGATGCCAGATTCGGGATAGTTACCTCGCTCGCGGTGAGGAACCGCCCGAAGAATATCGCGTTCTCGGTCCGGGAACCGACCACATGATGGTTCGGTGTATGAACCGCGACTTCGTCCCAGATTACCACAACTACAACGCCACGGTCCAGGGCTATCGCGCCGAAGATACGTTCAACGCTGGTGTCTTCGGCCAAATTTTGGGTCTCTTTTAACTCGAACTAGCCACTTTCACACAGATGGTGGTACTGTTACAGAGCAACTCCGGCCTCGAAATCGACCCTGATCCGCAGTTAGAGCGGGAGGCCGAAGAGACCGCCCAGCGGGTGATGCAGGGCGGTGAGTTGGGGGTTCAGCGATTGGGACAGACGGACGTACACGTACAGCGGCGTCCGATCCACGGTCCGATACCGGGTGCCAGTCACGAGGGGACAGTGACGGATGTCGCCGCCCTCGAGGATGATCTCGAGGTCGCCGGAAAAATGTCCAAAGCCGCTGGGAAAACCTTTTTGAAGCGGTTCATCCCAAACGAAATCATCGCCGCCTACGATGCGAAGAAAGAAACCGAAGAACCGTCATTTCAGGACAAACTTCAGGAGGCACGGTTCCCCAGCGAATGGATTAGCGACCTCGGCGACTTTGCCCCGCCATCCGAATGGACGGAGAAATTCCGGCAGGTGGCGGTAAAAGCCGCGAGAGATGTAACTGGATCTGGCGATACGAAATTCTAAGTAGATAGTATGAAATCAGAAATTATCGGAGAGGACAAAAAAGACATTGGGACCAAAGTTACGGATAACAATGATGTCGTGCATCAAATTGAGATGCATAAAAGCAACGGTGAAATATACGCTCACGAACAAGGTGGCTATCCGGACGATCCCGCCGAACGAACAATCGCGGGCAACGAGCACGTCAATCGGGCCCGGCGCTTCGCGAAGTACTGGGTGTACCGCGAGCGGGGGTACGAGACACTCGAGTGGCGGCACAATCCGAACCGGATTACGGCCGCTGCGATGGCGATCGCACCGCTGAGGGCGGACTGCGGCGGAATACCTCGGCGACTTCGCCCAGCAGTTCGACCACATTCACGGTGACGCCGAGCCGACTGTGAGCGTCCCCAACGAAATTCAGCCCGCCGATGCGGTCTATCAGAAGGATGTCTACGTCGGGCTCGAGGAGCAGACATTGGGATCGCTCGTGGGCGACTTGCTCGGGAACGACGACGTGATGGCAGCACTCGGGCGTGCGATCGACCCGACAGCGGCACGCCCGGACGATGCCGCGTTCTCGGCGACGCTGGCCGAGATCACCGGGAAGGACCCGGCGGACGTTCCGAGCCTTTCCGACGGATGTCTGCTCGAGGCCGTCTCCGACTTACACGTCCATTGGGACGACGCAGCGGGCCAGTATCACACTCAATGGGGGGAGCAGCCCGATATCGAACGTGATCCACATGCCCGCATCGAAATCTTCGAGTTCGATCCCGACTCGATAGTCGAACTCAAGTGCCAGATCGCGCGGCACCTCCTTTGTCAGGTCCGGGACTGCTATCTCGGTATGGGCATCGCACCACCCGAACCGTTTCGCCTGCTCAGCGCGGGTCACCACGGCGCTGGGACCGGGTACGAGCACTACGAGTTCTACGACCGGTACCACGATCCGACCGCCGAGATCTCGACGTGGTACGAGGAGTACACGCCCGACGACGCTTACGAGCTGTCCGTCCCTCCGGCGGCCGAAACCGAGCCTTGACGGCGGTGGCCGCCACGATCTTCAATTTCGTCCCTCGAGCCACGGCACCGCCGCGGCCTCGTTGTCGAAGAAGGCCAAGCCGTGAATCCGACTGTCGGCTGTCAGTTCGGGATGGAAGGAGGTCCCGACGACGGGACCGTCCCGAACCGCGACGGGACGGTCGTCCCACGACGCGAGCACGTCGGCGTCGCCGACCACATCAATCACGGGTGCTCGAATGAACACCGCCGGGTAGGGCTTGTCGAGTCCCGCAACCTCGAGTGGCGCTTCGAAGCTGTCTTTCTGGCGGCCGAAGGCGTTGCGTTCGACGCTCACGTCGACCAAGTCGAGTTCGTCGACTCGGTCGTCGCCGGCGTCGCTCGAGGCAACGATCAGGCCGGCACAGGTCGCGAGCAGGGGTTTGCCGGCGGCGACGTGGTCTCGAATTTCGGGGGCGATCCCCTCGCTGTGGAGCAGTCGCGAGATGGTCGTCGATTCGCCGCCGGGCATCGCGAGCAGGTCGCAGTCGGGAACGATCCCCGAGTCGCGGATTTCGCGGACCGTGACCTCGTGGTCGCGGGCCGCGGCGGCGCGTTCGATAGCGGCCGCGTGTTCCTCGACATCGCCCTGCACCGCGACGACGCCCGCAGTCAGTGACATGGCCGCGGGTATGGACGGTGCGATAAAAAAGGTCGCGGCACGGGACTCGCACGCCGGCACCGCCATGGCAGGCCCTTTTGCTCCTTCCGGTCGGCGACACGACCGTGACGACGGTGCCACCGACGGCGGAACGGCTGCTCGAGGGCGAGCCGCTAATGGTTCATCTGGCGACCAGCGTAGAGGGGCGTCCCCACGTCGCGCCGGTCTGGTACCGGTACGCTGACGAAACCGTGGAGGTCGTGACGACGGGCCGGAAGCTGGCGAACATCAGGCGGAATCCGCAGGTCGCCCTCTCGGTACAGCGAGACGAGGCGGGTCAGACCCAGTGGATGGTGACGCTGCTCGGGACGGCCGAGGTCGTCGACGATGCGGACGAGACTGCGGCGGCCCGTCGCCGGATCAACGAGAAATACGGCGCGGACCCCGACGCCCACGCCGACAACACGCTGGTCCGGATCGATATCGGCTCGGCAACCTACCGGACATACTGACGCCGTCCCGAAACGGGGAGCGCCTGGCGGGGATCAATCCCGAAAGAGACCCTCGGGAAGCGCACCGAACCCGCCGCCCTCGTACCGGTCCGCGGACCAGCCGACGTGCTTCGCCCCGTCGACGTCGCTCTCGCTATCTCCGATCAGTCCGTACCGATCCGCCGGCAGTCGCTCCTCGAGCACCCGGTACGGTGCCGCGTCCGGCTTGTGTGCCCCCACCTCGTAGGAGGCGACGATCGCGTCGAAATACCCCTCGAGATCGTATGCTCGAAGCTTCGCCAGTTGCCACTCGCGGACGCCGTTCGTGAGCACCCCGAGTTCGAACTCGTCGGCCAACCGCTCGAGATCGGTGTGGGCGTTTCGGGGCGGGGACAGCGACGCGATTTCCGCCTCGTGGAGTGCATTCGCGTACGATTCTGGGTCGCAACAGCCATCGATCCGACCGAACGCTTGCTGCACCGGGGCGGAATCGAAGTCGGAAAAGTGTTCGGAGAACGCCTCGTCGTACGTCTCGAGCCACTCCGCGGGGGCGTCTCCGCGAACGTCCGCGATCGCGTTCGCCAGTATGTCACGGTACTCTCTGTCGGTGGTGAGTATCGTTCCGTCCAGATCGAAGACGATCGCCGTCATGGATGGGCGTTTCCACTGACGGATGAAAAGTAGGCTTATTGAGATAACGAGGGCACAAGGTGTCGAGGGAAACGATTACGAATTAGCCCATCGGTTCAGTACCATGATCTGGATCGCGAAAACCACGCCGCCGGCCAATTGACCAAGTCGGTACTTGGAGCCAATATTTTCGAACAAGAAAATATTGAAAACGACTTCTAACACGCTGTGATCCGTGAGAGACCGGACGACGAGGAAATACACTGTGACTCCTGGACCGGCAAAAAAGAGACCGACGGCTATCGTTGCGCTGACCAACCTTGCCGCTTCTCGAGCATCCATCCCTGAAATGTAAAAACACGTCTGCTGAACGGGGAGATAGACGTTGTAGATGCGGTCGACGCCCTCGTCGCGCAGCGTCTCGTCGTGTTCTCGTTCGGTCTTGCCTTCGGCGTGGACCGCGCCGTGGTGGTGTTTGCCGCCGATAACCTCGATGGCGTCGTGGGTGAGGTTCGCCCCTGTCGTCACGAGGACGTCGATGTAACCGTCCCGGATCAGGTCGGCGACGATCGCGCGCATCCCCGTCGGAACCATCGCGCCCGCGAGGCCGAAGAAGAGGGTCACGTCGTCGTCGAACCTCGACTCGGTCACGTCGACGGCCTCGTGGAGGTCGGCCGCGCCGACGCCGGCCGCCCCGTACTCGTCAGCGAGTTCACCGACCGTCATCCCGGTCCTGCCTTCCGCGTGGCCGACGGGATCGTGCGAAAAGGTCTCCCGCGGCGTCGTGTCCGTGGTCGTGCTCGTCGCTCATGTCCTCAATGGGCCGGCGAACGGTTTCAACGCCGCAGTTCGGTCCGCTGCCGTGGGCCGACGAGACGTCGTTCGGTACCCGGTCTGCGTCTCGACTGGCCCGAGCCCACACGCGCCGTCACAGGAGCCCGATCCGGCAGTCGCGTGGGCCCTGCAACGGGTCTCTCAGGCGATGACCTCGCCGAAAAACTCTTCCTGACACTGCCTGGAATCGGGGTTCGTCGCCCGTAACTCCCCGAATCCAGCAATGGTAGGTGTTCCCTCGCGGTAGGCTTCCGCCTCGAGGATGATCGAGTCAGTGGGCGCGTCCTCGAGTTCGTCGACGGATACCGTCCGTTCGCCCTCGACCGGCCCGATAAACGGCATCACGTTGCCGATCCCCTCGCCGTTGAACACCACCTCGAACCGAACCTCGGCGAAGTCGCCGACGATACGAACCGTCTGACAGTCGATGAACTCGATGAACTCCTCGTCGTCGGGTTCGTCGAACAGTTTCTCCCCGCATTCGACCAGATTCGGATTCGCGACCCTGATCGCGCCGCCTCCGGGGAAGGTGTTCGACGCATCGCGGAACGCCTCCGCCGCGTCGAGTCTCGAGTTCTCGGGTGTCGACTCGAGTTCCGAGACGTGGATCGTCCGCTCGCCGTCGACCGGGCCGACCGGACCCCGCACGTTTCCGAAGTCGTCGCCGTCGAACGACGCCTCGATCACGACTTCCTCGAAGTCGCCGACGACGCGGACCGTCTGGCAGTCGATGAACTCGATCCGTTCGCCCTTCCGCTTCTTTTTCCGATCGAGTTCCGTCTTCGAATCGACCTTCGTCGTCGCGATCTCCGTCCCGTCGTGGGAGAGCGTGACCGCCGCTTTCGCGTCCTCGAGACCCCTAACCCAGAACGGCGTAGCGTCTTTCGCGGCGACGGATACCGACCCGGATCGCTCGCCGTCGGTTACCGACCACTCGACCGTTACGTCCCGTTTCCCGTGGTTGTGGACGCGGAACGCGGCGTCCAGCGTCGTTCCGGTCTCCGTCTCGGCGGTTCTGTACCCGACCGCCTCGAGTTCGAGTTCGTCCATCGTGTCCGCGCCGTCTTCGTCCGTCTCCTCGTGATCGGCATGGTCGTCCGTCTTCTTCTTCTTCTGATCGGCGTTATCGTCGTGGTCGTCAGTCCCAGTCAGTGGTTCGTCGGTGTCCGTCTCGTCGTCATCGTCGTCCGAACTCGCACTCGACAGGACGATCGCACCGCTGCCAGCGACCGCGCCGGTAGCGCCGAGCGCTAGCAGATAGTCGCGTCGTGACTGTGGTATTCGTGTCATGCGTATCGGTCCCGAACGAGGTTCGGGGCCACTCGCGTCGTCTCCGGCGGGCGCTATTGTTATCAACCAGCTGAAAACCTCTCGAGTGGCCTAGCAGCGACTTCGATCGCTGTAACCGAACTGTACACCCGTCCTGCTTCGACGGCGGCCAAAGCGGCGACGCTACGGACGACTGTACCGCCACGATCGATGGCGGATCGTCACCCTGGCCCGCTACACGAGGGGCCTGCTGTCGATAGACAGCGTAACTGTAAGCCGCGGGTACCCGTTCGGGACGACGAGGTCGGCTGTTCGATGGGACTCCGGAACTGACGAGGCTCGTGACTCACAGCCCGGTCGGTACGTCGAGGAACGCCGTCTCGAGGCCCCATTCCGCGACGCGATCCTGCAGCGAGCGCACGCCGAAGGTCTCCGTCGCGTAGTGACCCGCGAGGAAGACGTGCAGTCCGGCCTCCCGGGCCTCGTGGTAGGCGTTCCCTTTGCCCTCTCCCGTCACCAGCGCGTCCGCACCGGCGTCGACGGCCTCGTCGAGCCAGTCGACCCCGCTGCCGGTGACGACCGCCACGTCCTCGATTTCGTCGGGACCAAAGTCGAGGTGTCGGACCGGCTGGCCGCCGGTCTCGAGGTTCGTTGCGAGCCGGTCGCGCAGGCCGTCGGGCGCGTAGGGGTCGGCCGCCGTTCCCCGCTGGCCGACGTATTCGGGGCCGAGTTCCCCGAAGGGGGCGCGGTCCTCGAGTCCGAGCAGGTCGGCGACGCCGGCGGCGTTGCCCAGTTGCTGATGGCCGTCCAGAGGGAGATGCGAGACGTACAGCGCGAGGTCGTTCTCGATCAGCGGGGCGATCCGATCGTAGGTCCGGCCGGTCACGCGATCGAAGCCACCCCACGAGAGCCCGTGGTGGACGACCAGCAGGCCCGCGTCGGCTTCGACCGCGCGATCGATCGTCTCGCGGACGCCGTCGACGGCGAACGCGACGCGCTCGAGGTCGCGGTCCTCGGGACCGACCTGCAGCCCGTTCGCGCTGGCGTCGAGATCGGCGTAGTCGGCGGTCCGGAGCTCCTCGTCGAGTCGGGCGACGACGCTCGAGAGTTCCATAGCGGACTGTTTGGCTGCGGTCTCCTTGTATCGGCTGGTTCCGGAGTCGAGCAGTTATTCGATCGGCGTCGACCGAACCGATCACCCAAGTCCGGGCGACCGCGCTACATCAGGTAAAACAGCGGGAACAGGATCACCCAGACGATATCGACGAAGTGCCAGTAGAGCCCGAAGTACTCCACCGGCCGGTCGTCCGTGAGATAGGCGTCGACGGAGACGATTCGGTAGATCATGAACCCGGCAATGAGCAGTCCGAGGATGACGTGGAGGGCGTGCAGACCGGTCGTCACGAAGTACATCGAATACTGCAACTCGGTAAACCAGTAGATGTCGTGGGCGAACTCCTGTCCCCACTCATAGCCCTTGACTGCGAGGAACGTGAGGCCGAGCAACACTGTGGCACCCATCGCTCCAAGGAGGCCGCGCTTGTTCTCCCGTTCGGCCATCATCAGCGCGAGGACGACCGTGAAACTCGAGGTGAGCAGGACGTACGTGTTGACCAGGCCGACGACCTCCGACGGTGGCACGGGCTCGATCTCGCCCCAGCCGGTGTGGAGTCGCATGAATACGTATGCCCCGATGACAGCACCGAAGACGACGACGTCCGACGCGAGGAAGAACCAGACGCCGGTCTTCGTCGTCCCGACACCCTCGAAGGGCCAGCGCTCGGCGATGGCCATCTCCGGCGCATTGAATCGCTCGCGGCCGTACTCGAAGAGCGTGGCTCCCAAGATGAGAACGCCGACGACCGAGAGCACTGGATAGAAGATGGTCGGCGAGCCGACGCTTCCCTGAACGTCCGCCCCTCGTGCGGTGGCGAACTCGGCAACGTAGGGCGTTATTCCCGACAGCCCAAGGAACGTGACGAACATGCCGATCCCGATACCGAACGGCCAGATACTCGCGTGATCCTCGTGGTCTCCCTCGAGCGATTCGATGTCGCCGACCCGCTCCTGTGCGGCCGTCCCACCGTCGGCGGCGGTCGCGTCGTCGACGAACTCGAGTGTGCCACTGGCGTAGCTCGGTCGGTCCGGCCAGTTCTCGAGTGGCGGGGGCGAGGTCGTCGCCCACTCGGCAGTCCGCGAGAACTGCCATGGATTGTCCGGCGCGTCCGGGCCCGAGATGGCGCTCTTCGCGAGCGTGATGAACACGAGCAGGACCGACGTTCCGAGGACGAAGGCCCCGACGGTCGCCAGCTGGTGGTAGATCTGTGCGCTCTCACCGTAGTGGAAGACGCGGCGTGGCGTCTCCCAAGCGAGGAACATCGGGAAGTACAGCAGGTTGAAGCCGACGAAGTAGACGGCGAAGCTGAGCTTTCCGAGTCGCTCGGAGTACATTTTCCCGGTGATCTTCGGCCACCAGTAGTAGAGACCGCCGAACAGTGCGGTGACGCCTGCCACCATCACGTAGTGGAAGTGCGCGACGACCCAGTAGGTGCCACGGAACTCGTAGTCGAGGACGACGGCACCGAGGAAGACGCCGGTGATCCCACCGAGAATGAACAGGAGGAGCGCGCCGAGGTTGAACAGGAACGGCGTGGTAAACCGTACGCGGCCCTTGACCATCGTGTAGATCAACGCAAAGACCATCAGATCGAACGGTAGCGAGATCCCGATCGTCGTCGCCATAAAGAGCGTCTTGATCGGGAGGTTGATCGTCGTCAGGAACATGTGGTGCATCCAGACGAGGAACGACTGGACCGCGACGAGGACCATCGCGATGATGACCCACTTCCGGCCGACGAGTCGCCGGCCACAGAAGGTCTGGAACGTCTCGAATATAATTCCCAGCGCTGGGAAGAAGACGATGTACACCTCCGGATGGCCGAAGAACCAGAAGATATGTCCCCAGAGCAGACTCGAGCCTTGGCCCGTCGAGGAGAAGTACTGCGTGAGCAGGAGGCGGTCGGTGAGCATGAGGATCAACGCGGCCAGCAGCGCCGCGAACGCGAAGAGCATCATCCACACGGTCAGCAGCGTCGCCCACGTGAATAGCGGCATGTTCCACAGCCCCATCCCCTCGGCGCGACAGCGGTGGATCGTCGTCAAGAAGTTTACCGAGCCGAGGGTGACCGACATGACGAACAGGGTCAATGCGAGGATGGTCGCGTTCCCACCCATCGTCAGCGTGTAGCCGGGATTGTAGATCGGGACGTTCAGCGGCGCATACATGTACCAGCCGTTCGCCCACGTCGTCCCCTGAAAGAACGAGAGCAACACGAGAATCCCGGAGAACAGGAAGAACCAGTAGCTCAAGGCATTCAACCGCGGGAAGGCGAGATCCTTCGCGCCGATCTGGAGGGGGACGAGGTAGTTCGCGAAGCCGAACCCGAACGGCGAAATGAACCAGAACACCATCAACAGGCCATGAATCGAGACTGCCTGATTGTATTCGGTGTTCTCCAGCAGTCCGGTGCCGCCGGCCTCCCACAGGTGGGCGCGAAACAGCAGTGCGAGGACGCCGCCGGCGACGAGGAAGAACAGCGCCGTCCCCAGATACAGGATTCCGACGTCCTTGTGATTGGTCGTGACCAGCCACCGCTTGATCGTCGTCCGCGGCGGCAACTCACTCATCGACGCGCACCTCCCGCCCTCCCCACATCCCGAGTCGCTCCCGCTGCGGGTCGGAGCCACCCGTCTCGATCGCGAGTCGGCCGCCGAGACGGTTCGTCGGAGCGGCGACGTGATTCATAAGCACCCCATCCTCCGACGATGCTCCGTATCAAGATGTCCGGTGCGCTTGCAGGCGATACTTGTTCGACCGTCGGTCCGCAGTCCCGTACCGGCTATCTCGGCGTTTCTGTGCGTTCTACCGCGGATCCATCACGAGTCCTCGAATAGCCTCGCCCGTCTCGAGCCGACGCTCTCCCACGGTCAGGTCGAGTGTTGCGCCCGGTCGCTCGAGCCACCGCCTATCGTAGCAACTGAACGTCAGTGCACACCTGATCGAACGACAGCGTTGCGATCAGTGTATCAATCGTTTCAGTTGCTACGATAACCCGGGGTAGTCCGCGATGATTCCGTCGACGCCGGCCGCTGCGAGCGCGTCGAATTGGACCCAGTTCCGCGCCGTCCAGGCGTTGACCGTCCGTACCTCGTCGTGGGCCACTTCGACGATGTCCCGCTCGAGGTCGGTATCCCACCCGCCGTCGTCGGCCG
The DNA here is from genome assembly GCF_000731985.1 of Natrinema altunense. GTDB lineage: Archaea > Halobacteriota > Halobacteria > Halobacteriales > Natrialbaceae > Natrinema > Natrinema altunense. The sequence goes on from NZ_JNCS01000001.1 coordinate 493,607, forward strand.
TCTCGAGAACGGCGTTTCGCGGCGGGTGAATCGCCTCGCAGTCGTACCGGCGCGCGATCTCGAGGCCGGCCACGAGGTCGTCCCCGAGCAGCGGGGCGGCCGCGTACGGGGCACTCTCGCGCAGCGCTGCGATGGCCCCCTCGCAGAACGACGACAAGAGCAGGTCGCCGCCGAAGGCCGCGCAGTCGGCGACGACGCGGTCGACGAACGGCTGCCAGACTGCGCGGCGCTCGGCGCACTCGGCCGGCGGGAGCGATTCGCCGGGTCGTCGCTCCCGAGTTCCAGGGGCTTTCAGTTCGACGTTGACGCCGACGGTCTCGGGGACGGCCGCGAGCAACTCGGCGAGCGTCGGGACCGTCGCGTCGGTTCCGAGTACTCGCGCCTCCCGGAGCGCCTCGAGCGGCGTCTCCCGGACGAACCCGGTCGCGTCGGTCAGTGGACGGCCGTCGCGGGACCCCGAGAGCCGCTCGTCGTGGACGACGACCGGGGTTCCGCAGGCAGCCGGTTGCACGTCGATCTCGATCATCGCGGTCTCCTCGCGGTCGGCCGCTCGAGTCGCCGCTTCGACGGTGTTCTCGGGTGCAACGCCGGCGAAGCCGCGGTGGGCGATGACGGCGGGACGGGCCATAGCGGTCCGTCGACCGGCGGGGTAATGGAAGCTGCGGCGTCCCGCTCGCGGCGATGACGTGGCGCGTCCCGGCCGGTCTTTGATCCGACTGCCCCGCGAATTGCCACTATGACCGACCCCACGCTCGCGGACGTCGAGCGCGCCCTCGATCGCGCAACCGACCTCGAGACCGAGGCGGCGATCTCCGTGTTACGGACGGCCCGACAGGACGTGCGGGCGCTGTCGACCGAGTCCGATATCGACGAGTCCCGCCGGCAGGAACTCGAGACGCGACTCGAGCAGCGGCTCCGCGAGGTGTCCGAGCGCGACGCCTACGACGGCGGACTGGGGTCGGCGATGAACCCGACCGAAGACGACGCCCCCTGAGTTCGTTCGTGCCTTCCTCATCGCGTCACGGCACGTGCCACCGCCGTTGATACGGACTTCCGTAGTGGATCGCCACCGATCGCTGCTCCGCTCGAGCCGTCCGAGAACGCGGCGAGATCGGCCGCGCCCCGGCCCTTTTATTCGAGTGCCGTCCCGAGAGGTGCGTATGCGAATTGCACTACTCGGCGGCACCGGCGATATCGGCGAAGGACTCGCGCTGCGGTTTGCACGCGATACGAGCCACGAGATCCTCATCGGCTCGCGGGACCCCGAGAAGGCTCGCGACGCGGTCGCGGCGTACGAAGGCGCGCTCGCGGACCGGACCGACGAGATCGATATCAAGGGCTTCGGCAACGAGATGGCAGCCGACCGCGCGGACATCGTGATCCTCAGCGTCCCGCCGTACTACGTCGGCGATACGGTCGACGCGGTCGCCGACAACCTCGATTCGGACTCGGTGCTGGTCACCCCTGCCGTCGGCATGCAGGGCGACGAGGACGGCCTTCACTATCACCCGCCGGAGGCCGGCAGCGTCACCCAACTCGTCGCACAGCGAGCCCCCGACGAGGTACCGGTCGTCGGTGCCTTCCACAACCTCGCGGCCGACGCGCTGTCGAACCTCGAGCACGATCTCGATCTGGATACGCTCGTCGTCGCCGACGACGACGCCGCCGCGGACACCGTCCTGACGGTCGCCAACGAGATCGAGGGACTGCGCGCGCTCGAGGCCGGGCCGCTTGCCAACGCCGCCGAAGTCGAGAGCGTCACGCCGCTGGTCATCAATATCGCGAAGTACAACGAGGAGATGCACGATGTCGGCGTGAAGTGGATCGATGGGAGCAATTGACCCGGTTTACACGCTGCTCGGACAGCCCTCGTGCGACTATGAGTGTCGTGACGGTCAGCGGCCACGAGAGGCGACGCCGACTCGATGCGACCCGCCCGTCGCTCCCCGACTCAAGCCCGAATCGACACGAAACAGTGCTTCGGCTTCCCGATTCGAACGATCGAACGAATGAACGCGCTGGTGGTCGTCCCTACGCGCCGGCCGACTCGAGGGCGTCCTCGATGTCGTCGCGCTGGGTGACACCGACGAAGCGTTCGACAATCCCGTCGTCGTTTTCGATAATCAGCGTCGGCAGCGATCGGACCTGGTATTCGTTGGCGATATCCTGTTGTTCGTCGACGTTTACTTTCTCGACTTCGAATCGGCCCTCCCAGTCGTCCTCGAGTTCCTCGAGGATCGGATCCTGGGTCTTGCAGGGGCCACACCAGTCCGCGTAGAAGTCCTTAAGGGTGACAGTCATGCGGTCAACGCTAGTTGCCCCGCGCCGCGCATAAGGGTTTCCCACGCCCAAGGAGTTGCCGTGATCGGCGACGCGGCACGGTCGAAAGGTTTAGTTTCAGGGCCGCATAGGAACGGGTATGGATAAAGGACAGAACACCGGCGGGCTGATGTCCAGTGCCGGATTGGTCCGGTACTTCGACTCCGAGGACTCGAACGCCATTCGAATCGATCCCAAGACGGTCATCGCATTCGGCGTCCTGCTGGGCGTGCTGGTCCAACTGCTGACGTTCGTCTCGTAACGCGGGTCCGCGACCCCCGCCGCTTGCGTGTTCCGTCAGCTCGAGGAGCGAGCGCACTGTCGTCGTTTTTCTAGATCGGTCAGTTGCTCGTTCGCGATCGGTCGTCGCCCGGTGCAGCCCCGTGAACTGGTAATAGGACCTCACAGCCGCGGCCCCCCTCGGCTTCGTCGAAGCCGAGCAATAGGCAGTTCTCCGCACTCGCGTGTCCGCGCCGACGAACTGCGAGCCACTTGCAGGTCGCGCGGTCCGCCCCGAGGTTCCGGGCGGCGGCGATGCTCGAGTCACGAACCACGTGTGACGGACGCGGCTCCAGTACTCGTGCCCTCTATCCACGCGGGTGTCGTCGTGTTATTTGTTTCCGGACACTAACTCGCAGATATCGTATTCATCATGAACTTTTATGTTCTAGTGGTGCGAAGGGGTGCGTACAGATGTCGGTCGTACACGTAGCAGCCTGAGTCCCCGTTGACGACGAGTACCGATTTTCGACGATACCCCATCCCGACCGACATGAGCACACAACCCCTACAGCCCCCGACCGACGCCGAACCGACACGAACGACCACTCGCACGCGACCGACCCCCTCGAGCGATGTCGCCGATCCGCGGCCGGCCGCCGACCGCGCCCAGCGGATGTTTTCACACGGCAACACGGACCGACTCGAGAACTTGATCGACGAGTGGAACGCGGCCGTCGCGACCGCGGACACGGAACGCGGCTCGTAAGTCTGCAGTCGGCAGCGATCGCTCGAGCGAACCCAAACCGTCTTTGGAACGACGGCAGTAGAGTCGCGTGGCCGATGACGATGCACCCGCTCCGAGTCGGACTCGGCATCCGGCGCTGACGAGCCCTATGAGTGCCGAGGCCACAACCTTGGTGCCAAGCATAGGCGGAATGCAACACGCACGTCCGCTTACTAAGCCTTACGGCACCAAATCTTAAACCATTCACACAGGCGCACCCGCGAGATAGATCCACCGGTACCTGACCCAAGGCACTTTACCAGACCCTTTGGTAACCCACATCAACAAGACGAACACCCTCTATGAAACGCAAATATCTGAAACAGGATGTCGACAAGGAGGACCTAACCGAAGCCCAAGAGGAAATAATCGAAATCGCCATCGAAAAACCTGAGCTCACTCACCAGGAGATAGCTGACCAAACCAAGTGGTCACGAAGTCACGTCTCCGGCGTACATCAAGACTACCTCGAAGAAGAAATCATAGCCGACGAAATAGAAACAGACAATCTCACCGACGACCTCTACGAAATCATAGTCGCGGGTATGGAAGCCACCGAAGAGGTCGACAAAGTCGAAAGACACTACGACCTCGACCTCAGCCGAGGCGACTCAAAAGAAGTCGACGTAGCAGTCTGGATCACCCAAGGAGGCCACCAGTTCCTGGTCATCATCGAATGCAAGCTACACGAGAAAGCGGTTGATCAAGATGTACCCGCTGCGATGGCCTGGTACCGAGATAACTCATCAGCCAACAAAGCGATGATAATCGCCAGGAACGGATTCCAGTCTGGAGCTAAAGCACTCGCCAGAGACGCCGAAATGGAACTCTACAGACTTGACGAACTTACCCGAGATGTCGGCGAAAGCCAAATGATGAAATTCAACATCAATCTCGAAATACGGCCCACTCAAGCTGAAGTAACAGATATCGGCGTCGAACCCCTTCCGAATGAAGACTATGACGGCGATCAAATGCAGGTCAATGTAACCAGCGGCGATGCTCTATTCGACGAAAACAAAAATCCGATAGGAAAGAACCTCCACCAGAGAGTTCAGGAAGCAATCTACGACAAGTCACCCGGCACCTATACCGAAAACATCGACAATAGACTTCTGCTCCTCAACGACCACTTCTTCAGACTAACAGAAATCGAATACAAGGTAGAGAGTCTTGACCCTGCTGAACTCGAATTCGAGATGGACGCCTACGAAGAATACGACCTGTATATGGAAGACGTTCTCGAAGAAGGCGACACGGATCTAGACCTCATATCTATCGAGGAAGCGATCACAGCCTTCGAAGAAGACGTCCGTTGACTAAGTGATACTGCGCTCAAAGCAATTCATCAACTGGCTTGATATCCTCCAGCTTCTCGATCTCTTCTTGAAGTTCCAAGATCTCGTCCCGAACCTGGTCAATCCGATCGGCAAAACGCTGCTTCTTATCCCGCTTCTCCCTCTGCAGTTCCTGGATCCGTTCACGGAACTCCTCAGTATCACCGCCGGCAAATCCCTGAGATCTTCGAAGCCGGTCACGATTCTCCTCAATCGCATCATCCAGATCCTCCAAGATTTCATCCCGACGCTCCTTCACACCCTCAAGCTGGGATCTCTTCCGACTCAGCTTCCGCCTCTTCCTCTCCAATTTCTTTCTCCGAGGCTCTTCCAAGTCCTCAACAGCATCACTCCACGAATACCGGTCACCGTTTTCCGACGGCTCCAGCTCATCATACAAGTCGTCATCAACCACTCAGCAAGACACACCTCTACTTCCTCAGGAAGAACCCCGCACAGGCGGGAGAAACCTCCTTGACTGAAATAGGGAGAAATAGATGTAAAAAGACTGTGGAGAGGTACCCTTCCAAATCCCAGAGAGTTCTACTGATAGAAGTAGATCCCTCAAGAACCTCTTTTCAGATATCACTCGCTTCCAACGACTGAGTATCTAATCCCCAATCAAGCGAGTCATAGATCTTCTTGGCGTCAACATCGTTCGTATAGACATTCGGGATATAGCCTACCTCTCCATGATAGAGTCGGAAGAGAACTCCAGCAATACAGGATACATCATTCTCGATGAAAACGCCCTCATCTCCTGGTTTGATCGCTGGATAGCTACCCGTCCCACCATCGGGAACCACTCCGATCTCTTCAAGATAGTCTTCCCAGGCAGTATCTACATTCTTGATGTGTTGCGACTGTTGAACATCGCTTTTCAGTCCAAATCCGAACGTTTCCCCGATCGTCTTGTCAATAACCTCCCTAACGCAATCCACAGTCTGATCGTCCAGATCAAGGAATACTATGAGAGGACGATTATTGCGGCACTTGCTAGCTTTGGACTTGATCACTCCTGGAATGTCGTCGTCCTCATCAGGTACAATCCTTGAAGCACTCGATGTCCCGAAGTAACCCACATCTTTCGCGTTAGATTGCACCACTTCGACGCGGAGGGCGTTCGTATTGATTGTGAACGGAATATCGCTTTTACTGTACCCATCCAACTTGTTAAGAACCTTCTCGACCTGCTTTTCGTTCTGCTTCCAGGCAGGGTTGCCACTCGCGTAATTGTCGTACTTAGACTTCTTTTCGACAATCGCCTGGCATCCACCTCCAAATTCATCTTCAAGCCAAGCTCTTATTTGATCAACTTCAGTCGATTCGAGGACCCTAGCGACTTCAACATCAAAATCAGTACACTCGAACTCAGGCAGGCCAGAAGTACCCTTTACATCTAATACAGTCGGGTTAGAGCAAAGCCATCTATCAGTCGCCACATATCCAACCATTTCGCTCTCAAACGCACGGAACTTGCTGATATTGAACAGATTATTTTGATATTGAGAAACGATCTTGTCTACTGGCGTCTGACTTGTGAGCTTCGACAAGTAGTCGAAAAACTTCGAGTTGTCTCTTGAGATATTATATTTGATCGGGTGTTCCGGAGGCGCATCATTCCAAAAATTCTGGCCAAACCTCGCCGCTATATCTGGAAACTGCTGTTCGAATTGGTTCTGATCCATACAGACTATTCCATAGCAGCAACACAAAAACCTACTCGGGATACTGTAACCCTATTAGGTGGTTAGAATATACCCCAGTTAACGGCTGAAATCTATCGAGGAAAGTCGGCTTTATTTAGGAACCGGATGTCGTCACTGAGGAAGACACGCTGCCTTCCATCGTCAGCAACCCGCTTCTCCACCAGGTCAACCTCCTCCAGATCAGAGACTTGATCGGAGATATGCCCCTTGCTCTTATCCAAGGAGCTGGCCAGATCCTTCACCCGCATACCGTCACCGTCAGCCATTTCTAACTCTTCCAATATCTCCTGCTTCGTCTCATTCAGTTTGCCGATCACCGAACTCCTCAGTACCACGTATTCCATATCAATCCACCTCAAAAATCTCCTAAGAACTGTATCTCATCACACATTTATAAGAGTTCACTGAGGGCCGAACACAGATCTACAGTGAGAGCAAGAACGGGACCAACCCCAGGACGATCATCGACACCGAGACCTCAGCCAGCAACAACAGCCAGAACCAGGAATCATCAAGCACGTCCAGGAAAGCACCGGTAACCAGCAACGCCGCCGTCGGAAGAAAAGCCAGCAAAGTCAACACGACCGCCAAGGAGCTCTCCAACTGAAACAGCATCAACGCCTGCTCCGCCGACTCCGGACTCGACAACACCCGGATCGCCTCACTATAATTCAACGACCCCGTCTGATTCCCCACTATCTGCGACACATTACTCAACGACATCACCCGGCAGTCAAGAACCAGATTACGGGTTGCAGCATTTGTAGGAAGCCGTCGAGGAAGCCAGAGTCACTTGGCGGCTCCTCAGGAGCAGGTACAACATTCACCACCTGGCCGCCGTCAAGCTCAGCGATCTGCACCGTACTACACCGTGAAGCATCCTCATTCTCTCCATCACTATCACAATCCGTCACCACATTCTCCGTCTCGAACTCCTGCATATCCAGTCCCAGCTGGCCGCCGACATCAACAGAAACCTCACCGGTAAAGTTCGCTACCGGCTCCGCAGCTTCCACCGAAACTGTCCGACCACCGACCGGGACAGACACATTACTCCTCGAAAACTCACTGCAGTAGCCAGAGATACACGCCTCACCGGTCAAGTCAGCCTCCAACGGCTTCCAACCGTTCTCAAACCGTACATCGACTACCACCAGTTCGCCCTCGGTGACATTCTCCGGGGCTTCCGCAGTCATCGACAACTGCTCAAACGGAACCTGGATACTGTACCTGTTCAACGGACCATAGCAGGTATCAACACCGTAGTAAGTACCCCAGTGAACCGCTGTCTCCCGGTACAACGGCTGCGCAAAAACAGCGGTGAGATCTCCGTAATCAGCCTCGTTGTTCTCCGAGCCCTCCTTGTCAACCCACGAAGAGTAGTCAACTATCGGATTCCCGTTCAAACTGTAGTCATCAACTACCTGGCCGTTCCTCTCCACACGCGGCACCGCGAAACACGAATCAGCATCATACTTTCCGTAGGCCGCATTCGACTCCTGAGGATCCAAGACAAAACGGTAGTCACCGATCCGGGCCGTATCACCGTGGACACCAGCATAACTCTGGTCGAAAGTATCCTGCAAATCGTCGTAGCTGTACGCACCGTCCGTGACGTGGTAGAACGTAATCTCCTCCTGCTTCGACGACTCCACGAAAGTACTCTGAGTGAACGTAAAGGCAGCTGCCACCAGGACAACTACGGCTAACAGGGTTGCAGGAATTGCAAACGTCTTCGACTTCGGATCAAGCTCCACCATCAGTGATTCTCACCTTCAAAACGGCGTATAATACTTGAACAGGACGTATCCCAGGATCACCATCAACTGTGCCCATATCGGCACCAAGAGGATCACATAGAACCCGAGCAGGAACGAAACCAATTCAGCGATCAGTCCTATCAGGAATCTTCCTCTCTTAGCGCGGGATACGCTTCGAGATTTTAACGGGTCGAAACCTCCCTTAATCTGGTACTCGCCGTCAACCCAACGACCAGCCCTGTAACCCAGGCTTCCCGTGAAGAACGCTACCGCTGTCCCTGCCACCAAGTGGAACATCTTCGACAGCATTTCCAACGGACCATCCGCACAGAACGGATCCTCAATCTCCAGATCTCCCACGGCAAACACTACACAGTCATCCGTATCTCCTCCGCCACCGGAACCTCCGGATCCGTCACCGCCTCCAGGAAGAGTTCCATCAGATACACAGGTCCAAGAGCTATCTCTGAAGGCTGCTTCCTCACCGTCTCCACAGACATCTACTTCGGTCGTGGTCAAACCATCACTGCTACACTCGAGGATCCTGGAGTGAGTTGAGTTGATCGTCCTGACGAACTCCTCGTTCGGAGTACACTCATTACTCTGAGTAGCCTCAACATCCACTACCGCGGTATCACTATTTGAGGAATCACCGGTATCAGAAACCACGATCTCACAGCTACCAGAGACCGTTTTCTGATCGAAACTATCCGAAGTGAAGCTCACCCGGAAATCGAAGGAAACAGTCTCACCGGGACCCACAGTCTTTGTCTCCTGCAACGAATCATAACCGAAGCTATCGCTACACTTGGAAACCCTGGCAGAGAAACTTCCTTCGTAGCTCGCCGTGTTCTCCACTTCGGCTGTAACAGTGCCAGACTGCTTCTCACCAAACTCATCTCCTTCAACATTCACTATCCTCGGCTCACCTACCGGCTTCTCAACCGAGATATAGTCCGCACCGTCCACGTAGAACGTGAACTCCGGCCAGGCAATATCATAACTCGGATTCAACCGGATCTGCCCATTCTCGTAGGAAGAGTCCTCCACCTGGTAATCAGTAAAGCTGCCAGAGGAAACTCTTTGAGCTGCTTGAGCCGCCTGATCATTCGCAGTCGAGACAACCTCTTCCTGACTCAGAGATCCTTCCTTCCAAGCCTCGATCTGACTGTACAGATTGTTCTCGACATAGCTGTTGTACGACGAGTACCGCTCCGCTGAGATTACTCTCCACTCCGGGGAGAACGTGTTGCTGTGAATTGCGTAGACATTATACGGCTCAGGAACTCCTTCACCGGTCGGATTCAAACCGGTCCAGCAAGCCCTGACATACTCCCCGATGTTGTCGCATCTTCCCTGACCAAGATCTGAGTTACTTAGAGTGGTCGACTGAGGTGTCTCACCATCCGCCTTCACCTCGACCTCTGCCTCAAACTCCTTGTCAGGCGAACTCAACTCCGCGATATTCCCATAGTATCCATTTTCCCGAACACAGTACACCTGAGCATTGTAGTAATCCGCAATCGCACCATCCACCCAGAACCGCTGAGTGTAATCATCACCCTGCTCAATCTCCGAATCACCGTCTATATCGTAGCAGTTCTGCTCCGCCCAAGACTGCTTCCGAGACTCAACCTCCGAAGAAGACGTATCAGTAAACACCTCCGAATTGATCGCCTTGAAAGCGTAAATCCTGCTCAGGCTCGTCGATGTCGTACTATACCGGGCGTAAGTCTCTTGCGAGGTGATGTCGATCGTCAATTCCTTCGTGACTTCTCCGTCAGCAGCACTGGCTAACTCAGATGCCGGGATCTCCGCGTGTATCTTGTCGGTCGTCCTGTCACCGATATAGTTGATGACGAAGACCTCGCCATCGAAGAACTCCGAATTACTGGTATACTCTATCTGATCACCGCTGACAAACGACCCTGTAATATAGTTCTGCGCCAGAAAACCGAGACTGAGGATTAGAAGAGCGACAGCAGGTACTGCTACCCACTTATTCTTCAGGAAATCAGACACCGCCCGCATACAAGAAATATGTCAAATTCCATTTAAGAAACAAGGGGGTTAGACCGCTCTCACTCCTCGTGATTCAACGCCCGGGACAAGTAGTGCAACGCCTGAGATCCAGACCCGCCCGACTCTGACTCCCGTAGACCAGCAAGTAGTTCCAGAGTGGCGTAGAACTGTCTGAGCCCGACAACGCTCACATAGTCATCCGGGAAGAAGAACAGCAGCCAAACCGTATCCAGATCCGGAACCGCATAGACCACTCGACCGGTCTCCAGTGCCTCGTCAACCTCAACCCACTCCAGGACTCGTTCGTAGAACTCGTACTTTCTACGAGCATCCGTATGGAAGCTAGAAACCAACTGCTCCTTCCGAGTTCGGTCAACAGTAAACCCGGCATCAGTCTCCTCCAAGACACCCTTCTCAATCAAATACGACTTCACCTCACTGAATTCCGGCCTGCCAACCTCTTCGACCGGCAACCGCTCCGCCGGCACTACCGGACCCAAAGCCCGAACCGAACCGTACACATCCGCGATGAACTCTCCAGGCTGAAGATTTCCTTTACCAGGCCGGTCACCCTCGTTGTTCTCAACACCCTCTTCGGTCAGGTGGTACAAAACCGAGTCCTCCGGCACAGCCAACGTAAAGTGATGACTGTTCCAGTCCGGAGTCAGTGAGAAACCAGGATCCTCCGTAGTCGGATTGAATCCTAACGTGTCACCGCCGAAATGCACGTTGACACCGTCCTCATCATCCCTCTCCTCGATTCTTATGTCAAACAGCGGCTCATCGTTGAACACACTCACCAGTCATTACTGAACACTTCCTGATTCGATTCTGATGCTTAAAGGTCTTCTCACGGCCACAACGGCACCGAGACCAAGAAGGTGAGCACAATCAATCCGAAATGGGAAGCCTGTACTAAGGCCGACGACTCAATCTCCAACAATCGACGGATTCCCAAGGCGGTAAGGCCGACTACCGCAGCCGACAAGAGTGGAAGCAAGGCGAATGGGTACGGGATCGGGTTCCCGATTCCGAACGGCGACTCCAGCTCCCTCCACTCCGTCAACTTATTCGCGTAACTTACGATGCCGCCGAAAAAGTCCGAAACGGTGACCAGGAAGTCGACCGTCGCAGCACCCTCACTGCCAAGACCTGTACTGGAAGGATCCTCTACCAGGATCCGGAAGGTGTAGCTGGAACCAGCCGACGCATTCGCCGGGATATTACCTGAAACTGTTACCTGCTTCTGATTGAACGAACCAGTATTCAACACTACACGGTCAACCTCGAGATCCACATACCGACAGAAGTCATCCTGGGAGGTACAGGAGATATTCAACGGCACTTCCTCACTACCTGTGTTCTCCAAGAGGATCTGCTTCTCGAAAGTATCGCCTGGAGCTCGGGCAACAGTGAATTTCTGCGTGTCACTGGCGACTGCTGCCGACACCGTCCAATTATACTCACCAGTCACATTCTCCACAGTCTCCTGAGGTTGAGAACTACCACCGCCTACGACTCCACCGCCGGTGCTTCCTCCTCCAGAGGTCCCACCCGGCGACTTCGACTCATAGTAAACCAGTTTCATAGAATGACTTCCTTCGTGCAGCGACGAATTCCCAAAGTCATCCGGCACCTCAACCGTCACATACTCCGTATCGTTGAAATACCGCTGATCAACCGACAGACCGCTATCACGCCCGTCGACATAGACCTCTGTCTCGGTCGGCAGCCTCTCCTCAAAGTTCGACAACCGGCTTCTCTCCACCGCAAAGGTAATCGGCTCCTCCTCAGTCAAGTTCGAGTAAACCTCGAACTCCCCACGGTACGTATACTTGAAATCAGTCGCCGTCTCCGTCTTCTGCACCGGTTTATGGCTTACAACTTCACCAGGACTGCACATCTTCTCAAACTCGAACTCCGCAGTCGTTGAAGCCCTGACCGTTCGAACCGAGTCCACCACGCTACATCCCTGCTCCTCGACCAGCTTACCGGAGAAGTCCACGGTCAAATTGACATCGCTTCTCGTGTTCGCCACCGAGACATTCTGACCGGCACGGTACAATTCGGAAACACCGTCACCGATTACAACACTACCTTCCTGGAACCGAGTGGATTCATTCACCTCGTTCTGAATCCAATCTCCGGAAAACGTGGAATTGGTGCAGGCCGTCGTCACCATACTGCTACCCGGCGGAACCTCCGCTGAAGTCGTCACCGAACACTTCGAAGACAGATCCACCGAGGTAAAGCTCACACTCCGAGAGTTCGAAGCCTCAAGACTGGTCTGATTGTAGAACGACTGCTGATCCAAGTCCGCCGCACCATACTGACCCTTCTCGAAAACCTTGACACTGGCATCGATCCAGTCACCCGTCGAGTTATAGTAGACTGATGATGTTGAGTCTGCGTCAACATCGACCTCACGCTGACCACAGTTCACACAACTACCAGGCATCTCAGGGCTTGAAACATTCACACCGGTCCAACTGTAGCCACCAGTCTCAGTCAAATTCTTCCTGCGACTGACTCCCTGAGTATCGAGACCCTGGCCAAACGCTCTGTCCTCAAACAAGGAACTGTTGGATTCGTCGATGAAATCCACAGTGAAAGTCGGCCTGTTACAATCCATCGCCACCGTCACACCCTGACCAGACGGAACGTCATCTGTTGTGGTCTGACTGCATACCGAGGAGAGGTCTACACCGGAGAACTGGAACGACCGACTGTTATCCACAACAAGCTGAGTCTGATTCACCAATACCTGCTCATCCTCACCGTGGTCAAAACCACTATCCTCGTACTTGCTGTAACTGGATTCCGTCTGACCAGTGATCCAATCATTCTCCCAGACTCCGGTGTGCTGAACACTGCCGGATGCAGGGATAGTACCGTTCCACGACTCGCCCTGGATGACTGATCCGTAGTTCTGAAGCGTCAGGTTGTAATCGATGCTGGAGGTAGCGTCGTTGAAAATCTCAACTGTCCTGTTCACCCTCTGCGTCGACAACGTGTGGCTGAAATCATCTCCCCGGAGACCTGAATCAGTCTCAGAAATATCTATACTGTAGCTCTTACCGGTTGCCCCATAATTGTCTGAAACGCTATAATCAGAGGAGACAGGAGGAGTGATGTCAACATCCATTTGAGAATTAGTCAACAAACTTAAATTACCGCCACCACTCCAGGTATCAATATCTTTCTCTCCCTTATCATCAACCTCGAATAGAAGCTTCGCATTCGAGGTGACACGATTATCAACAAACTTCCCCGAGGTAATATCAGGAGCATCCTGCGTCTCAAAGTTATAAGTTTGAGTCTGTGTACTAGCACTTCCATCGTCCAAAACCGCATACCATTCGTACTTAGTGCCCCACTCAAGGTTCACCCATTCCGTGGATGCATTTCCTTCATCACTTAGCGTGTCCTTACCTATCTCCGAACCAGTATCCGCCTGATAGAAGGTCACATTAATTATATCTCCATCTGGATCTGATACATTAATTGATATATTAGGGCTTGTGGAATTGACCGCAGAATTATTCAAAGGATTATTTATTGCTGCGACTTTCGGCAGTTTGTTACACTGACCTAACGCTTTTAATCCCGGATAATCTCCTTCCCGTGTACACCATGTATTCTCAAAGTCAAATTCTGGCATACTTTGTTCAGGAGATGATCCAGTCATTTCAGGGGTAAGTAGCCCTGTTTCAGAAGAAGAATCATAGTCATATTGTGCGATCTCTTTATCATAATAATTCTCAACTGGATTACTATAGAGGCAGTTACCACAAACATTATATGTATTGGTTTGCCCAGATCCTACTTTCACTGCAGCTGAATATGTATGATAGATAAATCCGTTCCCATTACTATTACCAACAACACCGCCTACGTCTTGATTTCCACTCACATTAGCAATAGAGTAACTTCTATTTAGATTGGCTACTCCTCCAAGTGCATTGTTTAGCGAGCCTACTATGCCACCTACATAATCACCCCCACTACTAACTTCTCCACTAGTATATATATGATAAATCTCTAGATTATTGGATGGAGTCGTACCACCAATTAATGCCCCAGCACTACCTACTGACGAATGAATGTCAACATCAACTAGAGAAACATCTTTAATATATTCTGCATCAGTAACCGTGTCAAATAAACCCGCACCTTCTGTATCTCTATTCACATAGAGATTCTGAATTGTATAGCCGTTCCCATCAAATGTCCCTCGGAAACCATTATCAGTATCTTCTCCAATTGGATCAAATCCAGAGCCACCGTTCCAGTTTACAGTATCCGAACAATTTATATCACCTACAAGTTCATAATCAGCGGACAAATCATTCTCCATATCCTGAAGTTGTTGGCATGTTTCAATCTGGTATGGATCAGTTAATGTTCCGGACCCTCCTGCAAATGATCCGAGTGCACTGGTGAGTAGAGCAAGTGTCGCCACTGAAAACAGGAACAGCTTCCGCAGAGACATATGGAAAATTGGTAAAACAGTATTTAAAAAGAGAAGGGATGGGACAGTGTCTACACCCTGGCCAACTGGATTCCTGACAACCCGGAGAGCCCTGCCAAGCCTGCTGCCGTCACAAAATCTGAATACCCGAATATCGACAAACCTGTACCGACAACACCGAGCAAGAGGAAGGTCAGCGGCATCCAAGCAAGCCGTCGCACCCACCTCGAACCCTTGGACTCACGGTTCCACAGAATCAGGGCTGGTGCCAAGAGGAAGGCAGATCCGACCGCCAGCAACGGTAGATCATACACCAGGCCCACCAGGGAGACGAAGACTCCGGAAACCACGGTAAACGGCATTACCCGTGCCTGGTGAGAGACATGGACTCCGTTCTCCTGCTTCGGCGTAGTATGGAAGAACGCGTCACCCCCTCGCAGGATCTCCACGATCTTCTTGACCGCTGTCGGAGCCAAACTACAGTACACCGCTGTACTGACTGCGAGGAACTTCACCAACTGCCTCGGCTTATCCCTCATATCGACGAGGAAGGAGAGAACCGGACTGGCCAAGGTCGCCACCGTCATCCCGTAAAACCCTGGACTGAAATCCAACTCCAAGCCCAAGCCGAACACAGCCGTCACAGCCAAGATATACGCCAGGAACAGGGTTGACAGCGGCAAGTTCAGGACCGGAAACGCGACATCCAGTTTTTCCGTAACCGTTGCCCTGCTCTTCAGGAACCGGGGTAGCTCCTTGATAATGTACTCGGTGGTTCCAGCACTCCACTTCAGATGCCGCTTCCACATCGCGTAGTAATCCTCAGGAAAGTCTTCTCCGCAGACGACATCCTCCGCAAACACACCTCTGTAACCGTTTTCACGGATCCGCGTAGCGAACGCCAAGTCCTCCGACACAATCTCCGGAAAACCACCAGCCATCTTCCAAGCCTCCTTCCGGATGACCGCACCGTGACCCAGGAACATCACGAAACCATACCTGTTCCTCTGCGGCATATACCGATCCCAGTGAATGTCGATACCCTTCCCAAGCAGCTGGGCAAAACGCGAACTCTGCTCGTTAGTATCGTGATTCGCCTGAACAAAACCGACATCAGGCGAAGAGAAATAGCGAAGAGCCTGCCTCAGAAACCCTGGGGAGATTCGTTCATCACTGTCTACAATAGCGAAGTAATCGGCCTCAATCATCTGAATCGCGTGGTTCAAAGCACCAGCCTTGAACCCCTCCCTACTGTCACGACGAATCACCTCAACCGCGTCGAAACTTTCAGCAAACTCATCCACCAATTCACGGTATTCCTGTTCTGTACTGTCATCCAGAATGTACAGGGTAGCATCGTGAACCTGGTCGACGCAGTCCTCCGCAGTCTCCCAACTGAAATCGTTGAACGTCGGCAACAAGACAGCCGCATCCATCCCTCTGGCTTCCTCCAAACTCAACTTCTCCGGCCTGCTTCGAGGCAGATAACCGAAGACCTGCACCACGATATTGTAGATCCCGTACAGCCAGAAAACAGCGACCGACACCACCAGGAAGCCGACGACCGAACCCGCCAAAAAACCGTTCATCGACCCTGCGATCCCCAATGCCTCAGGGCCGAACAGTAGAAGCGACCCCGTCCAGAGAGACAGGACCCACCCGTACATCGCAGGACTCTTCGCCTCAGTGATCCGGTATCAAGCCCTGTACTCTGCCGAAACAGCTTTACACGGTTTTGAACGAGGTAGATGTATCTGGCAAGACTGGATTCCGTAAGTCATAGTCCTGTGACAGACTTTCTCCTAAGTATTTTTAAGTGTTCGCCGAACACCGAACACCACTCGCCTGATCACTACTCCTTGCTGTCCAGGATGAAGATGAATCCGAGTAGGACGGCACCAGCTAAAGCCACAAGCAAAGCCAAAGCAACAGAGACCTCATTCGCCCAGATACTTGCCGACGACGCCTTCTGAAACAAGTTCCCCGACCCGTGAATCATATAAGCCGGAATAATCGAATGCGTCACCGCCGTCAACGTATTCGTAATGAACCCCAGCAACAAGATCCCCACCTGACTCGTCTCCGAACCACCATACCGGAAATTATGGTAGAACAGGAACGCCAAAGTCGTCGTCACCACCGACACGGTCTTTGACGCAACGATAGCAGCGCTGAGATCCATCCCGCTTCTAACCAGGAAGAAAGTCAAGACCGCTGTCGTCGCCATCAACACTCCGACATTAAAGAACAAGGTCTCGGCTGAAACAGCTGGCTCCACCGCCAAACCCAGGGCCGTCGTGCTCTCCGCCACCGAACCCTGAACCAGGACCGGGACACCAGGAGCAAACTGACCCGACTGACTCACAAGCATACCAAACAGCATACCCACAATCAAGAACACTACCGTCAACCGGATCGGCGACCTCACCCACTCCAGATTCTTCCCAAGGAAAGTCTGCTCCGGCGAATGAATCGTGATGAAATCAAACCCTTTCAGTTCCGGATTTGCCTCGAAGAAACCTCTGTTCTTCAGGTAAACCCGGATAACGCTAAATAGTACAACAGGAAGCCCGATAATAGCATACAGGAAGAACTTGACCAAGTTACTCGTGTTCTCCGCAGCACCAAGACCATACATCAAAGCAACAGGAACTGAAAGCGTCAGGATACCATAGAATAGCCAAATCGAGATAAGTTCTAAAGCCTGCTCAGTCCTCCCCGCCATACAGAAAATATGTCAGAAAGGTGTTTTTAAGATAACAGGGTGGACGAGGATTCAATCCTCCACCACGATAGCTCGTCGAACCGACGGAGCAGGAATAATCGCAACAGGAGCAGCAAACGGATTTCCAGTGACATACACCGCGACAGAAGCCAGCAACAGGCGTACAGCAGTCAGTTGATGCTCCTCCGACAGATTAGAAAACCAGACACGCGCTTTCCCCGTACTCAACATCGACTCCACAATCATCGCCGGAACCTCTACCACCAACTCAGTGGTAAACGCGTCTGCGTCCGGAAGAGTAGAATCCAACATCGCACCCCCAGGCCCAGTTTCCGGAACTACCTCTCCAGTAGCCTCCAACGGCTCAGCCTCCACACTCGTCTTCGACGCCTCATCAACCACCGACCCCTCAAACTGCGAGGATGGATGGGTATGCGTAGTAGCAGCTGCCGCAGCATCCATCGCAGGCTGCATCGACGCCAAGTCCGCAAGAACAGAATCAGGAAAAGCAATATCCTGAACAGCCTCCGACATCATCGCCGCCGTCGACTGCGCCATCAAGCTCTGATGATGGTCAAGAGCAGCAGTCAAAGGAGCCAAACTCTGAGCAAACATCTCCTGGTGCTGAGCGATCGCAGGTTGAAGAGAACTTGCTACCATCTGCTCCGTCGGAAATAGATCAGGATCCACAACACCAGCCAAAGCCGAAACCTGGCTCTGAAACACTTCATCGTGAAACTCCGGCATATTAGCCACCGAAGCAAGTGCCGTAGATGGCATCTCGAAACTCGGAAACATTCCACTCATATCCAGATCCAATCCTACACCCTCAAACCCTGACGGCGGCGACTCCCTCTCCGGCGGCTCACCAACCTCCTCTTCCTGGATATCGTGCTCAAGATAGACGGCACCCACATACTCCCGTAACAAGTCCTCAACCGATTCACTCTCATTCTCTGGATCAAGTCTTGTAACTTCACCCTGAAGAGAGAAGAACGACTGTCCCGGGATAACTGCTCTTGAAGCAACAGCCATCGGAACCTCGTCAAAGATCAGTCTGTAAACAGTAAGCGCCTCCCTCGTCTCCTCCAAAGACAAGCCGACTTCATCAGCAACTGCTTCCACATCCTCCAAGTCACGCCACAGCTCCCCAGCCTCACGAACAGTCTCAACCCACTCAACAGAAACCTGCTCCCGATGCTCCTCACGATCAGCCTTCAACGCCTCCTCCAATCCTTCAAAATCAGGCTCCTCAAACACATCCTCCTCATCCTCACTCATTACCAGGAAGGTAAGCGTAGACGCCTAAAGAAAGCTCAGGTAGGGATATGTGGTGGCACAGTCCGAGTTCCAAGCCCCTGTGCCAGAGGCAAATGCCAGGATATCTCACCCGTATCTATCCTACGACCTGTACAGCGCTGGTACCAGCTCCACTGTCGTCAAAGAGCTGAATGTCAATCGGGTTCTCACCGTCCGAAAGCTGCTCGTCTCCATCGACCGGATTCGTTCCGTCTTCCGTCGCAAACGTTACTACGCGTGCATCGATGGTCAGCGGCTGGTCTGAGGTTGCTACCAGGCTGTCAAGCTCGACTTCTGCCTTATCGTTGGATCCGAGCCTGTCAATCCCGTTGTTAGGATTGAAGACGACTTCGCTGGTAGCAGCTGACTGTCCTGCACCGGAGACCTCGACGTAGATCTTCCTGATTCCTTCGTCGTAGTTACCGTCAGAGTTGCTGTCGGTCGTCGGGTCGTTGGTTCCGGTGTGCATCACCATCTTCCAGACTCTGTACTCGGTGTCTTCTGATGGCTTGATGGTCTGGTCAGCGCTATGTTCCTCGATTGAGGAAGTGTTGCTGCTGATACCGAGATCGAACTGCTCCAGGGTTGGAGCGTACCTGTCAGCCACTTCTACAGTGGTCTGTTCAGGTGCCTGGTTGTACTCGGACAGGCTGATGTCGCCGTAGCTGGATCCGTCAGGGATAGTCACTGAATCGAAGGTCATATACCTGCCGTCAGATTCGACAGCAAGGTAGTAGGTCCCTGGCTCGTACTGAACCGTGGTCGATTCAGAGTCCACAGTGACTACATCCTTCTCCTGTGAAGTACCGAAGTACGGCTCAATCGCTCTCTCATTACCCCATACCTCGTTACCATCGTTGTCGGTAGGCTTCTCAGAGAAGACATGGACTGTGGCACTGGTCACATCCTGACTGGACATATCCTCCAGATTGATGTTCTTCTTCACCGCACGGTTCTCCCACGGACCATCAACAGTCTCCTCGTCATCAGGCTGAGACTGATCCGGCTGCGTAGGCACATCACCCGGGGCACCAGTTCCCTGGACATAGTTCAGCGCAGCAAATCCACCGGCCCCTATCAGAACGAGACCGCCGAAGATAACTGCAATACCAGTCATACCAATTCCTTTTCTATCCAAAGTTGATTCTCACCTCCGAGGCAAAGCATACAGCCCCAAATCTGATCGAACGATTTTCACTCAGAGATACCCATATACCAACTGTTCTTTATAAGGCAATTTGATATAGAGTTCAAAACGGCTGATTGAACTCCATTTCAATACCTATCAAGGATATAAAAACACACATCTGGCACATCTACAATATGGAAATCAAGGGCGATACACCCGCCGAAGTCAAGTTCACCTACAAACTTCTCTTCCACTTCGAACAAAAAGGCCGCATCCGCAAAGCCATCGAAGGTCTCACCGGCAAACAAAATAGATACACCAAATCAGAAATCGCCGACTACCTCGGATCCAACACAGAACACAGCAAGAGATACGCCGACGACTACCTCAAGAAACTCGAGAAGACAGGCGTACTGATCCACGCCGGAAAAAGGAAAAACGCAGATAGCCCTGACGACACCTGGAAAATAGACCGTCAGAAGCTTCTCGACGCCTTCACTGACACAGAATATTATAAAGAGAATAAGAAACTCTTCGCCAAAGCCCTCGACTACAGCCGAGAAGGACTCGACCTCACATAGGGCAGCCAAGACTTACAGACCCTCCTACCGCAACAACAGAGTATGGATCCGATTCCCGGCGGCGAGTTTCCAGAAACAGAAAAAGAAGAGGAAGACGAACAAGACGACATCTGCGACAACTGCGGAACCGAACTCGAATGGACTCTCGACCTCGACGGCGTCCAAAAACAGGTATGCCCCAACTGCGAGAACTAACTTTCTCTGGTCTCCTCATAGTTTCCGCCGCAACTACGGCACACTACCCGATCCCCCTGATTCCAAGCACCGCATCGACAATTCCACTCCTCTCCAGGCGGCTCAACCTCACTTCCTGAATCATCTTCTTCAGGCTCAGAACCCTGAAACTCCATCTCCTCACGGAACTCCTCCTTCTCTACATCGGGCTGGTGACCGTTCGTCATATAGCCCTGCATCTTCAGCCACATCCACGTCTCCTTAGCCGCATCCTCCGCCAATTCCTCAGCAACATCACTCGGTACATCCTCATACCTGTCCTGGATGAACTTCTTCATCTGGTACACCTTCTCGTCCGTCGACGTCGCACCAAACAGGAAACGCACGATAGCATCCTCATCACGACGCATCTCCTCACTGATCTCCTCAGCATCGAAATCATCCGCCTGAGCAGCAAACTCCTCTTCCAGCTCATCACGGAGATCCTTCGTCGGATCCATAATGTTCTTAGGATGCTCCCAGTCCTCAGCACGGCCCTCCTCGTGCATCTCTTCCAAGATCTCTTCCGATAGACTTGTCCAGGAATCAGGGATGCCGCCACGTTGCTCAACCTTTAACCGGAGTTTCTCACGCGCCATCTCCTGAAGCATCTCCTTCCGATTCTTTTCACGCTCCTCCTCTTCCTTCTCTTTCTCACGCTGCTTCCGCTTCGACTCCTCAATATACGGCTCCGCAGACTTCTCCCAGTCCTCCTTGAACAGGGCGTCCATATACTCCTGGAAATTCATCGTCCCCCAGCGATCCAACTCCTCAGTGAACAGGCTCCAGTCCTCGTTGGAGATCTCGTCGACAGGATCCTGAACACACATCCGGGGCGTCGGCAACCGGTGACCGTACCGCGTCCTACCATTCTTCCTCCAGTCAACCACGTTGTCATCGTAGATGAATCCGTACCCGAACTCGGGATAACTGCCGTCCAATTGTCGGTAGTCCCTGGTCGAAAACGCCTCTAAGATATCATCCCGCGTCGACCCAGTGTACCACGAACGAACATCCTCCTTGTTCATCCGAGTCACAATCCGCTTCGACGCCTTCGACAACAAGTTCCCGTGCGTCTCAGACGGCTTCGTATCGAACCAGAAATTGAAGTTGTAGTGCCCAGAGTCGTTCATCGCCTCCCAGATGAAACGGTTGAACGCCCGGTCAGCAGCACTCAACGAATTCGACTTACTCGACTTCTTAATCACCTCCTGAGCCTCAAGAATCGACGCGATAAACTGGCAATCCAGCTTCTGGAGCTCGGTGCCAGACAGGTTCCGAACGATATCGAACATCGTCTCCATAAAATACACCATGACGAACTTCCGCAGCGTCTCATCACTGATGAAACCGGTATACAGGGTCACGATATCCGGTTCATCGGACAGCATCGCCTCCTTCAAACGAGGACGAAGCTTGTACTCGAAATCACTGGAACACACCACTCCCTCAGTAAACCGGCCATCCCAATCACGCTGGAACTTCCCCTTGATATCCTTCTGATGCGCCACCCGAGTATCCTTGAACGACTCACCATCCCCGTACTCCTTGGAAACGAAGTGATCGCTCTCCTTCAAGTCATCAACATTCCGTAGATCCTGGTAGCTCGTATCCCCAACCTTCACCGCTCGACCGTAGAAATCCTTGTACTGATTGAACCGGTCAGGATGGATAATCCGCAAACCCCACTTCAACTGCTCATATCTTTCAAAATCATCCACAGGCACAGCGAAAGGCTCGAAAAAATCCGGCACATCACAGGTCGGCATATTCCGGGAAATCGGAGTGAACACCTGGATCGAGAAGCTCGAGTTTAGACCATTCGAGTAGTTCCGCCTGAATAGGTCTGGAAGATCTGAGTTCGTATAACCCCAGTTGTAGATCTGCTGAAGCCGATCCCTGATCTCCACCTGCTTCTCCCTCGCCTCCTCCAAACGCTGACGTAAACTATCGTTCGACTCCGCCTCAATCAACTCATCCAGTTTCTCGATACGCCTCGGCGGCTTCTCCTCCTCAAACACCTCGATAACATCCTCGATATCAGACACCGTAGTATCTGGATCGCTGTACCGGTCCTGCTTCAGCAACTGCTTCACACCCTTCGGCTCCTCCTCGTGGTCAAGCTCTTTCTTCGCCTTCCGATTCAAGAAAAATCCGTTCGGAAACAGGAACTGGAAGACTTCCGCCAGGTGAGAAATCTTCGAAGCGTGGACCTCGAACAACTTGATGTGCCCTCCTTCGAGCCCGTGTTCTTTCGCCCAACCAGTGACCTGACCCTTTCCCGATCGAGGGATACCAGGAACTACGAGGTTATTGTTCTGGGAGTTCTCTTTCTGCCCCTCGTTGTACGTCGTCAAAATATGATTCAGATCGTAGAGGAACTCGAACGGTTTATCCAACGCTATCAAGCATCACCTCTCGTCAGTCATACTCATCTCCTCTTCTCCGCCTGCACCGTCACGAACCGCCTCCGTACCGGCATAGGCAAACCCGATCAAATGCTGGATCCGTTCGCCTCGTTCCTCCATCAAACGGCGAAGACGCGCCGGCGTCCTATTGATCTTCTTCGCCTCCCTACTCAACTTCTTCAATTCATACGGCGTAATCTCTATCTCATCCGTTTTCAAGGTTTCACGGAACTCTTCCTCCAGCTCCTCCAGTTTCTCTCGACTGCTGTCGTCATTCACTCGGGCGTAGTTCACCGCCGCGTTGACCGTATTGTAAGCCAGCCAGTACAGATACCCGATTACATCAGCATCCTCCTCACGGGCATCCTGCAACGCATCCATCCCTCTACGCGCCTTCCTCAAGGCCAAAGGACGCTGCTTGAACACCTCATCCAGAACATTCTGTTTCTCTCGTTCGTCTTCCTGACTCCACTCCTCGTCGACGTGGAAAACCTGCTTCTCAATTTGATCCGCCACCCAATCAGCCACCCATACTGGAATTTGCCTCAGAGATGTTTTTAAGAGTTGAATTGACCGGTTCCGGTGTCGACGACCAGCCCTGAACCACATCCAACATCGGACTCAACGCCTCACCCGGAGAGCTCAGGACATACGTCATCCCTGCCAATCGTCGAGTTCCTTCTTCCAACACATACTGGTCGATGAACAAGGTCAACGAGACCGCGAAAAACAAGAATATCAGTCCTGTAACCGTGATATACAGCTTCGACAAGTTCTGTCCCTCCACCAGCTTATTCACCTTCACCCAGACGATAGCACCCCATATCAGATTCGCAGCTGAAGACATCATACCACCTAAGATAATCAACGACGCTACCACACCCGCACCCTGCATCTGCTGAAACCCGTGGACAATATTGGACAGGAGGCCGCCAAACTCTACACCGAAGGCCGCCGGAACAGCAAATACAAGCTCCAAACCCTGCGACCTGAGAAACGAGTAAGACCCGATAATACCAGGTAACACGAAGACAGCGAAGATCAACCAGGAGTACAAACCATACTTCTTCAAGCCCTTGAAGAACAGTACAGGCCCCTTCACGAAAGGCAGCTTCAACACTTTCGCCAACACAGAGAGAACGAAACCCATTCCGTGGCATCAACCCCCTGGAACCTCGATATCAGGTCTATCACTTCCGGCCTCTGACTCAGACCGGTTCGACTCATCTCCAAGCCCACCTGGAGAGATCTCTTCCGAGAACAATCCCTGTTCGACAGTCCGGTTCTGAGCACGGCGAACCTGACTCAACGCATTCTGAATCCCGCTCTGTGCTTCCGCCGGTAAACTGGCATTCACCGACTCCAAGACACCAGCAGCCTTCGACAACCCTTGCCTGTGCCTCCGATCCGCCGAATCAACCGTCCTATTCAACTGGCTAGAAGCCTTCTCGAACGCTTCACTATTGTTCCGCTGCTGAGCAACCACCATCTCCGAAGCCCGCTCAAAAGCCACATCACCAGGATCCATCAACGGAGTCACCATCAGTACCTGGTCAACAGCGATATCCAAACCGTAAATCGGAGAACCAGCAGTCATCAAACCAGGCTCCGGCTCAACACCCGCTGAAGCACCCGACACCGACGCCGAAAACAGGACCAGTGCCGCAGCTAAGAAAATAGATCTCATAGAGTGAATTGGCAAAACGATATTTATAAGATTGAGTCACCAGTCAGCTGTTCTCTCCCTCACGTACTCTTTGACCTCTTCCAGCTGCTCCTCCGAAGCCACCTTCTCAATCCAACCGAGAGTGGAGTCCAAGTCGTTCTTCAGAATCCTCACAAACTCTTCATCGTTCACTGTCTACCAAACACCTCAATCCAGTTCGTAGCTGCCTGGGAGCTCGTCGACATCGCCCTTACTCTGGTCAGTACAGATCCTGTACACCAGGTACGGCAGGAATGGAAAGGCGAGTCCTGCGAGGACGATAGCTGATACCGCGACCAGCTCCACAGATAACATTTCAAGTCAGTATTTTTAAGTGTTCGCTGTAGAGCGAACACTACTTCGATACCACTGTCTTGTATCGACTGAAAAATTTAGAGAGGGTGGATTCACCCCCCTGGGAGGGTCGAATGCGAACTGTGTCTGGTGTGTACTCTTATATCTGTGCACGGTAGATTACATATATAACACGTACATAGGGTCAGATTGGTGTCATTACCGACCCATCACAATAGGGGGGTGTTCGCACCCCAACAACCCCACGCCCAAATCCAGGAAAGATCGAGGTGAAAAGCCACGAGTGGATACAGAAGACGCAGTACAGAAGATCATCAACCAGTATAACTTCAGACCCAGCCGCAAATACAAGCTCGAAACTATAACAGAGAAAGAAACCAAGACAGGCGGAGTACTCTGGAATTACCAAACCCACAAGCCCCCAAGAGAAATCAAACTCCCCAGGAACCCTCCCAGCGGATACACCAGCATCTACGACCTCAGAGACAAGGACGACTTCTTCCAGTACTTCGAAAACCGGTTCCCCGACCTCCCTGACGGCAGATACTGCGCTCGCACATCCGCTGGAGGAAACAACGGTATATCAACTCTATTCATCCTCGACTACCGCAACGGACAAGTCACCAACTGGATCAAGCAAAGCAACCCCAAAAACAAATACAAGGGGTACAGGGCCAGATACTACGCCCTACCCAAATACTTCCGACTCAGAGACGAACTCAACGTCTAACCGTGGAGAGTATCACCAAATGTCGAGAATGAGTTCTCCAGTAATCTCCCGTCGCTCTTTTACTGAGCTAAGAGATTTGTACTCACCCACAAACTCTTTAATCCGATTCATCACCTCTCTATCTAAATTTGAGCCTCTGACTTTGATACCAACAGATGTGAGATAATAATATACCTCACTCCCAACTCTATACCTCATAACAGGTGGATGCTTTAGATCAGAATGCTCCATCAATGGTCTCAAGATCTCGTCCAGCTGTTTCGACCCTGAAACACTTTTTAATCCTACAGTTTGTTCTAAGTGAGTTTCTTCCACTAATCGCTTTTCAGATAACACATCGAGAGCGGCTCTAATTTCTTCAGCATATTTGTGAGAAGATACGTCCTCGTAACACAGTTCTATCAGGTCTTCTCTGCCTCGGAGCGATTCATCAATGCGAAACAGGTCCTCATTCCCTATCTGTAAGTCAGAATCTACAGAGCTCTCTACCTCTACAACATAAGCGATAGATTGGTCAAAATCGTATTTTCGCGCCCACTCTATCTGATTTTCACTCAAGCCATCGCCAGCCGTTTTCACCTCGATAAATCTCTTCTCTCCACTTCGATCTATTACTAAGATGTCCGGAACTCCAGTCTCGACCCAATCATATGAGATCCGGGAAAATCCTTCCTGGAACAAAGCAAGTTCAACAGTCTCTGGAGCCAGCTTTGGACTCAAATTCAGGGTAAGAGCAGCTTCCTGAGAGAAGTACCTTCTAACAATCTCCTCGTAACCGTCACACACATTATTTTCATCTTCTACGATAACACGAATTCCCTCTCCACTGTTACTTAAAGTATAGATGAGGTATTTCACTCTTGGAATCCACCTCAACCCAGGAAAGACCGGATATTCCCAGCCACAACATTCATCGACGATTTGAACTCCCGAACATCAATCTGATAGTAAGCCCTCTGACCTCTCATCTCCTGACTGACCAAGAAACCGTGATTACTGGTGTGCAGCGGATTCAACGCGTCTTCCTCATCCTTCCAGCTACCCCTCAGATACTTCATCATCCCACGGAACCGTTGATCATCGTTCTCATCACCGTACTCCAAACCGATCTCAGACATCAGCTCTTGCTTGCCTGTCTCACCATTCTCCAAGAGATACTTCAGAACAGTTCGAGCATTCTGACGGTGCTCATACGTGTTTGAGTGATTCGCATAAGCCAGCCAAACAATCTTATCCAGCGTCCGAGTATTCGGAACCTCTAAGCCGTAAAATCGGTCAACGAACTCCAGCACCTCGTTCCTCAAGCCTCTCCAGGTCGCGTCAAACACCGGAACAGACAGAGAGACATAATGCTCGTTAGCCTCTATCGAAGAGTGTAGAAATCCAACTTGCATCGGACTCCCGCTTCTAGTACCCTTCAACGGTCGAATCCGCTTATTGAACAAGTCAACATCCTCGTCACTACTTTCATCAAGACCTAACTGACTCATCACCTCGCCACGTCTCGACTTCCCGCTACGAGAAAGCGTATCGAGAATGAGCTCTGCCTCTTCTCTAGATTTGCTGCTGCTCGCGTGATTCCCGTAAGTCAACCACAGTATACGGTCTATAGCCTTCAGATCTATCACCAAGTAGTTCGTTCGCAGGTCGCGTTCGCAGACCCTGATTCAGACTGGCCAACCCACGCTTAAGAAAATACCCTGCCCGACCACACCGCCCAGAGAAAACGTTCCCTGACACCTTACAGAACCAGCTGTATACCAGGAACCGTGTTTTCCCAGGTAGATCTCCCGCTTCGACACGGGGAAACTACAGCAAATCCTTCCGACCTCACCACCAACGACTCAGTCCACAACCACCTGCAGAAAGACTCCGTCTCACAGAAACTCAGATTTGCACTCCAGGGGGTGATTCCCCGGTCAAAAATTTAGAACCCGGGTCAACACCCCACCCGTGTCAATATCTGCAGCACCTGGTAGTGTCGGGCTTTACATCAGCTTGAGACTGATACCACAGTAATGAGTGATCCGACGATTCACTCTTCGGACTATCTGAAGAGACACTACGTGCAGCGACAGAGGCCTTCCCATCGCAAGAAGAGCTAAACCAACTGGTAGAAGCTGTTCAGCAAGGCCAAGAGAGATTAGAACAATCCAGAGAGTACGCAGAGGAGTACATCAATCTCGGTCCACCCTGGGACTATGACCCTGACGACTACTCACCAGGAGAAGAAGCAATTCTCACAGCGATGAAGTGGACCTACGAAGGCAGGGAATATCTCGAATCAACCGACGACACTGATCTAAACACCATAGCAGAACGTATCGAAGAAGGCTCCCAATCCTTCGCAGAAGAATCCGATGACCCTGAAATCGAATACCCATACAAAGGACTCCACCTCCTGCTCTCATCACTGGACGGCCTCATCACTTGGCTCTGCGAGAACGATTCAGAGATCGAGCCAAACCACTACAACGACGGAGAGGAGCCCGTATACCTTGGACGGCAAAAGAAACGCGCACTGGAGGAATGGTACGATGAACACGCCATATTCGGAGTAGAAGACGATGAAGGAGAAGCGTTCAAACAGAAGTGGGATGCCTTCTGGAACCACCGCCACCGGATAATGCACGGCTCCCCTGACGCCTACTACGACGAAAACATCGGCGTAGCCACCCTCTTCTTCGTCGGACTAACCGCCCACGTCGTGAAAGAACGCTACGACGAGCTAAACTAAGCGATCAAGGAAACCAGTTTACAGCGTTGCCTCATCCAGATAGGGACAGTCACCCATATAGAGCGGATGTCCCTCGTACTCCACGAGCTTCGCCTTCAACTCCTCAATTCTCTCCGCCATCTCATCCAAGATCTCGGCAGCATCCACAGCGTGCCGATAGACACCCTCCTCCCCCAAGTCATCAATAGCATCGTAGTAGATCTCCAGCACTTCCTCCTCGATCTCGTCCCGATACTCATCAAGATCATCGAGGTCGTCAGACTTGAGCAGGGCCTCGTAAGTGTAGACCCGAGCACTTCCACGAGCATCTGCAGTAAAGGAAACCGTAGCAGGATCTGACCTGGCCGTGGTCTCATCCATACTATCTTCCGCTATAGCTCGCAACCGCTCCTTATCCGTACTCAAGTGCTCACGGTTCAAGATGACCGCCTTTTGAAACACCCACTCATCAAAGAACTGTGTCGGCTCCAAAATATACCCCTCTGTCTCAACCTTACGGCCATCAGAGAACTCGCTTCTAAAGTCACTCTTCGCAGATTCAAAATCCTGGTACAGCCCCTCTATCTCCTCCTTCAACTCCCGCAACTCAGAAGCGTGATTCTCCAGGAGATCCCGCAGATACCGGTCATCCTCGATTGCCTCAGGAACCACACGAAACCCCGTATCCCGGCCAACCACATCAACCAACGGAGCAGCTGGCTCGACAGAAGCACCACGGACCTTCGGAAGATTCGTCTCGTCGCTGAAAAAGCCCGCATCATCACTCACACCCAACTCATCGATATCCCCGTGCCAGGCCCGAATCCGCTTACGAAGAGTCTCTGTATGCCGATGACGGACATCACGGTTGAGCTCCCGCTTCAACAAGTTCTGCTGTTGCCAATAGAGGTAGACCAGGCCACCAGTAAGAAGAACGGAGCCAAGCCCAGCAATCACCTGAGCCCACTCCTGAAGCCAATTAAAAACGAGGTCAACAGCCATATGAAAACGCGGACACGCCAGCAAAATGAATGTTTACCGTTACAGCCGACAGTACGGCTTTCCTCTGAGTCCCATAGTCTCTTAATTCACCGCCTACATCGACGAGTATGGGGAGCAGCGTGGAAGAGACAGAGAAACAGGAAGAGGAGGAATCTGAAGAAGAGGAAACAGATACCTCCACAGAAGCTCGACGCCACGCACTCGAGGATGCCCGACGTGTCCTCGACCACGAACTCCAATCCCTCAACGATGTCACTCAGAAATCCTGGCGAATCGTACAGTTCAACGGTCTAGTCGCAACAGTCTTCGCAGCACTCGTACCGATTCAATCCGGACTAAACCAACTCACCCTAATCCCCGGCCTGGTCCTCGCCGCAGCTGCCCTAGTACTCGGCTACTCCACATACACCGCTTTCCAAACCCAGGAACGAGAAAGAGTCAGGACAGGCCCTGAAACAGATATGTACCGCGCCGTATCCGATCACGACTACGAAGAAGACGAATACCTCTCCCACGCACTACGGATCCACGCAGACGACATCGATGCTATGCAGCCGACAACAGAAGATAAGTCCGAAGACGTCGACAGAGCCCTTCTCACCTCTATCCTCGGCGTCATACTTTTAGTGGCAGGTGCTCTACTCCTCTTTACAGTATGACCGACGAAGGAAACTCCGGTGACGGTGGCTCCTCCGGCGACGGTGAAGCCCCCGACCTGGGACAATTCGGCTCCCACGAGACGTTCAAGGGCGGAGACAGCCCCGACAATACACGGTCTGGCGACTCCTCCGACGACGAGTAAGACCGCTGGAAACTCTTTCCGCCTACAAGTTTTAAATTCGAGTCAGCAGCAGGTATTCAACATGGAACGGTTCGCTGGAGGTGAGCTCTGATTCGCTATATCGACAACTGGATTCAGCTCAGAAAGGCCCTCGACCGAACCTATATCTAAGCTCGGTAATCCGCACCCACCGACACAAAATCCATTTCCATCTTTTCTACCGGATCTCCGTAGGCGAAGAAGCTCAACTCATCACCATTGAAGATACCGCGGATACTCGCCCACCACCAAGAACTGCCAAGATTCCTGGCATCCACACGACTCAAACGCGCAAGGTCTGGATGCGTATGAGCAGTACCGAGAAAATTGTAATCCGAACTCAACAATAGCTGCTTCCACCTACCGCCGACTTCATCCATACAATCGAAGTCGACACTTCCAGCACTCTGCTTTTCAGGATTCTCGGCCAAGTCAACCTCCCGGATCCACACCTGGTCCTCGTCAACATCCCCGAAAAGGCAGAAACCCTTCTCCAAGGACTCGTTGTAACTACGGTCAAAAACACGGTACTCAGATACAGGTACAACTACTTCCTTCCCTACTGGATCCGACCACATCTCCGGATGCATTGGGGCAACCCTCGTAAGGAAGATCCCAGGTAAAACCACCACCCCTACCAAGAGAACCAAGAACAGCCAGCCGAACCAGTTCCAATGCCGAAGCTCCCTCCTCAAATCCTGGTTCCGCCTTCGCTGCTCCACCACTTCATCCAACAACTGCTTCTTCTCCCTCAATCCGATCCTACCACCTCACCATTTTTCAGCAAAACCTGCTGACTGGCATCACCCTCTTCTTCCTCCTGAGATTCATCCACCGGTTCAGCTTCCACAGGCTCATCCCCCACTTGAGACTCTGCCTCACTCTCGGATTCCTCACCCGGCTTGAACAGGTACCGGTCACCATTCTCATCAACATAGGTCTCGACACCGTTCACCTCCTCAGTCCTATACTCCTCCCCGTCAACCTGACCAGGACCAGGATTATCCTCAATCCAATCCCTCACCCAGTCATCACGGATCTTCACCGGACGAGCCTCAGAAGTACCCTCGATATCATCAACCTCCTCCTCGAGATACTTCTGAGTCCGTGGCTCCTGCTTCTCCAGCAAATCCGGATCACTATCCTCAGGATCCACCACAAGCTCACTCAACCGACGACGAATATACGCCGGACCCTTCAACTGTGCCTCAGTATGATCCTTCTCCAACGCCAAGAAAGCGTGAGCCTCCCGGTACGTCGGCCAATACCCGTACTCCTCATGGAACTCTCGAACCGTATTGAACGCCAAATCCTGAAGCTCAGTAATCCGACCAGACTCAATCATCTGCTCGTAAGCATCCCTACTGACATCATCAACACTCACACCAGATCACCTCGGTTCTACGCGGTCCGGCGTTCTACGATGTTCTCCACGGTTTTCCCGTTCTTCCAGTCATCGTTCGGGATCGCAGCGATAACCCAACTGTCGTGATCTTCATCACGGCGATGCCTCTTGGCACCACTCACGCCGTCAAAAACAGCATCCCCGCTCTGACACACAGTACAAATCAGACTCATCCCTTCGATATCATTCTGGTCGATATCATCGAGACGCTGAGCACCATCTGCCTTCTCCGGCTTCTCACCATCCACATAGTACACCGTCGAAGTGCCATCCGACTCCTTCTCGATCCGATCCTGGATATCGGAAACCCGGTTACCGAGCTCGCCGTACTCCTTTGTTCCTGACTCAACCTCGTGGCCATACACATACTCTCCGAGCTCCGAAATACCGTGAACCGGTTGATGCCTCTTGATCAACTCGAAGACCAGTTCGTTCCTATCTTCAACACTCTTCTCACGGATATCACTCAGAGACCTTCCTTCAGCATCCGATGACTCTTCATCCTCAACGGAGCCTTCTTCACCGAGTGAAGACTCTTCGACCTCGTCCTGTTCCCTCCTGCTTGCCTCTTCAACGTCATCAGAGAGATCCTCGCTAGAAGACTGTGACTCCCTATCCTGGTGTACTTCCTCTACTTTCTCTTCCAGTTTATCAATCATCTCCCACATCGCAGAGAGCTTCTCATCGACATCAAGCGAGGCAGAACCATCTTCCTGAATCGTCTCTTCGATGCTATTGAGCTTGGATTCCAGCTCCTCATCGCTGACAAAGTTATCCATCACCGTCTCAAGCTGCGTCTGAACCGAATCAAACTCTCTCCGCAGATCACCGACCTCGTTCTCGAAATGCTCTGCCACATCCTCAAAACTCTGCAGTTCAGAAGACCCGAGTTCAACTCCGTCCAGTTCAGCAGCCAGCTCAACCAAGGAAACAGCCCTCTTCCATTCTTCCTCGGACCCAGGAGCAATCTTCAGATTTAGATTCTCGCCTTTAACGTGTACCGTGAACTCGTTGTCTGAGCTCATAGCAATATACCTCTAAAAACATCATTTAGCGGCAGTCTCTCGCCCTACCTCGCTGTAACTGATTTTAGAAACACGCTCGCGAACTACTTCATTCGACCTCTCACTCTCTGACTCACCCGGAAACTCCACTCTTTCACCGATCTCCTCAGCAAGATCTTCTTGACCGTCTTCCCGGTAGTACTCCTGAACAGTCTCCACATACCCCTTGATAGAGCCGTAGATCCTTGTCGCCCTGGCAGACTCCTTGTACCGCTTCACAACCATCTCCGGATCCGTAGGAGGATACACCCCTCTCTGGACCTGGAACTCGTCACGAACACCGAGAAGCGTCCCACGATCCAACCTCTCGGCGAACTCCCTGTACTTATTCAAATCCAATCCCTCTACCTCAGTCCAGAAGATGTGACACAGTACTTCGTCCGAATTCCTGGCCTCCTCGCGTTTATCCAGGACAGCCTCAACTACATCGTGAAGCGTCTCGTAACCGTGCTCAACACCGTGGAACCTGATACTATACCTGGGGCAATCCTCCGCATCAACATACTCGAAACCGTTCTCCGGCGGCTCCTCCGGATTCGGCTTCCGAACCGCCGTCAACGGCTCAAAACGAACCTCCCCCTTCCTGATATCAGAAATCACCGACTCGCCGATCACCCTCTCGCCGTCGCTAAACAGGATACGCTGCTCCTCACCCGATAACTCCGGCTCCTGCCGTACAGGAACACGGCAGAACCGGCCCTCATACCGACCCTGCAAATGCTTCTTCACCCACTCCTCCCTCATCTGAAACAGCAAATCCTTCACTCGAAACCACCTACCTCGTACAGATCCTCCAGCTCATCGATTTCCTCGATACTTTGATGAAGCCCCTGCATAATCTGCAGGCGCTTCTGCCTCTGATACATCAGGTACTCACCGGGATTAGCAACCACTCCGCGATTCAACTTCTGATAGATCTCCCTCGGCGTATCCAACTGATTGATACTGTGGTCCTCCCTCACCGGACCAGCATCAATATCGAAGTAATCAATCGGCTCATCGTTGTCTACCACGTCTCAATCACCTCGCCACACTCACAGGTAATCTTCACCGGAGCCTCATCTTCTTCAACCACTTCGACGTTGTCTCTGCTACCTGGATCATCCGGGTTGTAGAAGTTCTTCCTCGAACAGTTCACACAGGTCAGGAAGTTCAGGTCCTTCCTGTTCTCCGGAAACTCGGTGTGCTCCTCATCGACATGACTCTGCAACGCTGGCATCACCTCAAAGCCCTCACCACAGATCTCGCACTCAAGCTCCGCCTCCGTCGAGGACTCTGACTCCTCTGATACCCGTCTATCGAAGTGTTCCGAACGCCGACCCGTATCAGGATTCAAATCATCATCCCAACTCACGCCCGATTCTCACCTGTTCTCCACTCCTCAACGATGTTACGCCGAGTATGCTCCATATCGTTCTGCCGGTTGATCTTCTCAGAAGAATCGATGTGGTTCTCAGCCCGGTAAATCCCCTCCTTGAGAAGAGCCTCATCCAAAGATTTGCTTACAAACTCCTCGTCGTCATACGGACAGGACACCTTGTACTGGCCATCATCCATCTCTTCAACGTGATCCAAGTTCAGATATACATCAGGATTAGCCATCTTCAGAAATCACCTCTCCTGGAGCTCACTACGAATCGTCTGTAGCTTTTGACCAGCTGCCTCTACATCACCAGCCTTGAGATCTCGTTCGACTTCATCAAGAACCTCCTCCAATTCTTCATCAGAGAGAGTCTGAGCCTTCCAGTCCTCAACACGGTACTCAACGATCTCGACCAAGTGCTCGACGATCTCCTCGAGCTCCTGCTTCACAGCTTCTCGACTGGTATCGTCAAGAGACCCTGAAGAACGCCATACCTCCAGCTCAACGTTCTCGTACTTTTCTCCGATATTGATTTTGCGAGTGATTGTAGCCCCTGTACTGGGCATTTTGACCTGTTCTACTCTGTCTGATTCTGTCACTTCGTGTTCCACCTTGTCAGTAATTGTCCTACCCTTCTATCCCACAATTTTGTAAGATATTTTATAAGTGTTTGGTGGACACCAAACATCCGGAGAAGAAAGAGGAAAAAGGTCTGCACAGTCCTTGGTTCTCAACAGATTCAGACTACAGGTGAGCAAGCCCAATACCCATCACATAGAGTACCGGGATCATCACCGCCGATACCCCGGTAAAGATCGCTGCGAAAACCGCCTTATTCCGGGTATTACTCAGGTTCAACTGCATCCACAGATTCCCCTGAGTCGTACCGGTCACCCGCATCGTCGCCACCATCGCCGTCAGCAACGATAGGAACATCGAGAACCAGAACTGTCCCGACATCAGATAACCAACTAAGCCCATAGAACGATATTCTCGAACTCTCTTTTTATCAGTTACCCGAGAAAACGGAGAAGTAGATACTGGGGTGGAGAAGAGAGGGAGGAAGCAGGTGTGTCCGTCCACCACTCCCGCTGTTAGTCGGGTAGGTGTCTATGCCCGCCGGGTCTCGGCCAGTAGCAGAGGTACCAAGGAACCTCGGGCAAGCTGATTTCCTACTCTTCTCCGCCCCAGACAAAGTCTCCTTCAATACAGAATCATCCATCCACATTTAAAAAACTACGACGTGGTCCGGTTCCCGACCACTTCCCTACCCTGGTCATGGACCCGGATATCCTCAAAGCTGGAATTACCCCACTCCTGGTACAGACTCCCCAACGAAACACTACATCCCGTCGAACCAGCATACCGGAAAACACCATCAGAAACCCTCTCCCGGTCACTCTCCGACAAACTACACGCCAGGAACTCACTACTCGAAGAGTCGAACCCGATCCTGTACTCTCCAGATCCACGAGACTGGAAAAACACATCCACACTCTCGACGTCCTCGACCGACCAACTCCTGTTCTCCACTACGGGCAACTGGAGGCTGCACCTCGTCGACTCATCATACAGGAAGGTATCCCGAGAGATCTGGAGCTCATCCCTACGGCTCACATCACACGAAACACCCATCGATCCATTACGGCTGTATACCGAAAAACTTCGATTGAACACTCCCTCACTCTCATACACCGCAACAGCATCCTGGAAACCCTGCATATCTGGCGAAGAATCCACAGGCTCCCCAACGAAACCAGTCGGCCCGTACGTAACACCTGCCAGCGTGAAGATTACACCGGCTAAGAATATTCCTCCGGCTACGAGACCACTAGTGAAAACTCCGAAAAACTCGTCTTCACCAGAGCTTTCATCCACTTCTTCCTCTTCGACCAAATCGTCCGTCACTAATCATCCACCTGTTTAGTCCGAATTACTGCTGCTGTTTGACGACTGATTTTCTGAAAAC
This sequence comes from Natrinema altunense, assembly GCF_000731985.1. GTDB lineage: Archaea > Halobacteriota > Halobacteria > Halobacteriales > Natrialbaceae > Natrinema > Natrinema altunense. The sequence continues at coordinate 529,675 of NZ_JNCS01000001.1, forward strand.
TCGTCCACCATCTCGAAGAACTCACGCGCCTTCTCAGTCATCGCATCATCCAGCTCAGAGTTCTTCGTAGCAAACCGGACCTTCTCCATAACCTCCGGCTCATTCTCAGCGACAACCTCCAACGCCTCAAGCACCGCACGATACTGGTAATGGAACTGGGCAAAGAAACGACCCAAACTGGCCACAGAGTCACCAGGAGCATCACTCTTCACCATCTCCGGAAGCTCTGAATACCCGTCCGGTAGCATCACGTAGATCTTCCTCGGCGAGATCTCACCCTGTCCCCAGGTCAACAAGTTATCAGGGTATACCTCAGTCCGCTGCAATCGATCCGACTCCTCCTTGTCAACAGCATCCGTCGGATACCACTCAACAATAGTCCGAGTCTCCCCGTTCCGAGTCTTCGTCTCCTGATCCACATACTGCCCGATTAGAAAGTTTTGAGCAAACTCCATCTTCTGCGTAAAGTTCAGCACCAAAGGATGCTCCGCCTGATCGTTAAACAGTTCCATAGTATAATTTCACACCTCAAGTCTCCGCGCCACTGCTGTTTGAATCAGATTTCCTGTAAGGAAGAGCTGGGCGCTCCCTCTCCCTCTTCAACTCACCGTTCTCGTACTCCCTTTCCGTAATCGTCTGAACCAACGACTCCGCCAAGTCCTCACGAGCACTCTCCATAGCCTCGTTGAAATTCTCCATCTTGGAAGCACGGATCAATCGAGTGTTGTTCACCTGGCGAACCGTCTCCTTCATCAACTCGTGATCACTCACATCGACCTGCAGATTACTCTGCTCCAAGTCCATCAGGAACCCAACCTTCTCATTCCGGTTCCGGCGTTCAAACACCAACTGGTACAGCCTCACCGGATCACTATCCTCACGCTGACCACCCTCAATTACAGGACCACGATCCACCGTTTCCTCTATCCTCATCAGCATTTCAAAACGTAGATAATACCTGGCGAGGTCGAAGGCTTCAGCCTCACTCAGCTGCTTCTCCGACTTCCGACTGAAATCAATACCATCATCCGACCTGAACTGGACAGCCGCAAACACTACCCCGACAATCACCAAGGTTCCCACAGCTAAACCTACTCCGTACCAGCTGAACAGTACTGACGGCAACTGAATCCACCCTGCCGCCAGCAACACGACAACTACCAGGGCGAACAGTACTCCGACTGCGGCTGCTGCTCGACGTCGATCCACCACTTAGCAAAACACCCTTTCTACATCCGCCGATCTCTCGACGCTTCCATCCAGATTTTGAACATCTTAACTCCTCCAAACGCCATACCAAGCAAAACAAAGAGAATCAGCAAAATTGTATTAAACGTCCTCCGGTTCTCCTGCTCCCGCTGATCCTCCTGAAGCTCTTGCTCAATCTGCCCCGCCAACCGTTCAATCGCCTCAGTATTCCGCTGCGTAGCGTTCGCCACTTGACTCAGGTTCGAACCAATAGCTGTCCGTGTCTCCTCCTGCTCCGTACGAATCGTATTCTGCTGAAGCCGGATCCTCTCCAGGATATCACTGTACTTCTCTGTGGACGCATTCGCATACTGAATCAACGCGTCCCGTTCCGCCTCAGTGAAATTCGCCTGATACACTGGCGTATTATTGATGAATTCAGTCCGGTTCTGATATCGAACCACCTCGCCACCACAAATCGGTAAATCCTGGTTCTCCTCTTGGGCACAGAAAGACTGGATCTCCTGCAGGTACTCCACGATATCCTCCTGCCGCTCCACCTCATCATACTCCCTGAACGGCACAAACACACTCACCGAGAAACTCCGTGTCTCGAAGTTTTCACCGGAAACCTGGACTGTCCTCGTATAGGTGCGGTTAGTAGCGTTCGTCGGATTCTCACTCGGCTTAGGAATACTGACGTTGAACTTCACTAAGCGGCTATCATCCCTGGTCAAATTGAAGTCACTTCCTGGGTCAAAGCGGATATCCTCAGCATCGTACGACACGTTGAAGCCGGTCTCATTCCCATCATTCCGCACCTCAAACACCGAGGACTCAGACTCACCCAGCTCCAAGGTAAAGTTCTGCTTGAACACATCCAACGAGACATTCGTCTCCTCATAGAACGTCGACAACTGGAAACTCAGCTCCGGGTAGAAATTCTTGTCAAAAGTAATCCCCGTGTTGTTCCCCTCCGTCTGATTGTAGTAGTAAGGTACGGAGAAGGAGTCGTTAACTCTGGTCGGCGTCTCCGTGTAAAACTCCGCCTCCACCGTCCTGGACTGAGACGCGTTGATATGGAACCGGTTCTCCGACCAGTTCAAGTACGGCTGGTCCTCCAGGGAGACGTTGTAGATCTTCTTATCCTGATGTTCGTTGACGAACTCGAACTCGAGCTCCTGCACCTGATGAGCAGGCAGAGACTCCGTCACATTACTGGGACTGACCGAGAGCTCTGGGACTTCAGCAGCTGCCACACCTGAAAACAGGACTACAGCGAGAACTAAGACGCTACTCTTCTCCACCACTTTCACCGTTATAGTGTTCGCTCCACTGCTCAAGACGATCCTCTAGGTTTTCGTCGACACAGGTATTCCCCTCCCCAGTATCCAGACCTGCGTCGATCAAAGCGGACAGAACAGTCCTCTGATTGTACTCGCTTCGGGCAACAGCGATGTCGAGCTCTGTCTTTAGATCCTGCTCGATATCGTTGTTCAATCTATCCAAATTGCCAGATAGGTCTCTATCTATCAATCTATCCGCCTATCAAGACATTATCTCACTTAATTTATAAAAGGTATGCTGGGAAAACACAAGTATGGCGGTCGGGGACCGACTAACCAGGATCCAGAAATATCAGATCTTTACTACAGGAGGAATCCTCGTACTCGAACTACTCGCATACACAATCTTCGGACTCCTCCAAGGATTCGAATACCTGAACACCTGGATCCTCAACCACTTCGTCGCCGTCATCTTCTTCGCAGTACTACCCTTCTCCCTGATACCGACCTACTCCGCCATCGACGACCTCTGGACCAAACTCCTCAAACAATTCACCTTCACCGGCCTCCTCATCGTATCAATCTCAGCCATCACCTGGATCTACTACCAATTCCACCCACCAACAACAGGATTCGGAAAAATCGCCTCCTGGTTCGCACGAGCCATCGGCATCTACGGACTCATCAACATCGCGATCATCCCAGGAATCCAAAGAAAAACGAGTCAATAGTCCTCCGGCTCCCAGTACTGCAGATTAACCTCTGAATCCCCGTACTCTTCCTCGAACACTTTGATCCACGTCGGATACTCCACATCCCGGAACGACTCCCAACCCATACCTTCGAACTCAACCCGAGCGTCAAAATCGAAATCCCAGTCCGCACCGTGATCCCGTGCGTGAACCTCAGCAACAGGATACGGATCACCAACCTCCGGCTCCTCCACATCCGCCGCCAGCAAAACACCAAGATCCTCGTAGTCGATATCCCCGAGCTCCCGGTAATGCTCCAAACGCTGAACAGCGTAACTGGCCGTATCCCGTTCCTCAATCAAACTTCGGCATCACCCTCGACCTCGGCTAAGACTTCTTCCGCGTGACTGCGGACATCGTGGTAGTTCTTCTGCAACGTATCCAGCATCTTGTGCTGATCACTGTGATTGTAAGAGCCGATATCATTCTTCTCAACAGCACCGTAAAACACCAGAGCGTCCTCGTTCTCCAGGATCACGAAGACTGCTCTGTAATCGGTACCACCGGCCTGGAAAGCCATCTCCGCGTACCGATTCTTGTAGATTAACTTGTGAAGACGCTGCCGGAGAGACGGAACCGAGTCCTTCCAACGAACCTCCTTCTGCTTGCGCTCAATCCGTGACTGCAACGCATCCAACACCTGATCACCGTGCTCATCCCTCACCTGCTCCTCGTGATCCTCAGTGAAGACAAACTCAAAACCATCACTCACCGGTCCAAGCACCCCCACTACTTCCAGAGTATTCCTCGAGAACCTGCCGAGCCTCCTCATACTCGTCCTCCTCAATCGCATCCATCACATCTACCGCAGCACCCGGACCCACAGCTGTCTTCAGTTCAGAAAAGAACTCATCCTGCAACTCCGCATACTCCAGATTCCTCTCAAGATCCTCCTCAAGATCATACTCTTCCGCAAGCTCCTCCAACTCATCCAGGTAACCCATCACCTCCTCTATCGGTGATTCTCACCCTCTGGAACGACTTCCTGGTTTTCCAAATGCTCAATCAAAGACCGAGACTCACAGCTACCAGTCATAGACTTCACGGATAACAGATTGTCAAACCCTATTTAAATTGTTTAGCGATGTCAGATCAGGGAGACTATACCCCCGGCAGAATCAAGAACCGGATATGTACGACCTCACAGGCTTCCAACGCGATCTTCTCACCGTAACCGCCGGCCTCGAAGACCCCCACGGACTCGCGATCAAAGACGAGCTCGAAAACTACTACGAGAAAGAAATCCACCACGGACGACTGTACCCCAACCTCGACACCCTGGTAGAGAAAGGACTCGTCGAGAAAGGAGAAAAAGACCGCCGCACCAACAACTACAAAGTCACCCAGAGAGGCCGCAGAGAAATCGAAGCCCGGCGTGAATGGGAAAGCCAGTACCTCGATTTATAGCTGGTACTCCGCCGATTCAGAACTGCCGCAGCCTGGACACGACTCCATCTCCTCCTCTAAACTGGTGCCGCATTGCCGACACTCAAACATCCGCTCCTTACTATTCGAAAACCAAGTAACGCGTTTCAAAACACGCAACATAGATCTACTCTGGATCGACAACATCGCGGCAGTCAGGACATTCAGCCCATACACCACCTTCGTACTCAATAAGCGTGTGCCGTGGTAGTATCTCACAGCCGCAATGCGGACAGTCACCGAGACCGGGATTCTGGGCACTCATATTCTCTTACGGAAAGGCGTGAAAGGGGGGTTCGGAAGCGGAGCGTGTGATTGAGGGCCGAAACACCCTCTACCAGAATCAAAGAACGTGTCACCACATATAGCTCAGGTTACCGGAGCGAAAGTAGAATACACTATCGGCGCATCCACACCGGTACAGTGGCCGAGTTCGAGGTAGGAGATAAAGTCCGGATCGATATCCCTGACGAAACAGATCCTGACTACGCAGAATTCCACGGGAAGCACGGAAAGATAGTCTCAACACTGGAAGACAACCTCTCAGGGCTTACCGGGGAACCGGAACACGACAAGATCTACAGAGTCGAACTTGAAGACGGGCGAACAGTAGACCTACGACACCACGACCTACGCCCGCCTATAGAATAAAGAACGAGAAACTACGACTCAAAAAGAGACCTAAACTCTGATCTGAAGCTTCTGAACGCCGATTCAGCCTCTTCTATTGATTTCGCACCCGTAATCACCGTTTTTCCAGAGCCGAACACGAGCAGCACAGATTCGTAATCAGTAGGGCGGTAAACCAGTCCAGGGAATTGCTCAGGTTCGTACTCGGTTTTCTCCAATCCCAACCCGATGGCAAGTGCAGAGAGATTAACTGACTCCTCTAAATCTCCGACACCGACATAATTCTGAATGGAGAACCAACTATCATCAGATTCAGGAAGAACACCGTGGTCGTGAAGAGTCGTAAGAAACCGGTCACGGATCTCCATCGCTTCCTGCTCAGAAGACGAACCTGTGATAATGTACTTGCCCGTCCGATATAGCGTTATCAACGGTTCAGACTCGCCAAATCGAAAATAGGCACCAGGGTATTTTCCCGGGTCATAGTCGACCAGGTCACCAAGCTCCTGAGCAACAGCTTCAAGATCGAGTTCAATATCTAAAGAGCCAGAAGAAACAACATTGACCACATCTACCATCGTATATCTCTTGACTGGTATATTGGTTGTCGGGACTTATACGCTTGTGATATCCACGGCCAAATCAATAAGTATATCCCATCTGTTAATTATAAACTCGGTTTTGATATTCCAAGCAAACTTCTTTGTAGTCATCACCGGAACCAGAAGGTATGCAAGAACAAGAACTCGTTCAGCAGACTTACGACGAGCTCACAGACATCTACGGAGAGGACCGAGTCATACTTGAGCCGTTCATCGAGGGACAACTAAGCCTCCGTCCCGACCTTGCCGTCTTGGATGAAAATCTCAACGAGTTCTTTGTAGTCGTTGAATGCAGCACCGTTATCTCGGAACACAGGGAGCGAGAAGACCTGAAAGAGCTCCACCGCCTGATGAACCACTCTGGAGCACCATACGGCGCACTGGTTTCCGAATCCTTCGAATACATCTTCAAACTCGTTCCCGGTGAAGAAGGCGAACAGGTGGAACGCGAACTCGCCGACTTCCCCAGTGATGACAGTCAGGAACAACGAGCCCTGGAATCTGCAGAAGAGATCCAGATGAAGTTCTGGCGGCTTGCCGAATACTTCAGAGGGAAGATCGGTAGAGAAATCGAGAGCCAACTCTACCACAGCCTGTTCCGAAAACTGGCCGCCGAACGACACAACTACAACCTGGATATCGACAACCTCTCCGAACAAGACCTGACGGAGATAGACGAACTGATCGAGGAAAAATATCCGCCGTTCCAAGCGCAACGCCATCAGCACGATGTCGAGTTCCAGAAACAGGTTTTGAATACATTCTACGGCATCGACTTAGACAAAACCCCACCGAGACTTGCCGAAGCATTCGTCGAACTCGAAGAGCAGTCACAAAGAACTGCGCCAAAAACAACTCCTCTCTGGCTGAGCAAAGCTTTTCTCGACCTATCGGAGACCGGTGAGGGAGATGTTGTCCTCGATCCCGCCGCAGGGTACGGAAACATCCTTCGAGAAGCCAATGCCCGAGGTGCAGACGCACACGGCGTCGAGATCAATATTAACGCCGTAAACAGCGCAATCTTTCTCAACGAGCTGTTCGGCACTAGCGTCTCCTACACGACGGGCGACTACCTGAAACTTTCACAGATAGATCACAGCTTGCCAACAGAGTTTGACCAGGTCTTCATCGATCCACCGTTCAACCTACACTACGAGAAGCCGGACGGAACCCCTGCACGGAACGGCGACGAAAAATTCGTCCTGGACTCACTGGAACGGCTCAAACCTGGCGGCCGCCTAACGGTCATACTCCCGGTCGGGAAACTGTACAAAAGAGGGGCTTCCGACTTCCGAGAGACACTCCGTACAGAGTACACCATAGAATCTCTGATCGAGATCGACACCCCGATCTATGACCATACCGGGATCTCTACAGTAATACTCCAAATAGCAAACGAACCATCCTCACCAAGCGACGAGATCTCCTACGCCATCGTTGACAGTGACGAAGAACCGGAGCGGAGAATTCCAGAAATCGTAGACGATATCCGACTCGGCAAGGCCGATACACTGCAGCTGAGCAGGCTGGATGGCGGCTCCTATCTCCCCAGTGAAATCATCCAGATGGACAAGACAAGCCGCCAACTACAACAGGAGTACGACGAGGTGAGAGAGATCCAGGATGTCGCTGAGGAAATCCGTGGCGGCACCAAGAAACCGGACCAAGTCTTCGAAGAAGATGGTGAAAACCGGCTGCCGTACGTCAATATCCGTGATATCCAGCAGCAACAATACTCCGAGTACCTCGATGTCAACGAGAACATCGTAAGAGCGGACGAGACAGATGTCCTAGTCTCGGCCACCGGAGCAAAGATTCACATCCACCATCCCGAAAGAGAAATCGCTCCAAGCTCGATGTGGGCTGTTGTCCGCTTCCGTACAGAGGAGGAAGCACTGGTATACGCCCACTTCCTGGATACGGAACTGGCCAGAAATCAACTGGAATCGATGCAAGGCGGAGCGACAGTACAACACATCCCAATCAGAAGATTGCGAGAACTGCTGGTACCAAAGTTCTCAGAGAACCAGATCCAGGAGAAAGCCGGAGCCATCCGGAAGCGACTCGAAAAAATCGCCGACCTGGAACAAGAACAGGCACAGCTCCAAGATGACCTCGAAGGTCTCTTCGGAGGTGAATCAATATGAGTCAGTCCTCCGCCCCGCCGACCAACGAGGAGATGATCGAAGAGCAGATCGAGAAGTGCTTCGATCTGCTGGCAGACATCATCGAACCCCGAATTGACGTCGAGAGCGACGACGACGTCTACCAGAAGATAGACGAGTACTTCGGATGGGTAGAACAGTCCACACGAGACTCTTTCCAAGACCGGTTCAACACCGCGCAGCTGTACAATTACCTTCGATACGTCTTCCTGGGTCTCGCCGATGAACAAGGATACCGCGACAAGCTACAGCGAGAAGTCGGCGGAGAAATCCGGAACGAAGACAACGTGGTCAACGCCTACCGCTGGTTCAAAACCTACTCAACGGTGCTCCTCGACGAGGAAATAGAGATTTCATACACGTTCGCCCTGGAGAATCTGAACGAGTATCGCGAAGATGAGATCGCCCACCCAAAGGAACTCCCATCACCTGACCAGCAGGCTGATCCCGTACTCCTGAGTTCACTCCTCCTCATCTGGAACGCACTAGAAGGAGTCATCCGGACCTGGGGACGGATCCTGGACTTGGACGAGGACACATACGAAGAGCGCCGCCGCCTTCTCGACGACGACCACGACTTCCATATCGGATTCGTCGACCACGTAGAAGGACGGGTCGGATACGTCACCTCATTCCAAGAAGGAGAAGCAGGCAAAAGCATCAGAATAGAGCCGCAGTACGTCGAATACTTCCCATCAGAGGGAGACGTGGTCATCCTGAAAGCGGAGCAACAGTACAACCACAACGACGAACCCTTCAGCAGCCTCACACCGGTCATCGAGAACAACAACCGAGTCCGGAAATTCGTTGAAAGTAGCATATAATGAGCCTTCACATCGTCCCTCACGGAGAAACGACAGTCCACATCAAGCGAGGACTACAAGCCTACGGGTCCGCCGACCACGTCCAGCTACTGACCAGCGAAAAATTCCAGTCAGTCGGAAACGAACTCGCAGAAGAACTCACTGAGTTCGGATACAACGTCGAGATAGACCTCATCGACGCATTCGACCTAAGAGACGTAGTCGATACAGTCGTGAGCGTAGCAAGAGAAAACCCCGACCAAGAGATCTACGTGAACATAACAGGCGGTACAAACCTGATGGCCGGGGCAGCCACCGCCTCCGCCTTCTTCATCGGGGCGACCCCATACTACGTCCTGGAACCCCAGACCGGGGAAGAATCAGTTGACGACCTCGTAAAGAAACTACCCTCACCTACCCAACCACTCAACTTCGAAATAGAAGGACTACAACTCGAGGTCCTCGAAACCCTCGGCAAATGGGACGACGAAGGAAGAAAAGGCGTCATCCTACGCGAAATCGGGGAAGAACTCAGTGAATCATCGCAGAAAATCAGCTACCATGTCAGCCAACTAGAAGAGAAGGGTCTAGTCGAAACAGAAATGGAAGGACGAACGAAACACGTCTATGTAACCGACGTGGGGCGTCTATACCTTCAGTGGACCTCACATGAATAAACTAACGCCGCTCAAAACCACCCAGACAATATGATTGGAAACTCCAGCCTCAACGAAAGCTCACAGCCAGAATCGACAACAAACAAGCTTGAAGTGCCGCTCAAGAGGTGTTAAAATATGAGTATTAACGGCGACGATTCTAACGAGTTCGAGAAAAGCCTCTGGCAGTCCGCAGAGGGCCTCCGCGGACCCGTAGAATCAGCTGAATACAAGCACATCGTCCTCGGCCTGCTCTTCCTGAAGTACATGTCGGACGCATTTGAGGACCGTCGGGAAGAGCTACGAGAGCTGACATACGACGAGGATTCTCTGGAGTATTATGTCGGCGACGACGATCAGGAGCGGCAGTTCATCTTAGAGGACATCGACGCCTACCGCGCAGAGAACGTCTTCTACGTCCCCGAGGAGGCCCGGTGGGATAACCTGGTTGGCCGTGCTACCCACCCAGACATCGGCTCCCAGATAGACGATGCGATGAGAGCAGTTGAGGAAAAAAACCCTGACCGGTTGGACGGGATGCTTCCCAAGCGATACTCTCGTATCCCACAAGATACTCTTGAAGGACTCCTAAACGAGTTCTCTGAACTAGATCTTGGAAACGGGAAAGATACGCAGGACGAAGACGTCTTCGGAAGGGTCTACGAGTACTTCATCAAAGAGTTCGCCCGTGAAGAGGGGCACCGTGGCGGAGAGTTCTACACCCCCAAACACGTCGTCGAGCTACTGGTCGAGATCTTAGAGCCATTTGAAGGCCGTATCTTTGACCCGTTCTGCGGTTCTGGCGGGATGTTCGTCCAGAGCCACAAATTCCTGGAACGCAAGGGTGGCGACGAGGACCAGATCTCGATCTATGGCCAAGAGGTCAACGAAGCTACTTGGCGCATCTGTAAGATGAACCTCTTTCTCCGAGGTATTGATGGGAACATCCAGCTCGGAGACAGCATCCGGGACGACAAGTTCGGCAATCTCAGTGCTGACAAGATCATCACGAACCCACCGTTCAATATGAGCGAGTGGGGGAAAAACACCGTTTCAGATGAAGACCCGCGATTTGAGTACGGGATGCCGCCTTCCAACAACGCGAATTTCGCCTTCATCCAGCACATGCTCTATCACTTGGATGAAGATGGAATGGCTGGCACAGTAATGGCAAACGGCTCTATGTCTGTTCAAGGAAGTGAGGGAGACATCCGAGAAGAGATTATTGAACATGATCTTCTGGATGCCATTATCTCCCTGCCTCAGGAGCTATTCTATACGACTCAAATCCCAGTCTGTCTCTGGATCCTAAGTAAGGGCAAAGAATCTGACCAATATCGTGAGCGCAGCGGTGAAACCCTGTTCATCGACGCTCGAGATCTGTACAAGTCTATTGATCGAACAACAAATAAATTGACTAGAGACCATATTAACAAAATTGCGAACACCGTCCGGGCCTATCGAGGTGAGGACGATGTTGGCGAATACGAAGATGAAACGGGGTACTGTAAAGTCGCAAGTATAGATGAGATAGCTGATAATGATTACATGGTCACTCCAGGCAGGTATGTCGGAGTTGACCAAGATGATGGCGATGATATTCCATTCGAGGTGAAAATGGAAGAGCTCACGGCAGAAATCCGTGAGGAGTTCCAGAGATCTGATGATCTTCAAGAAGAAATCGAAGAAAACCTTCGGGAGGTGGGATTTTGAGCGATCAATCCGACTTAAAGGAGTTTGCAGATGTGGATAGTCAAAACAAAGAGCAAGATTCGGTAGACTGGGAAGAGCGTATCTTCTCAGATGTAATAAAAATAAACGATTATCCAAGCTTAGAGAAGGGTGAGGAACAGACACATGTGGGTATGAAACATATTGAGGAGAATGTGCGGAAAATTCAGAAAACTGTGAAGAAGGAATACAAATACTCCAAGCCGAGATTTGAGAACGGAGACACACTCTTCGCACGTATTACGCCTTGTCTGGAAAACGGCAAGACGGCTTTCGTAGATATTCTGGATGAAGGGGAGGCAGCTACGGGATCTACAGAATTCCTAGTCATGTCTGCTACAGAAGATGTTCTGCCGAAATTCGTCTATTACACTGCACGGAGACCAGATGTTCGCCAATTCGCAATCAAACGTATGACTGGTTCATCTGGACGGCAGCGAGTACCTACAGACGTTTTCGATAATATTTCAATAAAAATTCCTCCATTAGAAGAGCAGGAAAAGATAGTAGGATTCCTTGATGCAATAGATACGAAGATCGAAACTAATGATCGAATTATCGAACTATGCGACTCAATCTCGCAAACGATCTTTAGCTATTGGTTCGAGTCATTCAGCCCATATGATGAGTTCAAAGATACAGAAGAGGGCGACATTCCTCAAGAATTTTCTGTCGCGGAAATTGGCGATGTTTGTAGCTTTGAATACGGTGAGAAGTTAACTAAGGACGAACGTGAAGGCGACGAATATCCAGTATATGGATCAAACGGAATTACTGGGTGGCACAAGGAAAGCCTGATTGACGGCCCGGGTATAATTGTCGGTAGGAAGGGAGTGAACTTTGGATCTATAAATCTAGAGATGGGTGATTTCTGGCCAATTGACACGACCTTCTACATCGAGCCGAATAACGAATCTGAATTGTTCTACGTCTATCATTTACTACGTACTGTTCCGTTTGATCATTTGGGTTCGGATTCTGCCGTTCCGGGGCTAAACAGAAACGTAGCAGAGGACCAAGATATTGCTCTCCCCCCGGAGAAAGCCCGGAGGGAGTTCAGTAACTTAGTTCGACCCTTCCATAAAAAATCTCACGAGCTTCGTAGTGAAAATAATACTCTTTCAGGATTACGTGATACGATCCTGCCGAAATTGTTAACCGGAAAAATCCGCTTGAACGTGTAAAGAGACAAGTTCTTATAAATCGTGGATACTCCTAAATGGCTCTTGACGAACTTCAGTTGGCTGAGAAACCAGCTATCGACATCTTACAAGACCTCGGTTATGAATATGCCTCACCATCTGATTTAGCCGAGGAACGAACCTCGAGTTCACAAGTCGTTTTACGAGAACGCTTAGAAGAAAGCCTCCAGAGAATCAACCCAGACATCCCCCGAAGAGGCTTGGAAGAAGCCGTTACACAGCTCACCAGTACACAGTCCCCGAACCTACTGGACGATAACCGATGTCTCCACGAGCAACTGGTAGACGGCGTCCAGGTAGAGTATGAGCAAAACGCAGAGCAAGTCGGCAGGTTCGTCAACCCGATAGACTTCGACAACCCGGAAAATAACGACTGGCTGATCACCACACAGTTCACCGTCCAAATCGGTGACAAGCCACGACGCCGCCCCGACATGGTCGTCTTCATCAACGGACTTCCCATCAGCGTCTTAGAGTTCAAGAACCCGACCGACCCCAAGGCTACACTGGAAAACGCCTACGACCAAGTCAACAACCGGTACTGGAACGATATCCCCAAGCTCCTACGATACAACGAAGTTGTCGGCCTGATGTCGATGAACGAGGCCCTTGTGGGCGGCCTCAAGGCAGGCTGGGAATGGTACAGGCCGTGGCGATACATCGAGGAAGAAGGTGACGACCCGGACTACTCCGAGGAAGAAGTCCTGCTTCGAGGAGTCTTCGGGAAGGAACGCCTCCTGGACCTGATTGAGAACTTTGTCGTCTTCAGCGACAAGGACGGCCAGCTGGCGAAGATCCTTGCAGGGTACCACCAGTTCTACGGAGTCCGTGAAGCAGTGGAAAGCGCGAAAGAGACGATGGGCAGTGAACTCGGTAGGGCAGGAGTCTACTGGCATACACAGGGATCTGGGAAATCCCTGTCAATGGTGTATTTTGTCCGGAAGATACGCCGCAGCGAAGACTTCGGCAACCCGACCTTCGTAATCGTCACTGACCGGAACGACCTGGACGAGCAGATAGTCCACACGTTCAGCGACGCCGGTTACAATGTTGACTGGGCTGACAGCATAGAAGACCTGCGCGACCAGTTAGACCGGAAAGCAGGCGGCCTGGTCTTCACCACTATCCAGAAGTTCCAGACCAAGGACGACGAACGGGACTATCCTGTGGTAAACGAGCGCGAGGATATCATCGTCATGGCTGACGAAGCCCACCGGTCGCAGACAGAGCAGCTTGGATTGAATCTGCGCCAGGCACTTCCGAACGCCTCGTTCCTCGGGTTCACAGCTACACCGATCCACGAAGGCGACAAAGCCACTCGAACCACCTTTGGGAACCACGTCAGCGAATACACTATCGACCGGTCGGAACAGGACGGCTCCACCGTCCCGATCTACTACGAATCACGTTTCGCAAAACTCCAACTCAACAAAGAGGCAATCAGCGAGTCGGTTCGAGAGCTGTTGGATTCTGGTTCAGAGGATCTGGAAGACGAACTCGTGGAAAAGTGGACGAACCTCCGCCGGATAATCGAGAACGCTGACGACCGGTTAGAGAGGCTTTCCGAAGACATCGTAGAGCACTACAACGACCGTGAAATCGAGGGAAAGGCGATGGTTGTTGCCATCAGCAGGAAGGCAGCAGTGAAATACCAGCGGTACATCGAGGAGCAGCCCGAGTCTCCAGAGGTCGAGGTCGTAATCTCGGAGCCTGAAGAGTACATCGACGATCCCCCGCCAGAAGGTGAACTGAAACGCCGGTTCAAAGATCCAGACGACCCGTTGAAAATCGTGGTTGTCTGCGACAAGTGGACGACCGGGTTCGACTGCCCTCCGCTCCACACTCTGTACATCGACCGTCCGATGAAGAATCACAACCTGCTTCAGACCATCGGACGAGTCAACCGCGTCTACAAAGACAAGCCCGGCGGCTTGGTTGTCGACTACATTGGTATCGCAGAGGACCTGCGGAAAGCCTTGGACAAGTACACGGCAGACATCCAAGATACGGCGATGGTGGATATCGAAACTGCCGTGGAAGTGATGGAGCAGAAGCACCATCAGGTTTCCCAGTATCTTTCGAACGTCGACTATGAGGGCTGGCAGGAGCTCAGCGAGGTAGATCTAACCCGGTTGATTCACCGGGCGGAGAGCGAGGTAATCGAAACCGAGGAAAAGCAAGAGAAGTTCATGCAGGCTGTAGCTGAACTAAGACGTGCTTTCGCCCTGGTTACTCCGCACGAAGCTGCTAATAAGATCCGATCAGACTTGCTCTTCTTCGAGTCGGTCCGGGATAGTCTACGGTCACTTGAGGCGGAAAACAGCCGTCAAGACCAGGATATGGACTCTGCGATGAAGAAACTGATCGCGGAAGGCGTTACTGCGGACGACGTCATCTCTGTAGCCGGGTTCGACAAGTGGAAGTCAGAGGAACCGATTGTAAGCGACGAGTTCCTCTCCGATGTCGACCGGGTCGAGGAACCCGAACTCCAGGCAAAGATGCTTGAATCACTGCTGAAGAACGAAATATCGACTCGGAAGCAGCAGAACCTGGCGAAGTACGAATCCTTCGAAGAGGAACTGGAGGACACGTTAAATGAGTACAACAACCAGTTCCTGACGACGGACGAGGTCATCGAGGAGCTGCGGAACTACGCCGATGAACTGCAGCAGGAAGACCGGAGAAAGGAACGCCTCGGGCTGACAGAAGAGGAGCTTGCCTTCTACGACGCGATCAGTTCCAACACTGACTCTGAGATACCAGAAGACAAACTCAGCGAAATCGCAGAGGAGCTATGCGAAATGCTGAAAGAGAATGTCAATATTGACTGGACGAATCGGAAAGCGATGAGGTCGAAACTAAAAATCCGAGTCAAGGGACTCCTCCGTAAAAACGGGTTTTCCCACGACGACTATGACCCACTTATAGATCCGATTGTCCACCAAGCTGAAGCGCTATACGGCGATGTGACCGGCGAAGCGGGCTCATAAATCAGGCTTCTACTGACACCAGTTTCTCTTCCAGATGATCTATAGCTGAGGTCGCCTGGCTACGGTTCTTCGCGCCACCGATAATCACCTTCCCACTTGAGAAAAGTAAGAGGGTGACTTCATAGCCATCTGGGCGAAAAACAAGTCCAGGGAACTGTTCAGGCTCGTACTCGATATTATTCAGTCCAAGCGACACGGCTAAGGTCTCCAAATCAAGCTCCTGGCCAAGATCCTCCATACAGACAATAGTTGAAACCTCAAACTGGAACTCAGGTATTTCTACGCCAATACCATCCAGGAGCTGCGTGAACCGGTCCACAGCTTCCTGCAGTAATTCCTCGCTTTCGGCTCCACGAATCTGAAAAGATCCAGTCCGGTAGACCGTATACGCAGGCCCTCCTTCTTCTAACCGGATAGTCACCATACTCGCGGATTGGAAGTTTGCATCAACCTCCTCAACCCGGTTCTCCAACTCTGAGACGAAAGCCTCCAACTCTACCTCTCGGCCAAGAGAACCAGTTCCCATCGTGCTTACAACCTGCATTTGCGGTTATTGCTTACGCATAGGCCGTCACCGGCTTTAAACTCGTAGTAAGCAACCTGGGCCAGTAATTGAAAGGTTAAAAATTTGACTTTTCCTTGTCCCACTATGGACTATCCTATATCAACGAAAGCCGGCGGCTACATTCGAGACCGAGCTCACAGGGTGGGCGTCTAATCGCATCGGATTCGCACTACAAGGAAGCAGCTGACCCCGTCGTCAATGAACTGGAAGCAGTACAGAGAAGCGGCCATTCGATGCATAGAGTCTATGATGACTGGCTCGATTTGATGCTCTACTCCCTACAAGGAGACGATGAAAACTACATAGATACCATAGACGACTACGGAGAAAAAGACGCTCAACACTTCTCAAAAGCTTTCGCTGAACTCCAATACGCTATGAGTGAGACGGATGGAGACATACTCGGAGTAGTCTATGAAGAACTTGGACAGAGTAGCGACCACTTCGGCCAGCACTTCACACCTCACAGCCTCTCTGATGTTAAGGCAGAAATGGTGATTGGCGAAGAACATGGAGACAACGAGCCATACACAGTAATGGATCCTGCATCAGGAAGCGGCAGGCTACTGATGTCGGCCTCAAAGATCAACCCCAACGGCGAGTTCTATGGAATCGACAAGGACTCCACCTGCGCCAAGATGACTGCTCTCAATCTCACCTTCTTCAACCTGGATGGATACGCTATCCACGGCGACTCGCTGAAGATGGACTACCACCGGATCTGGAGAACAAACCAGACCATCCTCGGTGGCGAGATCCGCGAGCTGGACGCCGACGAATGGCAGAGTCCGTACCGAGAGAACCAGCAACAAGACGCGGATTACGTCGAAGAAGATCCGCTTGCCGATCCCGAAGAAGCCGATATCGATTTCGACAACCTTCGAGAAACAGCGCTTAGCGACTTCAACACAGATAGAGACCCCGAATAAAGAAGCCCCAGTCAATCTGTTCCAAAGAACTACCACCATACAGAGCCTCACGAGTACGTAACAAGGTATGTCGACCAGCTCAATCAGCGAGTTCTCCACCCAAGCCCTGTCTCTTCTGGAAACCGAATTAGCAGATGTTGACGGAACCAGGCTCCAAGTCTCTCCAGAACTCCGACTATCCTACTTCAACCCCTTCCTCTTCGACTCCGGAGAAAAATTCACCAAATACCCGTTTGACGCAATCGTATATCGCCAGGTAAGCTGGGAACCCACCGGATTAGACCAGATCGACGACATCGAGCGATGGTTTCTCGAAGGAACCGACTCCGTCGAGATACCGATCGCAGTCATCGAATTCACTGAAGAACAAGCACTCACATCCAACGCAGCTGTAAACCAGGTCGCTCTCGAAGCCCTCTCAAAATTTGACGCTCTCCTACCCATAAGAGTACGATACGCTCGATTCGGTAGCTCCTCCCCCAGCTTCGAACAAGACAACGGCATAGTCTATTCCAAGGTACACTCAGCGAATGCTTCCGCTATTCACCGCAGCATAGTAGAACCGATACAGGCCCATATAGCCAGATATACCGATCAAGAACTTATCGAAGCATTCGACCTAGAAGAAAAGGTTCGACACTCCGACCCCGAGATATTCTACCACTTCAACGACGTCCTCTGGGCCTACAACCACGACCGAGAAAACATACTCGTCATCCTGCTCTCAGTCTACTTCGAGAACTACGTCAAAGACACCTTAGAAGACTACCTCGAAGAAGCCCAGGACAACCCTGCCGCCTCCAACTTCTACGACGACGACTGGGGATTCGAACGCTGCCTCAACGGATGCAGAAGCTTCGGGCTCATCGAAGACGACGACTACAACACCATCGACAAAATCCGGGACGCCAGGAACGACTACGCCCACGACATCGAATCCTTCAATAACACCTACAGCACCGACGCAGAAGACGAAGGAATCATCGAAGACGGAATACAGCTATACGAAGAACTGATCGGCGTCAAGAAATCCATCCTCGACGATTAACATCGACCGCCACCCACTCTTCAAAAATCCAGCGGGCTTACTACCGCTCTGCTGTTCTATGAGAAAGAAATATCACACCACCTCGACAAGAAATACAGAGACAGCATCAATTTGGGCTATATCTAATGTCGAGGCAACAAGAACTTGGGGGAGAAGAAGGCGACTTCGAAGAAGCACGCATCTTCTACCGACGGGTGAAATCCCAAGACCGCCTCACCAGCCCCACTTCAGAACAAATTGAATCTCCCTCCGAACTCAGCGATGTTGACGAACTACTCGACTACATCCGCAGTAGAAAACTCCGGTACCCGATTGATATCTCGGAAACCGAGATGGATGAGCTCCCCAAGGATCTAGCTATACAAGTCCTTGAGAACGGTCCAAAAGAGGATCCAGTCAAATTTCTCCTCAGTCAGTTCTGCGACAGCCTTCGCAAACGGCAACGCCAAGCCAACAAGTACGCGATGCTGATCCACATCGGCCAGCAATTCCTACTCGCACACGTCCGTGCCGAACGTGGAATGTCGATCAAAGAGGAAGAAGGAGAAATCGAACTAATCCGTCGATTCCTGGATGTCGATAACATCCTATCAGCCGCCCTATTTGAACGAACCGACGACGGCGTCATCAAATTCTCCCACTTCACCGACACCGGCTCAGACTCCTTCAGAGCCTTCCTTGGTGTCACAAAACGCAAATTCCACTACCAGAAAAAGAACGTCCAAATCATCACCTACTACAAGGGCAAGACCGGTCTCGAATGCAAATTCGAGTTCACCAACGAGGAATTCGAAGACAAATGGCTCAACGGAAATGAACTCCGTCTCCAAGGTGAACAGTTCTCATTCAACGACGAACGGCCACACCTCATCAAAGAAATCCGCTGGGGAGGTGAGCAATACGAATCCCCCCGTTCATTCAAGAGCGACTTCAAAGAATACAGCTTCAGCCTGGATGGAGAACGCCGCCGATACCAAGATCTACTCGATCTTGAATCACCCGAAGGATCCTCTATCTCAATATTCGATGACGATGTCGAGAAGGCAGAGGACAAACAGGACCGAGTCGAGATATACTACGAAGACGAAGATACACGCGTCCTCGACAAAGGAAACCTCCCCGATAACCTGTATGTCATCTACTCTAACGGCAAAATAGATCTCAACAGCAGCTTCGCAGACCACATCTTCGCAGACATCATCAACGGAGCAGAAATCTCACTCTTCCACCCCTCACAGTCCGCAGCTGCCAACGAATTCACAGTCAACACAATCACATTCCTCAACATCGACGAGGATCAGATTACCCCTGAACTCAGGCGATTCGCTGAAACCACACACGAACACATCGTCAACCTCAGCGGAGAAACGGCAAGCCGCTGTCTAACCTATCTTCTACTACACGTCCTTTCCCGCGAAATAGACCAACAGTTCAAGAAGGGAATCAACCAGCTCATCAACATCAACCACGGCTCAGCCCGGAATAGAGATGTTGTCTCCAGTAAGGAAAACGAGTACGGAGGACTCATCGAATACAAGAACAAGAAGGATCTCGAGAAAGACGACGCCGCATCCGAAATAGTCTCTAACATCAAAACCAAGCTGAAAGACTCCAGCGAGAAAGTCTTCCTATGGGGAATCCCAGAACAAACACGAGAGCTTGACGGCCTCAACACCCAGTCCTGGAACGACGACAGAGTCACCACCATCGAAGAACGCGTCAACGAACAGCTACAAGAAGACAACTTCGACTACACCGACTACCATATGCAGATCATCCCCCTCGGAGATAACGGCGACCGCTGGATCATCGCTGGTCTGATCTATTGACAATATGAGAAGCGACCCCAAGGTCAAACTCTTCACCAAAGGCAGGCTCCGAAAAGAGCTCGAGTCTCGAAAGGACCAGGCCCAGGAGCACATTATTGACGAAGATGACCAAACCATCCTGACGGCTAACAAGCAACAATACATCGACCAGGTCGTAGAGAGATATTCTGTTGACCCGCCAGTCATCCAGTTCGACGAACGCTACGCAGAACCCGAAGGATCCGGCCCTGACTCCCAGCTCGTCGTCTACTTCCCCTACACCGGAAACCAGGAAATGCTCTACAAGAAACCCAGCAGCTACAAAAGCAACATCGGGATCTACGAGTTCTACGTCGGCAGCGACCACATCTACCACAAGATCGACGCCCACCGCAAGGACAGCGACTCACTCGACACGGAAATCCAGAGAGTCATCCAGTACCTCCGAGACCACGCAAAACCTGTCGCCAAGCAGGTCCGGAAATTCAACGCAGATCTCCAAGACCAAGTCACGCGCTGGTTCGAGGAACATAAGGAAGATACCCGAGAGAAACACGACGAGTTCTCCGACCTCGACATCCCGATCAAAAAGCGAGATGAAGTCCCAGAAACATTCTCTGTACCAGGACCCGACTCCCGGAAACAAGTCTCCCTCAGCGACCGGAACTCCACCGAGTTCAAAGAAAGCGGAGAGCTGGAACCAGAACTTGACACCGAGATCTACCGCGAGATACTCCAAGTCATCTACGATGTCGGGAAAGGATTCGAGCGCTCACCACACCTATTCCAAGACAAAGGAGAAGAAGACCTCAGAGACTACATCCTGTTCTTCCTAGAAGCCCATTTCGAGGGCTCAGTCACCGGAGAAACCTTCAACAAGAACGGGAAGACAGATATCCTCTACCGCTACGACAACAGCAACCTGTTCGTAGCAGAATGCGGCATCTGGGACGGACCCCAGTGGTGCAACGACAAACTCGATCAACTTCTCAACTACCTCACCTGGAGAGACTCCAAAGCCGCTCTCGTCGTCTTCGTCAAAAGGAACAAGATCACGCCAGTACTGGATAAACTCGATACCAGCATCCGAGTACACCCCACCTTCATCGAACACGTCAACGAAGCCGGCGAATCCTGGAACGACTACAAAATCCACCTACCTGAGAATCCCGACAGAGAAGTCCAACTCGGCGTAATCGCAGTACACCTCCCCAACTAAACCAGCTTAAACCTACGATTCAAAGCAGATACACCCTATCCTCACTACCAGAGCTCTCCTCCTCGAAAAACACGTCCCCGGACTCCTCCCCAGCTTCATCTGAAGGCTCCTCCGCCGGATCCTCCTCAACGGTAAACTCGTCGAGAGACCTGTGGCCACGAGAATCCAGACTCACCGAGTATCACCCTGAAGCTCTTTTTTCACCTTCTCTGGCACTTGTCTCTCATCGACGAAATGTGCTTGAGTCCAATCGGGGAACTTCTGATATTTTTCTCCGCCTATCCGTGCTACCAGCTTGGCGATGTGGACATGGCCTACATCATCTACAATAGGAGAGTCCACAGCTGACCCAACGATATCCATTTCGTCAAAATCGCTCCTGGTCTTCTCGTTATCAGGCTTGTTCTCCATACCCTGGAAGAAGATACGGTACTCTCCTCTCTCAGTGACGACGTACTCCCGCAACTTCCCTTCCTCAGACCAGATCCAAGCGGTGTAGAGCTTCGTAAGATGCTTCCCGTCGACCCGGAGAACCCGCCCATCGAATATCGGTTTTACCCACTTCTCATATTCAGGAGTCGACTCAAACCAGCGACCGTCACTGTACCTCGGCTCTTGACCACCACCTGTAAACTCGGATAACGTAGTCAGATCTAGAACATCCTCGATCGTAAAGTCACCCTCAAAGATCGGGTGGACCTCTAACTCCACATTCGCTTTTGACGGCTCCGGACGTCCATCTCTCCCAGATAAATTTTCCAAGTACGACTGAATAGCCTCAACTACCTTCTCCCAGCTCCGGGAACCCGGAGAACCGCTGAACTGCTTAGTAGTCCCACTCTCACTCAAATACCGGACATCGTACGAGGCGTAGTATTGGTCAAATTTCGGCACATCGATCTCGACCTCGTATCTCATTACCACAGATTCGCCACCTTCTCCTTCATCTTCCCTGCTGCAGATTTCACAGACTCCTTCACGTCACCGACAGCACTCCGAGCCTTGTCGAAGATCGACCGTTCCTCCAGACGTCGGAAGTCTCGTCGAAGCTCACGGACCTCCTTCAGCAACTCCTCCTGGCGCTGTCCCTGCATCCTGTTCTTCTGCCGATTCGACTTCACCTCTTCCAGGACGTACCGGTCATTCGTCTCCAGCTGAGACGCGACATCGTCTAAACGGTCCGCAACCTGCACCAATTTCTCCGACTGCAACCTGTTCACTTTAGAGTTCGACCGGACAGCACTGGCCAACGCCTGATCATCCCTCTGTAGCCGTCCGACCTCGTCTTCCAGCTCACGGCGAGTCGAATCCACACGTTCCACGACATCCCGGATCCGCTCATCCTGCTCATCCAAACGCCGAGAAACCCGCTCCTGGAACTCATCCACCTTTTCATCCAGGCTCTGCCGCTGCTCAGCAGCATCCAACGCTACCGACTCAATCCTCCCTTCCAGCTGCCGGACCTGGTCCTCGAGCTCCTCAGCGTCGAACTCAACCACCTTCTCCAACTCATCCCGGTTCTCCCGAGTCCACATCGCCGCCGAGAAATCCTGAGGCTTCACACCCAAAGTAGCCATCCACTTCACAGCCTGCTTCAAATTAGTGATATGCTCCGCACCAAACTGACTATGCGGAAACTCACCCTCAGCCAAATCATTACCCAGGCCGTCCGTCGGAGACGTATCGATGTGGAAGACCCGTTCACCCCGGTCGTTCTTCACCTCGAACAAGGAGTTCGGACTGTCGTCCTGGAACTCCGGGTTCTCCTGGATCCACTCAGCAAACTCATTCCTGACATCACCCCACTCCTGCGTACTCAACGGCATCGAAACATCAACCGGCTTCGACCGCACCAAGACCGGAAACTCCGACTGAACCCAATCCACAATCTCATTCCGAGTACTCCACCAATCATCCAAGACCCCAAAAATAGAATCAGCCTGAACCGGACGATCATACCGCACCAAAATAGTATCCTCAAACAAGATCACATTCCAGCCATTATACTGAATCAACTCACCTCGCTCCGACTGCTCCCTCCCCGGGACCTCCTTATCATACACCTCGAACGGAATCTCCTTCTCCATCAACACCGTACGACGATCACCCCACGACAAACCATTCCCAGTCTCACCCCCCGGCTTCCGCTTAATCTCCTCACGCCACCAACACTTATGCGGCCGAATCCGGCCATCACCCTCCACCCTTTCCAAACCAAGTTCCTCCAGAGAATCACTCAGACTGTCACCACCACTGGTTAACACTCTAAGATTTGGGACAGTGTCTAAGGATCCGAGAAGAGCTCGACCGTCCTGAGTGACATCGTAATTGATCGAGTTATCGGGATGGTATTCGACTTCCTTCAGGTACCGCTCACTGCAATAGTATTTCTTCGGGACATTCTTTTTCTGGCCGCACAGCCCCTTGATAATGTTTCTAACCGTGTCTTCGCTGTAATCGTCTTCCGCGTATTCGGTGAGAAGACTGGATATTTCCTTGACCGAGATCTGATTCACTACTGCTTGAAGAACCCATACCTGGAGACCGGTCAACGGGTGGTCCTCCTGGTGGGGTGTCGAAGATCGGACTCTAAGATTCGAGACGACGCACCACCCTACCGGTGAAAGCCGTTGACGTTAACGGTATCAGGGTTTTCAAGCCCTCTGGATGGATTTTGTACTGGTTCTGACCACTCGTCTTGAGACATAGAAATTCTATACCTGACATCGTTTTTAAGTTTTGTCTACACCGAACTCGAAGTTCGAGTCAAACCAACAACCCGGTCACAGGAAACAGTACCTCGGCTTCAGTTAGACTCTCTGATGGCGTTCAATGCTTCCACCAGGTCCTCGCGGTCAACCGCACGCCAGAAAGAACCCGATTCGACTTCGTCCCAAGAATAGCTGCTACTGTAACTATCGGATCTCTGTATCAATTCACCTTGTAGATCCTCAACTGCTTCCTCATCCACTTCCAACCCAGATCCTTGGAGTTCATCAGCGATGGAACCAGCCAAGACGACGGGAAAAACTTCATCGAACGCGAACAGGATATCCCGCACAAAACCGCCTTTCCGGGTAACCTGGTACCGGTTCCCGTCCTTAGAAATCAATCCAGATTCCTTGAAATCGTCCACATAGTTCTGAAGAGTGGATCGAGATACCTCCATCTCTTCCGAGATCTCCTTCGCCGACCAACCCCCACACAGGAATACATAGCACTCGATACGCTGCCCGCTATTCAACTTAGAGAAGATCTCTGCCAAACCCTCAGAAAAAGTAATGCCCTGGCCAGAAGAGGCCGAAGCGTCTCCATCAGACTCGTCCATTACGCGGCAGAACGCCCGCTGCTCTTAACACATTTACGCCAGACCATCTCCCGGAGAGACACCAAGGACAAGGCTGCTTAGACCCGCCAGAGCTCATCAGAAGCATAGTCTTCCTCAAGAATATCAATCTCCTTCACTTGGTCACCCTGAATCATATAGTCTCCATCATCCATCCGGATCACATCACCATCCCACATCGGCCGCTCAGGCTCACTCACCAACTCATCGATGTGGAACTGAGTCTTGTCCTGAACCTCAAACACATACTCAGGATCCGAAGCATTCCCCACCGCAATCTTCTCGTAAAGCGTTTCGAACCCGGACTCAGTCAAGTACTCGACCTCATCTTCAGCTGCAAGGAAAAACAAGTCCTCAGCCTCATCCTGGAACTCGAAATCCGGTTCATCGTAGTACCTCAGAAAATACAGTTCAAACTGCAACCCTAATCACCTGTTCTCCACCTTCTCCCAGTCACGGGACTCTATCCGGTTTTCCTGATCAGCAGCGAACTCCAGCAAAGCCTCGTAACTCTCATCCAGCAATTCAATCACCTTATCTCGATGCCAGGGAGCCAAGTACGGCTCCTCAATCTTGTACTGCGGACCACCACGCTCATACGTCACCTGGAAACCGAACGGAAGATCCTCCTCACTATCCAGGTACTCATCATCAGAGACATACTCCCCGTGAATATGGTGAGCGTCTCGATCAATCCAGTAGTTCCAGACTATATCATCTTGCAGTTGTTCCTCAAAGCTTCGACCGAACTCATCTACAAGCTCTCCGTGAGCGATCCCGTATCACCCGTATCCACACTTCTCTCGATTTTCTCAGCATCCCGAACCGGAGCCTCGTTGATAATATCCTCGTAGCTGCGGATCGCCTCCCGATACAAGTGCTCAGGAAAATACGGCCGCTCATCCCACAACGAAATCACGCCGTCCTCCAAACCTACGTACAGCTCTTCCGTGTTGTAGGCTTCCTCCCGGCGTTCCTCGTAGTCCTGAAGCAATTCCCGGTACTCACTCCGGTAATCATCCCCGTCCAGGACAAGACATCACCAGGAAACTTCTTCAGCTGCTTCCGCAAGCTGCTCCAGATTTTCATCGTAACCCGGAGGTAAACTGTAACCTCCATCAGTCTCAAACTGGCCGAGCCCAGCCTGTTCCGTGAAGGCTTCGACACCCTGCATCTCCTTATCCATCTTCTTAAACATATACAGAGTCGACTTCTCGTACCTGTCCTGCTGCTCCGGATTAGTGTCAGCAAGACGTTTGATCGCTGATTCCGCTTCCTCAACCGAAGTATAGAGACCGTCTGCGGCATCACCGTTAACACCGGCATCGTAGAGCAGGTTCCCGTTCTCAGTCATCCACGCGAAGAAGTACTTCCGGCCACCATCAGGCACCGGATCACCCTCACTGTATTCCTCTGGATCCTCTTCAGGCAGCAACTCACGGACCTCGATCTCCAGTTCATCAGCCACCTGCTCAATCCGCCTGTCGTAGAAGAAAACCAGGTGCTGCGCAGGATCCTCCAACTGCATCTTCATCTCGCCGTCGTACGGATTTCGAAGGTTCATCACGTAAGGCTCCATCTGAGCCCATTCAGCTACCTCATCACGCTCATTCCGCAGCTCAAACAGTTCCTCAAATCTTGATTCTGCTGCATCTTCGATTACCGCACCACCTCGACAAAACTCACAGAACAATATTCTCTAACAGAATTTAAAAGAGAGAAGGGTGGGATGAGTGTGAATCAAGCTTGGATCTCGTGGGCTTCCATAAGGTCGCGGAGATCCTCGCGTTCTCCCTCCCAGTACTCGTCGACGTCGTCACCGCCCTCAATCAATTCTCTGGACCGTCTCTTGACAGCATTCTCACCAAGGATATCAGGATGCGGAATGCCTTCACCGTACTCCAGAATCTGGGCAGCTTGCTCGTAGCCGTCGTCCAACTGGTACTGCGGCATATCCTTCGACAAGTGGGTCAAAGCGTATGTGGCGGCGTTGAACGTCTCATACAGCGACGGATTCTCCGGATCCTCCACCTCCTCGTGAAGCGCATTCAATGCGTCGGCTGTCGGATTCTCCAAATACTGGTCTATCCCGATATCGTGGAGAACCAACGCTGCTTCATCCATATTCCTCAATTCACGGTTCTGAGCCTCTTCCAACCGCTGTTCGACCTGGTCAACTCCTTCGACAGCTGAGTCAACTGCGTGGTAGGCAAACTGCTTCTGGAACGGCTCACTGTGTGTCTGCTCGTAGCTCTGGTCAGCGATGAACGCCATCATACCGTTACTACAGACCTGGCGGAGAGCTCCGATGTCGAACTTCAATCCGTGGTACCCTGAGTGTCCCGACCTGACCCGTAGATCAACGTCGATCTCGTCACCCGGGGCTGGCTCCACAGTCTGATCCAATCCGACCCGAGCCGTCATCTTGTGAGCAGAGGGAGAAACCTCGACATGGCCCTCCGGACTGATACTCTCGTCACGGGCTTCGATCGCCTGCCCAACTGATTCCAGGATATCACTGTACTGGATCACGTTGTACCAGTCATCACTTGCGGAGACCTCACCAGCCATCCGGGGATCTTCCTCATCAGTCCAGAGACTGTCACGCCACGGAACCTCCTGCCACTCATCCAAAGCCTCGTTATGAGCATAGACTTCGTGGCGCTCGACATCAGGAACTTCGTCTTCAGCGATTTGATAGAGACCGTCTAGATCCGAGAAATCGTATCGATCAGCATTTGCGATAACAAATCCACCTGTAGAACCACTCAACCAACCAATTTTAAAAGAATACGGGTAGGCAAGGGATAGAATATTGCGCAAAAAACCGAAGCTATCGTTCCTTCTCTCCCTCGGCCAGAACACAGAAATATCACTCCTCACCGCACCGCTTCTTGTAGAACAAATACTAATAAACGCAAAGCGACTATCGAAAGGCAGTACATGTCTCCCTTTAGCACACTATCTGATGTAATCTTAGGAGCAAAAACAGCAGTCTATCGTAGTGAGGGAGAGCTGAATGAAGCAGTGCGGACCCGGATTCCCGACAGCAGTGAACTCCGAACTATAGCAGAGATCGAAGCAACGGTCCGGACAAATGCGAAATACTCGCTCCTAAACGAATTTTTCAGCCGAGAAACGCTCATCACACTCGAAATAGAAACAGTTGATGACTCACCACCATACAGTCCGATTGATTTACAAAAACGGCTTCGGAGAACCGATATTCCTGTGATTCAAGTCTTCTCAAAACCCAGCCGTGACCCCAGCAACCTCCCTATAGACGAACATCTCATACTCACTCGACGCGATGAATCCAATTTTGTTGTCTTAATTAAAATCGAGAACAACTTCGGACAGATCGAGCAGTGGATTAGGGATCTCGATATTGCTCTGCTAAACCATCTGCGGAAGAGAAAATCAGAGGATGCTGGATCAACAGATGCAGAATACGATCCTGGAGAGAGGATTAAAACATCCATCACGGCTTACTTGAACCGCGCTTCGAAAGGAATGGGTTTCCGAGAGTCTCTGCTACAAGTTGAACAAGAAGTCGACAACATAGAACTGTACCGTCATCGTGCGCCAGAGTGGTATATGAAAAGGATTGGCAGTTCAGCAAAGGCAGGGGACGAAGTAATGAAAGTAAAACATTCAATCCGAATAGGAAAGGGAAAGAGCGGGACTCGGTGGGAGCGAAAGAGTTTCACCAAGACGGAAAACGCGATACAGTGGTTACGGGACTTCAACAAGGCCCCCGACCAATTCCCACACTGAACTCAAAGTCCGGGTTTCTCTTCTGGCTTGGAGAAGCTGATCCACGCTGGCTCAAACGGAGGCTCGAAATCGTTCATCTCCATCTCATCATAGTCCTCCACGATATCCTCGATAACCTCCTTGTCATCCGGCATAGTCCTTTCAACTTCCTTGACGTCGAAGCCGTGAGTCTGGTCAGGTAGCTCTACTGACTCCTGGTCCACGCCCTGTACCATGATCAGGTCGTGTTCTCGGCCACCGTAAATCAAGGTCTCAATCGCCTCCGCATCAGGATTAGCGTCTCCGATTTCCTCCAGCAGGTTTTCCAAGTCCTCATCATCACGTAATGGTTCTGCGATTCTCTGTGTAGACATCGTTCTATACACCTCTGAAATTCGGGGTGGCTGGATTCGAACCAGCGACACTCCGCTTACCGAGCCCCAAGAAGAGTCAGGGAGGGAAGAAAATGGTCTGCCACACAGAAACCAGTTAGACCTCTGCGTGTCGACTCAATTTCCTATGAACTCGTCTTGGAACTCTACAGGCGGATGCTCTACCGCTGAGCTACATCCCGTCCGAATATAGGAGTGACCGGATTCGAACCGGCGAACCCGCTAAGGGAGGAGATCTTGAGTCTCCTGCCTTTGACCACTTGGCTACACTCCTGAGTGAATTGGAGGCGGCAGGATTCGAACCTGCGACTTGGCGTTCACCCTGTTTTTCCGGTTCCCTGATGGTGACAGGATCTATCATTCCAGAGGTCATTCTTGGATTTCTGGTTAATCAAACCGGCAGGGTTTTTCGCCACCGTCTCAGGAAGCGTTGTCTCCTTGGCTTCCCTGATTGTGGCTAGCCCGCTCTGACCAAGCTGAGCTACGCCTCCATCGTGTTTTTCCCGCTATTCGGATTTGAGGGACGATTCGCCACGAGGATTCTATGTTGGTATTAGCCTTCCCAGTCGATTTTGCTGGGCGGGCTCTCGTGGTTACTTGCCCTCTCACCTTCCGCGGGGTCGGAGACGACCGGACTCGAACCGGTACAAATCGCCCAATTATGGGCGAATCCGCTACTCAGAAGTTCACAGCGCTCTACCAGATTGAGCTACGTCTCCAAAGTGCCCCAGAAGGACTCGATGATTAGTCCTGCTACCGCATCCGAAAGGGGATCCAGACCGCGGTAACAAAAAGGGGGCTGCCTATCGAAACCCTCTGGGACACAAGGTGGTTAACCTTTCTCAGGACAGATCTAGCCCTCCGGAGTCGAGAAACCCAAGCGGAAGGCACCACTCGAAAGAGACAGAGATCACTGAGGTACGACCCCTCCCCTCTGAACTTCTATCTCTTTCAAGCACTAATTGTCAAATGCCTTTTTTATGTGTTTGGTGAACGCCGAACCATTCGTCAGTTGAAATCAGAAAGACCGGACTGTTCACCCAGATCCTCAACGTCTTCTTCCTCATCAACCTGCGGAACCTTGACTTCGCCAAAATACCGCTCCTGCTCTGCCTCACCCAATTCATCAGCCCGTCTCTCCGGAAAATGCAGAACACCTGACTCAGCACTATTCTCATTTCGGTATACATCAGCCTCTCCGAATTCCCGGAACAAGTCCTCAGCACTGTACCCCGTTTGCTGTTCAACGAACCCGGTATCACTCGTCAACGCCCACGACGCAGTCCGCAGATTACCATACTCCTCAACGAACCATTCAGCATCGCTCCGATCCAAGGACTCTACCTCTTCAAGACGGTCAACGAAGTATTCCTCCGCCAATTCATCCACCTGGAACCGGCTGTACACCTCCTCACTACCCCGGTCAAGCACCAGGACTTCATCAACAATCCGTGTACCCGTCACCTCGTTACTCCCTCTCAGCTTCGGAGACAGCTGATACTTCTCCAAGGCATTCTCCGGAGCCAACTCAAGGAACTGCGGCCGGTAATCCACGAACACATCACCTTCCCCAGCCTGATCCTCGAGAACCTCAGCAGCCGTAGAAAACTGAGACCTGAACGGCAACACATACTCTCCACCGTCCAGCAACAGGCTTCCACCCAGACCAGAATTCAGCTCCGAAGCGAACTCTGGATCCGGAACTGACCGGTACTCGTGACTGACTATCTCTCCCTGTTCCTCCCAGGGCTGCTGATACTGGTACTCCTCCAGGACGTGCTTCGGATCCCCGTGATCCAGCCGCCACCGATCATCGACGTGAAGATCTCCGTCATCTCCTTCGCTGACTAAGACGACTTCAGCATATTCCGGTTCATAACGGTAGAAATGGTGGTGCCCGGCTTCCGTATCCGTACCCAGGAAACGGTACTCCTCCTCGTGGATCTCCAGAGTCTCAGGAACATCAGTTGCCAGCGGTAGACTTCCACCTCCTCTACAACGTGTTGCGTCGATCATTCTGAAAAAACCGAGTCCCGGAAACAGTCCTATGCCGCCCTCCGTCTCCGAACTCAAACGCCGCCTGGAACAACACGGACTCGAAGATAACAGGAAAGCACAGAAACTGCTGACCCAGGCCACCAACCCCTACCTTGATCGAGAACAACGATGGAGAGCCCGAATCGCCCTCAAGCAGCTCATCGAAGAAAGAAGGAGATATCCCTTCGATTCAGTTGTTCCCAAAAATTCGTACCTGGATGATCCCGTTCTCCTCGGCACTACCCAGAAACAGGGCAAATTGTACACCCTGAAAGAAGACGACCTCAATCAGCACACGCTCTTCATCGGACAAACCGGATCCGGGAAATCCACCGCCTTCCGAAACATAATGACCCAGATCTCCACACCCTACTGGGCCTTCGACCGAAAACAGGACTACCGCCACCTCATCCAAGAACACGACGAC
This sequence comes from Natrinema altunense, assembly GCF_000731985.1. Classification (GTDB taxonomy): domain Archaea; phylum Halobacteriota; class Halobacteria; order Halobacteriales; family Natrialbaceae; genus Natrinema; species Natrinema altunense. The sequence continues at coordinate 560,632 of NZ_JNCS01000001.1, forward strand.
CTCCTCGTACTACCCTGGTCAGAACTCAAATTCAACCCGCTAAAACCGCCAGAAGGAGTCGCCCCGATGAAATGGGTACAAGTCTTCACTGAGATATTCAGCCACGCCACCTCCCTACTCTCCGGCTCGAAAAACTACCTACTATCCGCAGTCATCGAACTCTACAAAGAATACAACCTGTTCAAAGACAACACACACCCGTATCCTGCCCTCCAAGACCTACACCAATTGATCACCGGACAGGGCGTCAACTACACCCGGAAAAAGTCGAACTACCTGGATACCGTCGCCAACCGCCTCGAACCGCTCACACTCGTCACCGGCCACATCTTCAACTGCAGCAAAGGCTACCCCATCGAGGACCTGATGCAGCGAAAAGTCGTATTCGAATTCGACGGACTGAACCGTGACATCCAACGCTTCCTGCAGGAAATCCTGTTCGCCTACGTCTACGAATACCAATTCGCACAAGGCAACCGGAGCGGCGACCTCGAACTCCTGATCTTCGTCGACGAAGCCAAGCAAACATTCTCCGTCTACCTGGAACGCCAAGACGCCTCAGGCATACCAGAAATCGACGACCTGACCGCCAGGGCACGACAGTTCGGCATCGGTCTCGTCGCCGCCGACCAGGAAGCCACCAAGTTGACCGACTCACTGAAAGCCAACACGAAAACCAAAGTCCTGCTCCCCGTCGGCGACCAGAAACAGTTCAACGAAATCACCGAATCAATCGACCTCACCTCGCTTCAGGAGAAGTACGCACAGGACCTGGATACAGGAGAGGCCATCATCAAGCACGGCAACAAGGATCCGGTACCTGTCGACCTCCAGAACCACGAAACAGGAACCGTCACCGAAGAAGAGCTCATCGAACACCAACGCCAGAAATGGCAAAACCTCCCTTTCAAACACCGAAAAGACCCTTCTTTCAGCTCATCCGAAACAATAGATACGGACTCCCAAGTAGGCTCAGACCAGTTAGAAACCGGCGAATCAGCCGAATCAGTTCAAATAGAGATTTCAGACGAAGCCGAGTCGCTACTGGAGGATATAGCCGAAAACCCCCTGCGGTTCGTCACCGAACGCTACGAAGATCTCTCACTCAGCTACTACAAAGGGAATGAAGCCAAGAAAGAACTGGTCGACAAGGAACTGATCTCCGAGGAAACAGTCGGGTCCGGTCAGTCCCAAGGCACAATGTTCGATCTGACGGAGAAAGCCCGCCGCTACCTGGAAGAACAGGATGTGAATGTCCAGTGGAAAGGAAGGGGGTCAGTACGGCACCTGTACTGGCAAGATCAGATCAAGGAACTACTCGAGGAAACCGGATGGGACGCCTACATCGAGAAACTCAACGCCGATGTCTACGGAATCCAGGATGGAAACGAGATAGCGGTCGAAGTAGCACTCGGAGTCAACGACCGAGAAATCGACCACATCGAAGACCACCTGGAGACAGGATGGCGGACAGTCGTCGCCGCACGCAACCACTCAGTGAAGAAAGGACTGAAACGGAAACTCGGAGAGTCAAATGTCGATGAGTCCAAAATCCGCCTCACCACAGTACAGGACCTCGATCAAGAACATCTACGACCAGAATAGGAGCCGAACCTCTTCACATCTGACGTCTAAATCTGTGGCTCTGAGAGCGGATACGGAAGCTGTTCCAAGAACTCCTCATCAGATACGACGATACCTCCATAATCCCGGAGCCTACACTCCGCGTTATACCAGCCCCAAGCCTTGACCTGATAGATTTCCGGCTGTCCTGTGGTCTCCCCGTGACTTACAAACTCAACCTCCGCTGCCTCAATCTCCTCGGTCAGAGGCGTAAGCTCAGAAGTGATTTCCTGCGAGTTCGGTAAAGTCTCTGCATAAGGCATCACAGTCCATAGAGCATCTTCGTGATGATCGATTACAGGAACCAGCAGATGCTCTAACGGGTCAAAGTGCGATAAGATGACTTCATGCCAATTCGACATCCAGCCTTCAGTATACTCCACAGGATACAACGCGTCCTCAGCCCCGGAATTCCCTATTTCAGGAAGAGCAAACTTGACCACAAGAGAATCGTCTACTCCTGCGACACTGGACGGAACCTGGTATACAGCTCGGCTCTGCCCGTTCTCAAGATGATTGAAGTGCTCATCTAAGGTCTCGTGCGCCTTCTCAAAATCCTCCTCATCGTGGATAATCCGCGCCGCTTTATCGAAGAGCCGTCGAAAAGAATCATCAACTGACTCTGAAGGTTCCATATTAGAACACAGACAGACTTCTACTAAATATCCCAGCTCTCAGGTAGACTTTCTTTTTCCGCTACTCGTAGAAGAAACACGATAGCCTCCTGAGTATAGATATAGGCCAATTCAGCACGCTTAGCCGTTGCTTCCGGGGCCTCACTACCACCGTGAGAACCGACGTTTGAGCAGTAATTGTAAGGGAATTTCAGCGCCTGCCAGTCAATCGGCTCATCCCAGTCATTACCTTCAATAATTCCTGCTTGATCAAGATCAGCGAGAGCGCTACCGTAGTTCGTGTCGACAGTTAGATTCTCCAAAGCACGTCGACAATCGTGAATCGCGTTATCATAGTCACCTTCAGCCAGGAGATGGCTTGCCCGCTTTAATCTGGCCTGCGTCAAGAGCGGTGCAGCCTCCTCAATTAACGAACTGTGCTCGTCCTTGAGCTCTGAAACATCCTCGGGTGTCCTGGTTGCAAGCTCGTACCTTTCTCCATTATGTTGTAGAGTATACGGTGAACCGATCAAGATATCATCTATCTCGCCCGCAAGCGAGTCATTCCTTCCCAAATCCAGCTTTTCAATAAGTATGCTGAGAACTTCTCCTACTTCCCCCGAACGGTTAACATTCGCCAAGTAGCTGGCTAATCGGTCCTCTTTGCTCCAGCCTGCCTTATCATCGAGATCTTTTGTATTGGTTCGCTCAGCTGCACGGCATATCTGAGCACCTGTAATCGGAGACGCAATCTCTCTGGCAAGCTGATCGACTTGTTCGCCATGGAGGTCACCAATATCCATAATCGATCTATCCCTACAGTTAACAGCTACCCGTAATCAGAGTCCCGGACACTCGATAAAACACAAGCCGACGAGAACTCCCGTTCACCGGGCCGACAAGGGCTTTAAATACGGAAGTTTACAGTCCAAGTGAGGAAATGCCGGAGCGGAAAAATCAGCACTACGTACCTCAACACTACCTGCGTGCCTGGGCCAACAACGGCCAACTCGACATATTCCACCTTGGCTCTAAAGGAACATTCTCTGAGGGACAGGATTCCGTCTGCTCTCGCAACTACTTCTACGGCAACCCACCGGTAGTCGAGGAAGAACTCGCGGAGTTAGAAGGATACCACGCCCGCCCACTCAACGCTTTACGCGGCGGCGACGATCTCACCAATCTCTCCGACCAGTACATACAGCTGCTTCTCTCATTCGTCACCACACAGCGAACGAGAACCAAGGCGACAAAAGACGACATCAGGGATGGCGACGACTTCATCCGAGAGGCTGTCAGGGACGACATGGAGGCCGACAGGTACGAAGACCGGATAATGTGGACATCCGACCTAACCGAAGAAGAGAAAGAAGATACGCTGGTCGACGCCTCACTACTCGGCACCCATCACTATATGATGACCCTGGGGATCTTTGGGCACATCGGCATCGGCGATCTCGAAGGAGTGATGCTACGCAACACCACCGACCGAGAGTTCATCATCTCCGATGTACCCGTAGTCCACGACATCCCCCCATACAAACGCAAACACGGATTAGTACCCGCAGGACTGGCAAACCGAGGACTCCAAATCTTCTGTCCTATCGACCGCAACCGAATCCTCCTCCTGTACGACCCGGCAGTCTACCACTTCGACCACAACTCCAGAAAACAGGTCCTGATCAAATCATCTGACGTCGTTAACCAGCTGAATCTGCTACAGTTCCACAACGCCGAAAACATCGTGATGTACGACTCCAGCGACGAAGACTATATCACCACTCTCTACAGCCGAATCGACGAAGCAAGGAGAAGAGAAGAAATAACGGTTCCTCTGGAAACCGAATCCGGACTCACAGAACACATCGACAAGACTCCAGCTTACCAAGTACCGAAACTGTCTCCGGATCTTCCCGACTGTAAGACGATGACCCATCTACCATACGTCAAGCAGCGGCCATCCAGCCAGTCAGAGAGAGTCCAAAACATCGTACGGCGAATATTCAACGAATCCAGAGGACCCGACATCGGACTAATCCGCTCCATCCGAGTCTTCGAAAATATGATGGAACAAAACTGACTGCTCAGCCACCCAACCTCGTAACGCCTCTATAAGAGGACTATAGTGCGGGGCACTCCGGACACTCCCATCGAAATCCTTTGCCATACCTCTCATCAAGAACCGGATTCTTCTGAGAGCCGCAGCTCCGACACTCCTCGAAGTAACTATCAGGAAACGCTTCCTCGAACTCTTCGATACACTCCTCAAGCTGAAGCCTGGTAATATGCGACCGGAACCACTCGTTCGAATCCAAGATCCTCTTATCCAACTCATCGGCTTCCTTACGCCAATCAGCCAACGACTCCAGGAACTCCTCCGGTTCCGAACTTTCCTCCAAGTCCTCAACACAGCCCTGTATCGCCTTCCGCTTCAGCTCCGGCTCAGCACGCTCACGGGCCGCATCCCAACTCCCCTTGTAGAAACTGTCCTGCTCCTCCCTGATCTCCTCAGGACGCCCCTCCAATTCATCAACCCGTCCACGCCACCTCTCAAGAAGAGACTCTACCGCGTCAAACTCACTCATAACCGTAGATGTGTCCTCAGCTGAAATAAGAAGCAGGGGTACCCTCTCCGACTACATTCGTATCGAAGGACGGCGACTACAGGCTATCAGGTATCCTCTGTTCCCCGCCCACCGCCTGTTCGGACACAAGAATTAACTGCTTTTCACCTGTATACCGTATTGAGGTAAAATAAGCTATGGGCCGGGTGAACAAGGCCAACTTCGACGAGATCCTCGACCAGGTCAAGCCCGTAGACACGACTCAAGAAATCGAAGAGAAGAAACAGGCTCCGAAACAGGAACAGATCCGCTGGAACACCACCACCGGAGACGCCAAACAGAGTCCAGAACCGGCACCGACGCTGGACATCGCCCCCTTGCTCGTTGCAGTAGCCAGGACAGAAGGCGTCGACCCCGAAACCATCACCAGAGACTACTCCGCATACGACCTAGGCCGATTCCTTCCAGCAATATACGAAACAGTCGGCACCGACATCCTCATAGAAGCAGTGAAAGAACACCGGCCAGATCTCTACCACGTCTTCGAACCAGTCGACAAGCAAGGAATCCGTGGAGACCAACTACGGGAGATCTACAAAGCTGTTCTTGACAGCTACCACATACCCTACCGAGTTCTCACAGTCAAACAAGTAGGTGAAGAAGACGGCTGGGAGATCCCGGTCACCTTCCTCGAGGCCGGTTTCCACGAAGACAGAGGATTCCCTGAAGAATTTGAAAAAGGCTTGATCGACAGCTACAAAGAAGAACACAAGATCGACTGGATCCGCCACGCCCACCACAACGGCCAGCACAACAACGACACCTACTTCTACAGATTACACTGCGGATCCGGACTGCCGCCAGGCGTAATGGATTCTAAAAGACTCGTCTCCACCAACTCCCACATCGTCGACTACACACTCGAAGAAGTAGTTGAGGTTCAAGATTACAGATGAGGGACTACACCCAGTTTATGGAGCCCGGCAGCTTCAGCTTCATCACCCAGAGGATTGACGACGAGTTCCCCCGGTTTCAACCACGGAAAATCAAGTACCTCTGCGTCATCTTCGAGATTCTCAGACAAGGAGTAGACTATCACAAGTCCGGTCGAAAAGTACCGCCCGCCTCTCAAATGATGGACCGGTTGAGCGGTGACTGCGAAGACCAAAGCGTGCTCATCAACTCAATGTTCGAAGCAGCAGGACTCAATTCCGGGTTTCTAGAGGTGAAGATTCCTGGCCATTCCACAGGCCACCTTGTCTCCCTCGTCGAAGAACCACTCGGCGATATCAACGAGACCTGCCGACAGATCCGAAGATTCTACCTGGAAAACTACAACATCACAGCCGGAGATATCTACTACGACCAGTTCAACGGCAAAAACTGGATCATCGCCGACAACTTCAGCGACTACCCTGGTCACTCAAAAGCACTGGTAAACGAGGACTACATCAAAGAAAACGGCTCCACCTGGCGCTGGAACGAATTCAAAGAATTCCTGGAATCTCCTTGACGCAGCTGGTATTCGTGTCCGGATTAGGTATAAAAAAGTCACTTAGTAAGTGGGTGATATGAAGAACCTGTACGAGACCTTCGAAGACGACGAGTTCGAGGAACTATTAGAAGTAAAAGGCGACCGAAACTGGCGAGAAGCCATTTTGGAAGAATTCGGGGTGGCCGAGTAGTGGCTGGTCCGATACGTGACTTGGACGCAGGCAGTATCGAGTGCGATGTATGCGGTGATGAAATCCCTGACAGAGAGTTCTGCACAATCTTAGCCAACGCGTACAACAACAACGGAAACGCCGAACCAAGACGTCCAAGCAGGGAAAAAATTCTCTGCGGACACTGTGGCACTATGGCCCTCGACAATCCCAGAACAGGTGAGAATCAGTAGTGGGTAGGTCAGACGAAATGCACAGCATGGAGGATTTGAAGTATGCTGTAGAGCGGAGTGAAGCAGAAACGCCTGAAGAACTAATCGAGTATGCTAACGGCCTATACCTTACAGGAGATGTTCACGATGCCTTCGTGGAGGGTGCAGGTTCTGCTGGCGAAGTAGTTGATCGAGAGATGAAGCGGTGGTCGGAGAAGTTTATCGACCAGATGAAGGATGCAGAGGACCGTGAGGAAAGTCAGCGATTTGCCTCGATGGCGGTCGCAATTCAGAGGGTGCGGGAAGACTTGTTTGAAAATCCAGAACCTATCTCTGTAGACCTCAGCGACAAAACCGAGGACGGTGGTACGGGGTGAAGATTTCCAAAGAGGGCGAGAAGGTCTGGACAGAATTAGAGTACGCATATGCCCAAGCAATGGGTGAAGAAATCCCAGAGAAGGTTAAAGAAAAATTCGGAGACTCCAGCACCGAAACTACAGAAGAAGGTGGTGCTTCATCGGAGTAAAGAAGGAGATCGATTTCTGTTCTGAATGTGGTGAGGCAGCTGTAGAAGAAGTTCAAGAATGCTACGAACCAGGGTACGCGGTTCAGTACTACTGCTCACGCTGCGGCGACTGGATTAGAGGAAGTCCACAGACATCAACAGTTCAGATAGCGAAGCTGAAATACGAGAATGAAACCGGTTGTGCTGACTGCGGTAAAGATCCTGCCCGATACACCACCAAAAACGACTACGGTGAGAAAGAGCAGATTTGCAAAGACTGCTTGAAAGAAAGAGCCAGAGAGAGTGGTAGAACATGAGCTATGCGTTAGAGGATAAATGCCAGCGATGCGGTAACGAGGATGCACCTGTGGATCTCGTAAGCTCTGATCCTGAACTGATCGTCAATCTCTGTGTGACCTGTAGAAAGAAGCTGGATAACTGGCTTCAGGGAAAACTCGAAATGAAGAAATCTCCAACAGATTCCAGCGACAAAACTGGGAAAGAGGAAGGTGAATAGATGCTATGGTAGATAAGATTAGAAAGGTCACTAAGCACGAAGACTACGACATCAACTACAAAATCCAAATGGCTGAAATCGATTTATATGAGGAAGAGCTGTGGGAGAGAAGTACTTACTGCGAATGCGGTGCTGACAGTGTTGATGAATGTAGTTGTGACCCTGAGAAGCAGCGAAGATTTAGGAAGAGACGTAAGAGAAAGGTGAACGAAAAGTTTGCAAAGGAGCTAGACAGGCTTATGAAGGGTCAGCTGCCTAAAGACGGTTCTCAAAACAAAGGAGAAACTGGCAAAGGTGAGAATCGGTAGTAGGATTTGCTCTTGGATTGATCGCAGCGTCAACCGCTGTAATAGCAGCGACCCTATTCGTGTTAGCGATTCTCCTCACATCCATCGATAACACGCTTCAGGATATCCACCAGACTCTCAAGAATCTCGACGAAGGTGATACGGAGTGAGTGTAGAGGATACCGTCAAGCACTGCATAGAGAAATCGCTGCAGGAAAAATGCCGATACAGCATAGAAGAAGCCGAAGACAACGAAAACACGGTGATCCTCCACGCTCCCTTAACATTCCTGACCTCTGATCTAACCGAGGAACTCAGAAAACACCTGATCTTCGTCGACGCCACATCCGGTTCCTACAAAGAAGGCTATTCTATGATGTACTTCCTCCACTACCTGGAACCAGAGGAAGACACATTCATGGACGCACTGGCAGAACCAGTTTCGACTAAGGACAAATACGAGATTGAGAATAAACTCGAAAAGGCGATTACAGAATCTGCCAAGGATGTTCCGTACACTGGCGACCCGTACAGAGTCATCAATCACGTCGTTACGAACATTGAGGAAGAACTTGGTGTAGAAATCCAAGGTGAAGACGACAAACCACTTAGAGAACATTCCCGCGTTGGTATTGGAGAGCAAATGAGTAGATACACGCGGTCAAATCTAATCTCCGATGATGAACTCGAAGAAGTAGAAGACCGAGTCCTCGAAGAAAAGACTGAGACGGGTGATAGGGGTGAATAGATGGGAGAAAGCCAAGTTCCTGATACGACAATTCCTGTTTGAAATCCACATAGGTTGGTGGAGGACCTCCCCGCTCTATCGAAAGCTGGTCTCATACCTCGTATCCAAGTCTAACATTGGTGAGGAAGCAGGATGACCTTCAAAAACCTCGAAACGAAAACAGACATAGAAGGTGACTGTATCTGAATTTTCGACAACTCAAAGAGCATCTACGGTATCTAACTGTAGGAGTGGCCATTTCCTTGACCCACCTCTTGATGTACGGGCTTGGAACGGCTCTTGTCCTGGCCCCGTATCTGGATAGTGCAGGACCAACGGGCGACCTCAGACTACTTGGAATCCTTCTACTCCTAGCAGCGGTGATAATAGACATTGGTGGTGGCTACGACCAGGAGAAGACGTACAAAGAGAACGGGAACATCTTCCTCGAAGTCATCGAGGAAAGGATCAGCGAAGAGGAAGGCGAATGCAAACGACTACTCAAAGAGGTCAAGAGAGAAGCTCTGAAGAAAGCGGTAGGTGATTACTCTGTCTGAAGTCTCCAGAAACAAAATTACGGAGCGTGATAGCGAATGAAACTGAGGACCCGGAGAGCCACGAAAGATCCTGGCCTGGGTTCCAAGGAAAAACTGTACTGCGTGGACTGTGAAACCCGGCACCGTGTCCGTAGAGACGAGTTCAAGGAATCCTGTGATGAGTGCGGCAGTATGCTCCACGAATCCAAACACATCGTCCAGCTGTTCCAACGCCTCCTCGACAGACCTGATATCGAATTTGAGGTAGCAGACGCCGTCCTCGCACGCTACGAACGATTCCACTCCCTCATCCTCGACCTACAATACCAGTCAGTCACACAGGTCGACCTCAAAAATCAGCTGAAGATCCGAGAAGAAGCCAAGGAAATGATCGAGGAGGAGATGAACGCGTGGCTGGAACAATACTGATCCTGATGTAGATGATGCCTGTTCTAAGACATATTGTCGAGGAAGATGCCGCCAGATGTGATCCGTTCTTCAATAGAGTCTGAACGGTTGCCGTCCATCTCTTCAGCTGTTATCCTGGCTCGCTGACCGAACATAAAATTGGAGAAGATAGCGTAGTTAGATTCCGTCTTCTTAGTCTTCTCATATCCAGTCTCCAAACCTTCAACAGTAATCGAGACACCATCAACAGTATAAGCACCACTGGCGTTCTCAGCCGTTTCATACGCATAGACGGTCAAGTCACCCAATCCATCTCCGAGGGCTTCACCCAGCGGGAACCCTGCTGCAACCGAAGGAAGACGTATATCAACATCAACATTCCCCGCATCTAAGCGAAGTTGGTAATCCTCCATCTGGTACACTTTGATCGCAGGATCCTCGCCACGCTCCACAACCACCGTGACTCTATCGCCTTTCTCCAACCCGTAAAACGGGTTCGCCATATTATGTTCGTACCATTCAGGAGGTATCCGGACCAGGTACTTCGCCTCGCGTGTCGGGCGTGTACGGATCTTATACGAATACCTGGAATTCTCCTCGGTCGGCTTCATCAAAATGAACCTTGCTTCCTCCCCGCCGTACCACTCAGACTCGATCGAGAGCTCTACTCTACCCTCCCAACCATCCTCACCTTCCTGTAAGAAGCCAGTCTCCTCTAAGTCATCAGACAGCGGAACACCCAGGTAATCTCCAGAAGCCTGAACACCGACCTTGTTAGAACCGTACTCCAATTCGGTAGGATACACCCAGTCCGACTCCTCCGTCATGTTGTTTTCTCTATCTTTTTCCTATGAATCCTTTAGAGCTTCAATATAACGTCTCCCTCGGCACCTTAGCCTGTGCTGTCAAACCCAGTACAGGCCCTGAAGGCCAAACCCAATGGAGCACCGCTTAGACAAGCACTCGTCCTCGGAATAGCGACAGTCCTCTTCTCAACACCCGTAGCTGCACAGCCCACCGAGGACTGTACTGTTCCACCCGACCTGCAACCACTGATCGACCTGTTGAACACAGTCGGAGAACTCGCGTTCATCGCCGGAATCGCATTAGCCACAGTCGGATTCTCAATCGCCGGACTCCTGTTCATGATGCCCGGCCCAGAGTACACCCGACGCGGCAAGCAAGTGGCGAAAAACGTCCTCATCGGCACCATCATCCTGCTCTCCGCCAACATGGTCGTCTCATTCCTCACCAGCCAGCTCGGAACTAGCCTCTGCACCTAAAAAACGATGAAACGGAGAAACATCACCATCCTGTTCGCCGCACTGGTACTACTATCCGGGATACCAGGAGCCGTAGCATCCGACCACACAGACAACACCACAGCCACTCCCGCACCAGGAGACGGAGACGGTAACGACGACGGCAACTCTGGAATCGTCGAAGTTCTCAACGAACTCCTCGAAGAATTCGAATCCATCTCAGGCAGCTGGGACGCCACACTAGAAGAAATCCTAATCGCAGTATTCTTCCACCCCTTCAAATTCCTCGCCCAGCGCCTCATCCAGACCGTCTCCATACTGCTCACCAACACACCCACAGTCCACCCCAACCCAGCAGTCGAAGAAATCCACCAACAAACCCTGTTCATATCCTACCTGCTCTCAGGACTCGTCTTCACAGCCGCCGGACTCCTCCACATGATCGGCCCCATACTCGGAGTCTCCTACCAACAAGTCCGAAAAATCCTGCCCCGAGTCATCGTAGCACTGGTATTCGGAACCGTGTCCCTCCCCCTACTACAGTACGCAGTAGACTTCTCCGACGCCCTCACCCTGGCCTTCGTACCGGACGGACTAACCGCCTCAATCCAGCAAATGACCGGCCTCGGAGTAGGACTGGCACTGATCTATGTTATCAACGCTATCCTACTACTCGCAATAGCCGCATTATTCGTCATCCGAGCAGTCTACATCATGCTCGGAGCCGCCATCAGCCCCTTACTCGCCCTGATGTGGAGCACACCCGGAGCCAAAAAATACGCCGATACGTTCATCAGCGGATGGTTCGCCGCCCTCCTAATCGCACCTCTCGACATGCTCGCACTCCGATTCTCCCTCGCACTGATGCAAGGACAGGGCGCAAACTGGATCCAACCAGTCTCCAACTGGGTAATCGGAGTAGCCAGCCTCCTACTCCTCCTCATCATCCCCTACCAGGTCTGGTCCGCCTCACAAACCGCACTCGGATTCGCCTACGGCATCGGAAACACCATCAAAAAACAGGTCGTCTCCAACCGAAACCCCACATATCCTATTGGCTTCCTACCACCAGAAGAGCGAATACGGCTGATTAAACACCGATTACGCCACGGAAAGGAGCCACTCACAGGGAACACGATCAACGAAGACAACGAGAGAGGAGGTGGCCGGTAGATGATTGATGTCCGTATCCCGAAACCGTTCACCGCCTCCTCACGGTTCTTCGGCCTGTTCTCAGGCAAGGACCTGGCCCGTATCACCACACCCACAGCACTGGTCGCCGGGCTACACTACCCCTTCACCGGCACCACTCAGGAGATCGCCTCAATAACCCTCGTCCTCATAGCCGGCGTAATATGGGCGAAGTGGACACCGTACGGCTATAAAATCGACCAACTGCTGTACCATGCCCTGCGTTGGCTGACCCAGAAAAACAAGGCCGAAGGCCGTACCATCAAGGAAGAAAACGAGGACCACATCGTCCTCGAAGGCAGCAGCATCGCCGGTGTCATCGAAATCAAACCGGTCAACCTGGAAAGCCAGACCGAAGCCGAACAGGCAGCAGTCCACACCGTCTACCAGGAACTCCTCGAATCCCTCAACTACCCCATCCAGGTCACTTCCCAGCAGAAACCCCTCGACCTATCCACCCACACGCAACAGGTCGAAAATACAGACTCCCTGGGAGAATACCTGGAACAGGATTACCTTGACCACTGTCAAGAACTCGCCAGCTCCGACGTCACCACCACCCGCCACTTCCTTATCATCTACGTCGATGCCGACAGCCGCAGCACCGAGATCCTTGAAGACGAACTCAACGCCCGAGTCAACGAAGTACTCGAACGCCTGAATACCGGAGACCTCTCTGGCAAACGACTAACCGGCATCGAACTCCACCAGTTGGCAGTAAACCTGGACACCATCCGGCCTAAGCCAACGCCGAAGTACACGGAAACCACGGAGGACGAGATAGGCCGGTACCGACGCACCGTATATCTCACCGAGTACCCGTCAACCCTGCCACTGGCCTGGCCGGTACGGATCCTACAGGCCGACGCCCAAGTCGAAGTCACGCAAGTCATCGAACCAGTCAACGCCAGCAAGACAGTCAGGAAACTACAACGCCTCCAGGAAAAGCTCGAAGCCGAAATCAACTCACTGCTCAGCCACGGCCACCGCAGAACCGAGAAACTCGAAAGCACCCTCGAAGACACCCAATGGTTCCTCAACAGGCTAACCGACAGAAAATGCCAGGCCGTCAAGCACGGCGTCTACATCACCGTCACCGGAGAAACCCGGGAAGAATGCAACCAGGGCTTCGAGAAAGTCTGCAACAGACTCGACACCAACCGAGTCAAGTACCGGGAACCATTCCTCCGCACCGACCAGGCATACCACTCCACATCTCTACACCCCCTCGACACCTTAGACGAGAACCAAGTTACGCCGACTAGCAGCGCCGCCGCCAGCATCTCCTTCGCCACCAAAACCTCAGGCAGCGAAACCGGAACCCTGTACGGAACCGATACAACCGACAGCTCACCGATCCTCCTCGACCGATACTCCTGGAACGCACCACACACAGTTAGAATCGGAGCCACAGGCAGCGGTAAAAGCTACGCAGAAAAACTGGAGCTCCTGAGAACGCGGCTTACCAACCCCAGAATCAACATCTACATCCTCGACCCGAAAAACGAGTACAGCCACCTCACAGAAGCCCTCAACGGCGACACCATCCAGGCCGGAGACAAACTCGAAGAACACGACACGGTAGCGATACAGGTCCCGGAACGCGGCCAACAAAGCAATCTCGATCTACTGATCAAGACAGTCGAAGAACTCTACCGCGTCACCTCCCAGTCCAAAGAGCGGTCGCTGGTCGTCATCGACGAAGCCCACAACCTGATGCGGCGGCAGAAAGGCCGCGAAATCCTCAGCCAATTCATCCGCGAAGCACGCGACACCGACACCGCCGTCACCCTGATCAGCCAGAACGCCGCCGACTTCACCGAACACCAGGAAGGCCGCGCAATCCTCGACAACACACCCGCGAAGATCTTCACACGGCACGAACGCGTCCCCGACTCAGTCACTCAGTACTTCCAGCTCTCCCAGCGAGAGAAGCAGGATCTGCTCCGGTTGAAGACCGGGACCGACGCCGAATACAGCGAAGCCATCCTCAAGGTCTCCAACCGGATCGACACCAAAATCTCCGTCAACTCTACCCCCAGCGAACACGCCATCATCGAAAACGGAGAGACACCCAAACCAACAAAAACAGAAGAAGAAGAAGAGGAGCAGGTTACTGAGGCAGATCTCCCAGTTGCAGCAGAAAGTAACGAAGCTGAATCACAGGGTGAGGACTGGCTGGACAAGACTCTCCAGGTCCACGACCTGTACTACGTAGCTGCCAGCCTCCCGATTCAAATCCTCGCCGTCTACATCTCACCGATCAAAATATTCTCTCAAGGAACCCTCTTCCTCGGCTATGCAGTCGCCACGCTCCTCCTCGTATCCTTCCTCTCCGGAATGGGAGCCAGCTACGTCCACTACCAGTTCAACGGAGGTGAAACACCGGTATGAACCTGGTACCACGCAGATTCCAGAACATCACTAAGGAACTGAGTGAAGAACAGGCAGAACAGCTCCGTCACCCCATAGAACCAGGATACACAGTCGAAGTCAAGCCACCGAAAGACAAGGACATACCCACCACCCTGACACGGTTCGTCCGCGGTATCACCGAGATACAGACCAAGTGGCTCAAGACACGGAACGTCTCCCCCATCACCGCATTCGAGATCCGGCGATCCACACCCAGCCAGATACGATTCCAGTACACCGTACCCACGAAACGACTGGAAAGAAAACTGCGGACACACCTCACTACCGAAATCCCCGGCGTCAAATTCGACACCGGTACCAAGGGACTCCCAGTCACGGCTGAGGACGCAGTCGGCGGCGGATACCTCTCCGCAGGGAGGATGGACTGCTACCCCTTCCGCACAAGTTTCGACGACCCGCCGATGAACTCCGTCGCCACGAGCTTGCACCGCCACGCAATGCAGGACACCAAGGTCGTCATCCAGCTCCTGTTCCAACCAGTCGCCGGCAAACCGCTGCGGCGCTGGTACTGGAAACGCCGCGCCTACCAACGCCGCAACTACCTGAAAAAAGAGAAGGAGAAGCTGTGGGGAAGCCGCTCCCCGACAAAACGAGAGAAGACCCAGGCACAGCAAGTCGAAGCAAAGGCCGGCAGCAAAAGATTCCACACCAGCATCCGATTCGCAGTAATCGGAGCCCAGGAATACACACCCAGCCGGATCAAGGAACTCGCCGGCGGATTCAACATCTACGAAAACCGCGACAGCGGCCAATACCTCGACATCACCACCTTATCACCGGTGCTCGAGAACCGGCTCATCCAATTCTGCCAGGCCATCGCCAACCGGAGATTCCAGGGCTGGAGCCGCAGCTTCCACACCTCCACCAAGGAACTCTCCGCCCTCGTATCGCTCCCCAACCAACCGATGAAGAACATCGAAAACGCTCAACCATGAACCCCGAAGACGTCCAGAACCTGATCGAGAACAGCGACGAATTCACAACCACCTTCCTCGGCAGCCACACCTCCACCCTCGGAGTCGAGGAAAACGTCGGTATCGACGACGACAAAAGAGACATCCACGTCCTGAACACCGGCCCGACCGGGTACGGCAAGACCCAGTTGATGATCCACGCCGCCCTACAGGACGCCCACAAAGGCCGGGGCTTCTGCCTCGTCAACCCGAAAGGCGGCGCAATCAACCAGGTACTCGCCAAACTCCCGGAAGACAGACTCGACGACGTCGTCTACATCAACCCGGGTGGGGAAAACATTCCATCGATCAACGTCCTCGAACCCCACATCACCGAGGAAATGTCCCGGGAACACAAGGAAAACCAGAAAGAGATCATCGTCTCAGATCTCATCGACCTGTTCAAACGCCAGAGCGAAAGCTGGGGCGACCGCTTCGGACGAGTCCTCGAAACCCTACTACGGGCACACCTCGACCTCAACATCTACCACGACGAACAGAACTCCCTGATGGATGTCTTCCGCTGCGTCATCAACCAAGACCAACTGGTCGACCTAATCGACCGCACCGAAGACCAGGTCATCAGAGAGCAACTGGTCCGCGTCCAGGAAGACATGACCAGTTACGAACTCGAACCCTTACAGCGCCGGCTCAACGACTTCGTGATGAACTCCACCATCCGCGAAGTCGTCGCCTCCGAAGAAAGCGGAGTCAACTTCAGAGAAGCACTCAACCAGGAAAAGATAATCCTGGTCGACATCCAGAAAGGCGAAGTCGGATCCACCGTCTCCGAGCTCGTCGGCAGCATCGTCATCACCAAAGTCTGGGCCGCAGCACAGAGCCGTATCACCCAGAAACCAGAAGAACGAGTCCCCTTCTACCTGTACATCGACGAACTCCAGAACTTCGGCAGTGAAGGATCCGCACTCACCACGATGCTAAGCGAAGCACGCGAATACCGCCTCGGCTGCTGGCTCGCCACCCAGTATCTCTCCAAGCTCGACGCCGAGATGCGGAGAGCAGTCGTCAACAACTGCCGGTCAAAAATCGTCTTCAACCCCGACAGCAGCGAAAACGAGAACCAGATCGCCGGAATGCTGAACGGCGTCACAAAGAACGAGTTAGAACAACTGGGGAAGTACAGGGCAGTCCTACAGACACCAGCAGAACGCTCACAGAACGACGCCGTCATCTTCGACACCTATCCTCCCTGGGAAGGCGACCAGGAACGCATCCCCGACATCAAGGAAGAACAAGCCATCACCAGCGACCCCGGCGGAGCCACGGCCCAAGTCTCCCAGAGCCTCGGCAAAGGCAACAACGCCGGAGGAGACGCCCACAAAGAACTCCTCGCACACGCAAAGAAACAACTGGAGGAAAGACAGGGTATCCAGGTCAACCTACTCTACCAGGACACCGGCGAAGACAAGCCCGACGGGAAAGTCATCCTGCCCGACGGATCCATCGCCCACCTCGAAGCCGAACACAGCACCCTGTCGAAACCCGCCAAAGTCCTCACCAACTACCACAGAGCCACCCAAGAAGACAGGGAAACCATCTTCGTCGTCGAAAAAGGCCGAGCGAAAAAACTGGAGAACATCATCACCGACCCCGTCAACCGCCGCGGAGACACCTACGAAGACGAAAACGGCAGCTTCGACTACTACCAAGCCGACGACACCGAATTCACCGAGACCAGCGACCTGGAAGACGCAGAGTACCGTATCATCGAAGTCTCCGACAACGACCTCGAAATCCACAACGAAACAATCGACGCCGAATGCCCCGAACTCGACGACAACACCCAAGAAGATCTAGAAAACTTCTGCCTGCACCGTGAAGAAGATGGATACTGCACCGCCCTCGGACAGCCCTGCGTCCTGCAAGAATGACCAACGACCTCCCAGATAACATCCGGGACAAAGACGCAGCCGTCCTCGAATCCATCAGAACCGGGGAAGACGATATCCAGAAGATCACTGCGTCAACCACGCTCAGCAACTCCGAAGTCAACTACAGCTTCCAAAAACTCGAAGACCAGGACCTCATCGAAGTAGAGAAACCGGACGGAATGGTGGAACGCGTAATCAACGGCACCAAACAAGTCTTCGAAGCCCCGAAGAAAGCAGAGCTCACCGACCAGGGAGAACAGTACCTGAACCAGTCAGAGAAAGATCTCGACGACTTCGAAGATCTCAACCACGACGAGGTCGTGGAGAAAATCAGGGAACTTGAACAAGAAGTAGAGAGTTTGAAGAGCAGCTTCCGCGTCTTCAAGAAACAGGTTCAGGAACGACTCTAACTGAAATCTGAGTCTGGTCTCAGCTGGGAACTGTACTTCTCTGCAGATAAGTAGGAGATGAGGAAAGCGCGTTCACTCTCCCTCATCTCCCCAAACTTCTCCTTGTATCTCTGAATCGTCATCCGCGAAACATCGACTTCATCTGCTGCTTCACTCTGGTTCATCCGGACAATCGCATCCACATACTCCATCGCCATTTCACGATCCAATCCATACCTGGACAAGATCTCCTCAACGTCACTGACCACTTCAGAGATCACCCAGGCGGGCTTGCTTGCTCTCCAAGGTTTCCGGCGCATCAATCTCCTCAGTCAACCACTTCCAAGTCTTCACGATATTCTCAGGGCTATGGCTGGTAGTATTAAGATCGCCGCTCGAAACAGCGGTAACGAATACCTGGTCAAGGTCAAACTCATAGAAGTGCTTCCAGAAGACCAACTCCGCCTCAATTATCTCCCGAAGCAGGAAGTCGAAATGCTGCTTATCCATCGCCTGCTTCCTCTGCTCCTTCCAGTCCGACACCTTCTGAACAGAGATACCGACATTCTCTCTGTGCCAACCCTGCTCCAAGAGCGCCTCCTGATACTCTCGCGAGCCACGGAGCTCATTCACAATCTCCTGATGGCTCTCCAACTCCTCCTCAACACGGCGAGCCTCCTCAGCAAAGCCATACTCCGTCAAGACTCATCACCCTCGTCGAGATACTCGGCGTTCCCTCGATTTACCATAATATCCGCGTTGTCTTCTGGAACTCGTGGCTTGTCTCCCTCCTCATACGGACCGTAGATTTCCAAATCAGTACCTGTGAATTCTGGAAAATCGTTCTTCATTCGGACACGGAGATAAGAATGATCAGAGGAGGTCACTCCTGACCACCTCCGACTTCTATTTCATCGAAACCTATCGCCTTCGCCAGATAATAGTCTCCATCCAACTCCACGACATCACCGACCGACATAGATCTAACCTCGGCATCGTAGAACTCCTGACTCTCCTCGCGGCTTCCACGGTTCCACTCTCTCCAAAGCTGCTCCGGATGCTCGTAATCACCTTCAACCGTAGCAACCTCACGGTAGAACTCTTCAAACTCCTCCTCGGAGAACTCGGACGGCGGCATCTCATCCTCATCAAGCACGGACTCCACACCGTACTTGTGGAAGAGCTCAGAGGCTGGGCCGTGATCCTCAGCCTCCTCATCCCAATTCAGATAATAAATCGTCGCCTCTCCCACTACTGGTTCTCACCTACGGACATCTCGTCGTGGATCTCCTCGTTGGACAGATTTTCAAGTTCGTCGTAGAACGCCCTTGCTTCCTCCTCAGCGTCGTACTCACTACTGGTGTAGCCGACCGAACCGCCGAACAGTTCCCACTCCTCGGCGATATCTCCACTCTTCAAGATCGGGCTATACTCGACACGGTAGCTCTCCCGTTCCTCGTTGTAGGTGAGACGGGCGGCAAGGCCCTTATCCTCGTAACGGACAGGGCCTTCCAGAACCTCGTCGTCAAATTCCACTACTGATTCTCACCTCTGTCTACTACTTCGTCAATCTCTGAGGCAGTCCTCAGGTGTTCAATGCCTTCGCTCTGAGCATTTACCCCGTTCCACTTTTTCCCGCAGGAACACTCAACCCTGTTTCCCGCTACGTGTTCAGGCCGGTGGCTTTCCCCTGTAATCTCTTGCTCAACTTCACCATCCTCGTCCAGCCTGAACTCCTTCAAAACCTCGGTAGGGAAAGAACCGGAGAGAACGTGCTCACTCACCTGAATCACCTCCAGCGACTTCTTCCGCAGGGAACTGCTGTTTGAGGTTCTTGTTCCATGTTCTGAGGAATCCATCCAGATCTAGACCATCCTCATCTCGCGTGCGGACGGGAGGATGTGCCTGACTGTATTCTATCGGCGTCCAGTCCTCTGGGTCGGAGATATCAAACCGGACTTCTGGGTCGCTGTATCTCTCCATCCGTTTAGTGTAGTGCTGCTCTACACTGAGGACATCCTCGTAGACCTTCTCAATCGTCAGGTCGTTATAGATATCCCCTCCGTCGTAGCTGTAAGACTCGTTGAGGTCCATATCCTCAACAGAAGTGCCTTCAGCTGCCAGAATTTCCTTGACAGCTTTCACTGAGAGATTTCACCCTCTAATCCATATTCCGGTCTTTCCATCTCTTCGACCGTCTTCTCGGCTATCTTCTGGATGTTCTCCTCAGTTTCTTCTATGTCTTCTCTTGCCGTTATTTCGTGGAAATCTCCAGCAGATTCTTTCAGCCACTCGGCTTGTTTCTCTGCGTATTCCGAGTTCTTGATTTCCCGGATACGGTCTACGATTTTCTGTTCAAAATCTGTGAGTTGATTTGAAGCGGTGCGGTCGCTACCCTTTGTCTGTGTGGTCTGTCCTGTAATCTGAACCACCTTACATTACATAGTGTAAACTAACTTTTTTATATTAGGTGGTAGGTAGGGTGTTGCCAGAGGCTTCCAACAGGCCCCGCCCCGTAAACGACGCAACCAGCAGGCTCATCCAACAGGCTTCTATCAGGGCTTCACAGAGAAATCAGGGTTAGAAAACAGGGATACACCAGGCCCCAGAACCCCCAGCGACTATATTATACTACCCGATAAGAAGAGAAGAGAGGAGATACAGCACAGAGTCAGAGATCTCCGTGCTGTTTCATACTGTAGACCGGTTCGGCGATAATTAAGTGGTCCAGCAGGTCAATACCCAATAACTGTAAAACCTCTTCAACCTCCTTTGTGACCTCTACATCCGCCTCTGTTGCTCCAGACTTCAGGCTTGGATGATTATGGACCAGAATCACCGCTTGGGCGTTCGTCACGGATGCCGTCCTAACGATATCGCCGATATCTGTTGCGACATTCGACGGGTCGCCCGCACCAATCAGTTTATCACCGATAACAGAATTATCGGCCCGAAGGAACACCGCGTAAAAATACTCCTTCGGCTTCTCCTTCAAGTGGTTGTAACGACTTTTCACATCGGACGGAGAGGTTAACTTCTCATCAATCTCTGAATAAGAGAGATTCACCGAAATACTTCCAAACTCGACTTTTTCGCAGTTTTCGTGGTTCTGTTCGTCTTGTCCTGTCAAAAGGATACCACCCTATGCAATACCGGACATCTAACTTTTTTATATCTATGTAGGACACCGTGGAGGCCGCAAAACAACCGAAACCACCGACTCCAGAAAGAACCTGATGCCAGCCAAAGTGTCCACCGCTTACTCGTCCTTTAGCTCATTCAGCTCCTGTTTTAACTCCATCAAGTGCTCCTCTGACCTGCGAACCTCTTCCTCAAGGAAATCTATCTGGTCCTGCTTCACCGCCTCAGTCGCCTCCGCCAACTCACCATCCCGACCAGAAGACTCGTCCCGCAGTTCGCTTTCTTCAGCGATGAAATATTTCGGCTTGAGACCGGCCGCCAACAGGCCGATATCATCCCGAAACAGTTCGTCCTCTTCCTCAGTCAAACCGTCTTGTCTGCCCTCACGAAGCTGCTCGTTAATCCAGTTGACGATGTAATCAGCGCCCTGCTCCAAGTTATCCCAATACTTGTTCGACTCGCTCACATTCCTGGCACAGTGCTTGACCGTCCGCAACTCCTCCTTCGCATCAACAAACCGCCCCTCCTTGAGAAACAACTGAACCTCCGCCAACTGCTTCATCAAACTCCTCGGTGGCCGAGTCATACCAATCCCTAATTTAGGGAAATCCCTAAATCTTGCGGCTACACCGGCCTCCAACCCTCCCGATACTCGGTAAACTTCTTCTCAACTTCAGACTGGAACGCAACCTTACCCCGTTCCTCATACTCCCCGATATACGCCTCCTCCAACTCCTCCTGCGTACTAATCGGGTCACCACCCCTATCCATCCAGATGAACTCATCCGGCTCCTCCACAGGCTCACCATACAACTCGACAGGCTCAATCTCCGGCCACACACCCTTCTCCTTCAGAAAATCCTTGATCTCCTCGTAAGATCTCCGGGCGGTTTCCCTCGGAGTCATCTCTGCGTTATCCTTCCACCCGTCCGGAGTCCAGTACTCCCAGTACGCCATCCTCAAAGGCCCGTTCCAGTCGTATCCGACCACATTAGCTGGCTCTCGATCATCCAGAGTCGGCTGAGTCAAATCCTGAATAGCGTCATAAGCATCCCTCGGGTTTCCACCCAGTATGTGGACATCCCATCCACGGAACTTCACCGGTCCCAGGTCCTCTGCCTGAACCTCACTCTTCCCATTAGCATAACCCAGAGTCGTAGTATCGGGATTCAGAGCCTCGAAAGCCTCCCCACACTTCGGCGCAACGACGAAACGCCGGTACGGGTACTCCTCAGCGAGGTCGTCAATCGTTTCCTGGTACTTCTCCGCCTCTTCCCTGGTGTAGGCGTCACCGATCACCGCCACCTGCGGCTCTCTTTCCTGGAACTCCTGAAGAAATCTATCCAGGTCCGGGTTCTCGTAATCGTTGTCGATGAAGCCCTCCGGGATATCTACATTCGTGTGTTCCTCAGTCAACTGGTAGCTGCTGTCCTCACGATTCCCTGGAAGAAAACCAGCCTCAAACGCCTCTATAGCAAAAGGGATACGACCGGTGCTGGCGCAGTACTGAAGCTGCTGAGCATCCTGTAAATCGTACCTCTCTACCCGGAATCACCCTACACAACAGCTTCTCAGCAAGCTTGAAAAACAGAACTCGCCAACTTCACGACTCCTCCTCTCTGGAAAAGTCACGGACTGCATTCTGT
This sequence comes from Natrinema altunense, assembly GCF_000731985.1. Lineage (GTDB taxonomy): Archaea > Halobacteriota > Halobacteria > Halobacteriales > Natrialbaceae > Natrinema > Natrinema altunense. The sequence continues at coordinate 583,199 of NZ_JNCS01000001.1, forward strand.
AAGTGCTGGAACTTGATCGGCTGCAAACGATCGTCCTCAATCGACTCGATGTGAGCCTGTTGAGCCGCGCTCTCAACACAGGACTCCAAGTCACTGCCCGAAAACCCGTCCGTCGTCTCAGCCACCTCCTGCAATTCCTCTCCTCGAACACGGTGCTCCCTATCCCGGAGATGCACTTTCAATATCTTCCGCCGAGCATCTTCATCAGGAAGCCCCACTTGGATCTCCTCGTCAAAACGCCCGGATCTACGGATCGCAGAATCAACCTCCTCCAACAGATTCGTCGCCGCAACCACCAAGATATCCTCCCCCTGAACCCGGTCCAAGGACTGAAGCAACTGATTCACCCGCTGCCGCTCCGAATCCGTCTTCACACCCTGCCCACGGTGACCGGCCACCGCATCAATCTCATCCAAGAACACCACGCACGGCTGTATTTCCAACGCCTCCTGGAACAATCGCTGGGCCTGCTCCGCCGACTCACCGACATACTTCGACACCAAGTCAGCCGTATCCACCTCCGCCCACGGATACCCAAGCTCACCACACACCGCCTTCGAGACAAGCGTCTTCCCCGTACCAGGCGGACCATAAAGCAAAATCCCGTTCGTAGGAGAGACACCCAAGGCACCCCGATACTCCGTCTCCTGAAACTGAGTGACCACCTGATCCCGCAGCTGACTCTTCAAATCCTCCATCCCACCGACATCCGAGAAATCCACATCCGGCGGACTCGAGAAATACGAAGAACCGGTCTCCTGTACAGGAACAGATTCCGTCTGTAATGCCTTGTCAGCTTCCCGCTCCAACTGTTCTGCCAACTGGTTCAACGCAGAAGCCTTCTCCCTGTTACCCGTCTTCTCCGCAGCCTTACGGTACAGGGAACTACTCCGCTTGAACAGGCGCGAAGCCTCCTCCTGGTCCTCTACCTCACTGGCTCGGTCACGGAGATCTTTCGCCCGTGACTCATACTCAGATTCAAGCAAAAACAACCACCCTGAGGATTACAGGTCTTCCAGGTCCTGCCGGATCTGTTCATCCAACTCATCATCCCGATTACCTTGGTCACCGCCGGCGAGCTCATCGACTTCCTGCTGAATCTGCTCCGCCTCCATCGTATCCCCTTCATCCATCAGCTCCTGGTACGGCGGTTCGGTATCGCCTGCCACCTGCTGACTCCGCTGCAACTGATCCCTGACCTTCTCCCGCTCCCTGTTCTCGAAGCTGTTGTCCTCGATGGAAGAGGAGACGTCGTCGACAGGCATCTCGGTCACATCGATATCGAACCCGAGATCCTCAACCCGTTTAGCCAGTTTCTCCTTGACCGCCTCCACATCCATCACAGCCAAGGTTTCCTGACCGTTCGCAACCTGCTCCGAGATCTCCTGGAACTGGTCACGGTACGTCTTGTAGCCGTTAGCCTTCCGATAGTGCCTACGCTTCTCAGCACCCTCCGACTGCAAAGCCTCACGGAAATGCAACTTCGCCTTCCGCTCCGCCTTCTCAATCTCCTTGTCCAAATGACTCAGGAACTCCTCCCGCTCCTCAACATCGCCACGGATCTCCTCGTGACTGTATCCTGAATCAAGGACCTCGGAATCTTCTTCCTGTTCATCTTGCTGTTCCTGATTCTTCTCCAGGCCCACCAGTCTACGGACATCGGGACGTAGCTGAAACAGTGTCATAGCCCTTTTTTCTTACAGTTGCGGCGTAGTGATCTCACGATACTCCTCACCAGTCTCCTCCTCTTCGTCCTCACCGTCTCTGCTCTGGGTTGCTTGACTGGTGCTGTCCGGAACAGGCTCGAACAGGACGACACCCGCAGTGAAAACTGCGAACGCCGAACCCATCAAGAGCAACAGCAACTCTCCACGGATCCCTGACTCGATCACCATCGCTGCTACCCCTGCGAAACCGATCCCGGTCACCGCGGTAACAGCAACCCGGCCTGTCGCCGTTCCATACACCGCGACCAGGAACAGGACTCCTGCGAGCCCTCCCAGGACAGCCGATCCGATTGCCATTTGAACCATACCTGTGTCTCAACCTCTCCACCTCAACCTACGGACATCCAAGAAGTTAAGGCTTATCCAAATTTAGGTATAAACCAAAAAAGAGAGATAACCGTCACAGGCTTCTTCGCAAATGTATTAAGGCGCGTCGGACGGACGATACGGCTAATGGGGTTTGAATCGCGTTCAGAAGACGAACTCGAAGACCTGGCAGGAATATACAAAGGACTCTCCCACGAAGCCCGTCTCGCCATACTCTACGGCCTAAGCGAAGACGCATCCCTCAACCAGATCAGCGACTTCCTCAGCATCACACGCGGAGCTCTCCAAGACCACATCGAAATGCTGCTCGACGCCGAACTCATCTACCGCCCCACCGACTCCGGCAAGACATACGACCTGACACCCCTGGGAGAACACCTCATCAAACAACTCGAAGACAACGAAGACGATGTACTGGAAGCGCTCGAAGAACTCGAAGAAGCAGAAACCAGACTGGAGGAAGACTACCAAGCCCAGCTAAGCGGTGTAGAAGACGAAGACCTCGTCGACGACAAGAAACTCGAGAGAAAAATCCACACCGAGAAATGGGAAGAAGTCGCTGAAAAAATCCGCAACCTCCTCAACAGATGACCAGCGACGAAAACCTGGAACACCGGAGAATCAGTAAAGAAGAATGGAACCAATTCTCTGAACAAAGAAAGGTCAGCTTCGTTCAGTCCCAGGACGCCGTCATCAGAGTCAAAGAAACCGGGGAGAACATCACTCCCTGCCACCTGAAAGACGACACCATCTGCACACAGGAAGTCCTGGAAACCCACGACGACGGATCCCCGAAAGTAATCGGCTGCACAGAACCACGATACTCCAAAACCGAAGCACCCGAAGACTGTAGCAACTGCCCTCTATACCCGACACAAGAGTACTGACCCGAACCCCTCACATACTGTCCTCGACAATCTCATCGATCTTCTGAAAATCCACGACCTCACCAACGTCGACATCGTACTCAGCAACAGCCTTCACACCCTCCTCTGGCCGAGTATACAGCAGGTCATACCTCAGGTCACCACCAGTCTCTATCGAAAAGTACGGATCCGTGCTGTCCCTGACCGTGTGGCCGTAATCCTCAGCCTGGTCAACAACGATCTTCTGCATCGTATCTATGTCGAACTCTTCCGGCCACTGATACTGCTGGTCAAGGATTATCGTACCACCAGCCGGCGCATTCCGGTCAGGATCATATTCCAGTTCTATCGTGAATCACCCTTCTACTCGGGTCGGTACCCAGTACGGCTCATCGTTGCTGAACTTCACCGTTCTCTCCAGTTCGACGTCCTCCAGGTACTCGTCGACAGCTTCCTCAGCTGCATCAACCGTGATCGCACCCGCTCTGGTACTGTTGTACCGGACATCCATCACGGGACCATACCCGCGTTTGTTAAACACTCCTGCACGGCTGCTCCATGGACCCTTCAACGTCACATCCTCACCGTCAACCGTCGTGATATCGAAGTGACGGCCACTGTACCCGTCCTGCTGACCACCATCCCAGGCAAAGTAGGAGACAAAACCGTCGTCGCTTTCCGCGTACCAAAGACCCTCTTCTACTGAGCCTTCATACTGGAGCTCATCGATAGTAGGGATATCCTCAGCAGTCAAATGAAGCCGAGGATCATTCGCAACATCCTCCTTCCAATCAACTTCAGCGTCGTAGATTTCGATTCAGGCACCACCCTCGTCGAGCATTTCTGAAACCGGTTCGAGATCTGCTTCCTCCCGGGCACGGTCCACGGTCTCCAAACTGGCAGAAGGACCCTTACTCAGAAACACCGCCTTCTTCGCATCAAAGTACAAATCCTCCGGGATACTGTAATCGTCGAGAACCTCCTCAATCAACTCTTCCTGCCTATCAGCATCCAGATAATGCCTAAGGTAAGTTGGAGGACTATCTGTGACTGCGTCACCTGGATCCAACTCACTGTGAACTACCCGCCACCATCTCTCCGCTATGCTTCGAGGTGGAAGGGGGCTTCCTGTTTCGACCACGGTACTTGCAGACACATCACAGAAAGATTCTGAGTTCTTTGTGTCCGCAGCGGTACCAGTGTCCGCAGGCGTAACTTCGGCCTGTCCCTTGCCTACAATCTCTGACTCTTCAATCCCTTTTCTAAGGATGTTCCTTGCGGCATTGAAGTCCCTATCTGTTTCATAACCGCACGATGGGCAACTATGCTTCCTTTGCCACAGTTTTTTATCTGTCTTGACTGCGCACTTGGAGCACTCTTTAGTGGTGTCTTTGGGGTCTACCAGGATGACTTCTGTACCGGCGCTCTCAGCCTTGTACAGAAGCATCTGGATAAACGTCCTCCACGCAGAGTCCATCGTATTCTTACTGTTCTTCTGTCCCTGCACCATGTCGCTGACGTTTAAATCCTCTACAGCTATTATATCGTACTTGTTGACGTATGCAGTAGAGAGCTTATGCAGGAAATCGGTACGACGGTTCTTCACCCGCTTATGAACTCTAGCCAGTTCCTTTCGTTGCTTCTCGTAGTTGTTACTGCCTTTCTCTTTCCTGCTCAGGTTTCTCTGCTCTTTCTGCAATCGCTCCTCTGCTTTCTCTACGTTCTTCGGGTGTTCAATACGGTTGCCGTCACTGTCAACTGCAAAGTGAGTTATACCAAGATCAATTCCAACAACCGATTTCTCCGAATCACTATCAGTTACAGAAATATTTGGCTCATCGTGCTCTGTTTGAAAAATAGCAAACCAGTCACCAGCACTGTCTTTCTTGACGATGATGCCTTTGACCTCTCCCCTGATTTCCCGGTGTAGTCGGATTGGGATTTTCCCGATCTTGGAGAGCTGGAGAAGATCTAACCTGGTATCTGTTTCTTTGACCTGGAAACCGGACTGGTTGTATTCAATGGTTTTGAACCATCCCTTGCCCTTGTATCGTAGTTTACCAACTTTGTACCCGTTCTTTTTCTGCTCGGAAAGAGATTTTAGGTTGTCATAGAGCTGTGTGACTACTCGTTGTAAGACCTTGCTGTGGACTTGCTTGAGTTCCTGCCACTCGTCTTTGAGTTCTGGTAGCCGATTGTGCATCTCGTATTTTGATGGGATTTCGCTGGCTTCGTTGAGTTGTTCGAGGAAGTGGTTGTAGGTTTGGCGGCACAGTTCCAGGTGCTTCTCCAGTTCCTCTTCGTCCTCTTCTGAGGGGTAGAGCCGGTATTTTCTGCTTCGGTTAATTCAGTATTCACCTGTGCTGCATTTTCTGGATTTCATCCCGTGTGATTTCCCGGACCCGTTCTTCTGTCATCGGTTCTTCTGTGAGTCCGAGTAGTCGGTCGAGTGCTTCCATCCAGGTTTCGTGTTTTTTCTTGTTGTCACTGACATACTCTTCTGCCTCATCAGTGACTCTCTTGGTCACACTCATAACGAAACAATAAGTTACAACTTTTTTATATGCGGTGGTGATTCATCCCACTACCTAATCAAAGATTAGAAAGGGGCCTTCTCACCTGTCTGGCAATCCAGACCCGGCGTAGCCTCCTCATAGAGAGTATCAAGGATTTCAAAATACGCGTCCTCCCACTCCTCCTGAACATCCTCAAGCAACACTACCGGTTCTCACCTCCATCTGACTCGAACCAATTTGATGCAGCATACATGAGCAAAGGAGGTACAACTACAACAACCAGAACCATCGTGGAGAACCGGGGGAAGTCAGTAAATACTGTGTAAAGATATAGCGGGACAATTGCTACGAAAAGAGAAGCCGCAAATACACCAAACCAGTACATGAAGGCTTCATCCAGATCCACTACCGGCTTTCACCCCTGTTTTCTTCTCGGAGTTCCTGTATTCTCTTCTCCAGCCTCTCATCAGCTACTCTGTGCAAAAACACGCCCAGATATACAAATAGGAGTCCGGCGATGAAAACGATAAGCATCTGCCCATCACTCAGGGCCGGGATAGTGCTCCAGTCAAAGAACTGGAGGATTACCAGAAGCCCCAGCTGAATGCCTGTGAGAACCAGACCAATTCCTACACCGCCGATTCCAATCGTCTTCCACTTAAACCAGTCAACCACTACCGACTCTCACCTCCAGTTGATGTATTAGCATACGGCGTTTCAGGTTCTACATATTGACTGTAAAATACGGTCACACCATCCGGTCTCTCACAGGTTACTTGGAGGTACCCGTCAGTCCCATAGGAGAAAGTAGAGTATTTCCAAGACTCGTTCTGGTACTTGCAGAACTCCTCCATAGCCTGCGTTTCCCAAGCTAACTCATCTCCAGTTAACACACCTAAGGCGAAGGCCATTCCAGCAACAACCACTAACCGATAAATTAGCTCTGTATCAATTTTCACTTTCTCTCACCCTCTAATAAGGAAGCCAGAGAGGAACTCCGGCCACACTTAGATAACATTCTGTATCTGATTTTGAACACAGATCTCTGAACTGGACGTGATATCCGGATTCAGTTATGCCACCTGTCTCACCCAGCTTAGTTACTGCGCCCAGTGTAGAAACTCCGGACCATTCCATCATAGCCCCAGAACCTTCCTCAGCTCGTACCTGCGCTATAGGCGCTAACAATATCAATAGAATCGCTACTAAAGCGAGTACAGATTTCACTACTTGATCACTTTCCGAAGTAGATGTCCTGGTTATCTGCTTCACCAGCTTGTCGCTTGTACCGGTTGACAGCTCTCTCCTCAGGACCAAGACTTGACTCCTCTCGGTTTTCTCCCGATTCGGCGGGTTCAGATGCTTCTACCAGTACTTTCTGCGTATCCATTATGACAAGTACACCTCTTCAACCACGAATTGTGTAAGACATTTTAAATAAGTTCGGTGTACGGTGAACACCCTCCGTGTGCGAAAAGAAAAATGGAGGATGGAATCACCCCTGGTCAAGAGTGATTTCCACCGAACCAGACTCCAGTAACTCCTCCACTTCATCCGGAGAAAGCCAGACAGCAGCACCAATCGAATCCCCTGTCTGATCCTTCACCGGCTTCACATCGTGTCCAGCGATTAGCGATTCTCACCTCCATCCGCCCTGCCGTACAGATTCAAGGGTTTGATTATCTCAATATACTCCTCTCTCACCTGATCCCGAGGAATCTTCGTATACAAGTCCATCACTTCGCGGTCACCGTCACCCCGCAGGTACCGGGTGAAGTGGTCCGGCATCCCGTTATTCCGCATCAAACTGGTGAAGATCGTCCTGTAGTAGTGCGGCGTGAATTTGTGGTGCCACCGGTCCTCATCCTCCGTTTCCATCACACCTGCCTTCACAGCTGCTCGACGAATTTCCCGGCGAATCCGCTCACGCTTCACCCGGCCACCGTGAATACCTGTAAACAGGTACTCCGACTCATCCGAGGAAATCGCCTGCAACCGGCGAATCGCCTGAATGCTTTCATCATCCAACGGATTCACCGTCTCGTGACCACCCTTCCTGTCCGTAAACCGGATAAAACCATCTTCCAGCATCAAGTCACTCTCCTTCACCGTCAAGACCTCACGGACCCGGGCACCCGTCTTCGCCATCAAGATAGCCGCCGCCTTATCCCGTGGATCCGGGATATTCCGGATGATTTCCCTGCCGTTCTCCCAGGTCGCGGTCTCCGGACGAGGACGCTTCTTCTTCGGGATCTCCTCCAACACTACAGCCGCAGGATTACCAGTGATATCCTCGAACCGTGGCCGCTTCATCGCCCAAGTATAGAACGCGGACAACGACTCGATGTACCGCCGCTTCGTATTCTGCGCCACATCCCTATCATTCAGATCCAGGACGTACTCCTCGACGTCACCGACCGTTACATCAGAGGGATGCACCTCAGGGAAGAACTCGTGGAAGAACCTGGCCGCAGTCCTACTATACGAATTCAAGGTTCGACGCGAACTGGACTTGTTCGTAGAATCCTTGCTGCGAAGCCAATCGTTGATGCACTTGTGCTTGTTCTCGAAGACTCTCCGCTCCCACTCATCAGCATCCAGCAAGACATCATACTTCTTCGACGCCATTCTAAGCAACACCCCCGGACTCTTCCTCAGCGAGTTTCCAACCCCAGCCACGCTCGTACTGCACCTTATCCTGAGCCGCCAGGAAGTACAACTGGTTCTCCACCGGACCCAACAGGACATCGTTCAAAATCCCAGACTCCACGATCCTCTGGATAATCTCCTCCAGGGACTGGTACTGATCTGTCAATACCTCCTGCTTCAAAGTCTCTGGATCAAAGCTGACAGCCTCCGTCGACTCTGACTCCTTCTCCTCCAATCGACGCTGAAGCTGTTCGACTTCTTCCTCAAGTTCCTGAACCCGTGACTGACTGCCGTCAGGCTGCACCAATCCATATTCCCTGTAGGACCGTGCTTCGTTGATTAGGTTCTGGAGGTAGCGGGACAGGGAGATATCCTGGTCATCTGCTTCTTCTCTCCACTGCTCCGCGACCTCGTTTTCGGGGTAGATTTTCACCGCGCACCGGTCTTCAGAAAGTTTCACGTACTCGTCATTGTCCGTCATAATTCATCGCCTCCACACCGCCGTATCTCTATAACCGGCTCAAAACCTTTTATTCGTTTGGTGATACTTCGGCACTGTATGAGTGCCGAGGCCGATTTTCGACCGATAAAAAAAACGCGAGGAACCCTCGAGCCCGTTGGAAGGCTACGAGGGAACTCAATTGGTGAGTTCCGCCCACTTCTCCAAGACCGAGTTCAGTAACTCGAGATATGCCTCACAAACATCCGGAATAGGCATCTCAGTATATTCATCGGGGACTTCGTGTAGGTTCCCACCTGTATCTTCGAAATCGACGAAATAGTATCGGGTCATTTCATCCGTCGGCTTCTCCACAGCTGAGTGGGTCTCTCCCTCCTCGGGAAGGGCCGATTCGCCGCTGATCGCACCCTCGGCCGGTTCTTGTACGCGGTTGGTCGAAACCTGAGGCCCGGAGGTAATCGATGACCGGTTCGGAGACGTTCGAACGATAATGCCAGCCTCGTCCTCGTTTAGATTCACGACTTCTCGTTTCACCAATGACGGGCGGTCGTGAATCACGAAATTCCGCTTGTGTCGCATGAATCTGGCCAGTTCGTGGTTCCAATGTGTCTCGTCGGACGTTTCGGAAGCCCGTTTGTCGATATCCAATTCCAGTGTCTCGGTGACGGCCCGAGCAGCCGCCAAGAAGGCATCTAAATTATATCGGACGTGATCCTCGTTGTCCGCCTGACGGAGACGGTTCAAGAAGTATTCTGCTTCCTGATATTTATATCTCGCAAGTTCGGTCATACTCGTACATCAGTGGTTGCATCGGTATTACTGTCCGCTTCTTACTGTTCTGTCTTTCCGAACGCTCGTTTGTGTACGATAACGCACCACGTGCTCGACGGACGATTTCAGAGCGTTTCGTCCGTGTCGTCGCTGTGGCTGAGAACTGAATAGATATCTGATCTCTTCGAGTCGGCCTAACTACGGTACCACTGACCGTCACGACACACTTGATCATAGCTGTCCGAGCAGTGTCAAGGTCGTTTCGGTTGTTACTAGAGACACTGTCTCTCGTCTAAGAGCATCAGTTCCAGTAACGAAGCCCAAACGAACGACCGTGCTTTCAACCCGTGCATTCGAGCCAGCGGGCGCTGTAGTCGAAACTGTTGCTGGCGCGGATGAGTTAACTTCGATCAGTGAGACCGGCCGGTTCGACGGCGCGCAGTCCGTACCACCACTTGCGGTCGGCGTCGGTCTCGGGGGTTCCGACCCGGACTCTTGTCGGCGGCCGAGCACCCGATCCGATGAAAGCCCGGCGTCACCGGTGGCGGTGATCGTCACTCCGAGTGGCAGTCGGCGAGCGCGGACTCGAGTAGACGGGTATTTTCCGATGGGTCCCTTCTAGGCGGTCATGCACTCGGAAACGGAGGATGCTAGTTTGCTCGAGAGGCCCGCCCGATGAACCCGACTCGCGTCGACTTTGCGGTCGACCTCGCCTACGGGATCATGATCTTCGCTGCGGTCGCGCTTATCGTTGCAGCGGGGACCGGAATCGGCATCGCGTTCGGACTCGGCGTGTTGGCCTCCTACGTCATCCACGTCGCGTGGAAGATGGCCCGGTTCGATCCCGATTGGATGACCACCGAAGTCGCCGAACGCGTCGAAGAGACGGTTAGCGACACGGTTAGCAAGGAAGTCGAAGAAACCGTCAGCGATACAGTGGGCAAAGAAGTCGAGGAAACGGTTAGCGATACAGTGAGTAAAGAGGTCGAAGAAACCGTCAGCGGTACGGTTAGCAAAGAAGTCGAGGAAACGGTTAGCGATACAGTGAGTAAAGAGGTCGAAGAAACCGTCAGCGACACGGTCAGCAAAGAGGTCGAGGAGACGGTTAGCGATACAGTGAGCAAAGAAGTCGAAGAAACCGTCAGCGATACGGTCAGCAAAGAGGTCGACGACGTAGCCGAACGAGTCGGGGAGACGGTCAGCGAGGACGTGACCAAGACGGTCGAAGAAACCGTTACTGACACGGTCAGCAAGGAGGTCGAGGAAACCGTCAGCGATACCGTCAGTGAGGAAGTCGAGAAGACCGTCAGCGAGGCAGTCGACGGCTCGACCGACGGCGAATCGGCCGAGACGGATGCTGATTCGGACCGCGACGGACGAGCGGAATCGCGTCCCTCGAGTTCGGAAGCAGAGTAATCAGTTCGGGTCGGACTCGGGCCAACGGCGGCCGCGAGACGCACAGCGGACGGCCTAGTCCCGTGACCGCCGGAACGCGCGGACGGTATCCCGTGTCCCCGACTCGGCGTCGACCTCGCGGAGCCCTAACTCGGTAAACACGCGGTTCCAATTGCGGTGGTACAGCGGGAAGTCGTCGTTGACGTAGCTCACGTCCGGCTCGGCCGACTGCGACTGATCGCTCTCGCCTTCGTTCTCGACGGTAACGAGAAGGTCGGCGGTGATCCGAGTCAGTTCTTCGAGGACCCACTCGGCGTCGGGGTGGAGGTGCTGGAGCGTTTCCACGGAGTAGACGGCGTCGAAGCGGTCGTCCGCGAAATCGCCGACGACGGCTTCGATCGTGTCGTGATAAAACGTCCCATCGGCAGCGAGGTCGGGGTAGGTCTCCGCCATCACGTCGAACGCGTCGTCGTTGACGTCGATTCCGTGCAGGTCTTCGAAGCCGTGATCGTGGAGGTGTGCGAGGTGACGGCCCGAACTACAGCCGAGTTCGAGGACGGCCGCGTCTCGGCCGACGAACCGCTCGAGTCGACTGCGGACCGCCTCGCTGCGCTTGTCGGGGCCGTAGTGGGCGTAATATTCCGGTGAGTACGCACCGGTCCGCTCTGCCCATTGGCGACGGACCTCGTTAGAATTCACGTGCGGTATTCACGGTGCGCACCTAAAGGCTAGTCGACTCCACCCGCAGTGTCTCGGCCCATTATACAACTCTAATAGCGTTTATATCTGTTTCAGCGGGATCCCACCGAGAGATCACAGTTTCCAAAGGGGTTTTCGCTCTCCGACTCGAGCCGAATGCGCTTCCCAGTACGTCGAATGTCGAAATCGATCGCCCGGTGACGAGGCAGGAATCGGGGCGTGAGACGGATCCGAGAGCGGAAACGACGAGGTGGTGACGAGTCCCAAAGGAGCAATACAAGTACGAACAGCCGTGATGTCGGCAGCGAATCGCTTGTCGATGAAGGTCACCCACTCGCGAGCCTGCAGTCGTCGATAGGGTATTCGTCGAACGTCGACAGATCGATCGAAAAAATATGAGTTATAGGTCTGGAGTCGAGCGGTTGATATACCGGCCCACACGATCCAATAATGTCTGGTAAATACGACTTAGTAATCGTCGGCGGCGGTATCAGTGGTGCGTCGCTTCTGTACACGACCGCAAAGTTCACTGATATCGATTCGATCGCCCTGATCGAGAAGGAATCCGAGATCGCAGCGATCAACTCCCACCACACGAACAACTCTCAGACCCTCCACTTCGGGGACATCGAGACCAACTACACGCTCGAGAAGGCCGAAGAGGTCAAAGAGGGAGCGGAACTCCTCGCCGGATATCTGGAGAACCACGACCCCGACCGGGAGATGCACGCCAAGCGCAGCAAGATGGTGCTGGGGGTCGGTGAGGAGGAAGTCGCGGAACTCGAGGAACGCTACGAGGACGAGGGCTTCGGCGACCTCTTCCCGAAACTCCGGCCGATCGACCGCGAGGAGATCGGCGAACTCGAACCGAAAGTCGTCGAGGGCCGCGATCCCTCGAAGGAGATGCTCGCACTCCAGACGCCGGACGGCTACGTCGTCGACTACGGCGAGACGACGAAATCGTTCGTCGAGGAGGCGAACGCCGAGGCGAACGTCGACGTCTTCACCGGAACGGCAGTCGAGGACATCACGCCGACGCTCGACGGCTACACGATCGCAACGACCGACGGCCGCTTCGATTGTGACGCGACCGTCGTCGCCGCTGGCTCCCACAGCCTCCAGATGGCCAAGGAACTCGGCTACGGCCAGGACAAGGTCTTGCTCCCCATCGCAGGGAGTTTCTTCCTCGCGGACGACCTCCTGAACGGCAAGGTCTACACCCTCCAGATGAAGAAACTGCCCTTCGCGGCCGTCCACGGCGACGCGGACGTCCACGACGGCAGTATTACGCGATTCGGACCGACCGCGAAACTCGTTCCGACGCTCGAGCGCGGCCGCATCTCGACCGTAAAGGACTTCCTCGACGTCTTCGGACTGAACGCGGCGGCGTTCCTCAGTTACGCCAACATCCTCTCCGATCGCATCCTCCTGCCGTACGTGCTTCGGAACCTCGTCTACGATCTCCCGAACGTCGGCCGGAAGCAGTTCCTGCCCCACGTCCAGAAGGTCGTCCCGAGCGTCGAACTCGAGGACATCGAACGCGCGAAGGGGTACGGCGGCGTCCGACCGCAGATCGTCGACACCAAGAACAAGTCCCTGGACATGGGCGAGGCCAAGATCGTCGGCGACGACGTCATCTTCAACATCACGCCGTCGCCGGGTGCCTCGACGTGTCTCAAGAACGCCATGCGCGACACGCACACGCTGCTCGAGTTCCTCGACGGCGAGTACGAGTTCGACGAGGAGGCGTTCCGATCGGCGACGATCGACAACTTCCCGCGTGCCGGCGATTCCGACGGGCCGAAAGCGGTCAAACCCAGCGCGGACGACTGAGCGGTCGGACGACGACAGTGCCGTTCGGCCGTCCGTCTCGTGTCGGGACAGGACGCGACGTTGGAACGAGATCCGGTCAGTGTCTTACTGTCCCGTCGTGACGCCGCGTCCGGCAATTATCTCCTGAATGAGGGTATGCCGTTCCACGTACGATAGTATAGTTCTATCCGAACAATATTGGTGGCGTCCAAAAGCTAATTATTGTGCGTCTCTATGGCTAACTATTCCCGTATTATGTTCATTATCGGCTCTCTGAAAGACGTTTTGAAGAAACAATACGAATTTATTCTGAATGTTGTTTTGTGTTCTCCCTCCTACGAGATCCTACTAACGACCTCCATACGGGGTTGATATCGACACTCCTCGAGAGTCAAGTCGAACCAGAATTTACACAATTGCACTATATATGGAGTAGTGTCTGAACTGCTAACTTCTCCATAGTAGGACACGGAGAGACGGTGACCGCTCCGCCAGTGGCCGTTGCCCTGTGCTCTCACTGCGATCCGGGATGGGAGTTCGACGTCGTTCGCTTCGTGATCTCGCCCGTTTCGCTGGTCGGTCTCGCACGGTTCTCGAGGTCGGCCCCCGTTTTCTTACGGATCACTGTCCGCCGTCACGTATCCGTAGCTGTCGCGCTGCCCGGACCCGAACAGGGCTCGCACGTCGTCGATGTCACCGCGTGCCGACAGTGCCACGAGGAGTTTGATTCGGGCTTTGTGAGCGGGGAGGTCCGATCCGAACACGACCCCGGCCTCCTCGAGGGCCTTGGCTCCGCCGTCGGAGCCGTACACGGGGGACACGACCCCATCACGACACCGGGTCGTGACGACGACGACGACATCGTCGTCGATCGCGGACTCGATAGCGGACGCCACGTCGGTAGGAACGTTTCCGAGCCCGAGCGCGTCGACGACGAGCCCGTCGACGCCGCGGTCGACGGCGTGCCGGATCGCGCTTCCATCGGTGTCCGTCGATGTCGTCACTACCTCCACGGTAGCGGTTATCGTCCGGGCCGGGATCGTTGCCGAGAGGCTCTCCGGCCGACGGTAGAACCAGAACCCCTCGGGTGTCCGTTCGGCGACGAGTCCGTAGTCCCCCGAATCGTAGGCATCGAGATTGCTACTGTGTCGTTTCGTCACGGCTCGCGCGGCGTGCAGCTGCTCGTTGAACAAGACGTAGACGCCGTCTTGAACGTGGTCGTGGGCCGCCGCATCCAGCGCCCCACGTACGTTCGCCGGGCCGTCGGGACTGATCTCGTCGTGGGTTCGTTGTGCCCCGGTCAGAACCACGGGTACGTCCACGTCGAGCACGAGATCGAGATAGTAGGCCGTTTCTTCGATCGTGTCCGTCCCGTGAAACACAACGACGCCGTCCACGTCGGCTGCGGCGGCTCGAATCCGATCTCCGATCGCCTCGAGGTCGTCGGTGGTGAGCTCGGAACTCGGAAGCTGCGTGAGCTGTTCCAATCGCACGTCGACACGATCGAAAACGCCGGAATAGGCAGCGGCCAATTCCTGTACCGATTCGGTCGGAACGGCACCCGCTCCGGTCGAGGTACTCGCGATCGTCCCTCCAGTCGCGACGACGTGTACGGATCGCATACCCGGTACTGATAGACAGGATACGTATACCGATTATGATTAGCCATCCCTCGCCACGAAGAGAGAGCGGCCGAGACGCGCCGCCTTCCGATGGCCCGAAACCGGATACGACGACCGGTTAGAGCCCGAAAGTAACGAACGCGAAGACGAAGCAGAGATAGATGATAACGATCCCGACCGCCGCGAGGGGGATCGACGTGAGGAGGTCGTACTGACCGTTTACGCGCGCCCCGTCGGATCTGGTTCCGTTCTCGAGCGCGTCGGTGTCGATCTCCCCGTTGTCGATGGCGTCGGCTGTCGGCATGACCTCCGGCAGGTTCTTGCGCCGAGCATCGAACTTGTTCAAGACGACGACGGCGGCCGCGGTGAGTACGACCGATAACGGGAGCAGGACCATCGCCGAGGTGATGCCGACCGCGTACAGGAGCAACACCAGAACGGTGACGCCGGCCGCGGTCATCGCGAACGGGATCTGCGTCCGCACGTGATCGATGTGGTCCGACCCGGCGAAGATCGAGGACATGACCGTGGTGTCGCTGATCGGCGAGACGTGGTCGCCCCAGATCGCACCGCCGAACAGGACGCCCATGAGAACCGGCAGGATCGAGAGGCCGACGAGTTCGTACCCGAGTGGAATCGCAAGCGGCGTCAGGATCGCCATCGTCCCCCAGGAGGTGCCCGTCGTGAACGCGATGAACATCGCGGCGAGGAAGATGAGAAGCGGCAGGAACGACCCGGGAATACCGCTGCCGACCATCACGTCGACGATGTATTCGGCGGTCCCGACCTGTTCGGCGGCGTGTCCGATACTCCAGGCGAGAACGATGATCGCAGTCGCGATCATCATCGTTTTGAATCCGTTGATTACGGTGTCACTCGCTTCCTCGATATCCATCGTGCCGAAGCCGAGGGCACCGAGCATTCCGACGGCCATGAACGCGAACGAACCGTACAGGAGTGCGAGCGCAACGTCGGTTTCCTGAAACGCGGTCGCAACGTCGACGCCCGGCTGATGACCGCCGCCGAGCCACCACAGGGAGACGATACCGACGACCAGCAACGTCAGAATCGGGGCGAAGAAATTGAACAGCGACGGGTTCCGTTCGCTTGGCTCGCCGATGTCCGTCGAGATATCGGACAGTGGCGTCGCGTCGTCCCGAAGGGTTTTCTTCTCCTTTCGCGACCGCCATTCGGCGTCGAGCATCGGTCCGTAGAACCGCTGCGTGATCGAGATGAACCCGACCATGAAGAAGGCCAGAAAACAGTAGATGTTCCACGGGATACTCTGCAGGAAAAGCCCGAACGCGGTAATACCGACTTCCTCGGCCGTGAACCGCGCGGCTTCGAACCCGACGATGATCATCGATACCTGATATCCGATCCAGTTCGACACCGGTCCGAACGTCGTGACAGGCGACGTCGTCGAGTCCAGGACGTACGCGTGCATCTCCCGAGACGTATGGTTATTCTCGGACAGTTCACGGGTCGCGTTCCCCGTCACGATGGTACTCGTGTAGGAATCGAAAAAGATGAAGATCCCGATGAGCCACGTCAGGATCTGTGAATCGCGGGCCGTATTGACCCGGCCCCCGATCCAGTTCTGTAGCGCCAGGATGCCGCCGGATTTGTAGATGAACGCGGCACCTGCGCCCATGAACATGATCAGCACGAGGAACTTCGTATCGAACGGGGACCGAACGACTTCGACGATCCAATCCATCGAGAGCGCCGTTGCCGCGATCGGGTTCCAGTCGGCGATCATCAGTGCCCCGATCCAGACGCCGGCGAACAGCGACACGAGCACCTGTCGCGTATACATCGCGAGCGCGATCGCGAGTACTGGCGGTGCTAATGACAGCGCTGCGAACGGTAACGCTTGGTATGACATACACTTGCTAACGTGATGTAGGTCCTATTTTAACCTTTTGGATGATGGGTGCAAAAGCGTCCGTATGGATATGTGACCGAGGCTTTTCTGCGTGATGTTCAACTAGATGGACGCAGCGCACGGAAGTGTGGTGTATTCTTCCGTCATCGGAACGAAATTGTTCGCTCGCTCGGATCCCGATCAGACGAGGCCCTGTGACTCGAGTGCCGCCTCGAACTCGGGAACGACCCGGTGGAGGATGTCGGGGAACTCCTGGTGGAGATCGGTGTCTTCGATCCTGTAGGCAGGACCGGAGACGGTGAATCCGCCGATGACGGTTCCGGACGGGGCCTCGGCGAGGCAGCCGGCAACGCGTTTCCCGCGGATCGATTCCTGGTCGTTGACCGCGTAGCCGCGCTCTCGAACCCGGGCCAGTTCGTCGTCGAGGTCGCCTCGAGACGTAATGCTTTGCTCGGTGATCTGCGGAAGCCCCCACCGATCGACGATTCGGTCGATGCGGGACGCGGGCAAGCGGGCGAGTATCGACTTGCCGATCGCCGTGGTGTGCATGTACTCGTAGTTGTTCAGTCGCGAACTCGGGTTCGCCGAACTCCCGACGGAGTCGAACAACGTCACGATGCGACCGTTTTCCTCGATCCCGAAGTCGGATTCTTCGTTCGACCGGTCCGCGAGTTCGATGACGTACTGCCCGGCCAGTTCGTAGACCTTGCTGCGGTTCCGGACGTACATTCCGAGATGGTAGAGCCGAGCCCCGAGTTGATACTCGTCGCCGCTGGAAACGACGTAGCCGTGCTTCGAGAGCGTAAACAGGTGTTTGTAGACGGCGCTTTCGGACAGGTCGAGCGACGCCGCAAGCGCCGCCGGTGTCGCACCGTCCAATTCGCGGATGGTTTCGATAACCGCTAACGACGTGTCGGTCGTCGTCAGCAACTGACTCTCGTCGGGCATTGGCAAGCCGTTGTCACCGATGTACATAAATCCACGTATGATGGAATCAAGGGCAGTCGGGACCAACTCGAGTCAGTGGTCAGTCGCTGGTGAGGGTCCGTTCCGACGTGACAGTATCTGCCCACCAGTTGCGACGGGCACGGCCGATTCTACTGGATATAGAATTCATAGTTGCTACCTCGAACGATACGGAGAGAGGGACCCGGCATCCTACTCGACCGCTTCGAGACGGGGCAGCCACGGCTCCTAACCGCGATTCCGGGATTCGGTACCCGCCATTAGTTACAATACTATGGATGTAACGCTCCCGGGAGCCGACGGCGGTTTCACGACCGACTGCACTGTCGAAAGAGACGTTCCACAGTGCGTAGAACGTCTCTTCCGTGCTCCGACGATCGTTCGCTCACCGGCACCTCCGTGACCAGCAACGCCGTGAGCTGGTGTTCTGAAACACCGTGCAGATGTTCCATAACAAATCTGACTATCACTGTAGTCGTATATGTTGTACAAAACTGATGGCAATGATCGAACGAAACGCCATCGGCCCCCCTCGGACGATGGATAGATCCCGATTCGTGGCATGTTGGTCGCCGACGCTGGCTGCGGATCGACTCCCGCTCTCCGTTCCGGCTCGAGATCGTAGATCGTCGCCGAATCGCGTTGAAAACACATATTGCAGGAAAGATCGCTCGCCCGAAGACGCGTCCCCGCGACCACGGTACCGGCGTCGTGTCCGGTGTCCCGGTCCCGATCCGGCGAGTTGCATCCGACCCTCCGTGACCGTCGACCCGCAGGTCCGAACCGCTAGTAATAATGTGTAAAATACGGTATGATCGGTGACCCATATTCTTTCTTACCTTCAATACAGTGGGTACGATCGCGTCCGTACAGCGGTACGGAGACGTCGCTCGTCGGATCAGGTCAGGGCGATCGGTATCTACCACCGGGAACGAGAGCCTGCCGCAGCCGAATCGAGCGCAGTCGGTCGGTTCTAGCTTCCGCTCGAGTCGTCGACCGGACCGATCCTGTCGGACGGTGGGGCGGCAGTCCGAGCGGCCTCACTCGGTCGTCGCGTCCGTGTCGTCGCCCATCCGGTCGCTGTAGTCCCAACTGTAGATCTCTCGCGGCTCGATCCGGATCGTGACCTCCTCGCGGTCCTCGGCGAGCAACCACTCGGCCAGCGAGGAGTCCGTTCCCCCGAGGTAGCGCTCGACAAGGTCCCGCAGGACCGGCTTCCCGTCGGACTCGATTTCGGCGGTCCCGGTCCCCCTGATCCCGCGGTAGGGGATGTCGTTCGTCGAGACGTCGAACCCGATTTCCGGGTCGTTCCGGAGGAATCGCACCACGTCCGCGTTCGCCTGCGTCGCACATTCGAGTGCGCCGTCGCGATAGCGAACCCACAGGGTGACGAGCCACAGCGATCCGTCCGGCCGCCGAGTGCCGAGCCGAATCGGGACCGTCGTCTCCCGGAGAAAGGTCTCGACGTCGGCTTCGGTCCAGGCGCCGCGGAAGTCGGTCATATCGGGGACGTTCGGAACGCAGTCTGAAAAAGCTCGACCCAACAACTGCCCCGTCGCTGGATCAACGCTCGCTGTCCCTCCTCCGGAAACGACCGGCCAGCTGACGACGAGCTCGGGAACTCGAAACACGTCTACGGAAAATCGAATATGAGTAACTATTTTCCGTTCCCGTCCGACGAGGTCGGTAGAGCATCCGCTCGAGCTACCATGCACATCGACGACTTCGTCAGTACCAACGAGCCGACGGACGACGGTGAACAGTTCCAACTCGAGAACGACAAGCTACTGGATGTCGCGCTCGACGGATCGGTGATGGCGAAGGCCGGTTCGATGATCGCCTCCGACGGCGACATCTCCTTCGAGGGGAAGTCCTCCGCCGAAGGCGGCATCACCGGCTTCCTCAAGGAGGCGGCGACGGGGGAGGGAACGCCCGTCATGGAAGCCACCGGGACCGGTCACCTCTATCTCGCTG
This sequence comes from Natrinema altunense, assembly GCF_000731985.1. Lineage (GTDB taxonomy): Archaea > Halobacteriota > Halobacteria > Halobacteriales > Natrialbaceae > Natrinema > Natrinema altunense. The sequence goes on from NZ_JNCS01000001.1 coordinate 602,871, forward strand.
ATCAGGAAAAGAAGATCCAACTCCTCGAACTCGAGGCCGGCCAGTCGGTTTCGGTCAACGGGAACGACGTGCTCGCGTTCGAGTCGAGCGTGACCTACGAGATCCGGACCGTCGAGAGCATCGCTGGTTTCTCGGCCGGCGGCATGACCAACGTCTTCCTCGAGGGGCCGGGAACCATCGCGATTACGACCCACGGCGAGCCGCTGGTCCTGCGCCCACCGGTCAGAACCGACCCCAGTGCGACCGTCGCCTGGAGCGGGACGACACCCGGCAGCCACGTCGACAGCGCGCTCTCGAACCTGATCGGACAGTCGTCCGACGAGACCTACCAACTCGAGTTTACGGGGTCGGACGGGTTCGTCGTCGTTCAGCCGTACGAGGAGGGCACGCCACAGCAGTAGCAGGCAGCATCGACATCGTACCGTCCCACGTATGCCCGTTCGACCAGTACGCGTTCCTAGACGATTTCCATGAGACGAGCACTCGGCGCGATATCGGCCGCAGTCGCACTGACGGTCCCCTGGCTCGCCATCGTGGGAGCGACCGACGGTCTCCCCTGGCTCGCGGCGGCCGCGGGACTCGAGTATCAAGCACCGGCTGCGCTCCGGACGATATCGACGCTCTGGACGGTTCTCCTGACCGGGCTCACAGTCCTCGGCGCTTCGTTTCTGCTCGCGTGGGGTGCCGAGACCGCCGAGAAGGACGTCCCGCAAGCGTTCGCGATCGCGGTCCTTGCCGTGTTAGCGGTCGCACCCGAGTACGCGGTCGACGCGCTCTACGCCTGGAACGCGGGCGTGTTCGCGGGCACCGAACGCGGGATCGAAGCCGGCAACCTGGCCGTCGCTAACATGACCGGGGCGAACCGGATTCTCATCGGCATCGGCTGGGCCGGCGTCGCGCTCTTTACCGTCTTCCGTCGCGGGTCGTCGACCGATCCCTCCGTCGAGAACCGACCGGGCTTCCTCTCGGACGTCGTGATCCTGGACCGGGAGATCGGTCTCGAGATCGTGTTCCTGCTGCTCGCGACGCTCTGGGCGTTTCTCGTCCCGCTCAACGGCGGGATCGACGTCCTCGACATGCTGTTTCTGGTCGGGCTCTACGTCTGCTACATCGCGGTGATCCTCCGGGGCGAGGTCGAACCGGAGACGGACCACGTCGGCGTTCCGGCGTACCTCCAGCGCTTTTCGAAGCCGGGCCGGATTGCCACCGTCCTCGTGCTCTTTGCCTACTCCGGTGCGATGATCTTCACCGCCGTCGAACCCTTCGCTCACGGGCTCGAGCACCTCGGCGAGAGCGCCGGCATTCCCTCCTTTTTCATGATCCAGTGGATCGCGCCGCTGGCCTCCGAAGCGCCGGAACTCATCGTCGTCGTCTACCTGGTGAACAAGGCGCGCTCGACCGCCGGCTTCAACGCCCTGATCTCCTCGAAGCTCAACCAGTGGACGCTGCTGATCGGGACGTTGGTCGTCGTCCACTCGCTCGCGCTGGGAGAGTACGGCGTGCTCGCGTTCGATTTCAAGCAGTCGGCGGAGATCTGGCTGACCGCCGCCCAGTCGTTTTTCGCCATCGCCCTCCTGATCAGGTTCGAAATCTCCGTCGGGGAGGCGGTGACGCTGCTCGGCCTGTTCCTCTCGCAGGTCCTCCTCGAGTTCGCCATCATCCGTGACATCGTCGTATTGCCGGTCTCGAGCACCGACCTCCTGCTCGTCTACACCGGGATTTACGTCGTCCTCGGGACGGCGCTGTTCGTCAGCCGCCGCCGGTCGTTCGGACGACTCCTCCGGCGAACCGCGGGGACGATCGGCGACGCGATGCCGCTGGTCGGTGCCGATCGAACCTACAGCGCCGACGACTGATTCGGTCGGACACCAACCTAGATACGCGCCAGTGGTGTAGGGGGCGTCGATGCTCCCGAACGGCCCACCGGTCTCCGACGCGGTGGCTGCTCCCGCGTTTGCGATCGCACTGGCGCTGGTCCACCTCGTCGCCGGGCGGCTGGGTGTCAGCGGCCGGATCCCCCGAAGTCGGTGGCTGTCGCTCGCCGGTGGCGTCTCGGTCGCGTACGTGTTCGTCCATCTCCTCCCCGAGGTCGGGGCGGCCGCGGCGACGCTTGCGGAACGCGGGACGCCGATGGCGTTCGCCGAGCAGTACGGCTACCTGATCGCGCTGCTGGGGTTCGTCACCTTCTACGGACTTGACCGCCACGCCCACCGAGCGAGCGCCGCTCCGGGACGCGACGATGACCGCACCGGGAGCGGAGCGTTCTGGCTCCACATCAGTTCGTTTGCGGCCTACAACGCGATCGTCGGCTATCTCCTGTGGGACCGCGAACTCGGTAGTCCCGTCCTCTTTACCGTGGCGATGGGGCTCCATTTCCTCGTCACCGACGATGGCCTCCGGGCCCATCACGGCACGGCGTACCATCGTCACGGTCGGTGGGTGCTATCGGCGGCGGTGATCGCCGGGTTCGGTAGCGGGTACGTTCTCGAGGACACCGAACTCCTCATCGCGGTGTTCGTGCCGTTCCTCTCCGGGGGGATCATCCTCAACGTGATCAAGGAGGAACTGCCGTCCGACCGCGAGAGCCGGTTCTGGGCGTTCGCCGTCGGCGCGGCGGGATATGCCGTGCTGTTGCTCCTCGTGTGACCCATCCCGTGCAGTCGTCACCCGATCGATCGAACGGGAGCGTTTTATCGCTCCGCTATGATCGTCCGCTATGAAACTTCGACGGCCCCGTCGGCCGCGTGATTTCCGGCTCGCGGACTCCGCCCAGCAGATCGTCGGCGGGTTCCTGCTCGCCGGCCCTTTCGTGGTCACCGAGGAGGTCTGGCTCCTCGCAGGAAATATGCACATCCTGCAGGCGCTGTCGATCGTCGCCATCGTCTTCGCGATCGGCTACGCGGCGCTGTACAAGGCGGACACGACCAGGGATATCGACGACGAACAGGAGGTCGCCGGCGTTCCGGTCCGCTTTATCTCGCTCATGTGCGTCACCTTCGGCTCGGTGACCGCGCTCGCGCTCCTGTTCGGTGCGCCCGAGACGTTCCTCGAGGACGCCACGACAGCTTGCAATCCCGTCTCCTTGGCTCGCGCTCCCGGACCGTTCCTCGAGAACGCCGCGGCCTCGTGTGGACTCGTGTTGACCACGTTCAAGGCAGTGACCGTCGGTTCGGTCTTCAGCGTCGTCGGCGCGGCGACGGCCGACAGCATCTTCGCGAAGTGACGGCCGTTCGGATCGGGCCGGGGACACCGCCTCGAGCGGATCGATACGACTGGACCACGATCGAGCATGGAAACGGCGAGACTAGAGGTACGAGTCGTCGTACGATTGCTCGGAGCGCTCCGCGTGAGCGTTCCCGCACTCGGCGCACTCGAGCCGTTCCATGTCGCCCATCGAGACGTCGAGCGAACCGCAGTTCGAACAGTAGAAGCCGTACTGGTCCGCGTGGTCAGCGTCCTCGTAGGTGACGAAAAACGACGCCGCGGTCCCCGACTCCGCCTCGTCGCGGGCGACGTACACCGTTTCGCCGCCGTCGGTCACCGTCAACTGGCCGTCCGTCGTCTCCGTGTTGGGGAACGCCTCGCCCGCCGCGTCCGCCTCGCGGTCCGACTCCGACGTTCTCGACTCCGTGGGCAGGTCCCCGTCGCTGTCCACGTCCGCGTCCGCGTACACGTACTTCACGAGGGACTCCTCGGCGACTTCGATGCGCCGGTCGCCGTCGTGCTCGAGGCCGAACCGGTCGACGAACCCGTGGCCCTCGGTGTTCGCCTCGAGAACGGTGACACAGACGTGGGCAGCGCCACGCTCGCGGAGGGCGTCGCTCGCGGTCTCGTACAGCGCTGTTCCGATCCCCCGACCGCGGTGTTCGGGATCGACGAACAACCAGTTCACCTCGCCCCACTCGTCCGCGAGGCGGCCTTCGACGAAGCCGGCGATGGCCGTCCCCTCGATTCCGTCGCCGGTTTCGACGACGTACAGCAGGGTGTCCTCGTCGTCGATCTTCGCGGCGATGGCGTCATCGGCGAACTGGTCGTCGGTGATGCCGTCGATCTGTTCCGGACTCAGCCTGAACGAGGTCGTCATCGAACTGTCCACGAGCGCTCGAATCCGCTCGGCCTCGTCCGCGTTCGGTTCCCGGATCTCCATACCGAATGCTCGGTGTCGATCCGGATAAGATGGCTGCCGGCGGGGACATGCGGACATCTTCGCGGCGTCTCTCCCACCGACACGGCGATCAACACGCGTCCCGAGCGCGTTCGCGGACGGCGTCGCGCTTGCGGGGCGAGCGGGGCCTACTCCCCGCCATCGCCGGTGACGACCACCGGCCGGTCGGAGCCGAGGATGATCCCCTGGGTCGTACTGCCGAAGATTGCCTTCCCGACGGGCGATCGTTTCCGGCCGCCGAGGACGATCGAATCGACATCGTAAGCCTCGGCCTCGTCGAGAATGTCGTCTTCGGTGTCGCCGCTGTCCTCGAGCACCGTTACCTCGATGCCGGCCTCCTCGAGTGATTCCTGTGCCCGGCGGACGGAGCCGATCCGCGACGCGGACTTGAACTTCTCGAACTCCTGTGGGAGTTCGTTGCTGTGACCGGTGAAGACGAACAGGAGGTAGGCTTCGACCGACTCGGCGGCGTTCGGGAGCGATTTGACGTAGTCGGCCTGGGCCAGCGCGCGGTCCTCGTTGGTGTCGACGGGTAGCAGTACGCGGTACATGGACCCGCATTTGCATGGGTGGGTAATAAAACCGACTCCGAATGCCGCCCTCACGGCGGTCTCCAGGCGGGGAACGATAGGCGTCGATCGCCGCGGCTCACTCCTCGCCAGATCGGTCACGCTCCCGCAAGGTGCGACGACGGATCTTACCGGTCGTCGTGGTCGGCAGCCGCTCGACGAACTCGATGTGTTCGGGGTACTCGTACTCGGCCAGTCGGTCGCGAACCAGGGTCCGAATCTCCGCGCGGAGTCCGTCGGGGTCGTAGTCGTCGATCGCGGGCTTGACGAAGGCCTTGATCGCCTCGCCGCGGGTGTCGTCCGGAACGCCGACGACGCCCGCCTGTTCGACGGCCCGGTGCGTGAGAATCGCGTCCTCGACCTCCATGGGGCCGACGCGATACCCGCTGGTGAGGATAACGTCGTCGGCCCGGGAGACGAACCGGACGTAGCCGTCCGCGTCGCGCTCGACGAGATCGCCGGTCAGGAACCAGCCCTCCTCGGTCCGCTTGTCCGCCGTCTTCTCTGGCAGCCCGTGATAGGCGTCGAAGAAGACCCGCCGATCGCCCGGCTTCACCGCGAGTTCGCCGACCGCACCGCGCTCGAGTCGCTCGCCCGTCTCGGGATCGAGCACCGCGATCTCGTAGCCGGGGAACGGCTTGCCCATGCTCCCCGGCCGCGTGTCGAACCAGCGCTCGGCGTTGCCGACGACGAGATTGAGTTCGGTCTGCCCGTAGAATTCGTTGATCGAGACGTCTTCGAACGCCGCGTCGACCCAGTCGACGACCTCCGACGTGAGCGGCTCGCCGGCCGAGGCGACGGTCTCGAGCGAAAGGTCGTACCGCGCGTCTGGGTCGTCGACAGTCATCAGCATCCGGAGCGCGGTCGGCGGCATGAAGGTCGCGGTCACGTCGTGGCGCTCGAGCAGGTCGTAGACCGCGTCGGGGTCGAACCCGTCGCGGGGCCAGCCGACGACCGGACAGCCGTGGTGCCACGCCGCGAACAGCGTTCCGCCCAGCGCCGCGCCCCACGCCCAGTCCGCCGGGGTCCACAGCGTCGCCTCGCCCGCCTGCAGCCCCTGGTCGAAGTAGTTGTACGCCGCCGCGGCCCGCCCGAGCCAGAGCGCGTGGCTGTGGCGGACGCCCTTCGGTGGCCCGGTCGAGCCGCTCGTGTACATGATCGCCGTCGGCGTCTCGGGGGTCGAATCGTAGAGGTCGATACCCGGGTCGTGGGCCGCGACGAGATCGTCGAACGCGTGGGCCCCGCTCCGGACCGACTCACTGTCGCCGAGTTCGATCACGTGCTCGAGTGCGGGACACGCCGCGCGGATCTCGTCGATGGTCTCGCGGACGCTCGGGTCGACGACGGCGACGGTCGCCTCGCTGTCTTCGAGACGGTACCGGAGCGCATCGCGACCGAAGAGGACGGTCAGCGGTACCGAGACCGCACCGAGTTTCCAGTTCGCGAGATGAGTCAGCGGGTTCTGGGGTTTCTGCGGGACCACGACGCCCACCCGATCGCCGGCCGCGACGCCGAGGTCGGCGAGCGCGGCCGCGAGCCGATCCGATCGCTCGTCGAGGTCGTCGAACGAGTAGGTCTCGAGGCCGTCGTCGGGAGCCTCGTACCGCAGGGCCGTCCGACTCGTGTCCTCGTGTTTGCGGAGGAAATCGACGGCGGGATTGTACTCGTCGGGGAGGTCCCACGTGAACGCCGCGCGGGCGGTCTCGTAGTCGTCGTAGGTCGGCATCACCGTCCAGGCCATGCGGTGGCGTACCGGGGCCAGCACATAGCGTTTTTCGACACGCGCGAAAATCACGAACGGCCCGGCGCTCCCGGTCAGTCCTCTTCGGTCGTCTCCGGTTCGTCCGTGTCGGGGTCGTCGTTCGTTTCCGTTTCACCTGCGACCTCGATCTCCGCCTCGACCTCGATCGAGAGCCCGTCGGCCTCGAGTTCGCCCTCGAACTCGCGTTCGTCACCGACTTCGATCTCGAGTTCGTTCGAGTCCACTTCGACTTCGACCTCCACGTCGACGGTAACGTCGTCGTCCATATCGTCTCTTTCCGGCGGCCGACATAAAGGAATGTCGCGCGTTTTCGCGGACCGAATCCGCTCGCCCGCGTCCGTACACCCGGACCCTCGGTCCGGAACGTATTTTTAGGCCGGCCGAAAACGAGGCGTATGAGCGATTCCGTGCGAGTGACCCTCGAGAGCACCGACGAATCGAGGGCCGTCCGCGTCTACGACGACGAGGGTGACGTGTCGACCGGGGACGCGACGTTTCGATTCAGCGTCGACGGCGGAACCGAAGGGGAGTCCGACGATGCGGCCGGCGCTGCGGGGGCCAGTGGCGACGACCCTCGCCGCATCGCCCCGCTGGCGGCCGTCCCGACGAACGGGACGCTCCGGTGTGAAGCCCGACGCGACCGTCGCGGGACGGAACTGATCCTCCGACAGGAGGGCGGCGAGGTCGCAGCGTGGCGGAACTCGTGTCCGCACGAGCCCGACGTCCGCCTCGATCCCGGGCCGGGGGCGATCGTCCGCGACGATCAGTTGGTGTGTCACGAACACGGCGCACGCTTCGAGTGCGACGACGGCGTCTGTACGGCGGGTCCCTGCCGGGGCGACGCGCTCGACTCGATCGCGGTCGCCGTTCGCGACGGGACCGTCTACCTGACCGACGATCGCTTCGATTCCTGTCGCCGGTTAGACGAGTAGCACGTCCCCCGCCGTCGCGTTCCCCGCTCCGACTACGACTCGAGCCACTCGGGAAGGTCGTTCACCGACTCGAGGACGGCGGCTGCACCCTCGCGCTCGTACTTCCGCCGTCCCTCCTCGCCGGTCAGCCCGCCGGTCAGGACGCCGATTCCGCGGTACTCGCGATCGGGGTCTGCCTCGGCGGCGTTGCCCGCCGTCCGAACGTCGTCCAGCGTGTCGCCGACGAAGACGACCGAATCGGCCCCGAACCGCTCCGCGAGGGTCGTCAGCGCGCGCGGATGGGGCTTCCCTTCCTCCCAGTCGTCCATCGTGAAGCGATGTTCGACCGGAACCGCGTCGTCGAGGCCGACTCGATCGAGGGCGATCTCGGCCTCGGCTTCCGGCCGGCCGGTCAGGACGCCCACGTCGTAGTCCGCGAGCAGCCGATCGCGGACCGCGCGCTCGAGCACCACCGGCTCGTCGTGGATGAATCCCGGCGTTTCGCGCTCGAGATCGGGCTCGCCGCCCTCGAGTCCGCGATAGAGGTCGTCGCCCAGGTACAGTTGCTGGAACACGTCGCGCAGTCGCTCGCGGTTCCAGCGGTCGGTCACGCGCTGGGTCGCCCGCGCGCCGATCGCCTCGCGCACGACGGTCTCGGCCGCCCCGACTCCGCCGCCCGCAGCGGCGATCTCGTCGGTAAACGCCTCGAGCGACTCGCTGTACCCTTCCTCGACCGCGAGGATGTAGAGCGCGGCGGCGTCGGTGAGTTCCCAGTCGTTGTTGAACCCGCCCGCGTCCTTGAACTCCTGAATGTCGGCCGCACGAATCGTCCGGCCGTAGACCGCGTCGATGGATTCGACGATCGCCCGCCGGTAGGAGTCGGCGACGTCGACGAGCACGCCGTCGATGTCCAGGACGACTGCGTCTGCGTTCATACCCGTGGGAACGGGCCGGCGAGGATAAAGGCGACCGGTATTCGACCGTGGGCGTGCGACGATCAGCGCCGACTCCCGACCGCGGGCGGGCCGTCACCCCAGCGGCCCTCGAGCGACGTACAGCGTCCCCGCCTCGATTGTCACCCGTTCGACCGGCACTGCGGGCTGATCGCCGCCCAACGTCGTAAAGAGGAAGTCGGCGTCACCCGCTCGAGCCACCCGTAACGCCGGTCGGTGGAGTTCCGGCGGCAGGTTCCGCGCGTACACCGCGTCCGCGCCGGCGTAGACCGACGGATCGGGATCGACGACGTCGTCGCGGACGAACGCCACGCCGTCCGGAACGTCGCGGTCGTAGACGTCCGTCGCAGTGACCGAAACCCCGCGGTCGGCGAGCGCTCGAGCGAGATCGGTCCGGCGGCCGATCCCGACCTCGACGACCTGATCGTACTCGTCAATGTAATCGATCATTGCATCGGGATTCCGGCGCGAGTGGGCCACGGCGGGACGTTTATGACACCCGCGGCCATAGCCCTTGCTATGCTCGTCGATATCGTGCCGGTCGGCAACGTCTCCGCCGAGGTCAAGCGGGCGGCCTCCACCGCGTTGCGATCGGTCTACGACTGCGACGTGTCGGTCAACGACTCGCAGTCGATCCCGAACGGAGCCTACGACTCCGATCGGAACCAGTACTCCGCCGAAACGTTCATTCAACTCGCCGAACGGGTCGGCCGCGGCGAAAAGAATATCGCGATTACCCCACAGGATCTCTTCTACCGGCGACGAAACTACGTCTTCGGGCTCGCCTACCTCGACGGCAGCGGGAGCGTCGTCTCGACGTACCGACTGCAGACCTCGAGCGACGGCGGCTTCTCGAACCAAAGCGCCGCCGACATCTTCGAGGACCGCGTCCGCAAGGAGATCGTCCACGAGATCGGGCACACCTACGGCCTCGAGCACTGCGATAACAACCGCTGTGTGATGAACTTCTCGCCGACCGTCCGCGAGGTCGACATCAAAGAGGAACACCTCTGTGGCAGCTGTCAGCGCCTGATTAGCTAATCGTCGGCGTTTCGCCCGCCGCGATTCCGACCGTTACGACTCGAGTCGACGGCCTACGGCGCGTAGTAGTACTCGCCGTCGCTTTTTTGCTGGCGATCCAGTTGCGATTCGGGCTTGTTGATCCGCGGCCGGGAGGTCCGCTCGTCGCGGCGGAACGTGACCTCGAGGTTCGCGAGGAACTCGTTCATGCCGTCGCGCATGGGCTGGGGTTGGCCGGCCCGACCGTGGACGGCCGGTTCGCCGTCGAAGACCATCAGCCGGTCGGCGAGCAGGTCCATCATGTAGATGTCGTGGTCGATGACCAACACGGTGGCGTCCTGCTGTTCGGCGTAGCGTCGGATCGCCTTCGTGGCCTGGACCCGCTGTTCGACGTCGAGGTGCGCGGAGGGCTCGTCGAGCAGGTAGAGGTCGGCCGAATCGGAGAGGCAGGCCGCGATGGCGACCCGCTGGCGCTCCCCGCCGGAGAGGTCCGAGAGGTTCTGCTCCATGATCCGCTCGAGTTGGAGCGGCTGCGCGATCTCCGTGTTCCAGTACGAGGAGCCGAACTGATCGGTGATCGACGAGAGGAACGCGTCGACCCGCATGTGCTGGTCGATGGTGACGTACTGGGGCTTGTACGAAATATCGAGGTCGAGATCGGTGTCGCCCGCGTCGGACTCGAGGTTGCCGGTCAACAGCTTCGCGAACGTCGACTTCCCGATCCCGTTGGGGCCGACGATGCCCAGCACCTCGTTTTCCCGGATCGTCCCGCCCTCGATCTCGAGGCTGAACTCGCCGTCGCCGTAGCTCTTCGTGAGATCAGGGTACTCCACGAGCGCGTCGGCGCGGGTCGCGCTTCGGGGCGCGTGTTCCTCGAACTCGATCGGGTCCGGCCGGATCCGCATGTTCTCGTTCTCGAGATAGCCCGAGAGGTACTCGTTGATCCCGTTGCGGACGGACTTGGGCGAGGTAATCACACCGTAGGCACCCGGCTCACCGTAGGCGACGTGGAGCGTGTCGGCGAGCAAGTCGAGGATCGCGAGGTCGTGTTCGACGACCAGCACCGACTTGTCCGCCTCCTCGGCGAGTTCGCGGATCAGCCGCGCCGCGGTCACGCGCTGCCCGATGTCGAGGTACGGCGTCACCTCGTCGAGGAAGTAGAAGTCCGTGTCGCGGGCCAGCGTGGCCGCGATGGCGACCCGCTGGAGTTCCCCGCCCGAGAGGTCGTCGATCGATTGCTCCATGACTGGCCCGAGCGAGAGCCGCTCGACGAGCTCGTCGAGCACGCCGCGCTCGTCAGTCCGCTCGAGCAGCTGGCGGGTGTTGCCGTCGAAGCTGTTCGGGATCTGATCGACGTACTGTGGCTTCCGTGCGATCGTGATGTCGCCGTCGCGGACGTCGGCGATGTAATCCTGTAGCTCGGTCCCGCGGTAGGCTTCGAGGACCTCGTCCCAGCCCGGCTCTTCGTCGTGGCGACCGAGGTTGGGCTCGAGTTCGCCGGCCAGGATGCGGACGGCGGTCGTCTTCCCGATCCCGTTTGGCCCCAAAATGCCGGTGACCTGCCCCTCCTGTGGGGCCGGGAGCCCGTACAGCGAGAAGGCGTTCTCGCCGTAGCGGTGGACCGGCTCGTCTTGTAACTCCTGTGGGAGGTTGATGATTTCGATGGCGTCGAAGGGGCACTTCTCGACGCAGATGCCACAGCTCTCGCCCAGGCAGATCTCCTCGGAGATGTGGATCTGTTCGGGCTGGCCCTCGTCGGCCTCCTCGCCCCGAAGGGTGATACACTCCTTGCCGGTGCGGTTCGGCGGACAGTAGTTCTTGCACTCGTAGCTACACCGGTCCGGCTGGCACCGATCTAAGTCTACGACGGCGATGCTGTCGTCGGCCATGTTACCCCGAGACCTCCGCGGTCAGCAGGATACCCCACGTCACGAACCACAGCGAAAAGGTCATGAACGCGATGAACAGGTAGTGTTTCGCCCCGAACTCGTCCTCGCCGTAGATCCCCGAGAGGTTGATGAGGACGTACTGGACGAGGATCGCCCCGAGAACGAACGCGAGCGCCTGCGTGTCCTGTGCCGCCGCCTCCGACAGGCCGACCCAGGTTGCGGAGGCCAGCGCCGCACCGACGCCCAGTAGCGCGGACAACGCCGTCACGCTGACCGAGCGGATGTGCTCGCGCCGGTCGCTGATCGATTCGGTCGACATGGTCCGAACTCTGTCGTCAGTGGTGAAAAGGGGTTCGCATCGTCGGACACGAATCGTACCCGGGCACCGTTCGATCGGGCGTCCCGCGCTCGGTATGGACCATCGCGCGGCACGGTCTCAGCATTCATCGATCACGGAGCCAGCGGAGAGATCGCCGTTGAACCTGACGTCGCACCCGACGTAGAGCGTCCCCTCGGCAGTGACGTCGTCGTTGAACGTCACGGAGTCACCGACGTAGACGTCGCCGCCCGCATCCAGTTCGCCGTCGACCTTGGACCCGCTACCGATGTAGATATCCCCGCCGGCACTGATATCGTCCTGAACCTTCGACCCCGACCCGACAGTGATATCCTCGGTCGCGGTGAGTTCGCCGTTCGCGGTGTAGCCATCCCCGGTGGAGATGCTGCCACCGGCAGTGACTTCCCCGTTGGTTTTGCCGCCGTCGCCGATCGAGACATCGCCACCCGCCTCGACTTCGTCGTTCATCTTGACGTTCGTCCCGGTCGAGATATCGCCACCGGCGGAGAGTTCACCGTTTGCGGTGTAGTCGTCGCCGGTAACGATGTCGCCGCCCGCCTCGACTTCGTCGTTGGTTTTCCCACCGGTGCCGATCGAGACGTCGCCGCCTGCCTTGACCTCGTCGTTCGCCTTGCCGCTGTCGCCGATCCAGACGGTCCCATCGCTGTCGATTTCGTCGTTGGATTTGCCGCCGGGCTCGATGACGGTGTCGTCGTCGCTCGGCTGTCCTGGAGGCGTTCCGGGTTTGCCGCCAGTGCACTCGTAGTCGACCGTGACCGGGAGGGTCGCTTCCCGAACGGTGATCGCACCGTCGTCGCTGATCGCTTCGGTTACGGTAATGATTCCCGACTCGGTGCCGCTCGTCCCCCCGCCATTGCACGAAACCGTCGCCTGGAGGCTCTCGCCTGCCGCGAGCGTGCCCGACAACCGCCCGTCGACCTGCAAGTCCGGCCCCGTCGTATCCTCGGCCTCGAGAGAGAGCCGCCGTCCCGCATTGTTCTCGATCGAGACCGTCGCTTCGTCACCCGGCCCGTCGAGCGTGAGGTGCGTCGCGTCGACACCGATCAACGCGTCACTCCCGCCGACTGAAACGTCGGCTCCCCGATTCGCCGCGAGTGAGCTAAATCCGAACACCGGACCGGCCAGCAGCACCGCTCCAACGAAGAGGAAGACGACCGCGAGTTTGGTGAACGCGTTCATGAATTACGGTGGCCGCTCCATCTCACCGAGCCGCATCCGTCGGTTTTGGACCACGTGGACGACCGCGGAGGCGGCGAAAAGCCCGACCACCAGCGTGGCCCAGCCGAGTTCCGGGACCGTCTCGGTCGGAATTACCTCGAGCCACAACCCCGCCATCACGACCGACCCGACCGCAGCCAGCCCCAGATAGTAGGTTCCCCAGGGGACCGAGTCGCCGGGCACGATGTCGAGGTAGACGTCCAACTCGGCCGCCTCGTCCGTGAGTTCGATCGTCCGATCGTCGAACGCGATCACGTCGGCGCGCTCGAGGGTGGGCAAGTGCGACTGTTGTAACGACGTGTAGACCCGCTTTCGCTCGGCGGACGTGACCTCCGCGACGTCCTTTTCGAGTTCCCAAGCGGCGACGTGTTCGGCGAGGTCACCGATCGGAACCGGTTCGTCCTCGCGCTTACAGTAGTGGATGACGTACCGGCGACGCTGATTGCTCAGCAGGTCGAAAATTTCGCCCGCCGGTAGCTGGTCGTCTTGACCCGTCCCGTCCGGCGTACTCGGATTGCTTTCACTGATCGTTGCCATCCCCTGTTCAGTACGAATATCGGCGCTGTTGATACATAACGCTTGTTGCTACACCTGTGTTGAATGTCACTAGTAACTATTAATGACAGATCGGCCAGTAGGGAACAGACGCCTTCGGAACGGGATAGCGACCGTCTACGGTCGGGATAGATCGCTGCTTGGATTCCGACTTCGAATCGCTGAGATATAACAGTGGTAACAATACCGGGCGGAAAGATTAGTGTCGGTGCCCGCACCGGCCGTCGCAACACCGGCGGTCGTTAGCCGATGATGATCTTGTCCGTCTCGACCTCGACGCCGGAGTCGAATCCGGATGGATCACTGGAGTCGTCGTCCGACTCCCCGCGCCCGACATCAACGGGTACCCCGTCCTCGCCAACGGGTATTGGGGAGACGATATCTTCAGTCGGAATATCGTCGACTTCGACGAGGACGATCACGTCGTTGAAGTTCGGGTCCCCGGGTGTGTCGGTTTCCTCGGCTTCCTTCCAGAACTCCTCGGGGTCCGTGTTGGGTGGCGCTTCCTCTGTCAGTTCGTACATGAAGACGAACTCCTTTCCTTTTTCCAGGTCGAGATATCCCGTTCCGTTCTCGTATTTGCCACCGAAGAGGTCCTCGTCCCCGCGCTCGAGCACTTCGTCAGCGCTCTGCTGGCGCTGATGTCCCGCCCGTAGCTCTGGCACCGTGTTGTTTTCACTACTCCTGACACGGACGTTCGCCTTGTTCGAGTCGGTCGCCGCGTCCACCTCGAGCGACTTTCCGTACATGTTCGCACAGTCGTAGTGGTCCCAGTAGCCGTTGCCGTCGTATTTCGACCACGTGTCGTGATACGGGTAATACTCACCGTCGGTGTACAGATCGGTGTTCGTCTTCTGGTAATTGCTACAGCTGTACAACGTCGAACTCAGCGTGAGGCTGATTCGATCCTCCGTCGTGAAGTTGTACTTCCAGATCTTGTCTCGCGTATCGTGGGTGTTGAGGTTCTGGTCTTCCGGCGATCGGTACGACTCGTAGTTTTCGCTGCCCCAACTCTCCGGCTGGATCGTGTTCGACTCGCCGATCGGGTTTCCGTTCTCGTCGACCGGTTGCGTGATGATCTCCGTCGTCACCGGTGCCCATCGCTTGTTGTAGACGCGATGCTGTTGCCACGTCCCTGGTCCGTTCCAGGACCAGTCGCCGTATCTGCTCTTGGTCCATTCGAGGTCCCAGCCGCCATCGTCGTCCCACCATATCTCCGTCGGTTCGTCGCAATAGTAGCTGCATCGCAGATCTCCATCGGATCTCCACCCGCCGTTCTCATTCCAACCCTGATTGGTGAAGCCCCATTCACCTCGACCGCTCTGTTTCCACTTTCCGTTCGTTTTATCGCCGTCAACGAGTCGTGCCCGTTGCTCACGAGTTGGTCCTTCCGCCGATACTTCGGTCCCCATGACCGAGACGTTGACCTCGTTCCCGGCGTCCAAAACGAGTTCCGTGTCGCTCGGATCGACGCCCGTGTTGAGGGTAAACGTCTTCGTCACCGACTTGTCGTCGGCGGTGGTAATGCTGTACTCGTAGTCCCCTCGGATCATCCGACTCGCGTTGATGGTCCACTCGACCGTCGTCGTCGCGCCGTACGAACCGTTGACGGTGTTCGGACTGATCCGTTTATATGCATCCGGGGTCTCGTCGTCGAGATACTCGAGTTCGAGATCCGCGCGACCATCGCTCGTGTTCTCGACGCCGATGTTCTGTACGTCCGCGGTAATCGTCACGTTCTCGTCGATTTTGTGGCTGGCGTTCGAGACGTTAAAGTACGAGTCCGGCGTGCCGACGTAGAACGTACCGGGTGTCTCGGTCCGGTCGTCTTCGGTTTCGATGATGTACTTGTACGTCTCACCGTGGTCGAGTTTCTTTTTCGCGGCTGCATCGAGTTCGAACTTGAGTTCCGGATGGCCGATGGTCCGTTCACCGCCGTTTTTGGGAACTGAGAGATCGGAATGCGTGGTCGTCAGCAGCGTCTTGTTGCTGTCGTCATCCAAGATCGTTGCAGTGATGTCTTGGCTTTCGTCTCGCTGTCCGACGTTCTTGATCGTCGTTTTAATACTGAAGACGTCATTGCCGCCTTTCCCCTTTCCGGCGAGGGAGCGTGCGAGTCGCTGGTCTTCCGCCAGCGCTTTCCCACCGGGGCCCCGAAGCCCGTGGTCCTCTTTGACGATGAACTTCGCAGGGTCGAACGGCTCTCTGATGTCGGTAAGTTCCACTGTCACCGCATCTCCGTCTGTAGTCACGTTCGCTTCCGTTCCGAACTCCGAGTCGAGGTACTGATACCACCCCTCGTGATAGGAACTTTCAATCGTGAATTTCACGCTCGTCCCGTTCGGACAGTTCTGGGCGACGGTATTGATCTCCTCAGTGAGGTCCGTCGCTTTGCTGTGGTCGGCCTTCGCCACCGCCTCGGAGGCACCGAAATCTCCCTCCTCGAGTTGGAGGATTTGGAGCTGTAACGTCTCACCGTCGTACCCGATCTGGGGTTCCGAAACGACGGTGGTCCGCCCGTTGGCCTGCTTCCAGACGCCGCCCCCCTGATGGGCGATCGTCCGGCCGTCGAGTTCGAACTCGAGCGCACGGAGACTCTTCTCCCCGGTCGAGCAACTCGGTCCCGATTCGTTGTACCACGTGACGTTGATCGACCCGTCGTCCGTGATCATCGGTTTTTCAGCCTGCATCTCGTCGATCGGCAGCGGCTGGTTTTTACCAGTCGTCGCGGCCGTCATGATTCCTTGGTCCGTCTCTTCGACGAATTTCTGTGTCTGTTCGGAGTTCACTTGTGTCTGGATTGCGTCGAACATCGCTGACCCGGCGACGAACACCACTGCTGCCCCCAGTATAACGAGTGTAAACAGCAACAGGATCCCGATTATCGAACTTGCCCCTCGATCCCCAGCGTCGCTTTTCCGACCCCGGGATGAACGTCGTGTACCCACCATTAGCTCTGTTCGTACTACCCGGAATAAACATATAAAAATACGCGAGATAGTTTCATTATCATAATTGAGAATCGTCGTCTCAAGTACCACTTGATTGAGACTCAACCCGGTATCTCCGGCCGTTGAACGCGGCGAGACGAGCGCTGATCGGTCAAATCGGGGTTCGTCCCCGCTCGACTCGTGCGCCACCGCCAGTCGAACGTCCCACGCAGTGGCTGCCACTACGTCGTTTCGCTTCCCCCTCGGCAGTGTTTCAGGCGGCACTTGCTCGTATCGAGGCCCGGAAGAACGCGTTCAAGACCGTCTTGAACGGCTGTATGGCCGGTCTTTCGCCGGTTCCGGTTACTCAATACAAAGTGGGTAGGTGTTATAGTCGTGAGTAGGAACTGCGTTCCAGCACCCCCGGCGGTCGGTGCTTGGACGTAGCACGGAGATACCAACCATGAACATGAATCGACGGAATGTGTTAGTCGGACTGGGAACGATCGTTGCGGGTGGCGGGGCCGCGCTCGGAACGGGCGCGTTTAGTAGCGTCGAGGCGGACCGGACCGTCTCCGTTGCCGTTGCCGGTGACCAATCCAGCGCACTCGCGTTCGAGACCAGTGATAGCAACGGGAACCAATATACGGACGCCTCATCGATTACGAACGGGACGCTCGAGTTGACGTTCGACGACTTGGGGAGCAGTTCCGGAATAAACCTCGGCGCAAAGACGACGTTCAGCCCGCTGTTCCGGACGATCAACAATGGCTCGAACGGCGTCAACCTGAGTATTTACTCGAACGACGGGACCATCCAGACGTCGCCGACGATTCTGGATAGTTACAATGCCGTGATCGAAAACACGATCACCGACGGGAACAGCAACACG
This sequence comes from Natrinema altunense, assembly GCF_000731985.1. Taxonomy (GTDB): domain Archaea; phylum Halobacteriota; class Halobacteria; order Halobacteriales; family Natrialbaceae; genus Natrinema; species Natrinema altunense. The sequence continues at coordinate 620,093 of NZ_JNCS01000001.1, forward strand.
CTCACGATCGAGTACGCGTTCACTGACGAAAACGATAACTCGATCGTCGGCGACGGAACCAACGGCTCTTCGGTCGCCCTGGATGCGACGGGCGGGTCCGATCCCAACGAGGAGGTCTCGTTGGTGATCGGTGTCGCGAATCCCGGTTCGAGCTTCGATCCGAGCACGAGCATCAGCGGGTACCTCTCGGAAGTAACCGTCGTGGCCAGTTCCGCATAACGTGCTGGACTGACAGTTGCGAGCCGCGTATCGGTGGCCGATCGAGTCCGGTTCTGCTATATGAAATCGTACCACTATCTACTCGTGGCCACGTTGCTGGTCTCGCTCATCGTGCCAACGGCGGCACTGACGATGAGTGGGGACAACGCTACTGAGGACGTCGTTCTCGAGTCCGGAAACGCTGCCAACGGACAGTACGCGGCCATCGAGAACGGTAAACTCGGACTCGACCTCGAGGCCCTGAACGACCGGTCGGTCACGCGTGCGGACGACGTGTTCAGGATCACCGTCACCGACGACGCGGTCGAGCGGATCTGGATCGACCACGACGTTCCCGGGCTCACGTTCTATCGGAACGACCAGCCGACGGCGACGGTCAGCGAGGCACGCCCGCTCGAGCCGTCGGCCGGAACCGTCGCGCGTATCGGCGTCGCGGTCGATACGCACATCGCACGGTCCGGGACGGAGACGTTTACGGTCACGGTCCAATACGCGGACAACGAAACCATGCCAGGGGGGTCCGCGGGGGGCTCGAGCGGATCGCCCCCGGCCGAATCGACGGCCATCGGCGGCTCGGCGCTCGAGCTGTCACCCACGACGGTGGAGGCGGGCGAGACAGTGACGGTGACGGCGACGTATCGAAACGACGGCGAAACGACTACCTCGTCGACCGTGGCTCTGACCGTCGACGGGACCGTGGTCGATCAGCGGACGATTACCCTCGAGCCCGGCGAATCGCAGTCCGTCACGTTCGAGCGGTCGATGGAGTGGCCCGGGACGTACGATGTCGGCATCGAAGGAGTGGGGAGCGCGTCGGTGACCGTCGACGGGCCGGCGGCCGACATCGTCAACGCGACCGTCGTCGATCCCGACATCACCGCCGGCGAGTCGACGACGATCGAAGCGACGGTCGAAAACCCAACCGACGAGCGAGCCACGCGCACGCTCGAGATGGCAGTCGACGGGATCGTCGTCGATAGTCGGGCCGTTTCGATTCCGGCGAACGGCGAGCGGACGGTAACCTTCGAGCGCCGGTTCGACGAGTCCGGGACGTACGAGATCGCCGTCAACGCCGTGTCCGCGGGCACGGTGTCCGTCGAGCGGGCGGCGTTTTCGATCCGGGATCGGGAACTCTCGCCGGCGACGACGGCGGCGCTCGCTCCGCCGGCGACGGCGGGACTGCTGGTCCTGGTGATCGCTGCGAACCGCCGGTGGGCGTTCCTCCGCTAGCACGCTGTCGGAGGGCAGTCCCCACCGAGCGGCGGTGGGAGAGCGCTGCATCTCGCTCGCGAGTCGTCGCGGTTCGGATCGTCCTCTCGCGACCTTTATGCTGCTGGATCCGAAAGATATAGTACTCGAACAGTCAGCCGACCATGACCGTGTCAGCAACTGATTCATGACCGCCGTCGGACTCGCAAAGCGAGGGCTCGGCCTCGTCCTCGTGCTGGCCGTCCTCCTGCTGGTAGTCGGCCAACTGCTCGGTCAGCCGATCCTGCTTGGGTACGTCGCGACTGGGAGCATGGAGCCGACGATCGACACCGGCGACGGGTTCGTGGCGATTCCGAGCCTCGTTGCCGGTGACATCGAGGAGGGTGACGTCGTCGTCTACCAGGCCCGGACCCTCCACGACGGCGGGCTGACGACCCACCGCGTCGTCGGCGAAACCGAGGAGGGGTACGTTACGAAAGGCGACGCGAACCCGTTTACCGATCAGGACGGCGGCGAACCCCACGTCACGGAGGGTCAGATCGTCGCCGAAGTCTGGCAGCCAGCGGGGACCGTGGTAACGATCCCACAACTCGGAACCGCGGTGTTGGCGATTCAGGGGGTCGCAGCGTCGGCCGCCGGCGTCGTCGCGTCGGTGTTCGGACTGGCGACGATGTCCGGGAACGGACTCGGTGCGCTCATGGTCGCGATCGGCGTCGCGTTGCTCGGCTTCGGAACGCTTTTCGATCGACTCGGCCCATCCAAGCGCGAAACGAGGCGATCGCGATCGCGCGAGAACGTGATCGCCTTCTGGACCGCGCTCGGCCTCGTCTTGCTCGTGTTCGTCACGTTTGCGACCGCGGCGATGGTCGTTCCCTCGGGAACGACCGAGTACGAACTCGTCAGTTCGGAGTCACCGGACGACAATCCACAGATCGTCGCCCCCGGCGAGACGGCGACGCTCACCCGCACCGTCGACAACTCGGGGTATCTGCCGATCGTGGTCGTTCACGAGGCCGAAAGCCGCAGTATCAGTGCGGACCCGGCACGGCAGACCGTCGGTATCCGTGACAGCGGCGAGACGACGGTCTCACTGTCAGCCCCCGAGGAGACGGGCGAGTATACCCGTCATCTCGGCGAGTACCGCTATCTCGCCGTGTTGCCGCCGTCCGTCCTGTTCTGGCTCCACGATCTCCACCCGCTCGTCGCGATCGCGTCGGTTAACGGCGTCGTCGTCGGGCTCGCCGTCGGCATCGTGCTCGTGATCTTCGGCAGTAACGACATCCGGTTTCGATCCGCTGGCGATCACATCCCGTTGTCGACGCGACTCCACCGAAAGCTTCGCAAGTGGCGCAGAAACCGGGACTAGCGGCTCGAGGCCACTACCCTTATAGTGGTTCATTTCCTTCACTCCCGTATGAATTGTCCCGGTGACCGACCAGTTCGAAAGTGGACGGTTCGGCCACCGAATGCGCTCGGACGTGGGATCCGAGCCCGGAGGTCAACGAATGATCGATAACCCGCGTCTCGAGTTGCTGCTGGCCAAACAGGGCCGGACGATCACGATCGCGCTGCTCGCGGTGGGGCTGCTCGCGATCGGAGCGACCGGCTGGGCCGTCGCGAACCCGGAGACGACGACCGCACCCCAGTTCGGCGAGGAACGGGTCGCGGTCGACGCCGACACGAGCGCCGTCGTCACCGAGAGCGGGACGCTCTGGACCGAGGGCGAGCAACTCACCGATAGCTCGGTGTACTTTCTGAACGCCACACCGGAGCTCACCGTCGAACCGAGGACGACGCTCCGAAACGAAACCAGCGGGACGCCGATCGAGGACGGGGCAGTTACCCACGAACTGCGGCTTCGGTTCGAAGCGAAGCGCGAGGGCACGCCGTTCTGGAACGAGACCCACCAGGTGCTCCGCGAGTCGCCCGCGGTCGACAACGGCGTCGCGACGTCCCAGACGACGATCGACCTCGAGTCCTACCGGCAGCGCCAGCGCCAACTCGAGCGCGAGATCAGCGGCGTCGGCTCGGTCGATCTCGAGATGGTGCTCCGCGTCGAGTACGAGACGGATCGCCATCAGGGGACCCTCACGAGCACGGTGCCGGTGACGATCACGGAAGACGCCTACTGGCTCGAGGGGTCGCTCTCCGACTCCGCATCGAACAGCCACCGCAGCGGGACGGTTCGGACGACGGAGTCCCGTAGCCCGGCGCTCGTCGGCGGTCTGTCGGTGCTTGGGACGCTCTCGCTGGCCGGGGCGGCGATCGTCGCCCGGCGCTCGCCGACCGATGTCGAGGGTGCGCGCCGCGCGGTCCACGAACAGCGCTACGCGGAGTGGATCTCCCGGGGTTCGATCCCGATGTGGATCGGCGATTACCACGTCTCGCTCGACACGCTCGAGGACGTCGTCGACGTCGCGATCGACACCAACGAGCGGGTCGTCCACGATACCCAGCGGGGGCTGTTCGCGGTCGTCAACGACGGCGTCGTCTACTACTACAGCGACCGCGGCCTCTGGGAGGAGACCGCCTGGCCGGAGATGGACCTCGAGAAGCAGCCGGACGTGATCGACGGCGACCGTGACCTGTCCACCGAGGAGATCCTGGAACTCGACCCGAGCGACGAGTTCGCCGCCCCCGACGATCCGGATGGGTTCGAGGACGACGAAGACGTCTGGAAACAGCTGTAGTCCCTGTTCTCACCGCGGTGTCTGCCGCTAACTCGAGCCGTCGACAGTCTGCCGTCCCCTCGTGGGACGAAACGCGGCGTCGACGGTCCGCGTCGCTAATCTGCCTGATCGATGATAAACGAAATCACTATACGAGCCATCTCCGAATGCTTCGCCGTATGGAAACGCCACTCATTGTCACGGACTTTCTTGAGCAGGCGCGGGACCACTACGGGGAGCAGGAGGCGGTCGTGGGGGCCGACGGCGACCGCTTCACGTACGCGGAGTTCGGCGAGCGCGCGGACCGCTTTGCCGCGGCGCTCCAGGAGCGCGGTATCGAGAAAGGCGACCGCGTGGCCGTCCTCGACCCGAACACGCACTACCACCTCGAGGCGGCCTTCGGCGCGATGCAGATCGGGGCCGTGCATACGCCGCTGAACTACCGGCTCGAGCCGGACGATTACGAGTACATCCTGTCGGACGCGGGCGTCGACGCGATCTTCGCCGACTACGAGTACGCACACAAGATCGAGGCGATTCGCGACGAGGTGCCGACGGATACGTTCATCACGAACGATATCGACGCCGTTGGGGACGGCGACTCCGGGCGAGCTGCGTCGGACGAGTCCGACGGAACGTGGGAGGACTTCGATACCGTCGTCTCGGCGGCCGGGACGGAGTTCGACCGGCCCGAGATGGCCGAGGACGAGATCATCACGATCAACTACACCTCGGGAACGACGGGCGATCCGAAGGGGGTCTGTCGCACGCATCGGACCGAGACGATCCACGCCTATCTGATGTCGATCTACCACGAGATCACCGACGACGACACCTACCTGTGGACGCTCCCGATGTTCCACGTCAACGGCTGGGGGCACATCTACGCGGTGACGGGACTGGGCGCGACCCACGTCTGTACGCGCGGGGTCAACCCCGACGAGGTCGTCTCGTCGATCCGGGAGGAAGACGTGTCCTTCCTCTGTGCCGCTCCCGCGGTGCTCAACCAGTTGATCGACTACTACGAGAGCGAGGGCGAGCCCGCGATGACCGGCGAAAACCGGGTCCGAGTCACGACCGCTGGCAGCGCGCCACCGGAGGCGACGATTCGGGCCGTCGAGGACCGCTTTGGCTGGTACCTGAAACACCTCTACGGCGCGACCGAGACGGGGCCGCTGATCACGATCTCCGACGCGAAGCGGCTCATGACCGACGACAACCGCTTCGAGATCAAGAAGCGCCAGGGGATGGGCGTCCTCGGGACCGACGTTCGGGTCGTCGACGAGGACGGGGCCGACGTCCCCCGCGACGATCAGACGCTCGGCGAGATCGTCGTCCGGGGCAACCAGATCATGGACCGGTACTGGAACAAGCCCGACGCGACCGAGGAGGCGTTCAACGACCGCGTCGAAGGCTACTATCACACCGGCGACCTCGCGACCATCGACGAGAACGGCATGATCGCGATCCGCGATCGCAAGAAGGACATCATCATCTCCGGCGGCGAGAACATCTCGAGCATCGAACTCGAGGACACGCTGTTCGATCACGAGGCGGTCGCGGACGCGGCGGTGATCCCGGCACCGAGCGACGAGTGGGGCGAGACCCCGAAGGCCTTCGTCGTGCCGTCGAACGGCGATCCGTCCGATCCGCCGGTGTCGGCCGACGAGTTGACGGCGTTCACTCGTGAACAACTCGCGAGCTACAAGGTCGTTCGCCGGGTCGAATACGTATCGGAGTTACCCAAGACCGCGACCGGGAAGACACAGAAGTACGAGCTCCGCCAGCGGGAGTGGGCCGACGAGGACCGGATGATCGGCGAGGGATAATCGGGAAGCCGCCGGGCCGCCGGGTGAGGACTCGAAACCGTTCGAACAGCCCGTCGTCGAACCGATCACGCTCGCCGACTCTCGTCGGACTCGATACCTTCGTTCCGCTCGGCGATGATACGACTCTGCCGTCTCTCAGCGCCCAATTCGACATTTTACCCCTTAAAACATGTTGTAATCTATCGTCGTTGCCGGTCGGTAAGGCTCAACTTTTATACTGCTGGAGCCTTTCGAATCGTAATATGGCAGAGACCGACGGGGAGGAGATCGAAGACTTGCCACCGAGCGCGAAACTCGTCTTCAAGGTCCTCGAGTACGACGGGCCGCTGACGCAGAAACAGATCGTCGAGGAATCGATGCTCTCGGCTCGGACGGTCCGATACGCCCTCGAGCGCCTCGAAGAGATCGGGATCGTCGACGAGGACATCTACTTCGCGGACGCCCGTCAGAGCCTCTATCGGCTCGAGGAACCGGTCGCGGCCGACGGAAACGGGGGCGTCGAGGAGTCCCCGAAGAAAGACGCCTGCTGTGCCGAATAACGGCGAGAACGCCAGGGTTATTTTCTCGGGGAGTGCGGATTCGATATGGACAAAGAGCGGCTCCCGCGGTGGGGATGGCTGCTGATCGGCCTGTTTCTGGCAGCGCTCGGTGCGAATCTGCTCAACCTGCTCGTTCTGGTACCGACGGTTCTCCCCGAGGCGTACCGGTCGGTGACGGTCATCGCGATCATGTCGCCGGTGCTGATCTACGTCGGCGTCTGGTACGACGAGGAGCGCCAATCCTACTGGGAACATTCGCGTGCGCGGGTCGTCGGCGACGTCCTCTTCGTCGTGGCCGGCGCGGCGCTGGGCTCGGCGGTCGCGCTCGCGGCTATCATCGATCTGGGACTGTCCTCGTTCCTGCAAGACGTCCTCGCGATGGCCGCCGGATTCCTGCTGGCGTGGGGGCTGTTCTGGTGGCGTAATCCGGACATGTATGCCATCGAAACGGATCGGTGAGGTCGTCCCGTCGGAGTCGCCGTCCGCCACGAGCGGGCGCGGTGTCCCGTCCGCGAACCGCTGCCGCTACTCGAGGACGTCCGTTCGGTCGCCGGCGCGGCCATCGTCGCGCCCGCAGAGCCCCGGCGTCGGCGGGGTCGTCCGTTTGTGAGCGGTGGCAGCGTGCAGGGATGCGATCTCGGCGGCCGTTTCGCGGTCGATTCGCAGGTCGGCGACGGCCTCCTCGAGCGACTGCTCCGCGTCGACGAGCCGGTACAGTAGCGGATCGATGACCTCGTAGCGCGCGCCGAGTTCGCCGGCGTCGGTCTGCGTGGCCCAGAACCCAGCCGTCGGCTCCTTGGAGATGATCCGTCGCGGGAGCCCGATGTGTTTCGCGAGTGCGCGGACCTCCGTCTTGTAGCAGTCGCCGATCGGATAGGCGTCGGCCCCGCCGTCGCCATACTTCGTGAAGTAGCCCAGCAACCGCTCGGAGCGGTTCGCAGTCCCGAGGACGAGCCGTGACTGGCGGTTCGCCGCGTAGTAGGCGGTGACCATGCGCAGCCGCGCGACGGCGTTGCCGACCTCGTGGGTGCGTTCGTCGGGCCGCCCGCGCCCGTTTGATTCCGGCTCGAGTTTATCCGCGACCGTTCCCTCGAAGGCCTCGAGGAGCGGCCGCAACTGAATCTCTTCGTAATCGATCCCCAATCCCTCGGCGAGCGTCCGGGCGTCGCTGACGTGAGCCGCATCCGTCTTGTGACAGGGGAGTCCGAGTCCGAGCACGTTCTCGTTGCCCACGGCTTCGACCGCGAGCGCTGTCGTCAGCGTCGAGTCGAGGCCGCCGCTCATCGCCACGACGACGCCGGTCGCCCCCGCGTCGGCGACCCGGGTTCGAACGTCGGCGACGATCCGCTCGCGTATCGCCTCGAGCGAGCGACGATCCGTGACGAACGCCTCGTTCGTACGCTCCGCGTCCGAGAAGACGAACGTCGTCCTATCTACGCTCATACGCTGGGATCACTCCGTTGTTCACGTATCGCCTGGACGATCATCTCACATATGAAGCTAATCCTTAAACACCTAGTTCACCAATCCGTATCGGGGATTCATACGGCCCGGTACTTGTGGAGCTTTCTGATCATATGTCCACTCTCACGCCGCCGGAACTGTCCTTCCGCACGTTTGCAGCCTCTCCGTCGGCGGGGTCGATCGTCACCGGGTTCTTCCGGTCGCTCGCTCGAGTTCCGCTGCGAGGATACGTGAGGAATCCCGATCGTCGCTTATGCCGAGGAGAGGTATCGGCCGGCGGCGTAGACGACGCAGGAACTGATCGCTGCCGCGGCACCGACGGCGATCACGGGTACCGGGACGCCGGTCCGTCCGTAGGGATCTCGCGGTGCGGATTCGATGACGGCGGCGACGGTCTCGACGCCGGCGTGGCCGAGCAGGAAGAAACCGACCGTGATCAGGATCGCGAAGCCACCGGTCGCCAGTCCGAACATCGACGCGACGTCCTCGACGTTCAGTAGCGCGTGTACCTGTGACTCCGAGAGGGAGGGCTCGTACCGCCGACGCGCGATCGCCACCGCGACGAGACAGGTCGCAGTCCCCAATTCAATGCCGCCGGCGTAGACTCCGACCCAGAGGACCAGCGGCGACGACCAGAGCGGATCGCCGCCCGGGAACGTCGCTTGCACCGACGACGGATAGGTGGCGACGATCGGAACGACGAGCGCGAGCACGAGCAGCAGGCCGCTCTGGTAGACGAGTTTTTGCGGAATGCGGCGCTTGATCAGCGCGTATCGCTCCACTCTGAGTCGTTCGTACGTCGATTCGCCGAGGAGTGCGTCCGCAATCGGGTCGTTCGGATCAGTCGAGGTCATCAGTTGTGGAGGGAGCGTCGTGATCGGGCTATCCGACTGAACACAGAACATCCCAAAATACGCTGCGGTTTCACGCCCCACGTCAGATTTCTGGACATACACGACACGATAGTGGTTATTTTCGTTAGGGTCAAGTAATATGTATTGCTCTGCTCTAGCAACACCCATGGCCGCAACAGTTGGCCCAGAATCCATTTGGCTCTGGATCGGCACGATCGGGATGACCCTCGGAACCCTGTACTTCATCGGTCGCGGTCGTGGCGTTCGTGACCGGAAGATGCAGGAGTTCTACATCATCACGATCTTCATCACAACCATCGCCGCTGCCATGTACTTCGCGATGGCGACCGGCTTCGGCGTCACCGAAGTCATGGTCGGCGACGAGGCGCTCACGATCTACTGGGCGCGCTACGCCGACTGGCTGTTCACGACGCCGCTGCTGTTGCTCGACCTCTCGCTGTTAGCCGGGGCGAACCGAAACACGATCGCGACGCTGATCGGCCTCGATGTCTTCATGATCGGTACCGGCGCGATCGCAGCGCTCTCGTCCACCCCGGGTGCTCGGATCGCCTGGTGGGCGATCAGCACCGGTGCCCTGCTCACCCTACTGTACGTCCTCGTCGGGACGCTCTCCGAGAACGCGCGCAGTCGGGCCCCCGAGGTCGCGTCGCTGTTCGGGAGACTCCGCAATCTGGTTATCGCGCTGTGGTTCCTCTACCCGGTGGTCTGGATCCTCGGCACGGAAGGGACGTTCGGCATCCTGCCGCTGTACTGGGAAACCGCGGCGTTCATGGTGCTCGACCTCTCGGCGAAGGTCGGATTCGGCGTGATCCTGCTCCAGAGTCGCTCCGTTCTGGAGCGGGTCGCGACGCCGACGGCTGCCCCGACCTGAGGCCGTTGCATCGACTCCCGGCGTACGGCTCCGTGACGCTCGTCTCGCAACCGATCGCGATTCGCGTTCGTCGCCGGTTCGAACGCGGGCAGCCGACGGACCGCGCCAGTGATCGACGCGAGAGCGGAGATTCGGACTCCGTGCCGGTCACTGCCAGTTCGTATCCGACTCGAGACGGCCGCTCGTTTATGTGTCGCTCTGGTGAAGTGAGCCCGTTCATGCAGTCAGTCCACGACCCCGGTTTCCGCGCCTGGAACGCCGTCCCGCAGAATGGCGCGACTGACCAAGACCGATTCGAGTCCGTCTTCGGCGGTGACAACACCTCTCTCGTGCTGTCGTTCGTCGTCACCATCGCACCGGCGACGGCGAGGCGGACTACGGTACCAGCACGCCCGGACCCGCCACGTTCGGCAACCGATCGAACCGATCCAGATCGAGTAACCCGTTCGTCCCTACGCAGTATGGAGACGGCGCTATTCGGCTCCCGGCCGTACGACCGTCCACAGCGGTTCCGGTTTCCGCCAGCACACCGACTGCGAACGTCGACCCGCCCATGACCGTCCAGCTCACGTACTTCGGCATCCACCTCGCGTTCCTGCTGCCACCAATCCTGATTCTGGGACGGCTCGCGATCCGACGCGACCGCGCCTGGTGGGGGGTTCGCCCCCTCTCGGGACTCGGCGTCATGATCGCCCTCGCCATCGTCTACACGACGCCGTTTACGAACCGTCTCATCCCCGTCGGCGTCTGGTGGTACGGGGAGGGTGCCGTCCTCGCGACCGTCTGGCACACGCCGCTCGAGGAGTACCTTTTCTTCGCTCTCCAGCCGATACTGACCGCGCTCTGGCTGTTTCAGGTGCGGCCGTCCGCCGATCGGTCGCTGGCGATTCCTCGCACACATCGACTGCTCGGCGTCGCCGGCGGGGTGGCGATCGCCGTCGTCGGCTGGGTGCTCCTCGGCGACACCGCGACGTACTATCTGGGCTGGCTGTTCCTCTGGGCCGGGCCGGTCCTCGCTCTCCAGTGGGGGTTCGGGTCGACGTATCTGTGGGCCATCCGCCGGTCGCTGCTGGTCGCGGTCGCCGTCCCGACGCTGTACCTCTGGCTCGTCGATCGGATCGCGATCGAACTCGGCGTCTGGGTCATCTCAGATACGTACACCACTGGTCACGCGCTCCTCGGTCTCCCGATCGAAGAGGCGCTGTTCTTCCTCGTGACCAACCTCTTCGTCGTCCAGGGGATCACCATGTACGTCTGGGTCCTCGATCGAATCGGCGGCGTTTCGGCGTGGACGAGCGCATCTCCGCGGGTTCCGACGAGTTCCGATGACCGGTGACACGATCGGTCGGCGCGCCGACGTACGAGCGAGCACCGAGAGTCGATCGCGGGCCGCTCGGCTGGCCCTCGGTTTCGGCTCGCTGCTCGCCGTCGCTGCCGCGGCGACGATCGCGTTCGGGTCGCCGCCGCTCGTCTCCCAGTACGTGCCGCTGGCGCTCAGCGTCGTCGTTCTCGGACTCCCCCACGGTGCGGTCGACCACCTCGTGTTACCGCGGGTCCGAGGCGACCCGGTTACGCCGCGATCGCTCGCGTTCGTCGGCGTCCTCTACCTCCTCCTCGGCTCCGCCTACGCTCTCGTCTGGTTCCTCGCGCCCGTCGCGGCGTTCGTCCTGTTCATCCTCGTCACGCTCGTCCACTGGGGACAGGGCGACGTCTACGCCCTCCTCGCGTTCGTCGGCGCCGACCACCTCGAGACGCGGGCCAGCCGGCTCCTCGCTCTCCTCGTCAGGGGCGGCCTCCCGATGCTCGTCCCGCTGGTCGCCTTTCCCGGGCAGTACGCGTTCGTCGCCGAGACGCTCGTCGGGGTGTTCGATCCCGGCGCGGCGACCGCGCTCGAGCCCCTCTTCGAGCCGACGGTTCGGGCGGCCGTGACGATCGGGTTCGGGTCCCTGATCGCGCTCTCGCTCCTCCTCGGGAGCCGTCGAACGAGCCCCGGCGAGCGGTGGCCGTGGCTCGTCGATGCCGCCGAGACGCTGGGTCTGGTCGGCTACTTCGCCACCGTGCCGCCGATCCTCGCGATCGGTCTCTACTTCTGTTTCTGGCACTCGCTCCGGCACGTCCTTAGAACAATGCTCGTAGACCCCGTCGCTAGCGCGGCCCTCGAGCGCGGGGCGATTCGGACCGCCGTATACCGGTTCGCCCGTGACGCAGCGCCGTTGACCCTCGCCGCGCTGGCCGTCCTCGTCGGGATCTGGGTCTCCGTCCCACGAACACCCGCGACCGTCGCCGACATCATCGCGGTCTATCTGGTCGGGATCGCGGTGCTGACCCTCCCACACGTCGTCGTGGTCACGCTGCTCGATCGGGAAGACGGGATCTGGTCGCCCTGAGTCGGGGTAGCGGCCGGTCGCGCACACCGCCTCTCGAAACATCTGCACCGAAAAGCTGCTCGCTCACTCCGTTCGTTCGCCGATCGATCGCTTACGATGGAACGACCGTTACCGGGTCCTTCCGGTCGATCGCCCGCTCGAGTTCCTCGGCGATCGCGCTCCCGCGGGACACCTGAATCTCGCCGCCGCGGCTCACCGTCGCGGTGAAGAGGTACTCGCCGCCGGCTTGTACCTCGACGGTCTCGCCGTGGTTGCCGTCGACGGGGATGACGATGTGTCGCGAGGTGATTTCGGGCTGGACCATCTGGCCGGCCTGAGAACCGCCGCTGCCGCCGTTCGCACTCGCGCCGCCGGCACCGCCGCCTGCGCCGTAGTTGGGGTTCTCGTCGTGCGTTCGGACGTCGATGTCGATCCCCAGCCGGTTCTCGACGTCGGTGATGCGACCCCCACCTTTGCCGATGACGCTCGAGATGTCGTCCTCCTCGACGTAGACGACGGCCTTGTCCTGACTCCTGAGTTCGACGTCGACGTAGCCGTGGGCGATCGAACGGATCTCCCGTTCGATTTCCTGTTTGGCGATGCGGTCGACGCCGGACTCGGTGGCCGGACCGCCGTCCTCGTCTTTCAGCGGGACGGTGACGACCTGGCGGTTGAAGGTGTAGATCTCGTACTCGGGCTCGCCCGTCTGGAAGTTCGTGACCTGAATGACCGGGCGGGCGAGGTCCTCTTCCGTGAGCCCGGCGGGGACCTTGACTTCCGTCTTGACGTCGTAGACGGTCTCGACTTCCCCGGCTTCGATGTAAACCACGGTGTCGACGACCTGGGGAATCATCCCGAGTTCGACCCGGCCGACCAGTCGCTGGAGCGAGTCGATCGGTCGCGTGGCGTGGACGACGCCGATCATGCCGACGCCGGCCAGGCGCATGTCCGCGAAGACCTCGAAATCGTCGGTCTTGCGGACCTCGTCGTAGATGGTGTAGTCCGGCCGGACCATCAACAGGGCGTCGGCCGTCTTGGCCATCTCGCCGCCCAGTTCCGTATACTGGGTGATGTCGGGGCCGACCTGCAGGTCCCGCGGTTTCTCCATGGTCTTGACCGAGTAGTCGTGATCCGAGATGTAGCGGGCGACCGCCTGCGCGAACGTCGACTTCCCGGCCCCGGGCGCACCCGAGATCAGGACGCCGCGCTGGCGCTCGAGCAGCCGCTCTTTGAGTTCGTCGGCGTGTTCGTAGTCCTCGATGTCCGTCTGCGCGATCGGCCGGACGGCGGTGATCTCGATCCCGTCGGCAAAGGGTGGCCGACCGATCGCGATCCGGTAGTCCCGGAACTGGACGATCTTCATGCCCGGCTCGGAGAGTTCGATGAAGCCGTCGGGGGCCTCCTTCGCGCCGTCGACGACTTCGCGGGCGTACTCGTCCATGGTCGCCTCGTCGAGCGGCTCGTCGGCGATCGACTCGTAGGCCATCGCGCCGAGTTCGCCGCGTTTGGCCTTCGGGACGGCATCGGTCTTGAGATGGACGCTCATCGTCACCTCGTCGAAGAACTCCTCGACGGCCAGCGTCCCGACCTCCCGTACCTCGGGGGACACGCGCTCGACGGCGAGCCCTTTCGCCTGGGCGACCTCGGCCTGGACGATGTCGCTGGTGACGAAGGTCGCATCCAACTCCTCCGCGAGATCGCGAATCAGCGCGTCGATCTCGCCCTCGGAGGCGTGTCCCCGCTCGATCGCGTTGGGCCGCTCCCCGACGTAGCGGAGTTCGATGACCCCGTCGTCGGCCAGGTCGGCCAGCCGCTGGAGTTCCTCGAGGCCGTCCCAGCCGCTGTCGATCCCGTCGTTGGCCTGCGCCTCGAGTTCCGCGACGACCGCCTCGGGGACGCAGATCGTCGCTCCCTCGAACTGCCCGTCTTCGATTGTCGCCGAGACGCGGCCGTCGATGACCACGCTCGTATCCGGCACGACGTTCATACGTAAACTGATCGACGTACGCCTATAAGGGTGTCCACAGCACCGCCCCGTCCCGCGGACGTATTTTTCGGCACGTGACGTCGCGAATCCGTGTCGGATATTCCTATCCGACGGGAACAGTCGTGAAAACTTAACGGACCGACCGAACACGTTTCCCGCATGCAACCCCAGGAGACGTTCGGGCGCGGCGGACTCAATGGCTTTCTCGATGTCGACGATCTCGTCGACCGGATCGAGCTAGACGAAGACGAAATCGCGTGGCGAAAGGAATTCATCGGGTTCGACGAGGCCGATGAGCAGCGCCTGGCCGCTCTCGAGCCGCTCTTGCAGGCCAACGCGGAGGCGATCGCGGACGACTTCTACGAGAACGTCTTGCACTACGAGCAGACGCGGGCGATCGTCGACCGCTCCCCCAAAAACGTCGACGCGCTCAAGCAGACACAGCAGGCGTACCTCGTCTCGCTCGCGACCGGGGACTACGATCGGGAGTTCTTCAAGAACCGGGCCCGAATCGGCAAACTCCACGAACTGCTGGATATGCCCCTGAAACAGTACGTGGGACAGTACGGCGTCTACTACGACCTGATCATGGCCCGGCTCAACGAGCGGGTCCAGCAACAGGTCGTCGACGCCATCGAGGAGTGGGCCGCGGAGCGCGACACCGAGGACGACGGGGGTCTCGACCGGTTCGTCGGCGCGCTCGGCCTCGGCGGCAGCGCCGAACACGAGAGCGACGGTCTCGAGGAGTCGCTCGAGGAGACGGTCAGAGACGCCATCGACGACGGGATGATGGACGTCCTCTCGCTGCTGCGGATCATCAACCTCGACATGCAGGTCGCGGTCGACACGTACGTCGACTCCTACGCACAGCGACTCGAGGACTCGATCGAACGGCGCGAACGACTCGCGCGGGAGGTCGAAACCGACGTCGAAGCACCGATCGCCGAACTCCACGACTCGAGCGAGGTCGTCGCTCAGCGCGCCGAGGCGATCAGCGAGCAGACCGACTCGCAGGCGACCGGCATCACGCGGGCGGCGGGGGAACTCAACGAGATGAGCGCGGCCATCGAGGAGGTTGCAAGCGTCGCCGACGAGGTCAGCGAGGAGAGCGATCGAACCGAAACGCTCGCCGCGCAGGGCGTCGAGGCGGCCGACGACGCGCTGGACGAGCTCGCGGCGATCGAAGACGCGACCGACCGCGTCGCCGACGCAGTCGACACGCTCGCGAACCGAACCGAGGAGATCGACGAGATCGTCGATCGACTCGACGAGTTGGCCGAACGGACGACGGTGCTGGCGGCGAACGCGAAGATCGAGTCCTCGCGGGACGACGCGGACGGCAGCGAAACGATGGGGATCATCGCGAGCGAAGTCCGCTCGTTCGCCGAACAGACGAAGTCCGATCTCGAGGCGATCGAGGACGCCGTCGAAGCCGTCCGTCAGGACGCCGCGGCGACCGTCGAAACCACCGAGGAGACCGTTGCCCGCGTCGATACCGGGACCGACCGCGTTCGCGAGACGGTCGACTCGCTCGAGGAGATCCACGAGTCGGCACAGACGACGGCGGCCGGCATGGAAGACGTCGCGGCCGCGACCGATCAGCAGGCACGGGGCGTCGAGGTGACGGCGGAGACGCTCGAAGATCTCTCGGAGTCGGCCGACACCGTCGCAAGCGCCGCGGAGTCGGTCGCGGCGGCGAGCCAACAGCAAACGGCCAGCCTGCGAGAGGTCCGCGAGTCGGTTGCGCGGCTGACGGAGGCCGACGCAGACGATGAGCCGCCGGTGTACGAACGGTACGATTGAGTTTCGAGCCCCGGTGGGGCGACCGCTCTCCCGGACACTGTCCCGATGTCGTGAGTCGGTGCACTGAACAGCGGAGCCGCCGAGACATCGGGTATGACTCTCGTCGAGTTGACGCGCGATCTCGTGTCGATCCCGAGCCACGAAGACGGGGCCGCCGCCGGTGACTTCCTCGAGTCGTGGCTGCGCCGCGAGACCGACGCCGACGTGACTCGGGACGCCGTCGGTAACGTGATCGCCCGAAAAGGGACGGGACCCGAGACGCTCGCACTGGTCGGGCATCACGATGTCGTCGAGCCGGCCGCGTCGCAGGTCGCGAACGCGGACGGGAACGTCGACGAAGCGAGCGAGTACGTCGTCGACGAGCGGGACGGCCGCCTGTACGGTCGCGGGGCGGCGGACATGAAAGGAGCGCTCGCGGCCGCGCTGCTTGCCTTCCGCGATGCCGACCCCGCCGGCGAACTCGTCGTCGCGAGCTTCGTCGGCGAGGAGGTCGGCGGCGTCGGCGCACGATACGCGATCGACGACGGGTTCGCCCCCGAGTACGCCGTCGTCGGCGAGGGGTCGACGAACTATTCCGGCCCGAACGTCACCGACGTGGCCGTCGCCCACAAGGGCCGTCGCGGGAGTACGATCACCGCTCGCGGTACCGCCGCACACGCCAGCGAAGCCGACGCCGGTGAGAACGCCATCTATCGCGCCACCGCGGCCGTCGACCGCGTTCGCGAACTCGAGGTCCCGTCGGTCGACGTGGCGGGCGAATCGATCGCAGGCCGGCTCACCGTCACGGAGATCGAGGGCGGGTCGGCGATGAACGTCGTCCCCGCTCGCTGTGTGGTCACGGTCGACGAGCGGACGGTGCCGGGCGACCGCGCGGCCCTCGAGCAGGTCGCCGACCTCGACGGCGTCGAGTGGACGGTCGACCAGGACTTGCCGCCGATGCGCTGTGACGACGATGCGTTCGCCGAGACGGTTCTCGAGGTCGCTGACGGCGTGCAAGCGGCCGATCCCGAACTGGTGACGAAGCCCCACGCGACGGACGCGGGGTGGCTCTCGCGGGCCGGGACCGACTGCGTGATCTACGGGCCATCCGAGCCCGGCGAGGCCCACACCGACGACGAGAGCGTCTCGATCGCCGTTCTCGAGCGCTGTCGCGAGACCTATCGGCGGCTCGCCGAACGGTGGCCGTTGACGCGGTGAATACGTCGCAGCGGCGTGTCGAGCGGTCGGTGGGTACCGCCCGGGACACCGAAGGCATAACTCGAGCCCCGGCGTAGCCGGCGTCGCTGCTGAGACCACCGAGCAGCAGGCTCACGGCGAACACGACGGCTGACGCGGGAGATGGGAGGACCGTCCGTTTCGGCGAGACGGCCGCTCAGTGACGTTGTGACACGTCGTACTGACAGTTCCGATAGCCGACAGTCAATAGGCCTCGAAATGTCCGGTACCAAGACGTTGATAGCGCTTCCGAGTGAACGGACCGCTATGGCGACCGATCAAGCCCGGAGCGATGCGAGCGAGACGGACACCTACGAGCAGTTCGAAGCGCGAGTACAGCGCATTTCTAACGTCGGGAACGCCGCCGGCATCCTGCGGTGGGACCAGGAGGTCGTGATGCCCGACGAGGGGACGCCGGCCCGCGCACAACAACTCTCGACGCTGTCGTCGCTCAGTCACGAACTCCTGACCGCCGACGAGACCGGCGAATTGCTTTCGGCCCTCGAGTCCGATGCCCTCGACGAGGACGCGACCGCCGTCGTCCGCGAGATCCGCCGCCGGTACGACCGCGAGACGAGCGTCCCACAGGACCTCGTCGAGGAGATCTCGGCAACGGCATCGAACGCACATCCGAAGTGGAAACAGGCCAAGGAGGCCGACGACTTCGACCACTTCGCGCCGACGCTCGAGCGATTAGTCGACCTCAAGCGGGAGTACGCGGCCCACATCGATCCCGACGCCGACCCCTACGCCGTGCTGTTCGCGGACTACGAGCCCTACATCGACCTCGAGACCGCCGAACGGGTCCTCGAGCGGCTGCGGGAGAACCTCGTTCCGCTGATCGATGCCGTCCAAGAGAGCGACGTCGACCTCGCAACCGACGCGTTCGCGGGCGAGTTCGACGACGACGATCAGGAAGCGCTCGCACGGGACGTGCTGGATTCGCTGGGCTACGACTGGGATCGTGGCCGGATCGATACCGCGCCGCATCCGTTCTCGTCGGGCACGCAGTTCGACGCCCGCGTGACGACCCGGTTCGAGCCCGCGGATCTCCTGGGGTCGCTCACCTCGACGATCCACGAGTTCGGCCACGCGAACTACACCCTGGGCCTCCCGGATGAGGGGTACGCCACGCCGCTGGGCGAGGCGCGGGACCTCTCGGTCCACGAGTCCCAGTCACGGCTCTGGGAGAACCACGTCGGGCGGTCCCGTCCGTTCTGGGACCACTTCCTGCCGATCGCCCGCGATCGCTTCCCCGAACTCGAAGACGTCACGCCCGAGGAGGCCTACGAGGCCGCGAATCAGGTCTACGACGACAACCTCATCCGGGTCGAGGCGGACGAACTCACCTACCATCTCCACATCGTCATTCGGTTCGAGATCGAACGCGATCTGATCCGGGGCGATCTCGAGGTCTCGAAGGTGCCCGAGGTCTGGAACGACAAGTACGAGGAGTACCTCGGCGTGCGCCCGGACACGGACGCGGAGGGCTGCCTGCAGGACATCCACTGGTCGCACGGCGACTTCGGCTACTTCCCGACGTACTCGCTGGGCTCGGTGCTCGCATCACAACTGTACGCCGCCGCCGAGGACGACTGCGGCGAGTTCGACGACGACATCCGCGAGGGCGAGTTCGACGAACTCAACGGCTGGCTCCGCGAGAACATCCATCGGCACGGCAAGCGCTACGTCACGCCCGCCCTCATCGAGCGGGCCACCGGCGAGGCGTTGACCGCGGACTACTTCCTCGAGTACGTCGAGTCGAAGTACGGTGACCTCTACGATCTGGACGACTACTGATCGCGCGAATCGCGCAGTCATTGACGATCCTCGCGGGCGCGAGTCGGTCGACGGCTTCCGCCCGAACCCGTATGGGACCGGGTGCCGTGGCCGCGCTCGGTCCGGAACAAAACGGGGCTGTCATTGCCGGGTGCAGACTCACCCGTTCCCGACCCCCTCCCTCGAGTATGCGACTCTCGATTCCGGGCGCGCCGGGCGTCTACTTCGACACCGACGCGGAGTCGACGGCGATCAACGTCGCGCTGACCGCTGCCGGTCGGCGAGCACCGAAACCACAGGGCTACGCCATCCAGGTTCTGCCCTACCTCTGGTCGTTCGACGTCGACCTTCAGGAGGTCCCGACCGACCATCCGCTCCAGTACCTCCATCCGGAGGGCGCACGGAGCCTCGGCGACCGCGCCTCCCACCGCAGCGTTCGCGAGGCCGGCACCGAACTCGAGTCGGTACTGCGGTTCGTCTGGTCGGTCAACGAGGAACTCGAGACGGCGACGACGCGACTCCTCGGCGCGGGCGACGCGACGGCCGACGGCGTCACCATCGAGGTACGGGACGGGCGCATCGACGTCGACGGCTCGCCCCTCGAGACCGACGAGTTCGATATCGACGAGGCAGCCACTGACGATTCCGGTCGCGAGCACTGATGCTGCGAGTCCGTCGGCGGCCCGTGGCTGACCGCCGACGGTGTCGGCGGTAGCCCCAGGGAACCCGTCGATCGCCGACTGGTCGGTTCGATAATCATTTTGCCGGGCGATTCGAAGCGGTTTCCATGCCCGCCGGACTGACCGCCCTCCGGATACGGATGGTCGCCGCGCTCGTCGCCCTCGGCGTCGTGACGGTCGCGTTTCTCGCGGGCGTCTGGGCCGTCTTTTACGGCGTCTGCGTGTTACTCGATATCGGAATCGCCGCGCAGGTCGCGTTCGGCGCGACGGCCGTGACGCTCGTGACGATCGGCGGCCTCGAGTACAGACAGATCGAGACGATCGAGCGCCTCGCGGACGCACATCGGGTAGACCGTGAGACGGCACCGGCGCTCTCCGAGACGGCGACTCGAGTCGCCGCCCAACTCGGCGTTCCCGAGCCGACGATTGCCGTCTCGGAGCGCGACGCGCCCGAGGCGATGGCCGTGGGTCTCCGCCCGAACGCGGTCCATCTGGTCCTCTCGCTGGGAACGATCGCGGCGCTCGACGACGACGAGCTCGAGGCGGTGATCGCACACGAACTCGCCCACGTCAGCAACAGGGACGCGATCGTCATGACCGTCGTGTCGCTTCCCGTGGTGCTCGCCGACGGGCTGGGTTCGCGGATCGACCGGATAGAGAACCCCGGCTGTATGGCTCTGGTTACCGTCCCATTGAAGGCGCTGTCGGGGGGCGTCTGGATCGTCGGGCGAACGATCACGGCGCGGTTCTCCAGAGCCAGAGAGTTGGCGGCCGACCGGGCTGCTGCGGAGGCGACCGGATCACCCGCCGCCCTTGCGAGCGCGCTCCGACACCTCGACCGGGAGATCGCCGACACCCCGGATCGAGACCTTCGGGAGGCCGCGAGCGTGTCCTCGCTGTCGATCCTGTCGCTCGAGCCGGCGGAACCGGAGAAGGTCATGCTCGGGCCCGACGGAGCGACCGAGCCGTCGTACTGGTGGCTTCGGGCACGGCTCCACCGTCTCGAGCGGTTCCTCTTCGAAACTCATCCGCCGACCGAGGATCGAATCGACGCGCTCGCGGACCGCGAGCGACGACGGTGAGCGACCGTCGGGCGCGGCGGTCGAGACAGGTATAACACCCTGGCCCCGCTGGATCGACTCGATGCCACGCCGCGCGTTCCGGATCGCCTACGACGGGACCGACTACCACGGCTTCCAGCGCCAGCCTCAACCCGATATCCCCACGGTCGAGGACGCCGTTTTCGATGCCCTCCGTGCGCTCGCGGTCCTCGACCCCGACGCCGACAAACCCGCGGGCTACGCGGCCGCCGGCCGCACCGACGCCGGCGTCTCCGCACTGGCTCAGACGATCGCGCTCGAGGCCCCCGACTGGCTCACACCCCGAGCATTGAACGCCGAACTCCCCGCCGACGTGCGGGCGTGGGCGGCCGCCGACGCGCCCGACGGGTTCCATGCGACCCACCACGCGAGCCGCCGGGCGTACACCTACCACCTGTACGCGCCGCCCGCCGACGCTGCGACGCCCGATTCGGACGCCGATGCGACCGCCCCCGCCGTCGACGACGAGCGGTTCCGCGCCGCCTGCGACGCGCTGTCCGGCACCCACGACATCCACAACCTGACGCCCGACGACCGGAACACGGAGCGCTCGCTGACGATCGCGGCCGAGCGCGACGGCGACTACTTCGTCGTCACCGTCAGCGCGGGCGGCTTCGCTCGGGAACTCGTCCGTCGACTCGTCTCGCTCGTCCGGGCGGTCGGTGCCGGCGACTCCCCGCTCGCGAAGATCGAGCGCGTCCTCGAGCCGGAACCGCTGCCCGGTCACGAAGGGATCGCCCCCGCACCGCCCGAGCCGCTCGTCCTGACCGCGGTCGATTACCCCGCTCTCGCGTTCGAGATCGACGCGGACGCGGCCGAGAGCGCTCGCGCCGTGTTCGACCGCCGCCGCGTCGACCGGCGGACGGGGGCGCGGGTCGCCGGACAGGTGGCTGACGGGATGCGCTGAGCGAGGAACGCGGCGACTCGAGCCGTCCCCATCGCACTCGAGCCGCGGACGAGCGTTTTTCAGTGCCGGGCACACACGTCGGCGTATGGAACTGTCTCCGGAAGAGTACGGTGCGTACTGGCGTGCCTCGATCCGCGTCGCCGCGGGGCTGCTCGTCGTCTTCTTCGGACTGCGTCTCACGTCGCCGCTCCGGACTCACCCCGAAGTCGGGGCGTCCGCCCTCGGTGTCGTCCTGCTCGTCGTGCTCGTCCTCGCCGGGACATTCGTCGCGGTACTCGGCCTCGCCCGGGTCGTCCGGACCGCGGTCGACGCGGAGAGTTAGGATTCGACGAACGCGTAGTACGCTCCGTTGCCGTCCACGCCGCTCGTTTTTCGCCGAGCGAGAAAAGAACGGGTTGGCAAGCCGACGACTCAGTCACGGAGATCGGTTCGGAGACGGCTCAGTCGTCGGTCGGGCCAGCGGCCGCGGGGTCTGCATCCGCGTCCGTCTCGGGGACACGAGCGTCGAACAGCGGACTCTGCTCGCCGGGGACGAACGTGTTGAGGACCAGCGCCGACAGCGCGGTCATGATGACCGACTGTCCGAAGAACAGCTCTGCGCCGCTCGGGAGTCCCGCCAGCGCCTCGGGCGTCGTCGCGACGCCGAGCCCGAGGCCGAGCGAGACGGCGACGACGACCGTGTTCCGCCGATCGAGGTCCACGTGCGTGACGATCAGTCGGAACCCGCTCGCGGCGACCATCCCGGCCATCAGCAGGACCGCACCGCCGAAGACTGCGCTGGGGATCGTCGTAACTGCGGCGCCGACCTTCGGGCTCAGCCCGAGAACGGCGAGGAAGACGCCGCCGATGCCGACGACGTGACGGCTCATCACGCCGGTGAAGTTGACGATGCCGACGTTCTGGGAGAAGGAGGTGATCGGGAACGCGCTGAAGACGGCACCGATCGAACTCAGCAGGCCGTCGTTGAACAGCCCGCCGCGGAACTCCTCGTTCGTCGGATTGCGCCCCTCGGCAGCCGTGACGCCGGACATGTCGCCGACGGTCTCCATCGAGGAGACGAGAAAGAGGACGGCGAACGTGGCGATCGCGATCGGCTCGAACTCGAAGCCGAAGCGCGTCGGCGACGGGAGCGAGACCCACGCGGCGCTCCCGACGGGCGAGAAGTCGACGAGCTCGAGGCCGGTCGCGAACGTGAGGGCGATGGCGGTTGCGTAGCCGACGGCGATCGCGAACAGCACGGACAACAGTCGCGTGACGCCGCGCGTGAACATGTTGAGACCGACGGCGATCGCCAGCACGAGCGCGGCGAGTCCGATGTGATGCAGGGCACCGAAGTCCGGCGCGCCGACCCCGCCGGCGGCGTAGTCCATCGCGACCGGCACGAGGTAGAGGCCGATGATGACGACGACGAGGCCGGTCACCAGCGGCGGGAAGAAGGGTTTGATACGTTTGAACTGCCAGCCGATCAGGCCCTCGACGACGAAGCCGGTCACGAGGATCGCGCCGAAGACGGCGGCTAGCCCGAAGCTGGCGCCGATATCGATCGTCGCGCCGACGAACGTGAAACTCGAGCCCATGACGATCGGTAGCCGCGCGCCGACCGGACCGACGGTGTACGCCTGAACCATCGTTGCCAGTCCGGAAAACAGCAGGACCATCTGGACGAGATAGGCCGCGTCGGCCTCGACGCCGACTCCGTTCGCGACGACGTACGCCACCGCCGTCGCCGGCACGATCATCACTGCGACGTGTTGGAGACCGAGCAGAATCGATTTCGGCAACGGCGGTTTGTCGTCTACCCCGTACTCGAGTTGGATGCCTCCGTCCGGTTCGGTCGACATTCTATGGCCGCCAGGTTGCAGAGGGGTGCATAAAAAGATTCGTAAACACGCTCAACCGGACACATAACTCAGCATAAATGGACACGTACCTGCATATTTGCTGTGGTGGGAATACATGGATGTGTATACCCTTCCGTTACGCCGCTGTACTGATACGAGGCGAAGCGTCGTCGGCAGTCGGTTCTCGTCCGGTGCCTACTCGTGGACCGTCACCTCGCCGTCCTCGACCGTGATATCGATGAGGCTCGTCGCGTCGTACTCCGTGTCGTCGAGCGCCGAGTCGCCGACTTTCCGCATCACGACGACGATGTCGACGATCTCGGCCCCGATACCGTCGATCGCGTCGCAGATCGCCGCCAGCGTGCCGCCGGTCGAGAGCATGTCGTCGACGATCACGACGCGATCCCCCGCTTCGATGTCGTTGATGTACATCTCCGACTCGGAGTACCCCGTCTCCTGATGGAGCGATACCTCGCCCTCGAGCCCGTAGGGTCGTTTCCGGATGACGACGAGCGGGATGTCCGTCTGGAGCGAGAGCGCGGTCGCGAGGTGAATGCCCATCGCCTCGGGGGCGACGATCTTGTCGACGTCCAAGTCCGCGGTCTGCATGACTTCGGTGACGACCTCCCGCAACAGGGCGGGATCGAGGCGCGGAACGCCGTTGCTGATCGGGTGGACGAGGTACTCGTATCCGTCCTTGTCGATGATCGGTGCGTCGTCTAACGACTCGAGGAGCCGGTCCATGCTGACGATTCGGGAAATCGGAGTGAAAAGCGGTTCGTTCTTCCGGTTCCGGACCACCCCGAGATGGTGCCCGCGGTCCACGGATCCCCGCGTCGACTCCGTCCGTTCCTGACACGGTCCGACACGCTTTAGCGCCGCCGCTTCGAAGCCGTCTCCATGAGTTCCGTTCCCGAACGCTCGGAGGTCGACGAGGACTATACCTGGGACCTCGAGAGCATCTACGCGACCGACGACGACTGGGAGGACGCCTACGAGACGATCGCCGAACGCGTCGACGACCTCGAAGCCTACGAGGGCCGGGTCACCGACGACGCCGAAACCCTCCTCGACGTACTCGAACTCCGCGACGAGATCATGCGCGAGGTTTCGACGGTCGCGGCCTACGCCCGCATGCGCCGCGACGAGGACACGACGAACCAGCAGTACCAGGCGCTGACGGCACGGTCCCAGTCGCTCGCGGCCGACGCCCAGTCCGCGGCCTCGTTCATCGACCCCGAACTCCAGACGCTGACCCGCGAGCAGTTCGACGCGATGGTCGCGGACGAACCCGCCCTCGAGACCTACGACCACTACGTCGACGACGTGCTTCGGATGAAACCGCACACGCGATCGGCCGAGGTCGAGGAGTTGCTCGCCGACCTGAGCGAGGTCACGGGCGCGACCGGGGACGTGTACAACATGCTCTCGAACGCGGACATGACGTTCCCGACGGTCGACGCGCCCGCGGGCGACGAAGCGGATGCAATCGAACTCACCCAGAGTAACTTCACGAACCTCCTCAAACGCCCCGACCGCGAGTTCCGCAAGCGGGTCTACGAGGGCTACTTCGACGAGTGGGAGTCGGTTCGGAACACGGTCGCGGCCAGCTACAAGAACAGCGTCAAAGCCGACGTCAAGACCGCTCGAGCGCGCAACTACGACACCGCCCGCGAGGCCGCCCTCGACGGTCCGAACGTCCCCGTCGAGGTCTACGATACCCTCGTCGACACGGTCCACGACAACATCGACAAACTCCACCGTCACGCCCAACTCAAAGAACGGGCACTGGGTGTCGACGAACTCCAGATGTGGGACCTCTACATGCCGCTGACCGGCGACGAGGGTCCCGATCTCGAGTACGACCAGGCCACCGAGTACGTCGTCGACGCGCTCGCGCCGCTCGGTGAGGCGTACCAGACCCGTGTCGCCGAGGGGCTGGACTCCCGGTGGATCGACGTCTACGAGAACGAAGGGAAGCAATCCGGCGCGTACTCCGGCGGCACCTACGACACTCAGCCGTTCATCCTCCTGAACTACCAGCAGGACATCTCCTCGATGTACACGCTGGCCCACGAACTCGGCCACTCGATGCACTCCGAACTCACGAAGGAGGAACAGCCGTTCATCTACTCGAGCTACGAAATCTTCGTCGCGGAGGTCGCCAGCACGGTCAACGAGGCCCTGCTGACCACCCACCTGCTCGAGACCGTCGACGATCCCGAGTTCCGCAAGCACGTGTTAAACGAGTTCCTCGAGCGCGTGCGCTCGACGCTATACCGTCAGACCCTCTTTGCGGAGTTCGAACACGAGACACACCGCCTCGAAGAAGACGGCGAACCGCTCACTGCCGACCGATTGGACGACCTCTACCGCGGACTCAAGGCCGACTACTACGAACCCGCTACGATCGACGACCGGATCGCCCGCGAATGGATGCGTATCCCCCACTTCTACCGGGCGTTCTACGTCTACCAGTACGCGACCGGTATCTCGGCCGCCCTCGCTATCGTCGACGACATCCTCGAAAACGGCCAGTCCGCCGCCGAGGACTACCTCGAGTTTCTCCGCCACGGCTCCCGGGAGTACCCGCTCGACCTCCTGCGGATCGCCGGCGTCGATATGAGTTCCTCGGACCCGATCGACCGCGCGCTCGAGACCTACGGCCAGCGTCTCGAGGAGATGGAAGCGCTCATGTCGTAAGCCGTCGGCACGACGCTCCCCGCTCGAGCCGTCGGGCGACGCCGTCGCGACGGTGACGCGGCGTCAACGGTCGTCTCTCCCGGTAGTCGCGGTTCGCCGTGGGAGTCGAAAACCATCCGCGACCCAAAGGCACATTTACCATCGAAATCCTATCGGCGTACATCAGGATGTCTCGAAGCCCGTCTATTCCCGACCGACCTCATCGCGATATCGACTCAGATCTCCCCGACGACGAGCGGCTCGAGGCGCTTCGCGGGCACTACGAGGATCTGGTCGACGTCAACGACCAGCTCTCCGAACAGCTCGACGACGCCGAGGACCGCCGCGAACGCCTCCGGGAGAAGGTCGACCGCGTCGAGCGGGAAAACGAGACGCTCAAGAGTTCGTCGCTGTACATCGCCACCGTCGAGGACGTCCTCCCGGACGAGCAGGTCATCGTCAAACAGCACGGCAACAATCAGGAGGTGCTGACTGACGTTTCCTCCCGGATCGTCGATCGCATCGAACCCGGCGATCGCGTCGCGGTCAACGACTCCTTCGCGATCCAGACGGTGCTGGACACCGAGACCGACGCGCGCGCCCAGTCGATGGAGATCACGGAGAAGCCGGCAGTCACCTACGCCGATATCGGCGGGATCGACGAGCAGGTCCGTGAGGTCCGCGAAGCCGTCGAGCAGCCCCTGACAGAGCCCGAAATCTTCAACGAGGTCGGTATCGATCCGCCAAGCGGCGTCTTGCTCTACGGACCGCCGGGCACGGGGAAGACGATGCTCGCGAAGGCCGTCGCCAACGAGACCGACGCCACCTTCATCAAGATGGCCGGCTCGGAACTGGTCCGGAAGTTCATCGGCGAGGGCTCGCGGCTCGTCCGCGACCTCTTCGAGATGGCCCGCGAGCGCCAACCCGCCATCATCTTCATCGACGAGATCGACGCCATCGCGACGCGGCGCACCGAGTCCAAGACCTCCGGCGACGCCGAGGTCCAGCGGACGATGATGCAACTGCTCTCCGAGATGGACGGCTTCGAGGCCCGCGGCGAGATCCGCATCATCGCCGCCACCAACCGCTTCGACATGCTCGATCGCGCTATTCTGCGTCCCGGCCGGTTCGACCGCCTGATCGAAGTCCCCGAACCCGACCGCGACGGCCGCGAACAGATCCTCTCGATCCACACCCGCGGCATGAACATCGCCGACGGCGTCGACTTCGCCGCGCTCGCCGACGACACCGACGGCTACTCCGGTGCCGACATCGAAAGCCTCGCCACCGAAGCCGGCATGTTCGCCATCCGCAACGACCGCGACGAGGTCGCCCATCAGGACTTCGCCGACGCCTTAGAGAAGATCGAGGAGGACGACTCGAGCGACGTCGTCTCCTCTGCGGGCTACTTTTACCAGTAATCCGCGGCCCGATTTCGACGACTCGGATCGGTGGCGGTCGCCTCGTACTGCTGTGCGTTCGGTTCGGAATCACCAACCGCAGGGGAGTCGGCTGGATCGAATGGACAGGCTCCGACACAATACGACCGAGGAAGAACGTGGCTCGCTCACCGTCGCTTTCGTCCGGCGTTTCTACAATGGAGTCGCCTAATGGGCCGGCCTTTCACACAATGCACCGTACTGCATTGGTGAACGGGTTCCATTTCGTCACACACAATGTGTGTAATATGAAGTCAAAATAGACTTGTGTAGACGGAGGCGATAGACGGCGCGATGCCGAGGGAACGAGACGAGAAAAGTGGGAAATATACCGAGCGATATCTTCCGGACACGTTCGTTACGGCGCTCGAGGAACTCTCGGGAGCGGCGACCACACAGGAAGTAGCCGACGAGGTCGGCTGTGCATACCGAACCGCGTTCGCCAAACTCTCCGAACTCGAAGACGCCGGCGGGATCACGTCACGGACGGTCGGCAACGCGTATCTCTGGCATCCCGTCTCCGCCGAGTGAGCCGATCGAAACGGCGGTAACGGAGCGGAAACGCGGGAATTCGATCCTCGACGGACAGTTCCGAATCGCAAGCCCTTACGCCGCCGACCCCCGAGACCAAATATGAGCACGATTCGAGTCGTCTGGGGGGCTGCATCGGCACCCACGGCGATGGCCTCCTACGACGCGGCGCTGGCCGAGGCCGGTGTCGAGAACTACAACCTCGTCTCCGTTTCCTCCGTCATCCCGGCTGGCGTCGACGTCGAGGCCGTCGGCACCGCGCCCGATCTCGGCCCCGCCGGCGACCGCCTGACGGTCGTCGAGGCTCGAGCCACCGCTGCCGGCCCCGGTCGCGTGAGCGCGGCGCTCGCGTGGGCTCAGTCCGTCGATAACGGCCCGGGACTGTTCTACGAGACTGCGGGCGAGATGGACCGCGAGGACGTCGAACGCCGGGTCCGAGAGGGACTGGCCGCGGGGCAGGAGCTTCGCGACTGGGCGTTCGCCGATCCGCGAGTGGCCGTCGAGAGCCGGCAGGCCGAGTCGGGTGATTACACGACGGCGGTCGTCCTCGCAGTCTACGGCGAGAGCGAACCGATCCTCGTGGATTGACCCAAAGCGAACCCTTTTGAACCGGCGACTCATTGATACGGGTACACACTTCTCATGAACGGAAATACGCCGTACGCAGGGCTACCGGGCGAGACTGGTGCTGGGCAGCGTGCAGCGGCGGACGTTCCTGACCTCTCGAGCGCGCAAAAGCGGCTGCTTCACCGCGACGTCTCGCGGATCGCGGCCCGGACGCGCGAGTTTCTCCCGAACGAATACGCCGTCGACGCCGACGTCTCGACCGGCATGACCGGACCGGAGGTCACCGTCGCCGTCCGACCGCCGGTCGGTCACGCCGTCTCCGCTGGCTTCACGCCCGATCTCGAGGACGCGGCGGCCGCCGAGGAGGTCATTACCGCCGCCGAACGCGATGAAGTCGCCCGCGGGCTCGCCGCGAGTGCGGCCCTGCAGGTGAAACAGGCGATCAGTAACAACGTGCGGCCGACCGGGAAGTAGGCGACCGCCGCGCGCCATCGAACCCGCCGATCAGCTTTTCGACGTGTCGCTTCGTTTCAGTAGAGCAACTGCTCGAGCTGGTGGCGCCGCCGCTCGAGGTCGAACGCCGACTCGACCGATGGATCGTCGCTGAGGCGCTCGAGTAGCAACAGCGGGTCCCCGCCGGCTCCTTCCACTTCCCTGAGCAGCAGTTCGATAGCGGTTCGGTTCGTCGCCAGCGACGGGCAGAGACCGAGTGCCAGCGCGAACGGCACCGCACGCTCGGGCCGGGTCGGGAACGCGTCGCTGACGCGTTCGAAATCGGGAGTGGTGGCGGTGGCAGCGGGTGCTCCCTCGTCCGTTTCGGCTCCGTCGCGGTCCGATCGCGGAGCCGGCTCGAGGGACAGACAGCGGGTACAGAACGAGACGACGGCGGCCGCCGACGGTGCGTCCGTGCGGTACTCCGCCGGCACGGAAAACAGGATCGTCGGGGCACCGCACTCGGAACAGGTCATCGGGATGGGGTGTGCAGGTGGCTGTTCGGTCGTTCGGCGGTGGAACGGTCCGGCTTACTGGTTGGCCGCGGGCGACTGCGCGGCGGTTTCCGGCTGTGCGTCCTCGAGTGCCGCCTCCTCGGCTGCCCGCTCGGCCTCTCGTTCCGCCTTCTCCTCGGCTTCCTTCTTTTCCTTGATCTTCTTCAGGCGGAACGTCTCCTCGCGTTCCTGTTCCTCGAGTTTCTGCTCGATGTACTCCTGATTCTCGTAGAGTTCGGGCAGGAGCTTGAACTCGAGGGCGTTGACGCGGCGCTTCGTGGTCTCGATCTCCCGGAGCATCTTCTTCATCGCCGTCTCGACCTCGGCGGCGAGGATGATGCTCTCGAGGAGGTCCTCGTAGGCCTCGGCGGCCTCGTCGATGCGGGCGGAGGTGCCCATGATCCCGTAGCCGCGCTGATCGAGGCTCTTGGAGACCCGCGAGGATTCGATCTGCGGGACGACGACGCCCATGATGTTCTTGGACTCGGTGGTGATCTCGGGGTGTTCCTGCAGCGCCGATGCGGCACCGCGGACGGCGACGTCACCCTCCATCGCGCGGGCCATGTTGATCTTCTTCTGGGCGTCCTCGTAGTCCTGCGCGAGGTCGCCGCGGACGTCCTGGGCCTTGTCCAGAATGTCCATGAACTCCATGATCAGCCCGTCGCGTTTCTTCTCGAGCGTGCCGTGACCCCGCTCGGAGAGCTCGATGCGATCCTCGATCGCCATCAAGTTCTTGCGGGTGGGCTTGACGTCGTTGGCCATCTTGTGGGGGGATAGCGGGCCCAGTCGGATAACTGTTTACAGTTTCCGCGCACCGCTCGCGCTCGAGACGCGGGAAATCGACGGCAGCGGGTCGCTCTCGAGGGAGAGACTTACCCGAGGAACAGGTCGACCATGTCGCCCGACGACTGACCCTTGTAGAGTTCCGAGTAGCCGCAGCTCGTACAGCTTACGACGTGGAAACGCCTGTTTTGGATGTCGAACATCTTGGAAAGTCCACTCCCCGTCGTCGAGATTTCGTCGATCTCCGTCTCCGTGTGACCGCACTTCGGACAGCCGTGCTCGTCGTCTCTCATAGTCCCCCATCTCCTGTCAGTTCATAAAATCTTTGTGACTGGCATCTCGAGTGGTCACCACACCATGTCCGTCGGTCTCGTACTCGTCGTCCTCGCGTTTCTGGCGGTTCCGTTCGTCCTCTGGTTGGCGATCAATCAGGAAACGTCGGCCCCGACCGTGGTCGATCGAGCGGAAGCGGAACGGATCGCAAAGGAGCGCGGCGGCCGCGAGCCGACTCGTACGGCCGACGGATCGGGCGGAGCAACCCGTTCGGACGCCGACGATGACACGGCCGCTGAATGGGGCGCTCACCGCGAGCGCGACGCGCGAGACGGCCGGTCAGCAGAGGGTGACCGGGACGACCGCGATGAGTGGGGCGATCGACGCACGTAGCGTACAGTGGCCGGTGCCATCGTCGGTCGTCAATCCGACTCGAGGACGTGGACCCGGTCCGCGTCGATCGAGAGCGGGATCGAGTCGCCGACCCGATAGCTGTCGCTCCCGTCGGCGTGCAGCGTCACCGTCGTGTCGTCGGGCAGCGTCGCCGTGAGTTGGGTCCGGTCCCCGAGGTAGGTCACGTTCGTCACGTCGGCCTCGATCTGCCCCTCGCCGAGTTCGAAGGCGGCGGGCCGGGCCGCGACCCGGATCGAACCGTCCGTCTCGGCGGCCACGGGCAGTTCAGTAAAGCCCAGATCGACGTGGCCGTTCTCGGCGACGCCCTCGAGCAGGGTCGAACTCCCGACGAAGTTCGCGACGAACGCGTTCGCGGGACGTCGGTAGATCTCCGCCGGCGTCCCGACCTGTTCGACGGTGCCGTCGTCGAGGACGGCGATCCGGTCGCACATCGCCATGGCCTCTTCCTGGTCGTGGGTGACGTAGAGGGCGGTGACGCCGAGGTCGGCCAGTAGGTTGCCGATTTCGTCACGCAGTCGGGTCTTGAGTTTCGCGTCCAGTCCCGTCATCGGCTCGTCGAGCAGGAGGACGTGGGGTTCGATCGCGAGCGCTCGCGCGAGGCCGACCCGCTGCTGTTGGCCGCCGGACAGCGTCGTCGGCCGCCGGTCGGCGAGGTCGGCGATGTCGAGCAACGCGAGCAGTTCGTCGGCCCGCTTCCGGCGCTCGGCCGTCGAGACCCCCTGCATCTTCAGCCCGAAGGCGACGTTCGCGCGGACGCTCATGGTGTCGAACAGCGCGTACGACTGGAAGACCAGCCCGACGTGGCGCTCTTCCGGCGGGACGTGAGTGACGTCGACCCCGTCGAACAACACCCGGCCCTGCGTGGGCGTCTCGAACCCCGCGATGGTCCGCAGCGTCGTCGTCTTCCCACAGCCCGAGGGGCCGACGACACCGAGGATTTCGCCGTCGTGGATCGTCAGCTCGACCCCGTCGACGGCGACCTCGTCGCCGTAGGCCTTGGTGAGCGACTCGAGGACGACCTCGCTCACGACCGATCACCGCCGCCGACCGCGGCGTTGGCTGGGTGTCGTCTGCAACCGATGCGTCTCGATCTCCGGCGAGCAGTTCGTGTCCGTTTCATCGTTGTCGTGTGGTCGTAAACCCGCTGTTGCCGATCACCTGCAACACGAGGATCGCGGCGACGACGATCAAGAAGTAGACCGACACCGCCGCCGCCGACTGCAGGTACGTCGCGTTCGAGATGTTCCGATAGAGGAAGATCGCGAACGGGTCCGGGCTCCCGCTCGCCACCATGTACGTGAAATTGAACTCCGCCGCCGCCAGCGTCCACGTGATGATCGCGCCCGCGACGATCCCCCGCTTCGCGTGGGGGACGACGATCGTCAGGAACGTTCGCGGCCACGACGCGCCGAGCGAGCGGGCGCTCTCCTCGAGTCGGACGAGATCCATCGATTGGAACGAACTCTGGACCGTCAGGACCATGTACGGCGATTTGAGCAGGCAGTAGCCCGCGATCAACCCGACCGCCGACCGGCCGTGCTCGGGGTAGGTCTGGACGAACGCGATCCCGAGGATCAATCCCGGGACGAGCGGCAGGATCGCGATCGTGTTCACCACGTCCCGCGCGACGAAGTCGTACCGCGTGAGCGCGTACGCCACCGGGACGCCGATCACCACGTTCAACACCATCCCGCCGGTCGCGATCGCGAGGCTGAACGCGAGTCCCGGGAGCGCGTTCGACCGGACGCCGTAGTCCCCGAAGCCGAGCACCTGCCGCCAGTGCTCGAGGGTGACGAACCCCTGGGGTACGACGCCCGTTGCCGACTGCGCGAACGAGGAAACGACCGTCACGACGACTGGGAGGGTCAGAAAGGCGACGACGATCGAGACGACGCCGACGAGGATCGGGCGACCGAACAGCGTCGAATACGCCGTTTCGGACCGCGACCACTCGCCGGACGCGGCGGCCGTCGCAGTGCCACCGTCGGGACGCGGCCCGCCGCGGGCAGCTCCGGCCAGCGTGTCGCGGTCCGCTTTCGATTCGTCGGTCGCGTTGGGTCCGCACCTCTCGTTCTGTGCCCCATTGGATTCGCCGTTCACGTTCGATCCGTCGATCGTCTCCCCAGTCGAGTCCGTGTTCTCAGTCATCTCAGATCTCCACCGCCTCGTTCTCAATGAACCGTAACCCGACGAACGTGACCGCGACGATGAAGGCCACGTAAACGAGCCCGATCGCGGCCGCGATGTCGGGATCGTACGAGCCGACGCTGATTTCGTCGTGTATCTGCAGCGTGAGCACGCGGTGGCTCTGGAGGATCAGTACGGTCCCGAAGATCGCGAGCCCGGAGCGGAAGGTCAGAATCGCCGCCGCGACGATCCCCGGTCTGATCTCCGGGAACGTCACGTGATAGAACGTTTGCCACCGGCTTGCCCCGAGTGCACGCGCCGCCTCCTCGGCCTGGACGTTGACTTCGGCGTAGGTGCCCCGCAACACCATCGTCGCCCGCGGCAACAGCGAGTAGACGTAGCCGAGGAACAGTCCGGTGATCGCCGTCGCGCTCGCCAGATCGAGCGCGCTCTGGCCCGTCGCGACCGCGATCGCGTTCGTCACCAGCCCCTGTCGGCCGAGCAAGACGATAATCAGGTACGCGACGATGATCCCCGGAAGCGCGATCGGGAACGAGACCGCCGCGACGACGGCTCGCTCGAACGGGAGTTCGTACTTCTCGAGGACGTGGGAGACGGCGACGCCGAGCGCGACGCTGACCAGCGTCGCCAGTCCGACGAACCACAGCGTGTTCCAAGCGACCCACCGGTACTCGGCGGTGGTCGCGAGGGTCCGCCAGGCCTCGAGCGACCAGCCTTCGATCCAGACCGTCTCCTCCGCGAGGCTGATCCGCACCAGCATCGCGAGCGGGACGAACCCCGCGACGGTCGCGAGGGCGAAGAAGGGCAGACACATGATCGCGATCCGGCGGCGCTCGCGGTCGCGTTCGGTCGTCGGCCGTGCGGTCGCGGCGGCGAGCGTTGCGACCCGACGGACCGACGCCGTCGCCGAG
Source organism: Natrinema altunense (assembly GCF_000731985.1). Classification (GTDB taxonomy): domain Archaea; phylum Halobacteriota; class Halobacteria; order Halobacteriales; family Natrialbaceae; genus Natrinema; species Natrinema altunense. The sequence continues at coordinate 654,180 of NZ_JNCS01000001.1, forward strand.
CTCCGAACGGACATGTCGCGATCTCACTGCGCCCCCTGTAGCGGGGTGCGCTCGACGAGTTCTTCCTGAATCGCGTCCTGTTTCGAGACGAGTGTTTCCTGATCGACGGTAAACTGCGCCGCGTCGTAGGCCGACTGGTCGGGAAACGCGTCGGGTTGGTCGAGCTCGTCCGCCCGAATCGGTCTGACGTACGCGTCGAAGAACAGCTTCTGGCACGCTTCGGTTAGCACGAAGTCCATGAACAGCTTCGCCGCTTCGGGGTTCGGAGCGTTCCGGAGCAGGGCGTAGCCGTAGGGGACGTTCATCGCACCCGGCTCGCCGTCGGGTCCCGGAAGGATCGTCACGTCGATCTGGTCCTCGTCGAACTCGTCGTTGTTGTACTTCAGGTTCAGCCCCGTGTAATCGTACTCGACGACCGTCGAGATTTCGCCGCTCGTCATCGGTCCCTCGACGTTGCGCCGGAAGTCGGCACCGTGGTCGGAGATCTCCTCGTGATACTCGATGACGGGATCGAGGTCGTCGAGGTCGCCGCCGTAGGCCCTGTTGACCGACAGCGCCGAAGCCTGTCCGTTGGCCGTGTGCGGCGGTGTGAAGGCGAGATCCTTCGCGATGTCGGGGTGTTTCAGGTCTTCCCACGTTTCGGGGGCATCCAGTCCCCGCTCCTCGTAGATGTCGGCCCGATAGGTCACCGCGGTCGTCATCTGCCGGGTCGCGGTCACGTGGCCGTTGTCGGTCTTCAGATCGTCGGGAACGACGTCCCAGTTGGCCGGCTTGTAGTCGGTCGTCAGCTCGTCGTTCATCGCCTGCAAGCCGAACGAGTAGCCGCCGTTGTACGCCGAGTGGGTCGGGTTCCGGGCGTTGGCCCGCATGTCCTCGAGTGCCTCGCCCGACGATCCTTGCGCATCGTACAACGAGATCCCGTACTCGTCTTCGAACGCTTCCATGACGGCCCCCCAGTTCGACCAGCCGGTCTGGACGCAGTAGATCTGTAGTTCCTCGGGGAACGCGGCGCTGTCGATGCCAGTCTCGTAGTCACCGTGCCCAACGGTGTACGTCTGGCCACTGCCCCCGCCGGTGAAATCGCTCAGACAGCCCGCGACCGCGAGCGTCCCCACGGTCGCGCTACTCGCGAGCACCGATCGTCGCGTCGTCCCTGTCGACTCGGACATACCTGAGCAAGCCGACAAAACACACTAATCGGTTGCTATGTTCGGACTACTGACCTATATAGCACATCGTAGCGGCCCCGATCGGTCCGCAGGACCTCGAGCGACCGACACGGACGCCATCGGCGTCTCGCCCCACGCGTCGCCGGACAACGGCATGACCGCCCCATCGGACGCCTCGAGGTGGCCGATCGGCGCGTCCTCGGGTTCGACGCTCGAGATGTCGCCGAGCCGAGACGGATACTTCGAACAGTAAAAGTGGATGCGGGCGATCCGCGGCGCTCAGTCAGCCTGTACGGCTTCGGCAGTTTCCGACTCGTCTTCGCGGTAGTGCTCTTCGATGAGTTCCTCGTCGATCCGGTTGAGTTCCGTCTTCGGCAGATCCGAGAGCAGATCCCAGCCGAGTTCGAGCGTGTCGTCGATCGAGCGGTTGGTGTCGTACCCCTGCTGGACGAACTCCGTCTCGAAGCGGTCGGCGAAGTCGAGGAACTTGTTGTCCCGCTCGGAGAGCGCTTCGCGGCCGACGATGTTCACGAGGTCGCGCAGGTCCTCACCCTCCGCGTAGGCAGCGTACATCTGGTCGGAGACGTCGCCGTGGTCCTCGCGGGTCAGACCCTCGCCGATCCCGTCGTCCATCAGCCGCGAGAGGCTGGGCAGGACATTGACCGGCGGTTCGATGCCCTGACTGTTTAAGTCCCGATCCATCATGATCTGGCCCTCGGTAATGTAGCCGGTCAGGTCCGGAATCGGGTGCGTGTCGTCGTCGCCGGGCATCGTCAGGATCGGGATCTGCGTGACCGATCCCTCCTTGCCCTCGATTCGACCGGCACGCTCGTAGAGCTGTGCCAGGTCGGTGTACATGTAGCCGGGGTAGCCACGGCGACCCGGGACCTCCTCGCGTGCGGCACCGATCTCGCGCAGCGCCTCACAGTAGTTGGTCATGTCCGTCAGGATGACGAGGACGTGGTAGTCCTTCTCGAAGGCCAGGTACTCGGCCGTGGTGAGCGCGAGTCGCGGCGTGACCTGCCGCTCGACTGCAGGGTCGTCCGCGAGGTTCATGAAGACGACCGAGCGCTCGAGCGCGCCGGTGCGCTCGAAGTCGTCCATGAACTCGTTTGCCTCTTCGGCGGTGATCCCCATCGCACCGAAGATGACGGCGAACTCCGAACCCTCGTCGTCGCCCTCCTCCTCTTCCGGAACGGTCGCCTGCCGGGCGATCTGAAGCGCGAGTTCGTTGTGGGGCAGCCCCGAGCCGGAGAAGATCGGCAGCTTCTGTCCCCGGACCAGCGTGTTCATGCCGTCGATGGCGGAGACGCCGGTCTGGATGAACTCCTCGGGGTACTCCCGGGAGTAGGGGTTGATCGCTTCGCCGACGATGTTATGTCGTTCCTCGGGGACGATTTCCGGACCGCCGTCGATCGGGTTCCCGGAGCCGTCGAGCACCCGTCCGAGGAGGTCCTCGGTGACGGGCATCTTCATCGTCTCACCCAGGAAGCGAACGGAGGCGTTGCGGTCGATCCCGCCCGTGCCTTCGAACACCTGGATCGAGACGATCCCTTCGCTCGATTCCAGGACCTGGCCGCGCAGCGTTCGCCCGTCCTCGGTCTCGATCTCGACGATCTCGTCGTAACCGACCGGCTCGTCGACCTCGGCGAACACCAGCGGACCGCTGATTTCCGTGATAGTCTGGTACTCTTTCATCGTTAGTACAGTGCTCGTAGTTGTTCTTTGAGGTCGTTCTCGATATCGTCGATGAACTCGTCCCACTCCTCGGCCGTGCCCATCCGGTTGAGCTGTGGTGCAGCGTCGACGTCCGTGATCTCTTCTGGTGGCACACCGGCTTCGAGTGCCTCGAAGGCCTCGTCGTTGAACGTCTTGATCGCGCCCAGCATCCGGTATGTCTTCTCGGGTTCGCAGTAGGTGTCGACGTCGTGGAGCGCGTTCTGCTGGAGCCAGGCCTCACGCAGGTAGCGTGCGACCTCGAGCGTGAGCTGCTGGTCCTCCGGCAGCGCGTCCTTCCCGACGAGCTGGACGATCTCTTGGAGTTCGTCCTCCTCGTCGAGTACGTCGACCGCCCACTGGCGGGTCTCCGCCCAGTCGCCGGCGACGTTGCTCTCCCACCACGGGTCGAGCTGATCCTTGTACAGCGAGTAGGACTCGTTCCAGTTGATCGACGGGAAGTGCCGACGCTCCGCGAGGTCGGCGTCCAGCGCCCAGAACGTCTTGACGATACGCAGCGTGTTCTGGGTGACCGGCTCGGAGAAGTCACCGCCCGGTGGCGAGACCGCCCCGACGACCGAAATCGAACCTTCGCCGCCGTTGATCAGTTGGAACTTGCCGGCGCGCTCGTAGAACTCCGAGAGCGCGGCCGCCAGATACGCGGGGTAGCCCTCTTCGCCGGGCATCTCCTCGAGTCGGCTCGAGATCTCCCGCATGGCCTCGGCCCACCGCGAGGTGGAGTCGGCCATCAGTGCGACGTCGTAGCCCATGTCGCGGTAGTACTCCGCGATCGTGATGCCCGTGTAGATACAGGACTCGCGGGCCGCGACGGGCATGTTCGACGTGTTGGCGATGAGGCAGGTCCGGGCCATCAGCGGGTTCCCGGTCTGTGGGTCCGGCAGTTCCGGGAAGTCCTCGATGACCTCCGTCATCTCGTTGCCGCGCTCGCCACAGCCGATGTAGACGACGATGTCCGCGTCGGACCACTTGGCGAGTTGCTGCTGGGTGACGGTCTTCCCGGAGCCAAAGGGTCCGGGGATCGCCGCCGTCCCGCCCTTCGCGAGCGGGAAGAGTCCGTCCTGGACGCGCTGGCCCGTCACCAGCGGCTCGGTCGGCGTCTCCTTGTCACCGGCGGGACGGGCCTCTCGGACCGGCCACTCCTGGTGCATCTGGATCTCCTCGCCGCTCGAGAGTTCGGCGACCGTCTCCTCGACGGTGAACTCGCCGCTCTCGATGGACGTGACTTCACCGCCCTCGTAGTCCGGCGGCACCATGACCTTGTGGTCGATGGTGACGGTCTCTTCGACGACACCGACGGCGTCGCCGGGTTCGACCGCGTCGCCTTCCTCGACGGTGGGTTCGAACTCCCACTGCTTCTCGAGGTCGATCCCGGGTGCGTCGACCCCGCGGTCGAGGAACGCCGTCCCCATCTTGTCCTCGAGGACGTCGAGCGGGCGCTGGACGCCGTCGTAGATGGAGTCCATCATGCCCGGTCCGAGGTCGACGCTCAGGGGCTCGCCCGTGTTCTGGACGGGTTCGCCCGGGCCGACGCCGGAGGTTTCCTCGTAGACCTGAATCGTGGTCAGGTTCCCTTCGATCTCGATGACCTCGCCCATCAGTCCTTCGTCGCCGACGTAGACGACGTCGTTCATCCGGGCGTCGAGGTCCGTGGCAGTCACGACGGGACCGCTCACGCTTTCGATTACACCGTCTTCGTCGACGGATTCGATGTCTTCTGCCTGGCTCATAGTTTACTCTTGTTCGTCCTCGTCCATCAGGTCGATACCGATCGCGCGTTTGATCTGGTCGCGCAGTCCGCCGCCACCGGTGCCGCTCCCGATCGTGACGACGACCGGCTCGACGCTCGTTTCGACCTCCTGGCGGACCGACCGCGACAGGTACTCGAGGTCGTCGTCGTGCATGACGACGATGCCGACGCCCTCGTCCTCGAGGGCCGCCGTCGCTGCATCGTCCAACCGCTCGTCTTTCTCGTCGTCCGGGACGTTCTCGAACCGCCGCACTCCCGCGAGGCGGAAGCCGGTGGTGAACTCCGGACTGCCGACGACTGCGATTTCCTGGCTCATAGGATCACCAGCTCTTCTTCGATCTCGTTTTCGTCGAGTCCGACCTCGCGACCCCGCGCGATCGCGCGGATGTTCTCGACCTCGCGCTCTTTGGCGAGGACGAACGACAGAACGGGCGATATCGAGGTCGGGTACACGCTCGAGAGCGTGTCGGCGTACTCGAGCAACGCAGCGTCTAGTGCGTGCTCGAACTGGATAAGGCTGTCAGCATCGCGCAGCCGATCCAGCGCCCCCGAGAGGCGGTCGCCGTAGCGTTTGTTCTCGGCGATGTGGTCGACGAGCGCGTCGTAATCGCCGACCAAGCGGTTCAGGTCCGACTCGTCGAACAGGACGCCGCCGTCGATGTAGTAGGCGGCGGGGTCGAGGTCGGCCCCGCTCCGTGCGAGGCGCAACGCGTTCCGCGCGTTCAGGAAGTCGATCTCGGCTTCGAGGAACTCGACGTACTTCGCTTCCGGCCCCTCTCGGGGTCGGCCGAGGTCCTCGAGCAGGTTCTCGTAGAACGCGCGATCGAGCGCGTTCTCGAGGGGAACGAGCGCGCCGCTCTCTTCGAACTCCTCGTAGGCGTCTTCGAGCTGCTCGGCGAAGATCGTCCCGTCGAGGATCTCGATGACGTCTTCGATCGAATCGACTTCGACCAGCCGGTCGATCGTTCCGTCGTCGAGTTCGCCGGCCCGAATGAGATCCGTACTGATCTCCTCGGGATCGGAATCCGTATAGATTCCGCGGACGATCGTCTTCAGGTTCCAGACGTCGAACTTCCGGAGGTACCGAACGATGCGGTCGTAGAGGTGCCCTTCGGACCACTCGAGGAGGTCGTCGAAGTGCTTCGCGAGGTTGCGGTTCAGCGCGTACTCGATCAGGTCGACGCCGGAAAACCGCGTTCCGAGCGCGTTGATCTCCTGTTCGTACTCCGTTTCCTCCATGAACCGCGCGATCTCGCTCGGCCCCATCCGGATCAGCTTGCGGTAGTCCTCGTCGGACAACATCGCCGCTCGGCGCGAGCGAACGCGAGCGTTCACGTACTCCGGATTCGAGGCTCCCGTACTCATTGCTCGAAGAGTCGGTTACTGATCTCCTGAAGGTTGTCTTCCCAGACGTCCTCGAGCACCGAATCGAAGGTGTTGTTGACGCGGACGCGGGAGGCCTCGCTCTCGACGACGACGCCGCCGAGACAGTCGTAGTCACCGGCGTATTCGTAGCCGTCGTAGTCGGCGAGGATCGATTCGAGCAACTCCGCGTCGTCGGACCGGCCGTAGACGGCGACGTCGTCGCCCTCGTCGAACTCGACCGTCGCTGCCTCGAGCAGGTCGCGGGTGAGTTCCTCGCGGCTGTCGCCCTCGAGGGAAGCGAGTTCGTCCTCGACCGCCTCGCGGACTTCCGTGAGGACGTCGCGGCGTGCCTCCAGGCGCTGCTGTTTCGCCTCCAGTTTCGCACTGGAGAGTCGCTGTTCGCGCAACTGCTCGATCTCGCGGTCGACGTCGGCTTCGGCGTCGGCGACGATCTCGTCTGCGTCCTCCTGGGCGGCCGATTCGATCTCTTCGGCGCGCGTTTCGCCCTCAGCGCGGATGTCCTCCGCACGCGCGTGAGCCTCTTCTCGAATGTCCTCAACGACTGTATCCAAACTCATTGTAAGAAAGTTCGAAGGGAGACGCTTTAAGGTCCGACGAAGAGCGCGACCAGTGCGAAGATCACGAGCGTCTCGGGCAGGACCGTCAGCAGGATGCCGATACCCGGCGAGATGGAGTCCTCGGCGAGCGCGCCGACGACCGATGCACCGATCGCTCGCTCCGCATACCCCGCACCGATGGCCGCGAGGCCGATACCCAGCGCCGCCGCCGCACCTCGCTCGATCATGGGACCGCCGTTACCGGCCTGAGCGGCGGTCTCCTGTAGCGCAACCGCGTTCTCTGCGAAACTGTTCAGCGCGAGTGCCATTTCGGGTAGAGCTTCGATTGTCATGTTGAGTTTTCCTCGTGGTTTTGCAACCGGACAGGTGGTACTACTCCCCAGCGTGTTCTTAAAACTTCCCAAACCAAACTGCCGATTTCCCCGTTATAACCCTCGATACTTGCCATCCAGGGGTATTATCCTTTCGATACGAGTGGGAAAATACGAGTCGAGTTAGCACGAAATTCGGTCGCCGAGACGGGAGCCGACGAGGGTTACTCCTCGTCGTCGGATCGAACCCTACCGAAGGGTTCGAACTTCCGGCCACCGCCCTCGTAGAACCGGTTGAAGAACTCGACGTACTCAAGACGGATCCCCTGGAGCCCGGCGCTCGTAATGCCGAGCAGCAAGACGACAACGTGGCCGATCACGAGAACGACTACACCGATGAGTGCCATCAGGATGCCGCCGTGGAGCAGGCCGCCGAACATGACCTCGGTCACTTCGTGACCGTGGTAGGTCCCCTGTTCGAGCATGTGCTGGGGCGCGTGGCTGGTCCCGAAGTGCCACTCCGCGCCGTGATCGGTCTCGACGACGTACACCCCGAAGAACAGCATGTTAACGACGAACGCCATGCCTGCCTTCGCGAGGATGACCGCGGCGATCCGCAGGTACGAGAGTACGTCTCCGAAGACGTTGAAGCTCTCGAGACCGCCGATGATGATCCCCAGGGCGCCATAGTGTCTGACCTCGCCGTAGACCATCGTCACGAACCCGATCAGCATGAGCGGAAGTGCGACGAACTGGCCGATTTCCGCGGGGAAGCCGGTGAACCCGAGCTCGAGCGCTGCCTCGGAGCCGGACCCGAACACTTCGAACAGGAAGTTCGGCTTCGCCGCTCCAAGGTGGCGACTGAAGATCCACGTCCAGAGGCCGATCATGAGCAGTGCCCACGAACCGTTCTCGAAGTAGGCGTCTCCGACGCCGTGGTCGAGATCGTTAACGAAGCCGAAGACGTACCCGAGGGTGAGATGTGCCAGTCCGATGAAGACGCTCACCAGCAGCCACGTCTGGCTGAACTGCGAGAACGCGGGCTGAATCCCCTTCCGCAGCGGCGGGCCGTGGCTAAACAGGAGCTCACCGAGAACGTGTAGGCCGAATATTTCCCCGTACAAGACGCCGAACAGCATCGTGAACCCGCCGGCCCACATGCCGATCGCACCCAGGCTTCGGATGATGTCCTCGTCGAACCGGCTATACAGGAAGAAGCCGGCGGCCGTGTAGAGCATCCCGTAGCCGAGGTCACCCAGCATGAACCCGTAGAACGCCGGGAACGTCAACAGCAAGACGACGGTCGGGTCGAGTTCGCTGTATTTCGGCCGGTCGATCAGCCGAAGCAGGAACTCGAACGGCTTCGCGGGACCGGTGTTGTCCTGAATGACCGGCGGTTCGTCGACCATCGTCACGACATCGCCGCTGGCCGCGGTCGTGCCGCCGTCGGCGATCGCCTCCTGTGTCCCGACGTCTCGTTCTTCTTCCTCGGTCGTCTCCTCGGCACCGCCGGAGCCGCCGTGGTCGACGTCTTCCGTCCGCGTCGGATACCCCTCGTCGTTGTAGTCGGCGCGGACGAGTTCTTCGACCTCGACACTGTCGCCGACCGCATCGTTCAGTGTCGCGACGAGCCGGTCGTACTCCTCGGTCGGGAGCCAGCCCTCCGCGACGAACGCGTGGTCGGTCGTCGCGAACTGCAGCGGCGCTTCCGCCTGCTGAACCTCGATCGTCAGCTCCTCTTCGGCACGCAGGAGGAAGCCGGCCTCCTCCCGCTTGATCTCTTCGAGGTCCGCATCGATGTCGTCGAGCTGGGACTCGAGGTCGCGCTTTCGACGCTCGAGGTCGGCGACGTAGTCGTCGGGACTCTGGTCGGTATCGGGCACCTCGTAGCGGGTGAACTCGACGCCGACCAGGGCGTCGTCGATCGGACTCTCGTCGGCGCTCTCGGCGGGCGCGGCGACGATCGCCACGACGTTGCCGCCGGTAAACGTCTCGAACGCCCGAACGTCGTCGGACGCGCTCACGGCCGCCTCGACGTCCTCGAGCGAACCCTCGCCGACGAGGACGTCGACCGACTCATAGCCCGACAGCAGGTCGATATCGACGCCGAGCTCCGCGAACGGAGCCACGCGATCGATCCGATCGTCGACCCGCCGCAGTTCGTCGTTGATCTCCGCGCGCCGGTCGTCGAGTTCGTTGATCCGCGTGCGGATCTCCTCGAGTCGCGCCTCCCAACCCTCTTCGAGGGTCCCCGGTTCGGCCTCGTCGGCCGAGAGATCGAGGGTGCTCTCGAGGGCGCGGACGGTGATCAGCTTCTCGGAGGCGTCGTCGGCACCCGCCATCGGGTCGCCGTTGTCGAACGCCTCCCAGGAGCCGTCGTAATCCGATAGATGCACCAGGCTCAGCTCGTGAACCGTCTCGATGACCGTGGGCATAACGCCCCTGGAGCCGGTCACCGAGACCTTGCTCATTCGCTCAGGTCTGAGCATGAACGTCCTCCTGGAACAGTTCGACGACGTAATCGGTGACGTCGTCGGCCCGTTTCCGGGCGCGCTCGGCGAGCTCCTCACGCTCCTGTTCGCCTTCTTCGAGGACCTGCTCGCAGTCCGCGTCGATCTCCTCGCGAGCTTCCTCCAGGCGGCGCTCCCGCAACTCCTGGGCCTCCTGTTCCGCTTCCGTGCGAATCTCCTCGGCACGTTCCCGGGCCTCGGCTATTCGCTCGTCGCGGTCGTTTTCTGCCAATGCGACGATCTCGTCGGCCTCCTCTTCCGCCGACTTAATTCGTTCGAGAACCTCTGGCCTCGGCATACTCTAAGCAGTCGGACGTTTGCCAGAGCGCGTATATGGTAGTTGCGAAAGTGCCTCAGCGCGATTCGCCCTCAGTCGGTCGGTAATTCGTCCTTACTCAGCCGTTCGTCCCGCCGAGAACAGCAGACATATGCCGATCGGATCGAAACGCCTCAGTAATGGGACTTCTCGAGAACAAGGCCCGTGCTCGACTGTTCTACAAGTACCTGTCACGGGTCTACGACCAGGTGAACCCCTTCATCTGGACCGAAGAAATGCGTACCGAGGCCCTCTCCTTGCTCGAGATCGAGGACGACATGACGGTCCTCGATGTCGGCTCCGGGACCGGGTTCGCGACCGAGGGGTTACTCGAGCACGTCGACGAGGTGTACGCCCTCGATCAGAGCGAACATCAACTCGAACAGGCCTACGAGAAGTTCGGGAAACGCGCCCCGCCGGTTCATTTCCACCGCGGTGACGCCGAACGGCTCCCCTTCGCGACGGACACGTTCGACATCGTCTGGTCGTCGGGGTCGATCGAGTACTGGCCCAATCCGATCCTCGCGCTCCGTGAGTTCCGCCGCGTTCTCAAACCTGGCGGCCAGGTACTCGTCGTCGGCCCGAACTATCCCGACAACGTCGTCAGCCAACTACTCGCCGACTCGATCATGCTCTTCTACGACGAGTACGAGGCCGATCGCATGTTCAAAACCGCCGGCTTCGAGGACGTGAAACACGCGTTCATGGGACCGTCCTACGATCCCGAGGTCGCGATCACGACGATTGGACGCGTTCCGGAATAAGCGGCGAGCCTCCGTCTCAGGTCGCCGTCGTCTCGAGGGCGGCGATCCGCCGTCCGTCGACGGCGAGGGTCACGGAGACCGAATCCCCCGTCCCGAGCGTCGGGGTGTTGGTAGCCGCGACCGAGACCGCGGCCCGCTCTCCAGCCGTCCAGTCCGAATCGGCTCTCGAGTTGAAAGGCCCGTCCGGTGTCCCGTCGAATCCGCTCGCGCCGACGAACGGAACCGGCGGCTGCGTGCTCAGTGCTCGTCCGTTTACCGCGATCGTCACCGACAGCGACTCGACGTCGATGCGCTCGCCGGCGACGTGTTCGATCTCGATCACCGAGCGCTCCCCGTCGACGGAGAGTTCGAAACTCGCCGTCGGCCCGGGCGACTCGAGCGCCCACGCGTTGACACCGACGGCGACGACGGCACCGAGCGCAACGGTGAGTGTGAGTAATAAGAGGACTCCGACGACCGGACTGACGCCGCGTCCACCCGTCGATACCGCTGGCCGCGTGCCGCGACGGTCCCACGTTCGGTTCACGGTCCGCTCTGGCTGCTCGTTCCCGTAAAAATATCAGGCCGCGAGGGGAATCGGTGCCCGACTCCGGATAACTCTCGCTCCGTCGTCCGTTCCCGGGGCCCGGGTCAGGAGACCGCGTCGATCGTCGCGTTGACGCTTCCAGCGTCCGTTTCCGCTGTGATCTCGCTGGGACCGAGTGGCCGCGCGATCCAGTGGGTCCCGTCGTCGTCGGTCTCGCCGACTTCGGTACCATCGACGGAGAGGGTTGCCCGTACGGGTTCACCGGTCTCCGCGTCGACCACCGTCACCTTCACCGGTCCGCCCGCAGCCGTCTCGGTCGTCGTCAGCCTAAGTCCGCCGCTGATCCAGGTCCGGTCTTCGTCGGTCGGAAGCGACGAGACGGACAATTCCTGTATCTCGCGGTAGACGTCGCCCGTTCCGCTGTCGAAGTAGAACTCGAGGCGGCCGTGGTCGTGTCCCACGTCGGCCCAGTAGTAGCCGGGGCTGTTGTCCTGGAAGGACGGGCCGAACTCGTTCGCCCACGGGTAGAGGTCGCCGATGTGCTCGTATGCTTCGCCGCTTTCGAACCGATCCGGTGCCGATTCGTCGCGGTTATCGAACCGGCTCGTTTCGACGACGTACCGACTGCCGTCCATCATCGCAACGCTGTATCCGGTCTGTGAGGTCGAGACGACGACATCGTACTGGACGGTGTCAGTCGGCCGTTCGGACAGTCGTCCGAGCGTCGATCGGAGCGGCGTTCGGTGCGCATCGAGCGTCGTGTGGGTCGCACGGGTTTGGCTCCCCGACAGCGAATAGCCCGGCACCTGATCCGCTCGATTGCCCAGTTCCTCGAGATCACGCGACAGCATCGCCGCCTCGTTGTGATTGCGTAACAGCGTCCGGAGGAGTTCCGCCGACGACCGCTCGCCGGCGGCGTGTGCCCTCGTTGCGTTGCGTTCGCGTTGCTCGAGTTCGTTCGCTCGTTCCTTGAGTCGGTCGTAGGCCGCCTGTATTATCGCTTTTCGTTCCTCGTCCGTCGCATCGTCGAACTCGCTGTCGACGATGGTATACTGGTCGTGGTCGACCCGGAGCTGGTCGTCCGCGCTCGCAAGCGCCGTTCCCAGGTCCGGTCCGTACTCGGTGTACTCGCTTCGGACCTCGCCGCTGAGCAGGAGTCTATTGGTCGTATTGTTAACCGTCGTTGGCGTCTGGGAGGACGACGTTTGCAGCCGCACCGTCTCTACGGCGCTGTTACCCCCGTCGGTAGGCCCAGCCGCAACGATCGTTATCGCGGGCACGGAAAGGACGAGAAGCAACGCGAGGAGGGCGGGGGTCGCGTTGGTCATCGCCACTCCGTACGGGCTCTTGATACAAAAACAGGTCGTCTCCAAACGAGCAGCCGGGACTGCTTTTAATCACCTACTTACCGCCCGGGAAACCCTTTAGCGCCGGCGGTAACGTTTTATTTTCCGATGGAAAGTGTTTTTTCCCCCGGGAAACCACCCGTTGATACGCATGCGGATGTCCACTGCCGCCACACTCGCCCTCGCGGTCCTCCTCGCTACGACCACGCTGGGGGCAGTGGCCGCAACGCCGTCGGGTCAGTCCCACCCGACGGACGCGCGGTCCCCGCCAGCGCCCTCCCCACCCGTCTCCGCCCTCGAGTCGCCGACCGCCACCCCGGCCGCAGTCACACCGCCTTCGCTCGAGCGACCCGACACCCGGCAGATCATCAGCGTTCGAATCACCGAGTCCGGGAACGCGGAATGGACGATCGAGAGTCGATTTCGTCTGACGAACGATACCGATGCACAAACGTTCGACGAGTACGCCGACGCGGTCGTCTCGGGACGCCGAGACGCGCCGTACGACCCTCGATTGTTCACGCGATACGCGGATCTCGTGTCCGAATCGACCGGGCGCGAGATGTCGGTCGAGAACGAAGGGTGGGACGACCCCCGAATCGAAGAGCGCGACCCCGAGTCGGATCAGGGCTCGGACGGGACGGCTGATCGGATCGGTGTCATCTCCTACTCGTTTACGTGGACGAACTTCATCACCGTCGACGGGGATCGGATTCACGTCGGCGATTCGTTCCAGGCGGCTGATCAGAACGTGATCCAGACGCTGGGAGCCGGTCAGCGCCTCGTCGTCGAACCACCGCCGAACTACGACGTCGTCGACGCACCGACGGGGATGGAAGGTGGTGCGCTCGTCTGGGACGGCCCCCACGAGTTCGGCCCGGACGGTCTCCAGATCACGATTCTCCCGGGTGCCGGTCAGGGCTCGCCACTCTTTTTGGGCGGCGGCTGGCTGCTCGCCGCCGTTCTCGGCCTCGTGATCGTCGTCGGTGGCGCCGTGTATCTGCTCACGCAACGAACGCTCGACGTCCCGATTTCGGCCGAACGCCTCTCGTCGCTCGGCATCCTTGCGAGACTCGGCGAGGATACCGGAGACGACCGCGAGACCGCGACAGCCGACCGAGCCGGCGGTTCCGAAGCGGTCGCGTCCGCGGCGGCCGACCCGGCCACCGACGGCCCCGAACCGGGTACCCACCTCGAGTTCGAGGAGTCGGTCGAGGACGAGATCGACCCCGAACTGTTGAGCGACGAGGAGCGCGTCCTCCGCTTGCTCAAACAGAACGGCGGCCGGATGAAACAGGGAACGATCGTCACCGAGACCGGCTGGTCGAACGCCAAGGTCTCCCAACTGCTCTCGAAGATGGCCGACGACGACGAGATCGAGAAGCTCAGGATCGGCCGGGAGAACCTCATTACGTTACCGGGCGTCGACCCGACCGAGATCGACTGAACCTCGCGGAGAACGGTCGTTCCGTGGCCGTCACCGAACGTCCAGTCCCGAAACGCACTGCACGCCCGGTCCGACGACCGCTTGCAGTCGGTGCGTGACCGTTCAGTTGGACGTGGCACTCTCGCTCGGCTCCGACTCGTCGGTGGTCGAACTCGAGCCGTCGGTGCCCCCGTCCGGGGCGTACTGGATCTCCCTCCCCACGGCGTCGTAGATGTCGTCCCAATCCTTGTCCTCGTCCATCAGGAAGACCTCGACGGTCAGCGGGCCAGCACCGAACTCCTCGAGACCGGCCGGCCGAACGTCGATGTGATACGTTCCGTTCTCGTCCATTCGAACCTGGTCCGTCCGTTCGACGAGCTTCTGCTCGTCTTCGTTGATCTTGACGAAGAAGTACGGTTCTCCGATCACGTCGCCGTGCTCCGGTGGATCGACGGATTCCATACTGGTGTTGGCGACGATCTCGAGGGTGAAGTTCGAGTAGCCGTCACCGTTCGCTGCGGGTTCTTTGTCGACGAACGTGACGGACCGAATCCGGTCCTCGCGTTTGTCTTCCAGCGGGCGGTTCGGTTCCTCGGGCGGCTGCCACGCCGCGTCTGCAGTGTTATCTCCGGCATCCGTGTTCGTGTCGTCGTCGGTTCCGTTCGGGTCGGCGTTGCCGGAGCCGGATTCGATGTCGTCGCGCTCGTCCGCGTCCGCCTCGGTCCCGTTCAGCGGTTCCGTCTCGGCGTCGGAGCCGGTCGATGGCCCGTCCGCTTGCGAGCCCTCGAGGGCGCTGCACCCGGAGAGTGCCACGAGCAGTGCGACGGCGACGACAGCGACGGTTCGGAATTGCATCGTACTCCGGCGTACCGACCCAAGGCGGATTATTACAGCCTCGCTAAGCGTCACCGTCCAGTTCATCCCGGAAACGGGACGGGGAGGCTTTGAAACGGCCGTATTCTTGCGTTGGCTATTGCGGGACGGTGCTTATACTGTGTAAAACCGTTCCCGTCCGGTCGGTCCGCGATCGGGTGCAATCCCGAGCTACGCGCTGCTCCGTCGTCGAGGATTCGATAGCGGCGTTCGCTCGACTGGAATCGTCCACGAAAAAGCCGTTCGGCCGTGCTGTACGCCCGCAGTACTTAGGCGAGGGGCGTCCGCTCGACCACTTGTCCGTCGTAAGTCGGGTACTGTTCGACGATCTCGCCGTCCTCGAGATCGCCGTCCTCGATCATCTCCTCCAAGAGCCACCAGGCGACCTCGACGTGGTCGGTTTTGACGGTGTAAAACTCCTCGGGGACGCCGAGGGCTTCGAACTCCGCGGGATCGGCGTGGGTCTTGCCGTAGACGAGCGTGCCGTCGTCGGTGACGTCGTCGAACTCGCGGCGAATGTTGCGGGCCATGCGCTTGAGACGGCGGCGATGCTGGGCCGCGTCCTTGAAGACGGAGGTACAGAAGTAGACCTGCTCGTGGTCGCCCATCACGTCGAGGATCTCCTCGCGGGAGCCGTCGACGGCACTCATGTGGTCCTCCTTGAGTTCGTACCCCTGTTCCTGCATCCGGCGGTAGTTCCCGTCGCTCATCTCGAACTCGTTGATGTTACAGAACTCGGCCGCGCCCTCGTCCAGGAACTCGAGGAACTCCGCTTCGGCCCGGATGCCGGGGATTTCGAACGCAGGGGTCAGCCCCTCTTCGCGGGCGATGTGGAGGATATCCTCCCATTCGGTGCCGTGAAGGTCTCCCCACTGTTCGTAGGGCGGGTGGAACCGGATCTCGTCCAAGCCGGCCTCCGAGAGCCGCCGCATGTTCTCGCGGCCACCGGTGATGCCAGTGTAGAGGTGGGTGTGGTGGTCCTCGCCGAACTCGTCTTTGAGGAGCTCGAGGTAGTGACAGGTCCGGCCGAGGGCCTCCTGGGGTTCGCCACCGGTGATCGACGTCCCAAGCGCGTCCATCCGGTGGGCTTCGGTGAGGACGTCGTCGTCGCTCTCGACGAGCCGTTCGTTGGCGTAGACGTCGGTGACGTTCTTGCGGTTCTCGCCGAGCGGGCAGTAAAAGCAGTCGCGCTGGTCGCAGTAACCGTAGACGAACAGCACCATTTTCCCACCTTTCGCGCACTGCTCACAGCCCTTCGAGATCATTCGAGGGAACGTATCCGCCCGAGCCTCAAAAGCCGTGCGAAATCAGCGGGGCCGAACGACGATATCTGACGGTCGAGTCGCGGCCACACACTATTATATCACGGCGACGGAACGTACCGTATCCAATGTCACCGGGGATTCACGTTCTCTGTATCGACGACGACCCCCACTACCGCGAGTTGACGGCGACCGTCCTCGAACGGCGCGACGACGATCTCGTCGTGACGACCGCCGAAACCGGACGCGAAGTGCTGGCGATCGTCGACGGCGAGTGCGATACCGACCCCGACCACGGGATCGACTGCGTCGTCAGCGATTACGATATGCCCGGTATGGACGGCCTCGAGTTGTTCGCGGCGATGCAGAACCGGAACCTCGATGTCCCGTTTATCCTGTTTACGGGGGTCAGGTCCGCGGAGATCGCAGACGAGGTGATCTCGGCCGGCGTCACAGACTACGTCCGGAAAGGGACGGGAACCGGCCAGTACGACGAGTTGGCGGCCCGAATCGAAACCGCCGTCGAGAGCCACCGCGCCGACCGCGAGAGCGACCGCGTACGCTGACGCGGTCCGCGGCTTGCTCTCCTCGGCGAGCGAGGGCGACCGCGCGACGTATCAGGTACGGTTTCGGACGCCGGATGGCGGGAAAGCGTTCACGACGGACGAACCGGACTCCTCCCGCTCGCGGCGGCGTCGATTCCGTCGTCCAGAAGAGGGAAATACCGCGGCGTGCAACCACGAGGCGATGCTGTTGGTCCTCTGTGTCGATCTCGACGACGATCTCGGCCGCAAGACCGGCTTTTCGACCCCGGTCATCGGCCGCGAGCCCGTCGAAGAGGCGGCCGTCGCCCTCGCGACCGCCGATCCGGAGGACTCGGACGTCAACGTCATCTTTCAGGGCTTGCACGTCTACGACGATCTCGCCGACCGCGAGGAAAGCGTCGAGGTCGCCGTCGTCACCGGGAACGATCAGGGCGACGTCAGCGCCAACCGCGAAGTCGGCGACGAAGTCGATACCGTCCTCGCGAGCCTCTCGACCGCGGAAGACGTCACTGCCCTCGTGGTCACGGACGGCGCACAGGACGAATCCGTCATCCCGATCATCCGCTCGCGCGTCCCCATCGACGGCGTCCGGCGAGTCGTCGTCCGACAGGCACAGAACCTGGAGTCGATGTACTACACGATCAAGCAGGTGTTAGACGACCCCGAAACGCGCGGGACGGTACTCATTCCCCTCGGAATCCTCCTGTTGATCTACCCGCTCGCACTGGTCGGCTCCGTACTGGAGATGCCCGGGTTCGTGCTGGGGACAACGTCTGCGTTACTCGGCTTGTACCTCATCTCTCGCGGACTGTGCCTCGGCGATCGACTGGACGCCACCGTCGAACGCGCCCGCCGCTCGCTGTATGCCGGCCGTACGACGTTGCTGGCGTACGTCGTCGCCGCGGCACTGTTCGTCCTCGGCGGCGTCAGCGGGATGGAGACCCTCGAGTCGGTGCGTGATTCGACTACGGGGAGCCTCGAAGTGCCAGTCATGCTCGCGGCACTGGTCAACGGTGCGATCCTCTGGTTCGCCGCCGCGGGGCTGACCACCAGTCTCGGCCAGATCACCGACGAGTACATCGCCGGCTCGCTCGAGTGGCGCTATCTGAACGCACCATTTTACGTGCTCTCGATCGCGGTCGTCCTCCACGCGGTGAGCGCGTTCTTCCTCGAGAGAGTCGGGATCACGTATCTCGCGGCGTCACTGACGGCGGGCACGCTGCTCGGGATCGTGAGTACGCTCACGTTCGCCGTCGCGGAGTCGCGGTTCTCGGACGCGGATCGGGACGACGGACGGCGCGGGGCCGAGCGCGTCTGATCCGTACGGTCACTCGGGGCGCTGCTGATCGGTTTCGGAACGTCCGCTCGCGTTCGCCGCACCGGAAACCGATCGGCAACAGCATCCGCTGATTGGGGCCGATCAGCCGGCCACCGTCGTCACATAGCTACCGTTCACGCTCGACGACGAATTCGGCGAGATCGAGGAGATACTGTCGTGCGTCGGGATCGGCGACCTCGACCCGATCCAGGGCGTCGATCGCCCGGTCGGCTTCCTGTCGGGCGCGGGCGTTCGCCTCGCCGGGCGTGAGATCCGTCACCTGAACGACCGACGGGCGCTCCAAGGCGGCGTCGTGGCCGGTCGGCTTGCCGAGCTCGTCGGGATCGGCGACGGCGTCTAAGACGTCGTCCCTGATCTGGAAGGCGACCCCGACCCGCTCGGCGTACTCGCCGAGCGCCTCGACGGTGACGGGATCGGAGTCGGCGGCGATCGCCCCGAGTTCGGCCGCGGCCCGGAACAGCGCACCGGTTTTTCGACGGGCCAACGTCATGTACTCGTCTTCGTTGGTGGGCTCGGCCGACAGTTCGGTCGCCTCGCCGACACCGAGTTCGACCATCGCTTCGGCGACGACGCGCGTCGCGTCCGGACTCGCGGAAAAGAGGGCGAACGCCTCGCCTAACAGTCCGTCGCTTGTAATGATCGCCGGCCCGTGGCCGAACTCGGCCCAGGCGCTGGTCGTTCCGCGTCGCAGTTCCGAGCGGTCGATGATGTCGTCGACGACGAGCGAGGCGCTGTGGACGAGTTCGATACCGACGCCGAACTCGACGGCGTCCTCGGCCCGCCCGCCGACCGTCTCACAGGCCAGCAGCGTTATCATCGGTCGGACGCGCTTGCCGCCCGAGAGCGCAACGTGGCGCAGTTCGTCGCTGAGCGTCTCGGGTTCGACCCCCTCGACTACCTCGACGAGACGCTCCTCGATCAGCGCCCGTCGGCGCTCCAGCAGTTCCATCACCCGCGCTTAGGACGGCGGTGAAAAGTACGTGACGGTTCGACCGTCGATTCGGACCTACTCGTCGTCGTCGAATCGATTGAAGGTGAACTCGTCGTCCGACGACCCGTCAGCGTCCGCGTCGTCGGCGTCCGACTCGGACCCGGTTTCCGTCTCGTCCGCTCCGCCTTCGCCGGCATCGCTTCCGTCTCCCGCGTCGGTCACGCCCCGCGTGGCCTCCGTCGATGCTCGGTTGCCGGGTTCGGACTCGGTTTCAGTCTCGGCCACCGCGTCGGGGTTCCCGTCACGGTGCTCAACTATGTCGTCGCCGTCGATGTCCGTCTCCTCGAACTCGAAGGACATCTCGTGGTCGGACTCGTACTCATCGATGGAGACGTCTTCCTCGCGGTCGGTTTCGAAGTGATCGAGCGTCTCGCTCAGGTGTGCCGCCTGATCGGCGAGCGAACTCGCGCTCTCGGACACTTCCGAGAGGGCGGAGGTCTGCTCTTCGGCAGCCGCCGCGACGCGCTGGGATTCTGCCGCGGTCGACTCGGAGATGTTCGTCGCCGACGAGACCATGGCGACGACTTCCTGCGTCGAGGCCGCCTGTTCCTCGGTCGCCGCGGAAATCTCCTGTACGCCGTCGTTGGTCCGATCGGCGTAGTGGGCGATCTCGTCGAGCGCCTCCGCGGCGTTTTCGACGGAGCCGACGTGTTCCGAGATCCGCTCTGCGGTGCGCTGGACCTCGGTCGCCGTTTCGCTCGTCTGTTCGTCGATCCGCTCTAATCGCTTTTCGATGTCCTCGGCGGTCGATTTCGTGTCCGCGGCCAACTCCTTGACCTGCGTGGCGACGGCACCGAACCCGGAGCCGTCCTCACCGCTGTCGCCCCGCGAGGCTTCGATGTTCGCGTTCAGGGCGAGCATGTTCGTTTCGCGGGCGACGTCGGAGATGAACTCGACGAGTTCGTCGACCTGCGCCATCTCCTCTTCGAGGTCCTGGATCGCATCGACGGCCTCGGTCGACTCCGATTCGATTACGTGCATTCCGTCGATCGCCTCCTGTGCCGCTTGGCGGCCGAGCCGTCCCGTTTCGGCCGTCTGCTCCGCGAGGTCGGCGACGTTGTTCGAGGAGGCTGCGATCTCCTCCGTCGTCGTCGACAGGTCGCTCATCTCCTGGTTGACCGACTGCAGGTTCTGGTTCTGGCGGTCCGCACCGTCCGAAATCGACTGAATCGAATCGGAAACCTGCTGTGATGCCGAGCGAACCTCCTCGGAACTGGCGGTCACCTGTTCGCTGGCCGCCGCCACCTCGTCGGCGAAGGCCTTGACGTTGGCCGTCGTCTCCTCGAGTTCCTCGAGCATCTCGTTGAACGCGACCGCGATGTCGGTCATCGCTTCGCTCTCGCTCTCGGGATCGAGCCGCTGGGTCAGGTCGCCGTCGGCACACTCGTCCATCACGCTGCTGAACTCCTCGGCTTTGGTCTCGAGGTGGCGGTTCATCGATTCGGTCTCCTCGCGGGCCGCTTCCGCCTCCCTGCGGGCGACCTCGGCCGCCTCGATCTGGTTTCGCAACGAGGTACGCATGCTGTCGAAGCCGTCGTACAGCCGGCCGATCTCGTCGACGCGGTTCGTCTCGAGATCGACGTCGAGGTTGCCCTCTTCCATCTCGGCCGTCCGGTCGCGGAGCCGAGTCAGCGGGACGACGGTCTGTCGCCCGAGGACGACGCCGACGGCACCGAGCGCGATGAGGCTCGCGAGTATCATCGTGATGACGTTGGTCCTGACGTCCTTCGCGACGCCGTAGGCTTGCTCCGCTGGGACGCTCGTGACGGCGACCCACTGGGTGTTACCCACGGGGACGTACGATCGGACGACATCACCGTCCTGGTTGAGCGTCATCCGACCGCCGAGGGCAGCCTCGATCGCCCCACTGTCGACCGCGTCGGCGTCGAACGACGCCGAGTCGGCCTTGAAGACGGTTGCACCGTCGCCGCCGATGATGGCCGTCGAGGCGGACGTGTTCTCCTCGTGGAGTTGGTCGACCTGATACTCGAGGGCGCCGACGATGACGACGGCCCGATCGTCGCGGTCGGTGACCGGACTGGCGAAGGCCATCACCTGATCCTCGAGGCTCGGCGACTTGTAGGCCGACTGGGAGTGCCAGACGGACTCGTCGAGTCCGAGGTTGTCGTCGAAGCCGTCCGTGGCCCACGGTTCCGCCATATCGGCGAACGACTTGCCGCGGTAGGACGCATCCGTGCTCGTGACGATCTCGTTGTTCTCAGTGTCGACGTAGTGGATGGCACGGACGTCGACGTCCATCCGAGCCTGCTCTTCGACGAGTTTGCCCTGGACCGCCTGCGGATCGCCCTCCCGAAGGACTGACGAATCGGACGCCGTTCGGGTCTGAACGCGCATCGACTCGACCCAGTTGCTGATCGTATCCGCGTGCGTTTCGGCAGTCGACTCGAGCTGTTCGTTCGAGTCCGTCCGGACCGTGTCGTTGATCTGGATATGGCTAACCGCCCCGACGCTCCCGATCACGAGCACGACCGCCAGGATCGAGACCACGAACTTCAGGAGGTACCGCCGCCTGATGAACGACGGAACCAGCGATGCGAGCGACACCATTATGGACTCACCCGTTCTATTTCGGCGATTCCGCCGGAAGCACTTTCGTCGAACTCCCAGTACTGGATGACGCCGTCGGTCACATCGCCGTTCTCGTCGAAGTTAACCGAGCCGGACGCCCCCTGATACGTGACGGCCTCGCCCTTGGCCGCGAGTTCGATTCCCTCCGCGAGATTGTCCGGGGTGATCTCCTTGCCGTCTCCGGTCGTGACAACCGGCATGGCGCTGCCGATCGCCTGGCCGTCGTTTTGCCCGGCGTAGGCGTTCGCGAGCAGCAAGACGGCGCTCGCGTCGTACGACTGGGGCGTGAAGGCCCCCGGTTCGGTGTCGTACTTGCTCTTGAATAGCTCCGTGAACGTCTGATTACCCGGCCCGTTGACCAGCGGTGCGGTGCCGCGGATGCCGTCGAGCGAGTAGTCGATCTCGTCGTGGAGGCTCCCCTCCTGCATCCCGTCGGTAACGAGGATATCCTCCGGAGCGTCGGCACCGAGGTCAGTGAGTACCTGGCCGCCGGTCTTCGGATAGCCGATCACGAGCAACAGATCTGGATCGTCCGTTCTGGCTCGCTCGATGGCCGCGTCGTAGGAACTCGAGTCGCCTTTCAGCGGGACCTGCGACGTGACCGTGCCGCCGTGTGTCCGCTGGAACGACCGCGTGAACGCCTGGGCCAACTGCCACCCGTAGTCGTTGTTCTCGTAGAGGATTCCGGCGCTGTCGTGGCCGAGGTCGTTCGCCGCCTTCTGGGCCAGGACGAGCGCCTGCAGCCGGTCCGACAGTGCGGTCCGGAAGACGAGCCCGGCGTCGTTGAGCGACGTGATCGTCGGCGACGTCGCGCTGGGCGAACAGCAGACGGTCCGGTACGGAATGAGCACCTGCTGGGTCGCCTGCAGCGTCACGTCGGCCGCCGCCGGACCGTTGACCATCGGGTACCCCTCGTTGGCGAGCGTGAAAGCACTTTGAACGCCCGCTGACGGGGACGTTTCCGTGTCGACGACGCTGGAATCGATGTCGAGCGATACGTCGTCCCGTACCTGTTTGATCGGGAGTTCCGCGGCGTTTCGCATCGGTTTCCCGAGCGACTCGAGACGGCCGGTCAGGGGTTGCATGATACCGAGTTTGAGCGTCCGGTCGGTACCACCAACGTCGGTCCCGGACTCGGCATCGTTCGAGTCGAGTCCGGGTACCGAACTGAGACAGCCGGCAAGGCCGCCGAGACCAGCGGTACAGAGACCAGACAGTAGTGTTCGTCGGTTCGATCGACTGGGCATACCTCCGCATCCAACTCATAGCATATAACTGTACTGTCTGCCAAACCGAAACGGTTAGCTGAGTATCAATAGAACGGCGATATCACCGATCGAGAACCCGGAATCGCCGTCAGTAGCCGACCGTGCCACCCTCGAGCGGGAACTGATCGTGTGGCGTGAGCCATCCGACGCCGAGAACGCGTTGCAGAAAGCGGGCGCACAGCACCACAATTGCGATCCCGATCCAAACGGCTGCTCGTTTCACCGCGCGCGCAGCGCCGTGATTCCGTTCGGCCGGAACGCTATCGCTTCCCCGTTGTGCTCGTCGGAGAATGCCGGCACGACGTGCAACCGCCTGTTTCCGCTCGAGTCGCTCACCCGGTTCGCGACCGTTCGCACAAAAATCCGGACGGAAAAGCCGCTCCCCCTCGGTTCGATCGCGGTTCGCCCGCTTATCCGTCGAACTCGTCGATGAGTTCCGGCACGACGTCGAAGAGGTCGTCGACGATCGCGTAGTCGGCGATGTCCATGATCGGCGCGTTGGGGTCCGTGTTGATCGCGACGATCGTGTCGGAACCTTTCATGCCGGCGACGTGCTGGACCGCGCCGGAGATCCCGATCGCGATATAGACGTCGGGCGTAACGACTTTCCCGGACTGGCCGACCTGCCGGTTCTTGGGCAGCCAGCCGTTGTCGACGATCGGACGGGACGAGGACAGCGTCGCGCCGAGCGCGTCCGCCAGATCGCGGATCAGATCGAGGTTCTCTTCCTCCTCGATCCCGCGGCCGACCGAGACGAGTAGGTCGGCTTCGCTGATATCGACATCGCCGCCACCGACTTCCTCGAAGCCGTTGACGGTCGATCCGATCGCGTCCTCGTCGATGTCCGCGTCGAAGGCCTCGATCGTGGCGTCGCCGGTCCCCTCCGCGGCGGGCCACTCGGCACCGCGGATCGTGATCACGGCGTCGCCCTCGAGTTCGGTCGTCGTCTCGACTTTCCCGCCGTACATTTCCCGCGTCGCGACGAGCGTCTCGCCGTCGTTGTCGAGGTCGACCGTGTCGGTGACGACCGGCAGGTCGAGTTCGTTGGCGATCGCGGGCGCGTAGTCGAGCCCGTTGACGCTGTTCGGCGTCAGCACGTACTGCGGTGCGAGTTCGTCGTAGAGCTGTGTGATTGCCTGACTGTAGACGTCGTGGTTGAACTCCTCACCGTGGGAGACGGTGTGGATCGTGTCGACGCCGTCGCGGTTGAGTTTGGCGGCGAAGTCGTCGACGGTGCCGCTGATGACCGCGATGTGGAGGTCGCCGCCGGTTTCGTCGGCGAGCTGACGGCCGGCCGTAATACTCTCGTAGCTGACGTCGCGCAGTTCGCCGCGTCGGTGGTCCGCGACCGCGAGGACGTCCGTCATTGTGCCACCCCCTTGTCGCGGAGCAGGTCACCCAGCTCCGAGGCGGTCTCGTCGGGGCTCCCCTCCCAGAAGGTCGCGTCGCTCTCGCTTTCGGGCTCGTACATGTCCGTGAGCTCGAGTTCGGTCTCGATGTCGCTCTCGTCGACGCCGATGTCGGCCAGCGTCTGGACGTCCAGCGGTTTCTGCTGTGCCTGCCGGATGCCACGGAGGCTGGCGTAGCGCGGCTCGTTGATCCCCGTCTGGATCGTCAGGACGGCCGGCAGCTCGATGTCGGTCAGCTCCTCGACGCCGCCCTCGAGTTCGCGTCGGACCGAAGCGAGTCCGTCCTCGAAGTCGTGCTCGAGGTGGTTGACGACGGCTCCCCACTGGAAGCCGAGGTTCTCGGCGACCGAGACGCCGGTCGCGCCGAAGCTGTCGTCGCCGGCCTGGACGCCGGAGAGCACGAGGTCGGGGTCTTCCGCCTCGACGACGGCACTGAGGATCTCCGTCTTGGCGTTGACGTCGAGCAGGTCGACGTCCTCGAGGGCGTCGTCCCAGACGCGAACGGCACGGTCCGCGCCCTTGGCGAGGGCCTGCCGGACGGTCTGTTCACAGTCTTCCGGACCGATGGTGACCGTTACGACTTCGTCGGCGATGCCGTCTTCCTGAAGCTGCACTGCCTCTTCGATCGCGTAGTCGTCCCACTCGTTGAGATCGGCACCGAGGTACTGCTCGGCGATTTCGGTTCCCTCGATTTCGAACTCGTCTTCGACGGTCGCCACCTCTTTGACCGTAACGAGAATTTTCATCGTCTGTCACTGCGACGCCCATACCGTAAATCTTTTCGAAACCGCCCGTCGCGTGGAAGCCGTTCAGTTTCCAGCCTTCGCATATTCTGCCGCTTCCGTTATATTTGCTGTCCGCTTCTCCGACGTTTGCTACCACCGTTTCGTTCGATCGTGGCCTCGATCCCCAAGACGGAAACGGTTTAACGCCACCGCTGGTAGTGGCGATCATGGCAGACTGTCCACTCGCCGACGACTGCCCGGAGTTCTCCGAACGGATCTCGGGTATGGGGTGTCAGCACTACGGTGATCGGGGTGGCAAGGAGTGGTGTAACCACTACGGCCAGCCGATCGAGGATCTCAAGACACAGCCGGTCAAGTCCGGCGAGGAAGTCATCATCGATGTCGTCGACATGCACGAGAGCGGGGCCGGCGTCGGACGCACCGAGGACGGCTTTATCGTCATGGTCGACGGCGTCCTGCCGGAGGCCCGTGCACGAGTCGAGATCACGCGGGTCCACAGCAACCATGCACGCGCCGAGGAACTGGAACTCCTGCCGATGGAGCCCGACGACGGTGAAGAGGCGGACGGAGACGAGGACGCCGACGCGGATGCTGACGGCGATGCCGTCGCCGAAGGGCAAATGAACGACGGCGACGACGGTCCCGAACGCGAGCGACTCGGCAGCCGCGATAACTTCTGGGGCTCGTAACGCGGCCCCCGAGTGGACAGATCGCGCGCCCCTGCGACCGTTTTCGGCGGTGGCGGACCGTCCCCGCTTCACAGCGTGCCGCTTTACACAACGTTTTCTCGGCTCCAGTGAGACGTGGGGGCATGGAACGCATTTCGCTCTCGAACTCGGCGTTCGAAGGCGACAACAACGCCTACCTCTTCGCCGACGGCTCGGAGACGGTACTGATCGATACCGGTGACTGGATGGCGACGACCCGCGAGCAACTCGAGGCGGCCTTCTCCGACCGCGGCCTCGAGTTCGCCGACATCGATCGGATCTTTCTGACCCACTGGCACCACGACCACTGCGGGCTGGCCGGCGAGATTCAGGCCGAGAGCGGTGCCGAGGTGTTCGTTCACGCCGCCGACGCGCCGCTCGTCGCCGGCGACGACGACGCCTGGGATGCGATGTACGAGCGCCAGAAGCAGTACTTCGTGGAGTGGGGAATGCCCGACGATCGGCAAGCGGCCCTGCTCGAGTTCATGGCCGACGGCGAGACGACGGTCGAGACGCCGACCGTGACGGCGTTCGAGGACGGCGACACGTTCCCGGTCGATGACACCGAACTCGAGGTCGTTCATACGTCCGGCCACGCCGCCGGCCTCAGCATGTTCGAGGCGGACCGCGACGGCGAACGGGTGGTCTTCTCCGGCGACGCGCTGTTGCCCGTCTACACGCCCAACGTCGGCGGGGCGGACGTACGCGTCGAGCGACCGCTCGCCAAGTACCTCCGCGCGCTTCAGCGGATCGTCGACGCCGACTACGCCCGTGCGTGGCCGGGGCATCGCGATCCGATCGACGATCCCGCCGACCGCGCCAAGCACATCATCGAGCACCACAAGGAACGCTCCTGGCGGGTCCTCGACGCCCTCGACCGGAAGGGTCCCTGCGACACCTGGACGGTCAGCGCCGACCTGTTCGGCGAACTCGACGGGATTCACGTCCTCCACGGGCCCGGCGAGTCCTACGCGCACCTGGAACACCTCGAGCGAGCGGGGACCGTCGTTCGCGAGGGCACCGAGTATCGACTCGCGGACGGCGTTGCGGAGGAACTGGCCGCGACCGACGGGGAACGCTGGGACCTCGAGTACTGACGTACGATGCGTCGCTCCGGGCCGTTCGATCCGGGTTCGCAGTCCGATCACCGCCGAGACACGATCCGATACCGAGAAGTATTTACTCACCTCCGAGTTAGGAAGTCCACGATGTGGCAAGACCTGATATTCCTCGCCGGTAGCGTCCTCTCGATCGTGTTCCTCGCGCCGACGGTCCGCGACGCGACGGCGAACGTTCCCCTCGGCTCGAGCGTCCCGTCGATGACGATCGGCGCGATTTACGCGATGACCTACGCGACGATGGGCATGCGGTTCTCGGCGCTCGGTTCCCTCGGCGTCGCGACGATGTGGTCGCTGATCGTTTCCTACCGCTCGCCCGGCCCCCACGACGGCCCCGCGAACGCCGTTCGCTTCGTGCGTTCGCTGGGCCGACGGGTACACCGGTCCGTGACCGGGACGCCGACCGACGACGAGTACGTCGCACCGAGCCAGTCGGCCGACTGAGTTGCCGCGCGCTCGCGCTCGAGGGCGCGGACTGAGAGTGCCGAGACCGGGGAAGCTTTGATCCCGCCGAAAGCTAGGTCTCACTATGGACACGCGAGCCTGTGGAGTCGGGGGAGGCGAGTCGCCGTGATCGACGACGTCGAGGCGCTCCTCGAAGAGATCGGCTTCGATCCGGAGACGAGCGTGTTGACCTACCGACAGGCGGAGGTACTCGCCTTGCGCGAGCGCGATGTCTCCCAGGCGGATATCGCCGATGCGCTCGGTACCTCGCGGGCGAACGTCTCCTCGATCGAATCCAGCGCCCGCGAGAACGTCTCGAAGGCCCGCGAGACGGTCGCGTTCGCGGAGGCGCTGCGCGCACCGGTACGGGTCCGCGTCTCGGCCGGCACCGACCTCTACGACGTTCCTCAGATGGTCTACGACGCCTGTGACGAGGCGGGCGTCAAGGTCGATCACACCGCGCCGGACCTGATGAAGATCGTCAGCGACGCCGCGGGGTCGGCGGTCACCGGCCGACAGGTGTCGACGCCCCTGATCGTCGGCGTGACCTCGGCGGGCATGGTTCGGGTCCGACATCAGGACTGAGCAGGGCACACCCAAAGGGGCGGCATCGGTGGTGCAACCCGACTGCCCATCCGATTTCGAACAGCCCCGCGACGAAGACGACGGCGGGAGTCGATGGCGATCCGACCTGGATCGCGCTCCGGTTCCCCGAGTGATTTGTAGGCCCCCACCGTCGCTCCGAGTATGGACCTCGAACTCGCCGGTAACAGCGCACTGGTCACTGCCTCCTCGAGCGGCCTCGGGTTCGCGAGCGCACAGGCCCTCGCCGAGGAAGGCGCGAACGTCGCGATCTGTGGCCGCGATGCGACGCGACTCGCGGACGCCCGCGATGCCCTCGAAGCGACGGCGACGGGCGACGTACTCGCCGTCCAAACCGACCTCACCGATCCCGACGACGTCTCCCATCTCGTCGGCGAAACCGTCGACGCCTTCGGCGGACTCGATCACCTGGTCACCTCCTCGGGCGGGCCGCCGAGTACCACGTTCCTCGAGACCGACGAGCGGGACTGGTACCGGGCCTACGACCTGCTGGTGATGAGCGTCGTCTGGACGCTCGAGGAAACCTACGAACACCTGCTCGACTCGGAGGACGGGACGATCACCTGCATCACCTCTCGCACCGTTCGGGAAGTCGCTGACGGCCTGCTCCTCTCGAACGCCGTGCGCCGGGGCGTGATCGGTCTCGTCAAGACGGTGTCGCGCGAGTTCGCGCCGGAGATCCGTGCCAACGCGGTCCTTCCGGGGACGATCGAGACGCCCCGAATCGAGGAACTCATCGACGCCGGCGTCGAGCGCGGGACCTACGACGACTACGAGGAGGGACTGACGGCGATGGCCGACGACATTCCGATGGACCGCATCGGCGAGCCCCGGGAACTCGGTGACGTCGTCGCCTTCCTCTCGAGTCCGCACGCGAGTTTCGTT
Source organism: Natrinema altunense (assembly GCF_000731985.1). Taxonomy (GTDB): domain Archaea; phylum Halobacteriota; class Halobacteria; order Halobacteriales; family Natrialbaceae; genus Natrinema; species Natrinema altunense. The sequence goes on from NZ_JNCS01000001.1 coordinate 682,754, forward strand.
ACCGGGGCCGAGATTCCGATCGACGGCGGGCTGTTGCGGAGCTGACCCGATCGCGGCGGTAACCGTGACCGCGGACGGGAGCTGTGACCGCAGCCGTCGTCTCAGTCGCTGCTAGCGCCGCCGTCACCACTCCGATCGAACGGCCGGCTCGGATTTCGAATCGAAATGTTCTCGGTCACCCTCGGACGAGTGCGGGTGTGTACGGTTCGGTTCAGCTTGCCGGCTATCTCGCGTTGCTGGCGACGCCCGCCGCGTTGCTCCTCGGTGCCGTTCGTGCGCCGACCGATCCCCCGTCCGGGCTGTTGAGCGTCCAGTTCGGGGTCGTTCTCGCGGGGACCGTCGTCGCTGCGACGGAACGCCGGCGTCTCCGGGAGTTCGAGGCGGTGGGCTTCGATCGGACGGACGCCGTCGACGCGCTTGCGGTCGCCGCCGCTGCGGTCGGCACGTATTGGCTGAGCGTCTCGGTCGGCCTCGGCCCGGTGCTGGCTTCCGCGGCCGTCGGACTGACGGTCGGCCTCACGATTCGACACGTCGACGGCGCGGCCTACTGCGGCTCGTTCGTCGGCATGGCCTCGCCGGCGCTGTTCCCGTCGCTCGAGTGGGTCGCGCTGGCGGGGCTGCTCGCCGGCCTCGCGTTCGTCGCGACGGCGGAATCGTTCGGCGGTTTCGGCGGGAAGTACGGGACGATCGCGCTCTTCGGCTGCATCGCGACGGCGACGCTGACCGACGTCGACTACGCCGGCGGGGGATCGCTCGCATGGCGGCTCGCCCCGGTGATCGTCGCCGTCGCCGTCGTCGCTGCGGTCGCGACGATCGGACTCCGCACCCACGGGGGGCTGAGTTCGGTCGTCGCCTCCGCGGCGGTCGGGGTCGTCGCCGGCGTCGCGTTCCCGCCGCTGCTCCCGGAACTGGGGGCGACGCTGGCCACCGTCGCCTTCTGTGCGTCGTTCGTCGGGATGTCGAGCGGTGAGCGGTTAGAAAGCACAGGGCACGTCGCGGGTGCCGGACTCCTCTGTGGCGTCGTTTTTCTCGCCGTCTCGCCTGCGCTCGCCGGCGCGGGTGGCAAACTCGGCACGACCGCGTTCGTCTCCTGTCTCGCCGTCGCCGGCGCGCAGGAACTGCACGCCGTCGTCCGCTCGCGGGGCCGCCGCTTCCCCCCGAACCGTTGACCGCCGGCTCCCATCGCGGTCGTCGCCGGAGACACCTCGAGCGCGCTGACGGCACCGACGATGTGCTGTTTTCGTTCGATGACGGCAAGCGCACGTTCTCGGCCGAATACGTCAACTTCGAAGACCCACCGTTCCGCGGTTTCAACATCGCCGGGACGCTCCCGGGCGATGTCCACGGACAGGATGTGGCCGACGCCGTCTCGCTCGGGGCGACCGACGTGAGCAGTGATTTCATTGTCCTCGAGAGTGGGGCCGACGACGCTGCTGCTCGGTACAGTCGTCTCAGAACGGCGAGGAACGGACCCAGCCGCCGAGCTTCTCGGAGACGACGTTTCTTGTGGACGGGGTAAGGTATTTGACCGCGCTCGTGCGGTGCAATCTATGCGATTACCTCGACTACGTCGACCGGAATTTGATCGAAAAGTGGTTCCAAACGCTTGCGATGCGGATCGAGCGATTTCATCAGACGTGGATAGGCGGCAGAGCCAGCGCCCGCGCTGGCTCACCGCCTTCGTCTACTACTATAATTTCCAGCGACCAAACCAGGCGCTCAACAACCGGACGCCTGCCGAGGAGGTGCAGAATCGTTGACTAGACAGTGCCCTGGTCCCTAACGCAGAGCAACCCATACCAGAGAAACCAACGAAATTAGCCCAGATGCTGCCCCAGTGAAGAATATGAGCGTTTCCCAAAAATCATCCACACTTAATATGCCATCAATACCTTGGACATGAATTGATGAAGCCATAATAAAGATTGAAAATACGAGCAAGAATACAGCCATTTTCGGGTCTTTCGTCAATCCATTTTCAATTTCCATTGGTTATTTTTTAATGTAGGTGAGCATAAGTATTTTGCGGTACGGTGGTCTCAGTAGATTACTGAGGTTCGATTCCTCCGCCGTCTTTGTAACGCTCGCCCATATCGCTCGTAGTAATGGCGACCACGATGCCCTCGCCCTCATCGTTACCGCCCTGCGTATTCGCGTCGGCGAGCTGTCCCCAGCGCGCAGCCAGCGTCTCGAGACCGGTCGTCTCACCGCCGCTCAGTCGGCCGAGATCCCGCAGGTCCCCTCGTAGGCCACGTCGCCGACGGATTCGATCTCGGGATCGTCGCCGCATACGGGACACGACGGGTTCGGCCGTATGGGAACCTCCTCGAAGCTCATGTCCATCGCGTCGTACATGAGGAGTCGCCCCTCGAGCAGGTCCCCCTTCCCGAGCAGGTACTTGACCGCCTCCGTGGCCTGGATACAGCCGACGGTTCCGGGGAGGACGCCCAGTACCCCCGTCGTCGCGCAGTCGGGGACGGTGCCGGGCTCGGGCGCTTCGGGGAAGACACACCGGTAACACGGCCGCGGCTCGTCGCCGCCGCGCTCGTTCGTAAAGGACGTCAGCTGGCCCTCGAAGCGGTAGATCGCGCCGTGGAACAGCGGCGTCTCGGTGAGGACGCAGTGATCGTTGAGCAGGTAGCGGGTGGCGAAGTTGTCGCTGGCATCGAGGACGATGTCGTACCCGGCGACGAGGTCGGCGACGGTGTCGGCCGTAACGCGGGTGTCGTGTGTGTCGACGTCGAGATCCGGGTTCAGGGCCGCGACGTAGTCGGCTGCGCTCTCGACTTTCGGCCGGCCGACGTCGGCGTCGCCGTGGACGATCTGTCGTTGCAGGTTCGAGCGCTCGACGACGTCGTCGTCGACGATTCCCAACTGGCCGACGCCGGCCGCGGCGAGGTACTGGATCGCCGGCGAGCCGAGGCCACCCGCGCCGACGACCAGGACGGCGCTCTCGAGCAGCCGTTGCTGGCCGTCCGGACCGATCTCGTCCATGATGACGTGTCTCGAGTAGCGGTCGAGTTGGGTCGCGTTCAGGCGCAGGTCGCTCATATCATCCCGTTTGCGCGAGAGCGAGAAAAGTCCGCGGGTCGAACCGTCGGTGGACGGGCTCGCCGGGGCGATACGGCGGCAGAACGGTACCGTGACCGTCGGAAGGACACGTGAGTGCGGAAAGGAGGCAGGATCTTCATCGACCCAACGATTTAATACTGTGGTTCGTGTTCACATACATATGGCAACCTCACCCACGGATGCCGGTGACGACGTCATCGATCAATTCCTGTCCGATCGCGGTCACTCGGTCGAACGAGTAGGGTGGGAGCAGGAGTATAACAAGAAGCAGTGCCCCGATTGCGGCGGCCTCCACGATACGTCGGCCAGTTCCTGTACCGTCTGCGGGTGGGAGCCCGCGCCCTGACCGACAGCGACCGGACGCTCCTCTCGGCCGCCGAAACCTCGTTTTCCGCTCCGCATTGGGCGATTTCTCAGCGTCCTCGAGCAGTTATTATCGTTCTTGATCCGACACAATTATAATGCATTACTGACCATATCCGACTGAGAAGAACGATGCCGGAATGCCAGAACTGCGGCGCGTTCGTTACGGACGCGTACGCCCGGGTCTTCACCCCCCGCGATGTCGACGAACCGCGCGTTTGTCCGGACTGCCAGGACAAGATTCGCGACGGCGCGAACATCAGAGACGCCCGCTCTCCACGCGATCCCTGACCACTGGTTTCTGTCGACGAAAACCCACGTCACTTATGGGTGTCGCGCTCCTGTTCAGCTACAATGACTACGACGGACACGACGGTTACCCGCCTGTTCGGTGGTCCGGGAAGCGGCAAGACGACTGCCCTTCTGGACCACGTCGAGGAAATCCTCGAGCAGGACGGCGTCACCTTTCGGGATATTCTCGTCGTCTCGTATACGCGAGCGGCGGCCCAGGAGGTGCGGGAACGCCTCGCCGAACGACTCGATGAAAGCCCGCGTGCGCTGCAGGGCAACGTCTGTACGATGCACGCGAAGGCCTACGAGCTGCTCGATCTCTCTCGAAGCGACGTCATCGGCGAGTCGGACAAAGAGGAGTTCTGCGAGGAGTACGGCATCGAGTACGAGGACGAGTACTCGGGTGCTGGCCGCCGGACCGCCCGATCGACGACCATCGGTAACAAGGTCATCGCGACGAGCCAGTGGCTCCAGCGGACCAGCCGCGATGTTTCGGACTGGTACGACGTTCCCTTCCAGTGGGACGAAGAGGAGGTCCGTCTCCCGCCGGAAATCGACCCCAACGCCCAGGAGGGCAACAAGTACACGCCGACCTGGCCCAGCGACGACGACCGGATCGACGTCCCCGAAGCTATCCGTGCGTGGCGTTCTTACAAGGGTGAGCACGGCAAGATCGGCTTCGCGGACATGCTCGAGCGAGTCGAGCAGCGCTCGCTGCTCCCGAACGTCGACTACCTGGTGATCGACGAGTTTCAGGACATCACCACGCTCCAGTACGACGTCTACGAGGAGTGGAAACCCCACATGGAACAGGTCCTGATCGCCGGCGACGACGACCAGGTCGTCTACTCCTGGCAAGGTGCCGACCCGGCGCTGCTCCTCGACGAGGAGGTCGACGAGGACGTCATCCTGCCGAACTCCTATCGGCTCCCGTCGAACGTGCTCAACGCGGTCAACAAGGAGATCCGCCACATCGACCAGCGTCAGGACAAGGACCTCAAGCCCCGCACCGAAGGCGGCTCCGTCGAGGCTCGCACGAACGGATCGATGCTCGACGTAGTCCGGATGGTCCGGCGCACCCTCGTCGAGGGCGACGGCACCGTGATGGTGTTGTTCCGGGCCCGATACCAGATGTTCCAGTTCATCGACGAGTTCATCACCGAGGGCGTTCCGTTCACGTCGCTGACCGACCAGCGGATGTGGACCGATCGACTCACGCAGTACGTCCGCGCGGTCGAGGCCATCGACGCCGGCGAGGACGTCACCGGCCTGCAGGCTCGCCGACTCGCCGACATGCTGCAGGAGTCGGCCTTCGGGACCGAGGAACGCGACGATCTCTTCGACGAGATCGACGAACGACAGGAGGACGCGGGCATCGAGGACCTCGAGGATCTCATGATCCCCGCCGAGGTCGTCGAGGACCACGCCCCGTTCATGCCCGGTCCCGATTCGGCGGCCGACATGCTTCGGAAAGTCACCAACTTCCAGAAGAAAAGCGTCCGGTCGTACTTCGCCATCGGCGAGTATCAGGGGATGGATACCGACCGCGTCCGCGTCGGCACGATCCACTCCGCGAAGGGTCGCGAAGCCGACCACGTCCTCGTCGGGACGGACCTCACCGAAAAGGTCGTCGAGCAGATGGTCGCCACCGTCGACGACCCCGAGGACGTGCCCGGCTGCGAGGAGTTCACCAAGACCACCTCGCCGGTTCCGGTGTTGACCGACAACGAACGTCGGGTGTTCTACGTCGGCATGTCCCGGGCTCGCGAACGACTCGTCTTGCTCGAGAACCTCGTCGACGGCGCACCGACGCTGCCGATCGACGTCCTGCTCAGGAACCAGTTGACCGACTCCACGCTCGAGGAACTGATCGAGCAGGCCCAGGAACCCGTCCCCGACGCGGAGGCAGACGAGGTCGAGCCCGAAGCCGAAGCGCCGTGACTGGTAGGAACGACGACGGGACCGACCGAGCCGGCGACGGGTCGGCCGCCCGTGAGCGACGCGACCACGCGGCCGGGGTCGTGTCGGCCGCCCTCGCGGACCGCGATGCGACCGCGTTCGTCCACGCCGGGACCGACCGCGAGCCGGGGATTCGATACGCTTGTCCGACGCCGACGACCGGCCCTACCGCGATCGCGTACGACGGGATCGAAAACGAGTGGCTCGTCCGATCGGCGGCCGACGACGCGAGCGGGCATCCCGCCGAGCGACTCGCGTCGGCACTCGCCGACCGCGGTCTCGAGGGCACGGTTGTGACCCCGCCGCGGGTCCCACACGACGCCGCACTCTATCTCGAAGGGGCGGGGTTCGACCTCGCGTCGACGGACGCCCTCGAGCGGGCGCGAGCGACGAAGACGGACGGCGAACGGGCGCGGATCGCGGCCGCCCAGCGGGCGGCGAGTGCCGGGATTCGGCGAGCGGCGTCGCTCCTCGCCGACGCGACGGTCGTCGACGGACGACTCGCGGTCGCCGATGGAGACGGGACCGGGAGCGAGCCGCTGACGCCCGCCCGACTTCGGACCGCCATCGACGCGGCGATCGTCGGCGCGGGTGCGTTTCCGGCCGGTAACACCGCCGTCGATCCCGGGTCCGATGCAGGGACCGACGATCCCCTCCGGCCGGGCGAGCCGATCGTTCTCGAGGCCGCTCCTCGCGACCCGGCGGGCTACTACGGCGGCCTCGTTCGGACGCTCGTCGTCGACGGCGACGGCGGCCGCGAACGTCGGGTCCACGTCGCCGTCACCCAGTCGTTCCGGTCGGCGCGGTCGATGCTGACCGCCGGGACGGAGTCGGTGACCGCCGTCGCGGCCGATCTCGAGGCGGAGGTCCGATCGTTCGGCTTCACCGAGGGGGACGCGATCGAAACCGACGTCTCGGGCGTCGGGCTCGAGCCCCGCGAGCGGCCGCTCGCGGGCGGCAGCGACGTCGGCCCCGGAACCGTGGTGCGACTCGACGTGGCCGGGCACGTCGACGCGGACGTTCGGGTCCGGATCGCCGACGTACTGGCGGTCCACGAGGCCGGCGAACGACCCGACTGGCTCGCCGCGCCGTCGCAATCGCTCGAGCCGACCGCACTGCTCGACTAACGGCGCTATCCGTCGTCGTCCGGCTCTGATTCCGGCTCTTTCGCGACCGTGCCGACGACCCGTTTTGCCAGGAGTTCGGGAACGTCGGTGGGCATGGTCAGCGTGTGCTGGATGACGACGAGTCCGATCGCGAGTCCGACGAGCGCCATGCCGAACGCCGTCTGTCCGCGAACGAGCGCGAGGTCGAGCCCGGCGATCGCCGCGGGGAGCGCGAGAACGAGGGTACCCGCGAGTTTGATCGTATCGATAATACCGGCCATTGGACCGAGATAGCGCGGCGACCGGTAAAAACGCGGCGGCGTGTCGGCCTGAGTCGAGCCGCTGCCGGAGCCGGACCCGGAACGGCTTTGCCTCGTCGCGCGTCAGGTTCGGATATGTTCACGGGGATCGTCGAGGAGACCGGCGAGATCGTCGCTCGAGAGCGAACCGATGACGGCCTCCGGCTGCGGATCGGAGCCGACGAGGTCGCGACGGGGCTCGCACACGGCCAGAGTATCAGCGTCAGCGGCGCGTGTCTCACGGTCGAGCAGTTCGCCGAGGACGAGTGGTTCGAGGTGTTTCTCGCGACGGAGACCGTCGAGCGGACCTATCTGGGCGACCTCGATCCGGGTGCGTCGGTCAACCTCGAGCGGGCGATGCCGGCCGACGGCCGGTTCGACGGCCACGTCGTGCAGGGCCACGTCGACGCGGTCGCCACCGTGACGAACGTCGAATCGGTCGCGGAAGACTGGTTCTTCGAGTTCGAATTGCCCGCGACGTACGACCGGTACGTCGTCGAGAAGGGCTCGATCACGCTCGACGGGATCAGCCTGACTGTCGCGGAACTGGACGCGGAGCGCGGCCGGGTCACCGTCGCCATCGTTCCGACGACCTACGAACTGACGACGCTCGCCGACACGGAGCCCGGCGATCCGGTTCATCTCGAGGTCGACGTGCTCGCGAAGTACGTCGAACGGCTGCTCGAGGCCCGGTTCGACTGACGGCCGGGGGCTCTTTCCTGCGATGTCGGCCGTGGGTCGTCGACCGACTGGCGGATCGTGGCATCTGCATCGGCCTCGAGTCGAGACCGGAACGGGACGGTCAGCGCTGTGGCGGTTCGAACTCGGTCAGCTCCGGTCGCACGCCGCCGTCGGCACCGCTCGTAACCGTCTGATAGGTCCGGCGGTACCGAGCGAGCTTGCGGTAGAGATAGTAACCGATCGTGAGGTCGTATAACACCACGTAGCTCACGAACGCCAGTCCGTAGCCGAGCGGGAGGAACTCGGTGAGGATGTCGGGCACGATGCCGACCGTGACGTTGTACGTCCCGTGGACGAAGGCGGCGACGAGCAGTCCCTTGAGGACGATCGGCCAGAAGTAGTCGCGGTTGAACTTCGCCAGCCCGAGGTAGTAGCCCGCGATCGCGGAATAGATGACGTGGCCGGGGCCGGCCAGGGCGCGAACCGTCGCGATGCCGCCGGCAGTGACGACGATACCCGCCTCCGGATCGGCTTCACCGACGACGCGGCCGATGTAGATCGCGTTCTCGATGGCCGCAAAGCCAAGTCCTGCGACGGCACCGTAGACCGCTCCGTCGATGACCGCGTTGAAGCTGGTGCTCCGGTAGGCGAACACCTGGACGGCGAGCAGCTTGACCGTCTCCTCGATCGGACCGACGATCAGGTAGAAAAAGAGGACGCCGCTGCCGATCCCGAGCACCGCCTGACTGAGTGAGTTGACGACGGCGGCGAACGTCGCGAAGAGCACACCGAGCAGAAAGGTCGCGACGAGCAGCGGGAGCGGTTCGCTCGTCGTGATATCGGCGTACCAGATGTACGCTGCGAGCAGTCCCGCGGGGACGACGGACAGCGCGAAGAAGAGTCCGATGAACGGGTCCTCGAGGACGAGCGCGGCGGGGGAGACGAGCAGGGAGAGCGTGATCGCGACCGCGGTCAACAGGACGATCGCCCGAAACCCGTAGCTGACCGCGGTGTAAAGCGTGTACGCGAGCAGATCCGGTATCGATCGGGGTTCCCACGTGGAGATATCGTAGAGGTCCATCGACCCGCCGTCGCGTCGCTCCTCGGCTCGTTCGACCGGGTCACGCCTTCGCTGCATGGCCGTGTGTAGAGCCGCCGGCCCGGTATAGGTTCGGCAACCGGCGATGAGATCGGGACGACGCGTCTCGCTCGGCGACGACGCATCGATCGGCCGCTCTCGGTATCGATCGGACGGTCGACAGCGCGCGACCGCGGATCGGTCGAGTGACCTGCCGCGATACGCCGTTCTCCGCAAACGGCGTGTGGGACCCGACGCGGACTCGGAATTATCAAAGGCCTCCCGCCCCAACCGGCGGACATGCACTTCGACCAGCGAACGCAGCAGGCGCTTCGCGACGTCGGCCTCGAGATCGACGACCTCCGGGCCGCCTCCGAGGCGGTCGTCGACGCCGTCGCCGCGGACGCGGCGGCGCTCGAGGCCTTCTTTGACGAGCACGACACCGTCTACTCCGACATGGAGATGGCACACTCGAGTGCGGCATATCCCGAACACGAGGTCGACTACGCCGACATCACGACCCACGCCGACGAGATGCGCGGCTGGCTCCGATTCGAGACGTGGGGCGTGCCCGTCGAGGGCGGTCGCATCCTGGGGGAGGACTCCGTCGAACTCTCGCTCGGACCGACGATCGACGACCGCGTTCGGTTCGCGGCCGACCGCGAAACGCTGCGGTGAGTCCCATGTGTGAACGAGGACTCGGCGCGTTCGAGCGGTCCCTACATCGACGGACGGCGTGTACACCCGCAGGGAGGGATCGATGACGACGGCTCGAGTCCGCGGCATCTACACGACGGCAGTCACCCACCTCCTGAGCAAGGCCGACTGCGAGGTCGTCCAGGCCTCCGAGCCGATCCGGGAGCGGTTCGAGCAGTCGTTCGACGCCGCGCCGGCCGCCGTCTCGATCGAGACGACCCGGGATCGGCTGGGCGTCGAGGTCTCGGGCGACCCCGACGCGGTCGAGACGGTCGCGGGCGAACTCGAGGAACTCGCCATCGACACCTTCCGTTGGGACGACGATACCCCCCGCGGGGCGGTCTTCGACGCGGCGGTGCTCGAGGCCGGCGGCGGTAGCGGTGCGGTCGTCGACCTCGGTGACGGCCGCCGTGGCTACCTCAACTACGACGACGCCGACGGGTACGTCGACGGCGGCGACCGGTATCGCGTTCAGGTTCACGAGCCCGCCCCGCCGTGGGGCGACGACCGCCCGCTCGTGCGGCCGACCCTCGAAGTCGGAGGCGGGCTCTGTACCCTTTCCCGGGCCCGGACCGGCGTCTCGGCGGCGATGGGCGGCGACCGCGCGGAGGAACTCGTCGGCATGACCGACCTCCTGTCCGCCGACGTTCCGGACGGATGGGGGCTGCGCTGGCAACGCGCCGCCGCCGACGTGGATCTCGAGGCGATGGGCACCGCCCTCGAAGACGCCGCGACACGAGCGCGGGCGCTCGAGGACGCCCTCGCCGATACACCGGCCGAGCCGGGCGAGCCAGGGCTGCTCGCCGCACCCCGGACGACGGCGTGGTGCTGGTTCGGCCGCGACGCTCGGTTCGCGCTGGACGGCGCTCGACGGCAGGTGGCGGCGACCATGCCGGGCCACCACCGGACGAAGGCGGCCGATCGGGCCGCGAGCGCGGCGGTCGACTTCGCCGAGGCCGTCTGTGGCTCCCTCGGGGACGACACCGGCGTCGAGGGCGACGAGTTCCCCTTCGCCGCGGTCGCGCGTCAGTTCGGCCCGACCAGGGGCGACCGCCTCGAGATCGGCCACGGCAAACCCGACGGCCGACTCGTCTCGCTGGGCCGCGGCGAGGTCACCGACTGGGACCCCGACGGGAAGGTAACCCTCGAGCGCGCCATGAGCGCGGGCGGCAGCTACGACGCGCTCGGCGTGCCAAAAGAGGCGGGCGACGTGGCCGTGACGAAGTTCCGCGAGGGGCGCTGGTGGTATCCGACGACGTACAAAGCCGCCGACGGCACGCCGAAGGGGACCTACGTCAACGTCTGTACGCCGATCGAGCTGTTCCCCGATACCGTACGGTACGTCGATCTCTATGTCGACGTCATCCGGCGGAGCGACGGGACGGTCGAGATCGTCGACGCCGACGAGCTCGAGGCCGCGGTCGACGACGAACTGGTCGCCGAGGACCTGGCCGAGAAAGCGATGGACGTGGCGGCGGCCGTCGAGCGCGCGCTCTCGAAATAGGGTCCGTCCCACGTCCGTTCGGAACGTCGGGAGAGCCACACACGGTCAGTCGGCGGCGCTCGCGACCGCGTCGGGACCGGGAGCGGTCGGGAGCAGACCGACGTATTCGCCGAGATCGAGTGCGAACTCGCCGTCCTCGACGGCCGTCGGCTGAAGCCAGCGGAACTCGAACTCGGCACCGTGTTCCTCGCCGCCGTCAGTGACGACGTGATGCCAGTGGTCGCGTGGTTCGTACACTGTCGCGTGGAAGAAGTGGCGCACGTACCGCTTTGGCGGCTCCTCGCGGCGCGTCCAGATATCGGTCGTCAGGTGTTGCGTCCCGTTCAACGTTCCGAGGCCGCTCTCCTCGCGGACCTCCCTGAACAGCGCTTCCTGCGGTGATTCGCCCGTCTCGAGCGTTCCCTTCGGGATCTGTAACTCGTCGTGTCCCGGCCCCTCGAAAACCAGTAGCTCGCCCGTTCCGCGAGTGATGTACGCACACGCCTTCCGGATGTACGTTACGTCGCTCATGCTGTCCAGTAACACACCATTCTACGGTAAAACGCTGTCATAGGGGTGATTGAATGAGTTTGACATCCTCCTCCGGGTAAACGCGGAGGAATCCCGAGCGGTAGGAGTTTCAGGTTCGCAGTCCAGTCACCGGACTCCCAGTCCTTTCGGGCACGGGTAGTCCCACACATCGAACTGGTGGACTGCTGGCGGTGCCAAACCGCCGTTACCCCTCTCCTCGACCGTGTGTGGCGTCCCGGTGTTGTTTTTGCCAGCGGGACGCCGGCAGGTGTCAGCAGAGTCGGGGGTATCGTGGTGCTCGCTTTGAACAGTCAGCACAGACACACTCTTCTGGAAAGTGCGTTCACCGACTGCCGTTCCGGATACTGCCTCGTTTCGTGGGCGGACAGGCCGCCTCCGAAGGACGGTTCGGAATCCGATCCGTTCCGACCGATTCCTCCTCGACAGTCGGTCGCCTGCCACTTAACCAGCACCATGGGTAACTCGGGGGTGGCGTTTGAACGGTGAGTTGTTACGACAAGTGACGGCTCGTATCCACGCCGTGAACGGCGTGGTATTGCGCCTGTTCAGCCTATAAGGGTATTGTGTGATCGAGTCGATCACCCATGACTCGCGAGCGAGTCAGTCGGTTCCGCGCCCTCGAGCGGGTCAATTCGAGGCGACAGTCGGTTCCTCGTCCCCGATGGACGCGTCGCCGTCGAGTCGGGTAAACAGGGTCGCGAGCGCCGGCCCGGAGACGTTGTGCCAGACGCTAAAGAGCGCCGGGATCAGCGCGGCGCTCGGACTGAAATAGGTCGTCGCCAACGCGACGGCGAGCCCGCTGTTCTGGAGGCCGACCTCGAACGCACACGCCCGTGCCCGGTCTTCGGCCATGTTCGCCGCGTGCCCGACAGCGTAGCCGGCCCCCAGACCGAGCCCGTTGTGGACGACGACTGCGAGGAAGACGAGGGCGCTCGCGCCGAGGATCGTCTCGACGCTGAGTCCCACGACGGCCGCGACGATGGCGACGATCGCGATCACGCTGATCGCGGGGAAGATCGACAGCCCCAGCTGCGCGACCGCCGGCGCGTACGCGTCGAGCAGATGGCGCAAGACGAGACCGACGACGACCGGGAGCAAAACGACCTGGACGATCGAGGTTGCCATCGTGGCGAACGTGATGGTAATCGACTCGCCCGCGAGCAGGACGATCCACGCCGGCATCACGAGCGGCGCGGCGATCGTCGTCACCGACGTGATCGATACCGACAGCGCGACGTCGCCGCGACCGAGATAGGTCATCACGTTCGACGCGGTTCCGCCCGGCGCTGCGCCGACGAGGATCAATCCGAGGCCGATCTCCGCCGGCAGCTCCAGAACGGTGACGAGGACGTATGCGATCGTCGGCATCAGAAGCCACTGCCCCAGCGCTCCGATGAAGACGTCCCGCGGGCGCTCGAGGATGCGACGGAAGTCATCGGGAGTCAGCGTCAGTCCCATCCCGAGCATGATGATGCCCAGCAGCGGCGTGATGTAGGGTTCGATCCAGATGAACGACTCGGGCGAGTACAGTGCCAGCGGGGAGACGACCAGGATCCAGACGACGAAGTACTTGCTCGTCACCGCGCCGATCCGTTCTACCGATCGCTGTACGGTCATGCAACCGTCACCACAATGTGAGACACACTCGGCCGTCTGTGAGTGTCACACATCAATACAACGACTTCAGCGTGCGCTCGCGTCCGCTTCGCTCCACGCGAACGGGTCCGATCGGCGACCGACGGAAGACGGTGGGCATTCGAGCGGCGAGTACGGAACCGCGTGGGACGTCCGTCCTAACAACGGGACCTGGTCGCAAAGTTGTCTTCGGCTACCGCCCGCCCGCAAACCGGGCAGCCGTTCGCCAGCGTCGCCTCGCGCATCGGATCGGTCACCGGGATCTTCCGATGACAGTCGGGACAGGTAAATTCGTACGGTGTCATGGGTCTGGATGGTGTTCGTCGATTAGACGTTCGGTCCGTATTCGGATAGGATGCTGACCCAGATATGGAGGGACGTATATAGGCAGGACGCCGGCGACCGCTCTCGCTCGCTTGCCCCGTCCCGAGCACCGGCGCTCGCGGTTGCCCCTCGAGACGACGCTGTCCGCCCGATCGCAACGGACGGGCCGCACCGTTCGGCCGGCGGATGCGATCCTCGTTGCGGTGCTCGGGACACATCACAAACAGGCTACATGGTTATGATGTGGGCGGTGCTAGCAGTACTGATGAGCACGTTAAACGAGGAGATGTCCGACGTTCGGTCGGAGGTCGACGACGTGCGAGAGCGGCTCAGAGCGGACGTTCCGGAGCTCTTCGAGTTCGCCGTCACGGTCGGCAACATCACGTACAACGCCAATAGCAACAGCGTCTCCGTCACAGTCGAACCGAGTTCGCAGGCGCGAGCGCAACTCTCGGACCGGCTCGGAGGTGTGAACGTGAAAACGGACGGGACACTGGAGTTCGAATTTAGGCTCTCGGAATCGACGTCCGACTAGACCGAGGCGGCCGGTCCCCGCTCGAGGCGGGCGATCAGTCGGCCGCGAGTTTGTCCAGGCCGGCCGACTCGATGTCCGCGCCGTCGACCGAAGAGCGCAGCGCGTCCATACCGTCGTCGCGGTCGATGTCGAAGTCGGCCTCGTACAGCTCCGCAACGCGGGTCATCTCCTCGTCAGTGAGTTTCGGCACGTCGCTGGCAGCCGCCCACTCGTCGATGTCCGCCTTCGTGCGGAACGTCGGCGTTACGGTCGCGACCGGCTCGTGACTGAGGAGCCACGCGATCGACGCCTGGCCCATCGTCCGTTCGCCGTCGCGTTCCAGGAAGCGCAGTTGCTCGAGTTTCTCCCAGCCGGTCTCGTACCACTCGTCGGGGCGGAACCCGCGGTGGTCGCCCTCGTCGAGTTCGGTCTCGGGAGTGACCTGCTCGTTTAAGATCCCCGAAGAGTGGGGCACGCGGGGGATCAGACTCGTCGACGAACTGGTCCGCTCGATCGTCTCGAGGAAGTGGTCGCCGACCTCCTGCTCGAGGACGTTCCAGACGAGTTGGACGGAGTCGAACTCCTCTTCGATCGCGAGGTCACCTTCAGCGAGCCAGCCGATCGAGGGGCCGAGCGCGAGGCCGGTGGCGTCGATCAGGCCCTCCTCCTCGAGTTCGTCGAGCAGTTCGAGCACGTCGGGCGTGATCTCGTCGACGTCCGCGTTGTGGAGTTGGAGGACGTCGACGGAGTCGAGGTCGAGGCGCTCGAGGCTCTTGTCGACGGCGTCGCGAAGGTACGCCGGCTCGATCGATTTGGGGAGTTCGCCGTGGCCGGCCTGGGGGTTGTCGTAGAAGTCGTAGCCGACTTTCGTCGCGATCGTGACCTCGTCGCGGACCTCGGCGAGCGCCTCGCCGACCAGTTCCTCGCTGTTGCCGTGCCCGTAGACGTCACCCGTGTCGAAGTAGGTGATCCCCTGCTCGACGGCGTACTGGAGCATCTCGATCGCGTCGTCGTCCGAGCGGTCGCCCCACCAGTCGGTGCCGACGGTCCACGCGCCGAACCCGACTTCGCTGACCTCGACGCCCGAGTCGCCCAGTTCGCTGTAGTGCATGTTCGGCCCTTCGTAGCGGGGGAACTTATGGTGAACGGAACGCCCGAGCGGTCGCTCCGAACGGGTTCGGGTCGCCGGCCCCTCGAGCCGAACCATTCTTGCCCCGTGATTGACAAATAGGGGTATGGACGACTCCCGCATCCGGGCCCGGGATTCCAGCCGGCTCCTGCTGGCGATCCTCCTCGCTCTCGTCCCGCTCGGACTCGTCGTCGTGCGGTATCTCGAGTTCCCCGGGGACCGCGTCACGGTCGGCGCGGTCGTAGGCGGCGGTTTGCTGGTGATCGGCGCGCTCGCGCTGCCCGCGTTGCTGCTCTCGGAGTGGCAGTCCGACCGGGAGTGACCCCGCCGACATCCGGTGCGGTCCGCGGTCCTCGCCCGCACCGAACCACCCGCACTGGCGGGTCCGGCAACCCGGACCGCACAACCGAACCCCTATGAACTCGGCGGGCAATACCTCGGGGTATGACAAAGCGGTACGTGTCGCTCCCCGAGGAGGCGGAAGCGGGGATGCGCGAGTTCATCGATGCGGTCGATCGGCGACTCTCGAGCGACGAGGACACCTGCTCGGTCGTCGAGGACGTGCTGATCGACCTCTCGGGCGACCGCGAGGCCTACGAGCGCTGGCAGGATGGTGCATCCGTCTCGGCGGCCGAGCGGGTCCGCCTGCAGAGCTACGACCCTTGTAACACGACCCTCGAGAGCGAGTACTACGCCGAGAAGGACGAAGCGCAGTTCCGGCGGTCGAAACACCTCCAGTGGCTCTGGCGGCAGTTCGACAGCCTGCCGATCGCGGACAACGTCGAGTTCGCGCTGCGGTTCCGGCGGATGCTCGCGGACCACCTCTTCGAGGAGTGTGGCGACAACTGCCGGTTCTTCAAGGGAATCACGTTCACCTACGGCCACAACATCACGGTCGGTGACAACACGGTCGTCCACGACGACGTCCATCTGGACGACCGCGGCAAACTCACCATCGGCGACCGCGTCTCGGTCTCCGACGGCGTCCATATCTACAGCCACGACCACGACGTCGTCGACCAGACCGAGGTCCGCAACTACCACACGATCGTCGACGACGACGTCCGTCTCACCTACGACGCGATGGTCCGCGCCGGCTGCAAAGTCGGCGAAAACGCCATCGTCGGCGCGCGCGGCATCGTCCAACACGACATCCCCGCCCACCACATCGCGATCGGAATGCCCGCCAAGAGCGTCAAGATCAAACCCGGCTGGGAGGATGTCGCCACGCCGATCGACGACGCCGGCACCAACCGGCAGGACGAGCGCCACCTCGCATACGACCTCCCCGCGGATCTCGAGGTCTTCGACGAGTTCCAGCGCGACCTGGACCAGCCATAATACGTCGACGGCGACGGTTCTGCGGTCGCTCTCGGAGCCGCGATTTACCGCACCTCGCGACGGGAGTCCGGTCTCGAGCGTCCGTTGCAATCGCAGGCAGACCGTTATTGATCGTCCCACCGGTGCAGTACGATTGGTGATGTGATGCCGGTGTGTACTACCTGCGAGAGCCCCGTCTCGTACGATTTTGCACGCGTATACGGAGAGGACGGAACTGTCGACTGGTGTCCGCGCTGTCGCACTGCACGCTGACACGGAGCAGGGAGAGCGGAGTGCTGGACTAGACGGAGCGGAAAAACGGGAAAGAGCGCTAGCGATCGGTCAGCAGCCGTCGCAGGATATCACCGTAGGCGGGTCGGGTGATAAGCACCCCGATGAGCACGCCGAGGATGGTGATGATGGCGAAGCCTTTCAGATCGCCGAGGCTCAGGACCGCGAGCGGCGAGAGGGCGATGATGGTCGTCGCCGCGGCGGCACCGATGACCCAGAACGCCTTCCGGAACCGCGACTGGAAGACCCGCGCCGAACTGACGTCGCCTTCGTCCAACACCTCGTCGGCGATGATCACGAGGTCATCGACCCCGGTCCCGACGACGGCGATGAACCCGGCGACGTGGGAGAGATTCAGCGGCATGCGTATCATCGCCGCGAACCCGAGCAGGATCACGACCTCCGACAGCGCCGTGAGGATCATCGGGAGGGCGATGCGAGTATCCGTGTATCGGGCGTAGACGACGCCGCTGACCGTGACCACCGAGAGCAGTCCGATCAGCAGGGAGTACTGCTTGAACTGATCGGCGTGGGTCGGCGTGAT
Source organism: Natrinema altunense (assembly GCF_000731985.1). Lineage (GTDB taxonomy): Archaea > Halobacteriota > Halobacteria > Halobacteriales > Natrialbaceae > Natrinema > Natrinema altunense. The sequence goes on from NZ_JNCS01000001.1 coordinate 700,091, forward strand.
CGAGTCGATCTGGGCGCTTTCGGGACTCAGATCCAGCGGTGCACGCAGGCTCCCGGCACGGAGGTTGACCGAAAGCGATTGGGCCTCCTGTTGGCTCGGTGCGCCCATCTGGAACCGCGGATCGTTCACCCAGGTGCCGGCGATCATGCTGTCGGCGAGACCGCCCATCGAGTGGGCATCGACGACCTCCTCGTCCGCGATCGTCAGCAGACAGTACTGCTCTCCCTCGTGGTCGAAGCTGATGGAGCCGTTCTCCTCGGGGAGGTTACACGCGCCCTGTGGCGTATACCCCTCGTCGAGGAAGCCGTATTGCTCCATATCCCGTTGGAACTGCTCGGCGGGTTCACCCTCCTTTACCTGCACGGGGACGACGTACCCTCGAGATTGGCCTTGTGGCCCCTGTGGCTGCCGAGGCGGGTCAACGCTGGCCATCATGTCTTGGGTCAACACCGTCTCGTTCGTCTGGTTTCCGTTTTCGTCCGGGAAGTAGGCCACGACTTCGACGACCCCGCGCTCGGAGAGGAGCTTCCGGAGCTCAGCGGCGTCCATGTTCGGCACTTCGACGACGATGTAGTTCGTGTCCTGCATCGTCTGCTCGGTGACCGAGCCCCCGGAGAGCCCCGCCTCGTTGATCTTCGTACGCAGCGTACTGATGATCTCGGTACGGGTCTGCTCGGTGACGCCGTCGCGAATGTCCGCCTCGGATACGTCGACGTTCGCCGACTGCAGTGCCCCGGCGAACTCCGCTTTCGTCACGTTGTCGGTGAAGACCTCCGCGGAGACGGACCCATCGTCGTCGTCGACAGTCACTCTGGCATCGGCCTGATCCAGCTCGAGGTCCGTATACAGCGTCGACTCGATCTCCTCGATCCGGTCCCCATCGACTTGCCCGTTGTCGCTGACGACGCCGGCATCGATGTCGGCGGCAGTCATCCCGGTTACCGGAGCCCTGACGCGGGTTCCGCCCTCGAGATCGAGTCCGAACTCGAGGTTCGTCGGGCCGCTCTCGACGCTGTCGTTCGCGACGCTGCTGTCGGCGACGATGCCGCCGGGGACGAACAACGCGACGACGGAAAAGGCGAGAAACACCACGAGCAGGAGGACCCGCCAGTTTTGCTTGACGCCGTCTATCGGGTTCATGATCGGACCCCCTCGAACTTGTACCAGCGAAGCAAGCTTAGGTTCAGCATGTACGTGTTCATCAGGTCGGTTGCGAGGCCGACGAACAGGATGATTCCGATCGATGCCAGGAGATCGATGCCGAGGACGAACGCCGCGACGCCCATGACGAGCATCGCGGCCATCGACGTGACGGTCATCGTGATACCGGTTCGCATCGCGCGATGGGTGCTGTCGTAGAAATCACCACCTCGGCGCAGGATGTGATTGTTCAACAGGATATCGGAGTCCACCGAATACCCGATCAGCATTAGGAGTCCGGCGACCGTCCCCAGCGAGAGCGGGATTCCGGTCAGCCGCATGAACGCGAGCGGGATCATGAGGTCGGAGAACGCCGAAATGACGATCGCGATCGACGGGACGAACGTCCGAAAGAGGATGAACGCGATCGCGCTCATGCCGACGAACGCGACGACGAGGCCGAACAACGCCGTCTGCTGGTTTTGTTGCCCGAACGTCGCGCCCATCGACGAGGCCGACTGGACGATATCGGTGCTCCCGTCCTGCTCGAGCCCCGATTCGGCCTGCGTCCGGAGCGACTCCAAGTCGGAATCGGAGAACTGCACGACGTACTGATTGTCGGTTCCCGTGCTTCTCACGTCCGCATCCGCGTCGAACGCCGCGGCGATATCATCCTGGGGCGTCGACGTCTGCACCGTCAGTTCCGTCCCGCCGGCGAAGTCCATTCCCATCGGGACCGGCGAGCCCAAGACGAGAAACGACCCGACGAGGACGAGCAGTGCCACTGCGAGGACCGCAAGCGGGACCGCCGCGAGTTGGCGGTTACTGTACCGGGTGTAGTCGATCTCCGGTACGTCGAAATACGCCATATATCCGTCTACTGGTATCCCCCCCGAAGTAAGCCTTCTCAATTCCGACAGTCCGTCCCCGCGGTCACGCGATCAGCTACCACGAGGGGAGAGTGTCCAGTTCCGTCGCCGACATCGATCCGACTCGACCGGTGTGGTCCGTTCCCGGTCAGTCGGGCAGGTATCGCACGCTCAAGACGCCGTCGTCGACCGATCGACGAACCTCCACGCGGACCGCCTCGAGCCGGGCCGCCCGCGAGATCGTCTCCTCGTCCGCGAGCACGTCCTGCGCTGCGGGTTCGATCTCACCCTCGGGAACGCTGAAGACGTGGATCTCTCCCGTCCCGGCTCGTTCCTCCTGCACCAGGTCGCCGATGTCGGCCTCGGCCGCCAGCTCCTTCTCGTACGTGGTCGGCTCGAGGTCGCTGTCGACCAGTTCGATCGCGCGTCTGTCCGCGACGTCGACCAGCTCCCAGGTGACGTCCAACGGCGGTTCGGGCGCGACGGTCGCCTCGAGCACGTCGTGGACCTCGAGGTCGGGGTTCGATCCGAGAGTGTGGACCTGTGCGGTCTCGACATCGCGGACGACCGCCGAGTCGGCCTCGGCGTGTGTGACGACGAAGGTGCCGGTTTTCTCGGTCATGGGCGGTCGTAGCGGACGGGTCGGTTTCCCGGTTTCGGCTTTCGACCGCCGTCCGAACGCGCGTTCCGATCGGGATCGTCGCTCGGTAGTGAGTCGCCCTCGCGCTCGCGTCACGGAACGTCTTTAGTCCGGGCGGTCGCGTACTGAGGCATGCACGTCGACATCGGAAACGCGCTTTCGTCGGTCGCGTCGCCGGGCGTCTCGCGGGACTCCCTCGAGCGGCTGGACGAGCAGGTGGCGACCGCCCACGAACGGATCGAGACGGGAATGGCGAACGCGGACCACGGGTACGAGGCGCTGAACCTGCCCGAGCGGACCGATCCGGACGAGATTCGCGCGGCGGTCGAACCGATCGCCGACGCCGAGGCGCTGCTCACTATCGGGATCGGCGGCAGTTCCCTCGGCGCGGCGACGATCACGAACGCCCTCGAGTCCGACACCGAGACGGTGTTCCTCGACAACGTCGATCCCGCGTGGGTCTCGAACCACCTCGAGCGACTCCCGCTCGCGGAGACGGCGATCAACGTGGTTTCGCGGTCGGGGACGACGGCGGAGACGCTGGCGAATTTCCTCGTCGTCCGCGTGGCGTTCGAGTCGGCCGGCGTCGACTGGACCGAGCGGACCATCGTCACGACCGGCGACTCGGGGCCGCTCCGGGACCTCGTGGAGCGACACGGGCTGCCGTCGCTGCTGGTTCCCGACGGCGTGCCGGGTCGCTTCTCGGCGCTGTCGGCGGTCGGCATGGTCGCCGCGGCCGTCTGCGGCCACGATCTCGAGGCGTTACTTGCGGGCGCGGCCGCCGAGCGCGAGACGCTGACGGGGTCGCTGTTCGACTGTCCGGCCTACGCCTACGGCGCGACGACGTACGCGCTGGATCAGCGTGGTGCCGGAGTCAACGCGATCATGCCCTACGCCGAGTCACTCGAGACGTCCGCGGAGTGGTTCGCCCAGCTGTGGGCCGAGAGCCTCGGGAAGGATGATCTCGGCCAGACGCCGGTGCGAGCCCTCGGCGTCACCGACCAGCACTCGCAACTCCAACTCTACCGTGCGGGCCCGCGGGACAAGCTCGTCACCTTCGTCACGACCGAGGAGAGTGCTGACCGCCCGATTCCCACCACCGATGTCGAGGACCTGGCGTACCTCGGCGACGCGACGCTCGGCGAACTGCTCGCAGCGGAGTTCGAGGCCACGGAAGCGAGCCTCGCCGCCGCCGGCCGACCGAACGTCCGCGTCGAACTCGAGCGCGTCGACGAGTACGAACTCGGCGGCCTGCTCTACGGGATGGAAGCCGCCTGCGTCCTCGCGGGCGAACTCTACGGCGTGAACACGTTCGAACAGCCCGCCGTCGAGTGGGCGAAGAAGGCGACCCGCGGCCTGCTCGGCGGCGGTGACTTCGAGGAGGCCGCAGCGGTCGCCGAGAAGACCGAACTTCGAGTCGAGCGGTAGCCCGGCGTCCGTTCCCGATCGCCCGACGCAGGTCGGTGCGGTCGACCCGTCGCCCCGTTCGGTTGCGGTGTGCCTATGAGTCCGGACACGAATACACCACTATGAGCCAGACTGCACGGGCCGACGACGCCGGCCCGATCGCGTCCGACGTGGTCCCCGGCATCGGAACCGTCCTCTCGGCGGTCACGATGGTCGCCATGCTCGTCCCGGTTCGCAGCGGCGTCGACGATCCGACCGTCCTGACTGGAGCCGGGTTCGCCCTCGCTGCCGTCCTCGCGTTTCTGGCCCAGCGCCACGGCGGTCTCGAGGGGCGAATCGCCGGCCCGATCGCCGCCGTCTCGAGCGTGGCCGTCGTCATGCTCGCCGGCTACGCGTTGAATCAGGGCGTCACCGCGCCGGCCACGCTGCCGACGGGTTCGGTGTCGGTTCCGATCGTTTTCGTCGCGTTCGTCACCGGTGGGCTCACCGCGGCCGCCGGGGTCGCGGATTACCACGGGATCAGCGGGCAGGGACTCGTCCGTCGGAGCCTACAGGTGGTCGTGCTCTCCGGCGTCGGTATCGCGGGTCTCCTCGTGACGCCGCTGGTTTACGCCATCCTCTCGCCTCCGGTTTCCGCGCTGCTCGAGCCGGTGTCGGAGGTCGAAGACACGGTCTTCACCCAGTTCTGCATGGCCATCGGGATGACGCTCGTGGTGGGCGGGTATCTCGCACTGACCGATCGGGACCTGTCGTTTATCGATCTCCGACGGCCGACGCTCCGGGACATCGGCTGGACCGTCGGGGGACTGGTCGTCCTCTTCGGGGCGCTCTTCGTGATTTCCGTGGTCATGCAGTCTGCTGGCGTGGAAAGCGCCGATCACTCGACGACCCAGCGGGCTCAGGAGAACCCCCAACTCATGCTCGTGCTGGTGCCGTTCGCCGTCCTGATTATCGGCCCGTTCGAGGAACTGCTCTATCGGAACGTCATCCAGAAGTCGCTGTACGACTCGTTCTCGCGGGCCGGCGCGGTCGCCGTGGCCAGCGTCATCTTCGCGGCGGTACACGTGCTCGCGTACGCCACCGCCGGACTGGGTGCGGTGATCGCCAGCCTCGGGACGATCTTCGGGCTCGCAATCGTACTCGGAACGATCTACGAGCGGACCGACAACCTCCTCGTCCCGGCGCTGATCCACGGGGTCTACAACGCGTTGCTCTTCGCGAACCTCTATTTCACCTACGGCTGATCGAGCGCACGGTCTCGACGGGGCCACCGGGCGGCCGATTCGACAGAAGGGGAGCGCGGGCTACGACGGGTTCTTCCGGGCCAGTTCGGACCCGCAGATCGGACATCGGTCTTTCTCCTCGTCGAACTCGCGGCCACAGCCCTGACACTGATACAGCCACTGGCGCTGTTCGTCGATTCCCTCGCGGGCGATCACCTCGACCGCGACGTTGAGTTTCTCCGCGACGTTTTGCATCGCGTAGTCGTCGGTCACCAGGGTCGCATCGAGTTCGAAACTCGCCGCGACGAGCCGAACGTCGGTGTCCGAGAGGACATCGAGGTCGCCGGACTCGCGTGCCGCGCGTTCGACCTTCTCGGTGGTGTCGTCGTTGGGAATGTGAATGTGCATCCCGGAGCCTTCCATCGCATCGTAGCGGTAGGCGCTCTCGTCCTCGAGTTCCTCGCGGACGAGCGGGATCGTTGCAGTCTGTTCTGTCGTGTGAAAGTCGTGGATAAAAGCGGAGGAGTCGAGAACGTACATACCGTTAGCGCTGGACGACGATGTAGTCTTTCACCGCTTGGACGCGATTGACGGGAACGAGAAAGCGGCCGGCGTCGTCGTTATCGAAGTCGACGGCGCGCCGGGACAGTTCCTCGTCGGGTTCGATGACGAGATCGTGGAGTTTGCCGGATTTCAGATCCATCGTGATGTTGTAGAGCAGTCCGAGCTCGGTGCCGTCGGAACCCATGACGGACTTCCCCGAGAGGTTTTCAGCGAGTATATCGCTCATGCATGCCCGTACTTACTAATCGGTATTAAAGACCACGGGGTCCGGCATACGGGCGGCAGACACCGGCCGGGACGAGCGTGCGCCGTCTCGGCGATCGGGACGGCGGTCGGCCGAACTGCCATCGGTTGCCGGTCCGCTCGGCAACGACGAGGGTACTCGCGCGCGGACGTGCTCGGCGGACCGTCGATGACGATGGGTTTAACTACGGTGCTACGGAGGTTTTAGGTAAGACCTTCTCGGGTGGTTCATCATGTCGGACACGGATACACGCGACCCCACATCTCTCAGAACGCCGATCGTCGCCGTCCTCGGACACGTCGATCACGGCAAGACAAGTCTCCTCGATAAGATCCGCGGCTCCGCAGTCATCGAGGGCGAAGCAGGCGCGATCACCCAGCACATCGGCGCGACCGCCGTTCCGCTGGACATCATCTCCACGATCGCGGGCGAACTCGTCGACCCGGACGATTTCGACCTCCCCGGCCTCCTCTTCATCGACACCCCGGGCCATCACTCCTTTACCACGCTGCGCTCCCGCGGGGGGGCGCTGGCCGACATCGCCATCCTCGTCGTCGACGTCAACGACGGCTTCCAGCCCCAGACGCTCGAGGCCCTGGACATCCTGCGGCGGTCGGAAACCCCGTTCATCGTCGCGGCGAACAAGATCGACACCGTGCCGGGTTGGAACGCAAACGAGGATTCGCCGATCAACGACACCTACGAGGCCCAGTCCGATCGCGTCCGCGAACGGCTCGACGAGAGCCTCTACGAGATCATCGGCAACCTCTCGGACGAGGGGTTCTCCGCGGACCTCTACTGGCGGGTCCAGAACTTCCAGCGCAACGTCGGCGTCGTCCCCGTCTCGGCGATGACCGGCGAGGGGGTCCCGGACCTCCTGACCGTCATGATGGGGCTCTCCCAGCGCTACATGAAAGAGGAGATGGAGATCGACGTCGCCGGCCCCGGCGTCGGCACCGTTCTCGAGGTCAAAGAGGAGAAAGGGTTCGGGACGACGGTCGATACGGTACTGTACGACGGGACGATCCGGTCGGACGATCGGATCGTCGTCGGCGGACAGAACGAACCGATCGTCACCGACGTCCGCGCGCTGCTCCAGCCGCGGCCGCTCGCGGAAATCCGGACCGAGAGCCGGTTCGAAAAGGTCGACGAGGTGTCGGCCGCGTCCGGGATCAAGGTCGCCGCGCCCGAACTCGCGGACGCGATGGCCGGCGCGCCGGTTCGAGTCGTCCGCGACCGCGACCTCGACGCGGTCATCGACGAAGTCCAGGCCGAACTCGCGGATATCGCCGTCGACACCGCCGAAGAGGGCGTCGTCGTCAAGGCGGATACGCTCGGCAGCCTCGAGGCGATGGCCGACGCCCTGGACGACGCGGAGGTGCCGATCGTCCGCGCGGAGGTCGGCGACGTCGCGCCGCGGGACGTCTCGGTCGCCTCGACGGCCGAGGACGGCAAGCAGAAGGCCATCCTCGGCTTCAACGTCGACACCCTCGACGATGCCGACCAGCGCGCGGAGATCGAAGACGTGACGATCTTCACCGACGAGGTCATCTATCAGCTCATCGAGGAGTACGAGGAGTACGTCGAGGGGATCGAGCAGGCCCAACAGGACACCATCCTCGAGAACATCACGCGGCCAGCCCGGTTCCGGATTCTGCTCGATCATACCTTCCGTCAGAACGATCCTGCGGTCGTCGGCGTCGAGGTCAATTCTGGGACGATCCAGAACAACGCGAACGTCGTCAAGTACGAGGGCAACGAACCCACCCGCGTCGGCCAGGTCAAGGGGATTCAGGAACAGGGCGAGGACGTCGACGAGGCCCGCGCGGGCAACCGGGTTTCGGTCGCTATCGACGGCCCGACCGTGGGCCGTCAGATCGAGGAGGGCGACGAACTCTGGATCGAGATTCCCGAGAAACACGCGAAGATCCTCGAACAGGAACTCGCGGACGAGATCCCCGGCGACGAACTCGAGGCGCTGAACATGTATCTCGACAAGCAACGCAGTCGAGACCCCTTCTGGGGCAAGTAGACGACCCGGGGTCCGTCTCGGATCGTTCGAGGCGATCCCGTCTCCCGCCGTCGGAATTCTCGACGGGCACTCGGGAATGCGGAGATCGATCGGCAGCGTCCACGAAAGCGGACCTGGCCACCGACTCGGTTGGACGACTCCGACTCGACACGATGAACTGCCGACCGGTAGCTCCGCTGGCCGGGAGTGACAACCTCTGTCGGAGGCAGTGCGGTCCCGAAATCGTTTTCAAGCGGTCGCGCGCACACTCGGTATGCCGACGGAATCGGACACTCATTATGACCCCTCGCTGGGGAACAAGTTCATCTTCGTCACCGGCGGCGTCATGTCGGGACTCGGCAAGGGGATTACGGCCGCGAGCACCGGCCGACTCCTCAAAAACGCCGGGTTCGACGTCACCGCGGTGAAGATCGATCCGTACCTGAACGTCGACGCGGGAACGATGAACCCCTACCAGCACGGGGAGGTCTACGTCTTGGAGGACGGTGGGGAGGTCGACCTCGATCTGGGGAACTACGAACGGTTCCTCGATATCGACATGACCTCGGACCACAACATCACGACGGGCAAGACCTACCAGCACGTCATCGAGAAGGAACGCGCGGGGGACTACCTGGGCAAGACGGTCCAGATCATTCCTCACATCACCGACGATATCAAGCGGCGCATCCGCGAGGCCGCGGAAGGCACCGACGTCTGTATCATCGAAGTCGGCGGCACCGTCGGGGACATCGAGGGGATGCCCTACCTCGAGGCCCTGCGCCAGTTCGCCCACGAGGAACCCGAGGAGAACGTCCTCTTTACCCACGTGACCCTCGTCCCGTACTCGAAGAACGGCGAGCAAAAGACCAAGCCGACCCAGCACTCGGTCAAGGAGGTCCGTTCGACCGGCCTCCAGCCCGACGTGATCGTCGGCCGCTGCGAGGACCGACTCGATCCGGAGACCAAGGAGAAGATCGCGCTGTTCTGTGACATTCCGACCGAGGCAGTGTTCTCGAACCCCGACGTCGAGGACGTCTATCACGTCCCGCTGATGGTCGAAGACGAGGGGTTAGACCAGTACGTCTTGGAACACTTCGGGCTGGCCGACGAGGCCCTGCCGGAAGGCGAACGGGCGAACGACTGGCGCGAGATCGTCACGACCGAGAAAGATGGCGACGTCGACATCGCGCTGGTCGGCAAGTACGATCTCGAGGACGCGTACATGTCGATCCACGAGTCGCTGAAACACGCCGGCTTCGAGGTCGGCGTCGACGTGACCGTCCACTGGGTCGCAGCAGACGAGTTGAGCGAGGGCTACGACGGCCAACTCGAGGGGATGGACGGCGTCATCGTTCCCGGCGGGTTCGGGATGCGTGGCTCCGAGGGCAAGATTCGGGCGGTCCAGTACGCCCGCGAGAACGACGTTCCGTTCCTCGGGCTCTGTCTGGGCTTCCAGATGGCGGTCGTCGAGTACGCCCGGAACGTACTCGGGCTCGAGGACGCCCACTCCGCCGAGATGGAGGAGGACACGCCCCATCCGGTCATCGACATCCTCCCCGAGCAGTACGAGGTCGAGGACATGGGCGGCACGATGCGACTCGGCGAGCACACGACCGTCATCGAACCCGAAACGCTGGCCTACGTCCTCTACGGCGATACGTCCTGTTCGGAGCGACACCGTCACCGCTACGAGGTCAACCCCGAGTACTTCGACGCGTTCGAAGACGAACCGCTCGTCTTCTCGGGCACCGCGGGCAACCGGATGGAGATCCTCGAACACGAGGAGCATCCGTACTTCGTCGGGACGCAGTTCCACCCCGAGTACACGTCACGACCCGGCCAGCCGAGTCCGCCCTTCCTCGGACTCGTCGAGGCGATCCTCGAGCGGACCGACGACGAGCCCGAGCGCGACCCCGAGAACGCGGACACAGACACCGAAACGGAGGTAACCCACTGATGGTAGACACCGAAACGTTCGTTCCAGACGCAGTCGCAGAGATCGACGAGGAAATCGACGACGCCAACGCCGTCATCGCCCTCTCGGGCGGTGTCGACTCCTCGGTCGCCGCCGCCTTGGCCTACGAGGCGATCGGCGACCGACTCACGCCCGTCTACGTCGACACCGGCCTGATGCGGAAAGGCGAAACGGATCAGATCCGCGAGACCTTCGACTACATGGAATCGCTCCGGGTCGTCGACGCGAAAGACCGATTCCTCGATGCGCTCGAGGGAACCACCGATCCCGAGGCGAAACGCGAGATTATCGGCGAGCAGTTCATCCGGGAGTTCGAGCGCGAAGCGAAAGACGCCGACGCCGACTACCTCGTGCAGGGGACGATCTACCCCGACCGCATCGAGAGCGAGGGCGGGATCAAGTCCCACCACAACGTCGGCGGCCTCCCCGAGGTCGTCGACTTCGAGGGGATCGTCGAACCCGTTCGCGACCTCTACAAGGACGAGGTCCGCGAGGTCGCGCGCCACCTCGGCTTAGACGAGCTCGTCGCCGAGCGGATGCCGTTCCCCGGGCCCGGGCTCGCCGTCCGGATCATCGGCGAGATTACCGAGGAGAAACTCGAGGTCGCCCGCGAGGCCAACCACGTCGTCGAGGAGGAACTCGAGGAGTACGAGCCGTGGCAGGCGCTGGCGGCCGTCATCGGCAAGGCGACGGGCGTCAAGGGTGACAACCGCGTCCACGGCTGGGTGGTTTCCGTCCGCTCCGTCGAGTCACGCGACGGGATGACCGCCCGCGCCCAGGAGATCGATTGGGAGACGCTCCAGCGGATTCAGTCCCGAATCACGGGCTCCCACGAGAACGTCGCCCGCGTCGTCTACGACGTGACCCACAAACCGCCCGCGACGATCGAGTACGAATGAGTTCCGCGACGACCGCCGTCGTCGCCGGTTCCGACGAGGACGACATCGGGACGGCACTCGAGAGCGAAGGCGTCGCAGTGAGCCGACTCGACGGCGTCATCTCCCGCCCCCAACTCGAGGAGGCGGGCGTCGTCACGGCAGACCTGTACGTCCTGACCGATGTCGGGCAGGCGACGACGATCCCGATCGTCTGCGATCTGAACGACGAGGTCCGAACCGTCGTCTACGCCAACCGGACCGTCCCCGAGTTCGTCAAGGGGCAACTCGACATCGCGATCGATCCGCAGTTGATGGACGCGAGCGTCGTCGCCGACGAACTCGTCGACTGACGCTTTCGGACCCGACCGCCGAGCCGGGCCGACGGTTGGGACACCGATTCGGTCGCCGACACCGCCGTTTCGGCCCGTCCGTTTTTCGAACGGCCGTCTCAGCAGTATAAACTTTCTCACCGCCGATTTCGACCGAATAAAATCGAATTGAACTCGGCAGAACTCGGCGTAAAATCGGTGTACCATCACCCCCGTTCAAGTGATCGTCCCCGCTACGTCGGGATGGAGGTCGACGGGCAGTCCCCACCGACGCACCCACCACTGCTCCCGCGACTTCCAGCAACCCCACCACAGCACCCTTCCCCCACCACTGCCAACCGATTTCGCTGACGCGGGCCCACCCCACCGGCTCGCGTCACACCCTGCGATTCTGGCATCGGGACGCGGCGGGTTCCGTCGCGTCCCGGGGATGGACTTCCTTCTGTCGACGCCTCCGGTTCCAGTCGAACAATCACCAGCGACCGCCCCGTGGTCGCCCCGACCGCGCTACGAGGTTCGAAGCCGTTCCAGAACCGGAATCTCCGCGACTCGATCGTCCGTAAGCAGGTCCCAGTCGATGCCGGTCGGCTGCGCGCTCCCCTCCGGACGGAACGCGCGCTCGGGCGTGACCACGAGATCCATCGGGACGTCGTGGGCCTCGATCGTGACCGACTCCGCGATCAGTTGTCGCTCGTGGACGGTGGTCGCGACGGGCGTCGCGTCGTCGACGAGACCGAGTTCCCGGAGGACGGCGTACTCGAGGTCGCTGTAGCCCTCTCCCTTTCCGATCCGGCCGCCCTCCGGGGTGACCGCGACGCTCCCGGAGACGATCAGATCGACGCGGTCGATCGCGCTCGGGCCGACCTGTTCGCCGTGTGTCGAGGAGCCGGAGACGGTCGTCGCCGCGTCGTAGTCCTCGAGGTCGTCCGGATCGAGCTTCAGGAAACACCGCTCGTCGGCCAGCCGCGGCACGGCCATGTAGACCGTCTTGCCCTCGCGCAGCGCCCGCCGCCGGACGGAGAGTTGCGGTGCGTCGGGGTTCGCTTTGATCGTCGTCGCCGCGGCCCACTCGGGCTGGTCGGCCAGTCGGTCGGCGGCCTCGCTCGCCCCGGCGAAGTTCGGAATACGGCCGTGGGGCGGGAACGGAAAGCGGGCTTCGCCGCGTTCCTCCAGGTCGTCCCAGACCCGTTCGCGGACGGCGTCCTTGTCGAGCCGGTCGGTCGCATCCCCATCGCGATCGGAAACGCCCACGTCAGGCACCTCCGTCGGCCGCATCCGCGTCGGTCGAGTCGTCGTCCTCGTCCGGTTCCTCGCGTGCGAGCCCGACGAGCACGGGCGCTTCCGACAGGATGATCTCCGCGAGCGCGAGTCGGGCCGCGTCGGCGTCGCCGGGGAGACAGAAGACCGGCGTTCCGTCGGCGACGCCCGCGAGGGTCCGCGCGGCGACGGTTTTCGTTCCAACTCGTTCGTACGCCAGGAGGGTAAACAGTTCGCTGAACGCGGTCAGTTCCTTCTCGAGGAGCGGCTCGACGGCGTCGAGCGTGACGTCGGTCGGTTCGACGCTGGTCGCGCCGGCGGAGATCACGATGTCGACGTCGTCGCGATCGATCAGTCGCGAGACGATCGACTGGACCTTGTCGTGGTCCGCGCCGACGTGCTCTCGGACCGTGACTTCGTTGCCGTCGTCCTCGAGCGCCGTAGAGATCGCCTCGCCGGCCTCGTCGGTAGCGAGGCTCCGACTCGAGGAGACCGTGACGACGCCAGTACAGAGCGTCCCGTCGTCGGGGTCGGCGTCGCTGGTGGTCGTCTCGTTCATACGTCGCCTTCGAAAGCCGGCGGGTAAAAACTACGCACACGCGTCTGCGCTTCGGATAGCGCTCGACCCATCCCGGATCGGCGACGCTCGTCGCCGCTGCCCCGGTCGTGCAACCAAGCGAGAGCGGCGTCGTCCGTGATCCACCGTCTGGCCGCGTCGGACGGCCACGGGCAGCGACCGCCGGATGCTGGTAGCCAAACTGTTATGGACGGCGTTTCCGTTGGCCTGCGTATATGCAGGCAGTTCAATTCACGGAGCACGGTGACACTGACGTTATCGAGTACGGGGAGTACCCCGATCCGGAGATCGATCGGGACGAGGTGCTAGTCGACATCAAAGCGGCCGCACTCAACCACCTGGACATCTGGACCCGGCGAGGGATGCCGGGGATCGACCTCGAGATGCCCCACGTTCCGGGCAGCGACGGGGCCGGCGTCGTGACGGACGTCGGCGCGGACGTCACGCGCTTCGAGGAGGGCGATCGCGTCGCGCTCTCGGCCGGCTGTGGCGACCTTCGAATGGACGACCCGACGCTCGATCCGCGATACCACATCATCGGCGAACACGTCACGGGCGTCCACTCCGAATACGCGGCGATCCCCGAGGACAACCTGATCCCCGTCCCCGAGCACGTCGACTGGGACGTCGCCGGCTCGAGCTGTCTGGTCTTTCAGACCGCCTGGCGGATGCTCATCGAGCGCGCCGATCTCGAGGCCGGCGAGACGGTCCTCGTGCTTGGCGCAAGCGGCGGGGTCGGCCACGCCGCCCTGCAGATCGCCGACTACGCGGGCGCGGAGGTCTACGCGACCGGCAGCACCGAGGACAAACTCGACTACGCCGAGGCCCACGGCGCGGATCACGTCTGTAACTACGAGGAGGCGGACTTCGCGGACTGGGTTCTCGAGGAGACGGACGGCCGGGGCGTGGATGTCGTCGTCGAACACGTCGGCGCGCCCACCTGGCGGAACTCGCTGAAGAGCCTGACCAAGGGCGGCCGGCTCGTCACCTGCGGCGGCACCGGCGGCGGCAATCCCGAGACGGACATCCCGCGTATCTTCTGGAACCAGCTCCAGATCATCGGTTCGACGATGGCGACGCCCGATCAGGTCGACGACGTGATGGACCTCGTCTGGGACGGGACGTTCGAGCCCGCGATCCGCGAGGACCTGCCGATGAGCGAGACCGCACGCGCCCACGAGATCATCCAGAACCGGGAAGGGTTCGGCAAGGTCGTCGTCCGCCCGGACAGCGAACGCTAACCGCCGACGACCGCCGCACGGACACGACGCGTCCCGCTCGCTCGCCGCTTGCGGACGAACCTGTCAGGTCGGCCAACCGTGAGGGCTTTGACGATGCGGTCGAACGATCCGATAGTGAGCTCGAGCGACGACGGCGGCTACGTCCACGATCCAGCGGCGTTCGATACCGATGCCGACGGCGAACAGGGCGACGAGCCGGCCGACGACGAAGGGGACGAACCGCCCCACCCCGCGACGGTCGACCGCGAGTTCGACTGGCGTGGCTGGGTTCTCGTCGGCGTCCTGTGTTTTGCCTTCCTCGTCGCTCCGGCGGCCATCTATCTCGTCCCGCCGGGCGCGGAGGGGTATCGCTTCGCGCTGTTGATTCTCCCGCTTGCGCCCGCACTCTTGCTCGCGATCACCGCCGTCTGGGCGACGACGCGACCCTGAACGCGGCCAGCGGCGAGGCTGAACGAGATGCGGTCGACGAAAACGAAACGGCGAGCGGTGCGTCGGCTACGCCTGCGCGTTCCGTCCGTCCTCGAGCTGCTCGAGGGCGGCCGTGCCGTGATCGACGTCCCGGACGGGCGTCTCCTCGCGGTCGACGTACGCGGCGAGCGCGTCGTAGATGTGATCGGCCTGGGTGGCAGTGAGCCGGTCCGTGTTGCCGTCGGTCTCGAGCGTGTCGATCGCCTCGAGGACCCATTCCGGCGGCCGTTCGTCCGCGTCGAGTGCCTCGTCGAGGCGGGTCGCGAGGACGTGGTGGACGACCCAGCGTTCGTCTCTGGAGAGCGTGACTTCGTACGTCTCGGTGTCCGGTGGTGAGGAGCTCATTTCGTCAGACTGGACCGGGATTGTCGGTCCTCGATCAACGCTACGAACACCGTCATAATAAGCCTTGTCACACTATGCCATAGTTGCTGCCTTCGGTCGATCGACATCGGGTGGGGACAGGCCGCTCGGCCGCTCGATCGTGTCGTGGCTACTGACAGTCCGGTCACCGATCAAAAGCTACTAACAGAATCGTCCCGATACACACACAGGAGCCGACGCTGATGGACCTCGCGACGTTATCCGCAAAGATCGCGACCGGACGCATCGGAGGCACGCTCTCACAGCTCGTCCCCGCGACGCCGATCTGGGAGCGCGAGTGGGACGTCTGTTGTGTGCTCGACGGCTGCCGGCTCGATCTCATGCACGAGGCGGCCGCCGCCGGCCACGAGGCGCTTCCCAGCCCCGATGCGGTGGGTTCGCTGTGGTCGGTCGGGTCCCAATCGGCCGAGTGGATGGATCGGACCTTCGCCCCCGAACACCGCGAGGAGATGGCCCGCACCGCCTACGTGACCGGGAACCCCTTTTCGTCCCAATCCTGCGAACACATTCTCGTCACCTCCGACGACGTCCTGCCGCTCACGGCCGACGATTTCGGCGTCTTCCACGAAGCCTGGCGCGATGGCTGGGTCGACGACGATATCTCGACGATCCCACCCGAGCCGCTGACCGACGCCGCGATCGCGATCTGGCGACATCGCCGGAAGCTGGGCATCGACCGCATCGTCGTCCACTACATGCAACCCCACGCCCCGTTCCGATCGCAGCCGGGTTGGTTCTTCGGCTCGGCCGACATCGAACACTGGGGCCAGTTCACCGACGGGGACGACGACGATGATCTCGATCTCGAGGCCCTCGATCCCGCGGACCGCGAGGCGCTCGAGGCGTTGGCCGACGCCGAGGACGATGCCGACGAGACGGACTCGATGAACGATCCCTGGCTGCGACTGCGTGACGGGGACCTCTCCTACGAGGCGGTCTGGGCGGCCTACCGGGACAACCTCGAGTGGGTGCTCGACGATCTCACGCGCCTGCTCGCGAACTGCGACGGGCGGGTCGCGATGACCAGCGACCACGGCAACGCGATCGGCGAGTTCGGCGTCTGGTCACATCCCCCCGGAACGCCGGTCCCCGCCCTTCGCCGGGTTCCCTGGGCGGTCCGCGAGGGTCGGGATCGAGGGACCTGCGATCCCGCCCTCCCGACGGGGCTTCGCCAGCGCGGCGCGGACGGCACGGAGCGGACGGAGGACCACGGTGACGACATCGAATCGCGCCTCGAGGCGCTGGGCTACCGGTGACGGGCGTGCTTCGTGACGCGATCTACGCCGTTCGAAAGGCGCAACTGCGATTCGAGCGCCGCCGCCTCGATTACGGCCGGGAAACGCGAGACCGGGCCGACCGGCTGGCGGCGGTGCTTCCGGCGTCGGCCGCCGAACTGCGGGCGTACGAACGCGAGTACGACGACCTCGAGTGGTTCCACGAACGCTATGCCGATCGCGTCGACGCGATTCACGAGGCCGGCGTCGCGACCGACACGACCCACTGGCGCGACGGGGTGACGCTGTACGTCGTCTGTCGCGCCCTCGAGGTCGAAACCGCCGTCGAGACCGGCATTCTGTTCGGCTCGTTCGACGCGCACATCCTCGCTGCGATGGCCGAGAACGGTGGCGGCACGCTCCACTCGCTGGATCTGCCCGGTGGTCCGCCGGGGCCGTTCGAATACGGTCACCTGATCCCGGATCGCTGTCGCGACCGGTGGGAACTCCATCTGGGTGACGCACGCGAGGTCCTGCCGGAACTGCTCGCGACCGTCGGCCCCGTCGACCTGTTCCTCCACGACTCGGATCACCGACTCCCACATATGCGATTCGAGTACGAGACGGCGCTGCCACGGATCTCGCCCGGCGGGGTTCTGGCGAGTCACGATGTGCGACTCTCCGAATTGTTCGACCAGTTCACGGCGGAACACGGCCTCCCCGCCCGCACCGTCTGTGATACGGGCATCGCCGGCGTTCCGCCGTGGGAAAGCCCGGACTGAGCACGGGAGAGCAGCACTTCACATCGGGATCTACCCACGGGCGGGATACCCGGCACCAGGCGGTGGGAAAATCGCCGCGCCGAACCCGTCCCACCGGACACCGATCGCGTGCACTGCTCGAGGAAACGGGTGAGGCGAAAGACGGCACGATTTCGGAAGTTTCCTATATATTAACATAGGTATTTGACATAGTAGTTCTTAATATACGCAATACTAACGCCACAATGCACCACCTGTGAGCCGTGCACTCTGACAGCAGTTTCCCTCATTTCTCGAAGTACAGGGGCCTGAAACGGACTTCGAAACCGTTCCCACGGAAAGAGGAGAAGAATATCACCTGAACAACCGATATTACTGGTTAAAAGAATCCATATATACATAAATGGGCGCATATTTAGGTCGAAATAGTTGAAATCCTTCGAAATAGATGCTATTGAAAACGTGAGCCGACTCCATAATATTGCCACTTATACCCAAAACTACTGCTGATGAATGTAGTACAGAATTTTATCAATTCCGTGGGGTGGTGTATATACAACGCTCTCGTCGTTGTCGGCAGCAGTCAACTCCCCACCGCTGGGGTGGTGGGCTTGGCAGTGGACTCCTGTTCTGTCGACACTGGCACGTCGGACGCCGCGTCAGTAGCGGTCACGATCAGCGCGAATCGAACTCGATGACGGTCTTGATCCGATCCGGAGCCGCCGAGAACGCGTCGTCGACCGCAGCCGGTTCGAAGGTGTCCGTAATCAGCTCGTCACCGAACCAGTCGGGGAGCGCTGAGAGCGTCTCACAGGCGGCTTCGAAGTGTTCGATGTGGGAGTTGACGCTGCCGACGAGCGCTCTGTTCCCCAGCACGAGTTTGCGGTGGAGCCGACCGCCCGCAACGTCGAACTCGTCGTCTCCCGGGAGCCCGAGCAACACGCCAACGCCGTTTTGATCGAGCGCATCGATCGTCTCGAAGGCGTGTCTCGCGTATCCGGTTGCCTCGTAGATGAGGTCCATGGGCTCGTACACCGCCGGAACGTCGGCCACGGGAGTCTCACGCGAGTCCACGTAGGTCGCACCCAATCGTTCGATGAGGTCGATCGTCGGATCGGGTCGGTCGCGTCGGCCAAGACAGTACGTCCGATCGAACTCCGATTGCAATCTTGACAGCGTTAACAGGCCGAGCGGCCCGTTCCCCAGCACGAGTGCCGCGTCGCGCTGCCACTCGAACGCCGAGCGCGATGCGTAGGCGTGCTCGAGTGCCTTTTCGGTATTGCTCATCGGTTCGATCAGGACCCCGGTCGTTGCGAACGCGTCGGGAACCGGAACCAGGAACCCCGCCGGACTCGTGAAGTACTCGGCCATGTACCCGTGCGCGCCGTCGATCCCCCGCTCGAGGCACTCGTCGGGCGGTGCCATATCGGGCTCCCCGCGCCGGAAGTACTCGGTCGCGTCGCCCGGGGGACGGCGAACGGTTGGGACGACGAGTTGCCCCGCCTCGAGATCGGTCCCGTTCGGGTCTTCGACGACGCCGACGGCTTCGTGACCGAGGACCTGGTGGTCGCTCCCGGCGGGGAACCCGCCGTGTGTCCCCTCGACGACCTCGAAATCGGTTCCGTCGATCCCGACCCTGAGCGTTCGGACCAGTGCGTCGCCGGGGTCGGGATCGGGTCGTGGTTTGTCTATCAGACGCGGCCGGGAATCGCCGCGTTCGACGGCGATCGCTTTCATGAGTCGACCCGTGCGATCACTTCGATTTCGACGCCGATATCGATCGGCAACTCCGAAACCTCGACGGCGCTCCGGGCGGGGTAGGGTTCGGTTACGTACTGTTCGTACACCGCGTTGACGGCCTCGTAGTCGTCCATGTCGGTGACGAACACCGTCGACTTGACGATGTTCTCGAGGGAGCTGTGTCCGGCCTCGAGAACGGTCTCGAGGTTCTCCATGACGGCGTGCGTCTGTGACTCGATGTCGTTGGCGACGATCTCCCCCGACTCGGGATCGACCGGCCCCTGTCCGGAGACGTACAGCCGGTCACCGTCGCGGATCGCCTGGGAAAACGGGCCGATACTTGCGGGTGCGTCGTCGGTTGCAATTTCGTTCATCGTCCACTCCGATAACGTCTGACGGCCATTATATGCGTTTCGGTCACGAGGAACACGGTTACTGGGTCGCGGTCAGGGACGACCGGATGCGAGCGATCACGTGGTCCAGTTCGGCCTCCGTGAGACACATCGGGTTGATCGTGACGACGTCTTCGTCGAGGCGGTCCGCCCCGACGAACACTCGCGGCGATTCCGTCCGAAGCGTTCGAACGAGTTGCGTCGCGGAGCACGCCGCCGCGGTAGTATCGACGTGGACCACGACTTCCGGGGCGACCGAAACGTCGTCGTCGTCGAGCGTCAAGTCGATCCCTTCGACGGACTCGAGCGCGGCCGTAACGCGCTCCGCCTCACGCCGCCATCGGCCCCGCGCGGCGTCGTGATCGGCTTCGAGGAACGACTCGAGGGCGACGAGAAGACCGACGAGTTCCTCCTTGCCGACTTTCAGCGGCCGGCCGATCCCCTGTCGTGGGACGCCGTCGAGACGCTCGCCGTCGACGAGCGATGTCGGCGGTTGCCAGACCTCCTCGGCAGCGTGCATGTCGAGCTGTTGGAGCGCGATCGATTCGATGAGATCGCTCCGGCCGGCGACGATACCGGTCGTCTGTGGGCCGCGAATCGCCTTCCCACCGCTGAAGACCACGAGGTCCGCTCCCTCCTCGATGAACCGCGAGAGGTTCTCCGTCGGCGGCAGTTCCGCGGCTGCGTCGACGATAACCGGAACGTCGTGTGCGGACGCGATTTCCGTGACCGTCGAGAGGGCGGGTTCGGTGTACGGTTTCTGGACGTAGCCGATCGCCGCCGTCCGCTCGGAGATGGCGGCTTCGATCTCCCAGGGCTCGACCGCGGTCGACCCGGTCCCGAGGACGCGGTCGTTCGTGCCGACGTCGACGATCGTCGCCCCAGCCGTCCGGAACGCGTGATCGTAGCCGGTTCTGTGCGTCCGTGGCATGATGATCTCGTCCGGAATGCCGTCGGTGTCCGGTAACTGGTCCATCCTTCCGGGATCGTCACCCGCCAGGGCCGCAGCCGCGGCGAGAAGCAGTCCAGCATCCGCACCGCACGTAACGTAGCCGGCCTCCGCACCCGTCGCGTCGGCGATCACCTCGCTCGCTTTCGCCTGGAGATCGGAGAGCCTGACGAACTCGGTCGCCGCTCGTCCCATCGCCTCGACGGCTTCCGGCCGGATCCGGCTGCCACCGATCCGTGTTTTCGTTCCGGCGGCGTTGACTACACGTGGCACTCCTAACTCGTCGTATACGGTCTGATCACTCATCTATCGCGTTCGATTAGTTCAATTACTTCATATAAGTAATTTACGTTGAACGTTCGTTTCGGTCGTTTCGGACACGGAAACGACTATATAGAGCCGAGACGAACCGATACCTATGCGGACTGATACCACGATCGACGCCACCGTTCGGTCGATAACGATCCTCGAGATCGTTGCCGACTCGCCGGAGCCGATCGGTGTGACGGCTATCGCCGATCGGACGGAGCTCACCAAGAGCACCGTCTCCAAGCACCTGTCGACGCTACACGAACTCGGGTACGTCGACCGCTCGGACGGGCGCTATCTGCCGTCCGTTCAGTTCCTCGACTACGGGGTTCGCGCCGGCTCCCTGACGGCGTTGCGCCACGCAGCCGCCGATCCGGTCGACGAACTCGCCGAGATGACGAACGAGGTGGCCGGGCTCGCTATCGAGCACGACGGACGGGTCGTCGACGTCTATCTCTCCACGACCCACGCCGAGCCCGGGTTCCCGGCGTACAACACGCGATTCCGTCACTGTAGCGCCGCCGGAAAGGCGATCCTCGCCGAGCAGTCGGCTGACGAGTTCGAGGCGCTGCTCGAGGATCGGCGGCCGGCGCGGACCGAGTACACGATTACGGGCGACGCCGAGTTACGCGCCGAACTGGAGCGGATTCGCGATCGCGGGGTCGCGTTCGATCGACAGGAACAGTTCTCGCGCGTAAACAGCGTTGCCGTCGGTCTCTCGACCGACTCGCTGACCGGCGCGATCTTCGTCTCGGGCTGGGCCGACGAACTCTCGGGCAAGCGATTCGAGGAAAACGTCCCCGGGATTCTCTTCAGTGCGAGTCGATTACTGCGGTCGAACCTCGCCGCCGAGACGACCGCCGAGCAGTAGCGGCGGTCAACCTCGGTTTAACCCGAGTCCGACCGAGCGGAATTATTATGGCGCTCCCATTCGTCAGTCGACACGTCCATGGAGCTATTAGCCATCGTTGCGCATCCGGACGATGCCGACATCTTCTGTGGTGGGACGCTCGCGAAACACGCCGACCGGGGCGACACGGTTACCATCGCCCACCTGACCAGCGGCGAGTACGGCGGACTCGAGTCGGCGACCGATATCGCCTCCGTCCGCGAGGAAGAAGCGCGGCGGTCGGGCGAGACGCTCGGTGTCGCCGCGGTCGAGTTCCTCGGGTTCGAAGACGGTCGCATCGAATACACCCTCGAGAACCGACTCTCGATCGTCGAGACGATTCGAACGTTCGCGCCGGATGTCATCCTCACGCACTATCGGGACGACATGCACCCGGATCACCGAGTCACGTCGCGACTCGTCACCGACGCCTACTACATGGCGTCGTTGCCCCTCGTCGAGACGCCGTCCGATCCCTGTGATCCGGAGAACGTCTACTACTTCGGGAAACCGACGTCCGAATTCGAGCCGTCGGTCTACGTCGACATCACCGGCTACGAGGACGTCAAGGCCGATGCGATCAGACAACACGAGTCACAGGTAGAGTTCCTCCAGTCCCACGGCGGTATCGATGCGGAGTTCGACAACCTCGTGGACGGCGTAGCCGCCGAAAACACCGTTCTGGGGAAACAAACCGGCGTCGACAGCGCCGAGGGATTCCGTCCGTTCCACGAAACCACGCGCGCCTATCTCGAGTGAGCGGCGACTCGAGTGACCGACGGCGGACCGGATCCGTGCTCGATCCGTTGCGCTGTGCGAAACGAGTGCTGCTGACCGTCGGGACGAGTCTCACACGGCGGCGGCTCACCGTGTTGATTACATTCATATGTGTGTAAACAGAGGCGGGCGCTACTGAGGTGAGCAACCCAACGGTTCCGGCGCAGTCACCGTTTGTTTCCGACAGCGAAACGAAACCGGTCGGTTCGGGTCACCACTCGGTGATGCTCCCGTCGGCCTGCCGCCACACCTGATTGTGCCAGTGTAAGTTCTGCTGGGACCGCTCACGGACGGCGTCCTCGTCGATCTCGATACCCAACCCGGGGCCGTCGAGCAGATCGAGATAGCCGTCGGTGAACTCGAAGACGGAGGCATCGTCGAGGTAGTCGTCGGCCGCGCTCTTCGGGGCAGGATAGATGTCGAATCCGTGGTCCTGAAATAAAAGGTTCGGAACGGTCGCGCTCACTTGCAACGAGGCCGCGAGCGCGATCGGTCCGAGCGGACAGTTCGGGGCCACCGCCACGTCGTGTGCCTCGGCCATGTTCGCGATCCGGACCATCTCGGAGATGCCGCCGGCATGGGAGACGTCCGGTTGCACGACATCGATCCCTCCCCGTTCGAACAGCGGCTTGAAATCCCACCGCGAGTAGAGCCGCTCGCCCGTCGCCAGCGGAACCGTGGTCTGGGATGCGAGCGTGGGTAACCACTCGAGGTTTTCCGGCAACACCGGTTCCTCGATGAACGTGACGCCGAACGGTTCGAGTTTCGGCGCGATACGTTTCGCGAGCGACTTGGAGATTCGCCCCCGGAAATCGACGACGATATCGACGCCGTGACCGACGGTCTCACGAACGTGTTCGACACGCGAAACGACCTCGTCCACCGCGGCCGGTGGCTCGAGGTGTCGCATCTGGTTCGCCGCGTCCATCTTCAACGCGGTGTAGCCGACGTCGCACAGCTGCTCGGCTTCGGCACCGATTTCCTCGACTCGATCGCCGCCGATCCACTGATAGACCCGAATTTTATCGCGTGACCGCCCGCCCAGGAGTTCGTATACCGGGGCTCCGAACGCTCGCCCCTTGAGGTCCCACAGCGCCTGATCGATGCCCGCGATGGCGCTCATCAACACGGGCCCACCGCGGTAGAAACTGCCCCGATACATCGCTTGCCAGTGGTCCTCGATCCGGTGTGGGTCCGTTCCGAGGAGGTAGCTGTCCATGATCTCGTCGACGGCGGTTCGGACGGTCTTCGCTCGCCCTTCCACGATCGGTTCGCCCCACCCGATCGACCCGTCCGCCGTCTCGAGTTTCAGGAAGAGCCATCGGGGCGGCACGTGGAACAGTTCGTAGTCGACCAGTTTCATACGTTCCGTTCGGAACGGTCAGTAATAAACGTTCGACTCGTCCGCCGACCGTGACGGGCATCGAATCGGATGAAGGCGCGCCGACTGGTCGCCGTCGAGAGGCGGGGGACCTGCGCGGCGTTTCGCACGACGAGATGACGCTCCGTCCGGCGATCGGACCGTGATCGATCGTTTCGGCACCGCGTGCGGTCGGTACGAGGTTCCATTACAATCACTGACAACAGTAAGCTATATATACAATTGGCATGAATATTAGTTCGGGTACGAATGAGATGAACGACCGCTCCCGACGCAAGCTACTGCTGTCTGCTGGCGCAACGACGACACTCGGGCTCGCGGGGTGTCTGGACGGGCTAACCGGCTCCGGCGGTGCCGGAGATGCGGTCCGGGCACGGTATATCGGCCAGGAACCCCAGTCGGACTGGCTCGAGGAGCAGTCCGATGCCTTCGAAGCGGAGACCGGAATCGAAGTCGAACACGAGTTCCTGACGTGGGCCGACGTGCCGGATTCACAGGTGACCGATATTCAGTCCGGCGTCGGGCCGGACGTCGACCACATCGCGTCGACGTTCCTGCCACAACAGGCAAACGCCGGCGGCTGGGTCGATCTCTCGGAGTTGGACGCGTCGCTTCCCGATCAGAACGCGTTTTTCGATCAGGTCACCGACATCATGGACTATCAGGGGCAGATTCACGGCATCCCGTGGTTCTGGGGACCGCGTGGCTATCTCGAGTACGACCCGCTCATCGAGCAAGCGGGGATCGACGGCCAGCCCGACGACTGGGACGCCCTCGTCGACCAGGGGCAGGCGTTCCGCGAGGAGTTTCCGGACAAACACCTCTATGCGATGATGGGCGTCAGTTGGGAACTCCCGCGCGCGTTCATCACGTTCCTCTGGCAAAACGGCGGTCGGGTAGCGGACGAGGACACGAACGAGATCCTGTTCGATTCGGACGCCGGCGTCGAGGCGTTGAACTTCTGGAAGGATCTCATCCTCGAGGAAGACGTCATGCCGAGCCAGATCGCCGAGTGGGGAGTCGACGAGTTCGACGGGGCGTTGATCAACGAGGACGTCGGTGCGATCATGCAGGATTTGAGTCCCGTCGATCAGTTCGTCGAACAGGCTGGGGCGGATCGGAGCGACTTTACGATCGGCCGACTCCCGGCCGGGCCGTCCGGCGACCGGTCGACGTTCTTCGGCATGGAGGGGCTCGGTATCCGGCCGTGGTCGGACAAACAGGAGGAGGCCGCCGAGTGGATCTCGTGGCTCTCACGGCCGGACGCCAACGCGACGTTCGCCGATCGGATCGGACTCTTGCCGACGGTCGAGGAGGCGTTCAACCACGCCGCGTTCGACGACGAACTCAGTCAGACGCTCCACGACGACGTGCTCCCCGACGCGCGGCATTATCCGATGATCCCCGGACTGAGCGAAGTCGAGGTCGAACTCAGCGGCACGATCGGAACGTGGCTCGAGGAGGTCGTCACGGGCGAGTGGGAGGACGGACGCTCCGCGGAACTCCTCGACGAGGCTGCCGGCGTCGCACAGGATCTCGTCGACCAGGCACAACAGGGTTGATTGCCCAAGGTCGGGAGAAGGAATGATCACGATTCACGAACGTAAGACACTATGGCAAGCGCTTTCACCCGGTTACACGAGCGAGTGACCGACGGGGGGCTCGGACAGTATCTCCCGTTGTACGGTCGACTCGACGAGAAGCACCAATACGCGTACAAACTCCTGTTTCCCGCGCTGGCGATGATGTTCGTCGTCCACTTCATCCCCGTCGTATGGGGAGCGACGATCAGCGTCATGGGAGTCAACTCGAACTACATCGCCGATTGGACGAGTGCACCGTTCGTCGGCCTCGAGCACTACGCCTTCGTGATGGACCCCACGACGACCATCGGGAGTCGGTACTGGTACTCGATCTCGCGGACCGTGCTCTGGTCGGTCGGCGTGCTCGTCGGGACCTACGTGTTGGGGCTGACGGCGGCGCTCCTCCTCAATCAGGAGTTCAAGGGGTCGTTTTTCGTTCGGACGCTATTGTTGCTGCCGTGGATCGCACCGGCGATCGTGACGTTGAACGTCTGGCGAATGATGTTCCTCTCGGAATCCGGCATCATTAATCACGCACTCATGTCCATCGGACTCATCGACGAGCCCATGTTCTGGTTACTCGGCGATCAGGCGCTGTGGTCGATGACCATCGCACACGTCTGGCTGCAGTTCCCCTGGGTGATGATCATGCTCTATGCCGGCCTCCAGTCCATACCCCAGCAACTCTACGAGGCCGCTGCGATCGACGGGGCCGGCCGCTGGGGGAAGTTTCGGTACGTCACGTTGCCACAGCTCAAACCCGTCTCCGGGGTGGTCGTCCTGCTCATGTTGCTCTGGACGATGATCGACTTTACAACGCCGTACGTGATGTTCGGCGGGAGTCCACCGTCGTCGGTCGAGGTGACGATGGTGTACATCTATAACTTCTCGTTCAGGGCGTTCGCGTTCGGCCGCGGGGCCGCGATGAGCGTTGGACTGTTCGTCGTCGCGATGGTGCTCGCGACGATCTACTACCGGCGATTCATTCGGAGCGATTTCGAGGAGGAAACCCAATGACACCCGACGAGTGGGCGCTCTCCGAAGCGACCAAGGACCGACTGTTCGCACTCGCCTCCAAGGGGCTCTTACTGACGATCCTGATCTGGGCGCTGTTCCCCATCTACTGGATGGTGTTCAACAGCTTCCGGACCCGGTTCGAGATCGTCGGTGGCGATCCGAGCTTCACCGAGACGTCGTTTCACTACCAGAACTACATCGACATGTGGTCCCGCGTCGATCTGATCGAGTACTTCATGAACAGCCTCATCATCGCGAGCGTGACGACTGCCATCGCGCTCTGTATCGCCTGTCTCGGCGGGTACGCGTTCTCGCGATACCGGTTCCCGGGCCGGCGGTACGTCGGCGCATCGCTCATCGGGACGCAGCTGATCCCCGGAATCTTGATCCTGTTGCCGATGTTCATGCTGTTCCGGACGTTCCACGACACCGTCGGAGTCCAGCTTATCAACACCTATCAGGGGATCATCTTCGTCTACACCACGTTCGCCGTCCCGTTCGCGATCTGGATGCTCCGAGGCTTCTTCGATACGATCCCCGCGTCGCTCGAGGAAGCGGCTCGCGTCGACGGCTGCACCCGGTTCCAGGCGTTGGTCCGGATCGTCTTACCCCTTGCAGCGCCGGGTATCGCCGCGACGGGGATGTTCGTGTTCCTGGTCGCGTTCAACGAGGTGTTGTTCGCGTCGGTCATGGCGAGGGGCGACGTGACGCCGCTCTCGATCGGGATCCAGCAGTTCATGGAACGCGACCAGAACTACTGGGGCGAGATGATGGCCGCATCGACGGTCGCGACGGTCCCGATTCTGCTGCTGTTCGTGCTGTTCCAGAAGCCGATCGTGAAGGGGCTGACGGAAGGCGGCGTGAAACAGTAGGCGGCCCCAGCATAGTCCACGTTCGGGAGGACCGACGGCCCGCCCACGCCGTCGCCGGCCCCGATCCCCGTCAGTCCGCGAATTCGGGGACGGTGACCGGCAGCCGACCGGTCGCCGTCGCCTCGCCGCGCAGGACTGCGCCGAGCGCGGTGCGCGTCGCCCGCGTGTAATCGTACGTCGAGACCGCGGTCGAGACGTCGGGAACCACCGACAGGTCGTAGGGGTTGCGAACGACGACCGCCACGAACCGGCGTCTGCGGTCGTCGAGCGTCCGGATCACGGCCGCCCACGAGTCGTTGGCCATCGCGCCGTCGACAGTGGCGATTACCTGTGTCCCAGCGTCGAACGACGGCAGCTCGAGCCGGTCAGCGATCTCGTGGCAGGTGACATCGAATCCGGCGGCCCCGAGCGAGTCGGCGAGCAGCGTCGGCTCGAAGTCGTCGTCCTCCGCCGGCGATGTCCGGCCGCCCGACGACCCGACCAGATGCAGCGGCCGCTCGGTCGTCAACGGGAGCGTGTCGTTTCGGTCCCGGACGAGCGTGATCCCGCGGGCGGCGATCGCACGGCCGACCTCGCGGGACCGGTCGGCCGTCTCCGCCCAGCGGCCGGCTGACGGCGGACTCGAGGCACTCAGCCGGCGGCGTTTGAAACGGAGAACCCGCTCGACGGCTGCGTCGATCGTCGCCTCGTCGAGCCGACCCGATTCGACGGCGTCGATCACGGCGTCGATCGCGTCCGCCTGCGTTTCGGGCGTGTGACAGACGAGCAGCAGATCACAGCCCGCCTCGAGCGCCCGGACGCAGCCCTCCGGCGTTCCGACCGTCTCCGCGATGGCACGCATTTCCATCCCGTCGGTCACGACGAGTCCGTCGAAGCCGAGTTCGTCGCGGAGCAGTCGACGCTGAACGGCAGGCGACACCGTCGCCGGGGTCGATGGGGAGTCCGTGATCGCCGGGAACGACACGTGCGTCGTCATGATCGCGTCGATACCGGCATCGATCGCGCGCCGGAACGGCGCGAACTCCACGGCCTCGAGTCGCTCGCGGTCGTGCTCGACGACCGGCAGTTCGTGATGGGAGTCGGTACTCGTGTCGCCGTGCCCCGGGAAGTGTTTCCCGCAGGCGACGACCCCGTTGGATTGCATCCCCATCGCCAGTTCGGTCCCGAGGTCGCCCACCAGGTCGGGGCCCTCGCCGAACGAGCGGACGCCGATCACCGGATTCCGCGGGTTGTTGTTGACGTCGAGTACCGGAGCCAGGTTGACGTTGATACCGAGGGCCGCCAGTTCGGCGGCGACGGCTTCGCCGCCGGCACGCGCGAGGTCGGGGTCGGCGCTTGCACCGAGACACATCTGACTCGGCAGCGTCGTCCCCCAGCCGAGGCGAGCGACTACGCCACCTTCCTGGTCGGCCATCACGAACGGCGGGACCCCAGTCTCCTCGAGTACCAGTCCCCGTAGGCGGTCGGTTAGCGTCGCGACCTGGGCGGGGGTCTCGATATTCCGACTGAAGTAGACGACGTTGCCACACTGTCGGTCGGTGATCAACGTTCGAAGGTCGTCGGTCGGCTCCGTCCCGTCGAACCCGACGACGAACAGTTGGCCGACTTTCGTCGCGAGATCCATCTCGCGTCCGTCTGCTGTCAGCATCGTGAGTCTGTTGATCGTTCTCGTATGTAGTTCTACTGTCGCGATCGGCGTTGGTTCTAGCGGTTCGCGAGTAGAACTATCGACTGCAGGTAAGTATATATGCCTCGCCGATAGCATTCGTAACGAATGGGCCGGATTGACATAGATGGTCTGACCAAGGAGTACCGTACGCCGAACGGACCGATCCAAGCCGTCGAGTCGCTCGATCTCCAACTCGAGGACGGCGAGTTCGTCGTCTTCGTGGGGCCGTCCGGCTGTGGCAAGTCGACGACGCTCCGCTGTATCGCCGGCCTCGAGACCGTCACGAGCGGCTCGATACGGTTCGACGGGACCGCCGTGACGGACGAAAAACCCAAAGACAGGGATATCGCGATGGTGTTCCAGAACTACGCGCTCTACCCGCATATGACCGCCCGGGAGAACATCGCGTTCGGGCTGAAGATGTCGACGGATCTCTCGGCCGCCGAGATCGACGACCAGGTCGAAACCGCCGCTGAAATGATGGATATCGTCGACCTCCTCGACGACAAACCCGGCGAACTCTCCGGCGGACAACAACAGCGGGTCGCGCTCGGGCGGGCGATCGTCCGCGATCCGGAACTCTTCTTGATGGACGAACCGCTCTCGAACCTCGACGCGAAACTGCGTGCACAGATGCGGACGGAACTCCAGCAACTGCAAACCGAGTTGGGCGTGACGACGGTGTACGTCACGCACGACCAGACGGAGGCGATGACGATGGGCGACCGGATCGTCATCCTCAACGACGGCCGGTTACAACAGGTCGGCACGCCGCTCGAGTGCTATCACCGGCCGGCGAACCAGTTCGTCGCGGGATTCATCGGCTCCCCGCCGATGAATTTCCTCGACGTCGACGCCGATCTCGAGGACGGGACGCTCGACCATCCGGACTTTACCCTGCCGCTGTCGGACTCGCTGGTCGACGAACTCGACAGTACCGACCTCGTGCTCGGTATCAGACCGGAGCACGTGTCGCTTACCGACTCCCCAGGGACCCACCCGGAACCGAACCGGCTGATCGAGACGGACGTGACCGTCACCGAACCGATGGGGGACGTCACGAACGTCTATCTGGACGTCGGTGGCGAGACGATGACGGTTACCGTCGACGGCCACGTCGGCGTCGATCCCGGCGGCCACCTCCACATGCACGTGCCAGCGTCGAAGATGCACCTCTTCGACGCGGCGTCCGGGCGGTCGATCAAGCACAGCGACGAACCGATCGACTCGAGTTCGCTCGCTGAAGCCGACAGCCACGTCGAGACGGCGTAATCGTCGCCGCTACGAGCGGGGTGACGTGTGGCCCCGAGCCGTGCCGACCGACCCGAACGCGACCGTGCGAGTCGTCCGCCGATCCGGGTTCCACCCCTCCGATGGACTTTTACTACAGTAAGTAAATAATGGGTTTGTTGAATGAGAACAGAAACCATGGTAGCTCACGGGGAGTAACGGTCGAAATGATACGGCGCGTGCGCCGATGGTCGACCGACGGCGGTCACCGGTACGATAATCGCCCCTTCGATTCGACCGGTCGTAGCCCCGATAGTGGGACCTGTAATCAATCCGCTCCTGTAAAATATATAGGACTATAAAGTGTGAATTGATAAATATTATCTCCAGTATTAAGATATTATTTTATATGCTGAGTAAAGAATACTAGTCGGGTCGCGATCCGTCGCGACCGACTGCAACGTTCGACGACCACATCGAGATCCAAACCAATGAAACGATCACGACGAACCGTACTCAAGAACGCGACGAAACTGTCCGCGCTGCTGGCGAGCATCGGTGCGAGCACGGCAGCGGCGGCACAAGACCATCCCGAATGGGACCCCGAGACCGTCTACACGAGCGGCGATCGGGTCGTTTACGACGGCTACGTCTGGGAGGCCCAGTGGTGGACCCGCGGCGACGAACCCGGGGCCGACGAGTGGGGTCCGTGGGACCAGATCGAAGAAAACGACGGGGACAACGGCGACGGCGGCGAGAGCGGACCGACCGCGCGGTTCTCCGTCAGCACGCAGTTCCCCGATCCCGGCGCCGAAGTCACGTTCGACGCCAGCGATTCGGAGGGGGAAATCGAGTCCTACGAGTGGGCCTTTGGCGACGGTACGACCGCGTCAGGCGAAACCGTTACCCGTGCGTTCGAAACGGGACAGTACGACGTGACGCTGACGGTCGAGACCGCCGACGGCCGGACCGACACGCATTCGATCACGATCACCGCCGGCCGTCCGTCCTCGGACGAGAACCGTGTCATCGCGTACTACCGGCAGTGGGCCCAGTACGACCGGGACTACGTCCCGGGCGACATCCCCTTCGACAAGGTTACTCACGTCCAGTACGCGTTCGCCCGGCCCGAAACGGACGGCTCCATCAACCTCGTGGGCGACAGCTACGGGCAACAGATGTTCTATGCCGAGAAGGACTGGCAAGGGCCGGACCGCGGCAAGACGTTCGCGGGATACGCCGCCGAACGGGAGGACACCAAGTTCGTCCTCTCGATCGGCGGCTGGGGCGATTCGGAGAACTTCTCCGACGCTGCGCTCACCCAGGAGAACCGAGAGCGCTTCGCCAGCAATTGCGTCGATCTCGTGGAGAAAGCGAACCTCGACGGGATCGACATCGATTGGGAGTTCCCCGGCGGTGGCGGCTGTACCGCGGCCGATCCCGTCTGCGACGTCGACAACGCCGTCCGCGAGGGCGACCAGGAACGCTTTACGCTCCTGTGTCGGGAAGTCCGCGAGCAACTCGACGCGGCCGCGGAAGCCGACCCCGACCGCGACGAGCCCTACGAACTCTCCGCCGCCGTCAGCCCCAACCCCGAAATCGTCGAGGGGAAGACCGCGGGCAACGACGGACTCGAGCACGACAAACTCTCCGACATCCTCGATTTCGCCCAGGTGATGACTTTCGATTATCGGGGTATCTGGAGCGAGACGACCGGTCATCACGCGCCGCTGAAGGCGAACCCCGACGACCCGTACGCCGACTCCGACGTCTGGAACGCCCAGTTCGCCCTCGAGTACTGGGCCGACCAGGGCTGGGACCCCGGCCAGCTCAACATGGCGGTCCCGTTCTACGGGCGGAGCTGGACCGACGTCCAGCCGCCCGAGGGTGACTTCGGGACCGGGACGGACGACGGTCTCTTCCAGAAGTACGAGGGCGACGGTCGAGACGCCAGCGGCGAGGGATCGTACCCGAGTTGGGACCCGTCGATGGGGACCAGCTACGCGGGCGTGTGGGAGTGGTTCGACCTCGGCTCCGACGGCCGGGGCGGGAGCAACCCCGTCGATCTCGAGAGCGGGGCCTGGGAGACGTACTTCGACGAGGACGCAGTCACCGCGTGGAGCTGGAACCCCGAGGAACGGCTGATGATCTCCCACGAGACCGAGCAGTCGATGGAAGCGAAGATGGACTGGCTCAGGGACTCACCCTACGGCGGGACGATGCTATGGGCCATTAGCGGCGACACCTACGAGGGCGATCTCATCACGACGCTCTGGACCACGCTCAACGGCTAACCGACGGTCACGGGGCGCACCCGCGACGGTCGGGGAGCCGCTCGAGCAGCAGCAGCACCGACGATCGAACGACACGCATACCACAACCGATGAAACGATCACGACGAAACGTACTGAGCACAGCATCGAAAATATCCGCCCTGCTGGCCGGTCTCGGAGCGAGTTCGGTGGCAACGGCCCAGGAGTATCCGGAGTGGGACCCGGACACCGCCTACACGGGCGGTGACCGCGTCGTCCACGACGGCTCCGTCTGGGAGGCAAACTGGTGGACCCGCGGTGACGAGCCGGGCGAAGGCGGCGAATGGGGGCCGTGGGACGAGGTCGACTCGTCCGAGCCCGAGCCGCCGGCCCTGTCCGCACGCATCGCCGCGAGCGCGTCCCGCATCGAGATCGGCGAGACCGTCGAGTTCGACGGGAGCGAGTCGACGGGTGCGATCGACTCCTACGCGTGGGCGTTCGGGGACGGGACCGAAGCCACCGGCGAGGTCGTCACGCACACGTACGACGAGACGGGCGACTACACCGTCGAGCTGACCGTCACCGACGCCGACGGCGAAACCGATACCGCCCGTCTGGACGTCACCGTCCAGGAGCAGATCGAGGGGCCGGACGACGAGTTCAAAGTCGTCGGCTACTACCCGGGCTGGAAGGCAAACGCCGAGCAGGACTACTACCCGAGCGACATCCCCTTCGACAAGGTGACCGACGTGCTGTACGCGTTCATCGCGGTCGACGAGAACGGGAACGTCTTCCCGCCGGAAAACGACGAGACGGAGTTCGACGTGCCACGCCAGACACACGAGGAAAACCTCGAGCAGTTCGCCGACCTGACGGACGAGGCCGACTGTCGGTTCCACCTCTCGATCGGGGGCTGGACGCTCTCGGAGAACTTCCACATCGTTGCGGCCGATCCCGACCTGCGGACGACCTTCGCCGAGAACTGCGTCGAGTTGATGCGGCAGTACAACTTCGACGGGATCGACATCGACTGGGAACATCCCGGCCCGCAGCAGGGACAGTGTCAGTGTGGTAACGACGACGACTACGAGAACCACGTCCTGTTGCTCGAGGAACTGCGCGACCACCTCGATCAGGCGGGGACGGAGGACGGCCAGCACTACTACCTGTCGGTCGCCAACGGCGGCTCCGACTGGAACGCCGGCGGGCTTCGCCACGATCGGATCGGCGAGGTCTGTGACTCGGTGTACGTCATGGCCTACGACTTCACCGGCAAGTGGATGGACACGATCGGGCTGAACGCGCCGCTGTACGGACCCGATACGCATCCGACGAACGACCGCGATGTCTACCCCGACGGCGAACAGTATTGGGCGGAGTACTCCGTCGACAAGCTGTGGGCCGGCGATCACGGCGAGGAGGGCTACTGGCCCAACCAGTGGCAGTATCCGCCCGCCGACCCCGCCGAGTACGGCGAACTCGTGCTCGGGATGCCGTTCTACGGCCGCGGCTTCACCGTCGGCGAGTGGCAGTCGCCCGAACTCGGCTCGCGGTACTCGGGACTGCCCGAGGGAACCTGGCACCACCTCCTCGAGGACGGTGCGGACCCGACCGGCTCGTTCGACTTCGGCGACATCGAGGAGAACATGCGCGACGAGGCGGGCTGGGAAGTCACCCGTCACGACATGGGTGAGGTCCCCGCGCTCGTCAACGAGGACGAGGGGATCTTCATCAGTTACGACGACGAGCAGGCCATCGAGGCGAAAGTCGAGTTCGCCAAGGAACGCGGCATGGGTGGCGTGATGTTCTGGGAACTTTCCCAGGACTGGAACGAGACGCTCCTGAAGACCATCCTCCGGACGATCTAACCGACGACAATGAAACGATCACGACGAAACGTACTGCGTACTGCATCGACACTGTCCGCCATCGTCGCGGGCGTCGGGGTCGGCACCGCTGCGGCCGCACAGGAGTACCCCGAGTGGGAGCCCGACGCGGTGTACACGAGCGGCGACCGCGTCGTCCACGACGGTACCGTCTGGGAAGCCCAGTGGTGGACGCGCGGCAACGAACCGGGCGAGGGCGGCGAGTGGGGACCGTGGGACGAGATCGAACCGTACGATCCCGGCCCGACCGCGTCGATCGCCGTCAGCGACGCCAGCCCCGATCCGGGGACAGACGTTCAGTTCGACGGCACCGACTCGGACGGCGAGATCGCCGCCTACGCCTGGGATTTCGGCGACGGAACGACCGCCGAGGGCGGCGTCGTAACACATGCCTACGACGACGACGGCGAGTACGAGGTGACGCTGACCGTCGAGACCGCCGACGGCGACTCGGATTCGACCGCAACAACGATCCACGTCGGTGGCCGGGACGGGATCACCGTCGACGGCGCGTTCGCGCCGTACCAGGGCACCTGGGGTGATCTCGTCGACGGCACGCTCGCAGCCGATACCGATCGCGTCGTCGTCTCGTTCCTCGGCGATGCGACCGCCGACGGCGACATCAATCCCGGATGGCTGACGGGCTGCAATCAGGGCTCGTGCGATCAACAGCCCCTCTCGACGTACGAATCCGAAATTCGGACGTTACAGGACGAGGGGATCGAGGTGTGGCTCTCGATCGGCGGCTGGGAAGGCCGCACCGTCGCCCGCGATGCGGACTCCGCGACGGAGCTGAAAGACGCCTACGCGGAACTCCTCGACACGTTCGGGAGCACGCACATCGACATCGACGACGAGAACGCCCACCGGCGCGACCAGCCCATCTACGAACTGCGCAACGAGGCCCTCGCGCTGTTACAGGACGAGCGCCCCGAGGTCACGGTCGGCTACACCGTGCCGGCGGACGAGAACGGGATCGCGAACTCGAGCCACGCACAGGCGAGAACGTGGGTCCGCGACGCCGTCGAGAAGGGTGTCGACCTCGCGTACGTCAACATCATGACGATGGTGATGGGGCCGACGACGTACGACAAGATCGTGTCGGCGTGTGAGGGAACCGTCGCGTTCCTCGACGAGACGTATCCCGACAAGTCGACGGCGGAGTGCTGGGCGATGCTTGGGAACACCCCGGACGTCAGCGAGGAGTCGATCACGCCCGACGTCGCCCGTGACATCGTCGATTTCGCGGCGGACCGCGGAATGGGACTGGTGTCCTACTGGGCGCTGTACAACGACCCCGACGGAACGTTCTCGGAGATCTACAGTGACTTCGAGAGCGGATCGACCGACCGCCCCACCTAACCGATTCACACACCGATCGCACAGCAGCCGGCGGTCGGGCGTGCAGTGACGGGTCGCGGTTCCCGTCGTCCGACTCGAGTCGCGACCGGCGGCCAACGTGGCCGTCAGCGTCGCGACCGAACAGCCGAGAGACCGGAGCGCTGTCCTCAAGCGGTCGCCGTTCGTTGACCGGGACCGTCGCTCACAATTTCTTCAAATTATGTAAATTAGTACTAGTATTTCAAGCATTAATAAAATATAAGTACAGCAGGTAAATATATCCAGTTGCAGAATGGCAAATAACAACGACCGGAACAGTCCCGGCAGACGGGACGTCCTTCGGAGTCTCGGAGCGATCGGCGGTATCACAGCGCTCGGCGGCCTGACGGCCGCACAGCCCGGACGCGATCCGGGACCGAAACCGAACGAGTTGCTGGTCAGTACGGCACCGACGACGAGTACGGTCTCCGTACAGCGCACCGTCGCGAATCGACTCCCCGCAGACGCAAGCGTCGTCCACCGAAACGAGACGCTCGGCTACTTCGCCGTCGAGGTGCCCGAGGAGGCAAGCGCCCAGTCGGGATCGACCGTCGCTCGAAGCCTCGAGCGAACCGACGGCGTGGCGTTCGTCGAGGAGAACGGGACCTACTATGCGTTCGACGAGGTGGACACGGACCAGCGTACCCCCGACGATCCCGACTTCTCCCAGCAGTACGCCCCCCAGCAGGTGAACGCACCGGAGGCGTGGGAAACGACGCTCGGCTCGGACGACGTGACGATCGCCGTCGTCGACACGGGGGCCGATTACACCCATCCCGATCTTCGGGACCGGTACGGCTCGAATCCGGGGACCGACCCCGCCGGCGACACCGACGATCCGGCCGCACGAGGGGCGAAACACGGGACCCACGTCTCCGGCATCGCGTCGGCGACCACGGACAACGGCGACGGGGTCGCCGGGATCTCGAACTCGCACCTCTATTCGGTGCGTGTCCTCGGCGACGGCGGCGGCTCCTGGAGCGACATCGCCGACGGCATTCAGTGGGCCGTAGACAACGGTGCCGATATCATCAACCTGAGCCTCGGCGCGCCACAGCAAAGTGGCGTGGTCGAAAGCGCGATCAACTACGCGTACAACAACGGGACGTTGCCGATCGCTGCAGCGGGGAACGGCGGTCCGTGTCGGGATTGCGTTTCCTACCCGGCGGCGTACTCCAACTGCGTCGCGGTGTCCGCACTCGACTCC
Source organism: Natrinema altunense (assembly GCF_000731985.1). Classification (GTDB taxonomy): domain Archaea; phylum Halobacteriota; class Halobacteria; order Halobacteriales; family Natrialbaceae; genus Natrinema; species Natrinema altunense. The sequence continues at coordinate 736,809 of NZ_JNCS01000001.1, forward strand.
TCGGAGAACCTCGCGCGCTTCAGCAACACCGGACCGGAAATCGACGTGGCTGGGCCGGGCGTGGACGTCCTCTCGGCGGTTCCAAACGGCGGCTACGAGCGGCTGTCCGGCACGTCGATGGCGTCGCCCGCCGTTGCGGGCGTCGCCGCGCTCGGACTGGCAGCCAACCCCGACTGGGGGCCGAGCGAACTGCGCTCCGCGCTCGAGGAGTCGGCCGTCGACGTCGGACTGCCCGCCACCGACCAGGGTGCCGGCCGGGTCGACGCCGCGGCGCTCGTCGACGGGGGCGGCGACCCACCGGAGGACGTCACGGCCGTCGCCGACGCGTCGCCGACGACCGTCGAACCCGACGCGACCGTCACGTTCGACGGGGGCGACTCGTCCGGACCGATCGACTCCTACGAGTGGACGTTCGGCGACGGCACCGAGGCCACCGGCCAGTCGGTGACTCACAGCTACGACGCCGAGGGAGAGTACACTGCGACGTTGACCGTGACCGGCGACGGAGCGAGCGACAGCGACTCGGTTACCGTCACCGTCGAGGAAGACGGCTCCGGCGAGCAACCGGGCGACTGCGGCGACTACCCGACCTACGACAACGCGACGGTCTACGAGACCGGCGACCGCGTCGCCTACGACGGGGCCGTCTGGGAGGCCACGATAGACGTGATGACGGTCCCGCCGAGCCGCGATAGCTGGCGGTGGGAACACGTCACGGACTGCTGACCGCGTTCGCCCATCCCGCTCGAGGAGCCCGCCTCGAGCGGACTACGCGATATTCGTCCCGTTCGACAGATAACACCCGACGATTCCGAGATCAATGAAACGAACACGCAGAACAGTCATCCGCAATGCATCGTTAGTCACTGCTGCACTCGCAGGCGTCCCCGCCGTTTCGGCCGCCGACGCCCCACCCGAGTGGGACCCCGAAACCGTCTACACGAGCGGCGATCGCGTCGTCTACGACGGGGCCGTCTGGGAAGCCCAGTGGTGGACCCGCGGCGACGAGCCCGGAGCCAGCGAGTGGGGGCCGTGGGAGCAGACCGACGCCGACCCCGATCCGGAGCCACCCGAACAACCGACGGCGGCGTTCACCGCCGCGCCGGACGCCCCCGCGCCGGGCGACGCCGTGACGTTCGACGCGAGCGGTTCCACGGGCGCGCTCGAGACGTACGCGTGGGCGTTCGGCGACGGCACCGAGGCTACCGGGAAGGTCGTCTCACACGCCTACGACAATCCGGGCGACTACGAGGTCGAACTGACCGTCACCGACGCCGACGGCGAGACGGACACCGCGACCGACGCGATCGCCGTCGAGGAGCGAGACACCGAGCCCGGCGAGGTGACGGCGGAGACGACCCTCGCCGAGTTCTACCCGAACTACGCCGAGCGCTACGTTCCCGACCTGTTCGACCTCTGGCTGCCGGACGACGCGGCCGACTACGGGGCGGACACCGACGCGATCCGCGCCAACGCCGCCGACGGTACCCTCGAGTTCGGATCGCTGGGCACGCAGGCGCTCCCCTGGGTGCAGCAGTTCGACGAGAACGGACTGCCCCGTCACGCCAGTTCGCAGTTGCTCCCCTGGCTGTTGGTCCTGCCCGAGGAACCGGACCCGCCGACGTTCCAGGGCAGCGGCCGCGGCGTCGCCTGGGACCAGACGGCCGGCCCGACCGCAGCCAGCAACGATCCGGCACCGTTCGTCCAGCCGCAGTGGCCCACGGACGCCGTCGGCGAGGCGGACGACGAGGTCGCCGAGCGCGACGCCGTCCACAACCAGCCGATGCACCGCGACGACTGGGATTCGCACTTCTCCCTTCCCGACGAGATCCTGTACAACCACGACAACCAGCTGCTCGACACCATCAAGAACGACGTCCACCCCCTGACGGGCGCGTCGCTCGGCGGCGACAGCTTCACCGCGAACGCGCCGATGTCGGTCACCGCGGAGGTCCACTCCGACGGCTGGAGCGGACACCAGGTGCTCCTGTTCAAAAACACCGGACGGGTCCCGTACCATCTCGACGGCGCGGTCATCTGGTGGGTCGGCCCGTCGAAGTACGGCAAGACGATGTCCGCGGGCCACTACAACAACGAACAGCGCCCGGAGCCCGGCGTCGGGCACCCACAGCGTGACATCATCGAGGTCGTGCTCGACGACGAGCACATGCCCGACCGCTACGAGGGCATGGACGTCGACCTCTCGGCGTTCGCCATCCGGCTGGCGTTCCACGATTCGCCGTACATGTTCCGGACCGCCTACCCCGGCCAGTACTGGTCGCTCGAGATCCGTACCGGCGATAACCTGAACGGCCGCCATCAAAGCGATGCGGAACGACAGCGCCTCGTGGACACGATGGTCGACACGTGTCACGTCGAACTCAGACACGATCTCGATATCGAGCGCAACACCGACCTCGTCGAAGAGATCGAACTCACGAACCGGGTCGCGAACTGAGCGCCGGCCGATTCGGCGCTCGCGAGCGACCGTGCCATCACACCGTCACCCGGCGACGCCGTCCGATCGACACGCGACGGCGACCGGGATACCAGCATTCTTTTAGGAAGTGATTGTATAGTGATTTGTCGACAGTTTGGGTTCCTTTGTAGTGGTCTATAGTCGAAATACTATTCGGCGTTCCCTCTTCGCGTTCCTCGAGCCGTATCCTCCGGTCCCCCTCTCGAGGCGGAGGCGTCACAGCTCGCTCGAGGTGGGCGACTGACTCGTTCTACCCGTTCGAACTGGCATTTCAGGAGTTTTGGCGGCGGTATGATCGGACCGCTCGAGAATGTTCCACACGATCCGCCGGCGGTCGGCATGGGTGTTCACCGTCGATGGCTGGACCGGAGCGGTGGCGACCCAACAGAGAATATTGGCGTAATATTGCAATAGCTTCGCGGTGTGTAAATGAAGTATATAGCACCTATCGCAGTTCGTGACGGGGTACTGGGCTCTCGAGTCGGGCGGGCGCAGTCACCGAGTCCGGATCACGGCTGGCTCCGGGGCGCGCGGACGCAGGGTCGTGGCGAGAGCCGACGGCAGGCACCCGCCTCCCCCTGGCCTCGAGTCACGGATGCTCAGTCGGTGGGTGCCGCTCACGCGGTGGGCTCGCGGCCGAGGTCGCAGAGGGTGGCGAGGCGTTCGGCGCGCTGGATGAGCAGCGCGCGGCCGGTGTCGGTGAGGCGGTAGGCGGGGACGTGGCCGGCGAAGCCATCGCGCGAGGTGATGAAGCCGCGGTCGGCGAGGATGCGCAGGCTCGGTTTGACGCGGGCGCGGCTGACCGTCGGATACCGTCGCTCGAGGGTGCGGGCGATGCCCGAGGCGTAGCAGGGGTAGCCGTTGCGTGCGCGGCGGGCGACGGCCTCGAGACAGTCACGCTGGAAGCCGCTGAGTTCGACCCACGCGCGCCGGCCGTCGGGGGTGTCGTCCGGGAGTGATGCAACTGCTCGAGCGGGACGTTCATGGTCCCGCGAATCGTTGTCTGACATGGCTTGCTGAGGTGCGGAAGCCACGCGGGCCGGTGTTCAGGCACCGGGTCCGCGTTTTCGATGCTGACCAAACGGACAGTCGAATCTCCGTGAGGCTCGCATCACAACGGACTACTTTGTCTACCAACATAAATATACTCACTAAACGTTGAGAGAGAACTCAATAAAAATTGTGCCGATTCTGGCGCATCGACAGGCGTATTCCTTCGTTTTTAGACTGCACGAGCATGCGCCGACCCGGCGACTGGATGCAGATGCCCACCGACGAGCGAATTCTCGAGGCGCTGCAATCGTCGGGGATGATTCTCTCGCCGGCCGTGATCGCGAAGAACATCGATCGCAGTCGAGAAGAAGTCACTCGCCGGCTCACTGTGCTTGTTGAGTACGGGTTCGTCACTCGAGTGGAGCGGGGCTATTACGAGATTGATGAGGCTGGAGAGCAGTATCTTGCTGGCGAGTTGGATGCACGCGATCTCGAGCCAAACGAGAACTGATCACTGAATGCGCCCGCTGGTATCGTGGATGACGAAGTCTATCCCGCGATTCTCGAGGTTTTCGAGGAAGCGGGAATCGCGATCCCGCCAGCGGTTGCAGAATACAATTTGGTGGGCGTCTCAAAATCCACAGTAAAAAGACGCCTCCCGGTGTTAGTGGACCACGGCTTACTGGAGAAAGTTGACGAAGACCGAGGCTATTACCGAATTACGGATCGGGGTCGTGCCTACCACAATGGGGAATTAGAGAGCGACGATCTCGAATCATCATAACAGACTCGCACCTGCGACACTCGAAATCTGACTTTCCGGCTTCCTAAACAGTCTACTTCAGATCCCAACCTGCAGGATGTGCTGGATATCCAAGATGAGTGTTTGGGAAACTGATTGATTGATGCATACTGTTTATACAAGATCTATTCGTCCCTGCAGTGAGTATCCAAGTACAGAACATAGATCAGTATATACACCGTTCTATTTCGTGACAATAATAGTTCTAGAAGGAGTATTCGCGCCCAAGCGTGTCGATTCGAGAACGACCAAGTTGGATATCGCGTGAAGATTTCCGTATCCTCGAAGCGTTAGGCGATCCCGAGATTCTCGTAGTGCAGTCGCCTGCGATAATCGCTTACAATCTGGACATGACCCGCCCCCACGTCTCAAATCGTCTTTCTGTGTTCACGGAGCATGGTCTCGTCGAAAAGATAGAGAATGGACGATACCAGATGTCAGACCTCGGTTACGCGTATCTCGAGGGTGAGCTCGACGCTACGGACTTAGAACTGAACGAAGACTAATCAGCGCTGATCCGGTGACTGGACGCGGAATGCGACGGCCACGGGTGGACTGGATGACACGAGCCGACGCCACGATCCTCGAGTTCCTTCTCAACGAGGGAAACCGACCGCTCATCGCGAATCCGTCCACTGTCGAGGCCAACATCGATTACAAAATCTCACATGTGCGGCGCAGACTGCGGGCATTACAGGATGGCGGATTGGTAGAGTATTCTGACAAAGACCGCGGTCTGTATCGGATCAGTGAGCAGGGTCAGGCATATCTCGAGGGCCAAACTTGAGGCTGAAGACTTGGAACGGACTGACGACTAATCATGCGTTGATCCGGCAACTGGCTGTAACTGCCTACCGAGGACCGATACCCAATAAATTGCAATCTGTGCATAGTATTTTAATCATCAAGGCACTATAATGAAATAGGATAATTAATGATATTATTAGTGCAGTACTCTTATATGTGGCTGTTAAGAAATATTGATGAGATAAAATGTCCGGCAAAACGCCATTACAGAAAGACATAATATCAATACTTGAAAATGATCTCACAAGAGACGCTGCGGAGATAGCAGAGGAAGCCGAGTGCAGTACGTCCTATGTTCGAAAAGTAAAAAATGATTATCTGCCAGAGATATACGGAGAAAATGATATTAAGGAATATAATATAGGGTTGTCGTTTTCGGCACCCCATTCGATCCAGGTGAAGGAAGGCGTAATTGAGGAACTAAATATGGCTGACTCAGAAATAGCTGAAATCACAATAGAAACTTTTGACCAAACTCAGGAGGATATCGCGTGTTGTATCAATGATTTCAATCAGATTGATGTAGATACAGAGGTGAAATCACTCACCTATGCTCTTGAACGCTTAGGCGAAGACCTTCCTAACCCAATTTCTGGATTTCTTGATGACTTTTCAACCCCAGATAAAGAATATTTAGATATCTATAATTCGGAACGTTTTGGGGAATTCTTGGAGAGAATAAAAACCTGGGTCAAGGGACAGATAGCAAGTTCAGATATTTTGATTGGTGCTCAGATATTAGCATCTGAATTCAATTCACCTCGTTCTACAGATAACGTCATTTCTACACCCGAACTCATTGCATCTAAGAAACAACTACAAAGACTATTATCCGGTGATGAGAAACCACGATTGATTGATCTAAGAAATTATCAATCAACCGTGCATGAGCCGGATGAAGTTTTCTTCACTCATACAACAAGAGATGATGTTGAAGAGATTACCTCAGAAATTGATGATTTGGCATATCTCGACCCATCAGTATCATTTAGGTTTGGTGACAATAAATCTGTGGTGGGTCCTGAGGTTCTGGAATCATACAGTGGCAACATAATAGAGGTCAATTCTGATTCTATAACATTCGTTGAAACCTGTTTGGACATCTGTTTTGTAGAAGAAAACGAAAAAATCGATATTAATCGAATAGAAGAGATTGCTGAAGGGTTACAGATATCTATTCCTGATTCTGATGAAACATACACAATAGAAAAAAGAGGACCTATAACGAATGACAGTGTAACTATAATTGAGTTGTTGGTTAATTCTGTTCACATTACTTTATCCGTTGGACCCGGGTATCTAGCATGGAGTCGTCCGGATATCGAGTTTGTGAACGATATTGTAGAAAGACTGAATGATGTTATTTCTGATCATCTATCTTTTAATAATGACAATCTAACAAATATTGACACGTCCCATCCTGGGGAAGAAATTAATACCCTCATATTCGATACAAATGCAATATATCATGAAATTGTTGACAAAGAACCATCTAGTATATTGAAGTCTATTTTTCCGTTAAAAAGTAACACCTTCCATAATTCAAAAACGATAATACCATGGTCTACAAGATATGAAATAAATAAGCATAAAGATGTTGGTGGACCCCCACCAGCCGTTCAAGAAAAGGGGATCGATAACCTCCGAATTCTAAAGGTTCTTGATGAGTATGGATTTCTATCTTTGGAAGTGGAAGAAGTTCCAAACAATCTCTCTGGTTCAATTACAGAATCACATGTTGCAGATATGAGTCTATTGCAATGCGCGGAACGTGAGTCAGATGCTGCACTCATAACAGGTGACCAGAGGCTACGTGAGTTAGCATCATTATCTAACACCCGTGTAATGAACATCTATGATTTGGCCCAAGTTGATGACCGGAAGGAACTTGATGAAGAATTAGATGAGAACGTTGTTTCGGAAATCGGCGATAGTCTTACTGACAGGGATGAGATATTATCTGAAGTAGAGTCAATTCCGGAAAATCGACCCACGGAAATTCGTGGGGCCGTTGAATCCATTGAAGATCCGGAAAGCTATTTAAATAGATGGTTAGACGAAGAAGAAATAATGAGATACTACGATAAGGATTCAGAGGCGATAAAATACAATGTCGCCACTACTACAGATGCAGTTCTTTCCCCAACAGCGGCTACGAAGTTGACAGAATATATCAAAGATACTGATAGTGGAAAATATATAACAAATGAGGGTATTGAAAAATTAAGCAACGTCATTAAGATCCCAGATAGGTCATATCCAAAGGTCACCTTTCATGTGCCAATCTCTAACGTTATAGCTCCACAGTCAACATCATTAGGTGGAATTAGTACAGATGCCCGAAACTTCTATAAAATAAGCCAACTCATAAATGCCAACTATTCAACTGATGAGTTACAAGAAGCTACTACAAGAGGAGAATACGTTCATGATTCCGTACTACTAGCTAGGGAACGATCATATCCGATACTGTGCACTGAGAACGAAGATTTCCTGCTAAAAATAGCGGGCCTTCTAGGTGTGCAGGTTGTGGAATTCTAATAGAGGAAGCAAACGTCTATAATTCTATCTTTTGTGTTTCATCACCGATAGTTATTATTAGCTTGGCATTCTCTACTTCTGACGGATCTGGTCCGGTTTTTGTATCGGATCGGTCGAGGTCAGGGTTTTCGTTCATGCTTCTAAGTGATGACCGCGATACAAATAATACCCTCGGTATTAGAGATTTCTTGTTATTCTTTTTGTCCAACTTTCCCACTATCTGGATCACATCTATCCGAGAGAAAGAACAATATGGTATAGATGAGTGAAATGTTCGGTCTAAACACTCAATCGGTAAGTAAGATGGTGTAGATCGCCTCACTTTCACTAGCAGTTCTGTGCCATACACGCTACACACTGTTCGTTATCGCTGTTCAAAGCGTAAGATTAAATTATTTATTGAAACACTATATGTCAGTAATTTCTTCCATGAATAGATCCGCAGCCCCCGATAGCCCCGATAACGCATCAGCAGCCAGCACCGCCGCCCCGCCGGTCCACGTCGGCCGGTCGCCCGGCCAGTACTCCTCGTCCGCGAACTGATACCCCGTCCAGAACACCCCCTCGTCGTCGGTCCACTGGAAACACCACTCGTAAATCTCGCGCGCCCGCTCCGTCTCGCCGACCGCCGCCAGCGACAGCACCAGTTCGCACGACTCCGCGACGGTCACCCACGGCTCGTCCGCCACGCACCGACAGCCCAGGCCACCCTCGAGAAACCGATCCAGCCCCGCCTCGAGCCGCTGGCGCGCCGCATCGCCGGTCACCACGCCACAGAGGACGGGATAAAACCAGTCCATCGCGTACCGGGACTTGCTCTCCCACGTCCGATCGAAGCGGTCCGGCCGCGACCGGATCGCCTCGCCGAGTCGGGTGCGGGCCTCGAGCCAGCGCTCGCGCGCGTCGGGATAGCCGAGGACGCCCGCGATCGCCGCGCCACAGGCCAGACTCTTGTACAGCGAGGCACAGCCGGCGACCAGCGCGTCCTCGTAGGCCTCGCCGTCCGGGCCGACGGTCCAGTAAATCTCGCCGGTCGCCGCCTGCTGGCGGCAGGCGAAGGCGAGGGCGTCGCGGACGGTCGGCCAAAGCGCCGCGAGAAAGTCCCGATCACCGGTACAGCGATAGTGGTGCCACGCGCCGACGGCGACGTACGCGCTGCGGTGGGTCTCCTTGCGCGGCTCGTCGCCGGCGTGGGCCCCCTCGTCCGCGTCGGCCTCGCCGTAGGTCGCCCACAGCGCCCCGTCGTCGTGCTGGGCGTCGGCCACCCAGCGATACGCGCGACGGGCCGCCTCGGAGCGCCCGGCGACGGACAACCCCATCGCGCTCTCGACGTGATCCCAGGGGTCGGCCGGCCCGTCGGGATACCAGGGGATGAGCCCGTCCGCGCGCTGGACGCGCTCGATGTAGTCGACCGCGGGCTCGAGCCCCCACTCGGACAGCGTCCGCCCCGACGACACGTTGCTCACGCTCCCGCCTCCAACTCGAAGTAGTAGACGACGCTCTTGCCAACGATGGGGTCGAGCGCGCGCTCGAGCAGCCGCACGGGCCGGGGCGATTCCAGCACGTCCCACTCCAAAAAGCGCTCGTATGCCCGCAGGGGCAACGGCGGAGCACCCCGCTCGTCGCGGTCCCACCAGAGACACTTCAGCCACCAGTAGGGCGCGTGCAAGGCGTGGGCGAAGTGGCCGTCGATCCGCCGGAAGCCGCGGCGCTCGACGGCGGCCCGCAACGCCTCGCGATCGAAGATCCGGACGTGTCCTCCCTCGACCTCGTGGTACTCGTCGGACAGCGCCCAGCAAACCCGCTCCGGGCCCGCCCGCGGCACGCTCACCGCGAGGGTCCCGCCCGGCGCACAGACCCGACGGAGTTCGTCCAGCGCCGCCTCGTAGTCGGGGATGTGCTCGAGCACCTCGGTACAGCAGACGACGTCGAACGCGCCGTCCTCGAACGGGAGTCTGAGCGCGTCCCCCGACAGGAACGTCACCGGCACGTCCGTCTCGTCGGCGATGTACGTCTCGTAGTCCTCGCGGGCCGCCGTCAGGGACGCCCGCTCGAGGTCCAGCCCGACGACTTCCGCGACGTTCTCGAGGGCGGCGGCGTGGACGTGTCGACCCTCGCCGCAGCCGACGTCGAGAACGCGTTTGCCCGGCGTCAGCGGCAGCCGGTCGAAATCGATCGTCTCCATGTCAGGACCCCTGTGATTGCGTTTCGATGGCGTCGCGATACGTCCGGACCGTCTCGTGGGCGGCCCGCTCCCAGTCGAATTCCGAGACGATGCGCGCTCGCCCCCGCTCGCCGAGTCGCCGCCGGCGATCGCCGTCCGTGAGCAGACCCTGGATCGCGTCGGCCATCGCGTCGGCGTCGCCCGGATCGACGAGGACGCCGGCGTCGCCGACCACCTCGGGAAGCCCCCCGCCGGTGGTCGCGACGACCGGGACGCCACAGGCCAGTGCCTCGCCCGCCGGCAGCCCGAACCCCTCGTAGATCGAGGGGACGACCGCGATATCTGCGGTTCCGTAGAGCTCGACCATCCGCTCGTAACTGATCTCGCTGTGGGTCTCGATCGCGTCCGCGATCCCCAGGTCCGAGACCAGCCGGTCGCAGTCGCCGCCCTCGTCGAACTCGCCGACGACGACGAGTTCGGCGTCGATCTCCTCGCGGACGGCCGCGAACGCCTCGAGCAGGTACCGGGCGCCCTTCAGCGGCACGTCGGCGCTGACGGTCGTCATCACGCGCGGGCGATCGCGGCTGCGATCGACGGGTTCGAACAGGTCGGTATCGATGCCGTTGTGGACGACGCGGATCGACTCCGGATCGGCCCCGAAGTCGGTGACGGTGCGATGCTTGGCGGATTCGGAAACGGTCAGTACGTGTGGCAGGTCCTGGACGACCTCGCGTTGCATCCGGAGGAATCGATACCAGCGCCGGATCAACAGCCGCTCCCCCCAGCTGTCGGCCGCCTCGAGCGCGGCGTCGCGGTCGACGGTGATCGGGTGGTGGACGGTCGCCACGACGGGGTGGCCCCGTTCGCGGAGGGTAGACAGCCCGTGACAGAGCGACTGGTTGTCGTGGACGATGTCGTATCCGGGCTGGTGGGTCTCGAAGTAGTCGATCACGCGGCGTCCGAACGCGTACGGGTCCGGAAAGCCGCCGGTGAGCGCACTCAGCCACTCGTACAGGGCCAGCGGATCGCGCAGATAGGACGGCTCGAACTGGCCTACCCGGTCGAGTTCGTCGACGATGTTCTCGCCGGGCAGCTTCACCAGCCCGACGTCGTCGTCGAGGTCGGGGTACGGTTTCCCCGAGATGACATCGACGGAGTGGCCGAGGTCGGTCAGCGCCCGACTCAGGTACTTGACGTAGACGCCCTGGCCGCCCGAATACGGGTTCGATCGATAGCTCAACAGACAGATCTCGAGCGGCCCGTCGGCGAGCCGCCCCCCACCAGGCGACGGCTCCGACTCCGTCGTCGCTCCCGCGGCAGTCGATCCCGCCGACGCCGACGACGCGATCGTACTCCCCCGGAGCAGCCGTCTCAGCGTACCCATGACCATCGCAGTCTATCCTGCATGTGTGGGCACTCCCTCATAAACCTCCCGTTCGTGTACTGTTTTCGGACAGTGTGCAGTCGCGAAAGGCGGCCGCGCTCGAGGGCGGCGGACGGCTCGAAACCGACGGGTCCGTGTCCGAACGGCCCGGTTCGATCGGCGTCGTCTCCGACGGAAGCGGTACTCGCGACGAGGCGTTCGGGGACGTGCCACGCGGATTACTGGTTCGGTCGCCGCCCTACCGCACGTCCCGACGCATCGCGATCTCGAACCACGGGCAGAGTCGCAGTTGGCGGTACCACTCCGGATTCGAGTGGAGTCGCTCGTAGGGGACCCACAGCAGGCCGGCGACCTCCTCCTCGTTGGGATCGAGGCTGCGGTCGGTCAGCGTTAGCTGCAGGACGGCACAGACCTCGTGTTCGACGCCCGCGTTCTCGAAGTAGCGCTTGTACTCGAACCGGTCGGTCAGTTCCAGGTCGTCGTACTGATCGGGGGTGATCCCCAGCTCCTCCTCGAGTCGCTGGCGGGTCGCCTCCTTCTGGCTCTGGCCCTCGACGGGGTGGGAGGCGACGGTGCCGTCCCAGTAGGTGCCCCACAGGCGCTTGTCCGGCGCGCGCTGGGCGAGCAGGACGTTCCCCTCGCCGTCGAAGACGAGCGAGGTGAACGCTCGGTGCCGAATGCCATCGCCCGTGTGGGCGTCGAGTCGGTTGACCAGTTCGAGTTCGGTGTCGTCGGCGTCGACGGCGATGACGTCTTGCCCCGCGTTCTCGTGTTCGAGGTCCTCCTCCGGCGTGCTCATACCAGCACAATTACCGTGACTCTTGAAACCAGTATCGTCTCGTCGCGGCCGTTTCGAATCGATAGGGAGGGTGAGCTACTGATTCGCGGGCGTTCCGATGGGCCATCGCTCCTCGTCATCGGGATCGGGCCGGTAATCGTCGCCGACGGGGAGCGTGAGCGCGCCAGGGTCCGTCTCGAGTCGGATGGCCTCGGTCTCGAGGATCTCGCCGTCGAGGCTGTACTCGATCGAGTCCGCGCGACTGTCGATCGCCAGCGAGGGCGTGCGCCGGCGGACGATGTGGGTGCTGTCCTGTCCGAACAGCCTTTCGAGGGCCGCACCCCCGATCAGATCGGTCGTCGCGGCGTCCTCGACGATCGTGACCTCGAGCAGGCCGTCCTCGACGTTCGCCTGTGCCGTTCGCGCGCCGGTGAACCGTCGGCAGTTCCCGATGAGGACGAACAGGGCCTCGCCCTCCCAGGCCTGGGCCGTCTCGCCGTTCGGACCCGCGGCCGTCTCCACCCGCAGGGGAAGCGAGTCGAACTCGCCGACCGTCTCGATGGTGTTTTTCACGTACGCGAGCACGCCGAGGGCCGCCTTGCTCTCCGCGGTCGTTTCGCTGCTCGCCTCGGCGGTGATCCCGCCGACACAGGAGTTGACGAAGCGCCGCTCGTTCGCCGTCGCGACGTCGATCGCTCGCCGCCGGCCGTCCTCGATCACGGTAAACGCGTGCTCGAGGCCTCGGATGCCGACGTTGGTCGCGAAGTTGTTGCCCGTTCCAGCGGGGACGACGGCGACGGTCGTCGTCTCGAGGGCGTCCGCGGCGGCGACGCCGTTGACGACGGCGTTGAGCGTGCCGTCACCGCCGGCTGCGGCGACGAGGGTGGCCTCGGGTGCGGCTTCGCGGGCGAACCGCTTCGCGTCGCCGCCCTGCTCGGTCCGTCGAATCTCGAACCCGTGGTCGGCCGCGAGTTCGACGACGTCGTCGACGTGGTCGCCGCTCCCGCTGACGGGGTTGAGAACGAGCACGCGGTCGCTCGGCTCGCCGGGTGTCATACTGCCGTCCATGCCGGCCGCACGCAAAAGGGTCTGCCCGGCGTTTGCTCTCCCATGTACGCGATCGATCTCCACGCACACACGCGGTTCTTCCACGGTCGGCGATCGCTCGGCGATCGGTACGACCCGGTCGGCGTCCGCTTGCTGACCGAGGTGGCCCGGCGGCGCGGCCTCGACGGCGTCGCGACGACCAACCACGACTACTACACGGCGTTCGACCCCTCGCCCGCCGTCGCGACGCTGCCGGGCATCGAGATCACGACCGACCGCGGTCACGTCCTCGTCGTCGGCCCCGATCCGCCGGCGGCGACGAAACCCGGCTCGCTCTCCCCTGCGGAGGCGGTCGCGCTGGCACACGACCGGGACTGCGCCGCGATCGTCGCCCACCCGTTCCGAAACAGCACGGTGCGGGAACTCGAGGAGGTCCCCTTCGACGCGATCGAAGTCAACGGCAAACACCCGCGTTCGCAGCCGCTGGTCGAGCAGTTGGCCGACGAACGGGACCTCCCGCTGGTCGGCGGCAGCGACGCGCACTACCCCTTCGAGGTGGGGCGGGCGTACACGGTCGTCGAGGCCGACCGGCTCACGCCCGCGTCCGTCGTCGACGCGATCCGCGACGGCCGAGTGAGCGCGACCGTGTCGCGGACCGGGTTCGATAGCCTGCTCCGGCGGGCGTACCGCACGATCCACGATCGCAAGGGAGTGATCGACGCGATCGACCGGTCGACGCCCGGCGTGGGAACCCCGCCTGGCGAGGAAGAGACCGCCGACCGGTAGGGTAGGAGGAACTGCCGTCGCAGCCGACCGTCCAGCCGTCGGAGATGGGCCGCGAGAGCAGTTCGATGACGGTCACTCGGACGGAACGTGCGACTACACCACCGACACCGTGGCGAGGCGGACTATCGGTGTCGGTCGTTAGCCGAGTTCCTCGTCCAGAATCAGCCGCGTTTTCGTACTCACGACTTCCTCCTGATCGCGGGCCTTGGTGATGAGATCGTTGACGCCGCGCGTGTCCGCGGCGTCGACCACGAGCACGACGTCTTGCTCGCCGGAGACCATCCAGACGAAGTCGACCTCGTCCCACTCGGCCATCCGCTCGGAGACCCCTTTGGTGTCGACGTCGACCGCGACGCTGATCTCGAGCATCGCCTGGACGTTGCCGGTCCGGGTCGAAATCGTGAAGCGTTCGATCACGTCGTCGTCCATCATGCGCTCGACGCGGTTGCGGACGGTGCCCTCGCTCGTGCCGACCTCGTCGGCGATTTCGGTGTACGGCGTGCGACTGTCCCGCCGGAGTATATCGAGGATCTGTCGGTCCAGGTCGTCCATGGAGATGCGTACCTACGTGTGACCTGCACTTACCGATTACGAAAATCGTAACTGAGCTTCGAAGACAACACTTATGATGGTCCATCCGATACGTAGATCGTAATGACGGAAGCCTACGTCGCACTGGAAGGCGGCCACGTACTCGAGGGGCGTGGTCGTGCCGACGGGACGGCCCGCGGCGAAATCGTGTTCACGACAGCGTACACCGGCTACGAGGAGAGCCTGACCGATCCCTCCTACGAGGAACAGATTCTCACGTTCTCCTACCCGCTGATCGGCAACTACGGCGTCCGCGAGGAACGGTTCGAGGACGACCGCATCCACCCGCGTGCCGCGATCGCCAAGGAGTTCACCGACGAGGTCGTCGACTGGTTCGAACGCGAGGGTATCCCGGCGGTCGACCACCTCGACACCCGCGATGTCGTCACGGACATCCGCGATGGCGGCGCGATGAAGTGCGGGATCGCCGTCGGCGACGACGTCACCGAGGAGGACGCCCTCGAGCAACTCGAGGCCTGCACGGCCATGAGCGACCACACCGACATCGGCGCGCAGGTCAGTGTCGACGAGCCGGTCGTCCATGGCGCGGACAACGACGGCGAGACGGTGGCCCTGGTCGACTGCGGCGCGAAGGGTTCGATCGTCGACTCGCTGCTCGCACGCGATGCGACCGTCCACGTGTTCCCCTACGACGCGGCCGTCGAGACCGTCGAGACCGTCGACCCCGACCTCCTCTTCATCTCGAACGGCCCCGGCGATCCGGTCAATTTCGAGGGGGCGATCACCCTCGTCGAGGCGTTCGTCGAGGACACGCCCGTCGCCGGCATCTGCCTCGGGCAGCAGATCGTCGCCGAGGCCCTCGGCGGCTCGACCGAGAAGATGACCTTCGGCCACCGCGGCGTCAACCAGCCCGTCCTCGACCTCGAGTCCGGGCAGGTCGTCATGACGACCCAGAATCACGGCTACACCGTCGCCGACCCGGGCGAACACCTCGAGATCACCCAGATCAACGTCAACGACGACACGCCCGAGGGAATCGACGGCATCGAGTACGACGTGCTCACCCGCCAATACCACCCCGAGGCCAACCCCGGCCCGGAGGACACCCTCGACTTCTTCGACGACGTGCTCGCCATGGCTTCCGGCCGAGCGGACACGCGAGCGGTTCCGGCCGACGACTAACCGTCGGACACCGCCGTTTTCGTCTCTTTCGCTGAGAGTTGATCGACGCCGATAGCACCGCTTCTCTCGAGCCGAGATCGTCAAACGCTCGTTCCATCGCTGTGAGCGGCTGGGACACACGCAACCTGCCGTCCGCTCGAGTCGGTTATTGACCCGACGGGACCGATCGAGCCGGTGGATCGTCCCTCGAATTCGCAGTCCGCAGTCGCTCAGATGTCCCCGGTAATGATATCGGCGACGCGCTCGCGGTCGAACAGCGTCGCGTCCGCGAACGCGTCGGGATAGATGTCCTTCGCGGCGCGTTCGGTATGGTAGAAGTTAATGATCGGCCCCTGATCGAGGTAGCCGGCATTGTAGACGGCATCATTCCGGACGGCCTGCACCTCACTGGCGACCGGATCGTCCCGCAACGGATCGACGACCGCTTCTCGGAACTCCGATTCGGACGCGCCTCCGTGGTTGCGTACCAGCAGAACCTCGGGATCGATGTCGAGGAGCGTCTCCAGATCGAGCGTCCCCCTATCGGTGTAGCTGTAGTGGCCCACGTCGGTCGCGGCGAGGGCATCCGTTAGTCCGAGGTCCCGCCACTGTTTGGTGCTGATCCCACCGTCATCGAACCGGAAGGGGAAGAACTCGGTGCCCGAACCGCTGGCCGGGTAGACGAGCATGGCGTTCGGTCGCTCCTCGGTCGGCGGCAGCCGCTCATCGATCGTCGTGAGCATTTCCTCGTGGAGCGTAACGTACGCTTCGTAGCGCTCCCGTGCCTGAAAGACCTCGGCCATCAGTTCGAGGGCGCCGTAGAGATCGTAGTAGCGGTAATCGTGCCACTCGTCACTGTGTCGGCGAATGAAGTTGCCGAAGAAGGGGCCGATCTCGTCTCTTACTCTGTCGACATCGGACTGTTCCCAGCCGTACCAGTGTGTCAATATGTGTGGGTCGATGAAATGGGCGTCGGCGTTCATCTCGTAGAACAGTTCCGTGTCGACGCCGCCTTCGGTCAGTTCCACGACGTCATCCTCCTCGAACTCGATGCCGGGAAGTTCCTCGTACGCGTCAGTCCCAAATCGATCGTGGTTCTGAATCCCGAGCGTCTGGCCCCCACCAAGGGCAAACCCCATATCCGCGTAACTCGGCAGCAGCGCGGTCCACTTCTCGGGTGGGCCTTCGAATTCGACCTCGCCCATCGGTGCTATCGAGACCGTGTACGTCTCGCCGCTCGAGGTGTCCGTTCCGCCGCCGCTGATACATCCTGCAAGGAACATCCCGCCGGTGGCAACCCCTGAGCTGATGAATTCACGTCGCGTCGTTTCGCTCGGTCTCATCGCCCCAAATTTTTAGGCTGGCCTAAAAAACATGCTGATTGCTCGGTCGTCGAACCGACCGGCGTCGAACCCTGCGTCGCTGCTGTCGGCGTCGCCAGTCAGCTACGCTCCGTCGGTGACGATTTCGGCAACCTCTCCGCGATCAAACAGCTGTTCGTCCTCGGGAATCTCGGGATAGGACTCGCCGATCTCGTAGCCGGGCCACTCGCCGAACCGCTCGGGATAGAGCTGTTTGGCCGTCATCTCGAGCTGGAAGAGGTTCATGATCGGCCCCTGGTATCGCATGCCGCTGGCGAGGACCCGCTCGTTCTTCACCGCGGTCAGTTCGCTGCCTGCGGCGTCGGTTTCCAGCCGCTGCCGGACGTCCTCGATGGCGTACCGCGGCGTGATTCCCCAGAGGTGGAGGATGACGTCCGGGTCGGCCTCGAGCATGGTTTCGTAGCTGACCTCGCCCCAGTCGCCCGGCCACTCGACGTCGGCGAGCGCGTCACGGGCACCGAGCGGTCGCGTGTCGGCCTGCCAGAAGCCGGGTGTATTGAGGTGGTAGGCGTAGAACACGCCGTCTCCCAGCGTGACCCTGGCGACGGTCGGTCGATCGCTCTCGGGGGGCAGGTTCGACTCGATGCGGGCCCGCGTCTCCGCGTAGAGGTCGGCGAGCGCCTCGTACCGGTCCCGTTCCCGAAAGACGGCCGCGACCGTCTCGAACAGTTCCCAGAGGGTGTAGTACTCGTAGCTGTCGGCGTAGGCCGGTGCCGGGTCGCTGTGGACGCCGCTGTGGAAGCTCCCGATCCACGGCCCGATCGTCTCGGCGATATCCGCAATGTCCGAAGCGGTCCAGTCGTCGTCGGTCGTGACCACGTACGAGGGGTCGAGGAAGTGGACGTCGCTGTCGAGGGCGTACAACTGCTCCTCGCTGAGGCCGTTCTCGAGGGGGTTCTGGAGGCCCGCCCACTCGAAGGAGACGCCCTCGAGTCGCTCGTAAAAGGCGTCCATCGTCGGACCCGACATGTCGGGGGCGAACAGCGTGGTCACCGCGTCGCCGTGACCGAGCGCGACCGCCATGTCCGCGTACTGGGGGAAGGCGACGAAGGCGTCCTCGGGGACGCCGTCGAACTCGACCTCGCCCATCGGTGCCATCGAGACGGTATACGAGCCGATTTCGGTCTCCGAACTGTCGCTGCCACTGAGACAGCCCGCGAGCGCTGCGCTCCCGGCTGCGATCCCCGTTGCGACGAACGAGCGGCGATTCCGACCGGATTGCCGTGTCGGTTCCATGCGTTTTAGGCCAGCCTAATAATCCAAAAGCGGTTCGGTTCGAGGCCGGCCGAAACGCCCGCCCGGTAACGCGGACTCAGGGATATACCGGTCGGGAGCGTGCGATGCGGTTCGCGGTATTGCTCGTCCTGCCGCCTCACTTGGCGAACTCGTAAGTTACCGTTGCGCTGGCGCTGACGGTGACGGGGTCCGCGTTGATCTCCGTCGGCGGCGCTGCGCTGTCCGCCGAGTCTTCGGCGGACATATTATCGTATCGAACAGTATCGACCCGCACGTCACCGGTCGTAACGGACGTCGTTCCCGCGAGTTCGACTTCGCGGTTGTCCGCGATATGGCTCGCCTCCTCGTCGGCGTTTGCCAACGCGGCGTCGATCGCGTCCTTTCGGAGTTCGGACTTGGACTCTTCCTGGAGCGTGAAGTTCACTCGACCGATATTGTTGGCGCCGGCCTCGACCGACGCGTCGATGACTTCGCCGACACGGCTGGTATCGGTGAGCGTCACCTCGAACGAGTGAGCCCCCTCGAACCCGTCGGTCTCGCCGTCACGGGTGTGGTTGGGATGGACCCGGTACCGGCCCTCTTCGATGTTTTCCTCGGGAACGCCGAGGTCGTCGAACGCGGTGCGAAGCTGCTCGGCACCGCTCGAGAGTTCGCTGGTCACTTCGTCGGCGGTGTCGCCGGAGGCTTCGACGCCGATGTCGATGATCGCCTTATCCGGTTCCGCCTCGACTTCGCCGCTGGCGCTGACCGTGATTTTGCCGTCGTCGCCGTCCCCATCCGCTGCCGACCCGGAGTCCGTCGAATCGGTCTCGGTACTACTGAGCGGGCTTCCCATACAGCCCGCGACCGTCGCTGCGACTCCGACGCTCGATGCCGTCAGGAACTGTCTTCGATCCATAGGTGACCGATACGAAAGGGGATGAAAAAAACCCACCCCAAGCTCAAACGGGTCTTTGACCCTCGAGTGCTCGAGCGGCGAAGCCGGTCGGAAAAACCGGTAGTGTTCGTCGTTGCGCATGCTCGACCCGATGGCCGGCCCCCTCGAATCGACCGCCGAACCGTCGGTGCCGTATTCGACCGGTAAGAGCGGCGAGCGAGCGGGCCGGTCCGCGCGGCGACGGCGAACCGTTCCGTCCCCCTGACTCTCTTCGGTTCGGAACTCAAGGAATATCCAAGTGGCTCGAGGACGTACCGCACAGTGATGGAGCTCTGGGGCTGGCTCATCGGCTACGTCGTATTATTCGCCCTCTTACACCTGTTACTGTACTACCTGTACGTCCGCCGCGACGACGGGGACGGCGAGCGCACGCCATCGCTCGCCGATCCGAACCGCGCGAGCATGCGATCCTCGGCCGGTCCGGATCGGTTCCCTCGCGCGTCCGACGATATCGGCGACGCCGACCAGGCTGACGAGGACCGCGAACCCGATTTCGACGGGGAGACGATCCGCTGTCCCCACTGCGGCGCGCGAAACGAGGCCGATCAGACGTTTACCTACTGCTGGAACTGCATTTCCGGACTGCGGCAGTGACCTCGCTCGAGCGGCCGGCGATCGGGGTCTATCCGGTTTTGAGTGAGCCGACGTGATGAACCCTCCCGTTCCGTCCTCGTTCATGTCATAGCGAATTTCTCCATAGATGATCGGTATGTGGCCGCGAGCTGGCTAATTCTGACAGTAATGAATGGTTAGGCTTTTGGTCTTCAAATAGCGAGTGGAGGGTGACGAATAGGTATGAACGGATACGCTTCCTCCCTCTCGCAGTCCCGCTCTCCATCCCTGTATCGCGCCACGCACGACCCGAACGGGTCGGCGACGCTCAGTACGACCGTCGTCCACGCGCTGGCCGACTGTCTGGGCGTCGATGCGACCGACAGCCGTCTCTCGCTGTACGATGCTGTCGATCCGGACGCTCTGAACCAGCTCTTCCGACCGCGCCACGACGGTACGTCGCGAACCGGCGGCGTGCTCACCGTCGTCGTCGAGGGCCACCACGTCACGATCAGGGGCACGGGCGAGATCCTGATCGAACCGCCCGCGCGGCGCTAACTACCGCTCGGGGTCCGCTATCGCGAGAACGCGTTCGTCACCGGCCGGAACGCGCCGGCCGGATGCCGACAGCGCCGTCGCGAGTCGCTCGAGGTGATCGACGCCGACGACGGCGACGACGTCGCCCGGCTCCGATCGGAGCTCCGCGAGCCGCTCGATCATGCAGTGTTCGCGCGTGTCGTCCCGGTAGGCTAACGCGGAGCCGTCGGTCTCGACGCTGCCGAGCAGCGCCTGCACGCCGGCGACGTGGGAGCGTTCGTGGGCGGCCTGTCGCTCCGGCGAGTCGTCCGGCTCGCAGTCGTACTCGACCCGGTCGCCGGGGACGATGGTCATCGATGTCGCATGGGTCAACGTCGCGGCAACTCGACAAGTCAGCGCCTCGCGGGTCGCGCCGCCGACGCTCGAGAGGACGCGCCGGACCGTCGCGGGAGAGACGCGGTCGGCGATCAGTCGGCCCACGAGTCGCCGGAGGAAAGAGAGGTTCGGCGCGTCGATGCCGACCGGATCGGCGTGGGGCGCGGCGCTGATCGCCGCGCTCATCTCGCCGCCGAACCGCGGCGGTGCCGACTCCTCGGCGTTGCGATCGCGAGCGTACGCGCGATACAGCGGCACCGCGATAGGCGGCAATTCCAGCGCGACCGTCTCCGGTTCGACGCGCTCGAGGACACGTTCGACGCGTCCGATACTCGCGGGATGGTCGTGAACGACGCCGATGAGAAGCAGGTCACCGGCAGTGCCCGAGAGGCGGCGACAGAACTGGGCGGTGATCCGCGGGTCGTCGAACGATTCGGGAACGGACGGGGACTCGTCCATTGCTCGAGTGGTAATACGTGACTACCCGGATAACACTTCCGTTGTGTTGACTCGGGTCCGAGTTAGACTTTAGACGGGCGGTCGACATGCGATTGAGAACCGTTACACTCGGGCAAACCGCTCGTTGTTCCCCGTCGGAGGCGGTTCTGTCGTCGCCGAGCGAAGCGACGGGGACCATCGGAAACCGACACATCGTCATCATATATAAAAGCACCGTCCCGGCGTGCGAATGGGAACGATTGACGGACGAACTCGAACGGTGGAAACTGTGGCGACGGTCGTTCGCTACGGTTGTTTTCGCCCCCGAACGGGATCTCGTCTCCGTCCTCCGCCTCGACAAGATTAGAAAGCTTTATGTAGAATCACAATCAATCATCCGCTCGACTATGAGTCAGCGAATGCAGCAGGGGCAGCCGATGATCGTAATGAGCGAGGACTCCCAGCGCGTCAAGGACAAGGACGCGCAGGATTACAACATCAGCGCCGCCCGTGCGGTCGCTGAAGCCGTCCAGTCCACGCTCGGTCCGAAGGGGATGGACAAGATGCTCGTCGACTCCATGGGATCGGTGACGATCACCAACGACGGCGTCACCATCCTCAAGGAGATGGACATCGACAACCCGACGGCCGAGATGATCATCGAGGTCGCCGAAACCCAGGAGGACGAGGCTGGCGACGGCACCACGACGGCCGTCGCGATCGCCGGCGAACTCCTCAAAAACGCCGAGGACCTCCTCGAGCAGGACATCCACCCGACGGCGATCATCAAGGGCTTCCACCTCGCCAGCGAGCAGGCTCGCGAGGAGATCGACGACATCGCGACCGATATCGACACGAGCGACGAGGAACTCCTCCGAAAGACCGCCGAGACCTCGATGACCGGCAAGGGGACCGAGGTCAACAAGGAGCACCTCGCCCAGCTGATCGTCGAGGCCATCCGTCAGGTCACCGTCGAGGACGAGAACGGCGACAACGTCGTCGACCTCGAGTTCCTCAACATCGAGACCCAGACCGGCCGGAGCGCCGGCGAATCCGACCTGCTCGAGGGCGGCATCGTGGACAAGGATCCCGTCCACGACAACATGCCCCGCTCGGCGGACGATGCCGACATCCTGCTGCTCGACGAGGCCATCGAGGTCGAGGAGACCGACGTCGACACCGAGGTCTCTGTCACCGACCCCGATCAGCTCCAGAAGTTCCTCGACCGCGAGGAGAAACAGCTCCGCGAGAAGGTCGACACGATCGCCGACCTCGGCGCTGACGTCGTCTTCTGCCAGAAGGGCATCGACGACCTCGCCCAGCACTACCTCGCCAAGGAGGGCATCCTCGCCGTCCGCCGCGCCAAGAAGTCCGACCTCGAGTTCCTCCAGGAAGTCGTCGGCGCGTCGATCGTCTCCGACCTCGAGAGCGCAACCGAGGAGGACCTCGGCTTCGGCGACGTCACCCGCGACGAGGAGGACGAACTGTTCTACGTCGAGGGCGAGGACGCCCACGGCGTCACCCTCCTGCTCCGTGGCTCGACCGACCACGTCGTCGACGAACTCGAGCGCGGCGTCAACGACGCGCTCGACGTCGTCGCACAGACCGTCTCCGACGGCCGCGTCCTCGCGGGCGGCGGTGCGATCGAAGTCGAACTCGCCGGTCGCCTCCGCGACTACGCCGACTCCGTCTCCGGTCGCGAGCAGCTGGCCGTCGAAGCCTTCGCCGACTCGCTCGAGCTCGTCCCGCGCGTCCTCGCCGGAAACGCGGGGCTGGACTCCATCGACACGCTGGTCGACCTGCGTGCGGCCCACGACGACGGCGACATCACGGCCGGCCTGAACGTCTTCTCGGGCGATGTCGAGGACACCTTCGAGGCCGGCGTCGTCGAACCGGCCCACGCCAAGGAACAGGCCGTCACCTCCGCCGCCGAAGCGGCCAACCTCGTGCTCAAAATCGACGACATCATCTCCGCCGGTGACCTGTCGACCGACAAGGGCGACGACGAGGAAGGCGGCCCCGGCGGTGCGCCCGGCGGCATGGGCGGCATGGGCGGTGGCATGGGCGGCATGATGTGAACCTAAATTTTGCTCTGCGGGCCAGCTTTGCTGGCCCTCGGCAAAATTTAGTATAAAAGCACTCCTCGCTCCCTACCGTCGCTCGTCGGCCCGAGCGCTACGCGCTCGGTGAACGGCGTCGCTCGGGTTCTTCGAACCGCTCGCTCGCCGACATTTAACTCGAGTGACCGGGTAGCGTTTTTCAGCCTGAACCCAGAGACGCCACTACTCGAGGGCACGTTCCGCAAAAAGGCTCGTCCGATTACTCCTCGTCCTCGACCTCGAGTTCGAACTGCTCGTTCTCGCTCACGGCGTTGAGAACGACGCTCGTGTTCGAGGCTTTGATATCGGGGTCGGTCAACAGCTGTTTGATCTGGTCGTTCATGCCGTCGGTGTCTTCGAACTTGCCGATGGCGATGACGTCGTAGTCGCCGGTGACCTCATAGACGCTTGTCATCTGCTGGTGATCGCGCAGCGTGTCGGTAACGTCGGGCAGCGCGTTGCCCTCGACCTGGAGTTGGATCACGGCGGTGACGTCGTAGCCGACGGCATCGTAGTCGACTTTCGGCGTGTAGCCCTCGATCACGCCCTCGTCCTCGAGATCGGAGAGGTGGTTCGAGACGGTCGTCACGGAAACGTCGAGTTCCTCGGCGAGACTCCGCAGACTCGCACGGCCGTCGCCCAGAAGTGCATTCACTAGTTTCGCGTCGAGATTTTCGTACGTCATCACATCTAGCCTCGCACTGTGCCCTTTAGAAATTTACGAATATGCAGTTTGCAGGGGAAGAGAGAAGATTTGCACGGAACAGTAGGGTTTTAGTAGCAGAGTTACGAGAATAGAGCGACGAGAAAAATGACAAGCGGCAACCTTACTGACACCGAACAGGCGGTATTAGACGAGATCGAGGAGCAGGATGTCGATTTCCTCCGGCTGCAGTTTACCGATATTCTGGGAACGGTCAAGAACGTCTCCGTGCCGGCCAGACAGGCCGAGAAGGCCTTCACTGAGGGAATCTATTTCGACGGGTCGTCGATCGAAGGCTTCGTTCGCATTCAGGAGTCGGACATGCGCCTCAAGCCCGACCCCGACACCTTCGCCGTGCTCCCGTGGCGCCAGAAGGAGGAAAGCGCTGCCGCCCGGATGATCTGTGACGTCTACGACACCTCGACCGGCGAACCCTTCGAGGGCGATCCGCGCCGCGTCCTCAAGAACGCGCTCGATCGCGCCGAAGAGATGGGATACAAGGTCAACGCCGCCCCGGAGCCGGAGTTCTTCCTGTTCGAAGAGGACGAGGACGGCCGCGCCACGACTAAGACGAACGACGCCGGCGGCTACTTCGACCTCGCGCCGAAAGACCTCGCGAGCGACGTTCGCCGGGACATCATTTACGGACTCGAGGAGATGGGCTTCGAGGTCGAGGCCAGTCACCACGAGGTCGCCGAGGGCCAACACGAGATCAACTTCACCTACGACGACGCGCTCGCGACGGCCGACAACGTCGGCACCTTCCGCACGGTCGTCCGCGCTATCGCCGCCCAACACGACCTGCACGCGACGTTCATGCCCAAGCCGATCCCGCGTATCAACGGCTCGGGAATGCACACCCACCTCTCGCTGTTTACCGAGGACGGCGAGAACGCCTTCCACGACGAGGACGACGAGTTCAACCTGAGCGAGGAGGCCCACGCCTTCACCGCCGGCATCCTCGAGCACGCGCCGGCGATCACGGCGATCGCGAACCCGACGGTCAACAGCTACAAGCGGCTGGTGCCCGGCTACGAGGCACCCGTCTACGTCGCCTGGTCCGATCGCAACCGCTCGGCACTGATCCGCAAGCCCGCGGCGCGCACGCCGGCGGCGTCGCGCGTCGAGTTGCGCTCGCCGGACCCGTCGTGTAACCCCTACCTCGCCCTGGCGGTCATGATCCACGCCGGACTCGAGGGGATCGAGAACGACCTCGAGTGTCCGGACCCGGTCCGGGAGAACATCTACGAGTTCGACGAGCAAAAGCGCGAGGAGTACGGCATCGACACGCTGCCGTCGAACCTCGGCGAGGCCGTCGCAGCCCTCGAGTCGGACGAGGTCATCTACGATGCGCTGGGCGACCACGTCGCGCCGAAGTTCGTCGAAGCCAAACAACAGGAATTCCAGGACTACCTCGTCGACGTCTCCCAGTGGGAACTCGACCGCTACCTCGAAACCTTCTGAGACGGCCGTACTCTCGGTCTTGAGTCTCTTATTTTCCGGTTCAGTCAGCGGCCGACAGGTCGTGCTCGAGACCCTCGAGTGCGAACGGTGCCGACTCGAGCGAGTCGTTCCGGTCCCATACAGGTGCGAGACTGATGGGTCACCATTGTGTCGACCGGACCACAACCAGGGCACATTCAGGGTCGTGGTTTAGTGGTCCCGGCGTCGAGGATCCGCTTATGACAGACACGCCGGATATCAACGCAGTCGAAACGGAGGACAACTACACCCACGTTCGATTCCGCGATCCCGATCGGTACGACGAGATCCGGACCCCGGAGTGGGCGACGCAGCCGGCGGAGTCGGTCTCCGAGGGCAGCGAGGTTCGCACCGGCAAGATCGAAGGGGAAGACGACTGGGAAGTCACCAGCGTTCTGATCGAGAAACACGTCGGCGAGGACAAAGCGAAAGCGCAGGCCCGCGAGATCGTCGACAAGATCGAGTCCTGAGTGTCGTCGACGTTGCCTTCGACGTGTACCGAATTAATGCGGTCTCGTGACACTTCGGTGGCCTGTGGCAGCTCGCTCGAGCGATGAGCAAACGAGACGGACGCGGCGCTGCGATCCGACTTAGGCTTTGGCCTGCTCGATCCAGTCCTCGGCCCGGGACTCCGGGATATCGGCGGCCTCGGCGACGGCTTCGGGACCGGCACGCGTGAGGTCGTCGATCGTCGCGATACCGGCCGCCGAGAGCTTGTCGCGGGTCTCGGCGTCGATTCCCTCGACGGACTCGAGGGTGTGCTCCGGGTCGGTTTCGATCGCCGTGTGTGGCTCATCGGTCCCCTGTATCGGGATCTCCCGAGTGACCGCCTCGGCCTGTTCCGCGAGTTGCTGCTGGAACTGCTCGATCCCTTCGGCCTGCCGTTCGAGGAGCACCTCGACGTCGCCGGTCTGGCGCTCCAGTTGCTCCTCGAGTCGGTCCTGTAGCTCCTGGGTCCGCTCGAGTTGGTCGCGGAGGTGGCCGGCGAACTCGTCGACGGTTTCGACCGTCCGGTCCTCGACGGTCTCCGTCATCTCGAGGAGTTGGTCGGTCTGGTCGTCGAGCGCATCGACGAACTCCGCGGAGCGTTCGTCGGCGGAGTCGACGCCCTGCTCGAGTTCGCGCTCGAGCGCGTCGTACACCGCGGCGTGAGTCCGTTTCAGCTGCTCGAAGCTCTCGTCGACCGACCGGTGGGCCTCGGTGGCGTCGTCGGCCGGGAGCGTCGTCGCCATCGCGCTGAGAGAGCCGTGGGTCGCCGCCTGCGCGATCTCGAGGTAGTGGCGCTGGAGGGATTCCTGCCACTTGAGTCCGGTAAGGACCATGGTATCGACGGTTCGCTGGGTAGCCATGCCTTGCTCGAGCAACTGCTGACTCTGTTCGACCGCGGTCCGCTGTGCGTCGAACATCGTTCGAATGGGGGAGTCCGATCGGGCCATCTGTTCGGCTACTGGTCCGACTCGATACGGCATAAGCGACGGGCTTGCAAGCCACTGAAACCCATTAGATGGTACATAATGGATTCAAGAGTGGCAGATCGCGGCGGTTCGATCCGGGTTCCTCCCGCTCGAGCGTGACTGTCACGGTCATCGTGATCCGGTATTATGCCCGCAGCGGTGGTGTGTCAGGCTATGGTCGACAGCAGACGCTACGAGTTCGAAGGGGATCAACCGACGGTCGACGACGCGGCGCGAGTGAGCCGGGAGGCGACCCTCGTCGGCGACGTGGCGGTCGAGGCCGACGCGAGCGTCTGGCCCGGCGTCGTCTGCCGTGGTGACATCGGCCCAGTCCGTATCGGTCGGGAGACACACGTCGGGGACAACGCGACGATTCACGCGTCACGACTCGGCGACGAAGTGATGGTCGGCCACGGGGCCGTGCTCAACGAAACGACCGTCGAAGAACGGTCGCTGGTCGGGTTCAACGCGACGATCAACACCGACGTGACGATCGGCAGCGGAAGCATCGTCGCCGCTGGGACCGTCGTCCCCGACGACTACGCCATCCCGCCGGAGTCGTTCGTCCGCGGCGTTCCCGCTCGAGTCACGCCACTCGAGGAAACGGGGATCGACGCGGGAGCGATC
Organism: Natrinema altunense; assembly: GCF_000731985.1. Taxonomy (GTDB): domain Archaea; phylum Halobacteriota; class Halobacteria; order Halobacteriales; family Natrialbaceae; genus Natrinema; species Natrinema altunense. The sequence goes on from NZ_JNCS01000001.1 coordinate 764,125, forward strand.
CTCGAGGAGTTCTCCGCCGGCGAATACACGAACCTGGCACAGCGCCACGAGGAGTTGTTCGAGTGAAGGCGGGTCGGCCCTCGGGAGACGATCGCCGACCGGTCGGGAGGGCGAGAGCGGAACCGACGGCGCAGTTACGCCGCGGGTCTCGCCGTCGAATACCCGTGCGTTCCGGGACGGCGGCTTACGAATTCGACCCGAACTCGAAGATTTCCCGGTAGAGCGTTTCGGCGAGTCGGTCGATGTTCGCCGCCGCCTCGCCGGCGGCCATCGTATCGCTGATTCCCTGCCACTCGACGGACAACCGGGTGATCGGAACCAGTGCGACGCCGCCGACGACGATCTCACCGTCGGGCGTGTGGACGCGCCACTCGGTCCGCATGCCGTTCGACGATCGGGTGACGGCCTCGATCTCCCCACCGGCCGCGCTCCACCAGGCGACGAGGTCGTCGGTGAGCTGCCGGAGCTTCCGTTCGCCGAGCAGGTGACAGGCGACGCCGCCACCCGTCAGCAGCGCGAACGCCGCGACCGCCATCGGCAGGCCGCCGTAGGGGACGTTTATCGAGGCGGCGAGCCCGGCCGTCACCACGACCATCCCGAGTACGCGCGCGTCGATCGCGTTCGGCACCGTGCCGTTCCAGACTGCCGCCGTGTCCCGGGACGGCTGCTCGAATTGCATATCGACTCCACCTCGCGGTGACGATCGGGTAGCCGTTGGCCTGTCCCACTGGCGGCTTTATACACTCTCCGGCGGTGCTCGACTCGAGTACTGCGTCGGCACCGTGGCGCTCACACACCTCGGCGCGGAACTCGCGCCGCTTCTCGAGGCGCGCAGTCGGTTCTGTGTCGGTGTTCGCGAACAGGAATCCAGCCAACGAGCACCGAGTTCGATCGCACCGACTCGTGTGTTACTGAACCGTGTCTCGCCGAATCAGCAGCGTTATCCGGACCTCACGCCGTAAATGCGCCCGCCACCAGAAGCGGGAACACGAGCGTCGCTTCCGCTTCGACCTGCGTATAATTCGTCCGCTTTTCTTTGATTTTTCCCCACGAGACGGCCTCGTTCGGCGGCGCACCCGACAGCGAGCCATCTCCCTCCATTCCGGTTGAAATATAGACGACGTAGTCGGCCCCGCCACGGAAGAGATTCGTCATGATCGCGTGATGCTTTGGGACTCCACCACCAACGGCGATGAGGCCGGTCGTCTCCGCCAACAGACCGTCTTCGATCAGGGAATCGTAGTCGTCGAGGATCTCGATTCCGACGTCGGAATCGTACCCCTGACGGTAGTAGTAGAGGAAGTTCCCGACTTCGGCGTCGGTCAACGCCGGACAGTACACCGGCACGTCGTTGTCCGCCGCTTGCTTCAACACCGAATCCTCGTCGTCGAGCGTTTCCCCTAATTCGCGCGCGAACGCTGTCGGCGTCCGGACTTTCTGCTCCGCGAAGAAGTCGTCGAAGAAATCGTACAGATACTCCTCGAGCCACACGTATCGATCGGAGGGGACGAAGATGTTCCCGAGTCGGTTGATCCCACGCTCCCGAAGGGCCGCTTCGTCCGCGTCCCACTCGCCCATCTTGAACGGTTTCGCCGTCTTGATGACGTCCTCAGTGAGCGAGCCGGACGTCGTGATGAGAACGTCTACGTACCCTTCCCGCACGAGATACGCGACGGTCTCGCGGAGCCCGGACGAGATGATGTTCGAGGTACACGTGAGATAGACCGTGGCGTCTGCCTCCTGCATGCGTTCGGCGATATCGATGGCCTCCGCGAGCTGTGTCGCCTGGAAGCCCGTCGTGGCGTAGGACTCGAGCAGTTCCCCGAAGTCGAACTCCCCTCGAAAGTCGTAGCCGCGAACGTCCGGGGTACTCAGTTCCTCGTCGCTCCCAGGAACGACGTGATCGTACGAATCGTCGTTGTCCATATCGCTGGATAACACGACGAAGGGTTTGAACAACTCGGAATCGATCGTGCGACCCTCGATCCGCCCCGGACCGTGACCGGCAGCGGCTACTATGGCTCAACGATTCGGTTTCGTCCGGCGGCGATCCCACTCGTCGGTCTCGAAACGGACGAGCCCCGTCGTGGTTGGGCCAAACAGGGCTCGCCACTCACTCATATCCAACCGATGCCCAAGTAGCTTGTGTGATGATCTGAGTGAACACAATTCGGCTGAGCGAGCGTTTCAAGCGCCCGCTCGTGACAGGAAAGTAAGACACGAATGCTTTTCCATCCGCATACCCTACTCTGCGTGTTCGGATATCCGAATTCGTGGTTGGGCCATGACAGAGGATACTACTACCAGAGAGGCGATTAGCCTGTTACAGGACCTCGGGCTACAGGAGTACGAAGCACGCTGCTTTATGGCGTTGAACAAACTTCCGAGCGGGACTGCAAAGGAGATACACGAAATCTCCGACGTTCCGCGAACCAGGGTGTACGACGCCATTCGCGTCCTCGAGTCCCAGGGGCTGGTCGAAGTCCAGCACACGAGCCCCCAGGTGTATCGCGCCGTCAGCATCGACGAGGCGACACAGACGCTTCGGCAGAAGTACGACAACCGGATCGAGACGCTCGAGACGCATCTCAGGAACACGGACGTCCGGGAAGCCGACGAGGACGAGCAGGTCCAGGAGGTCTGGTCGCTCACCGGTCACGAGGCGATCGAGTCGCGGACGATCGAACTCATCGACGAAGCCGAATCCGAGATCGCACTCATCGTCGTCGACGAGGATATCCTGTCCGAGCCGCTGTTCGACGGCTTGCAGGCGGCGGCGGACCGGGACATCTCGCTCGTTTTGGGTGGCCGGACGGACGCGGTCACGGAGACGCTCGGGGACCGACTCTCCACGACGCACGTGTTCGAGACCGGCCTCGACTGGCTCACTGGGATCGAACGCGACGACGAAGTCGCGATCAGCCGAATCCTACTCGTCGACCGCGAAACGCTGCTGGTCGGCTCCTACTACCCCAACACCGCCGGTAGCGACGCGAACGAGCAGGCGGTCTTCGCTCGCGGCCTCGAAAACGGGATCGTGGTGTTGCTTCGCCGGTTGGTGACGGCGGGGTTACCACAGATCAAGGACCCGGGGGCCTGACGCGACCGCTCGGACGCCGCGTGGCGTGACCGACCGCGCGGCCGATTACTGATACGTCGGCAACCGGTCCGATCGATCGGACCCCTCGACGAACGGCAGCCCCGTCCGCGTCGCAGCCACCTCCGTGCCGTCGACTCGAACCGTCACCTCGTCGCTTGCGAGATCGTAGTCGACGATCGCGAGCGCGATGACGTCGCCGAGCAGCGGGCTCTCGCCGGCGCGGGTTACGTTGCCAACCGACGCGTCGCCGTCGAAGACGGCCGCGCCGGACTCGGGCACGGCCTCGCCGTCGAGGGTGAGCCCGACGAGTCGTCGGCTGGGCTGGCCGCGGTTCTCGACGCGGGAGACCACTTCCTGACCGACGTAACAGCCTTTCTCGAAGTCCAGTGCGTTCCGGAGGCCGAGCACGTTCGGGAGCGTTCCCTCGAGTTCGGTGTGAAAGAGCGGCGATCCGGCCTCGAGCGCGAGACTGTCGACGGTCCGATAGCCGAAGGGTGCGGCGTTCAACCCCTGGTTGAGCAGCGTGTCGTGGACGGCCGCAGCGTCGGCGGCGGCACAGATCACTTCGTAGCTCTCCTCGCCGGTGAGCGCGTCGGTGCGGATGACGGAGACGCCCACGTCGCCCATCGTCCCGCGGACGAACGAGTACCGCTCGTCCGGTGAGCCGGCTCCGTTGAGGACGCTGGCGATCTTCTCGGTGGCCTGCGGGCCGTGAATGCCGAAGACCGCGTAGTCGTCGGTCGCGACGCGGATCTCCACGTCCTGAATGAACACCTTGTCCGACCACTCCTCGGCGAGGGGGGCGGCGGTTTCGGGCTGGGTGAAAAGCAGGAGTCGCTCGCCCGCGTTGTAGATGTAGAGTTCCACGTCGATCCCGCCCTGGGGATCGAGGACGAGCGCGTAACAACCCTGTCCGTCCGTCGCGGGGACCCGGTTCGAGACGACGTTATCGACGTACTCGACGCGGTCGTCGCCCTCCACGACGATCACGCCGTAGGCCTGCTCGAGCAGGCCGACGCCGTTGCGCACCGCCCGGTGGGTACGCGCCGGCCGTCCGTAGTGTTCGACGACCCGCCGATCGGCGCGCTCGCCGAACGTCGCCCCGTGGTCCTCGTGGATAGACTCGATGACGCTCATGCGTATCCCCTGGGGCCTGAGCGTATCAGGCGTTTCGATTCAAAAGGGCAGCCGCTCGCGGAGCCAGTCCCCGATCGATTGCTCCTCGTCTTCCTCGGACGGCGTCTCGGGAACCACGCGTTCGGCGGGCTTGATCACCGTCTCCGACCCCGAGTCGACGACGATCAGGTCGTCCTCCTTGAGCGTCGAGAGGGCGTCCTCGAGTTCGTCGATGTCGACCTCGACGGCCGCGCGGAGCTCGAAGACGGACATCCCGTCGTCGGCGCGATCGACCAGCGCGTCGAGTACCGCCACCTCCGTCCGTTCCCGGTTCCGGTACTCCCGCTTTGCTCTCATCTACGTGTGTATTCGACCACCTGGGATTTGACGTTTGTCGTTCCGCCGGTTCGAGACCACCGGCGTCGCGAGCACCGACGGAGGCCCGCGGAGAACACTCGCCCGATCCGACCCGGTGACACAGCCGACGGGACGCGTCATCACCGTTCGGTCGTCGTGACAGTCCATCAGGCAACACGTTTTTTATGGTATGACTGGGTACGGTGGGACAATGGCCCTTCGATGTTCGTTGCTCGGACACGACTACGGGGACTCCGAAGTCGAACGCGAGCGCGAAGAACGGGGCAGCGAGGTCGTCGTAACCGTCCAGGAGTACGAGGAGTGTGCCCGCTGTGGCGACCGTAACGTCATCAGCGAAAACACCGAAGTGACCAGCCTCTTCGCCGGAACGGACGCCGACTCGGTCCCCGACGAGCCCGATACCGAACCGCCCGAACCACCACTCGAGTCCGACGCGACGGATGCGCCCGATGCGGCGTCGGCCTCGGGTCCCGAAGTCGCCGACCCGGCGGACACGGTCGCGTCGCCCGACGGTGACGACGCCGAACTCATCGACGCCGACGACGCCGGGTCGGATGCGTCCGAGACGGGGGTGCCGGGGACGGAACCGTCCGCGAGCCCGACAGCCGATCCGTCCGATCCGAACCCGGGAACAGCGACTGCCGGGACGGCCGGCGGTCTCGAGGCCGACGACGACACGGCCGAGATCGACCTGCCCACCGACGAGCACGGCGAGCCGGTCACTGACGACGGCGAGATTCTCGAGGACGAACCCGCGACGGATCGGGACCGGGACCGCGACCACGGCGAGTGGCCCGATTCGGACGACGTCGGCCCGCCGGTCGATGGCGAATCCGATCCGACCAACTGGCCGGACGACCCGGCCGACGGTGAGACGGTGTCCGACACTGACACCCCCGAGCCGGACGAGATCGACGATGATGCCGTCCTCCTCGACACCGACGACCCCGTTGGGGGTGTCCAGGCAGGCGGCGAGACCGGGCCCGACGGGGCGACTGCGGCTGCGGCCGACGCCCGGTCGGTGACTGCGGACCCGCCGACGGACGTCCGAGGCGACGCCGAGCCCGCGCCCGATCCCGACCCGGGAACCGGAATCGAGCGCGCCGCGTCCGCGCCGACGCCCGCCGAAAGCGACGGCGCGTCCGACGACATCCCGACCGAACTCTACTGCCCGCGGTGTGACTACGTCTCCGCCGGCGATCGGGAATCGCTTCGCACCGGCGACATCTGCCCCGACTGTCGGAAGGGGTACCTCAGCGAGCGCGAACGACGATAGAAGCGCCGGTCGGCACGTTGTCGACCGATTCCTCGCGTTCCCGCGTCGGCTTCCGGGCCCCTCGAGCGCTCACCGATAGCCCCGCTCCGTGCCGATCGGTTCCCGACCGACAACGACCGGTATCGGCGGTCTCCGGGTTCGAGAACGCGTCAGACGCGCGAAACGTCGGCTATGAAAAGAGGTAAACACTCCGCCGTGTTTCTTCGAGCCATGAAGGAGTACAAGATGCGTCGCGGTGAATATCTCGAGGAACGAATTCCGGATATGGAGGCCACGATCGAGGACTACTTCGGCTCGATCACGGATACCGAGGAGTACAAGGGAAGCAACCTGTACGTCATCGGCGAGCCGACCAATCCGGTCTTCGAGAAGATCATCGCCGGGACCGTCGAATACTCCGGCAAGAAGGACAAACTCGGCGTCGAGTTCCACGAGCGCGACCCCACCGAACTCGGCCCCGACGAACTCGAGGCCGCCGGCGATGCCGTCGACGCGAAAAACGATTTCCTGCTCGAAGCGACCGGCCGCGACGCCAAGTCCCGTCGCGAGTCGATGAAGCGTAAAGTCGAGGACGATCCGGATCACGACTTCTAGGCGCCGACTCTTTGCTCTGCGTGCGGTCGCTCCGCGACTGCACTCGGTATCCAGTCCATGAGCGCTGCCGCTCCCCGGGTCGGTCGTCGGCCCGCTCGCTCGGCCCGTCTCACGGCATTCGGCCGACGCTTCTCGTGCGCGTCCGGTGGGGCGGGCGACTCGCCGCGAGTGCGGTGTCCCGTCTTCTCGGCCGCGGCTCCGATGTGCGTCGTCGACGGTCGATCACCTTCGTAACGGCTTTGATCGCCGCGTCGAATCCCTCGAGTCATGGAGCCACAGGCGTTTGTCGCCGCCACGCTCGCCGCCCACGTCGGGTTTACGATCGTCGTGACCGCACACGCGTCGCTGACCGATCGCGACGCCGGACCGTGGCCGGTCGTGACGCTCGCGTTCGGGCTAGCTGGGATCGCCGCCTACTTCTTCTACGACGAGACGAGCGGCTCGGACGCGCACTGAGACGGCCGGACGACACGATCGCAGACCGCAAAGCGGCCGGCGACCCGCGTTCAGTCGCCGGCCGTGGCCCGGTCCCCGCCCTCGCTGCTCGACCGGGAGCCGTCGGCCCAGACGCCCTCCGTGAGGTCGATCCCGTCGGTCCACTTGCCGACGACGGAAGCGACGGCGAGGTCGCCGGTCACGTTGTTCGTCGTCGCGATCCGGCCGAGGATCGGGTCGACGCCCGCGACGAAGCCGACGATCTCGAGGGGCAAGCCCACGGCGTTCAGGATGACGGTGAGCATGATCAATCCCGCACCGGGGACACCGGCGGTGCCGATACTGATCAGGATCACGGTCGCGAGAACGAGCACCTGATCGCCGAGACTGAGGGAGACCCCGACCATGTTAGCGGCAAATACCACCGTCACGGCCTGTCTGATCGCCGCCCCGTCCATGTTGATCGTCGCCCCGAGCGGGAGGCCGAAGCCGTAGACCGATTCGTCGATCCGCAGGTTCGTTTCGGCGTCAGTGATCGTCACCGGCAGCGTCCCGCTCGAGGAGCGGATCGTGAACGCGGTCACCATTGCGTCTTTCGCGCCGCTGAGGAAGGCCACCGGCGACTGTCCGAGGATGCCGACGGTCATCACGCCGAGGTAGGTCACGGTCATGTGGATCGCGATTCCGATCGCGATGACCCCGACGAGTGCGCCCAACTGAACGATCGCGCCGAGTCCCTCGGTGCCGATCGCGGCGGCCATCAGCGCGAAGACGCCGACGACGCCGTACTCCATGACGCCCCAGACGATCTTGAACAGGGCTTCGGTGCCCGCATCGACGAACGCGAAGAAGCCGTCGATCGCGTCTTCGATCGGCTCCTCGGTCGTCGACTCGCGGACGATCGTCAACGCCAACCCGAAGACGACGACGACGAAGATGGTCGCGAGAATCTCGCCGTCGACCATCGCGGCCAGCGGGTTCTCGGGAACGATTCCCAGGACGACCTCGGAGACGGTCGGCGGTTCGGCCTGCTGGGCCTCGCCACCGGTGAACTCCACGGCCGTTCCGGGATCGAACAGGTTCGCGACCGCGAGGCCGATCAGGGCCGCGATCGTCGTCGTCGCGGCGTAGAGTGCGACGGTCAAGCCGCCGACTTTCCCGAGTTTCGACGGCGTCAACTTGCGCATCCCGCCGAGCAGCGTAAAGACGATCAACGGGATGATCAGCATCTCGAGCAACCGCAAGAAGAGATCACCCAGCGGGCTGAGAACGCCGGCGCGTTCGCCGGCAATGGCCCCGAGTGCGGTCCCGAGGACGAACGCGACCGCGATACGGTAGATGATCGGAATCGAGCGATACTGGCTCCAGGTTCGTCGCGGTAACGACTCCTGCGTCGTACTCATCGACCCGCCCTATGAACGGGACCGATCAACCCGTGTCGGTACCGGTGAGACTGGCCCACTCCTATGACGGCCGCGTGTAGCGGAAAAGACTGCGACCGGTCTTCAAGCCAGGAAGACGTGTCGCGGCCGGTCCGCGAGGACGTCCCGCCCGAACTCGACGGTCTCCGAGAAGGCGTCGCTCCGGAAAAAGGCCATGGCGTCCTCCCGGGAGTCCCAGCGGCTGGCGATGAACATGTCGTTTTCGTCCTCGCGGTTGACCAATAGGTCGGTCTTGCGGTGGCCGTCCATGTCGGCGAGGACGCCGCCGACGTCGTCGAAGGTCCCGACGAAGTCGCCGCGATGCTCCGGCTTGACCGTGTAGAACATCCCCATCGTCCCCCACGAATCGTCCTCGTCGTCACCGGCCTGTCGGACGACATCGGGCAACTCGGCGAGGAACCCGGCAGCCGTATTCGCGGCCCGTTCGGTGTCCCAGAGGCTGACGACGGCGGTTTCGCTGTCCGCGTCTTGGGCCTCGTAGACCGCCGTCTTCACGTGAGTATCGTAGTGATCGAAGTTCTCCCGGTAGCCGTCGACCTCTTCGAACAGGTCGTCGGCGTCGGCCGCCGAGTAGAGGACGACCGCGTGGACGTCCTCGCCGTGGGGCTGGCCCGCGTAGATGCCCTCGTCCTCGAGTTCGTCGCGGATGCCCGCGCTCTCGTCGCCGTGGCCCGATCCCGAGTCGTCGCCGTGGTGATGACCGCCGGACCCGCCGTGGTGTCCCTCAGTGTCGCCGCCGCCGTGGTGATGGGCCTCGTCACCCTCGGCCGGAACGCGTTCGCCGGCGAGGAAGGTCGCGAGATCCGCGGGCGGGAACCGGCGAGCCGAGAGGAACCGACCGAACTCGGCGAAGCGGGAACTCGAGGGGTCAAAGCGCATCTCGTAAAGCAGTTCCTTCACGTCCGTCGGATCGTCGCCGAACAGCGTCACGCCCCACTCGAAGTCGTCGAGGCCGACGCTGCCGGAGATGATCTGCGTGACGCGGCCGGCGTAGTCCTTGCCGATCTCGCCGTGGTTCGCGAGGTAGTCGGCCCGCTCGTCGAAGGGGAGTTCGTACCAGTTGTGGTCGGGGCCGCGGCGCTTGCTCATCGGATAGAAACTCAGGAAGTCGCTGTCGGGAATCTCGGGTTTGAGCCGCGACTCGATGTAGCGCTCGAGGGCGGCGTCTTCGACCTCGCTGTCCTCGTCGAAGTAGTCCTCGGACATATACCCGGAAACCTCCGTCACCGAGAGGTAGGAGTCGGCCCGCTCGGTGAACTCGGCGAGCGCGGTGTGCTCGAACCGGCGCTCGAGCGTATCGATATCGGCGAGCGTCGGCCGCAAGTGAAGGACGAGCAGGTCGGCCTTGTGACCGAGCACCGAGAACGTAGCCGAGTCACCGGCCTCCGCGTCGTCGACGGCCTCACAGGCGGTCAGATAGTCGATGCCGTCGTCGATCGCCTGCGAACGGCGCCGTTCGGGCGCGTTTCGCCAGGCGTCCCAGTCGATCGACCGGAAGTCGTGTAGGACGTACCAACCCTCTTCGGTCTGTGGCGGTCGTCGTCGTTCCATGGGTGCGGGTTGGGACGGAGACGCCAAGAAGGGCCGGGTTTCGCCCCGCTCCCGTCCATCGACGGACTCGGCTCCGTGCCCGGAGCGCCCGGCCCAGACTCATCGCGTGCGGACGTGACCGAAACCCTTTAGCGCTATCCGTATAACTGACCAGCCATATGCGGAAGAGTGGGCCGCCGAAAGGACTCATCGCCTATATCGTCCTCGAACTCCTCGAGGAGAAGCCGCGATACGGCTACGAGATCCTCAAGGAGATCCGGGATCTCAGCGGCGGTCACTGGGAACCGTCCTACGGCTCGGTGTATCCGATCCTCTATAAATTCGAGGAGAAGGGGTGGGCCGAGCGCATCGAACGCAAAGACGAACCGGACCGAAAATACTTCGAACTCACCGACGACGGGATTGCGGAACTCGAGGACCGCCGCGAGAGCGGGCCGGAGAAGGCTCGGGACTTCGCCGACGTCATCCTCGGTTTTTTCCACGTCTACGCGGCTTTCTCGACGGACGACCGGTTCGACATTCCGGAGAAAGAGTGTGAGTGGTGCTTCGACGAGGAGTTCAGCCGCTGGGTCGTCGAACAGGTCGCCCGCCACTACGAACACTACTTCGATACCGAGTTCGAGCGCATCGAGGAGACTCACGAGGAGTTCTCCGATCGCCACGGGCTCGATTCTGACGACTCGTAGCTCGCCGCCGCGGTCGTTTCTCACCCCAGCAGTTGTGGTCCGAACAATAGGAGGACGAAGCTCACGAGCATCGTCACTCCGATCGCCGTCGTCACCGTCCGGACCATCCCGCGGGTCGCGTCGATCGGGAGCCGGGAGACGATCGCTTCGGTGCTCGTCCGGAGGATGTGCCCGCCGTCGAGCGGGAACGCCGGAATACAGTTGAAAAAGCCCAGTTGGACGTTGATCCAGCCGGTCCAGAACAGCAGGTTCGCGAGGAGGAAGACGGTGCCGTCGCCGAACGCACCGAGCATCCCCTGGGCCTGATAGAAGTTCTGCACCCCGCCGGTGAAGCCGGCGAAATTGAACGGCATCGCGCCGCTGACGCCGATGACCGGCAGCATAAGCGCGACCCCGATCTTCCCGAGGAAGCTCTCGGTAATCGGGCCGAACCGCGTCTCGCCGTCGCCCCCGAGCAGCCCCAGATACTCATCCGCGGGGTAGAGTTGGACGCCGATATCGTTCACCGCGACGCCGGACATGCCCGGCACGGGCTGAATGCCGAGGAACCCGCTGTTCTCCCGCGGGTGCTCGTCGAGCGTGACGGTGTACGTCCGGCGTTCGTCGCCGACGTAGCCCGCGACCGAGACTCGTTGGTCGGGCTCGCTGTCCTCGAGCAGGGCGGCGAGATCACCGTAGTTCTGGATCCGCTCGCCGTCGAAGCGGGTGATCACCATGGTCTCGTCGGTCGGGCCGGCCTCGTGCTCGAGGGGGCCGTCAGCGGCGACCGAGACCGCCGCACCGACGGGTACCTCGCGCTCGACCCGGTCGTCGGCCGTATCGTCCGCGGGTTCGATCGTCAGCGTGACCCGCTCGCTGTCGCCGACGGCGTCGTAGAAGCCGCGTTCGGTCGCGACGGTTTGGCCGTCGACCGCGCGGATCTTGTCACCGACGGAGAGTCCCGTCGGGCCGTTTTCCATCGCGGTGGACACGAGCAGGGATCGATCGACGGGGACCGTCCGCTCGCCGTTGAGTTCGACGGTGACCTGCTCGCTGTCGACGGCCTCGAGTCGGGTCGCGAGGTCGTCGTTGCCCTCGACTGCGGTGCCGTTGATCGCGGTAATGCGGTCGTTCGGCTCGATCCCGGCATCGGCCGCGGGCGAGTCGGGGGCGACGCCGCCGACGGCGGCTCCGGGTGCGACCCCGATCGCGCCGACGATGGGGCCGAACAGGAGGGCGAACGCCAGCAGCGTGATCGCGAAGTTGTTTGTGACGCCGGCGGCGAACATTCTGGTCTGGCCGCCCCGGGAGGCGGACTTGCTGCTCTCCTGATCGGGTTCGACAAACGCGCCGATGGGGAGGAACGCGAGCATCGCGACGCCCATCGAGTCGATATCGATGTCCTCGACGCGACAGAGCAGTCCGTGGCCCCCTTCGTGGACGACGAGGCCGACGAGCAGCCCGAAGACGATGCCGGGCGTTGCCGACAACGGCAGAAAGTCGTTGACACCGGGAATGACGAGCACGTTGTGGGGCTGTCTAGCGGGGGAGCTCGCCGACTGTGGCGACGAGAGCGCGATCACCGCTACGCGAATCAGAACGGCGAACATGCTGATCATCACGACGAGCGCGATTCCGACGCCGAAGTTCGACCACGCCCGCCAGAAGCGCTTCGGTCGCGCGAGCCGGTCCAGAAGCACCCGCCCGCGTTTCGTGTGGAACGTGAGGATCGGCCCCTGAGTCCCGATGTACTCCGGGAGATATCCACCGTTTCGGAGCCCGATTACCGCGATCCAGTAGAGGAGGAGACCGATCAGAACCCACGTCAGGAGTTCCGACCCGTAGATTGCGGGCGGCGAGACGACAGCGAGAGAGCCGTGGTCCATCGATACTATCTCCGGGCGGCGTTCTCAAATGACTTTTGTCTATCCGGCCGGCCGTTCGAGTCCGCTCACCGCTCCCGGCGCAGTCGTCCGACGACGAACGCCCGATCGACCTTCGCGAGGAACGGACCGAGCTTCGGCCCCTGCTCCTCGTCGAAGAACAGCCGGTAGCCCGCCGCGAAGAAGTCGCCGGTGTCGACGTCGTGGCGCTTCGCGGCCTCGTAGATCTCGCCCTGGATCTCCTCGGGGTCGTGACCCGCCTCGATGAAGTCGGCTAGGTCCGCGAGCGCGGCTTCGGTCTCCGCGTCGAAGTCGTGCGCCGGAATCTCGGTTCGCTTGAGTTCGTAATCGAACTCGTTGCCCGTCCGGCGCGCCCAGTTGCGGGCCTGCTCGACCCGCTCGAGCGCACCCGCCACGGCCCACTCGGGCGCGTCGTCGGGGATGTGGCCCTCGCGGCGCGCGATCTCCTCGCGCAGGTCGGGATCGTCGGTCATCCCGAGTACCGCGGCGAAGGTATAGGGAAGCCGAATCCGCTTTTCGCGTGGCTCCTCGACCACGAAGGGGTAGACGCGATCGGCGAAGGCCTGTTCGTCCTCGCTGGCATCGATCTCGCCGAAGTAGGTCGCCTCGAGCCGGTCGAACTCGTCGACCAGCTGGTCGAGGCGCTCGATGCTGAAGTCCCGGGCCTTCGCTGGGTCCTTCGCGAAGAAGTAGCGCAGCACGTCGGGCTCGAGCAACTCGAGCACGTCCGAGACGAGGATGACGTTCCCTTCGGAAGAGGAGAAGGGCTCGCCGTCGAGGGTGAACCACTCGTAGACCATCGGCACCGGCGGCTCGATCTCGAGGACGTTTCGCGCGACGTCCTGGCCGCTGGGCCACGAACCCTCGGCGTGGTCCTTTCCGAAGGGTTCGAAATCGACGCCCAGCAGCTGCCACTGGGCGGGCCACTCGAAGCGCCAGGGGAGTTTCCCCTCGCGCAGCGTGGCGGTGCCCTCGTGGCCACAGCCATCGATGGTCCGATCGCCGGCGTCCATGTCGGTACAGCGGTAGTCGACGGTGCCGGCTTCTCCCGCATCGAGATCGACGCTCGTCACCGTCTCGGTGAGCTTGCCACACTCCTCGCAGATCGGATTGAACGGGACGTAGTCGGCGTTCGCATCGACCTTGTCCTGGTACTGCGAGAGAACGTCGCGTGCGCGATCCCGATGCTCGAGGACGAAGCGGGTCACGGCCTCGAATTCGCCGGACTCGTACAGGTCCGTGTTCGAGACGAGCTCGATCGGCGCGCCGATCGCGTCGGCGCTGTCCTGAATGATCGTCGAGAAGTGGTCGCCGTAGGACTCACAGCAACCGAACGGGTCCGGGATGTCGGTGTAGGGCGCGCCGAGGTTGCGACCGAGCGCGCCGGCGTCGACCTCGCCGAGGTCGACCAGGTTCCCCTCGAGGTCACAGAGGGTTCGCGGGAGCTTCCGGAGGGGGTCGCGGTCGTCGGCGGTGAAGACCTGCCGGACCTCGTAGTCCCGATCCCGAAGCACTTCGGCGACGAAGTAGCCGCGCATGATCTCGTTGACGTTGCCCAGATGGGGAACGCCCGACGGCGAGATACCGCCCTTGACGACGATCGGCTCGTCCGGCTCTCGGTTTGCGATCCGGTCCGCGACGGTATCCGCCCAGAACGCGTGTCGCGTTTCGCTCGCTTCCTCGCGCTGGAGGGTGTACGGGCTGATCGCCTCCGATTCCGTGACGGGTTCCGTTTCCGCGTCGGCGTCGCCGTCGCCACTCATCGTTCGTCGCTCGCCCAGTAGGTCGGTTCCGCGCCGGCACCCTCCGGAACGATGTCCGTTCCCTCGTGATCACCGTGGCGAACGGCGCGGGCGATCCGGTCGGGATCGGTGCCGTCGAGTACGATCGTCCGCATCCCGGAGCGTTCGATGATCTTGGCCGCCAGCAGGTCGACGGGTGCCGAAGCTCCGGCGTTCATCTCGAGGCCGGCGATGGCGTCGACCAGGGCCGTCGCGGAGAGGCGGTCGTGTTTGGTCGCGTCGGCGTCCTCGTTCGGATCGGCGCTGTAGACGCCAGGAACGCTCGTCGCGTAGATCAGCAGGTCGGCGTCGATGTACTCCGCGAGGGCGGCCCCGACCGCGTCGGTCGTCTGGGCCGGCGCGACGCCGCCCATAATACAGATGTCGTCCCGCCGAAGCGCCTCGCTGGCCTCCTCGTAATCCAGCGCCGGCGCGGTCACGGACTCCTCGCTCAGTGCGGCGATGAGCAGCCGCGCGTTGAGTCGCGTGACATCGATACCCAACTGATCGAGTTCGATCTCGTTCGCCCCGAGGTCTCGAGCGGCCCCGATGTACTCGCGGGCGACGCCGCCGCCCCCGACGACGGCACCGATCCGACACCCCTCGGAAATGAGGTCTTCGATGACGGCCGCGTGCTCGGCCACCCGGTCCGCGCCGGGTTCGGGCACGAGAACGCTTCCGCCGATAGAGACGACCACTTTCATACTACCCCGGTGTAGCGGAGTTGCTATCTTAAGGGTTGTCAACTGCCCGGACGGCGTGGTGACACACCCCTCGAGCGCGACCGGCTCGGCATCCGTCCCAGCGAAACCGGGTGCCGCTCTCGGACGACCGCCGTCAGTCGGTAGCGGCGACCCGACGGGCGGCTCGTGGAGTTGCCGGTCGCTCGGCACGTAGTCCATCTCACTCCTCGAGCGGCAGGACCAGTGCATCGCCGTCCCGGTCGAACTCGGTCCCGAACGGTGCCGATAGCGTTCGCATCCGTTCGCGGACCCAGGCGGCGGCCGCCGGGCCGGCCTCGTGGACCGCACAGCCGTCGATTTCGGTCGGCTGCAATCGCAGTTCGACCGGTCGGCCGTCGTGTGTCACCGTGAGGACGAACAGGAAGCTCCGATCGTTGTGCACCTCCTTGTCGACCCGGTAGTCGTCGACGAAGTCGCCCGCGTCGTAGATGATCGGACTCCCGTCGTAATTTTCGACCCCCTGAACGACGTGGGCGCTGTGGCCGTGAATCACGTCGACGCCGTTCTCGACCAACCAGCGGCCGAAATCCCGGAACGATTCCGGCGGCTCGGTGACCATGTTCGGCCCCCAGTGTAGCGAGGCGACCAGCAGGTCCGGGTTCGTCTCTCGGGCGCGCTCGAGCGCCTCGCGAACGCGCCGTCGCGTTGCCGAGTCATCGGTATCGATTTCGATTCGGGCCGTCCCCGGCGAATCGTCGGCGGCCGCGTACTCCGGCGTGTTGTCCGTCAGCGAAACGAGCGCGATGTCGAGACCCTCGTCTCCCGTCGCCGGTGCCGCGTCCGACGCCGGGACCGAGGGATCACCGGCCGCGTCCGCTTCGCTGATCGTCCGCACCGCCGGTGCGAGCGCCTCGTCGATCGTCGCTCCCGCACCCGTGTGGGCGATCCCGGCGTCGTCGAGCGCGTCGATCGTGTCCCGTAACGCCACTTCCTCGTAGTCGAGCACGTGGTTGTTCGCCAGCGCACAGATATCGACGCCGGCGCGCTCAAGGGCGGGGATCGCCCAGTCGGGATCGGCCCGGAAGTGAAACGGCCGGTGCGTCCGTTGCCACTGCCGTCCACGGGTCGAGAGCACGCACTCGAGGTTGATCACGAGCCCGTCGAGGTCGCGAAGGCGCTCGAGGACGGTCCCCCAGACGGCGTCGACCGGCCGGTCGCGCTGGCGGTCGTCGACGAGCCGCCCGAGCATCACGTCGCCCGTGAAGCCGATGCGGAGGGGCATATGCGACGTTCGCCGTCCAGTTGCAAAACTCCGGGTCACGGTCGCCGACCGCGGTGCTTGCCCGGCGACAGCTACAAAGTCCGACCCGACCATAGCTCGCACATGCACGTACTCGGCGTTCGCGAGGCGGGAGCCGACGACGGCGCGCTCGAGTCGGTCGTCGACCGGGTCGTCGATCGGCTCGCCGAGCGGGGACGCGTCGGCGTCGTCAGATACGATGCGACGATCGCTGACGGGACACGCGCGCGCGAATCGACGACGCTCGGGGGCGACGTCACCTACGACCTCGGCGTCGACGGCGACTGGACCGCGTCGGGGACGGGGATGTCCGTCGGCGACGCGCTCGAGAGCCTGGCGACCGACTGCGAGTACGCGGTCGTCGTCGGCGTCCCGTCCCTGCAGTACCCCTCGATCGCAGTGGGATCGGCCGCCGCTGCCGAACGCGAGGCGGGGGAGACGGTCATCGCTGCCGTCGACGGCCCCGGCGACCTCGACCTCGACGCCCTCGTCCCGGCCCTCGAGTCGGCCGAGCCCTACCAGAGCCTCGCGTCGCTGGTCGCTCGCGTCAAACGATCGCCGCGGGCGGACCGGGCGGGCGCGATCGCGACGTTCACGGGCCGGGTCCGCGCGAAGGACAGCGCGGACGACGCTCCGACCCAGTACCTCGAGTTCGAGAAGTACGAGGGCGTCGCCGACGAGCGAATGGCGGCCCTCGAGACCGATCTCGAGACTCGGGACGGGGTATTCGAGGTCGAACTCTACCACCGGACGGGGATCGTCGAGGACGGCGAGGACATCGTCTTCGTCGTCGTGCTCGCGGGCCACCGGGAGGAGGCGTTTCGGACCGTCGAGGACGGGATCAACCGGCTGAAAGACGAGGTCCCACTGTTCAAAAAGGAGGTAACGGTCGAGGACGAGTTCTGGGTCCACGACCGACCTTGATCGTTACGTTCTGCCAGCAGTGGCGTGCGATCATCGAAACGGTTGGGAAACACGATCGTAATCGAATCGAGTCGATTATGCGGATTATAATGTATTAGATCCGGTTTTAAAATGTCTCCGCCCCTCTCGTAGATCGATAAACAATCTCTTAATCGAGAATAAAACGTCTTTTACCCCCCAGATCGCTGAAGACAATCGAAACGCCGCTAATCATCCACCCTTTATAACATATATCCCCACCAAGGGATGGCTGTCGATGAGCACGACAGCCCACTCCTCCACGGAAAGCAAGGAACGCCGCCTGAAACGCTACCTGCGCGATCGTGCCGAAGACGGTGAGATGTACTTCAAAGGCAAGTTCATCGCGGACGATGTCGGGATGTCCCCCAAGGAGATCGGCGCGATGATGGTCAAACTCTCGGACTCGGTCAACGACCTCGAGATCGAGAAGTGGTCGTACACGAGCGCGACCACGTGGCGTGTCGCACCCGCCTGATCGGCGCGTTCGGCCCTCCCTGCGTGCGAACGTCTCCCGAACCGCTCGGACGACGGTCCCCGCCTCCCGTGCCGGCACACCGACGTCGTCGGCACGACGCCCGCAGATATCTCCATACTACCGCGTCCCCTTTTCCGTTCGGTCCAGCCGGACAGATGAGAAACGGCCGGGCCTGCCGACGGCAGTCGATTTATACCTGCCGACGATGAACCTCGGATGATGGAGGACATCGATCGGTCCGGATTCGGCACGGCGGGCCGCGACGGGCCCTCGCTCGAGGACGGGCCGCCGATCGATCGTATCGAGTCGGTGTTTGCGGTCTACGAGGTACAGCGGGAAGACGGGCGGCTGGTGTACTACGGCGACCCGTTGACCCACCCGGAACGAGTGATGCGAGAGCTCTGGGCGGCGTTCCGCGAGCACGGCTACGACGCCGAACTCGAGACGCGCCACGGCGAGTACGTGCTCGTCGCCGAACCGACCAGCGTCGGGATCGACGGGATACCGTGGACGAACCTCGTGCTCTTGCTCGCGACGGTGTGTTCGACGCTGTTCGCCGGCGCGTTCTGGTATCAGCTCGATCCGTTCGCGGACCCGGCTACAATCTGGCGGGCGTGGCCGTTTACTGCGGCGATTCTCGGTGTTCTCGGCGTTCACGAGATGGGCCACTACGTCATGAGTCGGTACCACCAGGTCGACGCCTCGTTACCCTACTTCATCCCGGTCCCAACGCTCATCGGGACGATGGGTGCCGTGATCAAGATGAAAGGCCGAATGCCGGACCGGAAGGCGCTGTTCGATATCGGCGTCGCCGGGCCACTAGCCGGCCTCGTGGCCACGGTCGTCGTAACGGTCATCGGGCTCCACCTGCCGCCCGTGGCCGTCTCCGAGACGGTCGTGCAGAATCCCGACGCCATCCGGATCGAGTTGGGCTACCCGCCGTTACTCGAGTTGCTCGCGGCAGGGTTCGATCGACCGCTGTACCGGAACGATCCGACGATGGGAGTGAACCCGGTCGTCATCGGGGCCTGGGTCGGCATGTTCGTCACTTTCCTCAACCTGATTCCGGTGGGGCAACTCGACGGCGGCCACATCCTCCGGGCGATGGTGGGCGACTATCAGGAGACCATCGCAGCGCTCGTGCCGGGCGCGCTGTTCGCCCTCGCCGGCTACCTCTACTATTTTCGGGAGTACAGCATCAACACCGTCTTCGTCTGGATCCTCTGGGGGCTGTTGGCGACCCTGTTCGCGTCGATGGGAGCGGCAACCCCGATTCGGGACGATCAGCTCGGCTCCGGTCGACTCCTCCTCGGGATCCTCACGTTCGGGGTCGGTCTGCTCTGTTTCATGCCGGTTCCGGTCATGATCGTCGACTGAGCGGTGCTCGATCCCCGACTCGAGTCGGTCCGCGGCTGGACTATCCGTGCGTGTAACCGCGATCCGCAAGCGCCTCGCCGTCCATGGTTATTCCGTCGGCGGCATCGCGAACCGACCCGACCACTGACAGCGGGACATCGGCCGCCTCCCGGACCGCCGGAAGCGCGTCTTCGGGGAGCGTCGCGACGAGTTCGAAGTCCTCGCCGAACGTCGTCGCGACCTCGAGCGCGTCCTCGTCACCGTCGGTGACGTCGTGGACGGCATCGGCGATCGGAACCCGGTCGGCGTCGATCGCGAAGCCGCAGTCGCTGGCCTCGGCGAGCTGGTGGAGCGAGCGGGCGAGTCCGTCGCTCGAGTCCATCATCGCGTTCGTGTGGGCTGCGAGCGCCCGGCCCGTCGCGATTCGGGGCGTGAACCGAAAGAGGTCGTTCGCCCGGTCGATGTGGCCCCGATCGAACAACCGGAGCGCGGCCCCGCTGCGGCCGAGCGTCCCGGTCACGCAGACGACATCGCCGGGACGGGCTCCGCTCCGGCGAACGGGGTCGGCAGTGCGGCCGATCGCGGTCGTCGACACGGTAAACTCGTCGTGGCCGTCGAGGTCGCCGCCGACGTACTCGGCACCGACGTGCTCACAGACATCCCTCGCGCCGCGAACGAAGGTGAGCAGTTCGTCCCGGTCGAAGGTCGGCGCGGCGTAGGCGGCGACTGCGGCCGTGGCCGATCCGCCCATCGCCGCGATGTCGGAGAGGGACGCGCCGACGGCGCGCCAGCCGGCCGTGTAGCGGGTCGTTCCGTCCGGGAAATCGGTCCGGTCGTGGAGCATGTCGGTCGTCACGACCAGCCCGTCGACGATCGCCGCGTCGTCGCCGGCCGCCGCGAGTTCGTCCGAAAGGAGCCGCAGGGCGGCGCGTTCGTCCATACCTCCCGTTTCGACTCGAGGGCGAAAAACGGACCGGGCTGCCGTCGGCTGCACAGATACGATGGTCTTAAATGCCGCGGACGGAAATCACACGCCAATGGCTACGATGTACGACGTTCCGGCGGACGACCTCATCGAGGCGCTCGCCGACGATCTCGCGGATCGACTCGAGGAACCGGAGTGGGGCGCGTTCGCCAAGAGCGGCGTCGACAAGGAACTTCCCCCGGAACAGGACGACTTCTGGGCGACCCGCGCCGCGAGTCTCCTGCGCAAGGTCGCCGACCGCGGTCCCGTCGGCGTCGAGCGACTCTCGACGGAGTACGGCGGCGCGAAGGGCGGCTCCAACCGCTACCGGGTCGCGCCCGACAAACGCGCGGACGGCTCGAAGAACCTGATCCGGACCATCCTCCAGCAACTCGAGGACGAGGATCTCGTCGAGACCGCCGAGGGCGAGGGTCGTCGGATCACCGCCGAGGGACAGAGCCTGCTCGACGACACCGCCGGTCAGGTGCTCGACGAACTCGACCGTCCGGAACTCGAGCGATACGCGTAATCGACGATTCCAGTTTTCGTGTCGGGTTCACCGCCCAGAGCCATCGCTCCCGTCGTCCGTAATCATTTTCCGGCATGCCGGACAAGTACGGTATAACTATGAGTGGTTCACCTGACGAGGAAAAACTCGAGGAGCTCCGACAGAAGAAAATGGAGCAGCTACAGGACCGCGCCGAGTCCCAGGGCGAGGGCGGCCAGGAAGCGGCCCAGCAGCAGGCCGAGGCCCAGAAGAAAGCCGTGTTGCGCCAGCACCTGACCGACGACGCCCGCAAGCGGCTCAACACGGTCAAGATGAGCAAGCCCCAGTTCGGCGAGCAAGTCGAGCGCCAGGTCGTCAGCCTCGCCCGGAGCGGCCGCATTCAGGGCAAGATCGACGACGCCAAGATGAAACAGCTCCTCAAGGAGCTGAAACCCGACTCGCAGAGCTTCGACATTCAGCGCCGGTAATGGAGCTCGGACTGCTCTACAGCGGCGGCAAGGACTCGACGCTGGCCGCACTCTTGCTCGAGGAGTTTTACGACGTGACGCTGCTGACGGCCCACTTCGGCGTCAGCGACGACTGGCAACACGCCCGCGAGACGGCCGCGGCCGCCGGCTTCGCGTTCGAACGGCTCGAGTGTGACCCGGAGGTCGCCCGCGACGCCGTCAACCGGATTCGCGAGGACGGCTATCCGCGCAACGGCATTCAGTTGGTTCACCAGCACGCCCTCGAGCGACTCGCGGCCCTGGAGTTCGATGCCGTCGCGGACGGAACCCGCCGCGACGACCGCGTCCCGACGGTTTCGCGGGCACAAGCACAGAGTCTCGAGGACCGACACGATGTCGACTACATCGCGCCGCTGTCGGGGTTCGGTCGGTCGGCCGTGGATCGGCTGGTCGAGGCGCGACTGGACGTGACCGTCGGCCCGAGCGAGGAGATCGAGCGGGCGGATTACGAGGCCGAACTCCGCGCGCTCATCGCCGACGAGGACGGACCGGCGGCGATCGCGGACTACTTCCCCGATCACGAACAGACGTACGTGACCAACGTCCGGTAGCGACTCGGGAACCCGTGTCCGGGTCGAGACCAGTGTCATCGACCCCGATTGCGGATTGGGGCCTACCGCGAACCCGGGGTCGGACGACCGCCCCCGAACGAAAGGATAGAAGTTCGCCGTCCCCGAACGGGTTTCCATGTACGACCGGATCAAGGGCTTTCGTGACTTCTACCCCGGCGAGATGTCCGCCAGGCGGGCGGCGATCGACGTGTTGGAGGACACGGCCCGCGAGTACGGGTTCCGCGAGATCGGGACCCCGGCGCTGGAGCGCGCCGAGATGTGGACCGACAAGAGCGGCGACGACATCGTCGACGAACTCTACGCGTTCGAGGACCAGAGCGGCCGCCACGTCACGTTGACGCCGGAACTCACCCCGACCGTCGCCCGGATGGTCGTCGCGAAACAACAGGAGCTGTCGAAGCCGATCAAGTGGGTCTCGACGCGCCCGTTCTGGCGCTACGAGCAGGTCCAGCAGGGTCGCTACCGCGAGTTCTATCAGACCAACGTCGACATCTTCGGCTCTGCCGAGCCCGAGGCCGACGCCGAAATCCTCGCGTGGGCCGCCGACGCCCTGACCGGACTGGGACTCACCGGCGACCACTTCGAGTTCCGGATCTCCCACCGGGACATCCTCGGGGGCGTCCTCGAGAGCTACGAGACCGAGGTCGACACGGAGGCGGCGATCCGCGCGGTCGACAAATCGGACAAGCTCTCGCGAGCGGAGTACCACGATCTGCTGATCGACGCCGGACTGACCGCCGAGCAGGCCGCCGAGTTCGGCGATCTCATCGCGGGCGGGGACCTCGACGAAGTCGAGGCGTTCGCGAACACCGAGCGCGTGACGGCAGCGGTCGAGAATCTACGGAACGTCCTTGATGCGGCCGCGGACTTCGGTGCTCGAGAGTACTGTACGATCTCGCTCGAGACGGCCCGTGGGCTGGACTACTACACCGGCGTCGTCTTCGAGTGTTTCGACTCGGCGGGCGAGGTCTCGCGGTCGATCTTCGGGGGCGGCCGCTACGACGACCTGATCGAGAGCTTCGGCGGGCAGCCGACGCCCGCAGTCGGCGTCGCACCGGGGCACGCGACGCTGTCGCTGCTCTGCCAGCGAGCGGGCGTCTGGCCCGCGGAGTCGGTGACGACCGATTACTACGTCCTCCAGATCGGGGACACGCGCTCGGAGGCGGCCCGGATCGTTCACGAACTCCGCGACCGGGGCCACGTCGTCGAGACCGACATCGCCGGTCGGTCGTTCGGTGCACAGCTCGATTACGCCGACTCGATCAACGCCGAGACCGTCGTCATCGTCGGCGAGCAGGACCTCGCGAACGACGAGGTAACGATCAAGGACATGGCATCGGGCGACCAGACGCAACTCCCAGTCGACGAGTTCCCGGGCGATCTCGAGCGGCCGACGTTCGAGGACTTCGACTGAGTCACTCGAGGCCGGGATTCGACTCCGACGCCGAGGGTCGTTCCGTCCGCTCGTCCGACGCCCGCTCGTCACCGCGGTCCGCGAGGCGCTCGCCCGCGTCGGACCGCTCGACCGGCGAGTGACCGGTCTCGACGAAGTGGTCGATCATCGCCGGGCTGAGTTCGCTCGTCTCGGTCCCGTCGGTCCGGCACTGCCACTCGCACTCACCGCAGTACGCGCTCGGCACGCGTCGTCCCTCGAACGGCGCTCTAATGAACGATGGGGTTCACAGTGGGGTGACTTACGAGCCGGTCCACTGAATCCCCTCCGCAGGTCCCACCATTAACTACGGCGACGATGTACCTCGCCCGATGGCCGACGCCGACACCCGTCCGAACGTCCTCCTCGTCCTCACCGATCAGGAGCGATACGACTGTAGCGCACCCGCGGGACCGCCGGTCGAGACCCCGGCGATCGACTCGCTCTCGAGCGACGGGACCCGGTTCGATCGAGCGTTCACGCCGATCAGTATCTGCTCGAGCGCCCGCGCCTCGCTGCTGACCGGGCAGTTCCCCCACGGCCACGGCATGTTGAACAATTGCCACGAGCCGGACGCCATCCAGCCGAACCTGCCCGCGGACCTCCCGACGTTCTCGGAGGAACTCGTCGCGGCGGGCTACGACCTCACCTATACGGGGAAGTGGCACGCCGGCCGCGATCAGACCCCCGCCGACTTCGGCTTCTCGTATCTGGGCGGCAGCGACGACCACCACGACGACATCGACGCGGCGTTCCGCGAGTACCGCGAAGAGTGTGGCGTCCCCGTCGACGAGGCCGAACTCGAGGCGGCGCTATACACGGGCGACGATCCGAGAGACGGCTCCGACGGGACGCTCGTCGCCGCGAAGACAGCAGTCGACGTTGAGGACACGCGAGCCTACTTTCTCACGGAGCGGACGATCGACGCTATCGAGGCCCACGCCGACGGCGACAAAGACGGCCCGTTCTTCCACCGGACGGACTTCTACGGCCCGCACCACCCCTACGTCGTCCCGGACCCGTACGCGTCGCTGTACGATCCCGATGAGATCGACCCGCCCGCGAGCTACGCGGAGACCTACGACGGGAAACCACAGGTCCACGAGAACTACCTCGCCTATCGCGGCGTGACCGACTTCGACTGGGACACGTGGGCCGAAGCGATCGCGAAGTACTGGGGGTTCGTCACGCTGATCGACCACCAACTCGAACGAATCCTCGAGACCCTCGACGAACGGGGACTCGCCGGGGAAACGGTCGTGGTCCACGCCTCCGATCACGGCGATTTCGCCGGCAGCCACCGCCAGTTCAACAAGGGGCCCCTGATGTACGACGACACCTACCGGATTCCGCTACAGATTCGCTGGCCGGGAGTCACCGACGGCGGCGCAACCTGTTCCCTCCCGGTCCACCTCCACGACCTCGCGGCGACCTTCCTCGAACTAGCGGACGTGCCGGCCCCCGACAGTTTCGACTCCCGGAGCCTCGTTCCGGTGCTCGAGAACAGCGGCGAACCGCCCGAAAGCGACGACTGGCGTGACTCGACGTTCGCCCAGTATCACGGCGACGAGTTCGGCCTCTACAGCCAGCGGATGGTCCGCACTGACCGCTACAAGTACGTCTACAACGGCCCCGATATCGACGAACTGTACGACCTCGAAGCCGACCCGGCGGAACTACAAAACCTGATCGACCACCCTGCATACGTCGACGTGCGGCGAAACATGCGGAACCGACTGGTCGAGTGGATGGACGAGACCGCCGATCCGAACCGCGTCTGGGTGACGGACGCACTCGAGACGGCCTCATAGACGCGCTGCCTCGAACAGACGGACCGACTTACCGGGGTTGAACGCGACGTGGACCCGGAGGAGACTGCTCGAGCGTTCGTTGGAGCGATACTCATTACCAGTGATGTGGGATCGATCGTGTGAGTCTGTTCAAGTTAAAAGAGACTCAGTAGCTGGCCGAAGACACCAGCGTTGAACGTGTCTTCGGCGCGATACCCCTCGATAGTAGCGTTGTAATTATGATACTCCGGAACACAATCGCGGGTCATACACCGCCCCATCATGTAATCAGTTCCGGGGCCGAGAACCCGATACTGCTCGGGTGGCTCCTCCCCACGAGCGAGATATGAATCGCGGATCTGACACCGGAGATGGTAATCGAGGAACGTCTCGAACTGATCCCGGTCGATATCAATGACCACGTGCTCGAGGCGCCCGTCGGGCTCACGGGCTGGATACGGATCGTCGCTCCGGACGAGTCGCTCGTCGTTGACGCCGGCATAGTACATTACGTGGACACCGGAAGTCACATCGATTTCACCGCGGTCTTCAGTGAGGTAGATGTCGAGTTTGTGCTCGCGGTACTCGTTCATCGCTGCCCCGGCAGGAACCGGATCCGGATGCGGTTGAGTGATATCGTCGTTGTACGCACCAGCGAGCTGGCGATAATACTCACCGAAATGCTGTTCGAAGGCATCGTCCGAACAACTCCCGACTGCGTTTCGAATTGCTTTCAGGCTCGCCGTGTCGAGATACCACGGCACCGTGTCGTGATCGGTCTCTTGGGCCACGTACCACTTGGCATAGTCTCGAGCCTGCCGAACCATCTCGTTGCCGTTGCTCGATCGCTTTTCTGCGTTATCTGGATAGCCGTCTTGTTCGTGATATACTATTTCCCAACTTCCTTTTTCAATCGTAATTTTGTGAATTACGCCAGTATTATCATTGATATCGACTCCAATCCCGTCTTCATTTTCGCCGATAATCTCACCCTTCATTATTCTCTCAATCCAGTCGGATCACTACCCGATCCAGTATCGTCTTTTATCTCGCTTTTTGCCTCGGATTTGAGCCCGAGAAGTTCGAGCACTTTTTCGCGATTGTTGTAGATCGCTTGGAGTGCAGCACCGGACAGCGATCCGAGGAATTCGCCGAAGGGAAGTCCAGACTTTTTACCGGCTTCGGTCATCCCGATCTTGAGCGCTTCGCTGGTCCCGGCGTCAGCTACCTTCTCGAAGATGGTCGCCTCGTGTTTCGTGGACAAGGAGTTGACTTTGGCCTGGAGTTGTTTCTGATTCTCCGCGAGCGCAGAGAGACGCTCCTCAATACTGGACGTGTCACTGAGGTCTGTCAGCGATAATTTAGATTCGTCGCCATCGCTGTATAACGTGTCCTTCACCGACGACAACCATCCCTGTCCTTTCTCTGATCGCTGCACGTGGACTTCCGTCTGCCCCAAGCACTGAATCCCAAGTTCACCCCCTTCCATCACCCGCTGGGCGGTCTCCTCGGCTTCCCGCTCTAACTGCGGGTCCGGGTCGATCTCGAGGCCGAGATCATCTTGGGGAAGCATCGACACCGCGCCGCCGGTCTGCTGGCGGACGTGTGCGAGTTCGTGAGCGAGCACGTGTTGGCCTTCCGTCGACGACGGGTCGTACTCGCCGGCATTGAACGCGACGTGGTTCCCGACCGTGAACGCCCGCGCGTTGATCTGGTCACACGCCTGAGCGGCTTTCGGGCCGGTGTGAATCCGTACGTCACCGAGTGAATCGCCCATCCGATCTTCGACCGCCCGCTGGATGGACGTATCCAGTGAACGCCCGCGCGAGGAGATCACGTCTCGGACGGAGTCAGGGACCTGCGTGTTCCCGGCTGGACTCGCGTCCCGGCCGGCCGTTGTACTCCGCTGGAGTGATTTCAGGGAACTTCGCCCGGCTTCCCGGCGTTCACTGAGAGGGCGATCGCCGATCATCGGACCGGAAACCGGTCCGGATCCCTCCCTCACTCGCTGGAGCAGCTCCGCCGACGAGTTCATTGTGCCCATCGATTTCGAAGTCAGTAGTAGACGTAGCCGTCGATATCAGCTTCCGTGTCGAAGTATTCTGGGTACATCTCGAAGTGCTTGTATTTGAGCGTATACTTGTGAATACCGGTACCGAGCATCCGGAATGGGACCGGCGGTTCCACTCCCATCCCGATGTAGGTGTCTCGGATTTGACAGAGTAGATGATGGACGAGGAACGCCCGGAATATCTCGAGCGAATCGATCACGGCTGTCGGGATCATCTCGATTACAGTATCGGGTTCGCGATCGAGATTCGCGACTCGTCCAACCGTTCGGTCGGGCTGGTCACCCCGATGGTACATGTAGTACGGTTCGGAGATGTGATCAGGTCCGAACTGGCGGAAGTACTCGGGAGATGAAAACTCCACCGACTGGCTATCCGCGTCGGCACTCCCGTCGCTTTCGAGGAATCCGCCAAGCCGATCACCAAGCGTTCCGAACACGCCCGCTTCCTGCAATCTGCCGACGACCGCCGTCGCGAAGGACTCAGCACCGTTGGCGAACTCCTCGTGATACCCGCGAACGTCTTCGATCGTCGCATCGAGATAGACATCCTGCTTGTAGATTACCGTCTGGTTGTGTGGAACGGCCTCCTCGAGTTCGATCGGACGATCGACCGTGTCGTCGCCGTAGCTGCTGAATTGCTGGACGAGTGTGCCGAAGTGACGCTCGAACTCCGCGTCGTCCATCTCACGGACGGTCGCTAGCGTCGCGGCGATGCGGTCGGGATTTCGCCGCGGCGGGAGCGTGTCGTACTCACGCTCGCGGTAGACGTGCCACTTGGCGTACTCTCGAGCCTGTGCGACCATCTCGTCTTCTCGATTTGTCCGTTTTGGTGGGTCGTCCGGGTAGCCGTCTTGTTGATGGTAAACTATGTCCCATCCCCCCTTTTCAATTGATATTTCGTGGGTAATACCAGTATTATCTATGACATCAACACCGATTCCATCTTCATTTTCTCCGATTATCTCAGCCTCCATTACGTCCTCACCCCAGTAGAATCGTTGTTCGATCCAGTCTTTCCTTCCGTTCTACTATTTTTCTCGCTCGAACCAAGGGCGGATTTGACCTTGGATGCAATGTCCGATCCACTCTGTTTGAGGTACTTGATGAGACCGCCACCGGTTTTCTCGACCGCATAGGCGAGGGTGACAGCAGCGGCGACCTTCGGCGCGTTCGTCCACATGAACTGAAGGGTTTCACCCCCGCCCTGCGCGAGAATCTCGCCAGCCACGCTCTGGAGTTGCTGAGGGTCGCCCATCGTTTTGACCGCATTGATTATCAGGTCCGCACTGCCGCCCGCAATGTCCGCGATGAGCGATTCGGCCTCCTGAAGAGTTGTCGGTACCGCCTCCATCGCGTCACTTGGGCTCTCCGGCATGGCCTCAGTAGCTGTTGCCGCAGCGGTGATTTTCAACGCTTCCTGGGCACCCGCCTCGGCTACCCCTGACTGACCGCCCTCGGCCATCTGTCCGCCAATGTGTTCGATGATCCGCTGTTGATTCTGAATCAGCGTCGCGATCGTCTCCCCGAGATTTCCATCATTGAACCCTCTAAAATTCAACTCAGCACCGCCGTTATCGCCGCCACTCGAAGACTGGGACCCACTACTACCGAACAACGAGCCCAGCCCCAACCGCTGGACATGAACGTCCGTTGTACTCATCCGTTGAACTCCCAACTCGCCACCCTGCATTACTTGCTGAGCAGTTTCCTCGGCCTCCCGCTCTAACTGCGGATCAGGGTCGATCTCGAGGGCGGAATTGTTCTGTGGCAGTATCACCATCTGTGTGAGAGTAGCTAGTTCAAGTTAGAAGAGACCCAAAATTTGGCCGAAGACACCAGCATTGAACGTATCCTCCGCTCGATAGCCCTTGATACTGGCATTATAGTTGTGGTAATCTGGGACGGAATCGCGGTTCATACACCGAACCATCATGTGGTCGGTTCCCGGACCGAGAACGCGATATTCTTCGGGTGGTTCTTCACCGCGAGCGAGGTAGCTATCCCGAATTTGGCATCGAAGGTGATAGATCAGAAACTCCCGGAACTGATCCCTGTTAATGTCGATGACAACGTGCTCGAGACGCGTATCGGGTTTGCGGTCCGGATAGGGGTCGTCGCTACGAATGATACGATCATCGTTAATGTCGGCGTAGTACATTACGTGGACGCCGGAGGTAGCGTCGACAGTGCTCCCATCCTCGGTAAGGTAAACGTCGAGTTTGTGCTCACGATACTCGTTCATTGCCGCACCTGCAGGAACGGGATCCGGGTTTGGTTGTTCGATGGAATCGTCATACGCCCCGGCCAGTTGCTGATAGTAGTGATGGAAGTAGCGCTTCAGGTCGTCGTCGGAGAGATTCTCGACTACGTCTTTGACCTGCTTGATCTGGTCACTCCGCAGATACCACGGGACAGTATCATATTCGGTCTTCCGAGCAACGTACCACTTGGCGTACTCCTGCGCTTGATCAACCATCTCGTTTTCCTCGCCCGTTCGCTTGTTTGGATTATCCGGATAAGCTGGAGATCCATGATAGACAACTTCACCAGATAAATTTTCAAATGTTATTTCATGTTCTTTATTTTTATTATCGTTCACAAATACAATAGTATATCCATCATTAACTTCCTCATCATCTTCAAATTTAGCCATCATTATTAGTTACCTCCCAGGGTTTTTGCCACCCATACTCTTCCCTTGATCAGCTACTGATTCAGATTTGAGCCCGAGAATGCCAAGCACCTTCTCGCGATTGTTGTAGATCGCCTGAAGCGCAGCACCGGACAGCGATCCGAGGAATTCGCCGAAGGGAAGTCCAGACTTTTTACCGGCTTCGGTCATCCCGATCTTGAGCGCTTCGCTGGTCCCGGCGTCAGCTACCTTTTCGAAGATGGTCGCCTCGTGTTTCGTGGACAAAGAGTTGACTTTGGCCTGGAGTTGTTTCTGATTCTCCGCGAGCGCAGAGAGACGCTCCTCAATACTGGACGTGTCACTGAGGTCTGTCAGCGATAATTTAGATTCGTCGCCATCACTGTATAACGTGTCCTTCACCGACGACAACCATCCCTGTCCTTTCTCTGATCGCTGCACGTGGACTTCCGTCTGCCCCAAGCACTGAATCCCAAGTTCACCCCCTTCCATCACCCGCTGGGCAGTCTCCTCGGCTTTCCGCTCTAACTGCGGATCAGGGTCGATCTCGAGGCCGAGATTCTCTTGGGGAAGCATCGACACCGCACCGCCGGTCTGCTGGCGGACGTGTGCGAGTTCGTGAGCGAGCACGTGTTGGCCTTCCGGCGACGACGGATCGTACTCGCCGGCATTAAACGCGACGTGATTCCCGACGGTGAACGCCCGTGCATTGATCTGGTCACACGCCTGGGCGGCTTTCGGGCCAGTGTGGATTCGAACGTCACCGAGTGAATCACCCATCCGATCTTCGACTGCCCGCTGAATAGACGTATCCAACGAGCGACCGGGTGAGGAGATCACGTCTCGGACGGCATCGGGAACCTGCGTCTCACCGGCTGGACCCGTATCTTGGGCAGTCGCAGTACTGCGCTGCAGTGATGTCGGCCCGCCGTGACCGGCAACCCAGCGCTCGTCGGACTTCGGACTGCTGTTTTTCGACTGGGCGGACGGGCCGGCCTGGTCGGTCACTCGCTGGAGCAGGTCCGTCGACGACCCCAGTGAGCCGATCGCCTTCGGAGTACTGGTCTCGTCCGCTGACTCGGACACTGCCTCCGCGTGTTGGACGAGTTCGGGAGACGAGCCAAGTGCTCCCATCGATCTCGGAGACCGGACCGGTTCCGAAGCTGTTGTCTCATCGCCGCTCAGTCGCTGAACCGATGCATCCGCGGGACCCAGCGATTTCGTTTCTACATCCTGACGTACGTGTGAGGACGAGTTCGACTCAGCCTCGTCGTCGGATCGTCCCACCCGCGAGGAGTACGACTGTCCCATCGCTATATTATATCCGTCATTTCAGCCCCATCGTAATAATATTTGCCATTTAAAAGGCAGGTAAATTTTATCTCCTGACGGAGCATTTGCTGTGGTACTCGATGAATGTCGTATGAAAATACACGACTCCACCTTCTGGACGAACTCGAGCGAATCGAAGCACTCCTCGAGACGTACACCGCGACTACCGAGGGGATGTCCTCGAAAATCGATTCGGCTGCCGGGACAGAGGTCGAGGAGACACACGATCCGACAACACTGACACCCCGATTGCCGGACGACACAGCCCAGCACATCGCCGACCGCGCAGCGCAAATCGACCAACGCTGCCGGGACACGCCTGCAGATGTTTCGCTTCGACTGCAAGTTCTGGCCGACCGATTCGACCTCTCGCGTGCACATCTCGATGTGTTCCTTCTCGCACTCGCGCCCGAAATCGATGCTAACTATCAGGATGTCTTCGGAAAACTGTACGGCGATGCGATAACGCATCCGACGGTCGGTATGATCGGTGATCTCTTCTCTCGCAGCGATGACCAGCAACTCGCCGCTACCGCACTCGTCGGTCCCGGCTCGCCACTGCGCCAACACGATCTGGTGAGCCTCTCTGATCCCGTCGGTTCCAGTCGCTCCCACCAGCATCGCCTCGTGACCGTCGATCAGCGACTCGTCTCGTATCTCGAGGGGCACGTCGACCTCGACCCCGCGCTCGAGCACGTGGCCACCCTCCCGACCCCCGATCGGACGCTCGAGGACCTCCAACTCGAGCCGGCCCTCCGAGACCGACTCGAGCGCGTCGACGCCGACTCGAGCGGCCGCTACTACTTCCACGGGCCGGACGACGACGAACGCGAGGCGGCGATCGGCGCGCTGGCGGACGACCGATTGCTCCGCGCCTCGCTACCGGCCGTGCTCGAGGCGGACGCCCTCGAACGACTCCACCGGGAGGCGCTTTTACAGGACTGTCCGGTCCACCTCACCGACGCCGACGTGCTCCGCGAGCGCGGGAGCGACCGCACGCTCGAGGAGGTGTTCGACCGGTTTGCCGACCTCCAGTGTGAGCTGTTCGTCACCGGAACCGAAGCGTGGCGGCCGACGGGAACGACCGTCGGTATCGACGCCATCATCGAGTTTCCCCGGCCCTCCGTCGAGACGCGCCAGGCGTTCTGGGAAGCGCGAGCGGACGCCCTCCCCGCGGATCTCGAGCCGGCGGTGCTCGCGGGGACCTTCGAACTCACGCGGGGGCAACTCGAGGCGGCGCTGTCGACGGCACGGTCGCTGGCCGGTGGCGACGACCTCACGGCCGAGGACATCTACGAAGGCTGTCGCGCCCAGTCGGCCGACGGCCTCGGTGATCTCGCCCAGCGGATCGAACCCGCAAGCGACTGGGACGACATCCAGCTCCGCGAGAAGACCGACCGCGAACTCCGATTGATCCGCGACCACATCGCGAACCGGGCCCGCGTCTACAGCGAGTGGGGGTTCGCCGAGGAGTTCGCCCGCGGGACCGGCGTCGTCGCCCTCTTCAAGGGCACGTCCGGGACGGGGAAGACGATGGCCGCGGAGGTGCTGGCCAACGACGTCGGGATGGCGCTTTACAAGATCGACCTCTCGAGCGTCGTCTCGAAGTACATCGGCGAGACCGAGGAGAATCTGGAACGGATCTTCCAGGCCGCGGCTCACTCCAACGCGATCCTGCTGTTCGACGAGGCCGACTCGATCTTCGGCGACCGGGCGGAGGTGTCCGATGCGACCGACCGCTACGCTAACGTCGAGGTCAACTACCTCCTCCAGCGTATCGAGAGCTACGACGGCGTCGTCGTATTGACCACCAATCACGCGTCGAATATCGACTCCGCGTTCGAGCGCCGGATCGACCACACGGTGACGTTTACGCGTCCGAAAGGACCCGTCCGCGAAGCGATCTGGGCGGGCGTCTTCCCCGACGACGCGCCGCTGGGCGACCTCGACTACGAGTTCCTCTCGGCGCTCGATCTCACCGGCGGCCAGATCAGGAAGATCGGCCAGACGGCCGCGATCTTGGCTGCGGGTGACAGCCGCCGCATCGAGATGCGCCACGTCGTCCGGGCGCTCGAGCAGGAGTTCGGCGTGCGGGGACAGCGCCTGCGGTCGATCGACTTCGGCGAGTACCGCCGCCACCTCCGGAGCGTCGACGACGACCGGGCGGGGACCGACGAACAGTCGACCGACGCCGACGAAGAGGCGGTCGGTCGGTCGCCGGAGGCCGTCGTCCGCCGGTTTTTCGAACTGTTAGACGCCGGTGAGGGCGACCGCGCCCACGAACTGTATCACTCCCGGACCCTCGCGCCGGAGTTCTCACAGAAGGAACTGGCGATGATCGCCCACGGCGACCTCTCGATCGCCGGCGAGATCGACCGCGTCCGCGACGATCACGACCGCGTCGTCCTCGAGTTCGAGCGCGAACTGAACGGCGATCGAACGGCGCGATCCTACGAACTGCGGCCGGAAGACGATCTCTGGCGGATCTTCAACGTCGAACGCGTCCGCGAGAGCGATGTCGTCGTGGACCGGTGAGGGCCAACCGGTCTCGGCTCGTCCTCGCCGTGGGCCGGGGGATCGGAGCCGGCGGCCGATCCCGCCGTGCATGCATTCGCGACCGGACATGTTTTCCCCCTTCCCCCCGAGGATGTGGCTATGCAGGCATCCATCGACGCCGTTCGCGTCGCGGGGACCCCCGAAGGACCGGTCCCGGTCGTCGTCCTCGCGGTCGAGGGGGAAAGCGACGTCGTGCCGATCTTCATCGGATTCAGCGAGGCGACCAGCATCGCTCGCGGTCTCGAGGCCGAGGACATCGGGCGACCACTGACACACGACCTCCTGCTCGATGTCATGGAGGAACTGGGTAGCCGGATCGACCGGATCGTCGTCACCGAGATCGAGGAGCGCGACGACGGACAGGGCGGTACCTACATCGCCGACATCCACCTCCAGACGCCCCGCGGCGAGACGGTCATCGACGCCCGACCGAGCGATTCGCTCGCGCTGGCCGCCCGGACGAACGCGGCGATCGAGATCACGGAGGACGTCTTCGAGGACAGCCGAGACGACAGCGAGAAGTTCGACGAACTCGAAGACATCCGCAACGTGTCGGGTGAGCTCTAGATGGACGACGTACTCGAGGACCTGTTCGCGGTCATCGAAGACCGGAAGGAACGGCTGCCCGAGGACTCCTACACCGCCTCGCTGTTCACCCACGAGAAAGGCGAGAACGAAGTGCTGGAGAAACTCGGCGAGGAGACGACCGAACTCGTGTTGGCCGCGAAAGACGACGATCGCGAGGAGATCGCCCACGAGAGCGCCGATATCGTCTACCACTTGCTCGTCCTGTTGGCGATGAAGGACATGGAACTGTCGGATCTCGAGGCCGAACTCGAGGCGCGGCGCTGACGGGAATCGCGGTTCGGCAGCGAGATCGAGTCCCACTATCGAGCGGCTGCTGCTTGCCGGGCCGATCGACCGCGGGTCGCGAACGTGTACCTTCATTGTGGGGTAGGTGCCATAGTCACTCGTTGCGGTATCGACAGGTCGGCCGCCGCGCCGACCGCGAACGGAGTGAGTCCACGTGTCCGACGACGCCACACCCGACGATGCAGACGATGCCGCGTCCGGCGGAGCCGATTACCGACAGGTCTCGCTCGTCGCGCTGGCGGCGCTCGCGCTCGTACTGACGGCCGCGCTCGCGCCCGGCCTCACCGGCGGCGAGAGCGACTCGAGCCCCGGGGCCGACGTCGACTGGGACGGCATCGTGCCGGACATCGATTTCAACCCGGACACCGACGTCGACGGGAGCGATGACGGCGGTAACGCCGACGGCGAGCCGGGCGACGGCCCGGGCGGCGGCTTCGATTGGCGACGACTGCTCGAGTGGCTCAATCTCGATCGGAACGACGACGTCGAGCCGCCGACGAAGACCGACGGGAAGCCACAGTGTGTCATCATGCTGGATCGGGAGCCGGTCCCCGGCAGCCGGCTCACGGCGACGATCCGGTACGAGGGCGAACCGCTCACGGAGACGCCGGTGTGGTTCGACGAGCGGCGAGTCGGTGAGACGGACGACGCCGGCCGGGTGACCGGCGAGGTGCCGTACGTCGAGGAGTTGGTCATCCGCGTCGGGACGGCGACCGACGCGACGTGCCGCGCCGGGACGGCGACATCGCTGCCCTCGTCCACGACGAGCGGGAGCGCAGGGTATCACTCCGACGACGCTCGGCAGTCCAGTGCCGACGTTCGGGGATTGGGTAGCCCGGAACCCGAGATCGGAGCAGTGCCGAGCGCGCGCCGCGATTTGCCGGCTGCGGCCGCGACGGTACCGACGGCGTCGGTGGCTCCATCGGCCTCGAGCACGCCTGCCCTCGCGTCGTCGGCCACACCCGCGGCGAGCGTACAGGAGGAGTCGGCGGGGAACGCCACCGGGTCCTACGCGGTCGACGGTGAGGTTACAATCGATGTCGACGGCGAGCCGTATCCTGGCGAGACGATCACGATCGACGCAGCGGTCGAGGACGTACCGATGCGCGAGGCGACCGTCTCCGTCGACGGCACCGCAGTCGGAGAGACGGACGGGAGCGGGCAGGCCACAGTGAGGGTGCCCGACGACGGTACGGATACGTTCGAGATCGGGGTTGCCCGCGGCGACTTCGCGGGGACGACGACGGTCGATGTTCTGTTGCTCGAGGCGGCGTTTGCTCCCGCAGGCATCGCGCCGATCCCCGGCAGTCCCGGGGCCGTCGAAGCGACGACCAACGGCGAACCAGTCGCGGGTGCCACGGTAACCGTCGACGGCGAGAGGGTGGGGGCGACGGACGCAGACGGTCGGCTGGCGACCGGATTGCCGCTCGATCCGACCGCGACGGTGACGGTCAGCACGGAACGCCAGACCGCCAGCGTCTCGCTCGTCGGTGCTTACGGCGGGTCCGCACTCGTGCTCTCGAGTATCATCCTCGGACTGATGGCGCTCTCCTATCGCCACGCCGGCCGACGCGGGCCGATGGCCGTCCTCGGCGGAACGGCGGGAGTCGCCGCGGTACTCGTCGCCGAGGCGTTCTATGGGCAGTGGGCCGGGATCGCCGTCCTCGGCGGCGTCTGTCTGCTCGCGCTCGCCGTCGGCCTGTCGCGGTCCGGGCGGGGATCGCCCAGTCTCAGTGTCCGCGACTGCTCCTCACCACGTGACTGGCTGGACCGGCTTCTGTCCCGACTCGTCGCTCTCGGGTTGGGACTCGTCGACCGACTCGAGGTCCTCCTCGAGTGGCTGCACGCGCTGGCCGGGGCCGTCCACGAGTGGGTCCGGTCGTTGCCGCGGTCCGGTCGGGGGCTGTGGGCACGTTTCGCGGCCTGGCTCGGAACGGTGCCGGGACGCGTCCGGTCCGGGCTCGAGGCGGCGCTCGGGACCGTCCGAACGCTGCCGCTGCGGGCGATCGCGGCGGGGGTCGGGTCGGTCCCGCTGATCGCGGGCGGCTACGTCGTCGACGGTGTCCGTGGGGCGGTCCTCGTCACTGCAGCGCTCGCAGCCGCCGGCGTGATGGCGGCCCGTACCGACGGGGACGACCCGCAGACGGACGCGCGAGACCGCGACGCGGAGCCGGACGCCGAGACGGCGACGACGGACACGAGCCACGCGGCGGCCGAGACGCGCTCGTTTCGCGACCTGTGGCGGGCGTTCGCACGCCAGGTCGCGCCGGGACGGTGGCGCACGCGTACCCCCGGAGAGATCGAACGCCGCGCGCTCTCGAAGGGGTATCCGCGAAGGCCGGTTCGGAAACTGACGACGCTCTTCCGGGAGGTTGAGTACGGCGGTCGCCCTCGCTCGGCGAGTCGTCGCGAACGGGCGGCCGAGGCCTACGACGCGGTCGAACGCGCTCGAACGGCCGAGACGGAGGCGACGACAGCCGAGGCCGCGGCCGAACGAGACGAGGACGGAACCCGGTCGTTGTCCCCGACGGACCGGTCCCGCGATCCGGAACCCGGGACGGAGGGAGAGCCGTGAGCCGGCGTCGGCAGCGACTCGTCACCCTGTGCGGCGTGGCGCTCGTCGTGATCGGAACGATCGTCGGCGTCGGCACCTCGAGTGGGACGGGTGACGCCGTCGGTCTCGTCGCCCTGCTCACGCTCGTCGCGCTCGGGCTCGGCCTCTGGACGGTTCGCGGGGCGCTCGATACGACGGCTGACGCGCCGGCGGTGCCCTGGGCGGCCGACGAACCGTTCGCGAATCCGGCTCCCGAGCGCACCGAGCGCGACCCCGCGCTCTCGAGCGACGCCTTCGCCGGGGTGATCGAGACGGCCTGCGGGACGGCCCGCGATTCTGGCACCGTCGACGACGGCATCGAAGTCGTGCGGTCCCCGCTCCGGACGGCGTTGCTCGACGCCCTCGAGCAGGGCGGCCGACCGCGGTCGGACGCGGAGGAAACGCTGGCGGACGGCAGCTGGACCGACGATCGGGTCGCCGCCAGCGTCCTCGCACCGGCGATCGAGCCGCCGCCGCGGCCGCTCCGCGACCGCGTTCGTGCATGGCTGTACCCGGAACGCGTCGTGCGCCGACGGGCCCGCCGGGCGACGAACGCGGTTGCCGAAGCGGCCGACGACGCCCTGCCGACAGTCCCGGGCCAGACCGCCCCGCGGACCGTCCCGGTGCTCGAGCCCAGTCTCGAGGACCTCCAGCGCGGGGCAGACGGCCGTCTCCAGCGGGCCGTCGAGCCGCGCGCGACCGCTCGCGGACCGCAGCCGGTTCGGCCTCGAGCCGGGGACGACCGCGATCGGGCGGCCGGGGAGCGAACCGACGGAGACGGGACCGATACCGACCGAACCGACGGGCCACGGGACGGGGACCCGGAGGTGACCGACGCGTGATCGACCGACGGGTGCGCTGGCGCGGGGCTCTCGCCGCGACGGTCGCGCTTACGGTCGCCGGCATCGTCGACGGAAACCCCGTCCTCCTGCTGGGCGCGGTCGTCCCGCTGGTCTTCGTCGCTTACGGCTCGCTATCCCGCGTTCGCGTGCCCGCCGACCTCGTCGCGACCAGATCGGTGACGCCGACGCCCGCACCGCCGGGCCAGCCGGTCACCGTCACGCTCGAGGTGACCAACGGCTCCGATCGGACGATTACGGACCTCCGGATCGCCGACGGCGTCCCCGCGTCGATCGCCGTCCTCGAGGGGACGCCGCGGGCCGGCGCGACGCTCGAGCCCGGCGACAGCCACACCATGGAGTACGTGGTCGTGGCTCGCCACGGCGAGTACGACTTCGACCCGCCCCAGTGTCGCGTCCGCGGGCTCGGCGTGAGCGCGACGGCCACGACGACGCTGCCGGTGTCCGGTGACCGGGCGCTCGTCTGTCGGCTCGCGGCCGATGCGCCGCCGATCGAGGAGGACGGCTCGACGCGGGTCGGGCAGTTGACGGCCGACGAACCCGGCACGGGGATCTCGTTTCACTCGATCCGGGAGTACCATCGCGACGACCCCGCCGACCGCATCGACTGGCGACACTACGCGAAACGCGGGACGCTCGCGACGGTCAACTACGACCGACACGTGTCGGCGACCGTCGTCTTGGTCGTCGACGCGCGACCGGCGAACCGCGTCGTCGCCGGCCGGGGCCGGCCGACGGCCGTCGAATACGGAGCGTACGCCGCGACCCGCGCGCTGTCTGACCTGCTCGACCACGGCCACGATGTCGGCATCGCCGTCATCGGGACGGACGGTCCCGGCCCCGCCGGCTGCCGCTGGCTCGAGCCGGCGAGCGGACCGGCACAGCGACGGCGTGCGCTCGAGTTCCTCCGGCGGGTCGCGGACGAAGCCGCAGCCGACCGCGACTCGAGTACGCCACGGACGGCCGGCGGCGGACGGACAAGGCGGCAGGTCCGGAAGGTGCTCGAACTCGCACCGACGACCGCTCAGGTTGCGCTGTTCTCGCCCGTTCTCGACGACCCGCCCGTAGCCGCGGTCGAAACGTGGCGGGGCGCAGGGCTGCCGGTCGTCCTCGTCTCGCCGGACATCGTTCCGTCGAACACCGTCAGCGGCCAGTTCGAACAGACGCGGCGGCGGACCCGGCTCGCCCGCTGTCAGGCCACCGGTGCGCGCACGGTCGACTGGCGGCGGGGCACGCCGCTGCCGGTGGTCATCGAGCAGGCCTTCGCCGTCGACGCGCGCCGCTCGAGCCGTCGATCGACCGGGGGCAGCGCCAGCAGCTCGAACACTGGGGCCGGAGGGAAGAGGGACAGCAGTTGGAACGGCGGCCCTGACGAGAGGGCCGGATCGAACCCGGCCGCCGACTCGCGGCGATGGGGAGGTGGCGAGTAGATGTCCCTCGCCGGACCGCGCCTCGATCGGCCGTCCGCAATCGGCGACGAGGGGCGAGCACGGACGGCGAGCCTCTGGCTCGCCAGCCTGATCGTCGTCGCGATCGTCGGCGTCGTCGGTTTCGAGATCGGCGAGCCGTCGCTGTTGCCGACGCTCGGTCCGGTCGTCGGGCTGGCCGTCGCGGGCGTGGGCCTGCTCGAGCGCGACGGGTTCGTCAGCCTGGTCGTGGCCCACGCGTTCCTGCTGACGTTCGGGACGGCGTTCGCGCTGATCGTGCTCGCGGCCCCGTTCGTCGCTCGAGCCGGGATCGCTGCGAGCGGCTGTGCGCTCGCGCTCGCCGGGATCGGGGCTTCCTGGGCCAATATCGGCGGTGACGGGCTGGGCACCGCCGCGGCGGGCAGCGTGATCAGCTACGCCTCGATGCTGTGTTCGCTCGTGCTGATGGGGATCCTGACGGCCGTCGTCTACTTCGGCTGGACGGTCCTGACCAGTATAATCGGGTTTTCGACGCCGGTCGCGTCCCTGACCGGCTTCCTCCTGATCGTCGCGGGGACGGCCGGCGTCGTTCGGCTGTCGTTACGGTGGCTCCCGATTCGGCAGGTGACGCCGCGGGACCGTCGTCCGACGATCGAGCGGCGGCTCACCGCCGTCAGGCAACGCCTCCTGTACACGGCCGTCGGCTCGATCGGTGCTCTCGTGGGGTTCGGTGCCCTCGGACTGGCGGGCGTCGACACCGCGGTGACGAGCGTCCCGGTGCTCGCGTGGCTACTCACGTCGCTGTCCTCGCCGCTGGTCGTCTGGCCGATCGTCGCCGTCGGCGCGGTGAGTCTCCTCGCCGGCGCGGTCGCCGTCCTGCTCCGACGGCTGACCCGCGACGACTCCGCCGGGACGACGCGGCGGACCGCCGCGGCCGTCGTCGGCGTCGGACTCTCCCTGCCGTTGCTGCTCGGGCTGGTACTCATCGTCGCGGGGGCCGGCCTCGCAATCGGCCCCATCCTGCTCGGACTGGGCCTCGTCGTCGCGCTGGTACTGGGACCGATCGCGTTCCTGATCGTCGTCGGGAGCGGTGCCGTCGGCGTCGGACTCGGCCTGCTCCCCGCACGGGCCACCGGACCGGCTGTCGCTGCGACGGGACTCGTCGTGGCCGCCATCGGCGTGGGTCGTGCCAATCCGCTCGTCGTCTTCGCCTGTATCGCCGGTGCCATCCTCGTCTGGGATAGCGCGACGTTCGGGCTCGGACTGACGGCCGAGCTCGGTCACCTTCCCGATACCCGCCGACTCGAGTTGTTCCACGGTGCCGTCGCCGTCGCCGTCGCGATCGGTGCCGTCGTCGTCGTCACCGGTCTCGAGGTGCTCCGTGCCGGCTTCTTCGCGGGCGGGGGCGCGGCCGGCGGTGCGGTCGTCGTCGCGCTCGGTGCGTTGCTCCTGTTGCTCCCGGTGCGCGGCTAGGGACGCCGGCGGTCCCGATCGCGGACGGCTCCGGAGGTCTCGATGGGGAGGGTTCTTGAGTATCTAGCTGCATTGTCGTGTATGGACGCGACGAACGCGACAGCCGACGACGCCGCACGCACCGTCCGGCGCGTCGTCGACCGCATCGAAGAGGCCGCGGTCGTCGATCGCGAGGTCCTCCACGCCATGCTGTCGGCGACGCTGGCCCGCGGACACGTCCTGCTCGAGGACGTGCCGGGGACGGGCAAGACGGTCACCGCGCGCGTGATCGCCGAGGCGATGGGGCTGGAGTTCACGCGACTCCAGTTCACGCCGGATCTGTTGCCCTCGGACGTGACCGGGTCGACGATCTACGACGAACAGGCCGGCGAGTTCGAGTTCGCGCCGGGACCGGTGTTCACGAACGTCGTCCTCGCCGACGAGATCAACCGTGCGCCGCCGAAGACCCAAGCCGCGCTGCTCGAGGCCATGGAGGAACGACAGGTCAGCGTCGACGGGACGACCTACGACCTGCCGGACCCGTTCCTGGTCGTCGCGACCCAGAACCCGATCGAACAGGAGGGGACCTTCCGACTGCCGGAGGCCCAGCGCGACCGTTTCAGCGTCAAAACCTCGCTCGGCTACCCCGACTTCGAGGGCGAGATGGGGCTGCTCGAGCGCCGGGCGAACCGCCGCTCGCTCTCGCCGAGCGTGGAGCCGGTCGCCAGTCCGGACGCGGTTCGGCTCCTGCAGACCCTGACCGAGGAAGTTACCGTCGACGAGAAGGTCCGCCGCTACATCGTCGAGATCGCGCGGAAGACGCGGGCGGACCAGCGCGCCGAAATCGGCGTCTCGCCCCGCGGCGTCCAGCGCGTGTTCGAGGCGGCCCGGGCCGCGGCGCTGATCGAGGGGCGATCGTACGTGACGCCGGACGACATCAAGCGGCTCGCCGGACCGACGATGGCCCACCGGATCGTGCTCACGACCGAGGCGACCGTCGAGGGAATCGATGGGACCGCCATCGTCCGCCACGCGGTGAACGCGGTCGACGTACCGGCGGTCGCGCCGGGACCCGACGACCCCGAGCCGACGACCCCTTCCGGGACCGAATCGGCGGCCGCGAACGGCGACGGCCCCGACGCCACGTCCGGTCGGGACGCGACCGACCCGCACGGTGGCGCGACCGAGACCGACCGACGGGAAGAGTCGTGGCACGGCGAGTGAGTGAGCCGGCCGCGGTGAACTCGGCGGCCGCGTGCTGCTTGCAGCCGCCCGTACTAGGTTGATGCCTCCTGCTGGCGTCGATGCTCGTGCCATGGCGCTCCAACAACTCGAGCACGCCGACGACCACATGCAGGAGTGTATCGACAACTGCCTCGAAGCCGCACAGGTCTGCGAGTGGTGTGCGGACGCCTGTGCAGGCGAAGGCGACGAGATGGCTCGTTGCATCCGGCTCTGCCGGGACGTGGCGGACATCGCTTCGCTGCACGCCCGGTTTATGGCTCGTAACTCGGGATATCATCGGGAACTGGGCGAACTCTGTGCGGACCTCTGTGAGGAGTGTGCCGCGGAGTGCGAGCAACACGACCACGAGCACTGTCAGGCCTGCGCCGAGGTGCTGCCGGAGTGCGCCGAGAGCTGTCGGGAGATGGCGTCGGCCTGAACGCGGTCGGCGTCATCCGTTCTCGGAGCGAGACCACGACCAAGCACGGCGGGGCGGCTCTCGCGGGACCGAGCGCGAGGCCGACGTCACCGACCACCACGCCGATGAGGCGTCCGCCGATGACAACCGCCGAACGCGCCCGCAAGCGGTCCGTGCCAGAAGCCGCCGCCGGTCGAAGGTCCCGCGACGAAGCCACCGGCTGGCCCGATGCGAAGTGGCCGCTCCCGCGGACGAACCAGACGAAGACCGCATGGCAGTCCGTCATGCGAGCGCGGACGCCGCCGTTCGGTCCATAACGAACGCCCTTTATGACCGGGGGCTCTAGCCCTGGACATGATTTTCGAAGACCTTCCGACCACGCCCACGTCGGAAGAGCTGATCGACAAGGCGTTCTCGCGGGCGGCGCGGGCCGGCAAGGCCAAGGGCGGCCTCGAGGCCCAGCAGTCGATGCTCCAGACGGCGGCGAACATCATTTCGGACAACTTGGAAAACGTGGTCACGGCCTGGCCGGACTTCGAGTACGAGGACGACGTCCATCCGTTCTACTACGAACTGGCCGACGCGATCGTCGACGTCGACCGACTCCGGCAGGCGCTGTCGGAAGTGATGTGGGCCAGCCGGAAGGCCCGCGAAATCCACGAGGAGTACCAGCCGCGCCTCCGGAAGACCGACGTGGACACGGCGCGCAAGCACCGCAAGCAGGCCTTCGCCCGACTGGCTGACATCGTCGAGCAGGTCGACGACCACCTGCTGTACATCAACGAGTCGCGCAACGACCTGCGCGACTTGCCGGAGATCAACCCCGACGAGCCGACGATCGTCGTCGCCGGCTACCCCAACGTCGGCAAGTCCTCGTTCGTCAACGACGTTACCAATGCCCGCGGCGAGACCGCCTCCTATCCCTTCACGACGAAGGGGATCGGCGTCGGCCACTTCGAACGCGAGCACATCCGCTACCAGATCGTCGACACCCCCGGCCTGCTCGATCGCCCGCCACAGGAGCGCAACGAGATCGAATCCCAGGCGGTCAGCGCCATCGAGCACCTCGCCGACTGCATGCTCGTCGTGGTCGATCCCACCGGCGAGTGCGGCTATCCGATCGCCTCGCAACTCGAGCTCCGGGATGCGATCTCGGCCCGGTTCGAGGCGATCCCCGTGCTCACGATCGCGAACAAGGAAGACCGCTTCGAGGACGGTGACCTGACCGAGGCCGTCGCGGCGGACTACACCATGAGCGTCGAGACCGGTGCGAACGTCGAGACGGTACTCGACGCCGCCGTCGACGCGATCGATTACGAGCCGGAGCTGCCGTTCGACGGCTAGCCGCCGATGTGACACGGGACCGTCACACCGGACTCGGGACCCGTTGCAGCCGGAGACGAGGCCGTCGACCGAGCCGATACGGGATCCGAAGCTGCCGGCTGCTCCAGCCACCGCGGGGCTGTCGATGTCGGAGCCGTTCACGCTCGAGCACGAACGCAGCGCCCCGAAACGAGCGCAAACGACCGACGTCTCCGGCGTGTCCCGCAACCTCAGTTAGCCGGCGTCGCGCTCGACGACTTCGACGTATCTGACCTCGACGGTGACGGAGCCGTCGGCGTGGCGGTTGATCCGGTCGTGGAGGATATCGGCCAGATCTGGTGCCGACTGGCCGGGCGGGCCGCCGATCGTCACGACCACCCGCTCCGGGTTCCGGAACGGGTAGTCGTCGTCCATCACGAGCTGGAACTCGAGGAGCTGATAGTCCTCGTACCGGTCCTGTGAGAGGACCGTCTCGACATCCTCCCGGG
This sequence comes from Natrinema altunense, assembly GCF_000731985.1. Taxonomy (GTDB): domain Archaea; phylum Halobacteriota; class Halobacteria; order Halobacteriales; family Natrialbaceae; genus Natrinema; species Natrinema altunense. The sequence continues at coordinate 808,144 of NZ_JNCS01000001.1, forward strand.
CGTCCTGTTCGAAGTTGCCCGCCTCGTAGGAGGCGTAGGTAATTCCGGAGAGAAACACCGTAAAGACGAGAACGATGACGACGAGCCCGACGATCCGCTGTCGGAGGCGCTGTTCCGTCTCGCCGAGCGAAAACAGGTTCTCCGGCCGGTAGCCGGCGTACCACAGCGTCAACAGGCCGGCGAGGTTCACCGACAGGAGATTCACGAGGACTAACACCGTCGCGCCGATCGCGGACGTCGGCTGGCCCCATGCGAGCGCGATCCCCGCGACGCCGGCGGGCGGGATCAACGCCGCCGCGATCATCACGCCGACGAGCGCGACGGACGTTCCCGTCGCGATGCTCACGACGCCCGCGACCCCCGCGCCGAGTGCGATCGCGAGCGACAGCAAGTCCGGCGCGAGCCGCTCGGAGATCTCGCCGACGCTCGAGAGGACGAGATCCGGCGGGACGATGTTCAACGACCGCACCAGCAGTGCGAAAAGCGCCGCGGCCGCGATCGCGACGATCACGCCGATGATCTGGTAGGCGACGCTCTCGACGAACAGGTCCTCGTCGTCGATCACCGTGCCGACGCTGGCCCCCAGCGCCGGTCCGATCAGGGGCGCGATCACCATCGACCCGACGACGACCGCCGGCGAATCCAACAGGAGTCCCGCGGTCGCGACGATGGCGCTGATGACCGTCATCACCACGTAAACGGGGAACGTCGGCGTCAGATCGTCGGCTTCGGCCTGCAGCTCCTGGCGCGAAATCCGGTCGGAACCGACGTCGTTCTCCTCGTACTCCTCGCGTAGCGCCTGAAACCGACGGGAGACGACCGTCTCCGCGTCGACGACGACAGTGTAGGCGTCGTCGTCGATCCCCGCGTCTTGCAGTTCGTCGAGGACCGGTTCGACGGCCGCGTCCGGGAGCGGGAAGTAGACGACCGCTGTGTACTCCCGGCTCTTGGTTTCGTCGGTGACAACGTAGTCGACCTCCCGTCCGTCGAGGACGTCGAAGATCGCCTCGCGCTGCCCGGTCGGGATCGTCAGCTGTACGAGCCGCACGTGTCGATCTGAGACGCCCCCGGATCATAACTTCGGGGCTTCCGTCCCGGGTAAATTGCCCGCGCGGACTCGAGCGACCGTCCGCCGGCGGCCGACTCCCGTTACAATGCGTATAAACGTCGGTCGGCCGTACACCGCCTATGATCGAGTTCGATACGCGGCCCAACCGGGACGCCGAAGTGGCGCTCGTCGGCCGCTCGAACGTGGGCAAATCCACGCTCATGCGTGAGTTGACCGGCCACAGCTTCGATACCGGTGGCAAACCGGGCGTCACTCGCTCGCCCAACCACTACGACTGGGCACCGGAAGACTTCGTCATCACCGACCTCCCCGGCTTCGGCTTCATGAGCGGCGTCGACGAGGAGCTTCGCGAGGAGATCAAAACCGAGATCGTCCACTACCTCGAGGAGTACGCCGACAACGTCCTCGTCGCGATTTTGGTCGTCGACGGCAAGAGCGTCATCGACATCATCGACCGCCACTCCGGTCCCGACGAGATCCCCTACGACGTCGAGATGTTTCACTTCCTTCGGGACCTCGACGTGCCGACGGTCGTGGCCGTCAACAAGATGGACAAGGTCGACGACGAAGACGAGCGCCTCGACGCCCTCTGTGATCGCCTCGGTCTCTACCCTCCGTGGAAGCAGTGGCAGGACACGATCGCACCGATCAGTGCCAAACGGGGACAACTCGAGCCCCTGCACGAGGCCGTTCGGAACCACCTCCACGAGCAGGAGCGCGACGATCTGTTCAAATTCTTCTAACCAAACTTTTGCGCTGCGGGCGCGCCCTCGGCAAAACTTTGATGAAAAGCACTCCTCCCTCCCCTTCGGGTCGGTCGTCGGCCCGCTCGCTCACCCTTCGGGTTCGCTCGCGGTGCGTGTTGGGTAAGCGCCTGCCCTCCCCCGAGTTGCACGACTCTCGTGGTACTCGAGTCGTGCGCCCGGCCGACGTACGTTCTGTCCGATATCTGTACTCACTCGAGGGCCGCACCACCTCGAGTCGACCCCACGATCAGACCACGCGATTGTGGAATTCCCCGCCGTCCGCGAGTCGGTCGACGTTCTCCAGGACGAGATCCCCGACGTCACGGACGTAGTCCCGCGTGTACGCGGCGCAATGGGGCGAGATGATCACCTCGTCGAGCCCCCACAGCGGCGAGTCCTCGGGGAGGGGTTCCGTCTCGAAAACGTCCAGCGCGGCTCCCGCGAGGGTGTCCGCCTCGAGCGCGTCGATCAGGGCCGGTTCGTCCACGACCGAGCCACGGGCGACGTTCACGAAGTAGGCGTCGTCACGCATGGCGTCGAACGCCGCGGCGTCGAAGAGGTGGCGCGTCGCGTCGGTCAGCGGCACGGTGACGATCACGAACTCGGCGTCGGCGATCGCCTCGAGCAGCCGATCGGTCGTGTAGATCTCGTCGAATCCGGGGACCGGCTCGTCGGAGCGACGGACGCCCCGCACCCCGAGACCGAGGCCGCCGAGTGTCTCCGCGACGCCGCGTCCGAGGGTACCGGTGCCGACGACGCAGGCCGTCGAGTCGGACAGCGTGAAGGCGGCGTCCCAGTCGGGGCGTTCCCACCGGCGTTCCTGCTGGTTCGCGACGTGGTCGTGCAGCCGACGGGCGAACATGAGGAGATACCCCGCGACCGTCTCGCCGACCGTCCGGTCGTGAATGCCCGTGCTGTTCGTGAGAATCACGTCGTTCGTCTCGAACTCGTCGAACGGGAACCGATCGACGCCCGCCTGGATCGAATGTACCCAGTCCACCTCGAGAAAGGCCTCGCGGTGTTCGAGGGTGACGATTGCGTCACAGGAAGGAATGCCGTCATCATCGACGACCGATATCTCGGCCGGCAGGGCGGCGAGATCGTCCGCAAGTTCCGCCGGCGGAAAGACCGCTTCGACTGACTCGTGGATTCCGAGTCGCTCGAGTTCGATTCCCATGGACGTCGGTACGCACGAACCGGGGTTGAAATTTGCCGTTCGAACCGAACTCGGAGTCCGTGGTCCGGGGCCGATCGAGAACGGCGACTCCGCGTCGGTGATCGCGGCCGCGACGGTCCCACCGTACCGAGCGACGGAGCAACGCGGCGGCTACAGGGTGGCGCGGCTCCGGATGGAAAACGACGGTGGCTCGGTGAAAGAGTTCATCACACGGGGCTAAGCGGGGGTAACTCTCGTCATCGCCACCGTGATACAGTATGCGCGACTCACGCAAAAACCCCACGAACCGGCCGCCGATCTCACCGTTCACGGGTGAACGCGTGGCGAATAGGCATACTTTTTATCCCATTGACACGCATGAATTCATGTGAATGGATTCAGTACGTAACCACGAGACCTGCTCGAACGGCGGCCCGGGCGGACGATGACGGACGCCAGCGCCGACGGCCCATCGGACGGTTCCGACCGCACCGAGACCGCCGCTCGAGCGGATGCGGACGACGAGACCGGGTTCGCTCGCCGGCTATTGGACAGTGACGACGAGACCGTCGTCCTCGTCAGGGACATCGCGACCGTGGTCGCGGTCGTCGCGATCATCTGTCTGGGTCTCTTCGCGGTCAGCGGCGTCTGGCCGCCGTTCGTCGCCGTCGAAAGCGGGAGCATGGAGCCGAACATGCACAAAGGAGACATGATCGGTCTCGTCCAGGCGGACCGGTTCGCCGGCGACGACGCGGTCGCGGGGACGGGACTCGTAACCGCCGAACGCGGCCGAGCGACCGGTCACGAGCAGTTCGGGCACGCCGGCGACGTGATCGTGTACACGCCGAACGGCGATCCGGCGACGACGCCGATCATCCATCGCGTCCGCTTCTGGGTCGAGGCGGGCGACAACTGGGTCGCGGACGCCGATCCAGCCTACACGGACGATCGCTCCTGTGCGGAGATCCGCTCCTGTCCGGCACCCCACGACGGGTTCATCACGAAAGGGGACGCGAACGCCGACTACGATCAACTCGACGGAAAGCCGAAGACGACCGTCGTACGGCCCGACTGGATCGTGGGCAAAGCGGTGGTCAGGATTCCCTGGCTCGGCACGCTCCGTCTCCTGTTCGAGTCGATCGTCGGCGTCGGCACCGTCGGCGTCGGCCTCCTCGCGACCACGGCGTCGGAGTGAGCGGCCGATGAGGACGGCGCGACGCGGGGCCTCACGGCGACCGCCACGTCTCGAGTTCGCGGACCTCCTCGGCGACGGCCGCGATATCGTCGGGGGCGAGCGCCCCTCGCTCGGTCACGATTTCGTCGATGCAGTCGGCGGGCGTCACGTCGAAGGTCGGGTTCAGCACGTCGATCGGCGCGTCACCGTCGTACACCGCGGACCGTGCGCCGGACTCGAGGTTCACGTCCTCCCGGGTCGAGACCTTGTCCGTCGCCGCGACGACGGATACCGGAATCCCCTCGTGGTCGGCGGCGATGGCGAGCGCTCGTGTCCCTGCCTTGTTCACGACTGAGCCATCGGGACGGACGGTATCCGCGCCGACCACCACTCGACTGATAGCGTCGCGTGCGAGCACGTGCGCGGCCGCCGCGTCGGTGTGGACCGTTACGGTGCTGGCGGTCGTCTCGGCCAGGCGTTCCGCGACGGCGACGCCCTCGCAAGCGGGTCGCGACTCGGCGACGAATACCCGCGACGGCTCGGCCGTCTCGAGCGCCTCAAGCACGGTACCCGAGCGCGAGAGGGTCGCGACGGTGCCGTCGAGGCGGTCACTCGCGGTCGCCGCGGCGTCGGCGTCGGCGGACAGCGCGCGGTCGATGTTCGACAGCGCCGACTCGAGGACGGCCGGCGCACCGGCCCGCCCGGCCTCCCGGGCCCGATCGTCGGCGTCGGCCATCGTCCGGTTGACCCGGTTCCGGAGGACGGCCATCGACGGCCGGACCTCGAGCAGCCGATCGGCGAGGGCGGCGAGTTCGTCCCACTCCGCCGCCGGATCGGCTTCGGAGTCGGATCGGTCGGCGACGATCACCCCCGCCCGATCGCGCAACACCTCGAGCGCGCGCACGGAGAGGGACGCGGCCCCGTGGTCGTCGTCGGCCGCGATCGAGCGGACGGTCGGGGCGACGCGGTCGTAGGCGGTCCACAGTTCGGGCACCGTCTCGCGGTCGTCCCCGACCGACTCGAGGAGTTCGGTGGGGGCGACCCACTCGGCGGCGTCGTGTTCCTCGCTCAGTTCGATCTCGCGGGTCTCACAGTCGAAGAGGTACGGGTGGACGACCCACGCGCGCTCGAGGGCCGGGTCCACGAATTCGACCGGCCGTCCGGCACGGACCAGCGAGACGGCGGCGGCCTCGAGACCGGTTTCCTCGCGAATCTCGGCGCGAACCTGTTCGTCCGGTCGGCCTTCTGCGAAGCCGGAAACCCCGCCCCACTGGCCCTCGTAGGTGCCGACCGCATCGCTGCGGCGCAACAGCAATACCTCGCCGCGGGAGCGGAGGAACGCGGTGACGACGTGGCTCGCGCTCGCCTCGTCGTGTCCGTCGTGAGCCGTCGGTGAGTCGCTCATACGCGAGGCCACGACCCCTCGCAGGGAATCGCTTTCGGGACTGGCCGCCGTACGCTCGACCATGCAACGGATCGCGATCATTGCCGATACGCACGTTCCGTCCCGGGAACGCGACGTTCCCGACTGGGTCGTCGCGGAACTCCGGGCGGCCGACCGGACGATACACGCGGGGGATTTCGACTCCCGGCGAGCCCACGACCGGATCGATGCGCTGGCGAACGGGGCGCTAACTGCCGTCCGCGGCAACACGGACCCGCCGACGATCGACGTTCCACACACCGCGACGCTCGAGGCGGGCGGCGTGACGTTCGTCGTGACCCACGGCTCCGGGTCGCCGACGGGATGGCACGAGCGGGTCGCGGAGACCGCTCGCTCCGAAGCGCCCGCCGACGAGCCGATCGCCGTCGGGGGCCACATCCACGACGTCGTCGACACGACCGTCAAAGGGATTCGGGTACTCAACCCCGGGAGCGCGACCGGCGCGGCTCCGGCCGACCGCGCGACGATGTACGTCGCGACCGTCGATGACGGGACGCTGACCGTCGAACTACGTACCGGGTAAGCTCCCGATCGACGACCGGCCACGTCCCTGCCCCGAGTGCGTGAACTATACCCGTCTCGGGAACCCTCGTCAAAGCATGACACAGCGTGTAACGGTATCGCTCGACGACGACTCTGCGGCGGCCCTCGAGACGCTGGTCGCCGAGACGGACAACGGACAGAGTACGGTCGTCCGCCACGCACTCACCTTCTACGCGGCGAACTTCGAAGCGGCAAACGAGCGGCCGAGCGGGAATCTCGAGCGATACTATCGGATGCTCTCCTCGGGGGAGCACGTCCTGCTCGACGTCGACTTCCTACACGCCTTCCTCGAGTACTGTTATGCCGGCGGCGATCCCGATCCGGAGTTCGTCGAGGCGACCGACTGCGTCGCCGACTACCATGCCCGGGAGTACGGGGCCCGGTTCGACGAGGTCGGCGACCTCCTCGAGTGGCTCGCCTTCTGTGGGTTCCTCGACGTCCGCGAGGAAGGCGAGGGGGTCTATCACCTCGTCTTCCCCTCGGAAGCCGTTCGCTGGTTTATGACCCGGTTCATCGAACGGAGCACCGTCGAGTTGCCGACGGAGATCGACCTCGACGGCGGCGTCTCGAAAGTGATCGTCACCGAACGGCCGGCCGAGTAACGGACGCTCGAACCGACCGCCGCTCGAGGACCGACGAGACGGACTGGCCGCGGGCGGCGGAGAGGAGCCGAACCGTGGTGTTCATACTGATTCATACGATTTCATATGATGATCGTCGCCTTTCGAGTCGTGGAATCTGCCGTATGTCCGGATCTTAACAACGCTTTTGGGGCCATCGGAGAGTGGGGTATGTGAGTATACATCATGGGAGTGATTGACCGACTGAAGGCGATCGGACCGGGCGCGCTCGTCGCAGCGGCGTTCATCGGTCCGGGAACGGTAACGACCGCGAGCGTGATCGGTGCCGAGTACGCGTACCTGCTCGTGTGGACCATCGCGTTCTCGATCCTGGCGACGATCGTCCTCCAGGAGATGAGCGCGCGGCTCGGACTGATCACACAGGAGGGTCTGGGCGAGGCGTTTCGCGACGAGTTCGACAATCCGGTGCCGCAGGCGATTACCGTCACGCTCGTCGTGAGCGCGATCGGTATCGGGACGGCGGCGTTCCAGACGGGCAACATCGTCGGCGGCGCTGCCGGCCTGTCGACGATCACCGGCATCAGCGAGAACGTCTGGGGACCGGTCATCGGGCTCGTCGCCGCCGGACTGCTGTGGACGGGGAACTACAAACTGATCGAGCGGGTCTTCGTCGGCCTCGTCGGCATCATGGGGACGGCGTTCCTGCTCAACGCGCTCATGGTCCGACCCGATCTCGGCTCGCTGACCGGCGGGCTCGTCCCGACCGTTCCCGAGGGGTCGGCGTACCTCATCGCCGGCCTCGTCGGGACGACCGTCGTCGGCTACAACCTGTTCCTCCACGCGAGCACGGTCCAGGAGCGATGGGACGGCCCCGAGGACCTCGCCGAGTGTCGCGCGGATACGATCGGGATGATCGTCGTCGGCGGGATCATCACGACGGCGATCGTCGTCACGGCCGCCGCAGTGTTCCCCGCGGGGACCGAGATCGACAACGTCGGCGAGATGGCCGACCAGCTCGAGCCGGTCTTCGGCGGCTACGCGCTCACGTTCTTCGCGATCGGCCTCTTCGCGGCCGGCTTCACGAGCGCCATGAGCGCGCCGCTGGCCGGTGCCTACGCCACCGCCGGCGCGCTGGGCTGGGAACGGGACCTGACCTCAACCCGGTTCCGAGCGATCTGGATGACGATCCTCGGCGTCGGCATCGTCTTCTCGGCGCTCGACTACAATCCCGTGCAGGTGATCGTCTTCGCACAGGTCGCCAACGGCCTCCTGTTGCCGATCCTGGCGGTCTTCCTCATCTACGCGATGAACAACCGCGACCTGCTGGGCGAGTACACGAACACCACCCTCCAGAACGTGCTCGGCGGGATCGTCACGCTCGTCGTGGTCGGTATCGGCCTGCGAACGCTCTACGACGTACTCGTCCTCTGACAGTCCCCCACATGACAGATTCAAACCAACCCGATACGAATGCGGACGCGATGACCAGCGACGATCGAACGGCCGCGAACGGTGCCACGCGCATCGGCGTCGACGTCGGCGGGACCTTCACCGACGTGGCGCTCTCGATCGACGACCGCCTCGTCACCGCGAAGGTCCCCTCGACCGATCCCCAACACGTCGGCGTTCTCGAGGGCATCGACAAGGCCTGTGACCGCGCCGACATCGACCCCGGCGAGATCGACGGCTTCGCCCACGCGATGACCGTCTCGGTCAACGCCCTCCTCGAGCGCGGCGGCGCGACGACGGCGCTCGTGACGACCGCGGGGTTCCGGGACGTCCTCGAGATCGGCCGGCAGGACCGGCCCGATCTGTACGATCTCGAGGCTGCAAAACCCGAACCGCTGGTGCCTCGAGACCGGCGGCTCGAGGTCGACGAGCGGACGACGACCGAGGGCGTCGAGCGCTCGGTCGACGAGCGCGAGGTCCGCGACCTGGCGGCGACGCTGCGCGAGCGCGATGTCGAGGCGGTCGCGGTCTGTCTGCTGCACGCCTACGCCGACCCCGAAAACGAGCGCGTCGTCGCCGAGACGTTGCGCGAGGAACTCGCGGTTCCCGTCTCCGCCTCCCACGAGGTCCTCGCGGAGTTCCGCGAGTTCGAGCGGACCTCGACGACCGCCGTCGACGCCTACGTCCGTCCGGCGATCGACCGCTACGTCGGACGGCTGGTCGACGAAGCCGACGCCGCCGGGATACCGGCCCCGCGGATCATGCAGGCCAACGGCGGGATCGCCGACCCCGAGACGGTGCGGGACCACGCCGTGACGACGACGCTATCGGGACCCGCGGCGGGCGTCGTCGGTGCCGCGGCGACCGTCGACGACGCCGACGTCGAGGGCCTGGTCACCTTCGACATGGGCGGCACCTCGAGCGACGTGAGCCTCGTCCGGGACGGCCGGGCCGAGCGGACGACCGACGCGGAGATCGACGGCTTACCGATCCGGACGCCGATGGTCGACGTGAACACGGTCGGCGCGGGCGGGGGCTCGATCGCGTGGGTCGATTCGGGCGGCGCGCTCCGGGTCGGTCCGGAGTCGTCGGGCGCGGACCCCGGACCCGCCTGCTACGGTCGCGGCGGGACGCGGCCGACGGTCACCGACGCCAACGTCGTGCTTGGCTACATCGGCCCCGAGACGGCGCTGGGTGGTGAGATGACCCTCGACGTCGCGGCGGCCCGCGAGGCGCTCGAGCGACTGGCCGACGAGGCTGGACTGGACGGCGCGCTCGAGGCGGCCCGCGGGGTCTACCGCGTCGCGAACGCGACGATGACGCGGACGATCCGGTCGGTCACCGTCGAGCGCGGGCACGACCCCCGCGAGTTCGCGCTCGTGGCCTTCGGCGGCGCGGGCCCGATGCACGCCGCGGCGCTGGCCGACTCGCTGTCGGTCGACCGGGTCGTCGTCCCGCGACCGAGCGGGGTCCTCTCCGCGTACGGGCTGCTCGCGGCCGACGAGAGCTACGACGCCGTTCGAACGGTCGGCGTGGGACTCGAGGGAGCGGCTCCCGCCGACCTCGAAGCCGTCTACGACGACCTCGTGGCCGACGTACTCGCGGACGCGTCCGATCCGGACGCGGCGCGGATCGAGCGCGCGGCCGACTGCCGGTACGCGGGCCAGAGCTTCGAGTTGACCGTCGCCGTCGGCGACGAGTTCGACGCGGCGGCGGTCGCCGATCGCTTCCACGACGCCCACGAACGGACCTACGGCTACGCGATGGACGAATCGATCGAGGTCGTCAATCTCCGCGCGACGGCGACCGTCCCCGGATCGGAGCCGACCATCCGCCACGAGGGGGGCGGCGACGCACGAATCGGGACCCGCGAGGCGCACTTCCCCGGCAGCGGCGCGGGGGACGCGGCCGTCTACGACCGGGATCGGCTTCCGGCGGGCGCGTCCGTCGCGGGGCCGGCGATCCTCGAGCAGGCCGAGAGCACGACCGTCGTGCCGCCGAACTGGGCGGGGCGGATTCTGGCGGACGGCACGCTCGTCATGACGCGAACGGAGGGAGACGAACGATGACACCGAACGGAACCGCGGAGACGGCCGACGGCATCGATCCAGTGACCCTGGAAGTACTGCGCAACCAACTCGAGAGCGTCGCCGAGGAGATGGGACAGACCCTGATCCGCGGCGCGTACTCGCCGAACATCAAGGAGCGGCGGGACTGCTCGACGGCGCTGTTCGACGCCGCGGGGCGGATGGTCGCCCAGGCCGAACACATCCCGGTCCACCTCGGTGCGATGCCCGCGGCGGTCGACGCGGTCCGCGAGCACGATCCGAAGCCGGGCGACGTGTTCCTGCTCAACGATCCCTTCACCGGCGGCACGCACCTCCCGGACGTGACGATGGTCTCGCCGATCGCACCCGGTCGAGGCGGTACCGAGGACGAAACTGGCGATAGGGAGATCGTCGGCTACGCGGTGTCTCGAGCCCACCACGCCGACGTCGGCGGCATGACTCCCGGGAGTATGCCCGCCGGCGCACAGGAGATCTATCAGGAAGGGCTGCGACTCCCGCCGACCCGGCTCGTCGACGGCGGTGACCTTCAGGGGGACGTCCGCTCGCTCGTCCTCGCCAACGTTCGCAACCCCGGCGAGCGGCGGGCCGATCTCCGCGCACAGCAGGCGGCGAACGAACGCGCCGAGGAACGCCTCGCCGATCTGTTCGACGAACACGGTCGCGAGACCGTCCTCTCCGGGTTCGACGCCGTGATCGACTACTCCCGCGAGCGGATCGCCGAGGAAATCGCGGCGCTGCCTGACGGGGTCTACGAGGCGACGGACGTCCTCGAGGGCGACGGCGTCACCGACGCGGATATCGAAATCGCGGTTCGGGTGACGGTCGACGGCGAGACGATCGACGTGGACTTCGACGGCACCGCCGCGCAGGTCGCGGGGAACCTCAACGCGCCGCTTGCGGTCGCGACGAGCGCCGTCTACTTCGTCGTTCGCTGTATCACCGATCCCGAGATTCCGCCGAACCACGGCTGCTACGAGCCGGTACGCGTCCGCGCGCCCGAGGGTACGCTGTTGAATCCGAACCCCCCCGCCGCCGTGGTCGGCGGCAACGTCGAGACCAGTCAACGAGTCACCGACGTGGTCTTTACCGCGCTCGCCGGAGCCGCGCCAGACCGCGTGCCGGCGCAGGGACAGGGGACGATGAACAACCTGACCATCGGCGCACGGGACGGTTCCTTCACCTACTACGAGACCATCGGTGGCGGCTTCGGCGCGCGTGCGAACCGCGACGGCATGGACGGCGTGCAGGTCGGGATGACCAACACACTCAACACGCCCGTCGAATCCCTCGAGACTGAGTACCCGCTGCGGGTCGACCGCTACGCGCTCCGCGAGGGGAGCGGCGGTCGCGGCCGCCATCGGGGCGGCCTCGGCCTCGAGCGAACGGTGACCGTCGAGGAACCGGCGACGGTGTCGCTGCTGACCGAGCGCCGCCGCCACGCGCCGACCGGCGTGGCGGGCGGCGAGGACGGCGCGACCGGCGAAAACCTGATCGACGGCGAATCGGTGCCCGCGAAGACGACGGTCGACGTCGACGCGGGGACGACCGTCACCGTGCGGACTCCCGGCGGCGGCGGCCACGGCGATCCGGCCGACCGTGCCGAAAGCGATGACTGATCCCGACGATCAACAGGGACGAGTGGGACTGATCGTCCCCTCCTCGAACACGACGGCCGAACCGGAGTTTCGGGCGTTCCTCCCCGACGGGATCACCGTCCACGGTGCGCGGATGTCCCTCGAGTCGGTCACCGTCTCCGCCCTCGACGCGATGAGCGACGACGCGGCCCGTGCCGCCGAGTTGCTCGGTCACGCCGACATCGACGCGGTCGCCTACGTCTGTACGACCGGGAGCCTGCTGCACGGTCCCGGGTTCGACGCCGAACTCGAGGGCCGGCTACGGGAGGCAGCCGGCGTTCCCGCGGTCGCGACGGCCCGCTCGGTCGTCCGCGCGCTCGAGGCGCTCGAAGCCGACCGGATCGCGGTCGCGACGCCGTACACTGCCGACCTCGACGAGCGGGAGCGGAGCTTCCTCGAAGCCGCGGGCGTCACAGTCGCGTCGATCGATGGCCGCGGACTCGCAGCGAACACGGCCATCGGCGCGCTGACACCCACAGATGCCGCCCGGCAGGTGCTCGGGGTCGTCGCCGGCGACGATCTCGACGCCGTCTTCGTCTCCTGTACGAACTACCGATCGCTGGCCGCGGTCGACGACCTCGAGTCGCGGCTGGGGGTTCCGGTGATCACGAGCAACGGCGCGACGCTGTGGGATGTCTGCGGAGCGGTCGGGCTCGAGGACGAACTCGACGGCCCAGGAACGCTGTTTGATCACGAACGATAGCCCCTGTGCCGGGGTGTGATCGATCTCCGATCTCCGTCGACACTCGAGTCCCGATCGACCGTCACCGTCACTGGCCGAAGTCTCCGGTGACGGTGCCCTTTTGACGCCGCTGCCCCACCCACCGGTATGGAACTCAACGGCGTGGCGGACCTGCCCGAAATCCGCCCCGGCGACGACATCGCCGCCCTCGTCGCGGATCGGGCCGCCCTCGAGCCCGGCGACGTGCTCACGGTCGCGAGTACGATCGTCTCGAAGGCGGAAGGCCGGACGGCGGATCTCGAGGACTACCCCGTTAGCGGACGGGCACGAGAGATCGCCGACCGGCTCGAGTCGGTTGCAGGTGAGGAGAAGGATCCCCGGTTCGCGCAGGCGATCATCGAGGAGAGTTCGGAGCTGCTGATCGACTGTCCGTTCCTGCTGGCGGAGACGCGGTTCGGGCACATCTGCCCGAACGCGGGGATCGACCGCTCGAACGTGCCCGATCACGACCTCCTGTTGCTGCCGGAGCGGCCGACGGAGAGCGCCGAACGGATTCGATCGGGGCTCGCAGAGCGCGGTATCGAAGACGTCGCGGTGATCGTGACCGACACCTGCGGACGGCCGTTCCGGCACGGGCAGACCGGCGTCGCGATCGGGTGGGCGGGCATGCCCGCGAGCCGGGACTGGCGCGGCGAGCGGGACCGCGACGGCCACGAACTCGGCGTCACCGTCCAGTCGGTCGTCGACGAACTCGCCGCCGCCGCGAACCTCGTGACCGGCGAGGGGGCCGGCGGAACGCCCGCCGTCGTCGTCCGGGACTGGGACTTCGGCACTCACGAGGGCAGCGACGAGCTGTTCCGCTCGGTCGAAGACGATCTGGTTCGGCAAGCGTTGCGAACGTGGAGGGCCGACGGATGACGAGCAAGAATCGAGCGGCGGGAGACGCCACCCTCGGTATCGAACTCACGCCCGAGCATCCGCCCGAGCGGGTAGCCGATCTGGCCGCCCTCGCCGAAGAGGAAGGGTTCGACATCGCGTTCGCGAGTAGCCACTATTTCAATCGCGACCCGTTCGTCGTGCTGTCTCGGATGGCCGACGCCACCGACGGGATTCGGTTGGGGCCGGGCGTCGTCAACCCCTACGAAACCCATCCGGTGAAACTCGCAGCGCAGACGGCGACGATCGACGAACTCAGCGACGGCCGCGGCGTCTTCGGCGTCGGTGCCGGCGACCGCTCCTCGCTGTCGAATCTCGGGATCGAGCGCGACAGCCCGCTTCGGCGCGTCCTCGAGACGTTCGACCTCGCCCGGGAGCTCTGGGCCGGCGAGACGGTCACCCACGAGGGAACGTTCACCGCGCGGGACGCGGCGCTGAACCTCGAGCCGGTTTCGGAAATCCCGGTCTACGTCGGCGCGCAGGGGCCACACATGTTGCGAATGAGCGCGAAACACGCCGACGGCGTGCTGATAAACGCCGCCCATCCGCGGGACCTCGAGTGGGCCGCGGGTCAGATCGAGCAGGGGCTGGCCGAGCGACCCGACGCGGACGGCGCGTTCGAGTCGTTGGCCTTCGCGAGCGTCAGCGTGGCCGGCGACGAGAGCGAAGCCCGAAAGGCGGCGCGGCCGCCCGTCGCTTTCATCGTCGGCGGGGCCGCCGAGCCGGTCCTCGAGCGCCACGACATCGACCGGGAGGCGGCGAGTGCGGTAAGCGCGGCGCTCGAGCGGGGGGACCTCCCCGAGGCCTTCGGTCGCGTCACGCCCGCGATGATCGACGCCTTCTGTATCGCCGGGACGACGGAGACCGTCGCGGCTCGGTTCGAGGCAGCGCTTGCCCACGTCGATGGGATCGTCGTGGGATCGCCGCTGGGGCCGGATCTCGAGGACGCGATACCACGAGCGAGCGAGGCGTTCGCTCGCGCGACCGAAGCCTGACCGAAACGCGGATCGACCGATCAGTTCGAGGTAAAGAGGTTTCCGACGGCACCGAGGGTGAGAACGCCGAAGACGCCCATCGAGAAGGCGACGAGGAGCGCGCCGACCAGAATCAAAAGCGGCGCGGCTCCCGCGCCCATCGCGACGTCAGTGAAGATGCTAACCATTTCAGTGACATTGTCCACGACGAGGTTCAACGGTGTGATGGTGTCCATATGCGGGGGTTGTTACCGGTGCTACTTGGCCGTGCCGGTCCCGAATGAGTGGGGATTAAGCCGTCGCCGGTCGTAGCCGGACCCGTGACGGACGACGCGAGGCTCTCGGAGTTCGCTACCGAGACCGACGATGAGGACCCCACGAGGGCGGCACGGACGGACGACGACTCGTCCGCGGCCGCCGAGGTGTCGCCCGCGGACGGTGCTGCCATCGCGCGGACGGACGAAACCGACGACGAGACGGCGTCGCCGTCCGGCGAAACCGCGCGGTCGACGTACGCGTGGGGTGAGTACACCTGCAACCGGTGCGGGGAATCGACCGATCGCGTCTGGCGTGGCGATGGCTCGCTGGTCTGTCCGGAGTGTAAGGACTGGTAATCGGATCGGCGATCGATGCGGGTCCCAACGTGTTTCCGGCGGGATGCTTGCGAGCGCACTCCCGAAGCTTTATATTTTCGTCGCGGCTTTGTTGAGACGCAATGGCGAAAGGTACGGTCGACTTCTTCAACGACACTGGCGGCTATGGATTCATCGAGACTGACGACGCGGACGAGGACGTGTTCTTCCACATGGAGGACATCGGCGGTCCGGACCTAGAGGAGGGTCAGGAAGTCGAGTTCGACATCGAGGAGGCCGAGAAGGGCCCGCGAGCGACGAACCTCGAGCGAGTCTAAGCTGTTCCGAAGGTGGTATCGTTTTCTGATTACTTCGCTGGTAGCAGCGGCACTGTCGTGTCGAACGCGTGTTCTTGGTGGATACGGCGACTCGAGACGGGGGAGCGAGCGCCGAGGGTTCCAGTCCGTGCAGTGTGCGCCGACACGTCTCGTGGCACTAATGTTCCAGATGACACAAAACATATGTTCGGGACCACCTGATGACGTAGTAATGAACGGTTCGCCCGGGTCCCCACCGGCCGTTGCGAGACTATGACTGATGCCAACCCGACACCGGAACGGAGTACCGACTCGCCGGCCGACGGTGCCCTCCGGATTTCGACCGTCGAACGGCTGTGCGAAGAGATCGAGACGAACGTCTCGAGCGTGATCGTCGGTCACGACGAAGTGATCGAGCACGTCATCACCGCCGTTCTCGGGCGTGGTCACGTCCTCCTCGACGACGTGCCCGGCGTCGGGAAGACCATGCTGGCCCGCTCGATCGCGACCTCCGTCGATTGTACGTTCAGCCGCGTCCAGTTTACCCCGGATCTCCTCCCGAGCGACGTCACCGGCGTGAACGTCTTCAATCAGAAGACCCGCGAATTCGAGTTCCAGTCCGGCCCCGTCTTCGGCAATATCGTGTTGGGCGACGAGATCAACCGCGCCCCGCCGAAGACACAGGCGGCGCTGCTCGAGGCCATGGAGGAAGAGCAGGTCACCACCGACGGGACGACGCGCGACCTCCCGACACCATTTACCGTGATCGCGACCCAGAACGCCGTCGAGCCGAACCGGACCTACGACCTGCCCTTCGCCGAGGTCGATCGCTTCATGAAGAAACTCCATCTTGGCTACCCCACCCCCGACGAGGAGGCCGAACTGCTCGGCCGGACGGTCGGCGACCATCCCATCGACTCCCTCGAAGCGGTCACCGACCGCGAGACCCTCGTCGCCGCCCGGGAGACCGTCTCGACGGTGCAGGTTGCGGCTCCCGTCCGAACGTACGCGGCGCGGCTCGCAGCCTACACCCGCGAACACGCCCACATCGGCGTCAGCCCCCGTGGAACGATTTCGCTGCTCCGGGCGGCTCAGGCCCGCGCCGTCACGAACGGCCGGGACTACGCGATTCCGGACGACGTTCAGATCGAAGCGCCGGTCGTACTGAGCCATCGGATCAAGACGGACGGTCGCGACCGCGACGGCACCGCGGTCGTCGAGGACGCACTCGAGCGCGTGCCCGTCGAATGAGGCTCACCCGTCGCGGTTGGACCGTCGTCGCCGTCGTGCTCGCGGCTGTCGTGCTGAGCTGGCGGTTCGGCCCGCGAGCACTGAACGCCGTCGTCGTCCCGCTCGTCGTCGCGTTGCTGGCCGGCGTGGTCACGGTCGGTCGCACCGACCGACCGCACGTCGTCCGTCGCCCCGTCGCGGAGGGGTTCATCGGCGAACAACGAACAGTCGAGGTCACGATCGAAGCCGACGGGACCGCCGCGGCGACCGTCCGCGATGTCGTCGGCAACGGGCTCTCGGCGACCACCGCTCCGCGTGCGGACACGACCCTCGCGGGCGAGGAGACGATCAGCTACGACGTGCGACTCGAGGCACGGGGCGAACACCGGATCGGGCCGCTCTCGATCGCCGTCAGCGATATGGTCGGCCTCGTCGAGCGACGGTTCGAGTACGAGGAGACGACGCCAGTCGTCGTCTATCCACGTGTTCGGGACCTGGGCGGCGGACCCGCGGTCGATATACGGACGCTCGCCAGCGTCGCGGACCGGCACGTCGACGAGGAGTTCGACCACCTCCGGGAGTACCACCGGGGGGATCCGCTTCGCGACGTCCACTGGAAGACCGCGGCCAAGCAACCCGACGACGAGTTGGTCGTGGCGGAGTACGCGACCGACGGGGACGCCGGGACCGTCACCGTCGCCGCCGAGTGTCTGACCGGCAACGACGACGAGATGGCGTCGGCCGCCGCCACCGTCGCAACTTTCCTCCTCGAGCAGGGCGCGACGGTAGCGGTCACGGTCCCGGACGGAACGCGACCGCCGGGCTCGGGGAACGCACACCACCGTGACATACTACAGCTACTGGCCGTCGCCGAGCCCGGCGAACTCGCGGACCGAACCCGGCGGGACGCGGACGTGCTGGTCCGAACCGACGGCGACGGGACGACGGTCGTCGTCGATGACCGCGAAATTCCGTTCGCCCGGCTCCGTGGCCGCGACCGAGCGGACGGCGGGAGACGAAACAACCGGCACCGAACCGCAAACGACGGCCGACGCGATCGCGAGACCGACGGGCAGCCGGGGGTGACCGCATGAGTACGGAATCGTCCAGCCACACCGGACAGCGAACGGAATCGGTGGGACCCGATCGGCTCGTCGGGACCGACGGCGTCCGACTCCTCGCGCTCGCCTGCGTACTCGTCCTGACGGGGTCGTACGTCGCCGTGCTGTACGACATCACGCAGGTCGTCGGCGGCAGCCGCTCGCTGTTCGCACTCGTCGGGCTCATGCTGCTCGCGGCGACGGTACTCGCCCGCGTGATCCGCCCTCGAACCGCGGGGGTGCTGGCGCTGTCGGCGGCCGGAGTCGGGTTCGCCTACTATCTCACGTCGGCGGGCGTCGAACTCGGCGTCGTCTTCTCGAGCACCGACGCGCTCCTGTCCGACACCGTCGCGCTGGCGACCGGTCTGCCGCTGCTCCGGATGGTGCAGGCCGGCATCTGGACGCTCGGGTTCGCGCCCGCGCCCGTCTTCCTCTCGTGGTATCTCGCCGTCCGTGGGCGGTACGGACTCGGCGTCGTTCCCGGCGGGGCCGCGCTCGGCTTCCTCGTCCTGACCGGCGATGCGGGGACGATCGTCACGCTGACCGGCATCCTCGCCGCCATCGGTGCCATCGCCTTCGGCGACCTCGAGCGGCGGGGCGGATCGATCGGGCAAGCGGACCTGCTCGCAGTCCTGTTCGCGGTGACGATCGTACTTTCGCTGTCGGTGACGGTCGTCCCCGGCCAGCCGACCGGACCGACACATCTCGTTCAGGGCGAACCCGGCACGCTCGAGGCGACGATCGACTCCGCACCCGAGCGCTCGGGGATCTCGGGCCAGGTAGACCTCTCGCCGGAAGTGCGGTTCACCGTCGAAGCCGATCGGGGAACCTACTGGCGCACCGGGGTTTACGATCGATTTACCGGCGACGAGTGGATTCGGACCGGCCAGAGCCACCAGTACGACGGCCGGCTCTCGAACCCGCCCGGGACCTACGACACCGTCGAGCAGACGGTTACCGCCGAAACGAGACTCGGTATCATGCCCGTCACACCGCAGCCGTTGTCCGTCGACGGCGACGTGACCCGAGACACGACCGTCTCGAGACACGGCCAACCGCGGCCCGAATCGCCTCTCGAACAGGGGGACAGCTACACGGTCGAGAGCGCGATCATCGACTCGAGCCCGGCCGAACTCCGGACCGCAGGGACGGACTACCCCGACGAGATTACCGAGCGCTACCTCCAGATGCCGGAAGACTCCTCGAGCGAGTTCGCCGATCGGACC
Organism: Natrinema altunense; assembly: GCF_000731985.1. Lineage (GTDB taxonomy): Archaea > Halobacteriota > Halobacteria > Halobacteriales > Natrialbaceae > Natrinema > Natrinema altunense. The sequence goes on from NZ_JNCS01000001.1 coordinate 827,046, forward strand.
GCCGAAATCACGGCCGGCACCGATACCCCGTACGAGACGGCGACCGAGATCGAGCGCCACCTCCGCACCTCGAAGGACTACTCGCTCGAGGTCTCACAGCCCGCCGGCAACGTCGCCGAGGAGTTCCTGCTGGGGATGGACGAGGGGTACTGCGTTTACTTCGCGACGACGATGACGCAGATGCTTCGCGAGGAGGGGATTCCGGCCCGCTACGTCACTGGCTACACGACCGGCCAGCAGATCGGCGACGACGAGTACGTCGTCCGCGGACTCGACGCCCACTCCTGGGTCGAGGTCTACTTCCCCGACCACGGCTGGGTCAAGTTCGACCCGACGCCGGGTGGCGGGCGCGCCGATGTCCACACCGACCGCCTCCAAGAGGCGCGGGCGAACGGCAACGAGGCGGCGGACACCGAGGACAGCGAGGACGTCCCGATCGACGACGGGGACGGGAGCGATTCGCCCGACTCCGATCCCGCCGGTCCGGACGACCCACCGTCCGATCCGACCCCGCCGGACGAAACGGAGCCCGACAACGGATCGACCGACGACCCGGATTCTAACGGCACGGACAACGGGACCGACCCGACCGACGCCGGCGATCCCGCGGTCGGCGGGACGAGCGATACCGACGAGACGCTTTCCGAACGCCTCGTCACCGTCGTCCGGGAGACGGGTGCGATCGGGCTCGTCCTCCTCGTCGGGCTCGCCGCGGGCGCACGCCGAACCGGCGCGGCGACGCGCCTCCGTCGGGGGATCGGGCGCTACTGGCACGGGTTCCGGGCGGACCCCGACCGCGACGCCGAACGCGCCTTCGACCGACTCGAGGGGCTCCTCGCGCGCCGGTACCGGCCGCGCCGTCCATCGGAATCGGCCCGCGCGTACGTAACATCCCTCCCGACGACCGACGCGGACGGGTTCGATTCACGGGTCTGGCGCGTCCTCGAGTACTACGAACGGGCGACGTACGGCGACGGCGTCAGCCGCTCCGAGGCCGACGAGGCGATCGCGATCGTCGACGACCTCGCCCGCAATCAGTTACCGATCGTCGGTCGCCTTCGCTGACGCTGCGGTCGGCCCCGAGCGAAGCGGATCGATCACCGGCTGTTCGCATTCGTTCAGTCACACCGTTGGGACTGATCATCCCGCTGACCACTCAAAAAGAACCACGCGAGGGCATTCGGGTCCCGATAGTGTTTAATATGCCCGTTTCATAGCTACGAACGTAATGTCGGAAGTCTGCTCGACGTGCGGGCTGCCCCAAGAACTCTGCGTCTGCGAGGACGTGGCCAAGGGCCAACAGCAACTCAACATCCGCATTGACGAGCGCAGATACGGAAAAGAGGTAACGATCGTCGAAGGATTCGATCCGAAGGACGTCGATCTGGACAGTCTCTCGTCGGATCTCAAGTCCAAATTCGCCTGCGGCGGGACTGTCGAGGACGACCAGATCGAACTCCAAGGGAACCACACCGGCCGCATCGAAGAGTTCCTTCGGGACCGCGGCTTCAACGTCGCCTAATGCCCGCGATGCTCTGAGACGACTTCCGAACCCACGACCGCGTCGCGTTTTTCGATCCGTTTTTTCGACCGTCGACCCTCTAGTCGTATCGCCGTCCCCCCGAGACACCGTCTTCGAGCGATTGGGGCCGCGAGCGGGTCAGAGCGGCGACTCGCGGTCGGCCGATTCGTCCTCGCTGTCCGCCTCGCGAACGAGCCCGAACTTCATCCCGTACTTGTCGAGGCCCCCCGCCATGCTCTCGACGCGCGCGTCGGCAGTCCCCTCGTAGGAACCGATGAGCTGTGCGGCCTGGACGCTCGCCTTGCCGTGGGGACAGACGGTGACGATGTGGTCTTCCCCCTCGAGTTCGTCGACGCGGTCCGTGAGTTCGTGGAAGGGAATGTTCTCGCTGCCGGGAATGTGGCTGTGCTCGAAGTTCCGCTCGTCCCGGATGTCGACGATGCGAACGTCCGCATCGGCCTCGAGGAGTTCCTTGACCTCGTCCGTGGAGATTTCGCCGTCCATTACCGTGCGGTTGCGCGTCGACGCGAATAAGAACAGGGGTTCGGGGCCGGGAGCTGGATCAGCGGCGATTCGCTCGTAACCCGGGCTCGATCGATAGAGCAGTACTGGATGGTCAGAACGGAAAACATATACGTGGGTTGTCGTAATTTCCCGGTAATGGTCCCACTGACTGCCCGCTTCCCGATGCAAGCCGCTGGCGGCGGGATACTGCTCGTCGTCCTACTGCTATTCGTCATCCAGATCGGTGCGCTGGTGTGGGTGTACACCGATGCACAAACGAACAGCCCCCATAGCGCGGTGCTCTGGACGCTCGTCGTCTTCTTCGGCGGACTGCTGGGGCTGTTGCTCTATGTCCTCCTTGGAAGAGAAAAGCGGCGGGGACGTTCGAGTCACCAGACACAGTTCTAGAACGGCCGGGCACCGAATCCGCGGCCCCGGTCACCCCACGCCGCTCAGAGCAGGCCGTCTTCCGCCGCGAGCAACAGCCCCGACAGCGTCGCATCGTTCGTCGGCTGCTCGCGAGCGCGCTCGAGCGCCTCGCTCACCGGCACCGTCGTCACCTCGAGGAATTCGTTGCTGTCGAGTTCCCGGTCACCCGGCTCGAGCCCCTCGGCGTAGACGATGGCCCGGTCGTGGCGCAAGACGCCGGTCGCGACCGCGTACTCCTGTAGCAGGGCCGTACTCGACGGTCGGAAGCCGGTCTCCTCCTCGAGTTCGCGCGTTGCCGCCTGCGTATACGACTCGCCGTCCTCGACGATTCCCGCGGGGAGTTCGAGGTGGGTCTCGCGGATCGTCGGCCGGTACTGTTCGACGAACAGGAGCCGATCGTCGGCGGCGGGTTCACCGTCGGCCACATCCTCGAGCACGCTGCCGTCGATCCGCGCGACCACGACGACCGCGGCCGGCAGTTCCGCCCAGAAATAGCGCTTCTCCGTTCCGTCGGGCTGTTCGAGCAGGTCGTAGCCGCCGTCGTACCAGCCCGTCTCGTACTCGGTCCGTTCCTCGAGCAAGTCCCACTCGTCGGGTGCAGTCATCGCGTCCTACTGTGGGCTCGACGCGGTAATAGGTAGCCGTTTGCCCGACGCTCGTGTCGGCACCGCTCGCTCGAGCGAGTCGGGTGCCGTTACGAACGATCGACGAGGTCACGATACAACCGGCCGAACGCCTGTCGGCGAAGCGTCGCCACCGCCGCGTCCTCCTCGTTCTGGAAGGTCGCCGCGACGGCCTCGCCGTCCGGCCCCGCGTGCCAGACGACGCGGTCGACGTCCTCGTGTCCGACCGTCTCTACCGCGCCGTCGTAGGTTTCCCGCCAGTCGTCGAACTCCTCGCGGCTCCCGACCCGTACCTCGAGTAAGTTCGCGAACAGCGCATCTCGAGCCGTCTCGACGACGCCGCCGGTGACGCGTTCGTCGTACTCCTCTCGGTCGAACTCCATTGCCTTCGCGACCTCGCGGACGACCGTCTGGGCTGCCGGACCGACCGACTCGTACTGTGTGCGTGCGTCGTCGACCGACTCGAAGGTGAACGTCCCCACCGTGTGCATACCCGGCTAGTCGGGCGACCGGCAGTTACGCGTTTTCGTTCCCGTCTGGACCGTCGTCCGTCTCCTCGGCGTCGGCGTTCGATGCCGGTTCGTCTCCCTCGTCCGCACGCCCGTCGCTCGCAGCCTGCATTTCGCGAGTGAGCGCCGCGGCCTCCCGGAGGACGCTCTCGGTTTCGGCGGTCATCGACCCGCGGCCGGGCTGGCGGCTCTGCCGGGCGATCCCCTCCTCGAGCGAGTCGGGACGGCCGGGTTCGTGTCCGTGGTCGTGGCCGGAGTCCTCGAACGCGGGCGTCTCGATTTCGGCCGCGTGCGGGCTAACGATCTCGCCGAGTTCCTCGGGACTGCAGTCTCCCCAGTCGGGGGCGTGTTCCTCGAGCCACTCGCGGTGGTCCTCGCGACCGAGCGACGCAGTGATCGCGAGGTGGTTCGCGAGATGAACCGCGTCGGCCTCCTCGGCATCACAGACCGGACAGGCGTATCCCATGGGGGAGGCTACCGGCTGCGAACGGTAAAACGTCCCGCAACCCGGCTATCCGAGCTTCCGGATCATCACGATCGCGTCCTCGCCGTTGGCGTAGTACTCCGGCACTCGGCGGAGTGAATCGAAATCGAACTCCCGATAGAGTCGTTTCGCCCCGTCGTTCGAGCGCCGCACCTCGAGTTTGACCGTCCCCGCGCCGTGGGCCGCGAGCACGCCGAGCGAACGGGAGAGAAGCGTCGACCCGATCCCGTCGCCGCGGTAGTCCGGATGGACGGCGATGTCCTTGACGTGGCCCAGCGCACGGCCGATCTGCTGGGTGACGTCGGCGACGACGTAGCCGGCGATCACACCGTCGGTCTCGGCGACGAGAAAGGCCGGTTCGCCGAGGAACCGCTCGAACGCGTCGTAGGGCCAGGGCTGTGGAAACGACTCGTTCTCGATACGGACGACCGCGAGCAAATCCGCACGCTCCGCGGGTCGGACCGTCACTTCGTCGCCGACATCCGGCACGGACGTTGTCACACGCGGGGATTACGCGCCGAACAGTAAAAGCCGTACGCGTCTCGGCAGCGCTCCCCGGAGGGCAGAGCCGCACGTCCGTCCGGGCAGGACGAACGCGGCGCAGCGGCAGGGATCGATCGGCGCGTCGCCCTCCCTGTCGGGCGCAGCTATCGTACTCACTGACTGTCACTGCCACCTAACCGCATGACGGCGGTCGGTCAGCGTGTCACTCGTTTCAGCGGCTCTTACAGTCCCCGGCGTCGTCGACGCGGTCGGCATGCGTCTCGAGATCCGCGGCGAGCGCACGCGCCTGGGTCGGCGTCAACTCGAGTTCCGCCATGTGTTTGGGAACGTGTTCCTCGGAGAGGTTGTCGAGTTCGACCTGAAGACGAACCGCGTCGGGGTCCTCGCGGTCGGCCGTCGCGTTCACGACGGCGGCGGACTCCCACTCGAAGGCCTCGCCGATCGCTTTTCCCTCGACGTAATCCAGCGTCGTGTACGCGTTGACCGTCATCAGTCGATCGGACATGTCGATTCGACCGTCACGTCCCGATCACTTATTTGGTGGCTGTCGCTCGGCCCCGTCGCTCCTGACGCACAGTCGTCGACGCGCCCTACGAAACCGGCGGCGATACTGGCCACGGATGGCAGATGCCAGTTCCCGGACGGGTTCGATCGAGTACGTACGCCCCGAACGGCTCCGAACCGTGAATCAGGTTCCGAGTCGGTGAGCGCTCGCCATACTTACCGGCCGTTCTTGCCACCACTATTCCGGAGCGGACTCCCGATCGATCGGCCGCGTACCGCGGACGTCGATCCCCGACGGAATCGATCGACGGCCGACATCCCTCGCTCGAGTCCCACCCTGCATCCGGTCGTCCAGCTAGCGGTACCGGTCTCCTGACTCCGTCCGACCGACGCCGATCGGTCGGTGCCGTCCGTTTCGAGTCGATCTCTCGAGCGACCGGACGTATCAACCGGCAGTCCCGTCAGAGATAGCGGCATAATACACCCGTAAGACAGAGCACGGGTATCGTTTGCAGCCGAAGCGATACTTATCCCGACGGGGCTCGAATGGTCGCTAATGACTGAGACAGCCGACTGTAACCCGGAGCCGGCCGAGCAGGACGCGCAGGAACGCGACGACGCCCACCTCGACGATCTCGAAGAGGGTGCCGGCTGTACGGAAATCTGGGAACACCTCGCCGAGCAACGCGACGAGTGAGACGAGAATTTCGCCCCGGCAACGACCTTTTTGATGTCGAACCCCGTATGCAGGTGCATGACCGACAACCGGCCCGGTGATCGTTCGAACCGCCGTGGCGAGAACGGTCGATCGATACCGACGGACCGCGAGTCACCAGTCGGTACACCAGTTATCCGGGGCGACGAATCGGTCGCCGGGACCCGTGCCCGTGAGGCCGTCCAGTTCGATCCCGACGATACCGAGAGCCTCGCGGACGCCGCCGCAATTGTTCGCGAGTTCGCCGTCGACACTACCAACGACGATCATCTCTATATGCTCCGCGGTGCAGCCGCCTGTGCCGCCCTCGTCCGCGGAGAAGGCTCCTACAAGGCCGCCGCGGAACGCGCCGGCGGCGATGCCACCGTCTCCTTTATCCGGAAGTGGGCTCGCGTCCACGACCTCCCGCGATCGGTCCGCAAACAGGTCGCGATCGGCCGGATCGCCCCGACCGCCGCCAAGCACATCGCCCGTGTCGGCGGCGAAGCGCGACTCCTCCTCGCATGGGCCATCCTCGATGGCAACCTCACCGTCCGCGACGTCCGCAGCGTCGCCAGTGCCATCAACGACGGCACCCCTATCGACCACGCCCTCGCCGACCACGACGTCACCCTCGGCCAACTCGAGGTCGTCCTCTCGCCGCCGACCTACCGCGATCTCCGTCGGCGTGCCTCGACGGAGGGCGTCGAGCCCGGTGCCATCGTTACCGATGCGCTCGAGCAATACTTCGAATGAGAGGGTTTCGGGTCGGTCCCCGCTCGCGTGAAGACAGAAAGAAACGTTTAACCGCTACTCCCCAAAAGGGGAAACCACAGGGCCGGTAGCTCAGTCTGGCAGAGCGTCTGGCTTTTAACCAGACGGTCGCGTGTTCAAATCGCGCCCGGCCCGCTTTTGCGCCGAATACTTTCGTGAGGAGCAAAGCGGCGACAGCGATTCGAACGACGCCCGGAAAGGCGCAGCGAAGCGGGCATTTCCGGGCGGAGTTCATAATCCCGCCCGGCCGCTTTCCTATCGTACTCGGACCCGCGAGCGGCTCACCCTGGAATCGGTGTGATCCATTCCGTGAGAAGTCGCGCGGTTCAACGATCCGGTGGGTTTTGATCGGCCATTCACGCTCGAGACCGCGAGGGTGATGGAGACGTCTGGACGAGCACTCCAATGCGGGGAGCCACGAGAACTCACTCGAGTCGCTCGGCGAACGCATCTACCGTGACTTCTCGTCGAGGTGATGCTGTAGACACAGCCACCGTCGCCGCTCGCGCCGTGTGCTTCGACGTTGCTCTCACTGCCCATGAATCTGCTTCGTGACGAAACCGGACGAAAACGGAGCGATCGGTCTCGAACCGGACACGGGGACGCGATATCGGCCGCTCCGAGTCATTGCTTGACGTATTTGTGCCCTCTTACTCGCTGCTCCAGTAACGCGGTGATACGAATCCGAAAAGGCCACTGTCCGTACCCTCGGATATCCAGTCAATGACTACCAACGAAGGTCCCCACGAAATCGGGCCGGTAAAAACGGAAATTATGGAGGCGACGTACGAGGCGGTGAGTAAACACGGGTACGACAGCCTGACAATTCAGGATATTGCTGATGAGTTCGAAAAGAGTCGGACGCTACTCTACTACCATTACGATGGCAGGGACGACCTATTGGTCGACTTTCTCGAATACGTGCTTTATGACTTCCTCGAGGATCTACCCGAGACGAAGGACTCGGCACGGGCGGAACTGGAAACGCTCGTCGAGACGTTACTACCGGAAACTCTGGATGAAGACGTCTACCGGATACAGCTCGCCATGTTCGAACTGCGGGTGAACGGGCCGCACGATCGGGACGCCCGAGAACAGTATCTCCATGTCGACAAAGAGCTCAAGGAGCTTCTCGAGAGGATTTTCACGCGCGGTCTCGAAACCGGTGAATTCGCAAATATCGATCCGACGGTTGAAGCCGACCTGTTCCTCTCGCTGCTAACTGGAACACGGACCCGGCGACTCACAGTCTACGATCCGGATGAGTCGATACAAGAGCTAAGAGACGCAATTGCGACACAGATCGAGCGAATCGCAGCGAACGCGAACTAGGCGTTCTCGGTTCGCTCGCGTTCCCATTGGCTTCGGATATCTCCTCGTTGCTGACATCGAGTACGAGCAGCCAGTCACTCAACTGAAAGTAGCTGCGTGTGCTGTCCGTCTGGCAGTTTGTCCCTTCGAATAGCGAGTCGGTAGCCCCGAACGACGACCTTTCGTTTCACAGCCACTGGCCGGAACGTATTTGACACTACGTTCAATATATAAGTGTACGATGTACGACTTCAGAGAGACCGTCGCGCTCGTCACCGGCGCTGGCTCCGGAATCGGGCAGGCAACCGCAACACGATTCGCGAACGACGGTGCGGCCGTCGTCGTTGCCGACATCGACACTGATAGCGGTGAAGAAACCGTCACTCAGATCGAAGCCGGTGGTGGGACTGCCACCTTCATCAAAACCGACGTCGGAAACCCGTCCTCTATCAAAGCCGCCGTCGATATCGCTCTCGAGCAGTACGGACGACTCGATTACGCGGTCAACAACGCAGCAACGGGCAACGAACCCGCACCGATCACCGAGATTACCGAAAGCGATTGGGATCGTATCATCGATGTCAATCAGAAAGGCGTCTGGGCTGGGATGAAACACCAACTGCCAGCCATTCAGGCGTCGGGAGGTGGCGCGGTCGTCAACGTCGCGTCGATGGCCGGCATTCGAGGTAGCCCGGGTCGGACGCCCTACAGCGCGAGCAAACACGGCGTCGTTGGCCTGACGAAAACGACGGCGCTCGAGTTTGCGGAGAAAGACGTTCGGATTAATGCGGTCTGTCCTACTATCGTCGAGACGCCGGCGCTGCGTGCGATGTCCGAAGCAGAACGGCAAGAAATCGTCGCGAATGTGCCGATGGGGCGTCCAGCGCAACCAGACGAGGTCGCTAGTGCAATTCTGTGGCTTTGTTCGGACGAGGCGTCGTTCATCACGGGGCAACTGCTACCGATTGATGGCGGCGAATCACAGAAATAACAGCACTGCGGCGTCGTAATTTCGGTATCAGTAGCGGGTTACCGTGTGCGAATCTCACTCAGGCTAACTTACCACCTTCGACGGGCAGTGCGTGTCCGTTGACGAACGATGCGTCATCGGACGCCAGCCAGGCGACCGACGCAGCGATCTCGTCGGGTTCTGCCATCCGGCGTAGCGGTTGCTCGTTCGTTATTGCTTCAACCGCGTCGGGGTTCTCTTCGATCGTTCGTTCCACCATCGGCGTTTTTACAACACCGGGACAGACTGCATTGATACGAACCCCTTTTTCGGCGTAGCGAACGGCAGCTGCCTTCGTAAGCCCAACGACACCGTGTTTACTAGCCGTATAAGGAGCGTTCCCGTCCGCGGCGAGTCCAGCAATCGATGAGGTATTGACCACTGCACCGCCGTCCCCGGCCACAAGTTCGGGCAGTTCGTACTTCATCGCGAGCCAGATACCGGTCAGGTTGATAGCGAGGACCTGTGTCCAGTTCTCCATTGTTTGCTCCGTGAGCGGTGCGTTCTCGCCCTCGATACCAGCATTGTTGTGCGCGATATCGAGCCCACCATACGTCTCGCGAGTGCGTTCAACCATCCGTTCGACGCTCGATTCGTCGGTAACGTCCACGTCGACGAATGTCGCCTCGCCACCGGTCATCTCGATCTGAGTGACCGTTTTTCGGCCACCTTCTGGATCAAGATCCGCAACAACGACGTTAGCACCGCCGCTTGCGAACCGTTTCGCGGCTGCTCGGCCGATACCGCTTCCAGCGCCAGTTACGATAACTGTCTTTCCTTTGAATTGATCCGCCATCGGCTAGCTGAATGCTTTGTCAATAGATAAATCTTGTGTGGCAAATCATCCGCAAGGATGTTCGAATACCATACGCTCATCGCGAACAGCGCTCATTGACACCGACTCGAGAACCACCAATTGACCGAGCCAGGGCACGAGGCTGCGCGGCCGTTGCTGTCATCCGTGTCAGAGTCGTGCCTGATGGCTCAGACTGAGAGAGATCACCCGTGCCGCAGAGAGGTTCGACAGCACACAACCACTACTCACCGCCGACAAAGCGGGCGTTTGTCGGTGGCTTACCAACGTTCCGAATTGACGCCGTTCGCTGTTCCGTCTCACGTCGATGTCGGTTTCCTCGAGTCCCCACTTCCAGCGGATCTCTTCGTCGAAATCGGCTTCGGGACGACCTGGTCGGTAACGGTGCGAACGGCTTCGTTTCGATGTGGCTCATTCTCTGCTCACGATCGGGAGTCTTTCAGGCTAACTGCCTAGGTAGGGTTAGAGCCGCGAAGTCGGCACTCACCACTTGTTCCACGGTAGAAGAAAATAACAAGCCTCCGACGTAGGGTTACCGACAGCATTCAGTCCAGCCACGGCCACATAGTCCGACGACCGCCTTGGAAACCTCAAGATAGCTGCTATCGTGGAGTGTTAATATGACATCCCTCGGAAGTGTTAGGAATATACACACCAGACATCGTTCGTCACGGCTAGACGTTAGTTAAGCCAAGGGCCGGATTTGAACCGGCGATGGGCGGCTCTGCAGGCCGCTGCGTTCGGCCGGACTCTGCCACCTTGGCGCGTTATATCGTTGTTACTGCGGTCGTTTAAGCGTAGCGGTACGGCACAACTCTTGGGTGAGGGTC
>NZ_JNCS01000002.1 GCF_000731985.1 Natrinema altunense
CTCCCCACCCTACTGCGCTACTCGACCTTCGGTCTGCGTTGCTCCTTGAGGACGGGGACTTAGCCTACAAAAGTTAAAACGAGGACTCGGCAACCCGACGGTCACGTCAGACGTTTCCGACACGACAGGAGTTACAGTTGTTCAAGGCGAAATCCCACGGCTTTAACCGTGGGATGAGGCCGACACGATGGGGACGATCCCCTGTTCGGTGGCTGGACGGAAGGTGTGTCCCGAATCGCTAATCTCGAACAGAATATGCCTTGACATCCTCCTCCGGGTAAACGCGGAGGAATCCCGAGCGGTAGGAGTTTCAGGTTCGCAGTCCAGTCACCGGGCTCCCAGTCCTTTCGGGCACGGGTAGTCCCACACATCGAACTGGTGGACTGCTGGCGGTGCCAAACCGCCGTTACCCCTATCCTCGACCGTGTGTGGCGTCCCGGTGTTGTTTTTGCCAGCGGGACGCCGGCAGGTGTCAGCAGAGTCGGGGGTATCGTGGTGCTCGCTTTGAACAGTCAGCACAGACACACTCTTCTGGAATGTGCGTTCACCGACTGCCGTTCCGGATACTGCCTCGTTTCGTGGGCGGACAGGCCGCCTCCGAAGGACGGTTCGGAATCCGATCCGTTCCGACCGATTCCGACTCTACAGTCGGTCGCCTGCCACTTAACCAGCACCATGGGAAACTCGGGGGTGGCGTTTGAACGGTGAGTTGTTACGACAAGTAACGGCTCGTATCCACACCGTGAACGGCGTGGTATTGCGCCTGTTCAGCCTATAAGCGATACTCCGGTGTGGCCGAGTGGCCTCACGCGCTTTCCTGCATTTTGTTTCGAATGTGATCGATGACTTCCCCGTGTTCGTGTTGCGGGCTAAATAGAACGAAGTCGGTGTCCTCCTCGGCCCGGATAGTATGCCCCGGTGGCCAGTAGAACATGTCGCCGCCCTCGTCTACTTCTTCGCTACCGTCGGTGTAGGTGACGGTCAGCTCACCGCTTACCACGTATCCCCAGTGAGGCGACTGGCAATGGTCGTTTTCCAGTCCCTCGAGGAGTGGTGCGATGTCGGTCCCTTCGGTGAGCGTGAACTATTCCGCAGCGATGGTTTCGTAGTCGGTTGCGTCTCCGAAGTCCGGTTGGTGGCGAGCGATAGCGTCCGGGCTGTCGATTCTAGCCGGGATGTCTTCTTTCGGTACTTTCATGGATTTGGTAGAGGCCGGCGACGATCCGTCACAGCCGCCGGTCGGTGGAAGCGGGAAGAATGGTGTCGTAACCACTCGAGTACGACTACGGGTCCGTCCCATGTGAAGTGGTGGCATTTTCACGCCGAGGCCGTGTTTTGAGTAACCGAGTGAATAGCCCTCGACTTCGGAACGGAATTTCGGGTCAACTGAACGACTCGGTGAGTTTATAGTAGCAACTGAAAGTCATTGCACGCCAGATCGCACGACAGCGTTGCGATCAGTGTGTAAACCGTTTCAGTTGCTACTATAGGACGTTCGGGTACCGGATCGGATGCTGTACTCGTGACTCGACCGGCACAGTATCACTGCAGCGTATACCGATCGGCAGTCGAATCGTGGCCCCCATTCTCGCCTGGAAGCCAACGATTCAAATCCCAGTCGACCCAAAGACCGCCAATGGGAAACGCCGCACTCCGGGACATCGCCGCGATCGAGGAGATTCCTTTCGAAGACGTCGAGGGTGTCGTCGCCGTCGACGCGCACAACTGGCTCTATCGCTATCTGACGACGACCGTCAAGTGGACCGACAGCAGCAAGTACACGACCGCGGACGGGACCGAGGTCGCCAACCTCGTCGGGATCGTACAGGGACTGCCGAAGTTCTTCGAACACGACATCACGCCGGTGATGGTCTTCGACGGCGGCCCCTCCGACCTCAAAGACGACGAGATCGAGTCCCGGCGCGAACAGCGCCGCAGCTACGAAGAACAGCTCGAGACCGCCCGCGAGGAGGGCGACGCGGTCGCCATCGCCCAACTCGAGTCCCGAACCCAGCGGCTGACGCCGACGATCCAGGAGACCAGCCGCGACCTCCTCCGATTGCTCGACGTGCCGATCGTCGAAGCGCCCGCGGAGGGCGAGGCCCAGGCCGCCCACATGGTCAAGCGCGGCGACGCCGACTACGTCGGCTCCGAGGACTACGACGCCCTGCTCTTCGGCGCGCCGCTGACGCTGCGCCAGCTGACGAGCAAGGGCGACCCCGAACTGATGGATCTCGAGGCGACTCTCGCACAGCACGACCTGACCCTCGAACAACTCATCGACGCGGCGATCCTCATCGGGACGGACTTCAACGAGGGCGTCTCCGGTATCGGCCCGAAGACGGCGATTTCGGCGATCACCGAACACGGCGACCTCTGGAGCGCGCTCGAGGCGCGGGGCGACCACGTCGAACACGGCGACCGCGTCCGACAGCTGTTCCGCGATCCCGACGTGACCGACGACTACGAGTTCGAGTCGACTATCGACCCGGATCTCGAGGGCGCGAAGACGTACGTGACCGACGAGTGGGGCGTCGACGCCGGGGAGGTCGAACGCGGCTTCGAGCGCATCGAGGAGAGCGTCACGCAGACGGGGCTGGACCGCTGGACGTAGGCCCTTGTCGGTCGTCTCACGGCTGGCCGCAGTCCGCGGCTGATCGCGTGACTCGGGGGAGAACGGGCGTTGGTCGGATCGGTAACCGCGAACGACGACAGGGAGCGAGCGGACCGACGACCGATGTGAAGCGGCTGAAGTGGGGAATGGAGAGCAGAGTGTTTTCAATCGAATTGTTGCCGCGGGCCGCCGAAGGCGGCCCGGAGAGTAAAACTCCGTCTCAGAACAAGTGGTCGTCTTCGTCCAACAGTCGAGCGGGGCCGCCGACGTCCCAAACGGTGGTGGAGACGCCACAGTCGGCGACGGCCTCCTCGACTTCCTCGGCGTGTTCCTCGGTGGTGTTGACGTAGACACTGGCTCCGGTGTCCGTCGAGAAGTAGACGGGAACGTCCTCCTCCTCGCGGAGTTCGCGGACTGTGTTGAAGACCGCGAGCGTGGCCGGCTGCCAGTAGACCCACCCCGAGGGGCCGGTCATGGTCGTCGCGGCCAGCGACAGCGAGTCGCGTTCGGCGCGTTCGAAGACGCCCTCGAAGTCGTCGTTGCGCAGGGAGTCGCGCATCTTCGCGATCTGTTCGTGGATGTGGGCGTTGCGGGCCTGGAACATGTGACTGTCGGCGGCCTCGCGGTGGGCATCCTCGGTCTCCTTGTGGTAGGGGACGAGGCCGACGACGATCTTGAGGTCCTCGTGGAGATTCGAGGGGACTCGCTCGGAGCGACAGTCCTCGTCGTTCATCCCGGTACGGAGATGCGAGAAGGCACCGGTGACCGCTCGCGCAGCCGAAGCCGACCCGACCCGAGCGATCGTTGAGATCTCGCCCTTCGACGCGTCGAGTTCGGCCGCCTCGGCCAGGGCCATCGCCGCGGCCGCAAAGCCGGAAGAGGACGATCCCAGTCCGACGTTGGTCGGGAAGCTGTTCTCACTCTCGAGGCGAACCGGATACACCGTGTGTGCGGCGTCGGACTTCGAACGGGCCTTCTCGACGACGGCTTCGACCCGCTCGTACGCGCGCCCGTCGAGTTCCTCGCCGTCGACGATGAAGGTGTCCTCCTCGTGGTCCATCGAGAACTCGACGGTCGTTCGCGTGTGGCTGGGGGCCGTACAGACGCTGATACTGTCGTGGTAGGGGAGTCGCTCGATATCGTCGCGCATCCCGTGATACTTGACCAGCCCCTGAATGGGGTGGGCCATCGCCGTGGCTTTCATACGCACATAGGTGGTTGAAGCCCGCTTAAAGCTCACGGCATCCGGCCGACCGGCTTCGGGACCGGACCGACTCGCGGCCGGAACGGCCACTGCCGGTACCGTCCACGTCCGTCGCTCGAGTCGCGGGCCGAACGCCGGGAGCGGATCGTGTCCGCCCGGCTGTGCCCCCGATCCGGAACCCGAACGCTAAACCGAACCGGTTCCCACCACCCTCCTATGGGAACCCCACGCGAAACCACGCAGGCGCAAGCCGAGACGGTCATCGATCGTCTCGAGGCGGAGTATCCCGAGTCGGCGATTTCGCTGCGGTACTCGAATCGCCTCGAGTTACTGATCGCGGTAATCCTCTCGGCGCAGTGTACGGACGAACGGGTGAACCAGGAGACGGAACACCTCTTCGAGAAGTACGATGGGGCCGAGGACTACGCCACCGCGGAGCAGGACGAACTCGCCGCGGATCTGAACTCGATCACCTACTACAACAACAAGGCCAAGTACATCCGGAGCGCCTGCGAGTCGATCCTCGAGGACCACGACGGCGAGGTGCCGGATACGATGGCCGAACTGACCGACCTTTCGGGCGTCGGCCGGAAGACGGCGAACGTCGTCCTCCAGCACGGCCACGACATCGTCGAGGGGATCGTCGTCGACACGCACGTCCAACGGCTCTCGCGTCGGCTCGGGCTGACCGAGGAGGAGTACCCCGACCGCATCGAGGAGGATCTGATGGAAATCGTGCCCGAGGACAGTTGGCAGGAGTTTACGCACCTCTGCATCGATCACGGTCGAGCGACCTGTACGGCACAGAACCCCGACTGTGGTGACTGCGTGCTGGCGGATCGCTGCCCGTCTGCAAAGGGCGACAGCGAGATCGATCTCGCCTCCGGCGACCCCTGGTAACCGGCGTATAGCGGGGGTAGCGAGCCGCTATTTCTGACACGCCGACTGTCGCAAGCCCAACGTCTTTTCGGCGACCGCGGATACCCGCACGTGGGAGTACTATGTCCGAGAACACCGACGAGCGCGAGGCGACCGACAAGGACGAACACGGGCGCGATGTCCAACTCGCACGGGAGCAGACCGATCCCGAAGCGGCCCGGGACGAGGAGGGACTCACCGAGGAAGAGAAGGACGCCCGGGAGCGGCAGGCCGAAGCGGAGCGCAAGCAGGACATCGACGAGGGCTCCGTCGATCGGGAAGACGACGCCCTCGAGAACGCGAACCCGGATCACCATCGGGACGAGGAGCCGTACAACAGCTAACCGAGTCCCAGCGGCGGGCGGCTTCTCCGACCACCTAATCTCGAGCCGACGCCGCTTTTTCCACGCGCCTACGCGCTCTCGAGTCGCACGTCCGGAACGGCCAGCATCGTGAGCGAGCCGGCGGAGGAGACGCTGACCCGCGAGTCGACGGTGACCGCCCCGACCGAGCGGCCGTCGACGACGAGACTCGCGTCGCCTTCCTCGCGCTCGACCGCGAACGTCAGCGCATCAGGTGGCAGGACCCACCGTCTGGTCTGGGTGACGAACGGGCCGATCGGGGCGACCGCGACGGCGTCGACGGCCGGCGAGAGCTGAGGTGCGTCGACCGCGCTCGCGTAACCGTGGCTCCCGGCGGGCGTCGCCGCCACGACGCCGTCGGCGCGAAAGGTCGCGACGTCCGACCCTCGATCCCGGAGACTGTACTCGGAGATTCGGGCGGGTTCGTCGGTGATGAGCGTCACGTCGAACAGGGCGCGCTCTCGGATCGTGGACGCGTGCCGCTCGTCGCCGTCCGCCGGCTCGAGGACGACCCCCAAAACGGGGCGTTCGCGACGGACGGCGCGCCCGTCGAGGGCGGCCTCGAGCGCGGCGGGAAGCCGCCGGCGGTCGACCGATTCGATCCCGGTGAGCGGGCCGACCGGGACTACGGGGATATCGACGCCGGCGCGAGCGACGGCCGACAGCGTCGCCTCGCCGCCCGTCACCAGCACCGACGGCTCCGCCGCGAGAACGCTCTCGAGCGTGCCGCTCGTGATCGTCCCGTCGGCGTCGGCCACCGCCGACTCGAGGGCCGTATCGATTTCGATGGCGTCGATCGCATCCGTCTCGGCATCGACGACGCCGACGACGGGGGAGTCGTCCCCGTCCCACGCGGCATTCATGGCCGTCAGTTCACACGGCCCGCTCAAAAGCGTACGGTTGTCGAACGCGTCCCGGCAGTCGATCGTCCCGACTGTGTCTCAGTCGTCGTACGGCCAGTCGCCGGTGATCCGCATGCCTTCGGTGAGGTCCTGGGACTCGAGGTCGGCCGCGATCTCCTCGCGATCGCGACGAGCGACGGTCACGTCCTCGCGAGCGAGTGCCACGACGTAGTCGGTCAGGAGGATCGCCTGTTCGCGCAGGGTCCGGGGCTCGAGCTTCTCGATGGTGTCGGCGAAGGTATGGCCCCACCCCCGTCCCGCGCCGTCCGACATCGATTTGACGTGACAGCCCGGGACGCCCCACTTGACGAACGACCAGTGATCGCTGTGGGGGCCGAGTTTGGGGACGGTTCCGATCGGGTGATCGTACCGGTCCGCGACCTCGTCTGCGGCGTCGGCCAGGGCGTCGAACCCGTGCGTAACGATCGAGAGCGTCCGGTCGCGGACGACGCCGTCGCTGTTGACGACCGCCTCGATCGCGTCGTGATCCGCCCGCTCGGCGTACCGCCGCGAGCCGAGGAGGCCGACCTCTTCGGCCCCGAAGCCGACGAACTCGACGCGAGTCTCGAGATCGTCCTCGCGAGCGGCGAGCGCGGTCGCGATCTCGACGATCATCGCGGTGCCGGCACCGTTGTCCATCGCCCCCTCCGCGATATCGTGGGCGTCGACGTGGCTCGTCACGAGGACGCGCTCGTCGGTGTCGGGGCCGAGTTCAGCGTGGACGTTCTGGCTTTCCGCGGGCTGGATAGTGGCCTCGACGGCAACCGTAATCGATTCGCCGTCGAACCGACGGCCGAGCCGCGAGCCGACCTCGCTCGAGACGCCGACGGCCGGAATCGGACCGATCGGCTCGTCGTGCCAGCCGACGCTCCCGGTCGGTGGGAGACAACCCTCGACGTGATTGCGGTAGACGAACCCGATCGCCCCCTGCTCGACCGCGTGATGATATTTCTCCCGGCGATGGATGTACCGGTCGTAGTAGTCCGGAACGTCGCTGCGGACCATGACGATCGCGTCCTCGACGTCGGTCTCCTCGAAGTCGGCGGGGAGTCCGTAGCCGAGATCGATCAGCGGCGCGACGACGCGGTCGTCGGGACTGCGCGGCAGCGCGATACAGTCCTGGGTCGTGTCGCCGGCCGTAATCGCACTGTCTTCCCGCGTCCAACCCTGTATCTCGAAGGGCTCGAGCCGGGCGTTTCGCGCGCCGGCATCGGCCAGCGCGTCCCGCGTCAGTTCGGCGGCCTCCCGTTCGCCCTCGCTGCCGGCCATCCGGTTGCCGATATCGACCAGTCCTTCGAGGTGATTCCAACCCGCATCGCTCCGAAAGACGGTTCCGATCCAGTCGGACATGAGTGGACCGTGGGCCGACGGGCTGGTAACTGTATCGCTCGCCCGGGTCGGCCCGTCGGCCCGATACGTTGGTTGGTACCACTCGTTGACACGACAAACTGCGAATCTTTTTTACTCCGCTCGCTCTCGAACTCGATATGCGGGAGACGCTTGCCGACTGGCGGCCGGCCGTCGACGAGGCGATCGCCGACCTGGTCCCACGAGAGATCGACACCGACTACCTCGAGTCTTTCTTCGGTACGCCCACCTACGAGTACGATCCGACCGGTATCCAGCGCGCGTTAGCGACGCCGCTGTGGGATCTCCTCGACCGCGGCGGGAAACGGTGGCGCGCAGTGCTCTTTCTCGTCTTCATCGAGGAGTTCGGCGAGGACCCGGCGGAGTACTTGCCGTACGCCTGTATTCCGGAGATTCTGCACAACGGGACGATCATCGTCGACGACGTCGAAGACGGGGCGACGATTCGACGCGGCGAGCCGGCACTCCACCGCGTCTACGGGCGCGATATCGCACTCAACGCCGGCAACGCGATGTACTTCTTACCCCTGAAGATCCTCACACAGGACCCCGCCGGGCTTCCGGCCGACCGCCGACTGGCCGCCTACGAGATGCTGATGCACGAACTCAACCGCACGCACCTCGGGCAGGGGATGGACATCTGCTGGCACAACGAACGCGAGGTTCGAATCACCACCGACCAGTACCTCGAGATGTGTGCGTGCAAGACCGGCTGTCTCGGCCGGATCGTGGCCCGCCTCGCCGCGATCATCACCGATCAGCCACCCGACGTCGAGCGGGCCGTCGCCGAGTACGCGGAACTGACCGCGGTCGCCTTCCAGATCGGCGACGACATCCTGGACATCGAGCACTCGCTCGGCCAGGCCGGCGAGTTCGGCAAGGAGTTCGGCAACGACATCCGCGAGGGCAAGACGACGCTCATGGTCATCCACGCGATCCAGGAGAGCGAACCTGAACGCGCCCGACGGCTCCAGGAAATCCTCGAGACCGAGGACAACACCGACGACGAGATCCTCGAGGCCTTCGAGATACTCACAGCGGCCGGCAGTATCGAGTACGCGCGCGAGCAAGCCCTCGAACTGGCGGCCCAGGCTCGTGGTGCGATCGACGGACTGGACTTCGACGCCGAGACGACCCGAAAGCTTGAGGAGTTCACGGAGTTCGTCATCGAACGCGACGAGTGAACCGCCTCGGGGTCAAGCCCCGAGGTACTCGGCCTGCTCCGCCTGTAGAATCCCCGCGTGACTCGTACAGGCACGCGGCCGCGGTGACCATCCCAGAGCGGATCGGCCGCGTTTTCCGTCGTCGATGAGCGTCACGTACGCCGACGGGTAGGGCCAAATACTACCCCCTCGACGTGGAACCCCGGGTATGGCAGACCACTCGAAACGGGCGACCGCCGAACGGCCCGACGCCGCGAAACCGTGGCCCGTTCTCGTCGCCGTCGGGCTCACGGGTTCGGAGGTCGGTATCGTCGTCGGCCTGCTTCCCGTCGCCGTCGCCGGACTCGTAGTGTTCGCCGCGAGCGTCGCCGGCATCCTCGCGGACGCCGACTACGTCGAGCGGCCGCTCGCGCTCGCGGTCGAGTTCGGCGTCGTGTTCGTCGTCGTCGGCGGGGGATTGGCGGCTCACGGGACCGGAACGTTCACGATCGGTCCCCTCGAGCCCCTTTCGGGGCTGACGAGTCGCGGCATCGCGCTCGTCCTCGCCGGCATCGTGACGATCGTCGGGACCGGGTTCGTGCGGTCCCGACGGACCGACGGGGGACGGGGCAGCGTCGACCCGTGATCCGGAACGGACCGTCGACCGATCCGCTCGAGACGGACACGCCAGCCCTATGAGCAGACGCGCCTTCGACGCTGAAATCGCCCTGGACCTCGCGGTCAACGTGATCCCGTTTCTCATCATCGGGTTCTTCGTCGCAGTCTTCGCGGTGTTCAACCCGTGGGGGGTCGACCCGCTCCAATCGACGCTCCAGTTCGCCATCCTCCTGGCGACGATGGGTGCGCTCGCGGTCGTGACGTACGTCGCGGCTCGCGCGATCGAAACCGACGACCGAACGCGACGCGACACGGGCGAGGAATAGACCGGAACGCTCCCTCGCCGACTCCTGAGTCAGTTGATGATGAGGACGAACCCGGTCACCGCCATCATGGCTGCGATTCCGACCAGTAGGAGCAAGAACAGCTCTTTCTCGGAGATGCGCCGGCCGGAGTCGCTCGTATCGGAACTCACTGGAACAGTGCAGCAGTACGACGCGGGCCGGCAAGAGCGTTTCCCGGGACCGACTCGGGACGATCACCGTCCGCTCGATCGTCGTCCCCGTTTCGCCGGTGATGCTCGCCGTCGACGACGGCGGTGCCGTCGGTGTGCTGTTACTGACGGTCGGGTTCGTCGTCAGCGTTCGCTCGTGGGTCGACGAACGGGCGTCGTAGTCGCCCGGTATCCGGTACGTACGTGCGGCCACGCTTCGGACGCTGGCACCCCATGCCAGTCCGAGGGTCTCGCTGTACGAGCCGTACCGGTCCGCGAAGGCTCCCTTCGATACCGTCGCGAACCGGTCCCGCCTTCGCCGTGCGCTTCGTGGGTGATCGCGCGGCCTGCGAGTCGCGTTCCCGCCGCTCGCGCTGCGAGTCGTCAGGCCCGGCGGTGTTCGTGGCCGGTCGTGAGGCGGTCGTCGTCCCAATCGATATCGACGCGGTCGGTCGGCGCGTTCGACATGCCGTCGCGACTGACGATTTCGACGGTCCGGTTGCGTGCCCCCGGTGTGAACGGCGCTGCGGCCATCACTCGCGCCACGTCGGCCCGCGGGATCGATCCGGAGACGGAAGCGCCGCCCGCACCGACCACGACATCGCCCCTCGGCGGCTCGCTCGTCAGTTTGCCGGGTCGGACGATCGTATACGTCAGTCCGGATCGGCGAAGCGCCGACTCCGCGTCGCGCTTCGCTCGCAACGAGCCGCGAATCAGGAGGCGAGTCGGTAGCGAGAGCGACCCTTTCGAGTTGCCGACGCCGATCGCGCTCTCGAGGACGAAGACGGAGACATCGGCCCCGATGGCGGCAGTGACGAGGTTGATGACCCCGGTTCGATCGACCAACTTGCCGCCGATCACGTGGCGCGGACCCGGCGGCGTTCCGACCGCACAGTAGACAATATCACAGCCTTCGACCGCAGCGACGGCGTCTGCCGACTCGAAGAAATCCGCGACGGCCACCTCGTCGGCACCGTGGCGCTCGAGCGTGTCGACGTTGGCGTACGAGCGCGTGGTCGCGCGAACGGGGAGATCGGTCGGTCGGAGGACGGAGAGCAACTCCTCGCCGGTCGCCCCGCTGGCACCGGCGACGAGGACGCGGTCGGGTGTCGGTGAGTCAGCCATCGAGCGAGTTACTGTGCGGACACGGATAACGCTCACCAGCATTCGCGAGCGGCGACTGTCAGGCCGTCGTGACTGTGTAGCCGCGTCGGGCCGGCGAGCCCCTACTCGGCTTCGCCTTCGCGTCCGTCGTCGGATTGGAGCCGTTTGGTGGTCTGAACCAGCGGGTGGCGTGCGTAATCGACGACATCGATGTCGTCGATCCGCTCTAGCCCCTCTTTGTCGGCCGTCCGAGCCATCCCCAGCTCGATTTCGTGGTCGATGACGATGACGTAGGCGTCCATCTCGTCGATCTCCAACCGATCGGCCGCCAGCACGCGGTGGTGGCCGTCGGCCAGCAGGAGCGTGCCGCCGTTGTCGATAACCACCAGCGGCTCGGCCAATCCCCGCTCGAGTTCGTAGCGCCGCCCCTCGAGTTCGTCGGCGTAGACCCGACCCTGCGTGGGCGTGAGCTCCGAGAGCGGGACGGTCCGGCGCTCCTCCGTCAGTTCGATCCCGTGGATCTGCTCTAAGGTTCGCATCAGTTTCCCGACCTTCTCGGGGGTTGCGCGTTCGATCTGGCTACGGATGACGTCGGCATTGGAGATGATTCCGACGAGGTTGCCCGCGTCGTCGACGACCGGGAGCTTCTGGATGCCCGACCGCAGGATGACGCGTGCAGCGTCGTTTACCTTCATGTCGGGATGTGCGACGAGCAGCTCCGTCGCCATGACTTTGAAAATCGGGTCGTCGTCCTCGGCGAGTAGCAAGTCGCGGGCGCTGATGAAGCCCTCCACGCGGCGTCGATCGCAGACGGGAAAGCCGCTGTGTTGCTCGCTCTCGGCGATCCGCGTCGCGACCTGGCCGACGGTCTCGTCGGGTGAGACCGTCGCTACGTCGCGTGTCATGTAGTCTTTGACCGTGGGCTTCGTCCGGTCCGACACGACCTCCATGGATGGGTCGAGGACCCCCGCGTGGAAAAGCGTGTCTTCCGGGGGCCGGTCGTGAGTCGCGCACCCTGCGTCCGGCTTCAGGTGCCGAGGAGTTCCTCAAACGAGTTCGGGGACGATGGGATACTCCCACGATTCTCCGTTGAACGCTTTACTCGTCGCCACGAAGCAGACGACGAGATTGGCGAGACCGAGTACCAGTAGCCCGAACAGCCCGAGCAGTATCAAGAGTCGAGAAACGACCGACCCGACCCATCCGGCGGACGCGAGACCGACGCCGATGAATGCAACGACTGCGCTCCCGTTCCACGCGATAAAGAACGGAATATGCCAATTCAAGGCGTTTTTCGCGTTCCGTCTATCGAAATCGGTACTCGAGACGAGATACGCGAGTGCCACTCCGAGAACCGAAAAAAATAGACCAATAAGGTGTACGCCCGCACCTAACCACGTTCCCCGCTCGGGATCGACTGTTGATGACACTGTAGACATATGTTCATGTCGTTTACCGAGGCATAAATCCTTTTCCCAGATATAGATTATGATACATTAAAGCGTATAACTCAGATCATGGATCGAATTCAGGTAATAATACCATCTGATTTGGAACACCGTATAGTTGAGTCTGTTCGAGAAGTCGATAGATAGTTGAATTATATTTCCGAAGTTAATTCTTTCGCAGGTAGATCGTATTTAAAGCCACTATTATCAACTAAAACCACACATTCAATCAGTTATGTGCGGTAGTACGATACCTTATACAATACCACAACCCACAGAAAACACATCAAATCCTCAATGGAAGGACACTGATCAAAAAGATGCTAAAATAGATCCTATCTCCCACAATATTCTCAATAGTAATAATACGTATTAAAAATACAATTTAATCAGTAAATGACAACAGTAAAAAGATATCAGTTCTGTCGGGTGAAAAACTCATTCGCAATGTCAGATAGAAGCAATCGAGAGATGAGGAATCGTTCGAAAAATGACGGTCAAAATGAGAAGACCAATCAAACGCGACGAAATGTGCTGAGGTTGGCTGGCGGCGCAAGTGCCAGTTCGTTGGCCATTCCAGCTATCGCGGCAGCAGATAATTCGGACTCGAAAAACCACTCCGGATTCGTAACGGATAACAGTCAAACCCCAGATTGGTACGAAATCGGATCAAGCGACGATCTAAAACACAAGCCCAAAGACACTGTTGCGAATAACGTTTCCACACAGGAATCAGGGCTTTGCCTTGGTGGAGAAGTGAAAGTTTCCGGATACAAAGTTGGAATCGATGTCTGCCACTATGGCGGCTGTAATTTCGAAGTTAGTGCGTGTTACGTTGCTTGCGCTACTGGGACGATAGATGACTGTGATGCAGAGGTAGGCGTCTCCATCGGTGATTCGACCAGTCCGATTAGTGGTGAAATCGTTGGATCTGTCGATTCGCTTGATCCACTGGTTTTCCTTGTGGAAGGTGAAATATGTCATTACGATCCGACTTCGGGCTCAGGCCGAACGTGCAAGGATACCGAGATATACTTCAACTTCGATGAGGAGGTCGTGAACTAATAATATATCCCTTAATACTACACCCCCAACTATCGCGTCAGACCGACTCGCCGTCTTCCGACTCGCCGCGCTGGGTGAACAGCCACTCGCTGGTCTGCGTGTAGGCCCCGACCGGAACCCCCGGCTGCGTCTCGATCGCCTCGAGGAATCGGTTCGTGATCACTTCCTCGACGACGCTGACGATCGACTCGATCTCCGCCTCGTCGTCGGCGCTGCCCAGGATGCCGACCTCGAGTTGCGCGCCGGCCATGTCGGCGTGGCCGCCGGCGCTGCCGATCGGGTCGAACGCGTCCCGAAGCGTCTCGCCCAAGTCGACGTCCGCTGCCCGCGATCGGGCCGACAGGAACGCCATCTCGTCGGCAAAGCCGAAGACGAGCGTCGTGTCGACGCCCTCCATCGCGAGTAACTGATCGGCGGCCTGGGGCAACGCGTCCCGGTCGCCGATCCGACCGACGCTGGCGACGGCGACCGAATCGCGCTGGATGCGGTTCTTGATCGCGCGGGCGATCGTCTCGAGGGTCTCGCCCTCCAGCGAGGGCTGTTCGATCCGACGCAGGAGCGACGTGTCGACGTGGGGCCACAGCACCGATGCCGCCCGGAAATCCGCCGGTGACACCTCCCGAGTGAAGTCGTTCGTATCGACCCGGATCCCGTACAGCAGCGCCGTCGCCGTCGCGGCGTCGATCTCGAGATCGAACTGCTCGAGGTACTCGGTCAGGATGGTGCTGGTCGCACCCGCGCCCTGACGGAGGTCGACGAACTCGCCGGGAACGGGGCCGCGAGGCGGGTGGTGATCGATGACGATGTCGACGTGGAGGTCCCCCGGAAGCTGGTCGTTGACCCCGGGCCGGGAGTGATCGACCAGTGCGAACGCCGAATACTCCGCGATCGAGTCGTCGGGGGCCATGTTCCGCAGGTTCAACTCGAGGAGGTTGACCATCGCCCGGTTCTCCTGATGGGAGATCTCGCCGAAGTAACAGGCGTCGGCGTCGACGCCGACCGACTCCGCGAGAGCGACGAGCGCGACGGCACTCGCGAGCGCGTCCGGATCTGGGTTGTCGTGGGCGATGACCGCCAGCCGGCCGTCGATGCTTGCGAGTTGGTCCCGGAGTTCGATGGCGGCTTCGGCCGACGGACTGGCCGTCCCGTCGAGGACACGATCCGCGAGCGCGGTCGTCGGATCGACGACGCCGTCCGCCAGTTCATCGAACCGGTCGCGGTCCGCCGCCGTCGCGTTCCCGCCCAGATACGCCACGATCGACGCGTCGGGGAAGCGATCCCGCGCCCCCCGGAGTGCGGCCCGGTTGACGTCGGTGCGGTCGCTGCCGACGAAGATCACGTCCGGCGGCTCGACGTTCGCGATGGCGGCGGGGTCGGCCGGATCGGCACTGCGGGCCGGCACGCTTTCGTCACGCAGCGTCTCGACGACGCTCTCGTCGGCAGTAATGACGAGCAGTCGGTCGCCATCGTGCCCGGACAGTCGTTCGATGACCTGTCGGCAGACGGTCCCGCAGCCGAGCACGAGCCGAAAAACCATGTATCGCCGCTTGCGACCGCGACGAGTAAAAGCTACCGGGTCGCCGTCAGGCGACGACCGCGGCGGCCGCCTCGAGCGCGGCGTCGGCGACCGGGCCGAACGCAGGCAGAAGGACGACGGTCATGACGGCCGCGGCGATAACCGCCGCGTAGAGGCCAGTTGGCTGGGCGAGGCGGTCGCGATCGAGAAGCGGCTCCTCGATCCAGAGCGCCTTGACCAGCCGCGAGTAGTAGTACAGCGAGAGCGCGCTGTTGATCACCAGCGCGGCCGCGAGGACGAGCAAGACCGTGTTGTCCGCCGCCGCGTTGATGAGTTCGGTGTAGAGGAGATACTTGCTCCAGAAGCCGCTGAACGGTGGCACGCCCGCGAGGCTGAACATGAAGACCGCCATCGCACCGCAGGCGAAGGGCGCTCGTTCGGCGAGGCCGTTGTAGTCCTCGAAGGTCCGCCCGACGCCCCAGTATTCGGCTAGCCCGACGAACAGGAACGCGCCCGTGTTCATGAAGCCGTAGACCAGCAGGTGCATCATAGCCGCGCCCATGACGAGATCCCCGCCGTCGGCCGAGAGGGCCGCGAGCCCGATCAGCACGTAGCCGGCGTGGCCGATCGAGGAGTAGGCGAGCATCCGCTTGACGTTCTCCTGGGTCGCCGCCGCGAAGTTCCCGAGCGTCATCGTGACGATCGCGAGGATGGCAAACACCAGCGTCCAGTCGACCCCGATGATGCCGGTCGTCGCCTCGAGCGGGAACGCGGTCGTGAACACGCGGAACGCGAGCACGAAGCCGGCGGCCTTCGAGGCCGAGGAGAGAAACGCCGAGATCGGTGCGGGCGCGCCTTCGTAGGCCTCGGGGGCCCAGAAGTGGAAGGGCACGCTCGCGGTCTTGAACGCGACCCCGCCGATCAACATGAGGATGCCGAGTCCGAGGAGCCCGCCCATTTCGCCGACGGCGCCGTCGCCGCTCTCGAGAACCGTGGCGATACGCGTGAGTTGCAGCGAGCCGGTCGCACCGTAGACCAGCGAGACACCGTAGACGAAGATCGCCGACGACAGCGCCCCGATCAGGAAGTACTTCAGCCCCGCTTCGACGCTGCCGCGGTTGTCCTTCAGGATCGCGACCAGCGCGTACGACGGCAAACTCGTCAGCTCGAGGGCGATGAAGATCGTCACAAGGCTGTTCGAGGCGGCCATCATCGACATCCCGGTCGCTGCGAGGACGACCAGCGAGTAGTACTCGGCCTGGTAGGTGTGGTCCTGCAGGTAGTCGTAGCTCGCGACCGTGACGAGGGCCGTGACGACCGCGATGATGATCATGAAGTACAGCGCCAGTTGGTCGACGACGAACTGGCCGTTCATGATGTCGATCACGCCGTAGTTCTCGATGCCCGTCGCGCCGACGCCGGCGACGGTGAACCAGACGGCGACGGCCAGCGACGATAGCGAGCCGGCGACGGCGGTGCCGGACAGTAGCGTACGGTTCGTCGAGTGGGGCTCGATGCTGTCTATCAGGAACAGGACGAGCGCCGTCCCCGCCAGGATCAGCGCCGGGGCGAGTGCCATCCAGTCGGGAAGTTCGAGAACCGCCATCAGAGACCACCTCCGATGATCGGCTCGATTGCGTCGGTTATCATGTCGAAGATCAGGTCGGGGGCCACACCGAGAAGGATGATGAGTCCCAGCAGGACACCCATCGACGCGATGTCGTGGACGGGTGCGCGGCCCACTTCGTAGTCAGTTTCGAGTCGATACGGCCCGAACACCGTCCGCTGGAGCGCAAAGAGCAGGTAGCCCGCGACGATGACGATACCGAACATCGCCAACGAAGTAAACAGCGGCGAGTACTCGAGCAGCTCGGAGCCGAAGGTCCCGAAGAAGATCGTGAACTCGCCGTAGAACCCACTCATCAGGGGCAGGCCCATGTAGCCGAACGCACCGGCAATGAGGATTCCGACCGCGATCGGCATCCGGTCTGCCATCCCGGACATGTCGGTGACCATCCGCGTGTGAGTCGCGTTGTAGATGACGCCGACGGCCATGAACATCAGTCCCGAGATCAGGCCGTGGGAGACCATCTGGAAGGTCGCCCCGCCGACGCCGAACGTGGTGTACGCGACCAGTCCGAGGATGACGTAGCCCATCGACGAGACCGACGAGTAGGCGACGATCCGCTTGAGGTCGGTCTGAGCGAGCGCCAGCATCGCGCCGTAGATGACGCTGATCACGGCGATCGCGGCGATCGGAATCGCGTAGGTCTCGACCTGGTCCGGGAACATCGTGAAGTTGAACCGCAACAGCGCGTAGGTCCCCATCTTCAGCAGGACGCCCGCCAGCAGCACGGAGGCCGGCGTCGGCGCTTCCACGTGAGCGTCCGGCAGCCACGTATGGAAGGGGACGATCGGGACCTTCACCGCGAACCCGAGGAACATCCCGACGAAGACGACCGATGCCAGGGCGGGTCCACCGAGTCCGAAGAGCCCATCGAGCCCCCCGTTTCGCATCGCCGTCGCGATTTCGGGGAGGGCAAAGGACGTAACCGAATCCCCGAGCCCGAAGACGAGCGCGATGAACGACCCGAACATCACGAGCGACGCCACGTTCGTGTAGACGAAGAACTTGATCGCGGCGTACTTCCGGCGCGGACCGCCCCAGATCCCGATCAGCAGATACATCGGGATCAGGACCGCCTCCCAGAAGACGAACCAGAGGAAGAAATCGAGCGCCGAGAAGACGCCGATCAGGCTCGCCTCGATGAAGAGGATGAGCCCGTAGAACTGGGACTCTCGTTCGTCGATCGGGGTCCAAGAGCTCACGATCGCGAGCGTACAGAGGATCGTCGTCAGGACCACCAGCGGCAGGCTAATGCCGTCGAGGCCGACGAACCACGAGACCGAGTGATCGCCGATCTCGAGCCACGCGGTCTGCGATTCGAACGCCAACTCACCGTCGAGTAAGGCGTTTCCGCTGCCGTCGAAGGCGGCGAACAGCCACAGGCTGAGCGCCGCCGGCACGAGGCTGATGGCGAACGCGAGCTTGCCGGCGATGCGATTCGGCGCGACGAACGTCACCAGCGCGCCGACCAGTGCGACAGCGATAAGCGCTTCTATCATCATGCGAACCACCCTCCGAGATAGCCGAGGACGAGCAGTAAGCCGATGAACCCGCCCACCAACAGCGCCGCGTAGTTAGTCACGATACCCGTCTGTATCCGCTTCACTCGATCGCTGCCGAACAGGCTGATCGTCGACGTCCCGTTGACGACCCCGTCGATGACCGTCTGGTCGAAGCGATCGGCCGCTCGAGCCAGCGGCAGCGTCAGGCCCTCCGCGAGCCAGACCTGGTACTCGTCCTGGTAGTAGTTGCTCTTCAGGACGCGGTACGCGCCGCCGAGTTTCGTCGTGTGGCGGGACGGTTCGGGCACGTTGTACAGCGTGTGAGCCGTGAACGCGCCGGCCAGTGCGAGCCCGAGCGAGAGCCCTGCGCTCAGCAGCATCGTCGTCGTCTCGGACCCGATGACGCCCTCCTCGAAGGCAACCGTTTCGTGGTACGCGTGGTAGGTTAGCCCTTCGACGGCACCGTACTTGCCGTCCAGCCAGAACTCGAGGAAGGTGATGTCGGCGTGGAGCAGTTCGGCGACGGGCGCGAGGTTCGCGAAGCCGGCGACGGTCGCGAGCGTCCCGAGCGCGAGCAGCGGGACCTTGACGGCCCAGCCGACCGAGTGTGGGTCCTCGGCCGCCGCCGACCGGGGCTCGCCGTGGAAGGTCAGGAAGACCATCCGGAACGTGTAGAACCCGGTGAAGAACACGGCGAGCAGCCCCATCGCGTAGGCCGCGAGGATGACCGGCTGCTCCAACCCGACTGCCAGGGCGTCGAACAGCACCTCGTCTTTCGACCAGAAGCCCGAGAACGGGACGATCCCCGCGAGCGCGAGCGCGCCGGCGAGGAAGGTGTAGTAGGTGACGGGCGCTTTGTCTTTGAGACCGCCCATCTCCCACATGTCCTGTTCGTGGTGCATCAGGATGATGACGGCACCGGCACCGAGGAACAGGAGCGCCTTGAAGAAAGCGTGGTTCATGAGGTGGAAGACGCCGGCGACGTAGCCGCCGACGCCGAGTCCGAGCATCATGTACCCGTACTGGCTGATCGTCGAGTACGCCAGCACCTGTTTGATGTCGTCTTTGACGACGGCCATCGTCGCGGCAAACAAGGCGGTGAAGCCGCCGACGAAGGCGATGATCGCCAGCGCGGTCGGCGAAAGCGCGTAGTACCCGAACATCCGGGCGACGAGATAGACGCCGGCCGCGACCATCGTCGCCGCGTGAATGAGCGCTGAGACGGTGGTCGGGCCCTCCATGGCGTCGGGCAGCCAGGTGTGGAAGGGGAACTGGGCGGACTTACCGAGGACGCCGCCGAGGACGAGCAGTCCGGTGATCGTCACCCAGGTCTCGGCGTCGAAGCCGAACAGGGTCGTTCCATCGTCGATCGCCGTCTCGGCGGCGGTGACGAACGACTCCTCGCCGGCGAAACCGACCGTCCCGAACGTCGCCGCGATTGCGACGACGCCGATCAGGAAGAAGTAGTCACCGAAGCGGGTGACCAGGAACGCCTTCTTGGCGGCCGAGGGAGCCGATTCCGTACGGAACCAGAACCCGATCAGCAGGTACGAACAGAGGCCGACGAGCTCGAAGAACATGAACGCCATCAGCAGGTTATCCGCGAAGACGAACGCGAGCATGCTGAAGGTAAAGAGGCCGAGTTCGGCGTAGTAGCGCCGAAGCCCGGTCTCCCCTTCGGCGTTCATGTAGCCGAGACTGAAGACGTGAACGAGCAGGGCGACCAGCGAAACGATCACGAGCATGAGCGCCGAGAGCGGATCGATCAGGATGCCGAACGTGAATTCGATCCCCTCGACCATGGTTTCGCTGGTGGCAGCGCCGGACGTCCACTCGTACAGCGTCGTGTGATGCTCGCCGCCGCCCGCGACCGCTGCGAACATCACCACCGAGACCACGAGCGAGCCTGCCGTGGCGAGGATGCCCGGGAGCGCTCCCTTCTTCGGCAGATGCCTCCCGAAGACGAGCGTGATCACGAACGCCACGAGCGGGAACACTGCGATCGCCGGTGCGAATCCGAACGGTCCTGTTGCTGTTGCTGCCATCTTACCACCTCATCGTCGTCGGAACCGTGACGTCGACGTCACGGAAGTTTCGGTACAGCACCAAGATGATCCCCAGTCCGACGGCCACCTCTGCGGCAGCGAGCGCCATCGTAAACAGCGCGAACAACTGCCCCGTGAGGTTGCCGTGATAGAACGCGAACGCGATCAGATTGATGTTGGCCGCGTTCAGCATGAGTTCGACGGACATCAGGAACAACAGTGCGTTGCGACGCGTCAGTACCCCGAACAGCCCGATACAGAACACTGCCATCGACAGCAGCACGTAGTACTGCACGTCGACGGTCATCGGTTCTCACCTCCCGTCTCGGTTCGGAAGCCGTCATCGGAGCGGTTCCCGCCATCGGCGACTGCCGGCGGCTGCCCCTCGCTGCTCGAGGCCTCGCCGGTGCTCGAGAGCGCGGACACGGGTTCGCCGCCCTCCTCGCGTTTCGCGAGGACGAGCGAGGCGTCGAGCGCGGCGTCGAGCGCGACGGCGACGAGCAAGACGGCGGCGAGGAACGGTTCCGTGCCGCCGATCGTCTGCAGTTCGTCGAAGCCGAACAGGGCGTAGCCGAGTTCGGCCGTGATCGAGACGTCGCTGGGGAAGCCGGCACCCGCGGCCGTCGTCATCGGCTCGAAAGCCGTGTTCAACGTGATCAATGCCATCACACCGAACAGTCCGACGGCGAGTAGTCCCGGCACCAGCGTCTTGCCGAGTCGGAGTTTCGGACCGGTCGTCATGCCTGTACCACCTCGTCTGCGTCGGTGTCGTCGCGCTGGGTCAACATGACGGCGAACGTGATGAGGACGAGGACCCCGCCCACGTAGACGAGGACCTGCATCATGGCGACGAACTCCGCCGCCAGCATCACGTAGTGGACCGCCACGCTGAGCAGCGCCACGCCCAGCAGGAGCGCCGAATGCCACGGGTCCTGCATGAGCACGACACCCACCGCGCTGGCCAGCGTTACGACGGCGAACAGCGCGAACGCGATCAGCTCGTAGTTCATGGTTGTTGGTAGTGCCCGTTTGCGGGACGGGCGGACCCGTTACTGATAGTCGACCTCTCCGTCGCCCTCACCGACCCACGCGTCCCGGTCGGGTTCGCGGGAGGCGAGCGGGTCGATGTCCTTGTACCACGGTACTGCTTTCAGCTGCTCTTTGTTGTAGACGAAGTCGTGTTTCGTGTCCGCGGTAAACTCGAAGTTCTCCGTGAGCAGGATGGCGTCGACGGGACAGACCTCCTCGCAGAGCCGGCAGTAGATACACTGCCCGATGTGGAGGTTGTACTGTTCGCCCTGTCGCTGATCGTTCGTGACGATCTGGATCGTATCGTTCGGACAGACGTTCTCGCACTGGCGACACCAGATGCACCGTTCCTGACTGAACTTGTGGACGCCGCGGAATCGCGGCGAGACGTCGGGTGCGGTCTCCGGATACTCCACCGTGAAGGTAGAGCCGTCCAGTGCGTGTTTCATCGTCGTTGCCATCGATTTGAGTATCCCGATCATGCTATCAGCCCCACGATTACCGCGGTCAAGACGAGATTGGCGAAGGAGAGGACGAGTAGGCCCTTCCAGCCGATCTCGATCAGTTGGTCGATCCGGACGCGGGGAACCGCCGAACGCAGCCACTGCGTCGCGAAGAACACCGCCCAGATCTTGATGATAAACCAGACGATGCCGAGGGCCGCCGGTCCGGGCCCGGCCGGGCCGCCGAGGAAGATCGTCGCGATGATCGCCCCGCCGAGGAAGATATGGAGGAACTCCCCGAGGTAGATCAGGACGAAGTAGACCGAGGAGTACTCGGTTTGATAGCCCGCGACGATCTCGGTCGGTGCCTCGGGCGTGTCGAACGGGTTGCGGCCGACCTCCGCGAAGTTCGCCACCAGAAAGAGGACGAACGCGAAGGGGTTGACCAGCGCGTACCACGACGGAATCGAAATGCCCGCGATCGTAAGCAGCGGTTTCGCCTGTGCCGAGACGATTTCGCCTAGCTGCAGCGTGCCGGCGAAGATCACGATCGACATCCCGGTGATGACCAGCGGGATCTCGTAGGCGATGTTCTGTGCCACCGCACGGAGGCCGCCGAGCAGCGAGTACTTGTTCGACGACGCGTAGCCGGCCATCACCAACCCGAGGCTGGCGATCCCCGAGACGGCGAAGACGTACGCCAGCCCGACTTCCGGGTCAGCGAGGTGAATCCCGCTGCCCATCGGAATGACGGCGAACCCGAGCAGCGCCGACGACGCGACGACGATCGGCGCGAGGTCGTACGCCGGCCGATCCGCGTTTTCCGGAATGACGAGTTCCTTCGAGAGGAGCCGCACCGAGTCGGCGAGGATAATGAAGAGCCCTGCCGGTCCGAGTCGGTTCACGGCGATCCGGTCGGTGAAGGCGGCGGTGATCTTCCGTTTGGCCCACGGCCCCGCGACGCCGGTCATCGCGAGCATCAGGTTGCCGACGATGAAGGCCGCGAGGAAGGTCGCGAGCAGTTCGCCGCCGAGGCCGAACCCGTCGAGGCCGGTCAGCTCGCCGAGCCGTTCGGGGAGCAAGACGGTATCCTGCAGCGGCATCGCTGGCGGTGCGGACGGCAACGTGGCCGCGCCTGCGATCTGGCCACCGGTCATACTACCGGTCCACCTCCCCGAGCACGATATCGAGGCTCCCCAGCGACGCGATCAGGTCCGGGACGTACTCGCCTTCGGACATCTCCGGCAGCGCCGAGAGGTTGTGGAAGCACGGACTCCGGATCTTGAACCGGCCCGGCTTGTCGGTGCCGTCCGAGCGGATGTAGATGCCGAGTTCACCCTTCGCGCCCTCGACGCTGCGGTAGATCTCCGTGTCGGCGTCCGGTTTGAGCGTCCGCGGGACGTTGCTCTGGACCGTCCGCTCGTCCTCGGGCCAGTCCTCGAGCAAGTCGAGACACTGCTCGATGATCTTCGCGGACTCCTCGACTTCCTGCATGCGCACGAGGACGCGGCTGTAGTTGTCACAGCCGTCCTCGGTCACCACGTCCCACTCGAGGTTGTCGTAGTAGCCGTAGGGGTCGTCCCGTCGGATGTCGTAGTCGATGCCGGAGCCGCGGGCGACGGGGCCGGTACAGCCGTACTGTTTGGCCACCTCGGGCTCGAGGATCCCGGTGTCGTGGGTCCGAACCTGGAAGATCTCGTTGGCGGTCAGCAGGTCGTGGTACTCGTCGACCTTCGCGGGGAGGCCGTCGAGGAAGTCGCGGGTCTTCTCGATGAACTCCTCGCGGGGTTCGGGCAGATCCCAGGCGACCCCGCCCAGCCGGAAGTAGTTGAACATGAGCCGCTGGCCGGTGAGGTCCTCGAGGATGTCCTGGACGACCTCGCGGTCGCGCATGCCGTACTGGAAGATGGCAGTGAAGTCGCCGTAGACGTCGAGCGCGAAGGTTGCCAGCGCGAGCATGTGGGAGGCGATCCGACACAGCTCCGCGCCCATCGTCCGGATGACCTGTGCGTACTCCGGCACGTCGATGTCCGCGAGGTCCTCGGCCGTGCGCGCGTAGGCCCACTCGTTGAGGAGGCCGGCCGAGACGTAGTCCCAGCGGTCCGGGTAGGGCATGATCTGGTGGCGATAGGTGCCGTTCTGGCACATCTGTTCCTCACAGCGGTGCAGATAGCCGATGTCGGGGTCGACGTCGACGACCGTCTCGCCGTCTAACACCGTCTCGATGTGGAGCACGCCGTGAGTCGCCGGGTGGTGGGGACCGATGTTCAGGAACATCGTATCCGACTCGTCGTCGTGGTGGTCCGGCTGGACCGGATTGGCGTGTTCGGTCAGGGTCACGAGCTGGGGCTTCTCCTGGTCGTACCCCTCGGAGAGCGGATGGCCCTGCCAGGTCTCGGGCAGGAGGATGCGGCGCGGGTCGGGGTGGCCCTCGTAGTCGATGCCGACGAGGTCGAAGGCCTCCCGTTCGTGCCAGTCGGCGGTCCGGAAGACCGGTTCGGCGGTCTGGCTGACCGGCTCGTCGGTCGTCGTCGGAACGACGATCGACACCTCCTGGGTCGGGTCCGCGTACTTCCGGAGGTGATAGATCGACTCGTAGCGGTCGGCATACTGCTGTGCGGTGAGGTTCGCGAGGTGGTCGAAGCCGGCCTCGTCGCGCAGGTCCGTCAGCACGTCCTGGACGTCGTCCGGCCGAATGACGAACCCCGGCGCGTTCAAATGATCGTCACGCGCGAGTGCTCGATCACCGACCAGTGTCTCGAGTTCGTCCTCCGTCACCTCGACCGATGGCTCCCGCTCGAGTCCCGTGCTCATGGCGAATCAGCCCAGTTGTAGCGCATAACGAGGTCCTCCTCGTCGATGTCGTCGGCGAGCTTCTGGACGAGTTCGTCCTTCGGCAGGTCGCCGAACTCCTCGAGTTCGTAGGGCTTGACCACGACGGGCGTGGATTCGCCGTTGCGGATCCGCTCTTGGAGTTTGGCGATACCGTAGACGAGCGCCTCCGGCCGCGGCGGGCAGCCGGGGACGTGGATGTCGATGGGGATGATCTCCTCGGCACCCTTGACGACGTTGTACCCCTCCTGGAAGGGGCCGCCGGAGATCGTACACGAGCCCATGCCGACGACGAACTTGGGTTCGGGCATCTGGTCGTAGACCCGCTTCATGCGGGGGCCGAACTTCGAGACGATCGTCCCGGGGACGATCATCACGTCGGCCTGTCGGGGGGAGGCCCGGGGGACCCCGGCTCCGAAGCGGTCCAGGTCGTGTTTGATCGCGTACGTGTGCATCATCTCGATGCTGCAACACGCGATCCCGAACTGGAGCATGAACATGGAGTTGCCCCGCACCCAGTTCATGAACTTGTCGAACTTCGTGAGAATGAACGGCGTCGAGCCGAACGCCTCCCGAAGCTTCGAGTTGAAGCGATCGTCGGCACCCTCACCGATACGCGAGTCGCGGGTGTCGGTCGACGGTGCGGTGCTGTCGTAGATCTGTTGGCGTGGTTGTTCGCTACTCATGGTCTGTCAGATTCCAGCTGGCGAGGTGTCCGTGCCCACTGTACTGCGCCCGTACGCCACGCCCACGCGAGACCGACGAGCAGGATGGCGACGAACAACAGCATCGGCCCGAGCGCGCGGACGAGCGGAATATCCGCCGCGAGCGCATCCTGATAGGCGACCGCCCACGGGAAGAGGAGGACGGTCTCGATATCGAAGACGACGAACAGCAGCGCAACCATGTAATACTGGATATTAAATCGGATGCGCGTTCCGCCGGTCGGAATCTCGCCGCTCTCGTAAGTGGCGCGTTTGCTCGTTTCGGGCACGGTGGGCCGCAGGAGATACGATACCGCCATCATCCCGAACGGTATCAGTACCCCGACGAGCGCCAGCGCCCCGATGGCGATCCAATCATTCATCTCCGTAACGTTCGAGGGTTCAAACCGCACGCACATAAGGGTTGATTCTTTGTTTTTCGGGGAAACACGGGCCGAGACGCGACTTCAGCGAACGGAGACCCTCGTGAATAATCACCGTATACTAGCCGTCGCCGCCCGGGCCGTGAACGGAGCGGTAACAGCTGATTATTCGAGGGCGAAATCGGCCGACATACGCCGCTTAAGGCGGTAATTCGTTCTACACGGAGGAGACGACTGACCGGTCAGGGCTCGTCCGTCGACCCCCGGCGGCTTGCGACCGCGCTGCAGTTAGCGATCCCGATCCGCGAACGCCGCCGTTCCGCCGTCGTGGAGTTCTCGAGAGACGTCTCCTACGCCCTCGCGCAGGCTCTCGTGATAGGCCATCAGCCGATCACGAACGGCCTCGTGCTGCCGGGCGAGGATCTGTGCGGCCGACAGCGCCGCGTTAAACGATTTGCCCGCGTCGACCGCGACCAGCGGCGCGCCCGTCGGCATCCCGATGACGCTGTCGACCGACTTCTCCTGAACCGGGACGCCGATCACCGGCAGCGGGTACGCGATGGAGGCGGTCATGTTCGGCAGGTCCGCGGACTTCCCGCCCGCACCCGCGATGATCACCTCGAGCCCGCGCTCCTCGGCGGTCTCGGCGTAAGCCGTCATTAAGTCCGGCGTGCGGTGGGCCGAGGTGACGTAGGTCTCGAAGCTGAACCGTTCCGCGGGCGGGTTCCCGAAGTCGGTCTGTTCGGCGAAGCCGAGTTCCTCGACGAAGGCGTCGTACGCCCCGCGGCGCTTGCCGCCGGTCAGCATCGTCTCGAGGTCGGAGTCGCTTCCCATGACGATCCCGACGTCCGGCGTGTCCTCGGTCGGACGGTCCTGCTCGGCTTCGTCGTGGAGGCGGTCGATCAGGTCGGTAACGCTGTCGCTCATGGGTGGAGGTCATCGGGGAAGCGACTTGAAACGGTGGTATACAAGGCGAGAACGCGTGACGACCGGGCTCGAAGGCGTTAGGTGCGGAACGTGACGGCGGCCTCGAGCTCGCGCGCCCCCTCGAGTACGTCCTCGGCCGACGCGTCAGCATCGCCCGCCGAGAGCGTCACGTGTCCCATCTTCCGGAGGGGTCTGACCTGCCGCTTGCCGTACCAGTGGAGGCTCGCGCCGGGCGTCTCGAGGATTTCGTCGACTCCGTCTAGCTGTGCGGGCCGCTCTTCGCTCACATCGCCGAGCAGGTTCGTCATCACCGTCGGCGAGCGGAGCGCGGTCGAGCCGAGCGGCCAGCCGAGGACGGCCCGAACGTGTTGCTCGAACTGGGACGTTTGAGCGCCCTCGATCGACCAGTGCCCGGAGTTGTGCGGACGCGGCGCGATTTCATTGAGGAGCACCTCACCGGCCGTCGTTTCGAAGAGTTCGATCCCGTACACGCCCCGGCCGTCCATCACCTCGAGTACGTCGCGCGCGACCGCGTGAGCGCGTTCGGCGACGGCCTCGCTCGAGCGTGCAGGGACGATCGTCTCCCGGAGGATCTCCTCCTCGTGGACGTTCTCCCCGATCGGGAAGGTCGCGGTCTCGTCGTCTCCCTTGACCGCGATGACCGAGACCTCGCGCTCGAAGTCGACGAACGACTCGACCATCGCGGGGCCAGCGACCGACTCGAGGGCAGCCTCCGCGTTGGCTTTCGACTCGACGGGGACGTTGCCGCGGCCGTCGTAGCCGCCGGTTCGGGCCTTGAGCATCACCGGCGCGCCGTAGTCGTCGATCGCAGTGCGGATGTCGTCGGCGTCCTCGACCGCGCGGAACGGCGGCACCGGAACCCCGGCGGCCTCGAGTTCGCGCTTCTGGACGAGTTTGTCGTGGATCGTCTCGAGGGTCGACGGCTTCGGGTGCACCGGCGTTTCGGTGTCCTCGCTCACCCGGTCCATCACGTCCTGGTCGGCGAGTTCGATTTCGAACGTGAGCACGTCGGCGCGCGCGGCGAGTTCGCGGATCCCCGCTTCGTCGTCGAACCCGGCGACGATCTGGTCGCGGGCCACGGGCGCGGCCGGGCAGTCCGGCGTCGGGTCGAGGACGACAACCTCGACGCCCAACGGCGCGGCCGCTTCGGCGAGCATCCGGCCGAGCTGTCCCCCTCCGACTACGCCGATCGTCGGTCCCGGCGTCCGTAGCGTCGTCATTGCGTGGCGATTGTCGACACCCGCGCTTAAGAATTCCCAAACGGCCCGTCGCTCGAGGACGGCTCGAACCGATTCGAACTGACTCGACCCATCGCTCGCACGTCCCCCGTCGCCCCGGAACTCGTCCGTGAACGTCCCGATTGTCTCGTCCAGTGGGCAGGCCATCCGACCGCGGAGCGTCCGGTTCCGCCAACCGAGCTTCGTGCAGGGCACCGCGGTGTGTCGCTACGGGGCGTGTTGGTCACCCGAGAACGGTACCTCTTTTACCTGTCCTCCCTACCGCTCGCCTATGACCACGCTCGGACTGGTGGTCGCGGAATTCAACCGACCGATCACCGAGCAGATGGAGCAGGAGGCGCTCGAGGCGGCTACCGCCGCGGGTGCCGAGGTGCACGAGACGGTTCACGTGCCGGGGGCGTACGACGCGCCGCTGGCCGCCGATCGTCTCGCCCGCCTCGACGACGTCGATGCCGTCGTCGTCATCGGCACCGTCATTACCGGTGACACGGATCACGATCAGGTGATCACCGACGCCACCGCACAGCGACTCTCCGACGTGAGTCTCGAGCGCGACACGCCGGTCACCCTCGGCGTGACCGGCCCCGGCATGTCCGCCGCCGAAGCGCGCGAGCGCGTCGAGAACGCCGCGACCGCCGTCGACGGTGCGCTCGATCTCGTCGACGAACTACCCGACCCCAGTTCCGCCGTAGATTCCCACCAATGACGATGGAATTCACCGACCGCGTCAGCCGAGTCGAACCGTCCGCAACGCTTGCGATCTCCGCGCTCGCCACCGAACTCGAGGCCGAGGGCGCAGACATCGTCGACTTGAGCGTCGGCGAACCCGACTTCCCGACCCCGGAGAACATCGTCGAGGCCGGCAAGGACGCGATGGACGCCGGCCACACCGGCTACACGACCTCCGCCGGCATCCTCGAGTTGCGCGAGGCGATCGCCGACAAACTGGCCGCCGACGGCCTCGAGCACGATTCGGACGAGATCATCGTCACGCCCGGCGCGAAGCAGGCCCTCTACGAGGTCGTCCAGTCGCTCGTCGAGGACGGCGACGAAGTCGTCCTGCTGGACCCCGCGTGGGTCTCCTACGAGGCGATGGTCAAGATGGCCGGCGGCGACCTCACCCGCGTCGACCTCTCCGAGACCGACTTCCAACTCGAGCCCGCGCTCGATGACCTCGCGGCCGCGGTCTCCGACGAGACCGAACTGCTGGTCGTCAACTCGCCGTCGAACCCCACCGGAGCGGTCTACTCCGACGCCGCACTCGAGGGCGTCCGCGATCTCGCCGTCGAACACGACATCACCGTCATCTCCGACGAGATCTACAAGGAGATCACCTACGGCGTCGAGCCGACGAGTCTGGGCACGCTCGAGGGGATGGCCGACCGTACCGTCACCGTCAACGGCTTCTCGAAGGCCTACTCGATGACCGGCTGGCGGCTGGGCTATTTCGCCGGCCCCGAGGACCTGATCGACCAGGCCGGCAAACTCCACAGCCACTCCGTCTCCTCGGCCGTGAACTTCGTCCAACACGCCGGTCTCGAGGCCCTCGAGACCGAACAGGCCGTCACGGAGATGGTCGCGGCCTTCGAAGAGCGCCGGGACCTCGTCGTCGACCTGCTCGCCGAACACGATGTCGATGTCGCCGTCCCCGAGGGCGCGTTCTACATGATGGTCCCTGTGGACGACAACGAGGCGCGTAGCGCCTCGGATGCGAGCGGCGATGAGCCGCGAGCCGACGATCAGGCCTGGTGCGAGGGCGCGATCGAGGACGCCCACGTCGCGACGGTCCCCGGCAGCGCGTTCGGCACCCCCGGCTACGCGCGGATCTCGTACGCCGCGAGCGAGGAGCGACTCGAGGAGGGTATCGAGCGGCTGGCCGAGGAAGGCTACCTGTAAGGACACCGAGGCGACATTTTGCGGGAGCATGATCCGACAGAATCGTTCCCGTCGCCTATCTTCCCGGCTATTCCTCAGTTAGCGGGAAATCTGTTCGTACTCTCTCGCGCTCGTATACGTCAACCTTCTGTGCTGCAGTCAGTTCACCCCACGTGACACCAGTGTCCCACGGATTCCAGTTGAACAGTGCTGTCACTTCGTCTAATCGCCTCTCGACACGCCCGAGCGCGAACCGTGCGCTCTCGACATCCTTCTTCTCGGGCGTTTCGCCGCGTTCGAGATCGTCTTTGATAGCTGCGGTCGCTGCGACGAGGTGTGCGGTATCGCTGGACTCGGATTCCGTCGGCGGCCGGAGTCGCTCAACCAATCGATCACGGGTAAGCAGTGTCGAAGCCTCGAGAGTGATATTTCGCTTGGTCATTG
Organism: Natrinema altunense; assembly: GCF_000731985.1. GTDB lineage: Archaea > Halobacteriota > Halobacteria > Halobacteriales > Natrialbaceae > Natrinema > Natrinema altunense. The sequence continues at coordinate 29,825 of NZ_JNCS01000002.1, forward strand.
GGAGACACCCGAACGAGCGGGTTGTCGGTTAAAATTCGATATTAGATTATGTACCGGTTCTGAACGTTCGAATTCAGTATGACAGTCCATGGTATAATCACCGACCGAAGCGCTAAGATCCGGGCCGTTATCATGGATTCGCGCTTCTATTGAGCCTTCTCTTCATAGCCTCATATAATTTGTGCAGATTGAACACTCAATCTAAATTGCTGCATTGAGTGGGTAATATGCGTACATGTGGCGTTTATAGACGTGGGATTTGCATTCTAATGCGGAGAGAACGGATTACCGATGGAACAGAATGATTTAACGGACGTAGACAACGCGATTCTCGACGAGCTTCGGGGCGGCCGAGCCACCAAAGGTGCACTCGTCGATTGGACCGGCTACTCGAGAAACAGCGTCTACAACCGACTCGAAGTGCTCGAGGCTGCCGGACACGTAACGTGTGTCCACGACGGAACGCGCCTCTTCGAACTGCGAGACGACCCTCGCGACGAGTAGCGGTCTCGGCCCGGATCGAAGCTGACATCGGTGATCGGAAACACACCACCACCTCACGACGAAAAGTAACACTATTGTGCGGTGGCGGCTTATCCGGTAGGTGAACCAAGCAGTCCCGTGGTGTAGTGGCCAATCATATGGGCCTTTGGAGCCCATGACGGCGGTTCGAATCCGCCCGGGACTACTAACTCGGAGGTTTGAATCCTGACAGCCGTGAGTAGCGCACGACAATGTTTCGAACGGTGAGTCGGATCTCGAGGACATGCCGGTTTTCGCGGGGACTTTTGTACTTGAAGGAGATATCGAAACAGCGCTTTCCAAAAGGGTATGCGCTGGTAGATATCTAAGGTTGTCACTGGCGCTGGCCGTTCAATTATCGGTTAGCCGTATAGTTCCGCTGCGGGCTCGTTCGAACAGCGAGACGGCGCTGGGTTCAATCTGATTCGAATACTGCATAAGCGAGGTGCCAAGAACACTCATAACGAGAACATAACCGACGGTAAAGGCGTAGATCGTCTGTGCGGTCTCAGCTGCCATGCCGCTGCCAGCCCCCGAGAGGGCGAGACTCGCGATGATCAGTGAGAACTCGCCGCGGGTGGCCATTCCGAAGCCGACCCGGAGTGATCGGCGATCGTCGAGGCCGTAGATTCGTCCACTGAGGTAGCCGCTCACGATCTTCGTCGGCGTCGTCACGATCACGGCGGCGACGATCATCCCGAGAATCGAAAGCGTGAACAGTCCCGGATCGGTGACGAGCCCGATCCAGAAGAAGAAGATCGCTGCGAACGCGTCTCGCAGCGGCTCGAGCAGCCGCTCCAGGTCGTGGACGTGATCGGTCGAGGAGAAGGCCATGCCGACGAAGAAGGCGGCGACGGCCTCGCTGACACCCAGCGCGAGCGCGATCCCGGCGACGAGGATCGTGACGCCGAGTGCCCGGACGACGATAAACTCGTTCGTGTCGGCGTCGAGAAAGCGCTGAAAGAAGTCGGTCCCGAAGGTGACGAGTCCGAGCAACGCGAGGATGAACCCGACCGCGATCCCGATCTGTCCCGCGGCTTCCCCGATATCACCGCCGCCCAAGACCAGTGCGGACGCGATCGCCAGGTAGACGGCGATGAACAGGTCCTCGTAGACGAGCGTGCCGAGCATCGGTTCGGACTCGTCGTTGGCGATCCAGCCCAGATCGATCAGTGACTTCGTGATGATCGCACTCGAAGAAATGTAGACAATTCCCGCTATAAGGAAAGCCGCGAGGAGGCTACCGAAGGTGAGATAGCCGAAGATCAGCCCGATCCCGAAGTTGATGACGAGATCGACGGACCCGGCTTTGCCAATCCGGTCCTTGCTCGCGATCAACCGGTTCAAATTGAACTCGAGACCGAGGAAGAACAGGAGGAGGACGATCCCGATCTCTGCGCCGACGACGATGAAGTCGGTTTCGCCGAGTGCAAGTCCACCGACCGCGCTCAGGAGATCGACGCCTCCGACAGTCACCTCGGGAATAGTGACGGTGATCCCACCGATCTCGACCTCGCTGCCGGCGACCGTGGGGAGTTCGCCCAGCACGTTCGATCCGAGCAAGACGCCGACGATGATATAAAAGGGGATGACCGACTGATCGATTCGACTCGAGAGGATGCCGGCGAGAGCAACCGCGGCGAAGAGGATCCCGACATCAACGAGCGCCGTTTCGGTCGCCACTACCGCTCACCTCCGGCGGGAAAGTTCGTCGCGATCACTCGTCGAGTCCGGCTCCGAGCAACTCCTCGAACTGGGCGCAGTCCTCGCGGTCACCGATGACGACCAGCGTGTCACCCACCTCGAGGACGGTCTCCGGCGTCGGCGGCGAGATCAATTCCTCGCCGCGCTGAATGGCGACGATAGAAACACCCGTTTCATCGCGGATGTTCGCCTCAGCGAGGGTCTGGTCAGCTATCTCGGCGGTCTCGGAGACGCCGTACCATTCGAGGTAGGTATCGTCGGAGAGCATCGTCTCCACCTGTTCGGCCTGCACCGGCTGGAAGTACGCCCCTTCCAGAATCGTGCCGATCTTTCGGGCCAGACGATCCGATGCCTCGAACACCTTCTCGCTGTCCGCGTCCGCGTCAGCTTTCAGGTACACCTCCCGTTTCCCCGTATTGTGAGTCACGATGACGAGGCGCTGCCCGTCATCGAGTTCGATCTCGAACTTCTTTCCGACGCCGGGGAGGTCGCTCTCGTAGACGGTCATACGTCATCAAAGCGAGGGCGTGACAATAAATGGCGTGTCCCGTCGACCGATGAGGCCATCTCTGCCGGTGCTTCTCCCGAGGATGTCAGAAAACGACTTACGGGCATCGCACCGCTCGGACTCGAGTGGACTCCAATACGCGGTGACGATAGGCCGTCCCAGCAAAACCGGTCACTTAATCGATCGGGGACGGTATCCACAGTGACTGGTGGACAGTAAATGCGCGAGCTTCGAGATATAGACGGTCTGCATCCGCGTGATCTGACGCAACGTCAACGACTGTTGGTACTATTCGTGGTCGGTCTCGCTTCAGTCGTCCTCTTCTACACGGTCGTCTACAACTGGGGAATGCAAGTGCTCGAGAACGACCCCCAGTCTATCTTCCGGTCGCTCAACACGGTCGTCGAGACGATGACGACGACCGGGTTCGGTGCGGATTCACCCTGGGAGACGCCGGTGATGAACGTCCTGATGGTGTCGATCCAGTTGACCGGCGTCATCATCGGGTTCGTCACGCTGCGCGTCTTGGTCATCCCGCTCTTCGAACGGACGCCGCTGGACCTCTCCGACCGCCTCACGACAAAGAACGACCACGTCGTCATCGCGGAGTATCAGCACGATACCGAGATGCTGCTCGACGAACTCGAGGAACTCGATATCGACTACGTTCTCATCGAGTCCGACGAGGAGGAAGCGAAGCGGCTCTCGGACGATGGCTATCAGTCGATCAAAGGCGATCCCGAGGAGCGGGCTGACCTCGACCGTGCGACGATCGAGCGAGCGGCGTTGCTCATCACCGACGCCGGCGACGAAACGGCGAGTATCGTCCTGACAGCGCTGGAAGCCAACGAGGACCTGCGGGTGATCAGTTTCACGGAGTCGACGCGTCGGAAGGCAGCACTGGCGGAGGTCGGTGTCGACCGAAGTATCGCCCCGCACGCGCTGATCGGCCAGCGGCTGGCGGAGAAAGCGGCGACGCCAGTCACGGTTCCCGACCGAACCGACGGCGACGAGGTCGACGTTCGCGAGATTCTTGTCAGACGGAATAGCCCGCTCCACGGCGTCAGAGTCCGCGATTCGCCGGTCGTGGCCCATCCGAATCTGACGCTGGTCGCCGGGTGGTTCGACGGCGAATTGCACCTACCGCCATCACCCGACGACGAACTCACGCCTAACACCGTGCTGGTCGTCGCCGGACCGAGGAGCGAGATCGACGAAATAACAGACGAGATCGCAGGTGTCCGGTCGCGACGTATCGAGAACCCCTCGCAGCTCATCGTCGCCGGCTTCGGTGAGGGTGGAACTGCAGCCGTCGACGTCCTCCCAGCGGATGTCTCGGTGACGACTATCGACGATTCGGAGGAGCGGGACCCCGACATCGTCGGCGATGTCACCGAACCGGAAACGCTCCGGGAAGCCGGCATCGAGGACGCGTCGGCCCTGGTCGTCACCGTCGGAAGCGACTCGACCGCGCTGATGACTATCGCCATCGCTCGCTCGCTCTCGAGCGAAGTCGAAATTCTCGCACGTGTGACTGATAGCGAGAAGATAAGGTCGGCGTTCCGAGCGGGCGCTGACTACGTGCTCTCTATCCAGCAGGTGTCCGCTCGGCTGGTTGCGGCGGAGGTCCACGGTGAACAGGTCATGTCTCCAACGAACCAGATCCGCCTGATTCGGGCCGACGCAGCGCCGTTTGCTGGCGAGTCACTGGGGGACGCCCGTCGCAATACTGAGCGCGGATGGACCGTCATCGGTGTCTCACGCGGCGACACTGTCCATACTGACGAGCGTACCACCATTGAAGCCGACGACGAAGTGATCGTTGCGGGAAGCGACGACGCGATTCAGGAGTTCGAGCGAACGGTCCCTTCTTCATGAGTGTGGGGACGTACTACGATCGGCCGAGAAGTTTCTACTCTACACCGAACGAAGCGACAAGTACACATCCTGTACTGAGCAATTCGGACAAATCCTCGAGAGATGGGGTCTGTTCTAAGACCCGCCCGTGTTCTAAATTCACGATGCAAAACTCGGATGTCAGCCCCGCCCCGGACTACTTCTGTCGCGAGCAAATCCGCAAGCGGCGAATATCCTCTCCTCGGCGAGACGGACCCCATTCGATCGTCGCGTCCACGACCACAGTCCACTGGCGGTCCGAGTGGTCGTGCACTCGGCTGCTCCGCCTCGCGGGCGATCGACTCGAGGCGCGAATGGATGCTGCGCTCCCATCGACTCCCGAACAGCGCCGAGTCCCGACGACGTGAACAGGCTCTCGTCGCATTACTGCCTCGAGTCCCCTGTCCACCAACGAGTGGTCGCCATCGGTATCGGTCCCGAACCGATCGAGGGACGGTGAGAAATCGGGTCTCGGTCCGACGGCCGGCTGATCGCGCGAGACGGGTCGGTGAGTACACGGTTGCCCGTGCTTCGCCACCGACCACGTCGGCGTGATGGGAGCCGTAACCGGGTGACGACACCGACCGCCGTCCCGAGAGCGGGCGTCTCGAGGGCCGCGCGGCCACTGCGCGAAACGGGGCGAAACCACCGCTGTGCCCGTTCTAACAACTCCATAATAATCAGTTCACTATCAGATCTGGCCGCTATGGTTGGTCCAAGCGGTAGCGGCGGATCGGGCGGGACGGAGATCACGGCCGCACGCGCGCTCTCCGTCGGTCGCGCCGTCGCGTCCGACGGGTACGACCGCGTCGTCGTCGGCCGCGACGCTCGAGCGAGCGGGGCGGTACTGGTCGATGCGGTGACCGCCGGCCTTCGAGAGTGCGGCGCGGACGTTCTCGCGGTCGGCGTCGCACCGACGCCGACGATCGCGCGGACTGTCTCACGAACGGACGCGAACGCGGGGATCGTCGTTACGGCGGCTCACGACCCGACACCGAACGACGGGCTCAGACTCCGGACGGCGTCCGGGACGGCGTTCGGCCCCGAGCAGCGGGCGGCGATCGCCGCTCGAGTCGAACGTGACGAGTACGATTGCCACCCGCGGGACGGCAAGGGGTCGACGGAGACGGTGGCGGACGCGGTCGAGCGGCACGCGACGGAACTGGTCGAGGCCGTCTCGGTGGCCGACCCGCCGAGCGTCGTTGTCGATGTCGGGGACGGGGCCGGCGAGATCACGGCGCGCGTGCTCTCGGCGCTCGGTTGTGACGTCGGGACGCTACACGGACGGCGAGAGGAGGCCTTTCCCGGGTGGCCGGGTGAGCCGGCCGAAGAGACGCTCGGAGCGCTGTCGTCGCTCGTGGAAGCGACGGACGCGCGGCTCGGGATCGCTCACGACGCCGACGCCGATCGGATGCTGGCCGTCGACGAGACGGGGGCCGTCGTCCCGAGGGATGCGCTTCTGGCGCTGTTCGCGCGGGCAACTGCGACCGACGGCGACATCGTCGCTGCGCCGGTCGGGACGAGCATGGCCGTCGACGATGTGCTCGCGGCCGTCGACGCGACGGTGAGTCGAACGCGGGTCGGCGACACGTTCGTCGCCGACCGTACGACGTGGCCGGACGTCGTCTTCGGTGGCGACCCGAGCGGGGCGTGGATCTGGCCGGGCGAGACGCCGTGTCCCGATGGGCCGCTCGCCGCGTGCAAACTCGTCGAACTCGTCGCCGATCGCGGGCCACTATCGTCGCTCGTCGCGGACATCGAACCGTACCCCAGCCGCCACGCGTCGGTCGCGGTCGAGGAGCAAACCGCCGTGATGAACCAGGTTCGGGAGTGTGCCCACGAGTGGTACGACGATGTCGACACGCTCGGTGGCGTCTACGTCGATGTCGGTGCCGGCTGGCTCTTCCTGCGTGCGAGCGATACCGAGCCCGTGATCCAACTCACGGTCGAGGCACGGGACGAGTTTCGAGCCGAACGACTGGAAGCCGACGCGATCGGGCTCCTCGAGAAGGCGATCGCGACGGTGTCGGGACTTCGACCGTGAACGGTGCCCGACGACGACCCGCCTCTCGTTCAACCCGCCACGAGCCCGAGCAGTCGAACCGGGTAGCCCTTGGCTCGGGGCCGCGAGGTCGGCGATCCCAGTACCCGACGGAACGCGACGCTCGGGGGCCGCTGGTTGTCTTAACGGAGTGATAATGAAGTGTGCTGTCAGCCTCGCTGGGTCTAGAGACGTGGTGCAACGAACGACACCGCTGTCGTGGCACGTCGGCAGCGGTCGAACGGGTACGCGGGTTACGAAACGACAACTACAACGATGACTCGGAGGTTTGGCGGTGACGACGCGACATCGACAGGGGGTACCGAGAGCGAATCGGACGGGCTGGACACGCTCCTCATCGGCATCGACGCGGGGTGTCTGCCGGTCTTCGAGCGGCTCTTCGAGGCGGATCGGATTCCGACCATCGAGCGGCTCTGTTCGACGGGCGTAACCGCCCCGCTCGAGTCACAGATTCCGCCGTGGACGCCGAGCGCCTGGCCGTCGCTCTACACCGGCGTCAATCCCGGCAAACACGGCGCGGTCGGCTTCGTCGGGTACGATGGCTACGACTGGCACGTGACGAGCAACGACGACGTCCGCGAGCAGCCGTTGTGGACGCTGTTGGACCGCCACGACCGCTCGAGCGTCGTCGTCAACGCACCGGTTACCCATCCGCCGGACGAGTTCGACGGGGCGGTGATACCCGGCTTTCTCGGCCCCGAGCAACCGCCGTGTCACCCCGAGGGGCTTCTCGACGACGTCCGCGACGCGATCGGGGAGTACCGCGTCTATCCGAACTACACGCGCGACGACGATTCGCTCTCCGACCGCGAGAAGATCGCGGAGTACCGCGAACTCGTCCGGCTGCGCGGCGAGGCGTTTCGGTATCTCGCCGCCGAGTTCGAGCCGGATTTCGGCTTCGTCCAGTTCCAGAAGACGGATACAGTCTTTCACGAGTTCAGTGGCGAACGACGACACGTCGACAGCGTCTACGAGGCGACCGACGACCAGATCGGGGAGATCCTCGCGGCCTGCGATCCGGACCGCGTCTTCCTGGTGAGCGACCACGGCATGGGCGAGTACGAGGGCTACGAGTTCCGGGTCAACGAGTACCTCCGGGACATGGGTTTCCTCGAGACGACGACCGGCGGCAAGGGCATGCCGTCGTGGACGCCGATGCGGAGACGCCTCCGCGAGGGCGAGGCGTACGACACGTGGGAGCCCGGTCCGATCGCACGCGCGGCGTCGGTCGCCGCGCGGTTCGGCGTCACCGCGCGACGAATACGGGCCGCCCTCGAGCGGGTCGGACTGGCCGACCTCGCGATCGAGTACGCGCCGAACGGCGTCTCCCGGACGGCGAACGAACAGGTCGACTTCGCCGAGTCGGAAGCGTACGTCCGTGCGCGAACCGAACTCGGCGTCCGGCTCAATCTCGAGGGGCGAGAGCCGATGGGCGTCGTGCCCCCCGAGGAGTACGAGGAACGCCGCGAGGAACTCATGCGGGCGCTGCAGGCGGTCGAAACGCCCGACGGCGAGCCGTTCTTCGAGACGGTGGCGCCCCGCGAGCAGTACTTCCACGGCGAGCACATCGAGGAGACGGTCGATATCGTCACGATCCCCGCCGACTTCGACCACATGCTCTCCGAACAGTTGGGTGACGGGGAGTACTTCGGCCCGGCCGAACCCTGGAACCACAAGCTCGAGGGCGTCTTCGTCGCGGCCGGCGAGGGGATCGACGAGGACGCCGCGCTCGAGGGGGCACACCTCTTCGACGTTGCGCCGACGATCATGGCCGCGATGGGGGTCCCCTACAGCGACCGGATGGACGGCAGCGTCGTGCCCGTCGTCGATCCGATCGACCCGATGTCCTACCCCGCATACGAGGAGGAAAACGGCGAGAGCCGACCGGCGACCGACGAGGCCGTCACCGATCGGCTGGCCGATCTCGGGTACATGAACTGACTCGCCGAATCGCAGGAGACGGGTGCGTTCGCGCCGTTGCAACCTGCTTACCCGCGGTATAAGTATGGGTCACCGGACCCGACGACGGAGTACGACATCGATCTCGCAATGGGATTTATCGCAGCAGTCCACCTCGTCCACGACGAACTACCGTTGGTCCCGACGATAGCGCGCTGTGCGGACGCGACGCTCAGATACGAGTACGGGGCGACGACCGGGAAGCGACGCCTCCGGTTCGTGTCGGCCTTCGGCGACGAGCGCGCGGCCCTCGAGAACGCGATGACCGCCGATCCGACCGTCTCGAACCCGACTCGCGTCGCGACGTTCGAGAACCGGGCGGTCTATCGCGTCACCGTCGACAGCGACCTCGAGGTCGTGCCCGACCGCTGTCTCGAGGACGGGCTGTTCGTCTTCACGATCACGAGCGACGACGGGGGGTGGCTCGTACGGGTTCACCTCCCCGATCGAGACGCGCTGTCCGCGTTCCGGACGCACTGTCGCGACCGCGGCATCTCGTTTCGCGTGACCCAGTTGTACGATTCGTCGGCGACCGACGACCGCACCTACTCCCTGACCGAACGCCAGCACGAGATCCTCACGATGGCGTACTACGCCGGCTACTTCGAGGTGCCGCGGCGAGTTACCCAGGACGATCTCGCGGACCGGCTCGGGATCTCGGACTCGGCGGTTTCCCAGCGAATCCGGCGCGCCGTCTCCGAACTGATCGCGACCACCCTGGAGAACGATCGAACGCCCGACGGGTACGGCTGAGCACGACTGGTCCGCGGTCGTTCGGGGGTCGCTCGAGCCCTCGCCGGGATCGCCGCTCCTCGGACAGCTGCTCCCGGGCTGCAGGCGCTTAACACGGGATTAAACTTCGAACCGGAGCGGTGAAAAACCGGCGCGATCGCGAGCGAACCCGCCGTTTGTGATTCGTACAACCGTTCCGAGACGCGGGACCGTGATGGCCATCTCGAGACCGTCGATCCGTCGGTCGATCTTAAAGGCTTGCTATCCGAATCCGCAGATACTGGACCCCGGACTGACTCACACCGAAGTGATTCTCAATGTCGGACCGAAGTAATCTGCAGCGTTCGGATGGTGCGGGGGCCGGTCGTTCTCGGCCGGGTGGGGAGCGGGATCGGCGGCCATCTCTCGACGACTCGATATCACGGAGGCGGTCACGACGGTCGTTCCTGGGAGGGGCCGTGACAGCGTGTCTCGCCGGAGTCGGGCTGACCGCGACCGCCAGCGCAGCCACGGACCCGTACGGGTACTATTACGACGACTACGACACCGTCGTCGATGTCACCGAGGCGGGAGCGGACGACACCGGTACCGAATCGATCACGCCCGTACTCGACGAACTCCGCGGTGACGATACGCTGCTCGTGTTTCCCGAGGGGGAGTATTACATGGACGAACAGTTCCGGTTCACGGGCTTCGATAACTTCGGCGTCGTCGGGGAGAACGCGACGCTGATCCCGGCGAACTACCACGACTTCGACGGCCCACAGTATCGACTGTTCCGGCTCGGCGTCGCGTACAGTCCCGGGGGGCAGCTCCGCTTCGAAGGGTTCGACGTCGATCAGACGGCCCCCGAGACGGGGATCAGGACGATCGAGGCCTACGCCGCCGACCGGCTCGAGGTGCGCGACGTGACGATCAACGGCTACCACGACAGCGGGACGTGGGGGCCGGGACTGTTCAACGTCACCGACCCCGACGGGCGAGGCATCGTCGAACGGTTCCGCGCGCCCGACGGCGGCGCGTGGGTGAACGACACGCCGAACGCGGGCAACCGCTGGCGCGGCCCGATCGGCATCGAAGCGAACGAGAACCGGGGGCGACTCGAGTTCAGGCGCTGCGGGCTCGGCGGCTTTCCGAACAACGGTCTCTATGCGGCGGGCGGCGACGGGACGATCATCGTCCACGGGGGACTCTATCGGAACAGCAACGGTGCGAACGTTCGCGTCGGCGGCCGGGACAGCGAGATTCGCTGGCCGACGGTCGAAGTCGACTCGACGCGACCGGAGGACGTGTCCCAGCGCGGTATTCGGATCGAGAACGGCCGCAACATCGAAATCTACGGTGCCGCCGTCGAGATCACCGCTCCCAAACCGACCAGCCACGCGATTTCGGTGATGAACACCTGTGACAGCGCGCGGATCGATACGACCCGCCTCCAGCTGCAGGGGTCGGAGGTGAACCACGGGATCGTCATCTCGCCGGAGTGCGGCGAGGCGACGATCGTCGACACGGAGATCACCCACGAAACCGCGGGCGGCTATCCGCTCTGGATTCGGGACAGCGACAGTGCCGGACAGGTGCTCGCGGAGCACCTCACCATTTCGGGACGGGCGGGCGATGGCGGCGGGTTCCGGGACGGCATTCGCTGTGAACGGGACGACTGCCGGTTCAGTCACGTCGACGTCACCCAGCACGGCCGCGACGGCGTGGATCGAAACGCCATCGTCAACACGGGCGCTGATCTGACCGTCTATCAGAGCGAACTGCGGGCCAGTCAGTATCCGTACATCGACCTCGGGTCCGGCACGCTGGTCCGTGACTCGACGCTCGAGTCGTCGGCCGACCACGAGGCCGTCTGTCTCTACTCGTCGTCGACGAATCCGACCTTCAAGAAGAACCGGCTGGTCGGCGGGATTCGCGATCTCGGCGCGAGCGGCGTTACGACCTGGGAGAACACGTACGAGTAGTCACGATCGCGCGCCCGGCCTGACTCGATGTCGTACTTCGGGGTCGTTTATCCCCTGTATAATAAGGCCTCGCTGTCGCCCCGGTACTGCTACAGTGAGTCCGTCGGATCGCGACCGGTCGGCGGCGAACGGGGCTGTCGATCGTCGACTCGAACGTGTGGAGGAGAACCCGTGAACAGAAGTATTGCGAGCGGCGTCGTCTCCGTCGTCAGTGCGAAAGTCGTCGTGCTCGTCGTCACCGCACTTTCGACGCCGCTGCTCTACCGGTTTCTCGGCGCGTCGGCGTTCGGCGAGTACGCGTTTCTGCTGTCCGTCTTCGCGATCTACATGATCTTCGTCAGCTCCGGGGTTACCGACGGCGTCCGGAAGTTCCTCGCGGAGGACCGCGCCGCGGCGAACTGGAGCGAACACGTCGTCGGCTTCTACTTCCGGTTGGCGGTCTCCCTCTCGGTCATCGGGGCCTTCCTGCTGGTTCTCGCGACCCGGACCGGAATCGTCGCCCTCGCGTTCGGAGCCGAACTAACGACGTATTTCTACGTCCTCGCGGCGCTCGTGATTTCGGCACAGTTTCGCGATTACGCGCGGAAGACGCTCATGGGATTCGGCCTCGAGCGGTACTCGGAACCGCTCAAGGTCCTCGACAAGCTCGGCTTCGTCGCGGTCGCGATCCCGCTGACCTACGTCGGCGTCGGCGTGATGGGGGCGCTCGCGGGCCACGTGTTCGCGAGCGTGCTCGTCGCCGCGGTCGGACTCGTCCTCGTCCATCGACGCGTCTCGCTGTCGTGCGTGTTCACCAGGCCGTCGGCGCGGTTTCCTCGGAAGGAGATGTTCGCGTTCAACTCGATGAGCATCGCGTTGATCTTCCTGCTGATGTCGCTCTATCACATCGACGTCGTGATGCTCCACCGGTTCCGGACGGACGCGGCGGTCGGTAACTATCGGGCGGCGCTGACGCTCGCCGAGTTCCTCTGGTTCGTCCCGATGGCGATTCAAACGGTCTTCGTCCACTCGACGTCGGAGCTGTGGTCGCAGAACCGCTACGGGAAGATCTCCGCGCTCGCCTCGCGGACGACGCGCTATACGTTTCTGCTGACGGGCGTGATGGCGGTTGGGCTCGCGGCGCTGGCGGATGTCGCGGTACCGATCTACTTCGGTGCCGAAGCCGAGCCGGCGATTACGCCCCTGTTGCTGTTGCTCCCCGGCGCGCTCGGCTTCGCCCTCGCGCGACCGATTCTCGCGGTCTCACAGGGGGAAGGGACGCTCCGGTACCCGGTCGTGGCCACCGGCGGCGCGGCGCTGCTCAACCTGGGACTCAACCTTGCCCTCATTCCGCGCTACGGGATGCAGGGTGCGGCCGTCGCGACCAGCGTCGGATACGGGTCGATGTTCGTCTTCCACTGCTGGAGCGCTCGCCTCGTCGGGTTCGATCCGCTCGCGGACGCCCGGCTCGGTCGTGCGGTCCTGACGACCGTCCTCGCGGCCGTTCCCATCGTCGCCCTCTCGACGGCGATCGCGAACCCGTGGCTCGCGCTCGCGGTCGTCCCGCCCGTCGGGTTCGCGATCTTCGTCACGTTCGCACTCCTCGTCGGTGTACTGGACCCGGCCGAACCGTTCGAGGTGTTGTCAGCGTTTCCGGACCCGATCGGATCGACGGCGAACGTGATCCACGATCGGATCGCGGACGGCGGGAGCGATGGCACGACTCGTAACTGGTTGCAACTCCTCCTGTTCGTCGTCGGCCTGTCCCTGCTCGTCTCGGGGCTCGCACTGGGCGTGCTCGATCCCGGCGTGTGAGTGCCGTTTCTCGAGCGAGACAGGCTTGCGTTGCTATAACACCGCGACACGGGAGAGAGGACGGATCGAAGCGCCCGAACCGGACGGGCCGGCGGCCGCGTAGCGTTATCGGACCTGGGTCTCGAGCGGTTCGCTCTCCGCCATGTCGAACACCATCGCGAGTAGGAGGAACCCGATTCCCGCGACGAGCAACAGCAGGCTCGTCGCGACCCGGACGGCCGGAACGCCGCCGCTCGAGAACGCGGAGCCCAGCGCTGTCCCGGCACCGAGAACGGCGGTCGCGGCCGTCGCGGCCCCGAACAGGTAGAGCAATGCGAGCGGGTGGCAGTCGAGGACGAGGTACTTGGTTCGCAGCCGCCACAGGAAGTCGCGTAGCAACAGCAGCGACACCTTCGGGACGTATCGGGAGTAGGTGATGCTCGACTCCTCCTCGCCGTAGACGGCCGGCATCGCCACGTCGGCGACGCGCATCCCGTGGACGTTCAGTTTGACTAGCAGGTCGTTACAGTAGCCGTAATACTCGTAGAGGGCCGGCACGTCGATCGCCGCGAGCGCGTCGTGTGAGATCGCCGTATACCCGTTCTGGGGGTCCATCGTCTTCCAGTAGCCGGACGCGATCTTCGTCAGGAACGTCAGGGTCGCGTTGCCGACGAGCCGAAACCGCGGCATGGCCGCCCGGTACTCTCGAGACAGGAGCCGGTTCCCTTTCGTGTAATCGGCTTCTCCCTCCACGATCGGATCGAGGAGCCGCTGCATCTGGCAGAGATCCATCTGACCGTCCGCGTCGACGGTAACCGTCGCGTCCACGCCGTCCGCGAGCGCGGCGAGATAGCCGGTCTTGATCGCGCCGCCAGCACCGCGGTTCTCGCGGTGCTCGATCGGGACGACCCGACCGATGGCGTCGCCGACCGTCGCCCGGGTCGCCAGCGCGGATGCACCGCCGTCGGCCGCGAGCCGCTCGCCGGCCTCGTCGACACGTCCCGCGTTCCCGATCGCGTCCTCCCGCGCGGCCTCGCGGATCTCCGCTCGAGTCCCGTCCGTCGACCGATCGTCGATCGCGTAAATCCGGTCGACGTACCCGGGCATCTCGCGGATCACGTCGCCGACGAACCCCTCCTCGTTGTAGGCGGGTATCACGACGCCGACGCTCGCGCCCCGGTACATCAGCGGCCCCCTCCGACATCGTGGTCGCCGGCGTCGATCGTCGCCGTCCAGCCGTCGAGGTGCTCGATGCGATCGATCGGTTCGAACACACCGGCCGATGCGACCGCGATTACGACCGGAGGTCGGTTTCGATTCGTCATCGACCGCGTCGACGCTCCGTTCGCCCTTGCTTATACGGCCGTTAGCGCGTTCGTCGCCGAGCCGGCCGTCGAACTCGCGGTCGCGGCGACGTCATCGGTCGATGACGCGACCGGTCGCTGTGGCCCCCGACGCTTAGCCGGGCGATAATAAACCCGGCCGGGTCGGAAGTGCCGCCATGACTCGCGTCAGCGTCATCATCCCGACGTACAACAGAGCGGCGACGCTTCCGGGTGCCATCGACAGCGCGCTCGAGCAAACGGTCGACGACATCGAGGTGATCGTCGTCGACGACGGCTCGACCGACGACACCGAGGCGGTGCTGGCCGCCTACGAGGACCCGCGGGTTCGGCCGGTCGTACACGCGACCAATCGGGGCGCAAACGTCGCCCGGAATACGGGCCTCGAGCACGCACGCGGGGAGTACGTCGCCTTTCTGGACTCCGACGACGAGTGGCACCCCGAGAAGCTCGAGCGCCAACTCGCGGTTCTCGAGGACCGGTCGAGCGACTGGGTCGGTGTCTACTGTGATTCGGCGTACGACTTATGCGGCGCGAGCGGCCGGCTCCGGTCGGCCGCCGCGGCCGTCCTCGCTCGCTGGGACGACGAGCCGACGCGGGAGGGGAACGAGAATCTGATCGGCGAGCTCCTCGCGGACAACGTCCAACCGGGAGCCGGCTCGACGCTGCTCGTCCGGACTGCAGTCGCTAGGGCCGCCGGCGGCTTCGACCCGGACCTCGACCGGTTTCAGGACCCGGAGTTCTGTCTGCGCGTACTCGAACACGGGAAACTCGCCTACGTCGACGAGGTGCTCGTCCGCCGGACGGAGACCGGTCATCCGCCGGCGGCCGTCGTCGCGAACGCGAGCGAGCAGTACCGCTCGGCGTACGAAGCCGAGATCGATCGCTTCGAGGACGAGGGGTACGACATCCGCTCGAGCCACGAACTCGTCCTCGCGAAGCGGTACTTCGCGGAGGGACGGTTCCTCCGCGGCGCGTGGCACGTCCGCGCGGCCACGGTGTCGCCGCGGGCGTATCCCGGCATCTGCTGGACGGTCGGGACGGGCGTTCGACGGCGCTCGCAACAGATCGCCGCGGCGCTCGCCGTCCTGCTCGTCGCGATTGCGCTCCGTCGGCGCGTCCGTTCCCGGTGAGGACACCGGTCGGACGCCGATCGACTCCGACCCGGACCGATCGGAGGGGCCGAGTCCATCGGCGCGGACCGTTGCAGAAACGAAACGGTCGCGGTTTCGCCGGTTATCGCTCCCGTAGTAAAACCGACCGAGGCCGATAGGACGGACGGATGAGACGCGAGACACTCTCACGGCGATCCGTACTGGCTGCCACGGGCGGTTGGTCGCTCATCACCACCGGCGTCGCCAGCGTCGTCGGCGACACGGCGCGGGACGATTCCGGGGACAACAGTCGAGATTTCATCGTCGTTCGCGAGGGAACGGCCGAAGAGACCACGGTGTTCGTGACGACCGGTGCCGTCGACGGTCCGACGGCCGTCGTCGTCGGCGGCATGCACGGAAACGAGGTCGCGGGCTACACGGCCGCGGGTCGGATCGCCGACCGGTCGATCGACGCCGGGACGCTCGTGACGATTCCCGAGGCCAACGGCGTCGCGATCGAACGTGGAACCAGAACCGACGACGAGGGGATCAACCTCAACCGGCAGTTCCCGGACGGGGAGACGCCGGGCACGCGACTCGCGCGGGCGCTCTGGGACGTCGTCAAGGAGTCCGATCCCGACATCCTGATCGATCTCCACGAGTCGACGGGGCTCTACGCGGGCGATCCCATGGACGGCGTCGGGCAGGCGATATTCCACTCGGCCGGCGACGACGCGACCGCCGCCGCCGCGGACGCCGCCGACTACGTCACCGAAACCCGCGTCGACGATCCCGCCCTCGCCTTTCAGACCGGTCCGTTCTCCGAACCCGATACCGATCCGACCGGCCTGCTCGCCCACAAGGCCGCCCGGGATCTGGACGCCGACGGGTTCCTCGCGGAGACCCGTTCGACGGACATCGCGCTCGAGACCCGCGTCCAGTGGCACACGGCGATCGTCGACCGACTCCTCGAGGGGGATCTCCTGTTCGACGACGGGGCGTCCGAAGAGCCGGCTGACGGCACCGATGGCGACGACGAGAGCCCGACAGCATCACCGATCGCCCGGATCGAGACGCAGCCGCCGTCGGCCGCGGAAGCGCCCCTCGAGCCGGGGACGACGGTCACGCTCGATGCCTCGCGGTCGCGCGACCCGGACGGCAAACTGGTGGCCTACGAGTGGCGTGTCGGTGACGACGGCCCGTTCGAGGAGGCCGGGGAGACGATCGCGGTACCGATCAACGGGACCGGCGACCACCCGGTCGCGTTACGCGTCGTCGACGACGAGGGGGCGACCGCCATCGATCGGCTCACGCTCTCGACGAACTGCTGACTCGCCGGCGGGCTGCGAACTGGGGACCTGGCCGAAAATCAGCGGTCGTTCGTTCGCAGCCGCCAGAGGTCGTCGAAGGTGATGACCTCGACGTCGGCGCTGTCGATGTGCTCGAGCAACGCCTCGTAGTGGTCCGTGGGCATCGTATTGGTGGCGTCAAACGTGTGGAAGTTCAGGATCGTACACTGGTTGTGCCGGGCGGCGAGATCGACACACCGTTTCGAAATCCCGAGATCGTGGCCGATCGTCCGCGGCAACGCCAACGGGTCGAAGCCGTAGACGCTCGTCGTATTGACGTTCCCGGCCTGGTTGAAGCCGCCACAGTAGTGGTAGTCGGTCGCTCGCTCGAGGCTCGTCCGATCGAAACTGTTGTGCGGATGGACGATGTAATTCGCCCCTTCGAAACCGTTGTCGATATACCACCGTTTGTCGTTCCTGAGCCGTTCGTCGAGCGCGCCTTCGTCGTCGAGTTCGTGAATCGGGTCGTGTGTCCCGTGGACGACGATCTGGTCGCCGGCGGCCTGTCGCTCCTGGAGTTCCGAGAGCGACATGACTCCGTCCCGGCTCTGTTCGACCCACCGCGGGACCGGTGCTTGGACCGCCGGAAACCCGTACTCGTCGTGGAGCGGCGCGGCCGTCTCGTAGTAGTCGCGCATCCCGTCGTCCCAGCTCAGCATGACGTACCCCTGATCGGGCGTCCCGTGGGTCCGCAGATCGTCGACCCAGAGTTCGGCCTCCGGCATGGAGTGGAGCACCTGGATCTCGAGCCGATCGAGATAGTCCAGCGACGGGTCGACGTCGTCCTGCTGGAAGACGCCGGGGCTCGTTCGGAACCAGCCGACGTCGGGCGCACGATACCTGATCTCCCGGAGTGAGTACACCTTCTCGCTGCCGAACTGATCGACGAGACGCAGGTTGACCGCGATGCTCTGGGGCGTCGTCGTCCGGATCGCGACTGAGAGATCCGTCTCCGTCAGGTCCTCGCCCTCGAGACTCCGCTCCGCGACGATGTTCTCGCTGCCGTTCGACCGGAGCTTGAAGCTCTGTTCGCCGTCGAACACCACGTCCGTGTCCGCGTCGCCCGATCCCTGGCTGACGGTCCAGCGGTCGAGATCGGCGAAGTCGTCGAACGACTCGCCCGGCTTGCGGTACCGGTCTCGGCTGTCGAATGCGGTTTCGAGCGGCGGCACCCCGTCCGTGAGTCCCGGCGTGGAGCCGTCCGAACCGCCCGGAGTTTCGGCCGATGAATCGCCGCCGACCGCATCGGTCGCCGACTCGATCCGATCCGCACAGCCGGCCATACCGGCGATTCCGGTCGCACCCGACAGTGCGAGGAATCGACGTCGCGTCGCGCGTTTCCGTGACATTGACGCTCCGAAGCTACCGACAGCGATCCCATTATTATAGATCCGATAGTCCGGTGCGACGATCGGCCGACTGGGGCCGAATCCATCGGTTCGGGGCTTAACGGTCGCATAGTAATTGAGTGCTCGGTTGGAGGGAAATCCACGGCGGCGTACGGCATCGACGAGCGGTCGGCGCTCGACGCGGTCCACTGTTCGGACGCCGTCCGTGAGGCTATCTTCGACGATGAACAGGGAACTTTTCGGTGTATTCGGGGGTATAGACGCGTTCGAGCGGCGCAGGTCCAGCGACGACTTCGACGAGGTGCTCGCCGGGCCGACGCTGACGGTCGGCATCAGGGATTCCGATCTCGGCGCACCCGGGTGGAGCGCCGCGTACACCGGCGACGAGGGGTGCTGTCTCGTCTGGGGCGAGGCGTACGTCCCCGGCGACGAATCCAACGCCGCGCGGTGGCTCCTCGAGCGCTACGCGGTGGCCGGACGGGAGGCGCTGACGGCACTCAACGGGTCGTATCTGGCCGTGGTCGACGCCGACTCGAGCGGCGATGCGTTCGTCGCTACTGACCCCGTTCGGTCACGGGAGTGTTTCTATACCGACGATCCGGGGACCCGCGTCTTCGGCACCGACGCTGCCGCGATCGGCCGTACGATCTCGGAGCCGACGCTCTCCCGGGACGGCGTCCTCGAGTTCCTCCATCTCGGGGTGATCCTCGGCGAGAAGACGGCCGTCACGGAACTCCGTCGGCTCCCGATCGACAGCCGGCTCACGCCCGCGTCGGTCGAGTCGTTCGATCGATTCGTCTACGATCCGCAGACCCCCGCGGCGTTCGACCCGGTCGACGAACTCGCCGAGCGACTCGAGGGGGCGCTCCGACGGCGGTCGGCGCTCCCGGGTCGAGCGGGCGTGCTCCTCTCGGCGGGCTACGACTCGCGGATCATCCTCTCGCGAATCGATGCGATCGACCGTAGTTACACGGTAGGCTCGCTCGAGGCACAGGAGGTCCGCGGCGCGCGCTCGGTCGCCGCCCAGTACGGGACGAGCCACACTGCCTTCCCGCCGGACGAGCGCTATCTCCGGCCCGACGAGTCGAAGGTGCGCTACTCGCAGGGGATCAAAGAGTCCCTGCACATCCACCACGCCGGCTACACGGACGAACTCGAGGTCGACACGATGTATCACGGCCTCCTCTGTGATACGTTCTTCCGCGGCCATTTCACGGCCTCGGAGACCGTCGACGTCCTCGACAAACGCGTTCCAACCGGGCGGCTCGATCCCGACCCGGACCCCGTCGAGGCGCTCCTCGAGACGGTGGGGTACAGCCGCGACGCCAGCCGTGCGCTCGCCGAGCGGACGTCGTTCGACATCGATCCGGATACGTTCGTCAGGGACGCTCTCGCCGACGAGTTCGCGGCGAGACGGGATCGCGCGGGGACGGTCCAGAACGCGCTCTCCTGCTGTGGCATCGCGAACCAGCCGTCGATGCCGTTCCATACGCACCTGTCCGATCACTTCGTGACCTCGTTTCTGGCTGCGGACCGCGACCTGATCGACTGGCATCTCCTGACGCCGCCGGCAGACCGAACGACGGACACGTTCCTCCGTGCGTGTACCCGGATCGACGACGACATCCTGCGACACCGCCCGCCCGACCGCCCGCACGATTCGACGCTGCTCAACGAGGTCGAAGGCTTCGTTCGCCGGAAGACGCCGTTTCTCTCCTCGTTCGAACCGCCGTGGCCGGACCGCGAGGCGCTCTTCGAGCGCTACGACTTCGATCGGCGGTTGCTGGGCGACCTCGAGCACGTCCATCGCCTGCCGGCCAGGTACAAACTCAGGCTCACCGACCTGCGCGGGTGGCTCGAGTGCTGGGACTCACAGGCACGACTCCGGCCGTGGCTCCGGCCGCCGGAACGGGCGGCCGCTAACACGTTCGGGTAGTCGGCGACTCGGACGAGCGGTAACGTGAGCCTCCTCCGCGAAAACCGCTCTCCGTGGCATTTATTCCGTTCACAGGCGATAAACCGTGAGAAGCCTTATATACAATGGTGTTTAAGCGCGGAATATGCGTCTGACGCCGCCGTGGTTGCACTCTTCGTCCGATTCCGACGACGCGTGTCCTGTGGGTTCCGATACGGACTCCGGAGTGACGATGATCCACGAACCGGGGAGGGACGTCTCGGTAGAACCGGACGTCGAGACTCGAGTCGCGGCGTTCGTTCCGGACTCCGACGACGCCCTCGTCGATGTCCTCGACGAGATGCGGACGCCCGCGACCGTCGACGAAGTCACCGACGCGCTGATCGACCCGGCCCACCCGCCGATCGAAACGTGGGCACTCGTCCACGAGCGACTGTCTCGAGACCGCCTGCCGGCACTCGACGCGTCGGGGGCCATCGAGTTCGACGAAACGCAGGGCCTGATCGAGCGGCCCGACGCTCGGCCGGGCGAGGAGCGACGCTTCTCGCCGGCCGTGCTCGCAACGATTTCGATCGGATTGTTGCTCGTCGTTCTCACGCTCGTCTCGGTTTCGGTCTTGATTTCGTAACGGACGGCTTCGCTTGCGAATTTCTCTGCGTCGGTGGACAGCCGCGGCGGCCGTCAATCGACGAGTCGTCTGATCGTCAGCACGGTAAAGAGCGCGAGGATGAGCGCGCTCAGGCCGATCCCCGAGAGCAACGAGGTGAACGGCAGTTCCATCACCGCACCGAGAAGGATGGCGTAGGAGACGACCGTCGCGCCGATGTAGTAATCGTCCCACCGCGGGCTCTCGGACCGCTCCTCGTCCGCCGACTCCGCGGTCGACTCCCCCTCGAGGTACTTGTCGACTCGATCGGCGGGGGGTTTTCGTTCGACGATCCCGCGGTTTTGCTGGTACTCGATCAGGCCCGCCTCGTCGAGCTTGGAGAGATGTGACTGATAGAGGGGGATATAGACGCGCTGGCGCTGTGTCGAGGTGAGATCTTCGACGGTGGTTTCGTGTTCCCACGCCGCGACCTGTTCCGCAACATCGCGCATGCGTACGGGCCCTTCGGTGCCCCTGAGATACCGGAGAACCATCCGACGGCGTTCGTTCTGCAGGAGATGAAAGAGTTCGTCCTTCGAAAACGCAGGCTCCTCGGAGAGGCAATCGGCGTCCTCATCCGCGCCCTGACCGTCGTCGATCACATCCGCCTCGTCCTTCTCTTCGGAGCTGATATGTTTCGCTTTCATTGCGCCAATCACCCCTATTCAGAAGTGGGTAATAAAGGATAGATATCGTGTATTCTGGAACGATACGATTTAGATATTTTCACGATATCTGACCTTCTTTTTCATTATTTTTATCCCCGTATTTCGGGCAGTATGGTGCATAAGAATGCGATTTAGGGAAACCACATAGGATATTTATTTCGAGAAAAGGACCGGTGTGTCTTTCCGACGTTCGTTCCGAGTTTACGATCATTCGGGATTCGATGACGTTCAAGAACGGGCGAAAGTGACTTAAGCGGAATCAGTGTCGAGATCGTTATAGTTCGCCGTTCGAAGGCCGTCGGATCGACCCGTAGAATCGGGGCTTATCTCGGCGATAATAAACCGCCACTGTCCCCTAGTGACGACGAAATGAGCGACACCCACTGGTGGTTCTTCGACCTGGCAGTCGCCATCGCGGTCACTGGCGTCCTCACGTTCGGCATTCTTGCAGGCGGCCATGGGCTGGTGAGAATAGCGGTGACGATTCCGCTCGTTCTCTTTCTGCCCGGGTATGCACTCGTCTCGGCCCTCTTTCCGGACGAACCGAACGACGACTACCGGACCTTCGACGAGGAGAAGACCGGCCTGGGCAGTCCGGTGCTGGTCAGCGGTGGACTCGAGGCGATCGAGCGAACGGTCCTTTCAGTCGTCTTGAGTGTCGCGATCGTGCCCGCGATCACCCTTTTTGCAACCGTTACTCCGGGGGGTGTGACGCTCGAACCGGTCCTTTCCGGGTTGGCTGTGGTCACTGTCGTTCTCGCTCTCCTCGCGATCGGCGCTCGGTACCGCTGTCCGCCGGACCGGCGGTTCACTCCCTCGCTCTCGTCGGTCACTCCGTTCTTCACTCGAGGGCGTCCGAGTCCGTACGAGCGATCCGGCTACCGACCGTACAACGTCGCGATCGGGATCGGCCTGGTCCTCCTGCTCGCAAGCGGTGGCTTCGCCCTCGCGAACCCGCCACAGCACGACGGGTTCACGGAACTGTCTGTCGGTTCACAGAACGTTACCGGAGACACGGAAACGATGTACGACTCGACTTACACCGCGGGAGAACAGCAGGAACTGCAGGCGACGATCACGAATCAGGAGCACGACGAACGGACCTACACGACCGTGGTACTGCTCCAGCGGGTGAGCGACGACGGGACCGACGTCACGGTCCGCGAATCGACCGAGGTAGACAGACGAACGGCGACGGTTCCCGATGGCGTCGCACACCGACAGTCCCTCGAGATCACGCCGACGATGCGGGGGAACGATCTTCGACTGACGGTGTTGCTGTACGACGGTGAGCCGCCGGCGGAGCCGACGGCCGACAACGCCTACCGCGTCGCCCGGCTTCCGATCGAGGTGGAATAGATGTGGCCGTGGGAACATCTCGCGTTCGCGTACGTCCTGTACTCGCTGACGGCGAACGTCGTCGTTCGAAGATCGCCCTCGGCCCGCGAAGCGATCGCCGTCGCCGTCGGGTCACAGCTCCCGGATCTCGTCGACAAACCGCTCGCCTGGACGGCCGGTCTCACGGGAAGCGGCTACTCGGTCGGGCACTCGTTGTTCGTCGCTCCGTTGGTTTGCCTCGCGGTATACGCAGTGGCTACCCGGCAGGGGGAGCGGGTCCGATCCGGTGGCGGTGCCTTCGCGCTCGCGTACCTCTCACACCCGATTGCGGACATGCTCAGCCAGTTGCTCAGGGGACGGGGCGTCGATCTTCGGACCGTCCTCTGGCCGATCGCATCGCCGCCAGCGACGTCTCACGGTGGGTTCCTCGATCACTTCGTTCGATACTTCGTCCGATACGTACACCAACTCCTCACCGGCGGGCTGACGGTACAGATCGCGTTCCAGGCCCTGCTGGGGCTCGCCGTGCTGGCGCTGTGGCTGTTCGACGGCGCGCCGGTCCTCACTGACGTCTGGCGGCTGCTGCGCGCCCGACGGCACCGGTGACCGGCGATCGACTGCGGTCGAAGCGGGAGTTATACGGTCGGTCCGACGACACGGTCTCGGTTGAGCCGTGATGCGGGTCCGAGGATCGCATCGAGAATCGCGCGGGGAGCGGCGGCGGTCGTCGTATCGAGCACAGGAGCGCGTGCTGGATGGCCACATCGAGGACCCGCTTAAAATCCAGACGGACGGCAGGATACGACCGGCAGACGCCCGTTCGTCGAGGCCGACGACCGATCAGTTACTCGCCGGCGAGGGCGTACACATCGTCACGTCACCGTTCGTGTAGACCGTGGCCTGATTCGGGCGACAGAGTTGGCCTCGAGAGAGCTGTGCGATCCGCGTGTTCCCGTCGCCGTCCGTGACGTACGTCGCCTCGGTCGATTGAGCCGCTCGATAGACCGTGTACTCGTGGTCCGCGACGCCGTCCTCGGGAACCGTGGCCGTCGTCGTCGACGGATACGCGCCGGTCCGACTGAACAGGGTTTGATACGGGTGATCGGTGTGGAGTTGCTGATCGGGACGGATTTCCTCACCCTGGGGCGACCCGGTCAGTTCGCCGATCGACTCGGCGGCGGCGAGCTCCGATTCGTCGTACGCGAGGCGCTCGTGCTGGGTCAAGAAGACCGGGTTTTCGGCGTTGCTCTCGGCGGCGAGGACCATCGCGCCCGGATAGACGAGCACGACGACGAGCAACACGGCGGCGACCAGCGCCGGCGTCATGTTCCCCCGCAGCGTCCGCACGCCGATCGCCCCGAGGACTGCCATCGGTGCGTAGAGGAACGCGAACCAGCGCGTCGGAATGAAGCTCCGAATGCCGAACATCGGCAGTCCGAGGATGAACACCAGCATGAACGCCGCCGCCAGCAGGAGGGTGAACACCGACTGTTCGGCGCGGCGCCTGTGGACGACGTACAGACAGCCCACGAACGTGGCTCCAAGCAGGAGCAGGAACCCGAGATTGTCCACGTAGGGGACGAGCTGTTCGATCAGCGTTGGTGCGGCCTCGGCTCCCGCTTCGGCTCCGTCGGACGAGTCGCCCGCGGTATTGAGGAACCCGGCGCTCTCCTCGAGCGTCTGCGTGAAGTAACTCAGGACCGTCGCCAGGAACGAGTCCTGTCGATACGGCGTCAGCGACCAGACGAAGATCGTCAGGCCGAGGTTGAAAACGACGAGCCCGACGAGGTTGACCGGCTTTTTCGTCCGGAAGACGCTCGCGTCGAGGCGCGTGAGCCCGAGCGGGCCGACCACGAACACGAACTGTGCGAGAAACGCCGCGAGCAACAGGACGAGCATGATGAACGTCGACACCTGATGGGTGAGGATAACGGCGACGCTCGACAGCAGGAGCAGCGAGAAGTCCCGGATCGTGTACTCGATCCGCATTACTCGGATCAGCGCGTACACCATCGCGAGGAAGAAGACCAGCCCCAGACTCGTGGGGATGAGGTGCATCCCCCACCTCGCGACGTGGCTCGCGAAGGCGTACAATGCCGTTGCCAGCACCGCCCATCGCGGCGAGACGAGCAGGTTCGTGGTTGCGTAGACGAGCAGGACCGAGAGCGGCATCACGAGGCCTACGGAGAGGTACAGCGCGGCGCGAATCGGAACGTCGTACAGCAGCGACGACGCGGCGACCAACAGGTGATAAAATGGCGATCCGTAGTGTTTGTCATGGGAGATCGCGCCGAGGGACTGGTCCGCGAGAATCGCGTCGATGAACTCGTGGTGGGTCCAGATGTCGATCCCGATGTATCCGGGCGTCGCGTACAGCGCGGTGAACCGGAAGACGAACGCGAAGCAGACGATCTGGAGGAGCAGCAGGCCGGGATGGAGGTCGCGATCGTTCACGAAGACGATCTGGCCGATGACGAGCGTCCCGACGACGCTCGCCAGTCCGAAGAAGCGGTACGTTCGCGCCCCCTGAACGACGGTCAGTAGCACGAGCCCCGTGAGCCCGACCAGGACGACACTCGGGAGCGCCATCGACACCGCCGACGGCAGGGTCGGAAACGCCCCGGAGTCGTCCCGCTGATACAGGGAGAGGAGATACAACGTACACGCAGTGCCGAGGATTACCGGAACGGTGTTGAGGTAAATCTGCGACGTGAGAAACCGCAGCGGAAACAGCACCGCCGCGAGGAGGACGCCGCCGATCGCCGCGACGGTGTCGAGGCGCAGCGGTCGCAGGTCCGACAGCGAGCTATACGTCATAGCTGACCCCCGTCGGATGCCCCAGCCCTTCGCCTCGTCCCAATAGCCGGCTGTACAGTCCGTGGAGGCGCTCGCCGAGGGTCTCGACGGCGAGTCCGTCGATCGAGTCGCGGCCGTCGGAACGGCCCCCGTTTTCGACGGCCCGCTCGAGCCCGCCGAGGAGCGCCCCGTCGCTGTCGCTGACGACGCAGTTGGTCACGCCGCGGACCGTCTCGCGGACGAAACCGACGTCCGTCGAGACGACCGGCAGGTTACACGCGGCGGCTTCCTTGACGACCATCGGGCCGCTCTCGCGTTTCGACGTGACCAGCAGAACGTCGCTCGCGTTCATGTAGTAGGGCATCGTCTCGTGGGCGACGCCGGAGATGGTTCGGAGGTCGATATCGACGTCTGCACGTTCGACGAGCCGGCGGGCGCGTGAAAAGTCCTTGACCGATCGGGTCCGGTCGTACGGGAAGAGTGCGACCGGGCGGTCGGTTTCCCAGCCGATGTACTCGCGCGCGTTCGCTCGCGACATCGGTCGGAACAGTTCGGTGTCGACGCCGAACGGGATCAGTCGGTGGTCGGTCGCGAGTTCGCGTGCCATGGTTCGGCTCGGGACGATCGCGGCGTCCGCCCGGCGGGCGCTGTGGCGACTGACCGACCGGAGCCACGACTGCTCGCCCATGAGATCGGTTCCCCACAGCGTCACGACGACCGGTCGCGTCGGCTGGGCGAGCGCAAAGGGGGCGACGAGCCCGTAGTTCGCGTGCACCAGGTCGTACGACGTCGATCGGACCTCCGAGAGGAGTTTCGAATACAAGCGGGCGTACTCCACCGCCGACCGGCCCGACGCCCCGCTGTGTTCGCCGGGGACTTCGAGGACCGTACAGTCGACGCCGCGGGCCTCGAGAGCGGCCACCTGCTGGTCGAAAAAGGGCCGCGGCGACGTGACCAGTTGGAGTACCTTCATCAGTGACCTCGATCGGCGGCAGGAATCGATCGTCCCGCGGGACGCGTCTGTGCGAGCGTCTCGAGTTGCCGGACGACGTAGTCCGTGACGTCGATCCGCTCGGCGAGCAAGCGGTCGCGACGCCGTCTCCACGTGTCGGCGGGTTCCTCGACGACCGAGACGGCTTTGTCGAGCCCGCGCGCATGTCTCGCATCGCCGTCGTATCCGAACAGCAGGCCGTATTCCGCCTCGAGTTCCGTCGTGTAGCCGAGCGAAAGCGGGTTCACGTAGACTGCGGGCGTGCCGAGCACGGCGGCTTCCGCTGCGGTCGTCGCCCCCTCGCTCAGGACGACGTCGGCGTCCGCGAGCAGGTCGTGCAGCCGGGTCGGCGAGGTTTCGAACCGGTACGACGCGAGGGCGTCCGGGGGCTCCCCCTCCGCCGTGAGCAGGACCTGCAGGCCCGCGTCCTCGAGCCGGTCGACGACCGCCTGAGGGTCGTCGAAGCCGCCGTGGCCGACGTCGTGGGAGGCGTCCCAACTGCTGAGCCGAACAACGGCGAACGACTCCTCGGGGGCGAGCCCGACTTCCTCGAGTACCGTCGAATCGGGGGTGAACCGCTCGGGATGGAGATAGGCGAGTTCGTGATAGCCCGGATACGTCACCTGTTTCGGGCCGATATCGTCCCGGTAACACGCCGGCGTGGCGATCACGTCCGCGAACGGGTAGCCGAGGGTCGTGATGAGAGTCGCGTGCTCGGTGTCGTAGAAGACGAGACTCGTCGCTCCCGTAAGCGACGCGACGTGGGCGGCAGCGACGCCGCCGATCGCCGTAATTACGTCGGGATCGAGCCGCCGCGCTCGCCGTAGCAGTCGGAGTTCGTACGTCGCCTGCACCGCCGCCAGCGAGGCCAGCGAGTCGGCGTCGCCGGCCACGACCTCGTGGTCGATGTCGTACGCCTCGAGGAGCCGAACGGCGACGCCGCTCTCGCGAGCGAAGACGTGCACGTCGTGGCCTCGCGCGTTCAGTTCCGCGATCGGGTTTCGGAAGAAGTGGACGTGGCCGGGGTGTTGGATCGTTATCATTACCCGCATCGTCGACCCACCTCCGCGACGGGCCGGCGGCTCGAGACGGCGGTCGCCGCCGCCGGCGGTCGACGTTCCGCCCGGGCCACCGATCCGTCGAAGACGCGTCGCTGGGCTCGCATCGCGTCACAACCTCCGGTAAGTGAGTCCCGCATCGGCGGCGACGCCGTCGTCGACCGCGCCGGTCACGTCGATCAGTGCGGGTTCGTCGGCGAGTTCGTCCGCGACCTCCTCGAGATCGAGGTGGTCGAACTCCTCGTGGGGCGTCGCGAGCACGACGGCGTCGAAGCCCTCGAACGAGAGTCGATCCTGGATCTCGATGCCGAACGACTCTCGGGCCGCCTCGTCGTCCGCGAACGGGTCGAACCCCTCGACGTCGATGTCGTACTCCTGCAGTTCGTCGATGACGGTGCCGATCTTCGAGCTTCGAATGTCCCCGACGTCCGGTTTGTACGCCAGCCCCAACACCAGGACGCGACTCTCGCGGAGCGTCTTGTGACACTGGTTGAGCGCCTTGATCGTCAGCTCGGCGACGTGGTCGGGGACCGACTCGTTGACCCGCCGGCCCGTTTGCATGAGTTCGGGGTCGAACCCCTCCTGAGCCGACCGGTACGCGAAGAAGTACGGATCGACCGGTATGCAGTGGCCGCCGACCAGCCCCGGCCGGTAGTCGTGGAAGTTCCACTTCGTGCCCGCGGCGTCGAGGACGGCCCGGCCGTCGATGTCCATGGTGTCGAGCGCCATCGTGAGTTCGTTGACGAACGCGATGTTGAGGTCCCGCTGGGCGTTCTCGACGACCTTGCAGGCCTCGGCGACCTCGATCGACGGCGCGCGATGGACGCCCGCATCGACGATCGACTCGTACAGCGTCGCCACGTCCTCGAGCACCGCCTCGGTCTGCGCGCTGACGACTTTGACGACGTCCTCGAGGCCGTGGTCCGCGTCGCCCGGCGTGGCGCGTTCCGGGGAGTACCCGACGAAGAAGTCCGTGCCCGCGGTCAGTCCGGAGGCGTCCTCGAGTGCCGGTACGACCGTCTCGCGCGTCGTGCCGGGGTAGACCGTCGACTCGAGGACGACCGTCGTCCCGGGGTCCATTGTCGATCCGACGGTGGACGCCGCGCTCTCGACGTAGCCGAGGTCCGGCCGATCGTCGTCGTCGATCGGCGTGGGAACGGCGATGATGACGTAGTCGGCCGCGCCGATCTCGCTGGCGTCGGTCGTATACGAGATGTCACCGTCCTGGATCGCATCGTCGGAGAGGTCGCCGGTCGTATCGATGCCTTCCTGTAGTCGACCCACCGTTACATCGTCGACGTCGTAGCCGATGACGCGGTAGTTCGACCGGGCGAACCCGACCGCGAGCGGGAGCCCGACGTATCCCAATCCGACGACGCAGATCGTCGCCGCGTGCGTCGACTGTGCGCTCGAGTGCTCGAGGGCGGTGTCGCCGCCGGGACTCGATTGTCGTTCGTTCTGGTCGCTCTCCCGATCGTCGACTCGCGTCTCCGTATCGCTGAGTATCGTGGTCATGGGTGATGCGTTGTCGCTGCCCCGTCACACAACCGCGTGCAACGGTCACTCCGGAACCGGTGCACCCGCGATCGGCGGGGCGTCCCGTGGAAGCGACGAGTCGGTGGCGGTGGTTTACTATACCGCGAATAAACGAGTACGGGAACGACACCGAGCGGTTCGTGGCCGGCGGACGCGCCGCTGGCGGAATCGACGATCCGTGGATGGGCGACCGACTGAGCGCTTAGAACGTTGTTAACCCCGCCTGTACTGCTGTATAATGAAGGTGGCGCGGATCGCATCCCCGATGCGGTCGGCGAAGTCGCGACGCTCGTGACTCGATCGCGTACCGACTGCAGCAGACGCGAATCATGGTGTTCACGCCCCAAATCGGAGTCAGTACCCGGCTCGCATCGATGCGGAGCACCGTCTCGGCCGATCCGGGTCCAGCTTCGACACAGCAGTACGACGTGCACGTGATGGCATCGAGAACGGTCGTTCCGCGGATCGGCGATCGGTCCGGCGGAACGTTGTCCTGGATACAACTGCTTCGCGTGACGTCGTTCTGGGAGTCCGCCCTGATCGCGGCGCTGTTCCTGTTGATCAGCGGACTCGTCGGGTTCCGGATGGCCACCGCGCTCTCGGAGCGCGATATCGACGTGTCGGTGCTGCCGCTGGTGGCGGATACGATCGGCGACCGAGACGACTCCGAGCAGCCACCAGAGGACACCCATCGCGCGTACGCATCGTATCTCTCGCCGGAAACGCCATCGCGACTCCTGAGCGACGAGGGAGAGGTGGTCCGACTCCTCATCGCGAATCACGGTCGGATTCGCCAGCATCGAATCACCGAGCGGACCGGCTGGTCGAAGTCGAAAGTGAGCCGGATCTGCTCGCGGATGCACGCCGACGGCACGATCGAGAAACGCTCGGTCGGGCGGGAGAACGTCATCACGCTGGCCGATCGACCGGCGACTCGAGAGCAGGCGTCGGACGACGTCGAGACCCCCGTTCAGTAGGCACGACCGACCGCCGTTCACCCACCAGTCACATCGCCTTTTTCCGACCGCCACATCGCTCGCGCTCATCGCAGTTCTCGTCGGCGAGAACCACCCGACCGACGGCCCCGCCTCGAGTCGACCGTCGGACGACGGTAACTGGGGCAGGCAAGCGACGGTGTCGCCGGAACCGTCCCATGGGGCAGTCGGTCGTCGCCGGCCGTCCCTAGCCATCTTCCGAGAGCCGGACCAGAGCGACCGCTCGGTCCCTTCGAGGCGGGAATCCCGCCGTTTACCGCGAGGAGGATGGCACGGCGGACGCCCGCTCCGTCGCATCGGAGAGTAGCGTTTCGAGGGTCGAACGCGGGATTATACGGCCGGTAGCGACCGTCGTATTCGCAGTACCGACTTATTCGTGCTATAGTAATGGCCGCTGTCACACGTCGTGGGAATGACGCCCCGGCCGTCGACAGCACCGTCGGACGGGGTCGAGATACCAATGACACGAACCAGTACTGCAGTTCAGGCAGCGGTCTCGAACCGGCTCGAAACGACCGATACGACCATCGGCAGCGATGTCGTCCGCCGTTCGGTCGGAGAGACATCGCGGTCGACGGCCGCTGCTCGGGAGGTGCTGCGCTGATGTGCGGTATTATCGCGCGTATCGGCCGCGGCAGCGCGGCGGAGACGCTCCTCTCGGGCCTCGAGAACCTCGAGTACCGCGGCTACGACTCGGCGGGGATCGCGGTCCAGAACGGGTCCGGCGTCACGGTCCACAAGACGTCCGGCGAAGTGTCCGACCTCAAGTCGTCGCTCGACGGCCGTCCTCACGGGAACATGGGAATCGGTCACACCCGCTGGAGCACGCACGGGCCGCCGACCGACGAGAACGCCCACCCGCACACCGACACGGCAGGTGACGTGGCGGTCGTCCACAACGGCGTCATCGACAACTACGACGAACTCAGGGCGGACCTCACCGCGGCGGGCCACGAGTTCGAGAGCGAGACCGACACGGAGGTCATCCCGCACCTCATCGACGAGTACCTGCAGTCGACCGACGACACCGAGCGGGCGGTCCGGAAGGCCGTCGACACGCTCGAGGGGAGTTACGCGATCGCCGCGATCGTCGACGGCGAGGAGCGCGTCTACGCGGCGCGAAAGGGCTCCCCACTCGTCCTCGGGCTCGACGACGAGGAGTGGTATCTCGCTAGCGACGTGCCGGCGTTCCTCGATCACACCGACGACGTGATCTATCTCGAGGACGGCGATCTCGTCGTCCTCGAGCCGGACGCCTACCGGATCACCGATCTCGACGGCACACGGATCGAGCGGTCCGTCGACACCGTCGACTGGGACCCGGACGATGCGGGGAAAGGCGAGTACGACCACTACATGCTCAAGGAGATCGAGACGCAGCCGACGGCCCTCTCGAACACGATCGAGGGTCGGATCGATGGTGGGGACGTCGCCTTCGAGGCCCTCCCGCCCGGCTCGTTCGACAGCATCGAGTCCGTCCAGTTCGTCGCCTGCGGGACGTCGTATCACGCGGCGATGTACGGCGGGCAGTTAGTGCGGGAGGCGGGCGTGCGGGCCGACGTCCTCCGCGCGAGCGAGTACGAATCCACGGCCGGACCGGTCGACGAGACCACGCTCGTCGTCGCGGTCACGCAGAGCGGCGAAACCGCCGACACCCTCGACGCGGTTCGGCACGCGGCTGCTCGCGACGCGCGGACGCTCGCCGTCACTAACGTGGTCGGCTCGACCGCCGCACGCGAAACCGACGACGCCGTCTACATCCGCGCCGGCCCGGAAGTCGGCGTCGCGGCGACGAAGACCTACTCCTCGCAAGCGGTCACGCTCGCCCTGCTCAGCCAGCGCATCGCCGGCGACGTTCCGGACGCGACTCCCGTCGCGGATCGAGCCGCCATGCTCGAGGCGCTCGAAGCCCTTCCAGCGCACGTCGAGACCGTCCTGGAAAGGGGACGGGCGGAAACGCTCGCCCGGGAACTGCTCGACAGCGACTCGTACTTCTTCATCGGGCACGGGCTCGGGCACTCGGTGGCGCTCGAGGGCGCGTTGAAGTTCAAGGAGATCACCTACGAGCACGCCGAAGGGTTCGCCGCCGGGGAGCTGAAACACGGGCCGCTCGCGCTCGTGACCGAAGACACGCCCGTGTTCGCGGTCGCGACCGGCAGCGACGACGACGAGAAGACGAAGACGAACGCGATCGAGGCCCAGTCTCGCGGTGCGCCGATCGTCGCCGTCGGCCCGGACGACCAGCCCCTCGCCGACGTCGCCGATGCGCACCTGCCGGTCCCTGACACCCATCCCGTCTGGGCGGGCTTGCTCGCGAACGTCCAGCTCCAGTTGCTCTCCTACCACGCCGCGACGCAACTCGAGCGCCCGATCGACAAGCCGCGCAACCTCGCGAAGAGCGTCACGGTCGAATGACCGTCCCGCCCGCCGAATAACGCCTTTTTGACGCGTCAGTTCGAAACAGGAACGTCGATTCTCGAACCGCTACCGTGAGCGATCACGCACGGCCGAACGTCGAGCGCTGCCGTTAGCCCTCCGCGCCGAGGCCGCTGGATCACGCAGCGAGTACACGATGCCACACCGCTCGAGGGATCGGCAGTGTCCCGTATCGAGGAGTGGGGAGTGTCTGCGGTCGCGACCGCGGCTGTACAGTCGGCGACGGGCGATCCACGGGACGGAGCCGCGCGCTCGGTGGCGACGCCCGCACGTTGGTCCTGCAGTCTCGCCGTTCAGCGAACGCGCTCGCCGAGCGGATAGTGGTCAGTTGACGACCCGGGACTCGAGGCGGTGCCGTCGGCACGGAACCAAACCGGCGTCACTCGGCGGTCGAGCCGGTCGGTGACGCCGACGGACCGATCAACGTTCCGAGATCGCTACTAACGAGCAGCGAACGGCGACCGACGCGTCCCTAACCGTCGGTCGTCTCCGCTGTCACGCGCCGTCTCGTGTCGCCATCGACGTCGACGGTCCGCTCGTCCGACTCGGTCCCGTCTACGATCACGGTAAACGTGTACTCGCCGTCCTCGCGCTCGAAGTCGACCTCGCTGTTCCGATCGACGGTCTTCCGCTCTTTCCCCTGCAGACTCAGCGGTTCCCGCTCGAGCGCAACGGTCGCGTTGTCGAGCGGTTCGCCGGTCCCGTCTGCCACGACGAACGTCACCGTACTCCCGTCGTCGCTCGAGTCGGCAGTGCCCGAGCCGTCGCGTTCCTCCTCGAGCGGCAGCGTGAGCGACGCGTTGCCGCCGTCGATCGCGACGCTGTCTTCCGCGGACAGATAGCCGTCCGCGTTCGCGGACACGGCGTAGGTGCCGTTCTCGACCTCCCACGTGGCCTCGCCGTTGCCGCCGGTCGTTTGGCCATCGTCGACGGTCGCGTTGTGACTGACGGTGGCCCCGTCGACCGGGTTCCCGTCCCGATCTTCCACGGTCACGGTCAACGTGTGCGGTCCGTCATCGCCGTCGCCGCTGGTGCCGTCGCTATCGCCGTCCGTCTCGCTGCCATCGGTATCGCCGTCGCTGCGATCCTCGTCCGTTTCGCCGTCGTCGCTGTCGGTGCTCCCCCCGCCGTCGGCGGTGCTCTCGTTGCCGCCATCGTTGTCATCTCCGCCGTCAGTAGCGGTTCCATCCCCGCTCTCGTCGTTCTCGCCGCTGGTCTCGTCGGTTTCGTTCCCGCTGCCGGCGTCCGCAGCGCTGTCATCCGACGACTCGACGCCATCGTCGGCCGGCTGATCCGAATCGTCGAATCGGTCAGTGACCGATCCGACGGCGCTACTGACGGACGCCCCGCTCGCAGCGAGCACTAACCCGGCCAGCAGGAACACGATCCCACTGACGGTGAGCAGAATCTGCACGCTGCTCCGAATCGATCTGGTCTCCGTTCGCTGTCGTTTGACATTTCGACGCATACGTGAGCAATTGTGAATCGTGATCGGTTGTTACGTGCGCGCCGTCCCGTCTCCGTCCGCGATCGCCGCGTTCCGCTCCCCATCGGACACGTCCGCTGTCGGTCGGCCAGCGCTCGAGCGGGCGCCGGTCGCGATACGTTCGGTCCCGGACGCTGCTGGTGTGGCTGCCGGGTCGTCCGACGAGCCTCGGGTCGGACCCCGTGCCGAGGGGTGCTGGCGGATCACCTGCCGACAGCGTCCAGTCGCCCGGGAGTTCGATCGGTCACGTCCGAGTGAATTCATTACGCGACGCTTCCCCGGTTCGGCGGTTCACTATACGGACGATAAAACCGTTTCACTACCGAAAACCGTCTGCGACGGCGGACTGTGGGAGCGATACCACCACTAGAACTCGGCTGTGCGATCGCGCGAGCAGTAATATCGTATTACCCAGTCCGGCGGGGGAGCGCAAGTCGCCGATTGGCGAGTCGTAACGGCGGTTTTGGCCGCTCTCACGGCTCGTTGACCGACCGCCGAACGCGTAATCTCCGGACGGATTTCGAGCGTGGAGCGTGAACAGTCGGCGCGCTTTTTCAGTGTTCCTGTGGGAGTCCCGGTTGAGAGTGCCATGAGCGAATCCACGACAAACGACCCGGCGGCCGGCGAATCGCACGCCCGCGACCAGGGGGAGCCGGACAGCCAGAAGTGGCTGAGCGGCGTCGTCTCGCTGATCGGCCTGTGGCTGGCCGCGTCACCGTTCGTCTACGGCCCGGCACAGTCCATGCTGTGGAACAACCTGCTGGTCGGGGGCGCGATCTTCCTGCTGGCGGGGTACAACTACTACCGGATCATCACCGCCCACCCGACCAGTACCGGCGTGATGTCGCTCGTCGCCCTGCTCGCGCTGTGGATGGTCGTCTCCCACTTCGCGATCGGGGGGCAGGTCGCGATCGGCGGTCTCGAGGTCGCCAGTGCGGGCCTGGCCTGGAGCAACATCGTCTCGGGACTCATCGCCGCGGCGCTGTCGGCGTACATCGCCTACGCCGCCGGCCGCGGCGTCCCTCGCGGAACGGCCGCCGGAACGCGATAACGACTCGGACACGGCTTTTTTCGTCGCCGTCCGCCGCGATCAGGGGTATCGCTCGGGCGGTGCGTCCGCCGCGCGCCGCTCGAGCAGGTCGAGAACGGGCTCGCTCGCGGCCAGTCGAATCCCGATCGCGGTGAGCCGATCCCGTATCGCGCCCGGAACAAGCGTGCCGTATAGCGAGCCGAGTGCGGGAACCGGGCCGACGCGATAGTGCGTGTCGGGGTTCGGAACGGTCGCGGCCTCCCGAATCGTCGCGGCGACCCGATCGGGATCGTTGATGAACGGACCGCCGCTTTCGACGGCGCGGAGCCGCCGGAGGATGCGGTAGAGATCGGCGTACCCCGTGGGGCTGACAACGGTCACGTTCCTGTTCGACCCGTGCCGGTCCGTCTCCGTCGTCTCTGCGCCGTCGACAGGGCCTGAGGCTGGTCGGGCGGTCGCGGCCGCGTCGTCGACCGCTGTCACGGCGCGGTCGTAGAACGGCGTCCGCACGATGCCCGGTTGCACGACGACGACGTCGATCCCGGAGCCGGTCAGCTCCTGTCGCAGCGCGTCGCTCAGACTCGCCATCGCCCACTTCGAGGCGGTATAGGCACCGATCCCGGCGAGCGCGAGCCGATCCGCGGCGCTGGTGACGGTGATAATGCGACCACTGCCGCGTTCGCGCATCCCCGGAAGCACCGCCCGAATCAGTCGGTGCGGCCCGAAGCAGTGGACGGCGAACTGGCGCTCGAGCAGCCTCGTGGGCACGTCTTCGACCGGACCGAACTGTCCGTAGCCGGCGTTGTTGACGAGGCACTCGACGCCGCCGGCCTCGTCGCGGACGCGCTCGACGACGCGGTCGATATCGTCGGGGGCGGTCAGATCCAGGGCTGCGATGTCGGCCCCGCGGTCGGCCAGTCGCTCGAGGCCGTCCCGATCGCGATCACGGGCGGTCGCATAGACCCGCCACCCCGCCGCGAGCAGTGCGCGCGCCGTTTCGTAGCCGATGCCGGACGAACAGCCGGTCACGAGTGCGGTCGTCGCCATGTGCCGTTCTACGATGGCCTCGTAGAAGGCAGTCCCCAGATATCGGCCTCGAGGACTGTCACAGCTACCGATGGCTCCGAGAGCGGTCGGCGATCCCCGAGCGGGGGAACGGTACCGTCAGTCTTCGAACGGAGCGACGGGATCTGACGGGCTTCGCGGACCTTCCGGCGGCCCTCGTTCGATGGCATCCGGTGATCCGCGTTCGATGCCGTCCGGCGATCCCCGCGGCACGTCCGGGAGTTCGAGGTCGTCGTCTTCCGGCGACCCCCGTTCGATGCCGGTCGACGGCTCCCGCTCGTCGTCCGCCGACGGGTCGCGGTCGCTCGCCGCCGAGTCGTCCGGATCGTCGATCAGCCCGCCGTCCTCGAGCGCTCGCTCGAAACCGCCGCCGAAGTCGTCGTCCGGGTCGGGTGAGTCGTCCGGGTCGGGTGAGTCGTCCGGGTCGGGTGAGTCGTCCGGGTCGGTTGAGTCATCAGGAGCAACGGGTTCGTCTGGGCCGTCCGGTCCGGTTGGTTCGTCAGGCGCAGCGGGTTCGTCCGGGTCGGTCGGTTCGGCCGGCTCGGCGGGACCGTCCGGCGACGGTCGAGCGGCATCGTCCGACGGGGCGTCGTCTCCGTCGGAGTCGTCGACCGACGGGTCGGACTCGGTCGGCGGCACCGGGTCGGCTGGCGGTTCCGTCGTACTGCTGTCGTCCCCGTCCGGGCTCGAGTCGGGCTCGGTTTCGGGAGCAGCCGCGTCGTCGCGGTCGGCGGTCGGCGCGGTTGACTCGGCGGCCGACGCGTCGTCGCTCTCCACTGCAGCGGCGGACGAATTCGTCTCGTCCGCCCGCAGATCGGGGGCGACGACCACCGTCAGGACGCCGAACGTGAGCAGGACGGCCACGACGGGCACCAGCAGCGCGAACGCCGATGGGATGTCGTCTCGAAGGCGTGACATTCGACGGCTCGACCGTAGACGACCCGCCCGCTTTGTTACTCTCGGCCCACAGCGGATCGAACCGACGGGTGCCGGTTGATACGCGTCCCCTTCCGTTCGTATCGGCTCGCTTCGGGCTCGAGGAACGGTGTCGGTCGCGACGCGGGACGAAGCCGCCGCGGGCGGCCGAACAATGATATAGCCGGCCCGTCCAGTGGGAACAACGGACACCGCCGACAATGACGACTCATTACGATCACGCACAGGTACAGGAGTTTTGGCAATACGTCTGGGAGCGCGACGATGTCTACGCGCTCGATGCCGACGCCACGGACCCGACCTACGTCCTCGGCATGTTTCCCTACACGTCGGGCACGCTCCACATGGGGCACGTCCGCAACTACGCGATCACCGACGCCTACTCGCGCTATCGTCGCATGCGGGGCGACGACGTCCTCCACCCGATGGGCTGGGATGCGTTCGGCCTCCCCGCCGAAAACGCGGCGTTCGACCGCGGGACCGACCCCGAATCCTGGACCCAGGCGTGTATCCGGCGCATGCGCGAGGAACTCGAGACGATGGGCTTTGGCTACGACTGGTCACGGGAGATTACCACCTGTGAGCCCGAGTACTACCGGTGGAATCAGTGGCTGTTCAAGCGCCTCTACGAGGCAGGGCTCGTCGAGTACGAGGCGGCGACGGTCAACTGGTGTCCCGACTGCGAGACGGTGCTGGCCGACGCCCAGGTCGTCGATCGCGAGGACGAGCGCAGCGAGTCCGCGGATCAGGGAGCCGGCGACGCCGCGAGCGGCCGCGGCGATCGCGTCTGCTGGCGGTGTAAGACCCCGGTCGGGCGACGGGAACTCGATCAGTGGTTCTTCACGATCACCGACTACGCCGCGGAACTCCACGAGGGACTCGACGATCTCGAGGGCTGGCCCGAGGGCGTCCGCGAGATCCAGCGCAACTGGATCGGCCGGCAGGAAGGGGCACGGATCACGTTCGACGTGGCCGGGTACAGCGGCGCTGGCGGGAGCGGCGACGGTGACGACGACCGAACCGTCGACGTGTTCAGCACCCGCCCGGAGACGATCTACGGCGCGACCTATCTCGCCGTGTCGCCGGGGCACGACCTCGCTCGAGCCCTGGCCGAGGACGACGACGCCGTCGCCGACTACATCACGACCGTGCGCGAGCAGGACCCCGACCGGGTCGGGTTTTCCGGCGTCGAGACCGACGCCACCGCGGTCCACCCGCTGACCGGCGCGGAACTCCCGGTCTACGTCGCCGGCTACGTCCTCGAAGACGTCGGTACCGGTGCCGTAATGGGCGTTCCCGGCCACAACGAGCGCGACCACTCGTTTGCGCGCGAGCACGACCTGCCGATCGAGCGCGTGATCGTTCCCGACGCGGACGACAACGGCGGTAGCGGGACCGAAACGGTCGAAGGCAGCCCGTACACCGGCGCGGGCGTCCTCGAGCACAGCGGCGAGTACGACGGCCTCGAGAGCGAGGTGGCCGGCAAGCGGATCGTCGCGGGCCACGACGCGCTCGCGGACGACGTCACCTATCGGCTCCGGGACTGGCTGATCTCCCGCCAGCGCTACTGGGGAACGCCGATCCCGATGGTCCACTGTGACGAGTGCGGACGCGTTCCGGTGTCGGACGAGAACCTCCCGGTCGAGCTCCCGGCGTTCGTCCGGACCACGGGGAATCCGCTGGACGCGGCCGAGGAGTGGACCGAGACGACCTGTCCGGACTGTGGTGGGCCCGCCCGGCGCGAAACGGACACGATGGACACGTTCGTCGATTCCTCGTGGTACTACCTGCGGTTCCTCTCGCCGGCTCTCGCGGACGCGCCGTTCGAAACCGAGGTCGCAAACGACTGGCTGCCGATCGACCTCTACGTCGGCGGCGACGAGCACGCCAGCCTCCATCTGCTGTACACTCGCTTCTTCACGAAGGCGCTGGCCGATCTCGACCTGCTCGAGCGCCGGGAGCCGATCCGCGAACTCGTGAGCCAGGGGACGGTGCTGTACGACGGCGAGAAGATGTCCAGTTCGAAGGGGAACGTCGTCACCCCCGAGGAGTACGGCGCGGAGACGACGCGGCTGTTCGTGCTCTCGGCGGCGCATCCCGAACAGGACTTCGAGTGGACCGCCAACAACGTCCGCGGGGCCTACGATCTCCAGCAGACCCTCTACCGGATGGCGACCGCTTTCGTCGAGGAGGGCGACGCCCGCGTCGAGCGACGGGACCACGACGAGTACGTCGCCCGGGAGATCGACCGAACCATCGCCGCGGTCACGGAGGAGTACGACCGGTACCGGTTCCACCGTGCCGCAACCGAGATCCGGGAACTGGCGCGTCTGCTCCGACGCTACCGCGAGTACGACCGCCCGCACGGCGACGTCTACCGGCGCGGGCTGCTGACCCTGGCCGCGCTGATCGCCCCGATGGCCCCCCATCTCGGCGAGGAACTCTGGAACAAACTCCGCGGGGACGGGCTCGCCGTCGAGGCCGACTGGCCCGAACCCGATCACGACGCCTCGCAGTATCGGCTCGAGCGTCGACTGGTCGATCGTACGCTCGAAGACGTTCGAGACATCGTCGACGTCGCCGACATCGACGACCCCGAACGGATCGAACTGGTCGTCGCCCCCGACTGGAAATACCGGGCCGCCGAGTTGGCGAGCCGGACCGACAGCGGGGACGACGGGTCCGACCCCGTCGACGCGATCGTCGACGCGGTTCTCGCGGACGAGTCGGCCGCCGCCCCCGATCCCTCTCGCGTCGCGGCGTTCGCGGGCGAACTCGTCGGACGCGACGGCAGGGACGGCGAGGAGGGGCGAAGCGCGGATCACGAACTGGCGATCCTCGACCGCGCGTCCTGGCTCGTCACCGACGAGTTCGATGCGGCCGTCAGCGTTCGACGGGCCACCGGCGACGACGCGCAGGCCGCCAAAGCCCGCCCCGGCAAACCCGCGATTCGAATCCGGTAGGGGTCGCCGACCGGGTCGATGTGCCGCTACTCGGCGGCGCGGAGGCGGTCCGCTCGAGCGGTTCCACAAACTCGGGAAGGACAGTTTTATTCAGCCGGCTTCGAAAGACCCAAACACGATGGTGGAGGGTGGCGGTAGCGTCGGCTCGTCGTCCAAACGAGCACCGAGCCAAGCAGTGATCGAAGCGGTCGCCGAGGCGGAAGGCGTTTCGCCGGCGGCGATTTCGCCACCGGACTACCAATCCCTCCACGCCGTCGTCGATCCGGCGGCACTGGATGCGCTCTTCGCGGACCGGTCCAACGGCGCGAGCAGGCCCGGGGGAACGGTCTCGTTTTCCTTCTGTAGCTACGACGTCACCGTCGATCAGGACGGACGGGTAACGCTCGGCGAACCGGCTGACTCGGCCGACTGACGTTCCCCTCGACGGATGGGAGTGATTGCTCGCGATCCGTTTCTCCTGCGGCGAACGCCTCTGGGGATCGACTAGACACGATCACGTTCCGGAGTGGCCGCCATCGGATCGCACCCGGAACAGCAAGCATGATACGGCGGTGTTCCTAACGTCCGCTAATGGCAACCGCTGACGCCAAACGGCGACTCCGGAAGCAGCCGGTGGGTGCAACGATCCTCCTGACGATCGTCGGGTACGCGCTGGTGCTCGGGACGTTTCTGCTTGACGTTCCGATCTATCCCGACCTGACGAACGCACAGGTCAATCTGCTGTCTCACGTGATCGCGGTCATCAACACGACCGCGACGGTCGTCTTGCTGCTCGGCTGGTACTGGATCCGCGCCGGCGACGTCGAGAAACACCGGCTGGCGATGGTCAGCG
Organism: Natrinema altunense; assembly: GCF_000731985.1. Lineage (GTDB taxonomy): Archaea > Halobacteriota > Halobacteria > Halobacteriales > Natrialbaceae > Natrinema > Natrinema altunense. Next base: position 70,774 of record NZ_JNCS01000002.1, read on the forward strand.
GGTTCGTGTTGATCCTCGGCTTTCTGGTCGTCTACCTGCTCAAGGTCGGCGGCGGCGGGACCAAGGAGTTCGTCGGCCCCGATCTGGCCTACTACCCGTATCTCGTCATGCTGGCGATCCATATCATCCTCTCGATCGTCTCGGTCCCGGTCGTCCTCTATGCCCTGATCCTCGGGCTGAGTCACACGCCCGCGGAACTCCGTGAGACGCCACACGCCAGCGTGGGCCGCATCGCCGCCGGCGCGTGGATTCTGAGTCTCTTCCTCGGCGTCGTCACCTACGTCCTGCTCAACCACGTCTTCGCCTACGAGTTCGCGTCGATGATCGCCCCCGTCGCCGTCTAACGCGTCGCAGATCGCCGTATCCGCGTCGCGCCCGTTTCGATACGATCGCCCGCGAGAGCGAGCCGTCCCGCCGTTGATCCGCTCGAGGCGGGACCCACAAGTTATCCCGTCGCCCGCCGTACCGTCGGGCAACGAATGCAATTCGTCGAAGAAATCGTCGTAGACGAGTTCCTTCCGACCGTCCGCTCGCTGCTCGCCGGTGATCTCCGAGAGCGAGGCTTCACGCAAAGCGAGGTCGCCGACGTGCTCGGCATCAGCCAGAGCGCCGTCTCGAAGTACGCCCACGGCGACGTGACGGTCAACGACCGCATCGCCGCGGACGACCGGGTGCTGGATCTCGTCGACGAACTCGGCACCGGACTGGCGGCCGGCGAGATCTCGCCCGTGCAAGCGCTTATCGAGATCGAGGTCCTGATCCGCGATCTCGAGTCCGGCGGGGACCTGCTCGCCCAACTCCACGAGGAGGCCGTGCCGGAACTCGCCGATCACGGCGCGAGTTTCCGCGTCCACGACCCCGAAAGCGACCTGCGGACCAGCGAGCGGGTGCTCTCGTCGCTGCGGCGAGGCCTGGGCATGCTCGAGACCGCAAGCGGGTTTACGAGCCTGATCCCCGCGGTCGGCTCGAACCTGGTCGCCTGTACGCCCGACGCGGAGGACGTCGACGACATCGCGGGCGTCCCCGGTCGGATCTTCGACGTGAAAGGTCGCGTAACGGTCCCCGCGGATCCCGAGTTCGGCGTCTCGGAGCACGTCGCGCGAGTGCTGTTGGCCGCTCGCCGCCACGGTGCGGACGTCTCGGCGGCGATCAACGTCACGTACGAGCCGGGCCTGATCGACGACCTGACCGAGCAGGGCCACGTCGCCGCCGAGTTCGACGAATCCGGCGACGTCGCCTCGAGCGTCGGCGCGGCGATCGAGGACGAACCCGAGGCGACGGTGCTCTATCAGACCGGCGGCATGGGGATCGAACCACTGATCTACGTTCTCGGCCCGGATGCGGAGTCGGTCGCGGACACGCTCCGGTCGCTCGTCTGAACGGCACAATAGCCAATGACGGAGTCAGCACGGGAGTTCTACGGTCGCTGGGCGCGCCTCTACGATCTGATCGCACGACGAACGCCGGGTATCGCCCGCCTCCGAGATCGGGCGGCCGCCGCCTGCCGCCTCGAGCCCGGCGACACGGTCGTCGAGATGGGCTGTGGAACGGGCGCGAACCTTCCGGTCCTCCGCGAGCGGGTCGGACCCGAGGGGACCGTGATCGGACTCGACATCACGCGACCCGTACTCGAGCGGGCGCGTGCGGCTACGGCGGCGTACGATAACGTCCACGTCCTGCAGGGGGACGCGACGCAGCCACCGATCGGTGGCGGGCGTGACGGAGCCGGCGTACTGGACACGGTCGCCGGGGATATCGACGCCGTCCTCGCGACGTTCGTCGTCGGCATGCTCGCGGAGCCGGCGGACGCGGTCGACGACTGGTGTGACCTCGTCGGGGCCGACGGGACCGTCGTCCTCGCCAACGCTGCCAGAAGCGGGGAGTGGTACGCCCCGCCGGTCAACGCCGTTTTCCGGGCGATCGTCGTCCTCTCGACGCCGCCGACGACGAAACTCCGCTACGAGAGCGAGCCGCATCGTCGGCTCGACGAAAAGATCGGTGCCGCACACGCCCGTCTCCGCGAGCGCGCGGTCGCCGTCGCGGACGAGACCCACGTGTTCGAGGTCGTCCGGCTTACCGGCGGGAGACTGCCGGCGCGACCGATCGATTCCCGGCCGTGAGTCGGGATCGATGTCGCCCGGCGACGATTACGCGGGGGCTTCGGCGTCGCCGTACTCGCGCAGCCGTCGGCGGATGGCCGGTGGGATCGGCGTCGGCTGGTCGGTCTCGTGATCGACGTGGACGATCGTCGTCTCGGCCGTCGCGGCGACCGCGCCGTCGACGCGAATCTCGTACTCCATGGTACAACTCGAGTCGCCGAGTTCGGCGACAGCGAGGGCCACGACCGGCTCGTCGTCGTACGTGATCGGTCGCTCGTAGGCGATTTCGAGCGTCGCGACCACGAAAGCGATCTCCTCCTCGGGTACGCCCAGCACCTCTTCGATGTAGGCGGTCCGGGCCGCCTCGAGATAGCTCGCATAGACGGCGTGGTTGACGTGATCCAGCGGATCCAGGTCCCGAAAGCGAACGGGGACCTCGTGAGTGAACTCGTTACTCATTGTGTGTTGTCGCTCGCGGATTCGCACAAAAGTACGCACCGGTTCGTCATCCCGGCACCGATTCAGGACCGGCCGTACAGGTCGGCGTGGGCGGCACAGAACGCGGGGTCACGAAGTTGCGCGTCGATCAGGTCCGGCTGTCGGTGGGCGTTAAAGAGCCGACAGCCCTCCCGGTCGCAGAACGCCTCGCCGGTCTCGAGGTAGTGAAACGCCTGCAGCACGTACCCCTTCAGGGCCTCGGTGGTCCGCGGATCGTCGGCGACCAGGAAGTCGCCGTCGACCCGATTTTCGAGGACTTCCCGCGGCGGTGCGTCCCCGGAGCGGAGGGCGTGGCGCTGTTTTTCCGTATAGTAGGCCTCGGGCTTGGCGGGAGCCTCGTAGAGCCCCGGAACCGACACCAGCGCGGGTTGGCCGGGGACGGTCACGCGCTTGTGCCAGCGCCCGTCGTGATCGCCCCACGTCCCGATGGCGCGGTCGAGAATCGCGACGTGCAGCGTCTCGAGTCCGCGCTCGTCGGCGGGGAGCGCGGCGTTGAGCGCGCGCTGTACCTGGACGCCGTCGTAGAGAACCCCGCCCTCGCGCTCGGGGGTCTCGAGCGCCCGCTCCTCGTACCGGATCGTCCCGAGCATCGTGTTTCCCGTCTCGCGCTCGTAGGGGGATGGGACTCGCGCCTCGGCGAACCGCTCGGCGAGGTCGTCCGTGCGGTGGACGTCGAGGAACCGATCGCGGACGGCCACGGTCGCGTCGAGCCGCGCCCGCAACCAGGCGGCGATGTCGTCGACCGCGGCCGTCGTCGAGGGTGACCGATAGCAGATGAGGCGTTCGACCATGTACTAACTAGTGGTACCACTCGGTGAAACAGTTGCGGTTGAATCGGTCGACCGGTCGACAGCGGGACGGGAGGTGTCGCCTCGAGCGACGCGAATGGCGGGCCGCTCCGTGTACTGACGGCTGAATCGAGACGGGTGTGTCGCAACCGATTCCGGCCGCCCACCCGGAGAAGCCATTCATAAATAATCGTATTGTTCTACTATATAGTAAGAAATTAGTCACTCAGTTGCGTTCGGAGATTCGTGTGCCGAGACGAGAGGAGTTCGGCTGAGACCGCTTCCATCGAACCCAGTCCGACGACTTGAGAGCGTCGAAGGTTGGACGAAGACGATCGCCGGAGGACGACCATGACCGACGTATTGGTTGCTGGTATCCCGATTCCGATCACTTTTTCCGAAACCATATTTTTACAAAAATACCTCTCTAAGTGTTACGTCATACTACTAACTACAGAGCGCGGTTCACAAGCAAAGTACCGTGGCTGCGCGGGACTGGCCGACGAAACTCCCGGGGGCGACGCCGTCAGCGCGGTTGCCCCGTTTCCGGGCGGTCCGGGCGTGTAGTAATCACGTTTATTAGCGGTCGGGCCCTGCTTTCGAGCAGACCACAACGATGGGATGTAAGGTCGATACCCTTATCGAACGCCACTCTCTGACCGTCCCCGTCCCGGAGTACGATTCCGTCGACGAGTATCTGGTGGCGCGCTGGACCGGTTCGGACGGCCGGTCCGCCGACGGATACAAAGCCCTCACGGAGTGGTTCAACAAACGGCTCCTGAAACGGCTCTACGAGGAGCACGACCGAGATACCGTCACCGTCCATCTGGACCGCGAATACGAACTCATCACGGGCGAGGAAACGCTCCACCGCGACGAACTCGCGGCCGATCTCGCAACGGATGGACTCGATATCGACGAGATCGATAGCGAACTCCCCTCCTGGAGCACGATGCGTCACCACCTGAAGGACTGTCTCGAGGCTGAAAAGGAGACGCAATCGGCGGAGACGGACTGGGAGACGGACACCGTCCGGATGGCTCGCGAACGGGCCACTGAAAAGGCCCAGTCGGTACTGTCGTCGCTCGCCTCGAAGGGCCGTCTCCGGAACGGAGAGCGAGCGGACGTCGACGTGCAGGTCAAACTGAGTTGTCCGGAGTGTTCGGTCCGGGTCCCGTTCGCGGACGCGGTCGAACGCGGGTACGTCTGTGAGACGCACTTCGACGCCGAATCGGACGAGTCGGTGCGAGAGCAGGGGCGGAACGCGTTGTCCCTCCTCGCGGTTCCGTACGGACTTCTCGAGGGGATTCAGACGGCCATTCTCGAAGACCCGTACCTCGTCGAGGCGGTCGCGACCGCTGCCATCCCGTTATGACGTGGGAGTTCTCCATCGAGAACATCGCCGGTATTCGGCAGGGAGAGGCACGCATCGAACCGGGCGTAAACGTCGTCCGGGCGTCCAACTGGCAGGGGAAATCGAGCTTTCTCGCGAGCATCGAAACGGCGCTCGGCACTGCGACGCCGCTTACCGAGGGACAGGCGACCGGTCGGGTCACCGTCACCACGGCCGACGACGATATCGCCGTTACCCTCGAGCGGACGGACGGGTCGGTCTCCCGGACGGGAACCCCGTATCTCCACGACGAATACGATCGGGTGTGCGCGACACTGTTCGCATCGCTCGACGAAACCAACGAGATCCGACGGGCCGTTCGAAACGGCGAGACTATCGAACACCTCCTCACGCGGCCGCTGGATTTCGAAAACATCGACGAACGGATCGCCGACCTGAAAGCGGAGCGAGAACGGGTCGAGACGGAACGCGATCGAGCGGCGGACGCCGCCGACCGACTGCCACAGCTCCGGTCCCGAGTGACGGATCTCGAGTCGACGCTCGACGAACTGCACGCCCAGCGAGCCGATCTCGACGACGAGACCGGCGGTGACACGGACTCTCGAGACCGGTTGAGCGAGTTGCGCGTGGAACGCGATCGCGTCGACTCCCGTATCGACCGCCTCGAGACGACTGCCGAGCGCGTCCGCGAGACGCTGGCGGAGAAGCGAGCCGAACTCGAGGGGCTCTCGGTTCCGTCGAGCGAGGACATCGAACGCGAACTCGAGACGCTCCACGAGGAGCGCCGTGACGTAGAGCGGGATGTCGAACTGCTGCAGTCGGTCTACGAGGCGAACAAGCGCGTACTCGACGAGGGTCGCACCGAACTGTTGACCGACGTTTCCCACGACGTGCTCGCGGATACAGTGACGTGCTGGCTCTGCGGCGAGGACGCCACACGCGACGAGATCGAGGCGCAGTTGGCGGCTCTCGACGAGCGGATCGGCGAACTCGATTCGCAGGCCGACGAGTACCGAGAGCGAGTCGCGACGCTCGAAGCGAAACGCGACGAGATCCGGGAGGCTCGACGGCGTGAGACGGAGCTCACCGATCGTATCGGCGCTCTCGAATCGCGACTGGCGGAGACCGAAGAGAGTCTGGAAAGCGCTCGGGAACGGCGGTCGGAACTGGCGTCGCGTATCGAGACACTCGCCGAAGCGGTGGGTGCGACCGAAGAGCGAGTGCTGGAACTGGAAAGCGAGATCAAATACACCGAAACGGAGTTGGAGGAGGTTCGTGCGGACCTCGAGGACGCCGAGGCGCAGGCGGACCAGTTGTCGACGCTCGACGACGAGTACGCGTCGCTGACGGCGGAGATCTCCGAACTCAGGGGTCGCAAGGCGGAGATCAAACGGCGGACTCGCGAGGCGTTTTCGACCGCGCTCGAGGATCTCCTGGAGCGATTCGACACGGGATTCGAGACGGCCCGGCTCACGAGCGGGTTCGATCTCGTCGTCGCCCGGGACGGCCGCGAGGCGCGATTGGACGCGCTCAGCGAGGGCGAACGGGAGGTACTGGGACTTGTCGCAGCGGTCGCTGGCCACGACGCGTTCGATGTCGACGAGCGCGTTCCGGTGTTGCTCCTCGACGGTCTCGGTGGACTGGCAAGCGACAACCTCCGAACGTTGGTCGACTATCTGCGGGACCGAGCCGAGTATCTCGTCCTCACGGCGTATCCAGAACACGAGGGGTTCGACGGTCACGAACTGTCGCCGGCCGACTGGCAGGTCGTCTCCCACGACGCCGAGACAGCGCCCTGAGTCAGGTCCGCCGCTTCCGCGGGCAGGCTGCCGGATCCGCCACGAATGCGCTTCCCGTGGACTGGTGCGGGCAGGAGAGTCCGGCCAGACGTTCCAGTATACTATCTTATAATTTTAGATACGGTTAAATGAGTCGAGGTGATATTATTACGTGATGAGTGAATTCACCGAGCACCACCAGAAGGGAATCGAGGCGTTTACGAAGAGTTTGGAACACAAGCGACAGACGTGTCACGACTGTGGCTTCGAAGACACCGTCCTCGATAGCGAGTGGCAGACACACGTCGAGACGGAACCCAGGTCCGGCCACATCTGCTATCGGTTAACGTGTCCGGACTGTAACGGAACCGAAACCATCGAGATCGATATTTGACCCCCGGGGTCCGCTGCGACTCGCGAGGCGAACGTACAGGTCTCGCCCCCTCGTTCGCGGCTGGAACGAGTCGGACCGACACGTCGTGTCGCGTCCTGCGGACCGACGCGCTCCGTTCGGAGCGGTACCACCGGTCCAGCCCGATCCCGTTTGACAATGACTTAGTGATTGTTATAGATCCATCTCAGTCCGTCGGTTCGGTGAACGGTTCCCGGCAGTGCCGAACCGCGAACCGTCACCGGCCGACGGTCTTCGGTTCCGATCCCGCAGTCCTGCTCGCGAATCGGTCCCAGCGAACGCGCAGTGTCGTTGCTGGCTCGCGCGTTCGATCGCGCGTATCTCACTGGGGGTCCGTCCCGCAGTCGCTTCGGTTCTCGGTCGCCGACGATGGGAAGCGTTGATAATTCTCTGAGATAAGGTCCACGTACGGCCATGCCAGAACCGCAATTAGCGTCGCTTCTCGAGGAGCCAGCGATGCGTGACGCCATCGCAGTCGTGTTCGAACGGAGCGACAGTGGACGCAAAGAGTTGCAGTGGGCCGACGTAAGAGACGCGCTGTCGAGTGATCAATGGGGACGGCTGATCCGAAACGGAACGCTCGTGGAGGGGAGCAGTGGGTTCGCGCTCGCCGATCCGAACCGCATTCAGCGGGAACTCGAGGAACACGAACGGGATTCGGGACCGGACGAAGACGAGGACGAGATCGAAGCCGAGCCGTGGGCCTGGTACGACAAGGCGGTCGGGCTGACGGCGCTTGCCTTCTTTATGGGCTACTGGAACACGGGGATTCGGAATACGATCGCGTCGATCGATGATCTCGTTCTCGCACCGATCACCGACGTACTCCCGTTTTACGCGGTCATCATCCTCCTCGCGATCGGTACCGGCCTCTATTCGACCGTTCTACAGGCGCGCCTCACGAACACCGAAAAGTTGCAGGCGTATCAAAAGCGGATGAGCGACCTGCAAGAGCGGCAAAAAGCTGCCAAAGAACGGGGCGACGAAGAAGCGCTCGAACGGATTCGGGAAGAACAGATGGCGGCCGCCGGCGATCAACTGGGCATGTTCAAACTCCAGTTCCGCCCGATGGTTTGGATCATGCTGCTGACGATTCCGGTGTTCCTCTGGCTCCGTTGGAAGGTCCGTGGCGGACACCTCGGGGCTGGCGAGACCGGCCTCGTCGTGCCGCTTGCCGGCGCTGTCTCGTGGCAAGACCCCCTCGTCGGTCCGATGGCGACGTGGATCGTCTGGTACTTCCTGTGCTCGATGGCGTCCCGGCAGCTCATTCGGAAAACGCTCGCCATCCAGCCGGCATCCCCGTCCTCGTAACAATGGCTAAGTCATTGTTACAACGCCGGTCGGAACCCCGGCGTTCACGACATCCGTCGACACGGGTCCAGCGACACGACGAACGGGACGCACTACCTTCGACCGACGACTTCGCTCACCCATGTCGCGTGTGAGCCTCGACTTCGACTCTCGGCTCTCGAGTGCAGCGTTCTCGATCGGCGTCTGCCTATGTGCGGTCGGCCTCGTCGGGAGAACGATGGATCTCGTCTCGAGCGTGCCGGTGTCCGGTCCGGGGATCGCGATCGATCTAGACCTCGAGCTCCTCGGCGTCGTCGCCGGGCTCGGCGCGGTTGCCAGTGATCGGACGGGCGTTTCGGCAGCGCTCTCATCGCAGCCGGTCTCGCCGACGGATGAGCGGCAGCCGGTGTACATCACGCGGCCGCTCCTCGAGACACTGCTCGAGACGGCTCGCCGCGCCGAACCGGAATCGCTTTCGATCGGACTGGCCGTGACGCCCGCCAGTCGGATCTCGAGTCGCGCGGACATCCCCGAATCGATGCCCGTATTCACGCATTTCTATCTGCCCAAAGGCCGTAACTCCGTCAGTACCGTCTTCGGAATGGAGCTGCAGATCCCACCGACACGAACGCACGGTCGATTCGTTACCCATCCGCTCTCGGAGCTTCGGCTTACGAAACGCGACGATCTCCACGGGATCGTCTTCGTCGCCGTGCCCCCGTGGGACGGCGACTCGATCGCGGCCTTCGATCGGTTCGGACGTCGGTGTCCGATGCGGGTGATCGATGCGGTACCGCCGGACGAGCCGCTGCCGGGTGAGAATCACTAGTATTTTTATCGTCTCTCGCTCAAGCCGAATACGAGCACTCAGTCGGCAGCCAGCGGTTCGTATCGAGTCGAAACGCTCGCCTCGACGCGGATTCGCCCGGTGACGGCATGAGTATCAACTCCAGAGACGCGTATGAGATACCATACTGACACTCCCGTTCTTATCGGCCGCCGGTATCGTTGTCGACCACATTCGACGCCGACGTGGTACCGATGAGTTGGAAAGACGCAGCCGAACCGATCCTCGTTCGCATGCCGACCGTCCGCCGACCCGAGGGACACGTCCCGTTCCGTCGGAAACTCGCCTGGACGGCCGGCACGCTCGTCCTGTATTTCTTCCTGTCCAACGTCTACCTCTTCGGTGCTGATCAAGGAAGCGATATTTTCGGCCAGTTCCGATCGATTTTGGCGGGTGGACAGGGGACGATCCTCCAGCTCGGGATCGGCCCGATAGTGACCGCGAGTATCGTCTTACAGCTGTTGGGCGGCGCGAACCTATTGGGGCTCGATACCGACGATCCGCGCGATCAGGTGCTCTATCAAGGGCTACAGAAGCTCCTCGTGGTCGTTATGATCTGCCTGACTGGCCTCCCGATGGTGTTCGCGGGCGGGTTCTTACCGGTCGACCCGAGCATCGCTCACGCGCTGAGCGTCCCACGGAGCGTCGTCAAGTGGCTCATATTCGCCCAGATATTCGTCGGCGGCGTCCTGATCCTGCTCATGGACGAAGTCATCAGCAAGTGGGGCGTCGGGAGCGGTGTCGGACTCTTTATCGTCGCCGGCGTGAGTCAGAAACTCATCGGCGGGTTGCTCTCGATCCCCGGACTCACCGGTCAGAAACCCGGCGTCTTGACCGCCTGGGTCGAAATCCTGCTCGGTGACATTCAAGTCGGCTCCCCGCTTACCGAAGCGGGTCTCCAGTCGCTGCTGTTCGGCGTCGGCAATATCGTTCCGCTCCTGACGACGCTGCTGATCTTCGCGATCGTCGTCTACGCCGAGAGCGTTCGCGTCGAGATTCCGCTCTCGCATGCTCGAGTCAAGGGTGCTCGCGGACGGTTCCCGGTCAAACTCATCTATGCGAGCGTCCTCCCGCTGATTTTCGTCCGCGCGCTGCAGGGGAACATCCAGTTTCTCGGACGCATTCTGTACCGACAGTTCGGTGACACCCTCCCTACGTGGCTCGGTGTGTACGCGAACGGGAGCCCCGTCGGCGGGCTGTTTTACTATTTGAACCCGATCCACACCCCCCGGCAGTGGATGTGGTGGACCGGCAGCGTGACACAACATCCCTGGCAGGTCGTCCTCCGTGTGGCGATCGACCTCGTGTTCATGCTCGGCGGCGGGATCGTGTTTTCGGTCTTCTGGGTCGAAACCGCCGATATGGGGCCCGAATCGACGGCTCGCCAGATCGACAACTCCGGAATGCAGATTCCCGGCTTCCGGCAGAACGTCGGCGTCATCGAGCGAGTCATGGAGCGGTACATTCCGCAGGTCGCCGTCCTCGGCGGCCTGCTCGTCGGTATCCTGGCCGTGCTCGCGAATATGCTCGGCACCATCGGCGGGATTTCGGGGACGTCACTGCTGCTCACGGTCAGTATCACGTACAAACTCTACGAGGAAATCGCCGAGGAGCAACTCATGGAGATGCATCCGATGATGCGCCAACTCTTCGGTTGACCCGTCGAGCGCTCGAGTCGGTTCGCAGTCCACACCGTGTTCGTCCGGAGGTCGTCCCGTTCGGTGAACCGAGGCGGCTCGACACTCACATCTCGGTCGAGACTGCGATCCCGACCGGCTCGAAAAACTAATTGAAGGTTTCTCTCCGCAGCTCGGAAAAGTAGACTGAGAAAGACTAGTTTTTGTAAATACCATTTCAACCATATATCATCAACCGATCAGCTATACATGTCGTTCGTCCCCCGGAATCGGAGCCACGCGTTGACTGGCGTCGGTCGGTGATTTATCGCACCGAGCCGCTGGACAGCACGGCCTCGGAGACACGATCCGTCCCGTGGTAGTCCGTGCAGAACGGCTAGTCACGGCTGTTCGGATCGGATTTCGGGGAGTCACTTGTCAACTCATGCGACGACGGCGCGGAGACACCCCCGACCACCGTCGAACCGGACCACGATCCGGTCGATCGCGACGTGAACCGATTTCCGGTTCGCATCGGGCCGTAACGCCGCTTCACGAATCCGGAGACGGATCGTCCGATGATCTATTTATCGCCAAATATGTCCCTGAGAGTAGTAGTGTGTGTAAGCGAGTAGTCGACTCGCTAAGTTCGGAAAGAGATCTCGACAACAGCTATAGCGTTTCTTTTTCACACGTCATTGTCCACCTGATCGCACGACGGCGTCGCGATCAGTGTGTAAATCGTTTCAGTTGCTACGATAGCGAACTCGGACACGCGGTCTCGAGGGAAACACGGCGAACCGCTCACACCCCACCCGGTCGATCGGCCGCGAAACTAACGGCACGGTTCCGCTTCCCATCGCCCCCTCTCGTGTTGCTCTCCGCGGCGAGCCACGTCGCGCGTCTCGCGGCGTTCGATTCGGACGGGAGCCACACGTCCGAACTGGTCGCCGCTCAGTCGTCGGCGGGGGCCGCACGCGAAGTCAGTTCGACCGGGTCGGCATCGACCTCGAGTTCGTCCAGTGCCTCCTGGGCGGCCCGTTTCCCGGAGACGAGCATCGCACCGAAGGTCGGTCCCATGCGCGGCAGGCCGTAGGTCGTCGCGGTGGCCATCCCGGTGGCGATGAGGCCGTCGTGGACAAGGCCGGTGTGTTCGACGACGGCGTCCTCGGACTTGCCGACCCACATCGAGTCGTGGCCGGGCGAGTCGTGGCCGGGTGCGCCGTAGGTGTCGTCGTCAGTGCTGTCCATGCCCGTCGCCGATTCCTCGGCGTCGCCGATACCGGGCGCATCGAGGACGCCGCGTTCGTCGAGTTTCTTGACCGCCATCGCGTCGTGGCCGGTCGCGTCGATGACCAGATCGGCCTCGACCGCGATCGGGTCGACACAGGTAATCTCGCGCGGCAGGGCGTGGACCGGCGTCCAGTTCATGACGATGCCACCGACGCGGTGATCTTCTCGGATGACGATATCGGTGAACTCGGTCATATTCTGCATCTTCGCACCGGCGTCGCAGGCGGCTTTGATCAGCCCGGAACAGGCCTCGGGACCGTTCGCGACGTACAGGCCCTCGCTGTCCTGGGACTGCTTGAAGTCCACGTCGAGATCCTCGAGGATCTGCTGTGCGGGGTCACGCACCGTGACCTTGTTCATCAGGAAGCCGCCGAGCCAGAAGCCGCCCCCGAGGTAGTTGTTCTTCTCGACGACCATTACCTGGACGCCACGCTCGGAGAGTTCCTTCGCCGCGGTCAGCCCCGAGGGGCCGCCGCCGACGATGATGACGTCGGAGTCCGAAAAGTCCATGAACTCCTCGGTCCACTCCTGTCCGATCGCGCGGGTGACGTCGGCTTCGCCGACCTGACTGAACTGCTCGAATTCGCTCATACAACTAGGTGGTATGACTTGGTAGTGAAAAGCCTATCGCAGCCGCGAGCGGAACTCCTGCAACTTTCGTGAAAGACTCACGCAAGCGCACATTCGGGGATGATCTCGGCCTCGCAGTCCCGTTCCGTCGGACTTCGGGTGCTTCTCTCTCTCGAGTCCCGTTCGCGCGTGTCGACTCGGTCTCGGCTCGCCGGTTCGGGGTGGTGGATCCGCAGGGTCCTCGCGCACACGCTCACGCGAGCCCACGACCGCACGCACACCCGCGCTGTCGGTCGGTTTTGGCGAAAGCGTTATCAGAGACTCAAGCGTACCGACCGACGATGACCGACACTCGTCCGCGACGACGGCAGCCGGACGCTCGCGAAGCAGGAGGTGACCCTCGGTGGAGCTAATAATCACGGAAAAGGACAACGCGGCTCGCCGGATCGCCGACATCCTGAGCGGCGGGACCTACGACTCGAGCCGCGAGAACGGCGTCAACGTCTACGAGTGGGGCGGCAAGCGCTGTGTTGGGCTGTCGGGCCACGTCGTCGGGGTCGATTTCCCGTCGGAGTACTCCGACTGGCGGGATGTCGAACCGGTCGAGTTGATCGACGCCGACGTCGAGAAGACGGCGACGAAGGAGAACATCGTTGCGACGCTGCGACTCCTCGCCCGTCGGGCACAGCGCGTGACGATCGCGACGGACTACGACCGTGAGGGGGAACTAATCGGCAAGGAGGCCTACGATATCGTCCGGAACGTCGATGAAGACGTGCCGATCCGCCGGGTTCGGTTCTCCTCGATCACGGAAAACGAGGTCCAGAACGCGTTCGACGAACCCGACGAACTCGACTTCGATCTCGCGGCCGCCGGCGAGGCCCGCCAGATCATCGACCTCATCTGGGGAGCCGCGCTCACCCGCTATCTCTCCCTGTCCGCGGGCCAACTCGGCGACGACTTCATCTCCGTCGGTCGGGTACAGTCGCCGACCCTCAAACTGATCGTCGACCGCGAGCGCGAGATCCAGGCCTTCGAACCCGAAGAGTACTGGGAGCTGTTTGCGGACCTTCGAAAGGACGAGACGAGCTTCGAGGCTCAGTACTTCTACCGCGACGAGGACGACAACGAGGCCGAACGCGTCTGGGAAGAATCCGTCGCCGACGAGGTCTACGAGACGCTCGCCGACGACGACGTTGCGACCGTCGTCGACGTCACCCGGCGGACCCGCACCGACACGCCGCCGGAGCCGTTCAACACGACCCAGTTCATCCGCGCGGCGAGCGCCATCGGCTACTCGGCCAAACGGGCGATGTCGATCGCCGAGGACCTCTACACCGCCGGCTACATCACCTATCCACGGACCGATAACACCGTCTACCCCGACGACCTCGATCCCGAAGACCTCTTAGACGAGTTCGTCAACCATCCGTCGCTCGGCGAAAGCGCCGAGTCGCTGCTCGAGGCCGACGAAATCACGCCGACGGAGGGTGACGAGGAGACGACCGACCACCCGCCGATTCACCCGACCGGCGAGATCCCGAGCCGCGGAGATATCTCGGACGACGAGTGGGAGGTCTACGAACTCGTCGTCCGTCGGTTCTACGCGACCGTCGCCGACGCCGCGGTCTGGGAACACCTCAAGGTCGTTGCCGAGGCCGACGACCACCGGCTCAAGGCGAACGGCAAACGCCTCGTCGAACCCGGCTACCACGACGTCTACCCGTACTTCAGTACGACGGAGAACTACGTCCCCGACGTCGACGAGGGCGAGGAGCTGGCGCTCTCCGACGTCGAGCTCGAGGACAAACAGACCCAGCCCCCCCGTCGCTACGGCCAGTCGCGGCTCATCGAGACGATGGAGGAGATGGGGATCGGAACGAAATGCCTGACAGCGGATACCAACATACTTCACCGAGATAGTGACGACGATGTCGTTCGGGTCCCAGTGTCCGACGTGTTCGATGACGGCGCAGTCGTGATGGCGGACGGCGATACCGAGATTGCGATCAATGAGCAGGGCCCGACGTCGCTCTCGGTCGACGAAGCAACCGAGCGCGTGACCGAACGGAACCAAACGTTAGTGAGCCAGCGTCCGCTCAAAGACGACGAGGGCGTTCTTCGGATCACGACCGAGACCGGATCGCTCTCGGTGACGTCCGACCACCCAATGTATCTGCGTACGGACGACGGGTTTGAGATCGTCCCCGCTGCCGACGTCGTTGCGAGTGACCGACTGCTGTCGACACGACCCACAAACACCGTCGACTATGACGGGAACGACGTCGTTGCGACCTGGTCCGAGTTCGCTACATCGTGTGACAAATCGTCGAAACTGTACGGTGTCGACTGCGGTGACCGGCTCGCTGACTACCGGTCGGCCCGAAACGAGACCCAGTACGATCTCGCCGACCGAATCGACGCGGATCGGCCGGCGATCAGCGACTACGAGAACGGTAAACGCGACGTTCCGGTCCGGATCCTCGGCGAACTCGAGATCCGGCCGGCGGAACTCCACGGCCTGAACTACGATCGGACCGTCGAGAATCCGTTCCCGCTACGCTGGAGTCCGACGCTCGCTCGCGTCGTTGGCGGTCTACTGGGTGACGGATCGATACACGTCGACGAGGACGAAAACGTCGTCGACGTACGGTATCACAACACTGACCGCCATCTCATCGATCGGTTTGCGAACGACGTCCAGACGTTGTTCGGGATCGAACCGACGATCGTCGAGCAGGACGGACGGAAAGACCATCACAAGACACGGTATCAGGTACATCTCCCGTCAGCCGCGGGCCGAATGCTGCGGTTCGTCCTCGAGTCAATGAGCGAAGACGGACGGCCGGTCGTTCCAGAACCGCTCGAGCCGACGTTCATCGGCGCGCTGTTCGACGACGAGGGCCACATCTCTCGCGACCAGAAATGTTTCATTTCGAATACCGATCACGAACTGCTCGAGGCGGTAGGGGAGATGCTTCGCCGCCACGGGATCGACTCGAAGCTGGCCCCGAGCCAGCACAAGCTCTACGTCCGTGGCCGCGAGGACCTCGAACGGTTCCTCGACGTCGTTCCGATCGCCGCCGACGAGAAGTTCTACCGCGGTCTCGATGCACTGCAGGAGTACGACGTGACTCGACACAAGGCTCGAATACTCGAGAGTACGTCGACCGAGCCGAAAACGTCCGACGAACTTGCAGCACAACTGGGGATCTCTCGAGGGCGCGTGAACGCACACGTCCGATCGCTACGCGACGACGGCTACCTGGAAAAACGCGTCGAAGGAAGTAATCGATCGACCGACGGGCTGCGGACGATTCGATACGCCGCCACCGAATTCGACGACACGATCTACGCGGCTGTGCTTGGCCATCCATCCGCCACCGAGGTGATCGACGTCGAGGAACGCGAGTACGACGGCTACGTGTACGATCTCACGATAGACGAGGACGCACCGAACTTCGCCGTACAAAGCGGAACGGTCGTTCACAACTCCACCCGGCACAACACCCTCGAGAAGCTGTACGATCGGGGGTACATCGAGAGCGATCCGCCGCGACCGACGAAGCTCGCGATGGCCGTCGTCGACGCGGCCGAGAACTACGCCGACCGGATCGTCAGCGAGGAGATGACCGCCCAACTCGAGGCCGACATGGACGCCATCGCCAGCGGCGAGGCCACGCTCGACGACGTCACCGACGAATCCCGCGAGATGCTCGAGGAGATCTTCGCGAACCTCGCGGACTCCCGCGAGGAGATCGGCGACCACCTCCGGGAATCGCTCAAAGACGACAAGCGGTTGGGACCGTGTCCCGACTGTGGCGAGGACCTGCTCGTGCGTCGGAGCCGCCACGGCTCCTATTTCATCGGCTGTGACGGCTACCCCGACTGCGAGAACACGCTGCCGCTCCCGTCGACCGGCAAGCCGCTCATCCTCGACGAGGAGTGTGCGGAGCACGGCCTACACGAGGTCAAGATGCTCGCGGGCCGGCAGACGTTCGTCCACGGCTGCCCGCTCTGTAAGGCCGAAGACGCCGGCGAGGGGCCGGTGCTGGGCGACTGTCCGGACTGTGGGGAGGACAGCGCGACGACGGAGTCGTCGCGAGACGACGGCGGTGAAACCGCCGGAGAAGGCGGCGAGTTGGCGGTCAAAACCCTCGAGAGCGGCTCCCGCCTCGTGGGCTGTACGCGCTACCCCGACTGCGAGTACTCGCTGCCCCTGCCCCGCCGCGGCGAGATCGAGGTCACCGACGAGCGCTGCGAGGAACACGACCTGCCCGAACTCGTCGTCCACAGCGGCGACGAGCCCTGGGAACTCGGCTGTCCGATCTGTAACTACCAGGAGTTTCAGGCCCGCGAGAGCGAGTCGGGATCCGATCTCGAGGCCCTCGATGGCGTCGGCGCGAAGACCGTCGAGAAACTCGCCGACGCGGGGATCGAGGACCTCGAAGACCTGACCGACGCCGACCCTGAGGCCGTCGCTGAGGACGTCGACGGAGTCAGCGCCGATCGCATCCGGAGTTGGCAGGCAAAAGCGTAGTATCCCCGGTCGCATTCCCGTAGCGCTCGTCGTTCGGGCCTGAGTCGCGCCGAAACGACCGATCAGGCCGTCGTCGGGCCGTTCGACTCGGTTCCGGCAGTGCCGCTGTTCTCGTCGAACGACTCGAAGGCTGCCTCAACCGCCTGCACGATGGCGTCGCTCGATTCGACGCCGAGCTTCTCCCAGCGCTTCTCACCCGTTTCGTCGATGACGGCCGTCACCGGATAGCCGATGATACCGTAGTGTGCCGCCAGCGACGATTCCGGATCGCGCGCGACGGCCCAGTTGCCGTCGTGGGTTCGCCACCACGTCCGGAGTTCGTCGTCCGGTAGCGAGTCCGACGACTGGTAGGTGACCGAAACCACCGTGAGATCCTCGCCGTAGTCGTCGACGAGTCGCGACCGGGCCTCGGCGAGGCGCGGCATCTGTGCCTGGCAGTGGCCACAACCCGTGACGAAGAACTCGGCGACCGTGATCCCGGCGTTGGGGACCACTATCGTCCCGGCCTCGCTCCCTCGAGCGTCGAGCGTCGCTATTTCGAGCGGCCATTCCGATTCCTCGTCGGATGCCTGCTCGGCGGCGGGTTCGTCCTCGAGCGACGGCACCCCGCCGAGGACGACACCGGCTCCACCGGTGAGAACGCCGACGCTACCGATGCCGGTGAGTAGTTCGCGCCGTCTCATTTTGGCACACCTCCATGGATCGGACACGGGGACTCCATTCGGGCGTTTCGGATCGGGGCCGATACCTCATTACGTGTCAGCCCACGATCCGGAACGAAAAGAGATCACTGGTCCGTGCGTCGAACAACCGGTACCAGCCTCTCGAGCGACGGGATGCGGTCGGGTCCGACGCGCTCGGCGGCTGTCGATGCGGACCCCTGACCGGAACCGAACAGGCCGAGAATTATTTCCTAAACTAGCATCCAGTAAACATAAGTTTCAGCAACAGAATGGTACCGTCATATTGACAGTTCGATCGATTCGACGGCCGTGTTCGAGCACCCACGTCCACGAACGCCCGCGCCGTCCCATCGGCTCGGGGTGGCATCGATGATCGACTCGGCCGACGACGACGGGTCGTCGCTTCCCGACTGCCCCCGTTGTGGGACCCCGGTCTCACAGGTGACGATGCGCGGTCCGTTCGAACGGATCGCGACGCCCTGTGGGTGTTCGATCGCGCCCGGCGCGCTCGAGGGGACGACGAGACCGACGACGGAGTCGGAGTGATCCGAACGAGCCGTCGAACCGGCGGCGGTCAGCGCCGCTAAACGCCGGTTCGGTCCGATCACTGGCCTTTTCACGGCGGCGGACCCAGTCGAGACCGAGACTCGTGGCTTCGCCCGTTACCACTACACTGGCCGGCGTCGTTTTCGGACTCGCGCTCGCGGCTCCGCCGGGGCCGATGAACGCGATCATCGCCGAGGAGAGCGTCGTCCGTGGCTGGACGGCCGGGTTCCGGGCCGGACTCGGCGCGATGCTGGCGGACGCGATTTTCTTCGCGCTCACGCTTGCCGGACTCGTCGCCGTCCTCGACAGCGTCCCGGCGGTCCGCCCGGCGCTCTATCTGGCCGGCGGCTGTCTGATGTTGTACTTCGCGATCGGCGCGATCGGCGACGCGCGGGCCACCACGTCGTTTACCGACGCCGGTCGGGCCGCTGCCACGGGGTTCCGGAAGACGTTCGTCCTCTCTTTGACCAATCCCTACCAGATCGGCTTCTGGCTCACCGTCGGCGTCGGCCTGCTCGAGTCGGGAACGCTCGACGTGTTATCGTACGCGCCGGCCGTTGGCGGGGTACTCGAGGGAGCGTTGGTCGTCCAGACTGGCTCGCCGGCACTGCTACTCGGGTTCTTCGCGGGGATCGCGATCTGGGTCGTCGCCTATCCGGCGGCGCTGGTCGCGGCGGGGAAGCGCGTCGACGCCTTCGCACCCACGATCGCAGCGCTGAGCGCGGTCGTCCTCGTCGGGTTCGGACTGCTGTTCCTGCTGCTGGGTGCCGTTCGAATCGTCTGAACGACGGGGCCTCGCCGTGTACGGACGGGTTCGATCGCGGGCCGTTTACTCGCCCAGCGCGGCGATTTCGTCCTCGAGCCACTCCCTGAACCACTTGACGCGTTTCAGACGCTGGTGGGCGATGCCCTCGGCGGTCTCGCTCTGGACGCGCGAGGCGGCGTCGTACCCGCGTTCGAGGACGCGCTCGACCATCTCGTCGGAGTCCATGTGGGTGCGGGCTTCGTAGCCCATCCGCAACAGCATCAGGGCGGTGCCGTTCGCGCCGACCTTGTCGAGGAGGTCGGCCTCGATGAGACACTGGGTCTCGAGGGCGAGATCGGTCAGGTCGCCCTGATAGGAGTGGTGTTCGATGGCGCGACACACCTGCTGGATGAACGACTCGGGGTACTCGGCGCGCGACTCGAGGTACTCGCGGGCGACGTGAGCGCCGGCCTCGGCGTGGAGTTCCTGGTCGGTCTCGAGTTTGGCGACGTCGTGAAAGAGGGCGGCGACGCGGGTGACGTCGACGTCCGCGCCCTCCGCCTCGGCGATGTCGGTCGCGAGTTCGACGACGTTGAGGATGTGGTTGTGCCGGTACTCGGCGGAGTGCCAGGGATACCAGCGCATGCGACCGCCTTCCTCTTCCTTCTCGACGCTGGCGGCGAGATACTCGAAGACGAACCCTTTCATCTCCTCGAACTCCGCGTCGGTCACTCGCGTTTCCTTTATTTCAACGCCCACGATAGATCCCTCCGCAATAGACGAATGATAGTCATTACCGGAATGTTCGGTCGTTTCGTTCTTTAGCCTTTGGTTCGGACCGGTTTCGATGAGAAATGACAGTCATGGTATTTTATCGAACCGGCCGAAGTCATGCTCGAGTCGGATCGGAACAGCGAGTTTCGTCACTGACGCCGCAACCCCCACCAACTTCCGTTAAAGTCAAACAGTCGGCTCGGGTATGGGTGGGTATGAGTAGCGAACAGGAAGCGGAGTCGATTCGGTGTCTCGTCGCCAAAGTCGGTCT
The DNA here is from genome assembly GCF_000731985.1 of Natrinema altunense. Classification (GTDB taxonomy): domain Archaea; phylum Halobacteriota; class Halobacteria; order Halobacteriales; family Natrialbaceae; genus Natrinema; species Natrinema altunense. The sequence continues at coordinate 90,878 of NZ_JNCS01000002.1, forward strand.
CGACGGTCACGATCGCGGCGCTCACGTCATCGCCCGCGCGTTCCGGGACGCCGGCTTCGAGGTCATCTATTCCGGACTGCACAAAGCGCCCGAGGAGATCGTCCAGGCCGCGGTCCAAGAGGACGTCGACGTGCTCGGCATCTCCATCCTCTCGGGAGCCCACGACACGCTCGTCCCGAAGATCATGGACGGCCTCGAGGAGTACGGTGCCAAGGAAGACACGCTCGTTCTCGCCGGCGGCGTCATCCCCGAGGAGGATCGCGAGGGGCTCAAAGAGGACGGTGTGGCGGCGATCTTCGGCCCCGGAACTTCGATCGAGGAGACCATCGAGTTCGTCCGCGAGAACGCGCCGCAGCGATGACCATGGACGCCGACGACGAGTCGCTGCTCGAGGCGCTACTGGCGGGGGAACACCGTGCGCTCGCCCGGGTCATCTCGAAGATCGAGAATCGGTCGCCGGGCTATCGGGAGCTCGTATCGGAACTCTACGCACATACCGGCGACGCCGACGTGATCGGGATCACCGGCTCGCCGGGCGCGGGCAAGTCGACGCTGGTCGACAAGCTCGCCGAGGAGTACCGCGACCGCGGCGAGACGGTCGGGATCATCGCGATCGATCCCTCCTCGCCGTTCAGCGGCGGAGCCGTCCTCGGGGATCGGATTCGGATGGCTTCCGCCGTGGGCGATATGGATGTCTTCGTTCGTTCGATGAGCGCCCGCGGCACGCTCGGCGGCCTCTCGACGGCGACCGCGGACGCGGTGAAGGCGATGGACGCCTTCGGGAAGGACAAGATCATCATCGAGACCGTCGGTGCCGGGCAAAACGAGATCGACATCGTTCGGACCGCCGACACCGTCGCCGTACTCGTCCCGCCGGGCTCGGGCGACGACATCCAGACGCTGAAAGCCGGCATCCTCGAGATCGCCGACGTCTTCGTCGTCAACAAGGCGGACCGCGACGGCGCGGACCGCACCGTCCAGGAACTCCGGGAGATGGTTCACCTCGGCGAGGAAAGCGGTCTCGCCGGCGGCAGCGGCGGGCACCACGGTGCTGACGTGATGAGCAGCGGTAACGCCGCCGTCGACGAGACGGACGACGAAGACGAGGGCTGGACCCCGCCGATCGTCGAAACGGTCGCGACGAAAGGGACCGGCATCGAGACCTTCATCGACGAACTCGCGAACCATCGCATGCACCTCGTCGACTCCGGCACTCACGCCGAGAAGGTCCGCCAGCGCCACGCCGAGGAGATCCGTACCCTGTTGCGCGAGGACGTCCACTCGCTGCTCGAGGACGAACTCGCCGAAAGCGGCGGGATCGACGGGCTCGCGGAGGCCGTCCGGCTGGGCGAGACGGACCCGTACTCGATCACCAGCGACGTGCTCGCCCCCGTCGAGGCCTGCGTCGAGAACCTCGAGACCGGACCGCGAGAGGACGGCTCGAACCGGGAGTAGGGGTACCACTCTGTTTCAGCCTCGCTAGTCGCTCGAGCGTTACGCCGCTCGGCCGAAATGATGCTGAGATACACTGTTCAATTACCGAAACATTGAATAAATATATTTAACATTTTCGTATGATTGGTCTCCTGTACGGAAGCCTGCTGCTCGGCGGAGCGTACGCCGTCTACGTCGATGCGACGGATCGAGAAACCGACTGCCCGATCGGGTGGGCGATCGCAACGCTGGTCGTCGGCTCCGTCGGACCGATATTCCTGGGCATGTTTCTGCTGCTGTATCTCGTCTTGCACGCCATCGAGGCCTGTTGGGTCCGGTGGAGTCACGGTCACGCCGTCTGAGATGGCTGCATCGCTCGGCGCGAACCAAGACCTGAGGTCTAAGGCCGTTGCCGCCTAACGACCCGCTATGAAAGCCCGAACGGTCCTCGGTGCAGCCCTCGGAACAGTCGGTGGTGTCGTCCTCGGAAACCGCCTCCTCAAGCGACGTGCGAGCGACCTCGAGAACCCGCTGGTCGGTATCGAACGGACGTATCGCTGGCGCGGGATCGAGACGACCTACACCGTCGCCGGCGATCCGAACGACCCCGACATGCTGCTGCTCCACGGGGTCTATGCGGGCGCGAGCAGCCACGAGTTCGAGCCGATCGTCGAACGACTGGCCGAGAACTACCACGTCTACGCGGTCGACCTTCCCGGGTTCGGTCGCTCGGAGCGGCCGCCCCTGGTCTACTCCGGAGCCCTCTACGGCGAATTCGTGCGCGACTTCGCGGACGAGATCACCGACGAGCCGATCGTCGTCGCCTCGTCGCTGTCCGGGACGTTCGCCGTCGACGCCGCCGGCGAGACCGGACTCGAGCGTCTCGTCCTGATCTGTCCGGCCGACGAGACGACCGACGAGCGGCCGTGGGTCCGGACGCTCCTGCGAACGCCGATCGTGGGCACGACGCTGTACAACCTGCTCGCGAGCAAACCCTCGATCCGGTACTTCTACGACCGGGACGGCTACTACGACGCCGACCGGATCAGCGCCGCGGAAGTCGACTACGCCTGGGACAGCGCCCACCAGTCCGGCGCGCGCTACGCCCCGGCCTCCTTCGCCGCGGGTGCCCTCGATCCCGACTTCGACCTCGCGACGGAACTGGCCGCCCTCGAGATACCGACGACGCTGGTCTGGGGCCGCGACGCCGAACTCGTCCCGCTCCGCGAGGGCCGGAACCTCGCCGAGGCGGCCGACCTCGATCTGGTCGTCGTCGACTACGCGACGCAGTTACCCCACGCCGAACACCCCGACACGTTCGTCGAGTATCTGAGCGCGGAACTCCCGCGTGCCGACGCGGGCTCGAGCAAATAGTCGAGGCGGAACCCGGTTCTACGGTCGAGCGTGAAAACGATGCGCGATCGTCGTTCCCGAACTGTTAGACCGGCCGGAGGCCGATCACGCGATCGCCCGTCGTCTCCGCGGTCGTGATCTCGAGGGCGACGGTGAGTCCGGTCTCGACGTCCTCGACGTCGATGCCGACGACCTGGCCGGTCAGGCGAACGGGGCCGAAGTCGACGACGGCCGTCGCGTAGGGAGCGTCGTCCTCGAAGGCCGGCGTCGGAACGTGCGTGACCGTAACCGTCCGGATCTCGCCCGTTTCTGGGAGTTCGACCTCGGCGATGTCGGTCGAGCCGCAGTCGGGACAGACGCGGCGCGGCGGCAGGGAGCCGTGGCCGTTTGCACACTCCAGATAGTAGGCGTCGCCCTCCGCGGCGGCCGCGAGCCACTCGTCGAAGCCGGCGTCGGCGACGGGGTCGGAATCGCTCATCGGTCCACCTCCAGAACGTGAACGGTCGCGCTCGCGACGGTGCCACCCGCGTTGTGGGCGACGGCGGTGGTCGCGTCCGCGACGTGGTCGCTGTTGGGATGGTGGCCGGCCAACAGCTCGGTCACCTCGGCGATCTGGGATGCGCCGGTCGCGCCGACCGGGTGACCCTTCGCCTTCAGTCCGCCCGAGAGGTTGATCGGCGTCTCGCCATCCGCGGTCGTCCGGCCGTCGCGGGCCGCCGAGATCCCCTCGCCGATCGGCTCGAGATCGAGCGCCTCGAGCGCGAGCACTTCGGCGATGGTAAAGCAGTCGTGGACCTCCGCGAAGTCCACGTCACCGGCGTCGACGCCGGCGTCGGCGTACGCCTCAGCGCCGGCCTCGCGTGCGGCGGGCGAGCGCGCCAGGTGCTCGCGGTCGTGCAGCGCCATCCGGTCGCCGCCCTGACCGGTGCCCGTGATCGCGACCGGGGCCTCGAGATCGTGATCCTCGGCGTAGGCCTCGCTCGTCAGCACGAGCGCCGACGCGCCGTCCGAGATCGGACAGGCGTCGTAGAGGCCGAGCGGCTCCGAGACCGGCGGGGCCTCGAGAACGTCGCTAACCTCGATCGCGCGCTGGTACTGGGCTTTGTCGTTGGAGAGCGCGTTCTCGTGGTTCTTGACGGCGATATGGGCCAGATCTTCGTGCTCGCCGCCGAACGCGTCGAAATAGGCCTGAGCCATCAGTGCGTACGCACCGGGGAACGTCACGCCGGCGCGCACTTCCCAGAGGTCGTCCGCGGCGATCGCGAGCGCTTCGGTCGCGCCCGCGGTACCGAGGTTGGTCATCCGCTCTGCCCCGCCGACGAGCACCACGTCGTTCTCGCCGGTTCGAATCCGTTTGACCGCCTCGCGGACCGCGGTACCGCTCGAGGCGCACGCGGACTCGTATCGGGTTGCGGGTGCCTGGACCCCCGCCGCTTCGGCCATCAGCGGCCCCTGATGGCCCTGATGCTCGGAGAGTTCGCCCATGAAGTTGCCGTAGAGGACGGCCTCTACGTCGTCTCGGGGAACGCCGCTCTCTTCGAACGCCGTGATGGTCGCTTCGGCGAAGAGGTCCCGACTGGTCCGTTCGGGGCTGTTACCGAACGACGTCAGCCCTGTGCCTGCGACACGTACGTCACTCATGTACACACGTGTAGTGTGCGAACCCGTTAATACTCCGCGGTTACGGCCGCAGAAATCATATTCTTACTGATATCTAAACGATTTCTTTCCGCGACCTTATAAGCGATCGCGACTCACGCGAGAGTATGACAACCGTTCCGTTCGATTTCGATCTCCTGACGGAGTTGACGGAGACCAGTGGCGTCCCCGGTTACGAGGACCGCGTTCGCGAACTCGTCGTCCGAGAACTCGAGGACAGCGTCGACCGCGTGCGAACCGATGCGATGGGCAACGTCGTCGGCACCCTCGACGGCGAACGCGACTACTCGGTGGCCGTCGCGGCCCACATGGACGAGATCGGCTTTATGATTCGCCACGTCACGGAAACGGATGACGGCTACGGGTTCGTCGAACTCGACGCGCTCGGCGGCTGGGACGCGCGGGTGTTGAAGGCCCAGCGCGTAACCATCCATGCCGACGACGGGGACGTTCCGGCGGTTATCGGGTCGCCGCCCCCGCACACGTTAGACGACGACGAGCGCGAGCAGCCCCCCGCCGTCGAGGACGTCGTCCTCGACCCTGGCCTTCCCTACGAGGACCTCGCGGAGCGCGTCTCGCCCGGCGATCTCGTCACGATGACCCAGACGACCGAGCGCGTCGGCGAGACGGTCACCGGCAAGGCGCTGGACGATCGCGTCTGTCTGTGCGCCATGCTCGAGGCGGCCCGCCGGTTGACGGACCCGCAGGTAACGATCCACTTCTGTGCGACCGCTCAGGAGGAGATCGGTCTGCGGGGCGCTCGTGCGCTGGGCATCGACATCGACCCCGACCTCGCGATCGCACTCGACGTGACGGTCGCCAACGACATTCCCGGCTTCGACGCCGGCGAGCACGTCACCGAACTCGGAGCGGGAACCGCGATCAAACTCAAAGACTCGAGCGTCATCACGAACCCGAAACTCAACGACCGCCTCCAGTCGCTCGCCGAGGACGAGGACATCGACCACCAGCTCGAGATCCTTCCCTCGGGCGGGACCGACACCGCCGGCTTCCAGCGGTCCTCGGGCGCGAAACCCGTCGGTGCGATCTCAGTCCCGACCCGCTACCTCCACACCGTGACCGAGACCGCCCACGTCGACGACATCGCGGCGACGATCGACCTGCTCGAGGCGTTCCTCGAGACCGAGAGCGGCGAGTACGAGTACACGCTCTAACGGGCGACCCGATGTCGTGGCCGTACGGACCGATGCGAGCGGACCAGCGACGAGCGAGCGCTCGGATCGGCCGGCAAGCGTGACGGTCCCGGTTTTCCCGACGAGCGCAGCGAAAAACGGGACTCCCTGACGAAGCACATTTCAACGATGCCTCTCATTTGACGTGTACTGTCCCTCATGAACGGCTCCGACAGTCCCGCTCTCGACGACATTTCGCCGCGCGCCTGGCGACTCCTCCGGGTCGCCGCCGGGTACGACCAACGGGCGGTCGAGCGGGAGGTCGACGAACTCATGCAGGCCCACGTCTCGATGCTCGAGAGCGGGAATCGATCGCTCTCTCGAGCGCGCCGGGAGACGCTGCTCGATCTCTACAGTGCAGCCCTCACCGACGAGCAGTTGCGTGCTATCGTCGACCATTTTTAGTCGATCCGTCGACGGCGTCGATCGCTATCGATTCCGTCGCCCGGAGAGATGTCGCGGAGGCGGCGTTCGTCCCGCTATCCGACGATCGGGAGGCCACGGGTCCGATCGCACGACAACGGATGTAAAACATTAATAACGATGATGAATACGTTCTCGTGTATCAATGATACACGGACTGTTGGCCGGTTCAAACAGGCGATCAGTACAATTCCTTCTGGCAGCAACCGGGGCGGTTGCGATCGGGGCCGCTCCCTCTCCGACCGGCCTCTCGATGGCGGGTCAGTACGCAATCGCGACGATGTTCTTCGCCGGGTTCCTCTGGGTGACCGGTGCGCTCCCGCTGGCGGTGACCGCGCTGACGATCCCCGTGTTGTTGACCGGCACCGGCGTCTACGACTCGATGGACGCGGCTCTCGTCGGATTCGCGGATCACATCATTTTCCTGTTTCTGGCCGGCTTCATGCTCGCAAACGCCATCCAGAAGTACGATATCGACCGACGGATCGCGCTGTACGCCATCGCAAAGCTGGGCAGTTCACCGCGACGGTTGATTCTCGCCATCATGAGCGTCACCGCCGTGCTCTCGATGTGGGTTTCGAACACCGCGACGGCCGCGATGATGACGCCGATCGCGGTCGGGGTCCTCACGCAGGTACTTGATCGCGACGATCTCGCGTCGTCACAGGCCCCGCCGCGGGACGGTGAGACGTCCGAACCCCTCACCGACGGCGGGCACGGCGACTCGACGGCCGCGTTTACGAACCTCCAGATCTCGATGCTGCTCGGGACCGCCTACGCCGCGAGCGTCGGCGGCGTCGGGACGATCATCGGTACGCCACCGAACGCGATCCTCGTCGGCCAACTCAACGCCATTCTGGACTACGAGATCGGATTTGCGGAGTGGTTCCTCGTCGGGTTCCCGGTCGTCGTCGTGACGCTGCCGCTCGTCTGGTTCCTCCTGACGTACGTGCTGTACCCGCCCGAGGTGCCGGACGTCGAGCGGGCGCGAGCTACCGCCCGGGAGCAACTCGCGGCCGAAGGCGAACTCGATCCCCGCGGGAAACGGGTGGCGGCGATCTTCGCCGCGACGGCCGGCCTCTGGATGCTCGGCGGACTCGGCGACCTCTTCGAGCCGTACCTCTCGAGCGTCTGGATGACGACCGTGTTCGGCGGCGAGGGAATGACGGTCTTTGGCGTCGAGGGCCACCAGGGACTGCTCTACTACGTCATGGTCGGCGTCGCGGCGATTCCCGCGCTCGTGCTGGCCGACACGATGGAGTGGGAGGAACTGGTCGACATCGACTGGGGGACGTTGTTGCTGTTCGGCGGCGGTATCTCGTTGGCGAACGCCCTCGCGGACACGGGTGCGACGGAGTGGATCGCCGACACCGTGTTCGGCGGACTCGTCGGTGCGCCCATCGTCCTCGTCATCGGCGCGGTCGTGTTGCTGGTCGTCTTCCTGACCGAGATGACGTCGAACTCGGCGACGACCAGCATCATCGTTCCCATCCTGATTAGCCTCGGCAGCGTCTTTTCCGCGACGCTCGGCTTGACCGACTTCTCGACGGCGCTTTTCCTCTCGGTCGCCGGGACGATCGCCGCGAGTTTCGCCTTCGCGCTCCCGGTCGCGACGCCGCCCAACGCCATCGTCTTCGGCAGCGGATACGTCGAACAGCGCCACATGCTCCGGGCGGGACTGGTCCTGAACGCGGTCATGACGGTCGTGCTGACGGCCGTGATCTGGTTCCTGTTTACCTTCGTCTGGCCGCACCTGCTCTGGTAAATCGTCCCGGAATCAACCGGCTCGAGACGCGGAGGTTCTCGTCATCGTGCGGAATCGGACCACGAGGCCCTGAAACTCCGGTTTTGCTCGATCACGGAAGATCGGAGATCGTTCCGTGCCACTCGGATCGCGCCGTTCACCATAACTGCTTATGGAGCGAGGAGATGTCTCTTCCCTATGTCCGATTCGAGTGGCGACGAGTTCGATCCGACAGCACCGGACCAACGGGAGATCGGTCGCGAAATGGTCGACGACAGTACGGGACTCGGTTCGGTGATGGCCCACGCCTATCGCGGAGAGATAGACCGAGTGGGGACGTGGCGACAGCGCCTCGATGAGACGACGAAGTGGGCAGTAACGCTGATGGCAGCGATCTTGACGTGGGCGTTTTCGAGTACCGATAACCCACACTATATCTTGCTGATCGGGATCGTTGTCGTCGCGATCTTTCTGGGTATCGAAGCACGGCGGTACCGGGACTACGATGTCTTCCGCTCTCGTACTCGAGTCATCCAAGAGAACCTGCTCGCAAACGCCCTCGATCCGTCCCAAGGCACTGAAAGTCACGACTGGCGGGCGGAGCTGAGCAGGGACTATCGCAGGCCAACGCTGAAAGTCTCGTTAGGCGAAGCGCTCGCAAACCGGCTCCGCCGTGTGTACCTTCCTCTGCTCGGTGTCCTATTGGTCGCGTGGGTCTTCAGGATTACAGCGTTCGCGCCGCGCCAAGACTGGCTGACAACCGCCGAAATCGGCCGTATCCCCGGGATTGTTGTGATTACCGCTGTGGGCGTGTGCTACGTCGTACTGCTGGGCATCACCTTCTGGCCCCGTGAGCGCCGTGCTAAGGGCGAGTTCCGCGAAGGGGATCCCGACGACTGGAAGGAGACGGACCAATAAGTCCACATTCAGACGAAGTCGACGCGACCGCGATCCGAAGCCGGGGCGGAAACAGCCGCGATCGGCTCGAGCTAAGACCGCGATACCGCCGAACCGGAGGGACCGAAGACGGCCACAGTCAGCGGCGAAAAACGCTTCCATACGCTTCCCGCCATCGGTCAGAACGCGAGCGCGTCCACGAGGATCGCGACCAGCACGGCCCCGAGGAAGGCGTTCGAGGCGTGGAACGACCGGAACGCGGCGGCCTCGGTCTGCTCGAAGTGGAGTCGCACAGCGGTCCAGAGGAAGATCCCGCCGAAGACGACGACCGTGCCGGCGTACAGCGCGCCGAGGTCGGTGATCCAGGCCAGCGCGATCGAACTCACGAGCGTCGCGGCGATGTAGTAGACGATCTGCTTTCGCGTCTCGGTCTCCCCGCGGACGACGGGCATCATCGGGAACCCGCCGCGAGCGTAGTCGTCCTTGTAGGCCAGCGCGAGGTTGTAGAAGTGCGCCGGCGTCCACAGGAAGATCACGCCCGCGAGCGCGAGCCCCGGCCAGCCGATCTCGTTCGTGACGGCCGCCCAGCCGATGAGTGCGGGCAACGCGCCGGCAGCACCGCCGATGACCGTGTTCTGGACCGTGTTCGGCTTGAGCAAGAGCGTGTAGACGACGCTGTAGAACACGATTGCCGCGAGCCCGAGCGCCGCCGCGAGCCGGTTGATCGTCAGGAACGCGGCCAGTGACGCCGCGGTCAGTGCGAGCCCGAACGCCAGCGCGTTGCGGACCGGAATCAGGTCGACCGCCAGCGGCCGGTCGGCGGTGCGGGACATCTTCTGATCCACGTCGCGCTCGAGGACGTGATTGAACGTCCCGCTCGCACCGATCGCGAGGACGCCGCCGCCGAGCGTCGCGACGATCGTCGTGGTCTCGAGGTCGCGGCCGGCGGCCAGCGCCATCCCGGCGGCGGCGACCAGACAGAGCAGCCACATCAGGCGTGGCTTCATCATCTTGAAATAGGCGAAGGCGGTCAGTCGGGCGCGGGCTATCCGACTCGCGGGCAGCGTACGTTCGGCGGCGGTCGGCGTCGACTCCTCGAGCGGGGCCGGCGAGTCGATGCCGTCCTCGTCCGCGCTGCCGGTCGCGAGTTCGAGGTCCCAGGCAAGCGCGAGGACGACCCCCGAGAAGATCACGAGCCCGAGCGCGAGGTGGAGTCCGGGGAGGACAGCCTCGGGACCGATCGTCGCGGTGGCGGCACCGACGCCGACCTGGACGACATAGAGCGCGGCGGCGGCGACGAGCGTCGCCCGGACGCGCCGCGAGGCGTCACCGAAGGCGGCGGCGTACGCCGTGACGGCGACGAGCAGGCCGACGACGACGGCGGTGAGCCGATGGCCCCACGCGATCGCGAGTTCGGTCTGGTTCAACGGGTCGACCGGGGCGTGACAGGTCGGCCACGTCGAACACGACGCGGCCGCGTTCGTCAGCGAAGTCGTCGCGCCGACGATCAACAGCAGATAGACGCCCAGCGCGGTCGCTGTGAGCAGTGCGGAAAAGCGGCGTCGCGTGCCGATCGGGCGGGGGAACGACTCTGTTGCCACGGCTATTATCGTCTACACCGTTCGACTCCGTGTATTTAGGGCTCTCGCTTTTTCCCACCCGTCGCGGACGGGATCGGCCGTGACCGCGGTCCTCGAGAGGCGACCGAAAAGGGATTGTACTCGACAACGTAGCGCCCTCCGTGTCCGGCGACGCGCACCGTCACGTCCACGGGACCGCCACCGATACATCGGGACCTCCCTCGGCCAGTGCTCCCGATATCGACGTTCGGGATGAGACGCCGTCGGCCCGATGCCCGTACTGCAAGCGACCGTTTCGGCGACCGGCGTTCGAGTCGCTCCACCGCGGCCGCGAGCATCACGACCGTCTCTCCGATCGCGAACGAGCGGCCGCCGAGCGGGCCGCTCGCGACGAGCGCGCTGCACTGCGGCGCTTCCGACTGTACGCGCTCGGCGTTCTCGTGGTGCTGTACTTCGGCCTCCTCATCGTCGCCGCCTTCGTGGTCTGAACGCCTCGGTCGCGTCTCGTCGGCCGTGTTCGACTACATCCCCATGTCTTCGGCGGCCGCCGGAATCGGTAGGTCGTGTGGCGAAACGCCCAGCAACTCCCCGACGTGGTCGAGTGCCATCTCGAACCCGTAGTAGCGCTCGAGTTCGTCACCGTCGGCGGCGGGTCGCACCTTCAACATCGCGTACCCCTCGCGGTTCTGTGCGATCGCGGCGGTCCCGCCGGTCCCGTAGTCGCCGGCGTCGCGTTCGAACGCGAGGATTCGTTCGGTCTCGGTCTCCTCGTAGGTCGCCTTGATCCCGTTGGCCGCCGCCGTTCGATCGTCGGTCATACTCGTCACTCGGGACGCGCCCACCGGGAAACTGTCGGTTCCGGTCGGAACGTCAAGGCCGAACATCGACACCGATTTTTCGGTTGCCTCCGAGGCTCCGACCAGTGAGCCGTTCGGATTCCCTCCCGGTTCGTCGCCCGCTCGCGACGTTTCGACTCACGCGATCGGTCGCCCTCCAGTGGCTCGTCGTTTCCGCGGTCGGCTTCTTCGGGTTCGCCTACGCGCTCGGCCACGTCCTCGCGTGGCTCCGCGGGACCTCGCTCGAGCCGATCGTGATCGCGCCGTCCTCGCCGCCGACGGTAGTGAGTTGGATCGCCGTCTCCATCGGACTGCTCGTCTGCGTCGTCGTCCCGCACGAACTGCTTCACGGCGTGTTCATGGCCCGCTACGGCGATACGCCGCGATACGGGATCGGCGTCTCCTATTTCGTGTTGCCGTACGCCTACGCGGAGACCAGCGACGCGAACTACACGCGGAACCAACTGCTCGTCGCCCTGCTCGCGCCGTTCGTCGTGATCACGGTTGTCGGCCTCGCCGCGATGGTCGTCGTCCCCACGCCGCTGCTGATCGTCCCGCTGGCGGCGAACGCGGCCGGCTCGATCGGCGACCTCTGGATGGCCGCCGTCCTCTGTCAGTACCCCGCCGACGTTCGCGTCGGCGACCCCCCGGACGGCGTGCGGGGCTTCGGGATTTACGGCACCGACGAGCAGGTGAGCCGTCTCCCCGGGACGACGCTGCTCTCGCGGTTCCTGACCGGCAGCGTGGGCACCCTCGCTGCGGTCGCGGCCTACGCCCTCCTCGCGGTGTTGCTCTCGCTCGCATTCGGCTCCGGCGACGTCGTCCTCGGGGCCCCCGAGCGGGGCTGGCTGCTCGTCCGTCACGACCACCGACCCGGCGGCACCGCCGTCCTCGAGCTCGGCGATGGCCCGTTGGTCGGCACGGCCGCCCTCGGCGGCCTCGCGTGGACGGTCGTCGCGACCCTTCGGCGGCGTCTCGCGTCCGAGTGAACGCGGCAACCGTAACGTTCGAGCGCCCGTCGTACGGACGGACCGTATGACCAAGTGGCTTCGAAGCGGCCGTCGCCGAGACATCTGTTTCCTGCTCGCCGCCGCCGACGGCGAACTGCGGGGGCAACAGCTGAAATCGCGCCTCGAGTCCCACTACGACGACCGACTCGAGCCGAAGTCGTTCTACGGCTCGCTGTCGGCGCTAGTCGACGCGGGAATCGTCGAGAAGCGGACCGAGGGTCTGCACGATGTCTACGCGCTGACCGACGGCGGGGAGCGGCGAGTCCGAGCACACTACGATTGGGTGGTGGACTGTCTCGAGGACGGGGACTGACGACACCGGTGTGGCGGCTCCGGCTGGCGTGCCGTGTCGTCACTCGAGCGAGGGATTCCTGTAGAGATGGACGACGACGTAGATCGGGAGCGCGAACAGCAAGACGAACAGCGGGAGCATCGCGGCCTCGGCTTTCTCGCCGAACGTTCGCACGATCAGCGTATACGCGATGATCGCGAGGAACAGCTCCGTACGGTCCATAGGTTCACTGTACCCAGCACCGTTATAAACATGCCGAAAGAATGCGGAACAAAGGCGATCGGCAAAGCAGTCGGATGGTCGATCCGCAAGCCGCAGGCTCTTGACGCGGGAAGTCGGGGGGCTACTCCTCGAGCAGTTGATCGCCGATCGTGTTCCGGAGCACTTCGCTGGTGCCCTCGTAGATCTCGTTGAGCTTGGCGTCCCGGTAGAACCGCTGAGCGGCGAAGTCCTTGGTGTAGCCGTAGCCGCCGTGGATCTGGATGCCTTCGTTGGCGACCTCCCGGCTCACTTCGGAGGCGTAGAGCTTGGCCTGAGCGGCGTCCTTGATGTAGTTCTCGCCGCGGATTTTCTTGTCGGCGGCCTTGTGCATGAGCATCTTGGCGGCTTGGATCTTCGTGTCCATGTCGGCGAGCTTGTGCTTGATCGACTGGAACTCGCCGATCGGCTGGCCGAACTGCTCGCGCTCGTTGGCGTAGTCGCGGGCCTCCTCGAAGGCCGCGCGGGCGATGCCGACGCCGCGGGCGGCGATCGTGATCCGGCCGCCGTTGAGGGTCTTCAGCGCGTGGACGAAGCCGTCGCCCTCCTCGCCGAGCAGCCGCGAGTCCGGGATTCGAAGGTCGTCGAATCGGAGCTCGGCGGTCGGACAGCCCTTGTCGCCGAGTTTGTCCTCGGTGCCTTCGACGATGAAGCCGTCGTCCTCCTCGGGGCGGACGATAAAGGACGAGATGCCCTTGTTGCCCGCATCGGGGTCGGTCTTCGCGAAGAGCGTGACCGTGTCCGCCACGGAGCCGTTCGAGATCCAGAGCTTCCCGCCGTTGATGACGTACTCGTCGCCGTCCTTCTCGGCGGTGGTCTCCATCGCCGGCACGTCGCTGCCCGCGCCGGCCTCCGAAAGTGCGAACGCGCCGACGTCCTCGCCCGCCGCGACGGGGGTGAGATACTCCTCCTTCTGGGACTCGTCGCCGAACTCGTAGAGCATGTTCCCGGCCAGCGACGTGTGGGCGGCGACGATCGTCCCCAGCCCGCCCGAGCCTCGAGCGATCTCCTCGAGCCCGATCGCATACGAGTGATAGTCCAGTCCGGCGCCGCCGTACTCCTCGGGGAAGGGCATCCCCATCAGCCCCAGGTCGGCCATCTCACTGACGAGGTCGGCGGGGAACTCGTCCTCGTGGTCGATCTCCTCGGCGACCGGGACGACCTCCTCGTCGACGAATTCCGACACCATGTCTCGAATCTGTTGCTGCTCGGCCGATAGTCCAAAGTCCATATCGCCGCATTAGGAATCATTACCCTTTACTGTTCTTTCTTCCGTCCGTCCCGTGTCAGTCGCGGGAGGGAAATCGGCCACTCGTGGGCCACGGATCGGCAGCGACGGACTCGGCTCCCCGCCTGTGTCACCGAGGCGTCCGGCGTCCCGACGCTGGCGACGGCTGTCGTGGCTCCCGGCGAAAACGAACCGTGACTGCAGTCAGTTCCGGTCCGGGGCAGCCTCGTCCGGAACCTGTCCCTCGACCAGGGACTGGTCGGCGTACTCCTCGCGGATGTCCTTCTTCGAGAACTTGCCCGTTGCCGTCTTGGGCACTTCCTTGATGAACTCGATCTCGTCCGGCAGCCACCACTTGGGATACTCGTCGGCGAGTAGTTCGTTGATCTCGTCGACGAGCGTCTCGCGATCCGCTCCCTCGGCGGGCACGACGAACGCGACCGGTCGTTCCTGCCAGCGCTCGTGGGGCACGCCGACGACGGCCGCCTCGGCGACGCCGTCGTGGGCCATGATCGCGTTCTCGAGTTCGACCGACGAAATCCACTCGCCGCCGGATTTGATCACGTCCTTCTCCCGGTCGACGATCTTGATGTAGCCGTCCTTGTCGACGGTAACGACGTCGCCGGTCTTGAGCCAGCCGTCCTCGAAGTCCGCCTCGTTGGCCTCGGGGCGCTCGAAGTACTCCGTCGTCACCCACGGCCCGCGGATCCACAGTTCGCCGAACTCCTGCCCGTTCCAGACGATCTCCTCGCCGTCGTCGTCGATGACTTTGAACTCGAGGCCGGGGACCACGAGGCCCTGTTTGCTGCGCTTTTCGACCTGGGTGTCGTAGTCCGCAGTCGCCAGATCGGATTTGAGGTGAGAGACCGAGCCGATCGGGGCCATCTCGGTCATGCCCCAGGCGTGAAGCACCTCGACGCCTTGAGTGTCGAACCACTCGACCATCGATTTCGGTGCCGCCGAACCGCCGACGATGACTGTCTCGAGCGTCGAGAGGTCGACGTCGTGCTCCGAGCAGTACTCCATCAGTCCCAGCCAGACGGTCGGGACGCCGGCGCTGATGGTCACGCCCTCGTTTTCGATGAGGGTCGCGAGGTCTTCTGGCTCCGGGGAGGGGCCGGGGAAGACCTGTTTGGCTCCGCCCGCGGTCGCCGTAAACGGCATCCCCCAGGCGTTGACGTGGAACATCGGGACCACGGGCATGACGACGTCGTCGTCGGCCATCGGAATCCCTTGTGGCGTCTGGGACGCCATCGTGTGGCTCCAGAGCATCTGCTGGGTGTATTCGACGCCTTTCGGGTTCCCGGTCGTCCCCGAGGTGTAACACATCCCCGCGGGCTGGTCCTCGTCGACGTCGGGCCAGTCGTAGTCGGTCGCGTGGCCCTCGATGAACGACTCGTACGGCGTCGCCTCGAGATCGTCGGCCGCCTCGTGTCCCATGACGACGAAGTCGACGCCATCGAACTCGTCGTCGGCATCGGCGACGGCACCGGCGAGTTTCGACGCGAGCGACTGGTCGACGAAGATCAGTTCGTCGTCGGCGTTGTCGACGATATACTGGATGTGGGCGTCCGGAAGCAGGGGATTGATCGTGTGGAGTTGTGCGCCGATCGAGGGGACGGCGAAGTACGTCTCGAAGTGACGCGAGTGATTCCAACAGAAGGTCCCGACGCGGTCGCCGCTCTCGATCCCGTACTCGTCGAGGGCGTTCGCGAGCTGGCTCGTTCGCCCCTCGTACTCGCTGTAGGTGTATCGTTGCATCCCGTCGTGGTTCCGGGAGACGATTTCCGTG
Organism: Natrinema altunense; assembly: GCF_000731985.1. Classification (GTDB taxonomy): domain Archaea; phylum Halobacteriota; class Halobacteria; order Halobacteriales; family Natrialbaceae; genus Natrinema; species Natrinema altunense. Next base: position 106,577 of record NZ_JNCS01000002.1, read on the forward strand.
TCGGAATAGAGGTTTGTCGCACGCCACAAGAACGGCCGAAGTGTTTGATCTGTTCCGCCTGGCATCTTCGTGTTCTACTGTAGCACAATGACTGTATTATTCTTTTCATACACACACTGCTATGACCGGATTTCCGATCGTTCCGACCCGAATAGGATGAACGGACATCTAGAGAAAAATAACCGATGCGGTTCAGATGCCCGAGCCGACGAGGACAGTAGTGTGACAGCCAGTTCCACGGATACGGCATTTACGGGAAGCGAGAACCCCACGACAACGGTCGTATCTCCGGACGACCCGTGCGAACGGCGTTCGATGCCGGTTCGTCGACGCTGTACCGTTGCTCGAGCCCTGCCTCAACTCGAACCGACGGTCGCGAGCGCGTCCTCGATCGGCGTCGCTCCCGACAGGATTTCGAACGTCTCCCCGTACACCGGCTCGAAGTCGAGCGCGGTCACGAGCGTCCGTGCGACGTCTTCGCGGGGAATGGAACCGGAATCCGGATCGAGCCCGTTGCCCGCTCGGATCTCGCCGGTTCCGGGGTCGGTGGTCAGTTCGCCCGGGCGAACGATCGTCTCGGTCAGATCGCTCGTGCGGAGGTACTCGTCGGCTTCGGCTTTGGCGATCAGGTAGTCCCGAAGCGGCTCGGGTCCCGCCGCCGGCTCGTCGGCGCCCATCGAACTGAGCATGACGAACCGGTCGACGCCCGCTTCGCTGGCCGCGTCGATCAGGGAAATCGCGCCGTCGCGGTCGACGCCGTAGACGTCGTCCCCGCCGGAGCCGGCTGCGAAGACGATCGCGTCACAACCCTCGACCGCGTGCTCGACATCCCCGGTCAGATCCGCGACGACCGGCTCCCCGCCGCGGGCGGTCATCTCGTCGGCCTGCGATTCCGTTCGGATCATCGCTCGAGCGGTCCGCTCGCTCTCGCCGAGCAGTTCCGTGACGTGCTGTCCGACCTGACCGTGCGATCCGGCGATGAGTATGGTCTGGCTCACGGCCGTCGTTTCGTCGCTCGGCCACATACCGGTTGTGTCGTCCGGCGCCGAGAGCGGGTGCTCCGAGTCGCCGCGCCGTCCCGATTTCCGCCGGCCGGAAGAGCACGCCGCGACCGCGGCGTTTTTCCCCGGGGGTCACGAAATGAACACGAGTAGATGACCACGGGCCAGCCCGAACCTCCCACCGACGCCGATCTCGAGTGGTGTTACGACGCGGTTCACGGCGTTTCGCGGACTTTTTCGATCACGATCGATCGGCTCGAGGAGCCGATGGCGAGACACATCTGTATCGGGTACCTCCTTTGTCGGATTGCAGACACGATCGAGGATGCGGGGCATATCCCGCCGGACGCACAGACCGAACTCCTCGCCGAATACGACCGACTGCTCGATCCGGACGCCGAGGAATCGATCACGGCCTTCATGGACGACGTCGAGCCGTGGATTCCCGAGGATCGAACCGACGACTGGGACGTGGTCGCCGAGACGCCGCGGGTACTGCGGACCTTCGAATCGCTCGACGAGGAGCCCCGCGAAATCATGCGCGAACCGGTCCGCGAACTCGTCGACGGCATGGCGATGTTCACCGACCGGTACTCCACCGAGGGCGGATTGCGGCTCCAGACGATCGAGGAACTCGAGGAGTACTGCTGGTACGCTGCCGGGACCGTCGGTACCCTGATCACGGGGCTGGTCGCTCGCGGCACCTCGCAGGAACGGGCGACGGAGATGCGGGAAAACGCCCGGTCGTTCGCCCTCCTCTTGCAACTTGTCAACATCGCCAAGGACGTCGACGACGACTATCACGAGGAGAACAACGTCTACCTCCCCGCCGAGTGGCTCGCGGCGGAGGACGTCGACGTCGAGGCAGTCACCGACGAGGCCCACCACGGTGGCGTCACGAACGTCATCAAGCGGGTGACAGGCCGCGCCGAGAGCTACCTCGACGACGCCCAGCGCTACCTCGAAGTCGTCCCCGAACACAACGGCAACCGCCTCTCGGCGTGGGCGATCCCCTACCTGCTCGCCGTCGGAACGCTCCGAGAACTGCGCGAGCGCCCCGAAGACGTCGTCCGCGAGGGCGACGTCAAGGTCTCTCGAGCGGAAGTGTTCGCCCTCCTCCAGCAGTTCGAGGACGGCGTCTCCCGCTCTCGACTCGAGGAACTCCGCAGCAAGATGGCGGAACAGCCGCTCCACCAGTAGCGGGCGAGCCCTCGCCGACCGGTACGTTGAACTCGCGTCGGGACGTACTGACACGTATCCAATGAGTTCGGCTGTCCCGGACGGCCCGATTATCCTCTTCGACGGCGTCTGTAACCTCTGTAACGGGTTCGTCCAGTTCGTTCTCCCCCGGGATACGGAGGGGCAGTTCCGCTTTGCCTCCCTCCAGTCCGACGTTGGTACGGAGTTGCTCGCCGAGCACGACCTCCCGACCGACGACCTCGAGTCCGTCGTCCTGATCGAGGGCGAGGACTGCTACGTCAAATCGGACGCGGTCATTCGCATCGCGCGGCTCCTCGGCGGCCCCTACGCCCTGCTAGGTCCGTTCCGCTTCCTCCCGCAACGGCTCCGTGACTGGGGCTACGACTTCGTCGCCGCGCGCCGCTATCGCTGGTTCGGCAAGAAGGATCAGTGTGCCATGCCGCCAGCGGACGTCGACGCCGGTGCGCGATTCCTCGAGTAGCGCCGGTGTCGGGACGCTCGGTCTCGCGTCGGAACTGCCCGCGAGATCGCTCAGTCGACGCCGAGCGCTAGCCGCCGGCCGAGCAGTGCGAGCGGGTAGCCAAAGACCGCGACACTTCCGACCCATGGCACCAGGAGGACGCCGTAGACGGCCGGTCCGTATCCGAACAGGGAGACGGGAGCGATGCTCGCAATCGCGACGACCGGTGTGAGTGCGGCGACCGCGACGAGCCCGATCGGGAATCGCCCGCGCTCGGCGGCGTACCCGATCGGGAGACAGAGCGCGGTGGCCGCACCGAAACAGAGCGGGAACGCGTACACCGGCGGGCCGGCGAGCAGGAGGGTTACCCCTGTGGCGGCGACCGTCGCGAGGATTGACAGCCCGACCAGTCCGCGAGTCTCGAGTCCGTCACCGAACCGGCGGGCCGTACTCCCGAGCAGGGCGTAGCCGACCCCGAGTGCGGCCAGTGCGACGGCACCCGGCGCGGGGTCGGCACCGGTCGCGGCGACGCCGACGACGAGGAAGCCACCCGCGCCGACGGCACCGACGGCGACGATCAGCCGCTCGAGCGTCGCGGCGTCGAAGGCATCGATCCCCGTGTCGATGCGACCGATCACGACGCCAACGAGTCCAAGCAAGACGGCCGGGAAGAGACCGCCGCTCACGCCGTGATCGAGCGCCGTCGGGCCCCTCTCGAGCCCGATCGTGGCGTAGCCGGTCACCGTCCCGCGGACGCCGCCGCTGCCGTAGGTGAGGTACGTCTGCTCGTCGAACTCGGCGTCGTCCGTCCACGTTGCGGCGGTCCCGTCGATCTCGGCGGCGGGGACGCGGTTCGTGATTTCGGTCCCCTCTGGGGTGTGGACAGTCACCCGATCGGCCACCCTCCCGTACCGGGTGTTCGACGTGCCGACGGCGAAGTACTCGACGAGCCACGCGTCGCCGACGCCGCGGCTCGCGACATCGTCGACGGTGTAATTCACGACGACCGTTTCGTCCTCGAGACGCGAGTCGACCGTTCGGACGTCGCCGTCGGCCGCGTGGTACCGCGCCCAGGCGTCGTCGACCGCGGCCTCGAGCGCGGTCGCGTTCGTCCGGTAGCGCTCGGCGGCGGTCTCGGTGACCGGGACGCGGGCCTCCCACCGGGAGTCTCCGGCATCGTCGATATAGATGTCGAGCGTGCCGTGACCGGTCGCACCCGCGATCGCGGCCTCGTTCCCGGTGCTCGGGCCACAGACCCCACAGAGCTGTATTGGAGGGGGCGCGCCAGCAGCGGCGGTGACACAGAGGGTGCCGACGACGAACCAACAGCAGAACGCGAGTCGAGTGCGGCGCATCGTTTCGAAACTCGCGTATCAACACTAAATAGCTTCTCCCAGGGAAAGTTCTCGACGCGAGAGACGGGTGGCGATCGCCAAGTTCGATTCCCCGCATCGATGCCCGTCGCTGCCGGGTTCCGCCGCCGGTCGCTCCGGACGCGGCGGTCGAGGATAAGTTTCAAGACGGGACAGTGTGAGCTACGGACAACCGGTGACTCGCGTGAGCGAAAAAAACGTCGTCAGCGACACGAATACGGGGACGACTGAGAGCGACGAGGGGGGCCGTGTCGTCGATATCGGAATCACCGTCGACGTCAGCGACGACGGTGACTCGGCCACCGCTGCCGGCGCTCCCGTCGAACTCGAGTTCGACGAGGCGGACTTGTTCGAAGCGGCCGACGCCGCGACGGACGCGGACATCGAGCCAACGACCGACGCGGCGATCGAACCGGACGAGCGCGAGGTTCTCGAGGCGGTCGATATCGATCCGGCCACGATCGCCGACAAGGAGTACTCCTACCGCATGTTACTCGACGCGGGCGTCGACGAACCGGTCGCGGACACCCTCCGCCGGCGCTACTCGCTGCCCTGGTCGTTTGAAAGCGAAGGCGACCTCGACCGGCGCTCGAGCGAAGTGCGAGGGTTGGGCGATGCCGAGCGCGAGTGGATCGCCGTCAGCGACGGCGAGGACTGGCAAGCCTTCGAGTACGATCACTCGGCACCCGTCGCGGTCGAGCGCGAGCGCCCGTCGGAGCGGCCGTATCCCAGGCCGACGCCGGTCACGGCGGTCACGGGCGTCGGCCCCGACGACGCCGACGCGCTGGCCGAGGCCGGCATCCGCTCGGCGGAGCGACTCGCGACGATCGACGCGATGGCGGTCGCCACCGTCCTCGAGCTGAACATCCTTCACGTCCGGACGTGGCGACACAACGCGCGGGAACTGCTCGGAAGCTGAGCGAACCGACGCGGCCGCGGCGAGGATCGAAACGGCTCCCGAGCGACTCACGCCGCGACTGGATGATCGACGGGCGGGACTCGGCACCGGAGTCGATTCGACTGGTACCGATCCGTCGGTTTCCCGGACTGATTCCGGCCCGATAAGTCAGCCGCTCATCACGTTCGTCGGTCGAAATCGCATCAATTACTACTTTTATACTCAATTTCGATAACACGGACCATCAGAGATTTATAGCGACCCGTTGGACCGTCTAACAGATGATTCCGATCGACGACTCTCCGATCGTTCGCGACGGCAAGTCACTGATTCTGGCGATGGACCACGGGTTAGAGCACGGCCCGGTCGACTTCGAGGAAGTACCGGAGAAACTCGATCCGGCGACGGTCTTCGAGACGGCAACTCACGACGCCGTCACCACCATGGCCGTCCAGAAGGGGATCGCAGAGGGATACTACCCCAGCTACGAGGACGACGTCAATCTCCTCCTGAAGCTCAACGGGACGTCGAACATGTGGATGGGCGAGCCCGATTCCGCGATCAACTGCTCGGTCGACTACGCGGCCGAACTCGGCGCCGATGCGGTCGGCTTTACCGTCTACAGCGGCTCGAACCACGAGGTCGAAATGTACGAGGAGTTCCGTCGGGTACAGGAGAAAGCCCGCGAGTACGACCTCCCGGTCGTCATGTGGTCTTACCCCCGCGGCCAGGGGCTCAAAAACGACACCAAACCCGGGACGATTTCCTATGCGACCCGTATCGCTCTCGAGGTCGGTGCCGACATCGCGAAGGTCAAGTACCCCGGCAGCGCCGACGCGATGGAACACGCCTGCAAGGCCGCGGGTGACATGAAAGTCGTCATGAGCGGCGGCTCGAAGACGTCCGACTACGACTTCTGTTCGACCGTCGAGGCCGCCATCACCGCCGGCGCGAGCGGGCTCGCGGTCGGCCGCAACATCTGGCAGCGCGAGGACCCGACCCGAATCCTCGACGCGCTCGAGGACGTCATCTACGAGGAGGCGACCGCCGACGCCGCGCTCGAGGCGACCGAATAGGATGACGGTGTCCGACCCAGTCGTCGAGACCGTCGTGGCGACGATCGGCCGGTCGGCGACCGAGATCCGGCAGGGGCTGATCGGACGCCGCGGGACGGTCGACGAGGAGAACCCCAGCGGCGAGACGCAGGCCGAGGCCGACGTCTGGGCCGACGAACTGCTCGGCGATCGTCTCACCGGGATCGGCGGCATCGGTCAGTACGCCAGCGAGGAACGCGCCGCGGTCGTCGACTGCGGCGACGATCCCGCGACGACCGACGCGTACGCCGTCGCGGTCGACCCGCTCGACGGCTCTTCGAACCTCACGTCAAACAACACGATGGGGACGATCTTCGGGGTCTACGACGCCGCGCTTCCGGCCCGCGGCGACGCGCTCGTCGCCGCCGGGTTCGTCCTCTACGGCCCGATCACGACGATGGTGCTCGCGACCGACGAGACCGTCACCGAGTACGAACTCTCCGGCGGCGAGCGAACGGTCGTCGAGCGCGATCTCACCATCCCCGCGGAGCCGGTCGTCTACGGTTTCGGCGGTCGCGTTCCCGACTGGCCCGACGACTTCCGCGCGTACGCCCGCGAGATCGAATCGGAACTCAAACTCCGCTACGGCGGCGCGCTGATCGGCGACGTCAACCAGGTGCTCACCTACGGCGGCACCTTCGGCTACCCCGCCCTCGAGTCCCGACCGGAGGGCAAACTCCGACTCCAGTTCGAGGGGAACCCGATCGGCTACGTCGTCGAGCGGGCCGGCGGGCGCTCCTCGAACGGGACGCAGTCGCTGCTCACCGTCGAGCCCGACGCCCTCCACGACCGGACGCCGCTCCACGTCGGGAACGACGAGTTGATCGACCGGCTCGAGGCGGCGCTCGCGTAGTCGCTGCGGCCGGGGGCCGTTTGCTGGTTCCGGCTGGTACTAGTCGCCGTCTCCCGTCCAGGCCGCCGTCACGGTCACGTACCCCCCGACGCCGACCACGAGCAGCGCGTAGAACGCCCAGCGGGGCCAGCCGGTCTCGAGGAACAACAGCGTCAGAAACAGTACCCACAGCGAGATGGCGAGCAAGTCAGCGAAAATCCTGAGGAGACCGCTCGCGACAGTCCGGACGAGACCGCGGCCGGAACGAGCGGATCGTTGGGTGTCGTTACTCATTTTCAACTGGGGGTCGCGATCGGTCGGTCGTCCGCAACCGTGGCGGCCGACGGCGGTTAGAAGTGATAGCCATGGTTCTCGGTCAGTCGATAGGCACCGACGCCCCAGACGTAGCTCTGTCCGGGCCACCAGGTGCGGGCGTTGTTGAACCCGGCGACGAGCACGTCGCCGTCCTCGCCGTCGGGGTCACGGTGGTAGCTCACGGAGCCGCTGTCGCCGTCGGTCAAATCCATCTCGCCGCCCCACCGGATCTGTCCGTGGCGACAGAAATCGTCGGTGAAGCAGGTGACCGCGTCGATACCCTGGATCTTCCCCGTCGTGTGGCCGCTCAGGGCACCGACCTTCTCGAGTTCCTCGTCGCGAGCGACGAGATCGGCCAGTCCGAACTTGGTGAACTGGCCGCGCACGCGGGGTTGTGACGGTGCTGCGATCCTGCTCGTGGGCTCGAGCCAGCCGTTGGGTTCGACCGCGGCGACGTCTTCGACCGGGTGGTAGCGGACGACGGTTCCCAGTTCGACGGGATCGTCGCCCGCCCGGGGCAACAGGAGGGCATCGTCGGCCGCGTCGTGCTCCTCGCCGAAGGCGTGGTCGGCCGTCACGAAGAACCGCTGCCGGCTGTCGGGGTCGTACAGTGCCGGCCCGAGCGTGGCCATGCTCGACGGGGTTTCGCAGGCGACGCCGCTCGGAACGCCGCCGTCGATCGCGGCGTCGACGAAGGTCGGCTCCCGGGACTCGGGTCCGTCCTGAATCTCCTCGACATCGATGATCGTCTCGGCGTCGATGTCGATCCCCGCTGCCACCTCGCCGAGCATTTCGGTGAGAGAGTGACCGTCGCTCGAGAGACCGACGGAGACGGTCGCGGTACCGCTCTCATAGTCCCCCGGAACGACCGCACTGCCGAGGTAGCCGGTGAACGCCGTTCGGGCGAGCAGGTCGTTTAGCTCGAAGGCCTTTTCGACCGCGGCGTACCACTCGGCGGGGACGAGGCGCGTCCGTTCCCGAACGGACCACGGATCGTCGGGGTCGTCCCTGACGAGGGCGGTGACGACGGGGACCTCGCCGTCGTCCGCGGCGAGGAAATCGTCGACGCCGAGCCACTGGGCCATCCCGACGGCGAACCCGCCACTGACGACGGTTCGCAGGAACTCCCGCCGGTCCATTCCCGTTTCGACCCGGTCGCGAAGCGTCCCGAGTCGCCGGACGAGACGCTCGGTGCTGACTTCCAACATGCCGCGTTGCAGGTGTTCGGTCGCGGTGCGCCCCGTTCCGCCAACGCGTCTGTGCACGGACACGGGATCGATAACCATTGCAGGGAACGACAAATCGAAGTAAAGCGGTTCTGCCTGCAGGTGCCGCCGAGGATATCGTCCCCCGGAACGACGCCGGTCGCGCCCCGTTCGAGCGGACCGACGACCGCTCTCCGAGTACGCTTCCGACCCGGGACCGCACTATAATGGCTGTCCAACTGCACCCGAGCGTTCGTGTCGGTCCCCGTCCCAGTACGCGTCGTCTCCGTGCCGGTGATCACGGAGACGAACACGGTCGATCGGTCGGTCCGCGCCGCGACCGCGATCCTCATTCCTCGCGGCGAACGCCGTGATTAGCGGCAACCCACGGGCGCGAACCGGCCGCTCGTTCCTCCGTTCCGATCGCCGTCGAGTCCCGTCCGTCCACCGACGGGGTCGACGACGGCCCGTCGCTCGAGTTACGTTCCGATTACGGGTTGCTGATCGTTCCAGACGCCGCCGACGGAGGCGCGGAAGTCGTCTCCGAATCGTTCAATATGTTCTTACTCTCCATGCACCGCCGATTTCGGACGGCAAACCGACCGCCCGATTCCATGTCGACGAAGACATCGGGGCGTCCCTACCGGATGGGAACGCGATACGAGTCTCCGATCGTCCGCCGCTGTCTGTCGTCCCGTCTCGCTCGCGTCGAGCGACCGGGTCGGAAGTTACGAGTACTTACTCGAGACCCGGGACATCCTACGCCTGGCATAACAATACCCCGCGTGAGCGAACCGACGCGTGCTCTCTGGGGTGCGACGGTCCGGTTCGACTCCGGCGGGGAGCCTATGAGTTCCGAGGGTGCGTTCCTGCGCCACCGCCTCCCGGGCGACGTGACGCCGGTCGACCTCGAGCGACTGCTCTGGGGTGTCGTCGTCCTGGCGTTGGCCGCCGACATCGTCACGACGTTCGTCGGTCTCCGTATCGGACTCTCCGAATCGAACCCGGCGGCTCGCGGGGCGATCGAGGGCCACGGCCTGGCCGGCATGCTCGCCCTGAAGGCCTTCGCGGTCGGTGTCGGACTGATCTGTCGACTCCTCCTCGAGCACAAGTACCGCCCGATCGTGCCGGCTGGCCTCGCAGTGCCGTGGCTGGCCGCCACCGTTCTCAACGTGTATGCGATCTCGAGCGCGCTCTGACTGCGATCCCCGTCGACCGGCGCGCCGGCTACGCATCGTGTTCGAGGGCGCGTCGCCACGCCCGGACCTCGGCGAGGACCGCCTCCCACTGGTCGCGTCCCCCCGGGACCTCGCTACCGGTCAGTCGGTCGCGTTCCGCCTCGAGTCGGTCGCGAATCTCGCCCGGCCGCTCGATATTCCGGAACCGAAGCAGTGAGCCACCCGCGGTCTCGATCGTGACGGTCCCGTACCCGACGTAGCGACCCACCGGATCCTGTTCGACGGTCGTGTTCTGGACCCGCTCGAGGGAGACGATCCGGACCGTTCGCCCGAGGACGCCGCGCCGCGTGGCGGCGACCCCGTCCGTGACGACGAACGCCGTTTGCGAGACGCGGGCGTACTGCCACAGCGCCGGTGCGAGGACGGCCGGGACGCCGACGACCGCGAGGATCGGCAACCACTCGACGGCGACGGCGGCCAGAAGGAGCACCGTTCCGACGAGGGCCACGACGGCCCACGGGACGACGGTCTGAACTCGCGGACCAGCCTGCCAACGGACGCGGTCGCCCTCCTCGAGCGGCAGCCACGGCGGAACGGACGCGGCGGAATCCCCGGAGTGTGGCGTGCTCTCGGCACTCGCTTTCGATCTCGCTTCCGATCCCGCGTCGGGCTCAGACGGACTGGTCCTCGTCATACTCGTAGTGGTGGTCGTCGGTCGCGCCGGTCTCGACGGTGGATCGACCGCCCCCGTTGCCGTCGCCGTCAACGGCCGCCCGAATCGCTCGGAGTTCGGTGAGGATCTCCTCGAGCACGTCGTCTGTCGTCCGGTCGGTCCCGGAGTCGCCGCGCTCGCGTTTGATCCGGTCGCTGATGTGCTGTTGGACGGCCCTCGGATCGGGAACCGATTTGAACGCCATTTCGACGCCGGAGCCGCCGGCGGTACTGACCTCGACGGTTCCGTAGCCGAAGTGCGTCCCCAGGGCGCTCTGGCTGTAGGAGATGTCCTGCACCTTGCCGTGTTCGATCCGCTTGACGTCCCGCGAGAGCACCCCCGTTTTCTCGTACAGCGCGCGGTTCGTCACGACGTAGTGGGTGTTCGTCACGCGGAGGTACTCGCTGGCGATGATGACGAGTCCGATCAGGACGATCGAAAGCGGGAGCCCGACCACGAACGCCGGGATGAGCGTTCGCCGGTCCGGGCCGCCGGCCCAGATCACCGTCTCGTCGTCGTCCAGCGAGAGCCACGCGAGGTCCACCTCGGCGTCTCCGGCCGCGGTTTCGGCGGTCGTCACGACTCTGCCCCGCCCCCGTCCGCGGCAGCCTGCTCGCACGTCAGCGGGCGGACGGCCCAGCCGATGGTGTCGGTCGCGAATTCTGTGCGGGGGTGCGGTAGCCGCTTGGTCGTGGACGGCCCACGGCAGCCCTGCCCGTCGCTCTCGGAGATCGGCCGTCGGCGCTCGTGTCCGACCGTCTCGTCGACCGGCAACGCCTCGTCGTTCAGTTCGCTCATACGTTCGGAGTGGCGCAGTGTACACAAAAACGTGTCTCTCCCTCGAGAAGTATCGATCGAGAACCTTGAAAGGGGTCGAGACGTCTAAAAGGGGCCAACGCACGCATAGGACGGTCAAAGTTACAGGGGATCGCCACACCCTCCCCAACCGATTCGTTCGCTCCCCCCGGTCGCTCACTCATCCCTCGCACATGATCGGACCGCGGTTCGCCGCTCGCTCACCGCGGTCCAGTGCGCGCCACCGCCTGCCGGGATGCAGTATGAAACGCGACGTTCCGTAAGACCGTTTTCCCCGACGAGATGATCGTCTCGACGGGATGAATGTCGACGGAATAACCGAAGCGCTGAGTCGACTGGGGCTGCCGAGGACGGCGACAGTTCGGCACGGGCAATCGTCTCACGCAACTCCTATTCACGTCGAACCCCTACTGGCAGCAATGACAACCGACACGTGTCACGACGATTCGTATCCGCCGCCAGTGCAGCGAAAAGCCGTCCTCTTCTGTCCGGAGTGTGACCACGAGAGTCCGATCTCCGGCGACTGGGAGACCACGACCGTCGGCGACGAGCGACTGCTCGTCTGTACCGACTGCGGCTCCGTCGTCGACCGCCGGTCCCGGGACCGGTCCGAACTCGTCGAACCAGCGTAACCGGAGATCTACGGCCTTCTATCGCGACGTCCGATTCGAGACCGACTGCCCGGTTCGTTTCGATCCATGGGGCCCCCACCCCCGATTCAGAGTGAAAGCGTGGGTGCGAGGGTGCCCCCACCGTTCGCTGCTTCGGTTACGGTGGCAATTCCGGTGCCGGGGCCGGCTCAGTTAAGGTATTGTCCCCGCCTTCGGGCTGCCCCCTCTCTCGGGACTACCCCACTTTCGGACTACCCCTCTCTCGAGACCGACCCCGGTATCGAGGCCAGTTCCCTCACGAGAAGCTGGTGAGATCGGTATCACGGTTTCCCGTCGATGGACTGGTCTCGCGGAGTCGGTCGTACGTCGGGAGATCCTCGAGCGAGGCGTCCCGACGAACCGCCTTGACGATGTGTTTCGGATCGGTTACGAGACGGTGTAAGAGGTAACTCCCCTGTGATCGTCCGCCACCGGTCTTCTCGGATTCGATGACGCCCAGAAACGCCTGTTCTTTTAACTGTCGGTAGAGTCCGTTCTCGGTGATCGGATCGGTGGCGACCAGTTCGCAGATCCCGACGTAGCGCTCGTACACTTCTCGCGTCTTGTACGTCTCCCGATCGCCGGTGATGATGCAACTCGCGAGCGCGTACAGGGCGAGTTTCGCGTGGACGGTCGCCCCGCTGGTGAGTTCCTCGATGCGATTGATTTCGGCAACCTCCTGGGCCTGCTGGATGTGGTCCTCCGAAACCGTCTCGCTACCGATGCGTCGGGCGAGTTCGCCGGCTTCCTTGAGGATCTCGATCGCCTTCCGCGCGTCGCCATGTTTCTTGGCCGCGAGAGCGGCACAGAGTTCGATCGTTCCGTCCTCAAGAACGTCGGGCTGAAAGGCGTCCTCGCGATTGCGCATGATCTCGCGGAGCTGCGAGGCGTCGTACGGATGGAAGAACAGTTCCCGATGGCCGAAGCTGCTATCGATGCGTTCGTCGAGCGTCTCACGATACTGGACCTTGTTGCTGATCCCGATGACGCCGATGTAGGCGTCGGTCTTTCGCGCCTCGCGAGCGCGGGAGAGTTGCATCAAGATATTGCTGTTGTCGAGTTTGTCGATCTCGTCTAAGATGACGATGACCGCGTCGAAACAGTCCTCGAGAATGCCCCAGATATGCTGGTAGTATTCCATGGTCCCGACCCCCCGAAGCGGGATGTTCTGTTGGTACTCGGTTTGCTCTTTCAGACTCAGGGCCAACTGTCGCGTCGTCCGGGTTTCCGTGTTCGCCTCAGAACAGTCGACGTAGAGAACACCACAGTCGATGTCGTTGCCCTGCGCGGCGTCTTGGGCCCGCGTCGCGACGTGCCGGGAGATGAGGCTCTTTCCGGTGCCGGTCTTCCCGTAGATCATCACGTTGTTCGGGGGATCACCTCGCGTGATGGCACCGACTTCGGCGGCGACGGACTGGATCTCGTCATCGCGCCCGACGATCCGGTCCTCGTCGGGCACGTGACCGACGTGGAGGAGTTCCTTTCGATCGAAGATGGGGTCGTGAGATTCGAAGAGCGGGTCCCCACCCGTCTGCTCAGCCATAGTTCTGTTCTGGGAGACACTCGTTATAAAACTATGGAAGGTAGTTCAGACTGATAAGGGCCGGGTAGCGACCGTCCGTAGCCGTTCCCGGACGGGTTCGCGGTTCTCGGAGACGTTGCCGGATGCAGACTGAAGTCCTGTCGGACGAGGGCCCAGCCCCTCGTGCAGACTGAAATCGATCGACATCGGCAGCTACCGGTTTCCGTACTGCCGGCTGACGGCCACCGGTCTTCGTGCTGTCAACTGAATATGGGGTTTATAATATCCGGATGGTTCGGATTTGCTATGAACTAGGAGTTGGGCCCCCTCGCTCGAGCGCTATCGCTACCGTATTACGACGACGCTCTCCCGGCACACGATCAGTTCCATGCCAACCGGATTTGTGCTCTATCCAATCGAGTGGCGGACGAGCACGAGCGACCCGTCGATAGAGCTGTACTGACTGCAGCGGCGTGGTTACACGACATCGGCCACCCACTGGAGCGACGTGGGATAATCGAAAACCACGGCGAATGGGCCCCAACGGAAGGGAAAGCCCTGCTCGAGGCCGAAGCGGTGGCAACTGATCGAATCGATGCGATCCAGCACTGTCTTCGAACGCACAGCGTTCGGTCTTACTCCCCGAAGCCGGAAACGCTCGAGGCGGAGGTACTCTTCGACGCGGATAAACTGGAAGCGACCGGCGCGGTCGGTCTCGTTCGAATGGCCTGTATCGTCGGCGAGAGATCGGGACGCGCAGGCGAGACGTACGCGGTGATCGATACCCCGGCAGTCGACGGGGAAGTTTCCTCGGAACTCCCGGATATTACTCTCCTTCGGGACTGGGCAGAAGAGCGGTTAGAGCAGTTGTATACGCCATCTGGACGCCGCCTTGGAACGTCTCGCTGGCGTTTCATGGATGCGTTCTTCACACAGTTTGCGAACGAAATCGACATCGAACTGACGGAATACCGCACCGAATCGACGGAATAATCCGCAGATATGGAGGAACAATCCGTAGAGCTGATGGAAAATCGGAATCGAACCCAAAATCAAGTTGAGGAACTGGATTGTAGTGCGGCAAAGAACTGAACTGCGGTGCGGAGGTCCTTCGTACGAGTCCACCGACCGAACTGGTCCCTATGTCAGTACCGCCTGCCAGTCCACCAACCCCACCTCCGTTCAGCTGCTTTTCACTCTGAACAGGGGGTGTGGGCCCCGTCGTCCACTCCGGGAGACCGATACCCGTCTCCCCACCCCTCGTTCAGACTGAAAGCGGTCCGGTTTCGGCGACTGCGTTTCAGTCTGAACCGGGGGTGGGACGATTTCACGTCCCGTGGCCGATCGAGACATCGACGTCACCACACGTGTGCCGACCGGGTTTCACTCTGAACGAGGGGTGTCCGTCACCATGCTGGTCCATCCCGCTCGAGGGCGGTCGCTTCCGTCGTTGTCGTCGATGCAGTATCGTCGTTCGGAGGCCGGCTGCCGTTACGACAGGCATCCATTATATAATCAAACCTGGATACCTTATATTGGAACTTATGACCTATGAGGGGCATCGCCACGTTTATTTTGGTTTCCTCGGAACCTACTGCCATGTCCGACGAAGCCAACCCGTTCGAAAGTCTGCAATCGCAGATCGACGACGCCGCCGCGTACCTCGACATCGGCGACGACGTGATCGAGCGGCTCAAACACCCCGAACGAGTCCTCGAGACGAACCTCACGATCGAACGCGACGACGGTAACCTCGAGCGATTCGAAGCCTTTCGATCGCAGTTCAACGGGGACCGCGGCCCCTACAAGGGCGGGATTCGGTACCATCCGCAGGTCTCCCGCGACGAAGTCAAAGCGCTGTCGGGCTGGATGACGTACAAGACCGCGATCGTTGACATTCCCCTCGGCGGCGGCAAGGGTGGCATCGTCATCGATCCCGACGACTACTCCGAAGCGGAACTCGAGCGACTCACCCGCTCGTTCGCCAAAGAGTTGCGTCCCCTGATCGGCGAGGACCGTGACGTTCCCGCGCCCGACGTGAACACGGGCCAGCGGGAAATGAACTGGATCAAAGACACCTACGAGAACCTCGAGAACACGACCGAACCGGGCGTCATCACCGGCAAAGCACTCGACTCCGGCGGTAGCGAAGGCCGCGTGGAGGCGACCGGTCGCTCGACCGTTATCGCCGCTCGCGAAGCGTTCGACTACCTCGACAAGGATCTCGAGGGCGCGACCGTCGCGGTGCAGGGCTACGGCAACGCCGGCTGGATCGCCGCCAAACTGATCGACGAGATGGGCGCGACCGTCGTCGCCGTCAGCGACTCGAGCGGCGGCATCTACAACGCCGACGGCTTCGACCCGGTCGCGGCGAAGGAGTACAAAAACGAGACCGGGAGCGTCGTCGGCTTCGCGGGCAGCGAGGCGGAACTCACCAACGACGACGTCCTCACCCTCGACGTGGACCTCCTGATCCCCGCGGCGCTCGAGAACGCGATCGACGCCGACCTCGCCGAAGCCGTCGAGGCGGATGTCATCTCGGAAGCCGCCAATGGGCCGCTGACGCCCGCCGCCGACGAGGTGCTCGAGGGGAAAGACGTCTTCGTCGTTCCGGACATCCTCGCGAACGCGGGCGGCGTCACGGTGTCGTACTTCGAGTGGGTCCAGAACCGCCAGCGCTTCTACTGGGACGAAGAGCGCGTCAACGAGGAACTCGAGGCGATCATCGTCGACGCGTTCGACGCGCTGGTCGAGACCTACGAGCGCCACGACCTCGAGAACCCACGAACCGCGGCGTACGTCGTCGCGATCCAGCGCGTCGCCGACGCCTTCGAGGAAGCCGGTAGCTGGCCCTGATTCGGGACCCGTCGCCGTCGGCCGCGACCGATCGAAACTCGACAATCGGGCACTGATACTTCCCTCAATTGACAAACAATCACGAATCCAACAAGCACTTGGTACCCGAATCGACATCTGTAGGGAAATGAATCGACGAACCGTCGTCGCGGGGCTCGGGGCGGCCGGCCTCGCCGGCTTGTCGGGCTGTCTCGGGCTGCTCGGGATGGCCGAACACGAATCGTCACCCGCCGGCGTCGAGGCCGACGCCCGTGCGGAGACGGGCTACGAGCAGTCCGCTATCGATGCGCTCTCCATCGATCGGGATGTCGGACCGACGAACGAGACCGTCACGGTCACCAATCACATGACCAAACACGAGAAGGCCGTCGACATGGGGCCGCTCGGGAGTCGACGCGGTGCCGTGTTCAACGTCCTGACGACGCCACAGGTGAGCATCTTCGGTAAGGAACTCAACCCCGTCGAGGAGATGTCCACGCAGGAACTGATGGATCTCGTCAGGAGCAACTACGACGGAATTGACAACATCTCACACGACGGAGATTCCGATATCACGATCCTCGAGCAGTCGACGACCCGGTCGGAGTTCACCGCCGACGCGGAGTTCGACGGCGCGGACATACCCGTCATCATCGCCATCACCGAGGCCGTCGAGGCCGACGAGGACCTGCTCGTGACGATCGCCGTCTATCCCGAGTACGTCGAGCGTCAGGAGGACCCGAACGCCACGCTGCTCGCCGAGGCGGTGACTACCGACGTGGACGAGGGTGCCTCGAGCGACGACGGGGGGTCCGACAGCGGTGGAGTCGAGAGTACCGTCGACGCCAAGGTGACGGGCGGAAACGATAGCACCCACGACGACGGCGGCAGTGACACTCTTGACGGAAGCGGCAGCATCGAACTCGACGGCAACGAGAGCGACGACGACCTGCTTAGCTGATCTCGACCGAGCGCGTTCGAATCGCGACCGTCCTCGCGGTCCGTCGAGGCGCTCGGTTTCGACCGTTGCCGAGCCACGGAACCGCTGCTTACCAGCCGTAATCGTCGTCCTCGTCGCGGTCGTCCGACTGATCCTCTCGAGACTCGGTATCGTCGTGGTCGTCGTCCCAGCCCCCTGTCTCGTCGCGGTCGTCGTTCCACCCACCTGTCTTGTCGCGGTCGTCGTCCCAGTCGCTCGGACTGTCCCACCTACTCGCGTCGCCTCGGTCGTCATTCCGGCCGCTCGGATCGTCCCAGCCAGTCGCACCGCGCCGGTCGCTCGAGCGGTCCGTATCGGGATCGGTGCCCCCGAACCCGGCGGGACCGTTCCCGCCGCCGCGATCGCCGCCATCGACCGGCCCGCCGCCGCGGACCGCCCCGCGTCGGTCGGGGATGAGATCGAGATCGGCGTCGGTATCGCCGAGGAGCAACAGCGCGTAGTAGCGGAAGTATGTCTCGACCGGGACGTAGAGCAGCGTCGCCAGGAGCAAAAAGAGGACGAGTCCGACGACGCCGAGCAGGATGGCCAGGACGAGTCCCGCCGCATCGAACGCGAGCACCAACAGGACGCCGACGATCACGAATGGGATCGCCAACAGCAGCCCGCTGAGACCGATGATGATCGTGGCAGCGATGCCGATGACGAACTGGAGAATCCAAACCAGCAGGAGGTAGACGACGTAGTCGCTCCAGTTCGCCGTCATCGTCGACCAGAACCGACCCCAGCCGTCGCGGACGCCGCGATCCGTCAGTAGCATGATCGGCGCGACGAACTCGGTGGTAAACCGCATCGCGATGACGTAGAGCAAGCCCAGGACGATCACGTAGAGGAGGTAGAGTAAGAGTAACCCCATCGAAAAACCGTCGAGACCCGATTCCATCGAGAGCAGGAGGACCGCGGCCGGAGCGATGGTGACAACCGCCAACAGCACCCGGAGACCGAATCGGAACAGGAACAACCACAGTCCCTTGCCGAGGTTCGCGGAGAAATAGCGCCTCACGTGGACCTCGGACGAACGAAGCGACTCGAGGAAGACGAACTCCATGACAGCGCTGATGAACTCGTAGAGCAGCCAGAGTAACAGGACGATCGCGACGATCGCGAGCACCCAGAAGAGCAGTTCCTCGCCGGCGACTCCCCCGAGTTCCTGTGGCTGCTCTTCGACCGTCGGGTCGTCGGTGACTGTCCCGGTGTCCCCGCCCGGGATCGTCGGCCCGCCCAGTCCGAGCGAACTCACGAAGAAGACGATCAGCGCGAGCCTGAGCCACGTTCCCGTTCGAAACGGCGTGAGCCGGTTCCGGGTAACGTCGATGGCGTCCCCGAGATCGTCGATGGCGTCCATAGTACTCCACGCTAGCATCGGCACAGCGATAATACTACTGTTCTGACGGACCCGTCCGGCACGAAACGATCGCGGCCCCGTCCGGTCGAAATCGAATACGTTCCCCCGGTAACACTTCGAGGGGCATTTAACCCCGACCGTCGACAGATCCCCTATGGACATCCGCCGGCTCGCACGTGGATCGGTCGAGTGGAGCCGCATCGAGCGTGTCGTCCGCACGCTGGCGGATCGCTACGACCGCGAGGAGGTCCGCGTCGAGTTTCTCGAGGCCGACAACTGGTTGTCGACGCCGTGTGTCATCGACGACGAGTGGTTCGTCAAAATCGTCTCCAGACAGAACGCCCTGGTCCACGCGGTGTTGACGACCGGTCGGAACGTGGGTGCCTTCTCCTCGGGCACCGAGGGGTTTTTCGACCGGTTCGACACGCCCCGCGAGATGGTCGAACACGAGTACGCGGCGACCGAACGGATGCAGGAAATCGGTCTCAACGCGCCCCGACCTATCGACGCCTTCGAGGTCAACGGGCTGGGCGTCCTCGTCCTCGAGTATCTCCCGGACTTCCGGTCGCTCGACGACGTTTCCGACGACGTGGTCGCCCGGCGAGCGCCCGAACTGTTCGCGATGCTCGCGACGCTCCACGAGCACGGGCTCGCCCACGGCGACCTACGGGCTGAGAACGTCCTGCTCTGTGACGACGAGTTCTACTTCATCGACGCGACCAGCGTCCACGACGACCGCGTCGACGAGACGACGGCCTACGATCTGGCCTGTGCGCTGGCCATTCTCGAGCCACGGATCGGGCCGCGGGAAGCCGTCGACGCGGCCGCGACCGCCTACGACCCCTCGCAGCTGCTCGCCGCGCGGGAGTTCCTCGACTTCGTCCGGCTCCGTCCCGACCACGAGTTCGACTCGACGACCTTGCGCAGCGAACTCGAGAAGGCGGCCGATCTGGGCGGAGAATGATCCGAACCGGACGGGGACCGGTCACCGACTGACAGGCCAGCCCAGGCACTACGGGTTGTCTCGGAGTGGCGTTCGGGCGATGTCTGAGCGCACCGTTTACCGACGACGGGAGGGATGCTCCGGGCGCGCCTCGAGCGAGGAGGAGGAGAACCGGCGGCGGGATAGCCCGGCCGCCGCCGGGGTCGGTATCCGGCCCGGCTGTGATTCGAAGTCGGCGTGTGACTTATCGCATGCCGTCCAGCGTCCGGACCGTATCCGACATGATCCAGGCCGTCTCGCTGTCCGGTTCCTCGAGGCAGATCGCGAAAAACGAGTCCCGGCCGTCGTCGACGGTGATGCGGTACCCGCGACTCGTCAGCGGCTGGCTCTCGTCGGTGCGGGGTTCAGGGGAGGTCACACGCGTCTTCAGGGACGCCGGCGGATAACGAACACGATTCGGAACGGGGCCGAGAGTGCCTGACACGGACGTTCGTTGGCGTTGCCGTCGGGCGTTCGGTCTCCGAATCGACCGTCGATCGCCCGACGGGAGCGGGTCGAATATCGCCACCGCTCCGCGCGTGGGAGTCACCAGCAAGATGTTCACTGCGCCCGTCGTTTCGTCTCATGAACAACTCCAAGGAGATCGAGATGGCACAGGGGCTGTCGGCCGACATCACAACCGACGAGGACTGACCCGTCGTGACACAGCCCTGACTCCCGTGGCCCCGTCGGCAGGATCATAACGCCCAGTTACCCAGTCAGGACCGTCGAACCGCGGGACTCTCAGTTTCTACTCGCGAACGAACCGCTTATCAGACGTTTCGTGGAAGGGGTGAGTACATGAAGGCAGTCGTTCTCGCGGCGGGTCAGGGAACGCGGATGCGACCGCTGTCGGAATCGGTGCCGAAACCCATGCTGCCGGTCGCCGACCGACCGCTCGCGGCCCACACCGTCGACGCGGCGATCGACGCTGGAGCCGACGAAATCGTCCTCGTGATCGGCTACGAGGGCGAGACGGTCCGTGACTACTTCGGCCCCGAGTACCGGGGCGTCCCGGTCTCCTACGCCGTCCAGGAGGAACAGGCCGGGACCGCCGACGCCGTCGACGCCGCCAGCCCCGTTCTCGAGGGTCCCTTCGCCGTCCTCAACGGCGACAATCTCTACGATCCGGCGGCGATCGACCGGTTGTTCGACGCCTGTCCGGCCGTCTGTGCGATCGAGGTCGACGAGCCGCGCAACTACGGCGTCCTCAGCACCGCCGACGGCAGCGTCACCGGGATCGTCGAGAAGCCCGACGAACCGCCGACGAACCTCGCCAACGCCGGAGCCTACGCGTTCCCGGCCGAGGCCCGAGAGTGGCTCGCGGTGCCCGCGAGCGAGCGCGGTGAACACGAGATCACCGACGTCGTCGCGCGGGTGATCGACGAGTACGACGTGACGCCGGTGACCCTCGAGCGGTGGCTGGACGTCGGTCGCCCTTGGGAGTTACTCGCGGCCAACGAGTGGCACCTCGCCGAACTCGACGGCCGGATCGACGGCGACGTGAGCGACGACGCCCATCTCGAGGGTGAGGTCGTCGTCGAGGCGGGTGCGACGGTCGAACCCGGCGTCGTGATCGAAGGGCCGGCCCTGATCCGCGAGGGTGCGGAGGTCGGGCCCAACGCCTACGTCCGCGGCGCGACGCTGATCGGCCGGGATGCGGAGATCGGTCACGCGGTCGAAATCAAAAACAGCGTCGTCTCGCGCGGGACGTCGGTCAGTCACCTCTCGTACATCGGCGACAGCGTCCTGGGTCGGGACGTCAACGTCGGCGCGGGGACGAACGTGGCGAACCTCCGTCACGACGACGCGGCGATCGAGTTCACCGTCAAAGGCGACCGCGTCTCGACGGGACGCCGGAAGTTCGGCGTCGTCGCCGGGGACGGGGTCAAGACCGGCATCAACACGAGTCTGACGCCCGGACTGCGACTCGAGCCCGGTGCGACTACCATGCCCGGCGAAACCGTCGAGCGGGATCGGTAGTCGTCGGTCACCGTCGCACTCCGCATCGGCACGCTCCGCTCGGTCCAGAGCTTCGGGTTCCCGTTGCCCGGCAAACACCGGCTGTACAGGGAAACGCAGTCGGCCGAACCCGTCCCGGTCGGGTCGGACCGGTCTCCGAACTCGCCGGACGGAGTCAGTTCCGAGACGAGTCCCTTCGGGGAGGACAGTCGAAAGGGAGAACCGAGGCGAAAGGTGGGACGAGGAGACGGATGCGGGCGTGGTCGCTCGGTTCCCGCGGGAAACCGAGCGCGCGACGGGCCGGAGCGACGCGCAATGCCGGGGAGACGTGAAAAGCGCCTGTGCCGGCGATCGTACCAATGGCGCGCCGAAATAAAAAGTCAGCGGTCGGCGAGGGTGTGGGATCGGCGTCGACTACAGCCGTCGGTCTCGAAGCGCGGGGAACTCCTCGCGGACCGTCGCGACCGTCTCCGGTTCGATTTCGGTCGTGACCAGCGCCGGCCCGTCCCCGCTCGAGGCCAGCGACACGCCCCAGGGGTCGTAGACGCTCGAGCGACCCAACAGCGTGGCATCGTCGAACGTCCCGGCCCCGTTGATCGTCGCCACGTAGGCCTGGTTCTCGATCGCGCGGGCTCGCGAGAGCGTCGTCCAGTGTTCGACGCGCGGATAGGGCCACGCGCTGGGGACGAGCACCAACTCGACGCCGTCGTCGACCAGTCGCCGGTAGAGTTCGGGGAACCGCAGGTCGTAACAGGTCGTCACCCCGACGGTGACGTCGCCGATCGTCGCCGTGTCGATCCGTTCGCCGGGAACGAGCAGCTCCGATTCCGCGGATTCGTAGCCGAAGAGGTGGTGTTTGCGATAGATCAGTTGCAGGTCACCGTTGGCATCGAACAGCGCGGACGTGTTCGCGAGCCCCTCGTCGGCGGGGGTATCGACGCGCTCGGTCGCCGACAGATCCTCGACGATGCTGCCCGCGAGAACCGCGATCCCGTGATCGGCCGCCGCCTCCCGGAGCCGGCCGAACGTGTCGCCCCCGAACGGCTCCGCGTTGCGCGCGTAGAGATCGAACGCGAAGTAGCCCACGGTGAACAGTTCCGGCAAGGCGACCAGGTCCGCGCCGCGATCGGCGGCTCGCGACACCGCCTCGAGCGCCCGGTCGACGTTCGCCTCGACCTCGCCGGCCTCGATGTGGAGCTGTGCGAGCGCCAGCGTCAGTGCGTCCCCGCTATCGGCACCAGCGGCGTCCGTATCGAACGTCATGGCCCAACAGTCGCCGCCCCACCACCGTTACTGTGTCGTCTGCAGGTCCCGCTCGAGCGCGCGCTGGAGGTTCCGAAGCTCGGCGTCGAGATTCCGCTTGAAGAACTTCTCGACGCCCGGCAGTTTGCCGTCGACGACGAAGTGATTCTCGAGGCAAGCGCCGTCCTCGGTGTCGACGATGTCGTGTTCCCCGGTCACGTCCATCACTTTGGATTTGCCGACGAATTTCACGTACTCGGGCGGTCTGCGCGTGACGTCTTTCGTGTTGACGGTCACGGTTTTCCGCACGAGCGGGATGGGCAGTTCCACCTGCCAGGTTACTCGTCGGCCGTCGGAATCGTCGACGGTGTACTCCTGAACGACGCTGATCGCCCGCGCGCGGTTCGCCGGATCGGCGATGAACTCCCAGACCCGCTCGGGCGACGCCGCCACGTCGAACGACCGGTCGACCCGTACAGTCATGCCCCTACGTGTGCGGTTGTCGGATAAAAAGACCGTGGACCGCGTGCGAGCGCCGTTCGAATCGAACGGCGCTGTCGGGTCCCGGTCGGAACGAAGCCGGACCGGTCGTCGTCCGCCGACACCGGTCAACTGATCGTCACTTTCCAGGTCGTCGACCGCGCCCGACCCCATTTCTCGATGTCGACTTCGTCTGCCTTCTCCGCGAGGTGGGGAAGGCGGACGCCGACCTGTTTCGACGAGAGTCCGATTGCGTTCGCGATGTTCTTCGCCCGGAAGTACTGCTCGCCACGGGCGGCGCTCTCGCGGAGGTACGAGATGATTCGCTGCTCTTCGTCGGAGTAATCGGTCATCGTCCGTACGTCTCTGTAGGTGGTCGCTGGTCTTAACTCTTAACGGGCGGTACGGCCCCGGTCGAACGCGGCTTACTACCCGATCAACGGATCGATCGTCACCGCTGCCGGTTCAGTGCCAGTAGAGGTGGATGCCGACGACCGCCAGCGAGCTAAAGAGGACGGCCGCGGCGAAGCCCCACGCCGCCGTCACGTCCGGTGCACCGGCGTACATCAACAGTGCGCCGATCACCGCGAGTGCCCCCAGTGCAAGCGCCAGTCCAACGCCCTTGTCCGTCGCCTCGGTTTCCGTAGCCATGCTCGAGCGTTGTGTATGGGGTCTCTTAACTTCACTCATTACTGAGCGAACGACCGCCGATCGGCGGACGACTGCTCGGCCGACCGGCGCGGTCGATCGGTTGCGGACGGGGAATCGATCCACCCCATCACGCGGTCATTTGATCGTGGTGTGTACGGACTCCTCGTTGAGCGCGAGGTTGGCCGCAATTTCGGCGTTTCGCATCGCGTACTGGGCGGTCTGTTGGAGGCTGACCAGTACCTCTCGGATCCGCAGCAGGTCCTCGTTGTCCATCTCCGGCAGCCCCGTGAGGATCTCCTGCTCGAGGTCGGAGATATCGTGGAACAGCGCCCGGACCTCGTTTGACTTGTCGTAGTCGCGTTCGACGGCCGCTTCGACGGCGCGGGACGTGATCTCGTCGACCAGTTCGTTCAACTCTCGGATCTCTCGCATGACCGAACTGTCGACGTTTAGGGTGTGCCCTTCGGTCTCGATGACGATGTCGGCGATGTCCTCGCCGTTGTCGGCGGTGAGTTCGAGGTTCTTCGCGATCGAGCGGTAGCCGATCAGCGGGAAGCCGGTGTTCAGGCCGACCGCTCGCGCGAGGTTGGGGTTCTGGTAGGCAGTGAAGATCAGGCGCAGCAACAGGACGAAGATCTTGTTCGCCTGTCGCTCCCGGTTCAGGGCGCGCTGGGCGAGATCGGGGTTGCCGTGGGCCAAGGCCTTGATCCCCTCGCCGCGCATCGTCTGGCCGGTCCGCTCGAGGCGCTCGAGGAGGTTATCGAGCGTGAAGTCCTCGGGGTCGACCGAGCAGCGAATCGAGATGCTCTCGGGGGTTTCCTCGATGACGCCGAGCCCCATCAGCTGCGTTTCGGCCTGATAGACCGCGTTGATGTGGTCGGACTCGAGGGCCCCGTCCTCGCGTTCGATACGGATGATGCGCCGGCCGAGGACGTACTGGGCGACGATCGCACGCTCGACGGCGTCGGCGTCGAGTTCGTCGGTGTGAATGATCGCTTCCGTTTCCTCCGAGTTGGCGGACTCGGGCATCACGGTCAACGTCCCTTTGCCGCTGGTTCGAAGCGAGACTTCGTCCCCTTTCTCGACGCCGTGTTCGGACGCCCACTCCGCCGGGAGCGTCATCGCGAGCGTCGACGGACCGAGTCGTTGCACTTTCCGCGTTTCCATGTCAGACCGTAGGATCGACTCGACCTTAATCCTGACTATACACTCATTATAAGGGGACGAATCGTTATACGGTTGAGTAGATTCGCCGATTCGCACACCACCTTATATAATTTCGAACGAGGTATCCGTGCCGTCGTCGCGGCGGGGTGGATTAAACGACCGTGACGAGTCGAGTCGTAAACCGGCCGGTCCGCACTCGGAGCCAGCCACGGAGTTCGTCGTCGACTGCTTCGTCGTCGGTGTCGACGCGCAATGACTCGATGTCGTCGAGTTTCTCGCCCGCGGCGACGACCGCGATGTCGTCGGCTCGTCGGATCACCGTCGGGGAGATCTGGTGATTGCCGCGACCGAACACGAACCCCTGTCCCCCGATCGGCGAGACGACGATCGTGACCGGGTCCGCGAGAGCGTCGAGAATGTCCGATTCCGCGGCGTCACGGGCGAGTAGCTCCCCGTCGGACGCCGAAGCGGCCGTCTCGCCGTCGTCTCCCGCCGTGTTCGCTGCTCGCCAGACGTCGACGCCCAGCGGGGAGGGGTCGATCCCCAGTTCCGTCTCGATCGCGCCGACGGTACTTCCGGGGCCGAAGACGTAGGTCCGTCCCGGTTCGACCTCCCGAGCGAACCCCGCGGCCAGCGAGTCGACGCTCCCGCTCGAGACCTGCTTGCCCGATTGGACGGCCGGAGCGACGGGGACGGGGACGACCGCTTTCAGTTCCGTTCGAACTTCTCCCTCGCGGTACGCGTCCTCGTCGATGTCGTTGACTTCGCGGGGCTCGACGCGGTCGAACTCGGCGGCGATCCGCCCGGCGTCGGCCGGCGTCACGCCGAAGACGGACGAATAGATCTTGACGCCGGCCGGCACGCCGAGCATCGGCGTCTCGCCGGTCTCGTCACCTTCCGCATCGAGCACCTCGGCGACGTCGACGGCGGTGCCGTCGCCGCCGACGAAGAAGACGAGGTCGACGTCGTGCTCGAGGAGCGCTCGAACGGCCGCGCGGGTATCGGCCGCCGTCGTCTCCGCGGTCGCGGGATCGCTGGCGATCGCGGCCCCGTCCGATACGGTTTCGCGGTCGCTTTCGGACGGATCGTAGACGACGGTGGGTTCGTAGCCGGCGTCTCTCGCCGCGCGTTCGCCCATCACGCCCGCGGCCGTGTAGACGGTGAGCGAGGGCGCACGCCGGTGGACCGATCGCAACGCCTCCCGTGCACGGGCCGGCGCTCGCGGCTCGGCACCGCGGCGACGCGCCTCCGCGACGTTTCCGTCGGTTCCCTTCAGCCCGACCCGACCCCCCATCCCCGCGATCGGGTTGACGACGACGCCGATGGACTCCATGGTGGAACGTGGGGACGCCAATGGGAAAGCCGTATCGCAGCCCGGCCGTCGGGTCCACGTCTCGGGAATCGGCCCCGCCCGCGGCGTGAACCTGCTCGAAGGCTCGGTGCGGTTTCTGAAATGTTAAGAGGGATGCGAACCGATCGCAGACCATGTCCGCACTGATCGACGCCGCCGTTCTCGCGACGGAAACGGAACCGGAACTGCCGATGCAACTCGTCGGCTGGGGTGCGCTCGCCCTGGGCCTGCTCGTGACGGTCGCCTGGCTGGTCTCGTTCTACCGCTAACTCCGATCGCGGCGTTATGGCGAGTCGACCCGCTCGCGGAGCCACGCGGCCGCCTCCGCGACGGTCGCCTCGTCGGTTCCCTTGAGTTCGATCCGGACCGATTCGCCCGGATAACTTCCGACGGAGACGTCGAACCGCTCGCGGAGGTCGGCAATCCGGTCGAGCAGCGCGCTTTCGGGTTCGTCCGCGACGACCGCGTCTCGGTACGTCTGCGTTCCGGTGAACTCCTCGACGATCGATTCGAACATCGCCTGCATCTCCGCGGGAACGCCGGGAAGGACGTAGACACCCTCGAGAGCCGCGCCGGGAGCGACGCCCGCCTCGTTGTGCAACGCTCGCGCCCCCGCCGGGAGGTCCGCCGTTCCCGCCGCGAGGTCGTCGCGGGTGTACCCGTCCTCCTCGAGCCAGGCGAGGGCGACCGCGTGTTCCTCGACCGAGCGGCCGAGCGCGGCTGCGACGCCCGCCATGGTAACGTCGTCGTGGGTCGGGCCGAGCCCGCCGGTGACGATGACGGCGTCGTACTCGGCGCGGTACTCGTTGACGACCCGGGCGATATCGCTGACTCGATCCGGAACTGTGGTCACTCGCTCGACGGTGACGCCGCGATCGTCGAGCCGTTCACAGAGCCACGTGGCGTTCGTGTTCGTCGTTCGTCCGGCGAGCAGTTCGTCCCCGACCGTTACGACCGCGACGTTCATATCGCCCCGTTCGAGCCCGGTCCTCAAATGGGTCTCGCCCTTCGGTCGCGACGCCGGCGGCGTCGCGATCGTGCACTCGATCGAAGATGTTTTGCTCATAGAGACGTATAGTTCACATCGGCTGTCATATTCCCGAGTACTCATAGCAACCATAAGATTCAATCCTGATAATTGGTAAGGGGGAGAGTATGTCTCGGAGTCGGACGGAATACGACGAGGTGGATTCGACCGTCGTCCTCTCTGCGTTAGGGAGCAAATATAGCGCAGAGATCCTCTGTGCGGCGGGAACACCGAAATCCGCGCAGGCACTGAGCGAAGACATCGAGATCCCGATCGCGACCTGCTATCGCCGGATCGAAGAACTCGTCGACGCCGGGCTGTTGACCTGCGAGGGACGACAACTCTCCGAAGAAGGTCGACGAACCAACATATATCGACGGACGTTGGACGAAATCGAAATCGACTTCTCCGACGATGTTCCCGCGTTCTCGCGGAAACACCGCACCGAGGCCAAAAACAGGCTGCAGGATCAACTCGAGGACTGAACGGACCTCTTTCCGATTGCGCTCGCCTGACGCGTGCACAACGAAGGGGAAGCACTGGTCGATCGGCGTCCCGTTTTTCGACGACTCGGATCCGATACGTCGTCGGATTGTTATCACGGCGCATCGCAGTCCACCGTGCGACGGTCGTCGCGGTCGCCTCCTGTCGTCACCGGTCGGTTTTCGACTTTGCTCGATACCACCGGGTCCGCTCCGTCGCCATCGGCGTTCGGCCATCCTTAAGTATTCTCGAGAGAATACAAAGGTATGACCGAACCAGTCACGGACCGCGATGCGGCGACGGACGACGCAGTCGTTGGGACCCCTCGCGTTCTCCACGTCGGTCGCGACCGGCCGATCCGGATCAGCGCCGGGCACCGAATCCGACACCACGACGGCAAGTGTTCGCGGCCCCACGGCCACAACTACGAGATCGCCGTCACGGTTGCGGGCCACCTGTCCGACGAGGGCTGGGTGGCGGACAAAGGTGATATTACCGACGTGATATCCGAGTGGGACCATATGTTCCTACTCGAGGCCGGCGATCCCCTCGTCGAGGCCTTCGAGGCGGCCGGCGACGCCGACGGCGTCGTCGTCCTCGAGCAGCCGCCGACGGCCGAGGTGATGAGCGTGCTGCTGGAACGGAAACTCGAGGCGGCCCTGCCCGAGACGGTCACCGAGGTCGCCGTCCGGGTGAACGAGACGAGCGAACTCTGCGGCGGCAGCGAGGTCTGAGATGCCGGTTTCCGATTCCGCCGACCGAACGTCCGACATCGGGACGGACGCCGCCGAAACCGCGGACGAAACGGCCGAGGGTCTGCCGATCAACGAACTGTTCTACTCCCTCCAGGGGGAGGGCACCCTCGCCGGCGTTCCGTCGGTGTTCGTCCGCACGAGCGGCTGTAACCTCCGTTGTTGGTTCTGTGACTCCTATCACACCTCCTGGGAGCCGACCCACGCCCGGATGACCCTCGCGGAGATCCTCGCCGAGATCGAGTCCCACGACGCCGACCACGTGGTCCTCACCGGCGGCGAGCCGCTGCTCCACGAGGCGAGCACGACGCTGCTCGAGGCCCTCGACGAGCGCGGCTATCACACGACCGTCGAGACCAACGGGACGATCTACCGGGACGCGCCGATCGACCTCGCGTCCGTGAGCCCGAAACTCGAGAGCAGTACACCGACGCCCGACCGCGATCCCACCGGCGACGGCGAGTGGGAAGCACGCCACGAAGCCGACCGGATCGATATGGATGCCCTCGCCCGACTCGTCGAGAGCTACGACGTCCAGTTGAAGTTCGTCGTGACCGACGCTGAGGACATGCCGGAGATCCGTGAACTGCTCGCGGACCTCCGAGCGGTCGCCGACGTTCCGGTCAGCGACGACGACGTGCTCCTGATGCCCGAAGGGGCGACCCGGGACCGCCTCGCTGAGACCCGTGCTCGCGTCGCGGACCTCGCGATGGAGTACGGCTTCCGCTACACGCCGCGACTGCACGTCGACCTCTGGAACGACGCACCCGAGACGTAATCACGACACCGTTCACCACAACTCGAGATCACTATGACCGACGCAACCACTGACGCGCCGACCGACGCATCGACTGCCAACCGCGCCGTCGTCCTCCTGTCGGGGGGGATGGACAGCGCCACCGCCGCCGCTGAGGCCCGCGACCGTGGCTACGAACTCTATTGTCTGCACACCTCCTACGGCCAGCGCACCGAAGACCGCGAACTCGAGTGCGCTCGCCGGCTCGCCGCGGCGTTCGACGCGGCGGACTTCCTGCGGATCGAGACGGGGCATCTCTCGGCGATCGGTGCCTCGAGTCTCACGGACGACGAGATGCCCGTGGCCGACGCCGATATGGAGAGCGACGAGATCCCCTCGTCGTACGTCCCCTTCCGGAACGCGAACCTGCTCGCGATGGCCGTCTCCTACGCCGAAGCCAACGACTGTGACGCGGTGTTCATCGGCGCACACAGCGAGGATTTCTCCGGGTATCCCGACTGCCGGCCCGCGTTCTTCGAGGCCTTCGAGGAGGTCGTCGACGTCGGAACGAAACCCGAGTCCGAGATCTCGATCGAGGCCCCGTTCGTGGAGTGGTCGAAGACCGATATCGCCGAACGAGGGATGGAACTCGACGTGCCCTACGAACACACCTGGAGTTGCTACCGCGAGAACGAACCAGCCTGTGGCACCTGCGACGCCTGTGCCTATCGGCTACAGGCGTTCCAGAACATCGGGGTTCGCGATCCGATCGAGTACGCCGAGCGACCGTCGTACGTCGACGACGCGTAGCGGCCCGCGCCTTTCGAGGGCGATTCGATCCGATCGGGAAGCGAGACCGACGCCGACCGGGAGCGGCGATCGCCGATGGCGGTCACCGCTACCACGCCGCCCGCGATCGAGACCTGCGGCCGGTCACTCCAGTCGGTCGCTCGCCGCCTCGAACTCCGCGCGGGTATTTATGTTCTCGAAGGATTCGAGCGGTGCGTACTCGCGGAGTTCGTCCTCGTCGAGGACGACGTAGTCGAGGGTCAGCAGGGGTTCGGTGATTTTGCGCTCCCCGCGCTCGAGGGCGCGCTCGCAGGCGTGGATCATCGGCGCGGCTCGATAGACGGCCTGAGTAGTCTGGAGCCATCTGTCGTCGAGCCGCGGCACTGCGGCCTCGCGGCCGGCGGCCCGCTCGAAGAGGGAAGTGACGAGCGCCGGCTCGACGAAGGGCATGTCGCAGGCGACGACGACGGCGTACTCTCCGGTCGTCGCCCGGAGGCCAGTCATGATGCCCGCCATCGGTCCGCGGTCCGGCACCGGATCGATCGCGAACGTCGCGTCGGGGCCACCCGCGAGCGCGTCCTCGATCGCCGGGACCTGCTCCTCGCGGCAGTTGACGACGATTCCGTCGACGACCGACTCGAGTCGGTCGACGACCCGGCGGATCATCGGCGTGCCGGCGAGGTCGGCGACCGCCTTGTCCGCCTCGCCGAAGCGGGTCGAGTGACCGCCGGCGAGGACGACGCCCGTCCGTTCGTCGCGGCCGGTTTCGCGGGACATGGTCGACCGTTTGTTCACCGGTGGCAAAAGGGTGCGGACGCGCTCGCCGGCGGGTCCGTCAGTCGCTCCCACGATGTCGCTCCCGCTCGAGCGTCGTCACGGCGACGCCCGCGAGCACGACGAGGCCGCCGCCGACCGTGATCGCGTCGGGGACCTCCGCGAGCAAGACGAACGCGAGCAGGGTCGCGCCCACCGGCTCACCCAACCAAGCCACGCTGACGACGACCGACTCGAGGTGGGCGAGGACCCAGTTGCTCACCGTGTGGCCGAGGACGCCGGGGCCGACGGCCAGGCCGAGAAAGAGCAGCCACTCGCGAGCGGGGTAGCCGACGTAGGGGTGGCCCTGCGCGCCGACCAAGAGGAACAGGGCGATCACACAAGCACCGTAGACGACGGTCACGTAGGGAAACACCGGAACCCGTTGACGGATCGAGCGACCGGCGAGCGTGTAGCCGGCGACGGTCACCGCGCCCAAGAGGGCGAGGGCGTTGCCGTACGCCGTCGCGCCGGTGAGGGCTCCGCGGCCGGCGTCGCCTAGCGACATCGCCGCGGCCCCGGCGATCGCGACGACGATCCCGACTCCCGTCGCGCGGCTGATGCGTTCGTCCAAAAGGAGGGCGGCACCGAGCGCGACGAAGACCGGCTGAACCTGCACGATCGTGACGCTCGCGGCGACGCTCGTGTGATTGAGGCTCTCGAACCAGGTCGCGAAGTGGATCGCCAACGCGACGCCGGCCACGACGGCCCCCGCGAGGTCGCGTCGCGAGAGTCGCGCGAAGGCCGTGCGGTGACGGGTGACGGCGATCGGTGCGACCAGCACCGTGGTAAAGAGCACCCGGTAGAAGGCCGCGACGGAACTCGGGGCCGCACTCCAGCGCACCAGAATTGCGCTCGTACTCGCGGCGAACACCGCGACGGCGAGTGCGACCGCCGGCGTTGCCTCGAGATCTCGGTTCACGTCCGTGTCGACTCGCTCGAGGGGTCAAACGGGTTCCGAAACGGACTGCCGGATCGCTACTCGTCCGGCAGTCGGGTGCCGCGGTAGATCGACGCGAGTTCGAGGTCGACCGCGTCCAGTCCGACGATGATGTCCGCATCCGGATCGAGGTCCTCGGCTTCCCACCCCTCGAGGAACGCGACGGCGTCCTCGCGGTCCGCGTAGGGACGCGGATCGATCCCCATCGGGTCATCGGCGGCCTGCTTGTCGGTGATAAGGACGAAATGGGCGTCGGTCGCATCGATCAGATCACCGGTCTCGTAATCGGTCGTCCAGGCACCGGCGATCGGCGAGTCCGGTGTCGACGAGACGAGATAAGCGAACAGACAGCCCGGCGATTCGACGGTCGCCGCCAGCCCGTTCTCGTGGACGAGTTGCCCGTTCCCGAAGTACTGGGTCAGTCCCATGCCACAGACCGCGCAGTTGTGCTCGTCCGTGATTTCGACGGGACCCTCAGCCACGCCCTCGAGCGTTGGTTCGTACACCTGTGCCGGCGAGTCATCGGCGTCGGCCCCGCCGCTGTCTGGTTGGGTACCCCCGAGACAGCCTGCGATGCCCGCTGCCGCGCCCGCGCCGAGCACGCCCAGTAGTCCCCGCCGGTCCAGCCCCTCGTATTCAGCCATGCACGACTCTACCGACCGGATCGTCAAAACGAGCGTGGTACACCTCTCGAATCCGAACGGCGCGGCGCGGGGTCACGACCGACCTCGCTCGCTTATAGGCTGAACAGGCGCAATACCACGCCGTTCATGGCGTGGATACGAGCCGTCACTTGTCGTAACAACTCACCGTTCAAACGCCACCCCCGAGTTTCCCATGGTGATGGGGCACCGTCTAGTTAGCGCAGTTTGAGGAATGAGCAGGTCGTAGAGTTAGTTTGGAACAATGCTCGCAGACCTGCTCAGCGGGAGCTACGCGGCGGAATTTGATGAATGTTGGGAGCGTGAGCGGACGGCGACGCCCGTTAGGGCGTTCGCCGTCCGGCTCCACGCGACCGGTTGTTCGCTTCGAGAGACACAAGCAATTCTTTGTTCACTCGGCGTTGAACGGTCTCACCAAGCAATCTGGCACTGGGTACATCGGCTGGCTGACAGCGTGCCAGACCCGCCGACGGCGCAGCCGTCGCGGGTCGCGGTTGACGAAACTGCTGTCAGGATTAACGGCAACCGATCTTGGCTATATGCTGCAATAGACCTCGACACGAAACTCATTCTCGATGTCGCGCTCTTTGGGCGGCGAGGCACCGATCCAGCTGCTGCGTTTCTGCATGGACTCACCGAGAAACACAATCTCTCCGAGGCTGAGTTTCTCGTTGATGGCTACGGCTATCTGACTGCCCTCTCCCGGTTAGGATTGAGCGGTCACCTCGATTACGTCGATCGAAACCACATCGAAAAGTGGTTTCACACACTCAAAATGCGGATCGACCGCTTCCACAACTCGTGGGTGGGCAGTCGGGCAAGCGTCAGAGAATGTCTTGGGCAGTTTGTACACTACTATAACACGCAGCGACCGCACCAGTCACTCAACAAACAATCGCCAGCGGAGGTGCTAAACTAGACAGTGACGTGATGGTTAAGTGGCAGGCGACCGACTGTAGAGTCGGAATCGGTCGGAACGGATCGGATTCCGAACCGTCCTTCGGAGGCGGCCTGTCCGCCCACGAAACGAGGCAGTATCCGGAACGGCAGCCGGTGAACGCACATTCCAGAAGAGTGTGTCTGTGCTGACTGTTCAAAGCGAGCACCACGATACCCCCGACTCTGCTGACACCTGCCGGCATCCCGCTGGCAAAAACAACACCGGGACGCCACACACGGTCGAGGAGAGGGGTAACGGCGGTTTGGCACCGCCAGCAGTCCACCAGTTCGATGTGTGGGACTACCCGTGCCCGAAAGGACTGGGAGTCCGGTGACTGGACTGCGAACCTGAAACTCCTACCGCTCGGGATTCCTCCGCGTTTACGCGGAGGAGGATGTCAATCTAACTGTGCTTTCGCCAACCGATGGCGCGCCCGGAACATGGCCTCGAAACCGAGCCACGAGAGCGGTGCGATCGCGTCACCGAGTCCGCCCAACGGGAGGTCGTACTCCACGTGATCCCGGAGTATCGTCCGGTCACCGTCCGCGAAGAAGGAATGGGTGTGTTCCCAGTGGTCGAACGGCCCGTGGACCATCTCGTCGCGAAAGTACGCCGAGCCGTTCTCGCGCTCCCGGGCCGTGATCACCGAGGTCCAGTGCTGGCGCGGTCCCACTCCGAACGGCCGCATCGACAGCGCGATCTCCGAACCCGACTCGAGCACGGTCGGGTCCGGGTCCCCGTCCGGACCGATCACGCGCTCGACGCGCAGGTGCATCCAGTCCGGAGTCACCGCCTCGAGACCGGAAATACGCGAATTGAACGCCCAGACCTCCTCGAGCGGCGAGTCGACGGTCGTTTCGCGATCGTACGTCTGCATGAACCGGCCGGGTCTACGACGGCCAGCGTGAAAACGTGATTCCCAACGACGGGCGACGGTGGGGCGACGGTCGAGCGGGTTACTTCAGTCGCTCCTGCAGGAACGACGGATGGGCCGCGGTGACGCCGTCGATCTCGAGCAACTCCTCGGAGATGGTTTCGCCGAGCGAGTCCCCGTCTTCGGCGCGCACTTCGGCCATCAGCATGTGGTCGCCGCTGGAACTGTACAGCGCTTCGACTTCCTCGAGGTCCTTGATCGCCTGCGTCGCCTCGACGTAGCGTTCGCTCGCGACGTCGAGCCCGACCAGTGCGATGGTCTTGCTCGAGAGTTTCTTCGGGTCGATGTCGGCCGAATAGCCGACGATGACGCCCTCCTCCTCGAGTTGGTTGATGTATTTGCGCACGGTCGGTTTCGAGACGTTCGCCCGCTCGGCGATCTCGGCGTAGGACGCCTGGGCGTCCTCCTCGAGAACTTCGAGGATGCGATCTTCCGTCGCCTGGGTACTCATGCGTATACGTTTTGCTCCGGCGGAAAAATATCTTTTGAATACGAAAACGACGGATATCCGAACCGAAGACAGTACGAGAACGGACGTGGAGCCGATCGTTCGGATCGGTAATCGGCGGACTTATTCGCCCGGTGGGCCCAGGACCGATACGGAATGGTCGATCCGAATCTCGTCAGTGGCGTGGTCTGGGTCCTCTGTGGGCTCGCAATTCTGGGTCTCGGCTCGCTGATCGCCTTTCGCGGCCGGGTCGACCTGCACGCGAACTACGACGAGTCGGTCGATCCGGCACACGTGTCCCGGTGGGCCGGCGGGACGGCCCTGCTCATGGGGATGCTCGTCGTGGCCTACGGCGTGCGCGAGATCAGGTACGGCTTTCAGCCCCGTTTGCTCGCCGGACTGGTCGTCGCCTTGCTCGTCCTCAGCTACCTCTCGAAACTGTTCGCCGGCGGGTTCGGCGCTGGCGACTAGCTGATCGGCGTGTCCTCTCCGAGGAGTCAGCGGCGACGGTCGCGATCCGCCGGACGAGACGCGGAACGGACCGACGAGTTAATGACGATAGACAAGTGAACTAAATAACATGTTCGACAGCGATAGTGACTTCACTACTACCCTCCCCGCCGTGGCGCTGGTACTCGTTTTCGTACTCGGTGGGTGTCTTGCACTCCCGAGTGACGACCCCGCGCCGTCGGATCTCGAGCGGGAGATCACCGCGGCTGACCCCCCAGACGAAATCACTGCGACGGTCGACGTCCGCCGGACGGTCGACGGCGAGACATCGCAGTACACGGAAGACGTCTGGCTTCGTGCCGATGGTGCGAGTCGGATCGAAACCACCGCCGGCGGGACCGAAACAGTCATCGTCGACGATGGCGACCGTCGCTGGCACTACGACGCCGCCCACGACTGGGCGACGCGCCTCGAGACCGATCCCGCGGCCATGTCGTATCTCGAGGGGGTGTATGCACAGCAAGCGCGGTACCTCGAGCGCTACGAGATCACGGCAGTCGAGGAAACGTCGC
Source organism: Natrinema altunense (assembly GCF_000731985.1). GTDB lineage: Archaea > Halobacteriota > Halobacteria > Halobacteriales > Natrialbaceae > Natrinema > Natrinema altunense. The sequence goes on from NZ_JNCS01000002.1 coordinate 142,391, forward strand.
TCGACGGCCGGGACTCCTATCACGTCACGTTCGATACCCCCGCAAACGAGACGATCGAGCGGTCGATCAACGTCCTGATCGACGACACCGAGTACGTCGTGCCGTTGGCGACCAGCGAGCGCGCCCCGGTCAAACGCGCCGCCGATCACGTCGAGGTCTGGTACGACCAGGAGACGATGTTCCCCGTCAAACACGCCGTCGAGGGCGACGGGGTGACACTCGAGCGGACCTATCGAAACCTCTCGATCGAGCCCGGGATCGACGACGACCGCTTCACGTTCGACCCGGCGACCGACGGAAACGGGACTGCAGTCCGAGACGTTGTACTGCCGTCGATCGACTCGTACGACAGTCTCGAGGCGGCCAATCGGAGCGTCCCGTTTGCGGTTGTCGATCTGCCGACCGACGCGGTACCCGAGACGATCGAACGCGATGAGATCATCAGATACGAGTTCCCCGACGAAAACCGAACGCAGGTGTCCGTCCGGTATCGGATGCCCAACGACGAGTCGATCTCGGTGTCGACGAGCGACGGGCCGCGGCGACTGGCGGTCGGCGGTGATGCGGTCACGCTCGGAACCGTGACGGGGACGATCGCCGAGACCGACGAGGCAACCGAACTGCAGTGGGCCTGTGGTGATCGATACTACTCGGTGGTAGTGAGCCACGCCTTCGAGGATGGGACCGCGCTTCGGATCGGCAAGGCGCTTTCGACCGACTGTTGACCCGTCCCGTATCCGATCCAATACGTCTTTTGCGGACACGTCTCTCGAGCTGATTCGACTGAGTCCGGCGCTGGCGCTCCGCGGAATCGATCGACTGTGGCTCGATCTCGTTTTGGGCCGGTCGCACCCGTTCCCGGGACTGTGTTGCTTGCAAAAGACGAACCGCGGGACAGCCGGCGGCTGGTCTACGTGTGGCGCTCGAGCAGGTCGTAGCTGCGTTCCCACTCGGCGTCCTCGTCGAAGTAGCGCTCGGCAAGCGGCTGGTCCGGAAGCTCGCCGACGGCGGCTTTCTCTTCCTGGTAGGACGGCCGGTCCTCGTCGACGTAGTAGCGACCGGTCAGGACGGTTCCCTCGTTGAGGACGTCCTCGGTCTCGTGCATCATCTCGGCGGCCTCCTGTCGGTCGGTGACGTCGAAGTCGTAGTCGTCGGACTCCTGGACATCGATGTACGGGACGTACTGGCGCGCGTCCTTGTTCCAGGTCGGACACTGGGTCAGGAAGTCGACGTGCGCGAAGCCGTCGTGTTCGATGGCTTCGGCGATGATTTCTTTGGCCTGGTTCGGGTTGACCGCGGCGGTGCGGGCGATGTAGCTCGCACCGGAGGTCAGCGACTGCGACAGCGGCCGGATCGGCGTCTTCGCGCTGCCGGAGGGCTGGGTCTTGGACTTGTGACCCTTCGGGCTCGTCGGCGAGGTCTGGCCCTTCGTCAGGCCGAAGATCTCGTTGTTGAACACGATGTAGGTCATGTCGTGGTTCTCCCGAGCCGTGTGAACGAAGTGGTTGCCGCCGATGCCGTACCCGTCGCCGTCACCGCCCGCGGCGATGACTTCGAGGTCGGTGTTGGCGAGTTTGGCGGCGCGGGCGACGGGCAGCGACCGCCCGTGGATCGTGTGGAACCCGTAGGTGTCCAGATAGCTGTTCAGCTTACCCGAACAGCCTATCCCGGTGACGGTCAGTACCTCTTCGGGGGTCTTGCCGACTTCCGGCAGGGCCTGTTTCAGGGACTTCAGGACGCCGAAGTCGCCACAGCCGGGACACCACGTTGGCTGCGGTTCGACGCCGGGGGTAAACTCGTCCCGGTCGATCTCGCGGTCCTCTCCGATGGCGTTGAATGCGCTCATAGCTTAGTCACCTGCTGCGGGTTCGATTCGTACCTGTGCGGTCGGTTCGCGGTCCTCGTCGGCGAGGTTGACTTCGTAGCCCTCGACGATTTCGGCGGGCTCGAAGGGGTTGCCGTTGTACTTCAGCAGGCTCGTGAGCTTCTCGCCGAATCGCCCCAGCTCCTTCTGGAGCAGGCCGCGGAACTGCGCCGTGGCGTTCATCTCGACGACCAGCGCCTCGTCGACGCTCTCGAGGAACTCGGTCACTTCCGCCTCGGGGAACGGCATCATGTCGGAGACGCTGAGACCCTTCACCGAGTGGCCGTTCTCGTTGAGTCGGGACACGGCTTCCTCGACGGCACCCTGACTCGAGCCCCAGGTGATGATCCCGTACTCGGCCGTCTCGTCGCCGAAGTAGGTCTGGGTGGACTCGCGCTCCTCGTCGAGTTCCTCGCGGATGGACTCGAGTTTCTCGAGGCGGCGGTCCATCTGGGCGACGCGGTTGTCGGGGTCCTCGCTGATGTGGCCGACGGGGCTGTGTTCGTTCCCCGTCGCGAGGTAGCGCCCGCCCTTCTGTCCGGGAATCGAGCGCGGCGCGACGCCGTTCTCGGCGTCCGCGTAGTTGAACCGCTTGAACTTCCCGGAGTTGTCGTGGGCGGCCTCGCGGAGTTCGTCCTCGGTCAGCGTCGACCCCAGATCCGGCGAGACGTCGCGGTCGAAGAACTCGACGTCGACGTTGGTGTTCTCGCCGGAGAGCTTCTGATCGTAGATGATGATCGCCGGGATCTGGTAGTCCCAGGCGATGTCGAAGGCCAGTCGCGTCTGTTCGTAGGCCTCCTCGATGTTGCCGGGCGCGAAGACGACCCGCTGGGAGTCGCCCTGGCTCGTGTAGAGCACGTGCTCTAAGTCGGCCTGTTCGGGCTTCGTCGGCATCCCCGTCGAGGGGCCGGCCCGCATCGCCTCGATCAGGACGACCGGCGTTTCGGTCATCTCGGCGAGTCCGAGCGGCTCGCTCATCAGCGCGAAGCCGCCGCCGGAGGACCCGGACATGGCCTTGACGCCGGCGTGGCTCGCGCCGACCGCGAGCGCGGCTGCAGCGATCTCGTCTTCGACCTGTTCGGAGATGCCACCCATGTCAGGGAAGTTCTGGCTGAGGATAGTGAACACGTCAGTCCACGGCGTCATCGGGTAGCCGGAGATGAACCGGCAGCCGGCGTCGATCGCACCGTAGGCGATCGCGTTCGAGCCCGACAGCAGGGCCTGCTCGGTGTCGTGAGTGCCTTCGGGGGCACGCAGGTCGTGTTCGAACTCGTACTCCTCCCGGGTCGTCTCGTAGGCCTCGTGGAGGATCTCGAGGTTGGACTCGAGAACGTCCCCGCCCATGGCGTCGGACATCAGGTCCTCGATGTGCTCGAGATCCATATCGAGCAGCGCCGCGGTCACGCCGACGCCGGCGGTGTTGCGCATGACTTCCCGGCCGTGTTCCCGCGCGAGTCCGCGCAGATCCATCGGGAAGACGTGCCAGTCGTTCTCCTCGGCACGGGCCTCGAGGTCGATTTCCTCGACGTCCTCGTCGCTGATGAGACCCTCGTCGTAGACGATGATCCCGCCCTCGCGGAGGTCGTCTAAGTTCTCCGAGAGGGGTTTGATCTCTTCGTTCCCGTAGTAGGCTTCTTCCTGCGGATTGCGAGCGAACGAGTCGCCCAGCGAGAGCAGGAAGTTGTAGCCGTCACCACGTGACTGTACCTCGCGGTCCGCGGCCCGAATCTCGACGTACGTGTGGCCACCGCGGATCCGCGACGGATAGTGGCGGTGTGTGAATACGTCGAGTCCCGAGCGCATCAGCGCCTTGGCGAAATTCTGGCTCGTCGAGTCGATCCCGTCGCCGGAACCCCCCGCGATTCGCCAGATAAGTTCGTCGCTGCTCATAGGTGGATCAGTGGCCAGTGGCCAACCGTACTCGGAATTTGCTCCACATAACCTAAAGACTTTGCTATAGATTACCAAGGAACTTTCGTGAAGAATGGACATCCTTTGAAGAATATGTATGATCTATCATTACTATATCTGCCAGACCCGTTCATAATTGACCACATTCGATCGCAGGACGATGTCGCCGGTTCCGGTCGACTTCTGCGTCGTGCTATCGCTGTCCTCCCCGCCTGCCGTCTCGGACCGTCCCGTGTCCATCGCAGTAGCAACGGCTCATTCGTCCACCTTCTTCCTCGCAGTCTACTGCGTTCCGTCGCACACCGGAAACCAACCGTTCGAGAACCGACTCCGAGAACCCATCCCGTCGCCACCCGTGACTCGAGGCGATCACGGAGTCGTCTCCGCGCCGTAACGCGTCAACAGTCGAAACGGCAGCGGGGAGGGGTGGAAGCCTTCGATATGGTCACGGCCGGACTCGATGCCGGCGGCCGCTCGATCGGCCTCGGCCGTGGCTTGCGGTCCAGCGCATCGGTCCGGATCGGTCGACCCCACGACGCGGCCGCTCGAGCGAGCGCGGCGAGATGCACCCTCGGGGGAATCCCTCGCCGGCCCCGCCGCCGTCCTCGAGCGACCCGACACGGAGCGCTCTCCCAGTCGGGTTCGACTCGAGAACGCACCTCGGACGCGTCGCTCTCCGTTTCGAGCGAACGGACTGTCGGGCGAGACGTTTATGTCTCGGGAGCGGATACGCAGTCATGGCTTCGACCTTTCCGGGTTGGAAGCCACGTCTCGGGTGTTCCTGCACCCGGGACATTTCAGCGCATGTCCCCTGCGACTGTTCTGGAGACGACGGCTTCCGGCGGGAACTATCACCCAGAGAGACTTATATCTAGTGGCGAGCGGCTGGAACGATCCCCGCCGGGAACGGGTCGAGACGCGTTACTCGTTGCGCGGGTTGCTCGGATGGTAGTCGGTATCGTACTCGCCAGGCTGATCGTCGACGCGGTCGGGGTTGATCCGGCCCGATAAGAGCATGAAGTCGACCAGCGTGAGCGCGAGCATCGCCTCGACCACGGGAACGCCGCGGGGCGGCAAGACCGGGTCGTGGCGGCCGATGACCTGCTCCTCTTTGAGTTCGCCGGTCTCCCAGTCGGCGGTCTGCTGAGATTTCGGAATCGAGGTCGGTGCGTGCAGCGTGACCTCGCCGTAGATCGGTTCGCCGGAACTGATCCCGCCCTGAACCCCGCCGTGGTCGTTCTCGACGGGAACTGGATTTCCATCGTCGTCGAACTCCCAATCGTCGTTGCGCTCCTTGCCGGTCCACTCTGCGGCCTCGGTCCCGAGGCCGAACTCGAAGGCCGTCGTTGCCGGCACTGCCATCATCGCCTGCCCGAGTCGCGCCGAGAGGGAGTCGAATCGGGGCGCGCCGAGGCCGACCGGGACGCCCTGGGCCTCGAAGTAGATCGAGCCGCCGATGGAGTCACCTTCCTCCTGGTACTCCGCGATCCGCTCTTGCATCCGCTCGGCCGTCTCGGGGTGGGCACAGCGGACGTCGTTTTCCTCGCTGTGGGCCAGAATCTGGTCGAAGCTCACGTCGGGCGCTTCGATTTCGCCGATCTGATTGACGTGGGCCTTGAGTTCGATCCCCTCCCGTGCGAGCAGTTTCTTCGCGATGGCACCCGCCGCGACCCAGTTGACCGTTTCGCGGGCCGACGAGCGGCCGCCGCCGCCCCAGTTGCGCGTCCCGAACTTGGCCGAGTAGGTAAAGTCACCGTGAGACGGCCGGGGCGCGGTGATGAAGGGTTCGTACTTCCCCGAGCGGGCGTCCTTGTTCTGGATGACCAGCCCGATCGGCGTCCCCGTGGTGTAGCCGTCCTGAATCCCGGACTTGATCGAGACGTCGTCGGGCTCGCCCCGAGACGTCGTGATCATCGACTGGCCCGGCTTGCGCCGATCGAGGTCCGCCTGGATGTCCTCCTCGGAGAGTTCGAGGCCGGCGGGACAGCCCGAGACGGTACAGCCCATCGCTTCCCCGTGGCTCTCGCCGAACGTGGTCACCTGAAAGAGGCGACCGAAGCGGTTGCCGTTCATTACCACGTCCTCGGGGACCGGGGCACTTAGCCCTGCAGGGTTCGTCTACCATCGACCGACCGTCGCGTCTCGGTCAGTCGGCGAACGCCTCGAGGCCGACGGCCGCGAACGGAACGAACTGTTCGTCGGGATGGAGCCCGCCGTGCATCCCGATCAGTTCGAACTTGGCCGAGTCGCTGCCGTACCAGACCGACTGATCGCGGTGGCAGACGACGAGATCGCCCACCCGCCGCCGAAAGACGGCGCTCTCTTCCCCGTCGCCGAAGAGGGACCACTCGCGGACCTCGTCGGCGGTGAAGACGCGGGCCTCGAGGGCGTCGGCGAGTTCCGACCGGACCGTTTCGCGGACCGCCGTGCCGCCCTGCAGGTGGAGGTGGACGTTGCGCGGGCTGCCGGCGTACCGGACCGGCTCTCCGGTGGCGTGGCGCTCGAGGGAGTCCAGTACGGTCTCGAACGACTCGAGGTCGACGCTCCGGGCGGCGTCGGTGTCGACGTGGCCGTGATCGGCCGTCACGATCACGAGCGTCTCGCCGGCGGCGTCCGCTGTGTTCGCGGCGATCCTCGAGAGCGCCCGCTCGAGCGTCCCGAGGGTCTCCTCGACGGTCGCCCGGTACTCGTCGCTCTCGGTGCCGGCGGCGTGGGCGGCCGTATCGATCTGCGGCAGGTAGGCGTACAGGAAGGCGGGCTCGTCAGCGGCGGTGAACGCCCCGGCGAGCGCGGACTCGAACCCCTCGAGCGGGTACGACGGGGGCGTCGCGTCGGTTCCCTCGGCGTCCCCGCCGTCGCCGCTCCCGTCATCGTCGCTTCCGCCGTAGGTGTGGACGGCCGCGCCCTCGTAGGTCTCCGGGAACGGAACGACGTGGCGACAGTCGATCCCCGCCGCGGCGAGGGCGGGATAGAGCGGGTCGCCGGCGAAGATGTCCGCCAGGTCGGGATCGACCGACTCGTCGCCGGCCGTCACCCTGCCGGTGAAGGCCTCGTAGGAGGCGTCGTCGACCGGGTCGTAGACGTCCCAGCCCAACACGCCGTGAGAGACCGGGAGTCGGCCGGTGTGGAACGTCGTCAGCGCCGCCGCGGTCTCCGAGGGGTAGATCGACGTCAGCGGCGAGACGGTCCCCGCTGCCTCGAGTCGCTCGAGCAGCGGATGGTCGTGGCGCTGCCAGAACGTGAGGCCGAAGCCGTCGACCAGGGCGACGAGGACGCGGTCGTACTCGCCGTCGACGCCCGCGAGGACGTCCGCGGGGAGCGGCCCGGGAACCGTCGGACCGTCCGCGTCGAGGACGGACAGCGCCGTCCCGGGAACGCCCGCGAAACAGTAGCCGCCGTAGTCCGGGAACAGGTAGCCGTCCTCGGTGCGCCGCGTTCGGAGCCGTGCCTCGAGGTCGGTACGCATGGGTCGATCCACGGACGCGAGCGAAAAAGGAGCGGGGGTCAGCGGCCGGTCGTGCCGGCGACCGTCGCCCACACCGAGACGAGCGTCGCGACGATCACGGTCCCGCGTCGCTCATCCGCCATCGAAAACGTTCCGTTTCGGCCCGGCCTCGAGTATGAAATCGTTCGGACACGTAAACGAAGGGCTACGATAGTAGTACTAGACTGCAATCGAATATACCTCGCTGTTCCGATGTCACCACGCTTATACAGCTCAGCGCGAAAGCCGGCGGTAGAGTACATGCGCTGGCAGTACCGGACGACGGTTCTCGTCCTCTGTCTGCTCGCGTTCTTCGTCACGTACTTCGCCCGGATGGCGATCAGTCCGATCGTCCCGTTCATCGTCGCGGACTTCGCCGTCTCGAACACGGCGATCGGGGTTGCGCTGACGGGGATGTGGCTCGCCTACGGCCTCTCGCAGTTTCCCAGCGGCGTCCTCAGCGATCGCTACGGGGAGAAGCCAGTGATCCTCGTCGCCGTCGGCGGGACCGTGATTGCGAGCGTCCTGCTCGCGTTCTCGCCGGTCTTCGCCGCCTTCGTCGTCTTCGCCGTTCTCCTCGCCTCGGTCGCGGGGCTGCACTACGCCGTCGCGACGACGCTGCTCTCGCGGACCTACGACGAACTCGGCCGCGCGGTCGGGATTCACTCCATCGGCGGCCCGCTGGCCGGACTCGTCGCGCCCGTCGCGGCGGCGTGGGTCGGCGTCCGGTTCGGCTGGCGGCCGGCGCTCGCGCTCACCCTCGTCGTCGGGGTTCCGGTCTTCGCGCTGTTTGCCTGGCGGGTCCGGCCGACCGAACCACGGCGGCCGGATCAGCCGATGCGGGAGCGGTTCGAACTCGCCGTCCTGTTCGACCTGATCTCGCGGCCGGCGGTCGCCTTCACCCTCGCGATCGCCATGCTCGGTACCTTCATCGTCCAGGGGTTGCTCACGTTCCTGCCGACGTTTCTCGTCGAACACCACGGCTACTCGGCGACGCTCGCTGGAACCGCATTCTCGGGCTTCTTCCTCGTCCGGACCGTCGGCCAGTTCGCCGTCGGCGACCTCTCCGATCGGTACGGCCGTGACATCGTGATCGGCGCGTCGCTGTTCGCGGGAGCCGTCGGCCTCTTCGGACTGGTCGCCGGGGATACCCGCGTCACCGTCGGCGTCGCGGTCCTCGCGGCCGGTCTCGGCTCGAGTTTCTTCGCGGCGATCGATCCCCGGTTTCTCGACCAGTTCGGCGACACCGAACGCGGTGCCGGCTTCGGGCTCGTCCGGACGTGCTACACCGTCGTCGGCTCCGCCGGCTCGGTCGGCGTCGGCCTGCTGGCCGACTTCTTCGGCTGGGGCGCGGCGTTTCTCGTCCTCGGCGGGCTGTTCTCGATCACGTTCCTCTCGCTGGCCGTGAACTGGGCGTTCGGGCTCGGCTATTGATCGCGAGCGACGACCGGTCGTCGGTCGGCGGGGGTTCTCTCGCACCTCGTGTATAATTCGAATACGTTACGAAAATCCATGCTAGCATGTATTCATCTATTTATATATACTCGAGTGACCTTCTAGGAAGTAGGAAGTATTCTTCCGTTCCCATGACTGCATCCCCCATCTCCACAGACGCTCGCAACACGTTCGAAAGCACCGTCGGCGGCTACACGGTCGGCGGTCGCGCCCATAGCCTCTCGGCTTGGTTCGTCCTCTCGCTCCGGCTCATGATGGGCTGGGCCTTCGCCTACTCCGGGTTCACCAAGCTCGTCGCGGCCGAACCGTTCGGTGCCGGCGGCTACCTGACCAACGTCGCCGCGACCAACGGCAACCCCCTCGCCGACCTCTTCGCCTGGATGGGCTCGACGCCGTGGTTCGTCGAGTTCGCGAACGTCGCCGTCCCGTGGGGCGAACTCCTGATCGGCCTCGGCCTGCTCGTCGGCGCGCTCGTCCGCCTCGCAGCGTTTTTCGGCGCGCTCATGATGCTCCTATTCTACTTCGGGAACTGGGACATCGCCCACGGCGTCATCAACGGCGACTTCGCCTACATGCTCGTGTTCCTCGCCGTCGCCGCCTTCGGCGCTGGCCGGATTCTGGGCCTCGACGCCTGGATCGAGAGCTACGACCTCGGCAGCCAGACGTTGCTCGAGCGCTACCCCCGACTCGAGTACGTGCTCGGATAGCAACAGATCGTAGCAAATTTCTTATCCAGTTTCGGATACGGAACTAAAACGAGTGATTCGGTACCTACGGGTGCGTCCCTAACACTGCGTATCAGCTATCATTACCGCATCACCGCGTCCAAACCCGATATTGATGTCTAGTTCTTCATCGATCTCTCCGTCACGGTCAGTACAATCCATAGTCGCTCCAACAGTTCGCACTTCCGTCCCATCGAGGAAAAGGGAGACAGTATACGAGAGACCAGTAGGGACATTCGAGACGGCATCGGTTTTTATCCGTACGTATGGGTCGTCTCCGCTTGCAGTCGGCAACGGATACGTTTCTTCGAACGCCGTTTGTCCGTGAAATTGTATTTTAACACGTGCATCATAGGATTCTTGCGTATAATTGCGAAGTCGAAATCCGATCGTCCCGACGAACGGGAGTGCCGTACAGCCGGATAAACCAGCGAAAGCAGAGAGACTTCCCAGTTGGAGGACGCGCCGACGTGATCGCATACGTATTCGATTATACCCTGTATATAAATAATTTGTCACCAGGCCACTTTCAGACGCTACCTGCGACCGACCACCCGGTCATCCGCGGACAAAGACGTCCTCGAGCGCTTCAGGGCAGTTCGAACTCGATCGCCGCGCCCTGACCGAAGCCGACGCACTCCGTCGCGATGCCGCGGTCGACGCCTTCGCGATTCATCTCGTGGACCAGCGTCACCGGCAGGCGCGCGCCGGAACAGCCAAGTGGATGCCCGATCGCGATCGCACCGCCGTTGACGTTGAGTTTGTCGTCCGGAATGCCGAGTTCGCGCTGGGAGTACAGCGTCTGGCTGGCGAAGGCCTCGTTGATCTCGACGAGTCCGTAGTCGTCGATCTCGCGGTCGGCGCGCTCGAGCAGGCCCTCGGTCGCGGGGACCGGGCCGACGCCCATGATGGTCGGGTCGACGCCGGCGACGTAGCTGGTCCCGACTTCGGCGAGGACCTCGAGATCGTTCTCGTCCGCGAAGTCCCGACTCGTAAGCATGACGCCGGCCGCGCCGTCGGCGATCTGAGAGGCGTTACCGGGCGTGACCGTCCCGTCCTCTTTGAACACTGTCGGAAGCTCGGCGAGCGTTTCCGGCGTCGTCCCGGGGCGGAGCCCCTCGTCCTCGTCGTGAACGCCGTCGTCGGTCTCGATGGGAACGATTTCGTCGTCGAACGTGCCTTCCTCGGTCGCTTCGACCGCGCGCTGCTGGCTGCGCGCACCGTACTCGTCCTGTTCCGCGCGGCTGATGTCGAACTCCTCGGCGACCTTCTCGGCGGTCATGCCCATCTGGAGGTTCCGCATGCCGTACTCCTCCTCGAGTTTGGGATACATGTCGCCGCTGTCGCCGCCGCCCATCTTGACGCGGCTCATACTCTCGACGCCGCCCGCGATGACCGCGTCGTGTCGTCCCGCGGCGATCGAATCCGCGGCGCTGATGATCGCCTGCGCGGAGGAGGCACACTGGCGGTCGATCGTCGTCGCCGGGACCGACTCGCCCAGGTCCGAGAAAAGCGCGATCTGTCGCGCGATGTTCGTTCGCTGCTCCGAACGCTGCTGGGCACACCCCCACATCAGGTCGTCGATGTCGTCGCCCTCGATGCCCGTCTCCGCGAGCATCTCGTCGACCAGCGGGATCGAGAGGTCCTCGCTGCGGACGTCCGCGAGCGCACCGTCCTCTTTCCCCTGGGCAGTTCTAACAGCACTAACGATTACCGGCGTGTTTCCTGACATTGTTCATCACAATTTTTCGTAGACATAAATAGATGCGCCCTCCGGAACGCGACGGGCGGCCCAATCGCTCATCCGTCGGCGTCGGTCTCGAGCGATCGGCCACGAGGACGGTCAGTCAGTTCGAAGGCGAGGCACAGTTCTCCGACGAGATCACCGCTGGGGACGCCCTCACGGTTGCGGTTCCGAGCGCCGATCCCGGCGAGTCCGTCGCGGTCTCCTGGCGCGGACCGACCTACGACCGTCATATCGTCCCGATCGCTTTCGAACCCCCGACTGATCCGTCACCGGCGACCGCACGGACGAACGTTTCCCTTCCGTTCGATCCCGTCAGCACACCGTCGCTAGTGCCCGTCGTCACGCTCGAGTGAGACGCCCAACTCCTCGAGCGTACTGAAGAAGCCGGGGTACGAGACGGCGACGTGGTCAGCACCCTCGATGGTGGTTTCACCGTCGGCGACCAGCCCCGCGAGCGCGAGCGCCATGATGATTCGGTGGTCCGCTCGGCCGCGAACGGTCGCCCCCTCGAGCGTCGACTCCGTGCCGTGGATCGTCAGCGAATCCGGCTCCTCGGTCGTCTCGACGCCCAACTTCCCCAACTCCGCGGCCATCGCGCTCACGCGGTCGGTCTCCTTGTATCGGACGTGCTCGGCGTTCGTGATGTGGGTGTCGCCGTCCGCGACCGCGCCCAGCGTCGCGATCGTCGGGAGCAGATCGGGCGTGTCCTCGACATCGACGTCGATCCCGGAAAGCGGTGCCGTCGAAACGTCGATCGTCCCCGCATCGCGATCCCAGTCGACGTCGGCACCCATCCGCTCGACGATCTCGACGATGGCGCTGTCGCCCTGCGCACTGGGGTGTGCGCCCTCGATGCGGACGGTCGCGCCTTCGTCGCCGGCGATCGCCCCCGCGGCGAGGGGGTAAGAAATCGACGAGAAATCCCCGGGAACCGCATACTCGCCGCCCACGGGCGCGTACGACTGCCCACCGTCGACTTCGAAGCCGGCGTCCGTGTGGCGAGCGTCGACGCCGAAGTCGGCGAGTACCTCGAGCGTAATATCGACGTACGGCGCGGACTTGAGTTCGGTCTCGAGGTCGATCGCGATCCCGTCCTCGGTGACCGCACCGGCCAGCAGCAGGGCGGTGATGTATTGGGAGGAAACGTCGCCCGGAATCGAGACGTCGCCGCCCGACAACGGGCCGGTGACGACCAGCGGTGCCTGCCCGTTCCCGCGGGTACTGTCCGCCTCGGCCCCGAGATCGGCAAGCGCCTCGAGCAGCGGGCCCTGCGGGCGCGAGCGCAGCGATTCGTCGCCGGTCAGTACCGTGGTCCCATCCGCGAGCGCGGCCGCGGCCGTGACGAGTCGCATCGTCGTGCCGCTGTTCGCGCAGTCAATGACATCCGCCGGCACGTCGGGACGGCCGTCGAAGCCGTCGATCTCGAGGACGCCGTCGTCGGTCCGTGTTACGTCGCCGCCGAACAGGGTGACTGCGCGGGCGGTCGCTCGCGTATCCGCGCTCCAGAGCGCGTCGCGGACGGTCGCCTCGTCGGCGTATCCCGCCGCGAGGATCGCCCGGTGCGTGTAACTCTTCGAGGGTGGTGCACGGACGGTCCCCTCGACGTTCGAGGGCGTGATCGTGACGTTCATGCTCCCTCTGTGGGGTGGCCTCGCCTTACCGATACCGATCCCACGAGTCCCCGACGGGACGGTCGGTCCATCCTCGGCCGGTTCGTTCGCCGTTCGCGGCTCCCGCCGACCGCTAACCGGTTATCGACACCCGATCGACGCGGCGATCTCGAGCAGGGGTGTGTCGTCGGTCAGACACGTGACCTCGTAGTTAAGTCCGTCACACTGCCAGAAAATGCTCCGTTTCCCCCCGTCGCGGCGATAGGCGGTGTGGCCGTCGAACTCGATCGTCTCCAACACGGCCGTATCGACTCGTTGAACCTCCTTGACCGCAACGTAGAGTTCGCGCGCGACGACGTTCGGATCGTTGTACCACAGCGTCGTGGTCGTGCCGAACCGCTCGGCCATCTCGACGACGGTTACCCGATCGAGCACGTACGAGTCCGGAAGGGTCGGCTCCGGGAGGTCGTACGGAGCGACCTCCTCGGCAGCCGACCGCGATTCGAAGACCCCGTCGGGGCCGACCCCCTCCGTGGTGACCGTCGCGTCCGTCGGCGGTTCGTACGTAAACGTCCCCGGCTCGAGCCCCGTATCGAGCGCGAGGTCCTCGTAGGCGACGGTCAATTGGTGGTAGACCTCGCCGTCGATCCTGGTGGTGTTCCGCTCCTTGATCGGGTACCGGTACTCGTCGTCGATCCAGACGGTTCGAGTCGCGGAGAGTGCCTCCGGATCGCTCTGCGCCCGCAGCCCGACGACGAACTCCGTATCACCGACGACGAGGCCGATCGCCGGCCCGGCGTCCTCTGCCGGCGGCCGCGTCTCGACGACGTGTGCCTCGCGACCGTCGACGGTCTCCGTCCCCCGGTAACTGAGCCGGTGGTCGTCGCGGAGGGTCTCGAGGACGAGTCGCGTGCGGTCGGTGTCGGTCTTGTTCGGATGATACTGTTTCTCTACCCGCTCGGTCGCCGGGTTGTACTCCCACGTCGTCGTCCGGTTCGTCACCGTGACCGAGCCGGCCGGGACGTCCGGATCGGTCGACTCGACGACCTCGCGTCGCTGCTTTGCCGGCGGCCGCAACGCGACCCGCTCCGTTCGCTCGACCGTTTCGTCCCCGGTTTCGACGGACATGACCCGCCGGGCTGCAAGATCGGTCATGTGGCGGCGTGTCCCGATCGCGTCCCGGAGAAGGGCGCGACTCGAGGGTGGCTCGTCGCTGTCGGACGGATAGCTCACACAGCCGGCGAATGCGACCGCAGCCCCCGTTGCCAGAATCCGGCGACGGTTCATACGCGGGGGATTACCACGTTTAGTGATAAGTTTGCGGGTTCGAGCCGATCCGCACGCGGTCGGGATCCGCGGGATTATGTGGCCCGCTGTCAGATATCAGCGTATGAACGTCGACGTCGATCTCGCCCCGCTGCGCGAGTATCTCTCGGCCGAGGACCTGGACGGCTACCTGATCGATGACGATGCCTCGGACGCCGACCAGCGGTACGTCTCGGGCTTTACCGCGCCCGACCCCTATCAGACCCTCGTCACCGCCGACGGCGTCCACCTGCTCGTCTCAGGGCTCGAGTACGGGCGCGCGACGGCCCAGGCCAACGCGGACTCGGTCAGCCGCCGCGCCGCCTACGACTACCAGCGACTGGTGGCCGAACACGGCCAGTACGAGGGGACGATCCGGACGCTCGCGGCCTTTCTCGAGGACCACGGCGTCGAATCTCTCGCGGTCCCCCGGAACTTCCCCACGGGGACCGCGGACGGCCTGCGCGAGCAGGGGTTCGCGGTGACCGTCGAACCCGAGGGGATCGTGACGGGGAGCCGCGCGACGAAAACGGAGTGGGAAGTCGAGCAGATCCGGGCGAGTCAGCGGGCCAACGAGGCCGCGATGGCGCGGGCCGAGGCGCTGATCGCCACCGCCGACATCGAGGACGGGACCCTCGTCTCCGACGGCGAGCCCCTGACAAGCGACCGCGTTACCGAAGAGATCGAGATCACCTTACTCCGCCACGGCTGTGCGTTAGACGAGACCATCGTCGCCTGCGGGGCCGACGGCGCGGACCCCCACGATCGGGGCAGCGGCCCGCTCGCGGCCGACGAGTTGATCGTGATCGATATTTTCCCTCGGGACAAGGAGACGGGCTACTTCGCGGACATGACGCGGACGTTCGCCCGCGGCGACCCCGGCGAGGAGGCCCGACGGCGCTACGAGGTCACCCACGAGGCCTACGAGGCCGCCCTCGAGACCGTCGCGGCCGGCGTGACCGGGGCCGACGTTCACGCCGCGGCCTGCGACGTGATCGAGGACGCGGGCTACGAGACGCTGCGCAGCGATCCCAACACCGAGACCGGGTTCATCCACAGCACCGGCCACGGCGTCGGGCTGGACATCCACGAGGAGCCGAGCGTCTCGCCCTCGGGCGGCGACCTCGAGCCTGGCCACGTGATCTCGATCGAACCGGGGATCTACGACCCCGCGGTCGGCGGCGTCCGCATCGAGGACCTCGTCGTCGTCACCGAGGACGGCTACGAGAACCTGACCGACTACCGGATCGGGCTCGAGCCGACGGCCGAAACGCGTCCGTAGAGAGCCCCTATTTCGATCGGTCGTCACTGTGAGACCGTGAAATCGTCTCGATTGGTTGACGACATCGCGGCGGCGCGCACTGTCGGCTGTCCGAGCGCAAGCGAGGACAGTCGATGATCTTGTGCGAGGGATGAGCGAGCGAATCGGTTGGGGAGGGCGTGGCTGCTCCGTTCGCCACGAGAGAGGATACTTCGTTTACGATACTGGTCACCCGTACACACTGTCAACTAGACATGCGGACTTATCCAAGCAGATTTCCAACCAGTGGTAATCTAAATACGTGCCCCCATGGAAACCTCGGACCTTATCGAGGCTCTGCCCCTCTGGTACGTTGTTCTGATCGCTCTTGAGACGACCGACCCCTCTGGAAGTGTCTGAGTATTGCCCTATTTGGTCGGTCTCGCGATCTTATTTCTGCTCCCACTCTCCGTTATCGGGGGTGTAGTAGTGATGATCGCGGAGCCAACAAAATATTGAATCGATACAGGTATACCCTGTACTACGCGATTCGAGCGGTTTCGTCTCAAGGTATCGACCGACGGAATCGTCTTCCGACTGCCGTTTGACTCAGCGATAGCCGTCGTCGTCGGGCCCGCGGGCCGCGTCGATCCGCTCGAACTGCGCGTCGGACAGCTCGAGGTCGACCGCACCGACGTTCTCCGCGAGTTGCTCGGGCGTCCGCGCGCCGACGATCGGGACGCAGGTAAAGCTGTCCTGCTCCATGAGCCAGCGCAGCGACACCTGTGCCGGCGTGGCGTCGATCTCCTCGGCGACGCCCTCGACGGCCTCGAGGACGTCCCACGCGGTGTCGCTGGTGTAGCGGTCCTCGAAGAGATCGGTCAAACTCCCGCGAGCGCCGTCGGGCGCGATCACGGTGCCGTCGTCGGCCCGCTCGTATTTCCCGGTGAGGAAGCCGCCGGCCAGCGGCGAGTACGGACAGACCGCGATGTCCTGATCCGCACAGACCTCGAGATAGTCGCTCACGTCGTCCGTATCGGCCGCGTTGAACATCGGCTGGGTCACGTCGAACCGCTCGAGGCCCTCGACGTCGCTGGTCCACAGCGCCTTCGTGAGCTTCCAGGCGGCCATGCTCGAGGCCCCGAGATAGTGGACTTTCCCCTCGCGGACGAGTTCGGTGAGCGTCCGCATCGTCTCCTCGATCGGCGTGTCCTCGTCCCAGCGGTGGATGTAGTACAGATCGAGGTAGTCGGTGCCCAGTCGCTCGAGGGTCCCCTCGATCTGGGCGCGGATGTGCTTGCGGCCGAGGCCGGAGTCGTTCGGTCCCGGCTCGCCGCGGCCGTCGAACGGGAAGTAGACTTTCGAGGCGAGAACGAGGTCCTCGCGGTGATGGTCGCGGTCCGCGAGCCACTCGCCGATCCAGCGCTCGCTCTTGCCGTTCGGATTGCCGTAGACGTTGGCCGTATCGATGAAGTTGATGCCGTGCTCCCAACAGGCGTCGAGCAGCTCGTAGGCTTCCTCGTGGTCCGTTTCGACGGTGCCGTCGCTTTCCTTGCCGAAGCGCCACGTTCCGAAACAGAGCTTCGATACTTTCGTGCCCGTCTTCCCGAGCGTCGTGTACTCCATGGACGCCGGTTCAGCGGCGAGGGGCAAAACGAGTTCGGAAGCGGCGATCACCGCGTCCACGTCTTTGATCGGTACCTCGTCGCGCTGCAGCGTCGCGTTGATTTCCCCGGCGGTCATCGCACACTCTCGAGCGACACGCCGTCGGTCAGTCGTCGAACGCCGTCACTGAGCCGCCCGTTCTCGCGCGTTGTCGCTCTGGGACGCTCGTACGCGTCGTCTGCCAGTGAGCTGGTTTTCGTCCCCGTTTCCGTATAACGCGTTCGACGACGGAACGGGGACTGCGACGGGACTGCCTCCGGGCTTTCCGAAGCTACAAATCACTCGATAGTCTCGTACGGACAATGAACCACTGGTGGCGGCGGATCACCCTCTCGCTGGTCGCCGTCCTCGTTCTCGTCCTCGTCTACGCGTGGCTCTATCGGCTGGGAATGGCGACGTTCGAGGGCGAGCCGAGGACGTACGCCCAGGCGATCCGGACCGTCATCGAGACGCTGACGACGGCCGGCTTCGGCGGCGATGCGGACGACTGGCAGAGCACGCCGATGAACCTGATCGTGGTCATGATGAACCTCACGGGCGTCCTGTTGGTCTTTCTCGCCCTCCCGCTGATCGTCGTCCCGCTCTTTCAGCAGGCGCTCGAGGACCGGCCGCCGGAGTCGACCGACCTCACCGACCACGTCGTCATTTGCTCGTACACCCCGCGGTCGGACGTTCTCGCGGGGGAACTCGAGGCGGCGAACGTCCCCTACGTCTTCGTCGACGACGACGCCGAACTCGTCGTCGACCTCAACAACGAGGGGACCAACGCCATCTACGGCGAACTGGACCAGGAGGAGACGCTGCGGGCCGCCAACGCCGGGCAGGCCGACGCGCTCGTTACCGACATCGACGACGAGACGAACGCAGTGGTGATCCTGACGGCGCGGGAACTCTCGAGCGACCTCACCATCGTCAGCGTGGTCGAGGACGACGAGGTCGCGAGCTACCACCGCTACGCCGGGGCCGACGAGATCGTCCGGCCGCGGCACGTCCTCGGACGGAGTCTCGCAAGAAGGCCACGACGACGGTCTCGGCCGAACTTCGGGACACGATCGAACTCAGCGAGGACCTCGCGGTGACCGAACTCCTCGTTCAAGCGCACAGCGACCTCGTCGGGCAGACGATCCCCGAGTCGGGCATCCGCGACCGGATGGGGATCACCGTCATCGGGGCCTGGTTTAGCGGGGAGTTCGTCCCCGTTCCCGGGTCGGAAAACGTGATCGACGGCAACACGATCCTGCTCGTTGCGGGGCGTCGAGACGATCTCACGGAGCTGAAATCACGGACGGTGTCGGCGCTACGGCACAACACGGACCGCGTCGTCGTCGGCGGCTACGGCGTCGTCGGCCGGACGGCCGTCGAGACACTGGCGACCGGGGGCGTCTCGACCTGTGTCGTCGACCGCACGGACGAGCCGGGGGTCGACATCGTCGGGAGCGTCACCGACGAATCGGTCCTCGAGGCCGCCGCTGTCGACGACTCCAGGGCGGTCATTCTCACCCTCGATGACGATGCGACGACGATCTACGCGACGCTGGTCCTCAAGCAGGTCGCCCCGGAGGTCGAAATCATCGCGCGAGCGAACGAGACCGAGAACATTCCGAAGTTCTACCGCGCGGGGGCCGAGTACGTCCTGTCGCTGTCGACGGTGACGGGCCGGATGCTCGGCTCCAT
Organism: Natrinema altunense; assembly: GCF_000731985.1. Taxonomy (GTDB): domain Archaea; phylum Halobacteriota; class Halobacteria; order Halobacteriales; family Natrialbaceae; genus Natrinema; species Natrinema altunense. Next base: position 161,071 of record NZ_JNCS01000002.1, read on the forward strand.
CCTGATCGAGGACGAGGAGATCCTCACGCCGGAGACCCAGTTCGAACTCATCCGAACGACCGCGCCGGGGATCGCCGGGCGAAGCCTCGGCGACGTGGATCTGCGAGCGCGAACCGGGTGTACCGTCGTCGCCGTCGAACGCAACGGGGACCTCCTGACCGACCTCGGTCCGGAGTTCGTCGTCCAGACCGACGACATGCTGATCGTCGCCGGGAGCGACGAGGCGATCAACCGGTTCGTCTCATTTGCGTGCTGATCCTCCGAACGGTGGGGAAACGGGACGGTCCGTTGCGAGCAATCCGTCGCCGTTTCGATCCAGCTACGACTCGACCGTCGGGATCTCGAACACAAATGTCGGATTATCGTCCGTACACGCGACATCGAGGCTGCGCTCGATGAGCGCGGTCTTCCCTTCGAAATCGGTGACGAGGCTATCGTGGTCGGCTGACAGGGCGTGTTTTAGCCTCTCGTACTCCGCACGGAGCGTGGGGCACGTACGAAGGATGTCGCGCGTACTACCGCTGATCTTCCAGCTACCGATCGACGCCGCGAAGACGTGATCGTTGCACCGCTGCCGTCCTCGCGCACACCGACTCCGTACCCGACTCGATACTGGTCCCGCAACGGGAGGGCCCCCTCAGAACGGTCCACCGCGGACGAGTTCCTCCATGACGGTTCGTTCGGCCCGCCGGAGCAATTCCCCCGCCGTCCCGCTCGAGCAGTCCAGCCGCTCGGCGATGTCCTCGATCGAGGCGGCCCGCGTCGCGCGGTAGTAGCCGCAGTCGACGGCCGCGGAGACGGCCTCGAACTGGCGCTGGGTCAGGTCCGCCCGCGCGTCGATCCGTCCGGCGCGATACTCGCCGATCGACAGGATGTCGACGTGCATCGCGTCGGACACGTCGTCGACCACCGTCTGGATCGCTTCGCCGGGGCCGACCACCGTCAGCCGGATCGTGCCGTCGGCGCGGTGCTCTAGCGGCGGGACGACGATCAGTCCCGGCTGTTCGACCGCGTCCGCGAACGTTCGATCGGCTCCCGTCAGCGTCTCCCGTACGTACAGGTACAGGGAATCGTCGCGACAGGGTGCGAGTTCGTACTCGAGTATCATGGGCGCGTCTTCGAGGGCGCGCTCGTAGGGTGCTCGTGGACCGTCGACGTGGAACAACATCACGTGCTCGTCATCGTACCGGTGTCCATAGAGCAATCTCGACGCGGTGTACGCCTCGTGTTCGACGACGAACTGGTGCATCGGATGCCGTTCAGCCGGGGGTCGCTGAAGGCTCAGTTCGAGATAGCGCATTTCACTGGCCCGATGTACGCCCACTGTCACCTACAAAGCTACCGTCTCGGCGGGTCGTCGAGCGGCGGATCGAACGTCTGCACGATGCGACTTATAAAGACTCCGCAGATATGCGGATCAAGTCGGACGACCGCGCCGGGCGAGTATCCACTCGGTATGACGACTCCACGCTTACGGGTGACCCGATCCTCGGAGTGGCCGGACGTTCGAACGCAGGGGAGCGATCTGATCCGGGCGGCCGGCGTCGCGGGCGCTGGCGGTGCCGGATTCCCCTCCTACGCGAAGTGGACGGATCTCGAGTCCGTCGATTCCCTCCTAGTGAATCACCAGGAGAGCGAGCCGAACTACTACATCGACAAATGGCTCGGAAACGCGCGCGCGAAGACGTTCGCCGCCGTATTCGACGCGCTGCTCGAGCAGGCGTTCGACCTGATCGTCGTCAGCGCGAAGTGGAAAGACCGCGACGAATACGTTCGGGTTCTCGAGGCCGAAACCGGCGGTCGGGTGATTCCGCCGGACGAACTGCCACTCGACAGGGACGAGGAGTCCGGCGTCGTCTTCGCCTACACGGAGAATCGGTACCAGTACGGAATGGAGAGCGTTCTCCTCAAAACCGTCGACGGCACGGTCATCGGGACCGACCTCCCCACCGATCACGGCTGGCTCGTCCAGAACACCGAGACCCTGTACAATATCTCCCGCGCACTCTCCGACGGCGCGCCAGTGACCCACAAGTACGTCCACGTCGGCGGCGAGGTACCGCGCGCTCGGTTCCTCGAGGTTCCCGTCGGCACGCCCGTGAGCGAACTGCTGCGCGCAGCCGACTGTCCGCCCGACGCGCTCCCCTCGGACGCCGTGATCGCCGACGGTGGGCCAGGTTGGTGTTTCCCGATCGATTCGGCTCCCGACGAGTACGGCGTCCGTAAGCACACGAACTGCCTGCTCGTGCTCGACGAGGGAACCGTCGCGGAAAATACGTTCGGCGAGGGACGAATCGACGTGCTCGAGGAGTACCAGTGGAACGCCCGGGAGGCGGAAACCGAACCGACCGCTACGGTCGAACCGGCCGCCGTCCGGCTTCCGCTCGTGACGAACCCGGAACCCGATATCGTCGAACCCGCCGAGCCGATCGTCGCGGTCGGCGACCGCGTCGACGCCGGCGACCGGATCGCGAAGCCGAGTTCCGACGGGATCAGTACGCCCCAGCACGCGTCTATCGCCGGCACGGTGACGGCGGTGTCCGAGACGAGTCTCGAGATAGAATCCCGGTGAGATACCGTTCCGGTCGGCGCTCGCGGCCTCGCGTCAGCGGAACGACGGCAACACCTCGTCCTCGTAGAACTCGAGCGCCCGCTCCTGTTCGGGTCCGATCTGGTGGAAATAGACGTGGTCGTAGCCGACGTCGATCGCCCGCTCGATGCTGTCGATGTGGGCCTGCGGGTCCGGTTCGGTGGTCGTTCCGGCCTCGGCGATGTCCTCCTTTTCGACCATCCCCGCCGCCTGTTCGAAGTGTGCCGGCGTCGGGAGTTCCTGCCCGAGTTCGCCCGGAATCGAGCCGTTGGGCCACTGCTCGAGGACCGTTTCGATCGCGTCCGCCTCGCTGTCGGCGTAACAGCCGTGGAGTTGGGTGTATTTCGGCCCGTCGTCGCCGGCGTCCTCGTAGGCCTCGACCGGTTCGGGTTTCGGTCCGGAACACCAGAGCCCGTCCGCGTTCTCGGCGACCCATCGGGCCGTCTGCGGGCCGAACGCACTCCCGATCGTCGTCGGCTGCTCGTCGGGGACGGTGTAGAGGCGCGCGTTCTCGACCGTGTAGTGTTCGCCGTGGTGGCTCGTCGTCTGGCCGGTCCACAGCGAGCGCATGACGTCCATCGCCTCGTCCAACATCTCGAGGCGGACGTCGTGTTCGGGCCAGCGCTCGCCCGTGACGTGTTCGTTCAAGTTCTCGCCGGTGCCGACGCCGAACGTAAAGCGATCGCCGAGCATCTCGTCGACGGTGGCGACCGCGTGGGCGACGTTGACCGGATGGATCCGGATCGTCGGGCAGGTGACGCCGACGCCGACCGCGATCTCGTCGGTCGCTTCCGCGATCGCCCCCAGCGTCGACCAGACGAACGGCGACTCGCCCTGCGCCGAGACCCAGGGGTGGAAGTGATCCGAGATCGAGCAGAAGTCGAAACCGGCCGCCTCCGCGCGACGGGCGATCTCGACCAGTTCCGTCGGCCCGAACTCCTCGCTCGAGAGCGTGTATCCGAGCTCCGTCATTCCCGGGCCGCTACCACGAACCGGCGGGTAACGGTTGCACCTGCGAGGGCAAGAGCGCGAGTGCGACCGAGCCCCGACGGCGTGCCTCTCAGCCCCGATTACTGCGATCGAGGTTCCAATCTGCGGTGGCGCGCGCTGAACTGTGCCGAACGGAAGTGAGGTGCAGTTCCAAACCGTGCGAGGGATGAGCGAGGGAACGAAGTGACCGAGCGTTAGCGCGGGACCGCAGGTCCCGCGAACCATCCGAACGGGTGCGATGCACCCGTGAGGAGAAATCGGTTGGGGAGGGAGTGGTAACTCCGTGTTGCCACGATAGCAGAACGTCCCCCTCTCGTCAACCGTTCAGCCCGTGTCCAGCGACATCACTGACGGCAACTCCGCTCGAGCCCCGAACCGAACCCCTTACCCACGCCGCGCCGGAACCGACCCATATGGAAGCCGTAGTCGACGCGACGGACCTCGAGAAGGCCTACGGCGAGACGGTCGCCCTGTCCGGGGCCTCGCTGTCGGTCGGCGGCGGAGAGGTCTTCGCCCTGATCGGGCCGAACGGTGCCGGCAAGACGACGCTCGTCCGCACGCTGACGGGAACGGTCGAGCCGGACGGCGGGACGGCACGGGTTCTCGGCGCGTCACCGTCGACGGTCGACCGCGACCGCCTCGGCGTGTTGCCACAGTCGTTTTCGCCGCCCGACAGACTCAGCGCACGGGAACTGCTCGCGTACTACGCCGGCCTCTACGACGACCCGCGCGATCCCGACGACGTGCTCGCCGACGTCGGCCTCGTCGATACCGGCGACACCTGGTACGAGAACCTCTCCGGCGGTCAGCAGCGCCGGGTCTGCGTCGGGTCCGCACTGGTCAACGACCCCGATCTGCTCTTTCTGGACGAGCCGACGACCGGCATCGACCCCGCCGGCCGCCGCACCGTCTGGCGACTGATCGAGGACCTCGCCGACGCCGGGACGACGGTCGTCCTGACCACCCACGACATGGCCGAGGCCGAACGCCTGGCCGACCGCGTCGGCCTGCTCGCCGACGGCTCGCTCATCGCACAGGGGCCGCCCGATCGGCTGGTCCGCGACCACGGCGGCTCGAGTCGGCTCACGGTCGAGACGGCGGCCGATCCGGACGCGTTCGACACCCTCGAGTATCCGGTCGAACGCCCCGGGCGCGGTCGGACCCGAAACCCCGACAGCGCGGTCGTCGTCCGCGATATCGATCCCGCCGCGATCGGGACGGTCGTCGACTATCTCGAGACCCACGCGATCGAGTACACGCAGCTTTCGTGGGCCGAACCCGATCTCGAGGACGTCTATCTCGAATTGGCCGACACGACCGAGCGGGCGCGGACGGATCGGCTCGAGGGCGGCGGGACCGGGGATGGCGTGGCCGACGAGTCCGACCTCGCGCAGGCAGGTGAGACAGCATGAGTCGGCTGGGACGGGTGGGCGCGGAGACCAGCGCCGGCTGGCGGTCGTTCGTCCGCCGGCGGACGGCGGTCTTCTTCACGTTCTTCTTCCCCGTGATCCTGATCGTCATCTTCGGGGCACTCGTGCGGACGGACCCCACCGGCGGCGGGCTGTTCACGGAGCCGGCGGCCTACTACGTGCCGGGCTATCTCGCCGTCGTCGTGCTCTTTACCCCGCTGTCGCGGATGGGCAGCGAGGTCGCGCGCCACCGTGAGGGGAGCCGGTTCGAGAAGCTCGCGACGACGCCGCTGACCCGCGGCGAGTGGTTACTCGCCCAGACGGTCGTCAACGCCGCGATCATCGGCCTGGCGAGCTTGCTCATCCTCGGGCTGGTGATCCTGCTGACCGGCGCTGAGATCGTCTTCTCGCCGCTGTTAGTGCCTTACGTTCTCGTCGGCGTCGTCTGCTTCTGCGGCGTCGGCGCAATGCTCGGCAGCTACACCGATTCACAGGACGGCGCGGTCGCCGCTAGCAACGGGATCGGGCTTCCCCTCCTGTTCCTCTCGGAGACGTTCGTCTCGCCCGAGCTCCTCCCCGGCTGGTTCGGCCCGCTGGTGAACCTCTCGCCGCTGACGTACTTCGCACGGGGCGTGCGAACGGTAACCTACGCGGGTGCGGACACGGCAGCCGTCGCCGGCGTCGATCCCGCGCTCGCGAACCTCGCCATCCTGGCCGTCCTGGCCGTCCTCGCGTTCGCGCTGGGCGCGCGATCGATCCCGCAGACGGACTGACCTCGCGGACGGATCGATCGCAGTGGGGGCTCGTCGCCGCGCTGCTCGCCGCGAGAACGAACCGATTTACGCGCGGCACTCGAATCGGCGGTAATCAGTATGCGCTCGGGACACCCCACGGAGCAGGCTGTCGGCATGGAGTACTACGTCAGCGACGCGGACGGCGTCGGCGGCCGTCTCCGCGAGGACGACGCCGATTTCCGGGTGCGCGAACTCGAGCGCTTCGACACCGAACCCGTCGACGCGCCGACGGACGCCTACCCGCACCTCGTCTTTCGAGCGACGCTGCGGGGGTGGGACACCAACGATTTCGCCGCGCGGGTCTCGGACGCGCTCGGGATCTCCCGCGAACGGGTGAACTGGGCCGGCACGAAGGACAAGTACGCCGTGACGACGCAGCTGTTCTCGGTCTACGGTGCCGATCCCGACGAACTGCCCGAAATCGACGGCGTCGAGATCGAGGTCCTGGGACGGGCCGGCCGAAACCTCGAGTTCGGCGATCTGGCGGGCAACGAGTTCGAACTCGTCGTCACCGAACCCGAGCGGCCGGACAACGCCGCGGCGATCACCGACGCCCTGTGCGAGTTCGGCGGGCTCGAGACCGGACGATCGGACTCGAGCGAAGACGTGACCTCGATCGGCGTCCCCAACTTCTTCGGTCAACAGCGCTTTGGCAGTCGGCGGCCGGTCACGCACAAGGTAGGGCTCGCGATCGCCCGCGACGACTGGGAGGGGGCGGTGATGGCTTACCTCGGGGAGCCGACCGACGCGGAGCCGAAGGGGACGCAGGAAGCCAGGGCGTTCGTGGAGGAGACGAGAGACTGGCAGGCGGCCCTCGAGCGGATGCCACACCGCCTGCGCTACGAGCGCTCGATGCTCCACGCGCTCGCCGAGCACGACGGTGAGCCGGGACCCGACCAGTACAGGGAGGCCCTCGAGCGGGTCCCATCGAACCTCCAGCGGCTGTTCGTCCACGCCGCCCAATCGTACGCGTTCAACCTGATGCTCTCCGAGCGCCTCGAGCGCGGCCTGCCCTTCGACCGGCCAGTCGAGGGGGACGTGGTCTGTTTTTCGGACACCGACGCCCCCGACGGGCTCGCGCTCCCCGACACCGACCGGCTCCAGCGGGTCGACGCGCGCCGGGTCGACTCGGTGACCCGCCACTGCGAGCGCGGCCGGGCGTTCGTCACCGCGCCGCTGGTCGGCACCGAGACCGAACTCGCCGACGGCGAGCAGGGCGAGATCGAGCGTGCCGTCCTCGAGGAGCTCGGCCTCGAGCCGGCGGACTTCGACCTGCCCGGGGAGTTCGGCTCGACCGGCACCCGGCGGGCGATCCTCCTCCGGACCGACCTGAGCCTCGACCGCGACCCGCTGCGCCTCGCGTTCGCGCTTCCGAAGGGGTCGTACGCGACCGTCGTCTCCCGGGAGTTCCTGAAGGTCGATCCGATCGACCTCGGCTGAGACGACACTTGAGGGAAACCGACCGCTCGCGGCGGCCGTCGCCGTCCGACGCTGCGGCGAAGCCTTTAGCACCGTGTCACGAGTAGACTCGAGGGAATGGTCCTCGTATCCGAGCAGGAATCGAATCGAGGTGAGCCCCGCACGTGATCGGCACGAGCGAGAGCCGCGAAATCGTCGACTGGCGGAAGACGACCGACGACGGGCAGTCGGTGTACGTCATCGAGTACAGCGAACCCGTCCCGGAGCCGACGGGCCGCTCGAAGACGCTGTTCGGCGCGGGCAGCGGCGGCACGGTCCCCGCCGGCGAGCAGTACTTCGAGATGCCCGACGGCACGCGCATTCCCGCGACCGAGGCCGCCTTCGACGCCGACGGAACGACGCTGCGGGTCCGCCGCGAGCGGTCGGTGGTCGATCGGCTGCGGCGCTACCTGCCCTGGTGACGAGGCCGCCCGTTTCGGCCGCGTTCGAACCGCAGGTAGTATCGATCGGCAAAGAAGTTATCAGTCTATCACGAGACGTCGTTCGTATGTTCGAACCGTTCTCGCTGTTTACCTCGGCGCTGTACGTCGTTCAGGGCCTCCTGGGACTGGCCGATCAGCGCGTCCTCACCGGCGAACAGCGATCGCGCGCACAACCGGCCGCGAGCGTGCATCTCGGCAGTTCGGTCGCGTTCGTCGTCGCCGGCATTGCCAGCGCGTCGTGGGTACAACTGCACGGCCTCCCGACGGTGTGGTTTCCGACGATTCTGTCCCTCGGGCTCCTCGTTTCGATCCTCGTGCAGGGCTGGCTGTATCGATCGATCGGCGTCTCGCAAAGCCCGCTCCTCGAGCGGGCGTGGACGCGCCTGCACTGATCGGGACACGACGCCTTACTCGAGCGCGTTCCGCAGTACCGCGCCGAAGCCGGCGGCACCGATACAGATCGCGAGGATGCCCCCGACGCCGGTGACCGCGAGCGCGCCGCTGATCGCCGCGGCGACGAGCAGGCGCGTGAGCCACTCGTCGTCGCGCCCGACTAGCCGATCGGCGATGGCGAGATACGCGATCGCGCCGCCGATCGCCCAGACGAGATACGCCAGCAGGAACAGCGGAATCGCCACGACGATCCCGACGATCGTGACGACGAGGAGCAGTGTCAGCAGGCCGATTCCGAGCAACGACGCGATGCCGTAGAGGAACACGCCGAACGGATCCGCGAGGGCGTCGTCCATCATCCGGTCCGTGTAGTCGGGCGCGATCGCGATTAGGATCGCGCCGACGACGAGCGTCGTCAGGGCGGCCCCGAGCGCACCCCCGAGGAGGCCGTCGGTCGTCCCGATCTCGATCTCGGTCCCGGGATCGACCTGCATGATCACTGCGACTGCGAGGGTCGGTCCGTCGAGTCCAATCATGATTTCTGAAGGCCCGGCCGGTACATAAACGGCGGTGTCGACGTGCCGTCGCCCGGCTTCGCTGACAGCCTTTTGCCCGCTCGCGACCTATCCCGTCCATGCGAAGCAACCGCCTGCAACGGGAGATCGACGACCTCGTGTCTCGGGGCTGGACGATCGAGGAGGAGACGCCGGACCGCGTCGTGATGGTCGACCGGGAGTTCGGCTCGGTGCTGTCACACGTCCTCGTCGTGGTCCTGACGGTCTGGTTCTCGATGGGGCTCGGCAACGTCGTCTGGGGGGCGTACAACTACGTGTCGAACTCCCGGCGGCGAGTTCTCTGGGAGGACGCGGTCGGCTGTCCGCACTGCGGCGCGGACGTCCCGGCGTCGGCCGACTACTGCCCGGCCTGTGGCGACGGCCTCGAGCGGGTCCCGGAGCCGAACGGTGGAATCGCCTGCCTGGAGTGCGACGCGGTCGCCGCCGAGGGCTCGCGGTACTGTCCGGCCTGCGGGACGCGGCTCGCGGAGACGGGCGGCGGTCCGTCGTAAGGGGCAGCGCGGTCCGTCGTAAGGGGCAGCGATGTCGTCTTCGCTGAACCGAACAGCTACGTAGCTCGCCCCCAATCGACCGACCAGCCAATGGAACTGGACTCGGACCCGCACATCCTCCTGACGAACGACGACGGGATCGACGCGCCCGGGATTCGGGCGCTACACGACGCGCTCTCGGCGGTCGGCGAGGTGACCGTCGTCGCGCCGGACCGGAACCGGAGCGCCGTCGGTCGGTCGCTGTCCTACGGGCGGACGAACTCCTCGGACGGCGGGGACCTCTCGCTGGACCTCGAGGCCGACTCGTTTACCTCGCCGGTCCCCCACACCGATCACGACCTGGGCTACGCCGTCGACGGCACCCCCTGTGACTGCGCCATCGTCGGCGCGAAGGGGCTCGAGCCGGCCCCCGATATCGTCGTCTCGGGCTGTAACGACGGCGCGAATCTCGGTGCGTACGTCTTCTCACGCTCGGGAACCGTCAGCGCCGCCATGGAGGCGGCCTTCCTCGGCACCCCGTCGATCGCCGTCTCGATGGACACGCTCGGCTACGACGACGACCTCGAGCCCGCGGACTTCGAGCGGGCGGGCGAGATCGCCGCCGACCTCGTGGCCGGCGCACCCGGGACCGGCCTGTTCGATCGGGTCGACTACCTGAACGTCAACGTCCCCGGCCCGAAGGCCGAACCCAACGGCTTTGCGATCACGCGACCGACCGAGGTCTACGAAATGGACGCCGCCTTCGAGGACGGCCGGTTCCAACTGACGAACCGCCTCTGGCAGCAGATGTCCAACCGGGACATTCCCGACGACGAGGATACCGACCGCCACGCCGTCCTCGAGGAGGCGGTTTCGATCTCCCCGCTTCGAGTCCCCTACGAGGTCGTCGACACGGAGCCGGTACGGACCGTCTTCGACCGGGTTCTGTAACCTACGGCTCGCTGTTAAGTCACGAGCCAGCACAATTTAGGGAGTCGGCTCACAAGGGACAGCCAATCGATCGATGTCGGACGGGAATCCACCGGACGAGACCGACGACAACCGGGGCGAAATCCCCTCGCAGCCGCCGAGCGGCGTCGGCCCGGCCTCAAGTCTCGATACCGAGGCCGATTCGGTCGTCGCTCCGCCGGGCGACGGGACGGCGGGGAGCGACGACGCCGAACCGGAGCCGACGTCGGCTATCGCTCCGCCGGACTCGAAGTCGACGCGAGCGATCAGGGACGCCGTCCTCGCGGACGTGAAGGCGTCGTTCGACGACCGACCCGACGACGCGTTCCCCGGTCGCCCGTCCGACGCCTTCATCGAGGCGGAGTTCTTCGATTTCGGCTATCTCGACGACTACGAGGAGGTCGACCGCTACTGGGTGAACCGGCCGTACGCGTACGTCACGATCCTGTACGACGAGTCGACCAACACCAACCGGTATCACGTCGTCGAACCCGATCTAGACGAGTTCGAGGAGTACGTCCGCGAGGACCTCATCCGGTCGCTGCGCAGCGATCTGCTGTACAAGGAGTTCGATGGCGAGATCGACCGGGCGGCGACCTTCGACGAGGAAGTCCCGCGGGTGATGCGTGAACACGCCGCGACCGTCAGCGACGGCTCCCTCCAGCAACTCCGCTACTACCTCCGCCGGGACTTCGTGAGCTACGGGAAGATCGACCCGATCATGCGCGACCGGGCGGTCGAGGACATCTCCTGTGACGGCGCGGCGAAGCCCGTCTTCGTCTACCACCACGGCTACCGCGACCTGCGGACGAACCTCGCTTTCAGCGACGAGCGCCTGAGCGCGTACGTCGTGCGACTCGCCCAACGCGCCGGCAAACACCTCTCGGTGGCCGACCCCCTGATCGACGCCTCGCTCCCCGACGGGTCGCGCGTCCAACTCACACTCGGGGGCGAGGTGACGACCGGTGGCCCCAACTTCACCGTTCGGAAGTTCGCCGAGGTGCCGTTCACGCCGGTCGACCTCATCAACTGGGGCACGTTCAGTATCGCGCAGATGGCGTACCTCTGGCTGGCCGTCGAGAACAACGCCTCGCTGATGGTCGCCGGCGGCACCGGATCGGGGAAGACGACCAGCCTCAATGCGATTTCGATGTTCGTGCCGCCCGAAAGCAAGGTCGTTTCCATCGAGGATACGCCGGAGTTGACGCTGCCCCACGACAACTGGATTCAAAGCGTCACGCGAACGGGCGTCACCGCCGGCGGGCGCGGCTCCGTCGGGATGTTCGACCTCCTGCAAGCGGCCCTGCGTCAGCGGCCGGAGTACCTCGTCGTCGGCGAGATCCGCACCGAAAGCGACGTCGCGCTCACCTTCTTCCAGTCGATCGCCACCGGCCACACGGCGTACACGACGTTCCACGCCGACTCCGTTCGGGGGCTGTTGAGCCGGCTGGGTAACGAGCCGCTGAACGTCCCATCCGAGATGATCGGCAACCTCGATATCGTCTCGATCCAGCAACAGACGACCCAGAACGGCAAACGCGTTCGGCGCAACAGGCGGCTCGTCGAATTCGGCTCCGGCGACGCGGACACCGACGACCTCGAGCCACACGAAGTGTTCCGGTACGATCCCCGCTCGGATGGGTTCGAGCAGACCACGGGCTCGAGAGTGTTAGGTGCTATCGCCGACGAACGGGGCTGGACGCCCGGCCGCATCGAACGGGAACTGGACCACCGCGAAGCGGTCCTCGAGTACCTGCTCGAGGCGGGCATCACCGACTACGAGAGCGTCGCCCGCGTCATCCAGGGTTTCATCCGCGATCCCGACTACATTCTCGAGGAGGTCCGCACCGGCGACCTCGATCCCGAACAGATCGCGGTGACGGAGGCCGACGACTGACCCGTGACCGACCGTGATCGATCCGGCGACGACGCCGCCCGCCAGCCCGACGAGCCGGCGTTCCGCGAACCGGGGCTCGACGAGGCGACGGCCGAGGCCGTCCTCGAGGACGCGTTCGGCGACGATGCGGGGGTCTCGAGCGAACCCACGGCGTCCGGGCCGTTCGCGGCGGCCGACGAACGACGGGCGGCGGTGGCCGACGCGGAGCCGGAACCCGAGGAAGCGCTCAGCCAGCCGCTCGCCGAGGAGCGCCACCTCGGTGCCGCGGAGCAACTCGAGTTCCGGGAGGCGTACGGCCGGACGCGGGCGTTCTTCAAGACGCGACCGGAGCGATATCGCGACCTCCAGCGGCTGCTCAAGCAGGCCCGTATCCGGGACACCTACGATAGGTACCTGACCGACAGCGCCAGGCGTGCGGGAATCGCCGCGGTCGCCGCGGGACTCCTCGCGACCGTCGCACTCGTCGCGCTGGTGGTTACGGGGACGCTATTCAGCGTGCTCGAACCGCTGTTCGGCCTGTCCGGCCGGACACGGGACGCGTTCCTGACGCACCCGCTGGTCGTGGCCGCGCTGTTCGTCCCCCCGCTCTGCTCGCTCGCTGCCGGCGGTGCCGTCTGGATCGGTCGGAACTACTACTACCCGCGCAGCGTCGTGGCGACGCGGCGACGCAGCATCGCGCTCAACCTGCCGTACGCGATCACGTTCATGTACGCGCTCTCAAGCGGCGGGATGAACGTCATCGAGGTGTGTCGCCGACTCGGGAACAGCGAGGCGGTCTACGGCGAGGTCGCAACCGAGTTCGACCTCGTCGTCCGCGAGATCGACCTGTTCGGCAACGACCTGTTGCAGGCGCTTGACAACGTCCGGATGCTGACCCCGAGCGACGACTTCCGGCGGTTCCTCGACGACCTGCTCGGCGTCCTCGACTCCGGCGGCGACCTCGAGACGTTCCTCGAGGCGGAATCCGAGGCGGCCCTCGAAGACGCCCTCGAAGAGCAGTCGTCGTTCATCGAGACGCTCGGCGTGCTCAGCGAGGTGTTCGTCGTCGCGTTCGTCGCCGCGCCGCTGTTCCTGATCGTCGTTTTGATGGTGGTGAGTTTCCTCGGCGCGGAGACCGTCGGCCTGATCGCCGGACTCGTCTACGTCGTCTTCCCGCTCTCGATGGGCGGTTTCCTGCTCCTCGTCGACGTGCTCTCGCGCCCGTACCAGGAGCCGACCGCCAGCCTTGCCGTCGCGGACGAGCGAACGGTCGAACTCGAGCAGGTGGTCGACGATCCCCGGTTTGCGGCCTATCAGCGGTCGAAACGCGAGACCGGTATCCGTGCGTTCCTCGCCGACCCGTTGCGGGCGATCACCCGCCGTCCCGTCCGCTCGCTCGGGGTGACGGTGCCGGCCGCCCTCGCCGTCGCCGGGCTCGCTATTTGGACCGGACTCGTCGAGCCGACCGCCGCCGCGTTTCTCGCCGCCCCGCTCCGGACGACCGTCGGGCTCGCCGTCGTCCCGCTGGTGACGGCGACCGCGCCGTTGACGGTCCTCCACGAGCGCGAGCGCCGGCGGACGACCGTCATCACCGAGCGGTTCCCGGACGTGCTGAGCATCCTCGCCAGCGCGAACCGGATGGGCGTCGACATCGTCGACGCCTTCGATCTGGTCACGCGGTGGGCCAGCGGGACCCTCGCCGCGGAGCTCCGCCGGGTCCGCAACGACGTGGCCTGGAACCACGACCTGACCCGCGCCCTGCTCGGCTTCGCCGACCGGCTGAACGTGCCCCAACTGACCCGGACGATGACGCTCGTCGCGGAGGGGAGCCGCTCGAGCGGCGATCTCCACGGCCTGCTCGAGATCGCGGCGACGAACACGCGGGCGCAGGCGAAATTGGCCCGCGAGCGACGGCGCGAAGTCGGCTCGTACGTCGCGATCGTCGTGATCGGCTTCCTCGTCTATCTGCTGGTCATCGTCATGGTCAGCGCGAGCTATCTCACCCCGATCGCCGAGGTGGCGGCCGAGACCGATCCGGCGGCTGCCGGCGGGCCGGTCTCGTTGGGCGCGATTCCCGTCGACACCTACGAGCTACTGTTCCTCCACTCGGCGCTCGTTCAGGGCTTCGGTAGCGGGCTGATCGCCGGGAAACTGGCCGAGAACGACGTTCTCAGTGGCCTCAAGTACGGACTGGGACTGGTCACCCTCACCGTCGTCGCGTTCTTCCTCCTGGTGTAATCATGGTCGAACCCCACCCCCACGGCCGGAGCGGAACCGAGACACAGCCGGCGGCCCGACTCGACGGGAACGGAGCGCTCCGCGGCTCCGAGCGAGCGGTCTCGCCGGTCATCGGCGCGCTACTCATGTTCGCACTGCTCCTCGCCTTGCTGGCGATCCTCCAGACGACCGCGATCCCCGCGGTCAACGAGGGCCTCGAGTTCCAGCACAACGAGCGGGTTCGGACTGACGTGGGGGCTGTCGACGGGGCCGTCGATCGGGTGGCCGCGACCGGGAACGGCGAGACGGTCTCCATCGAGGCCGGCTTGCGCTACCCGCCGCGGCTGTTCTTCGTCAACCCGCCGCCCGCCGCCGGGACGGTTCGCACGACGGCCCCCGCTGGCGTCGAAATCGCCAACGCGTCCGCGGCCGGCGAGACCGGCGACTACTGGAACGGGACCCCGCGGACGTTCGAGACGCGGTCGCTCGAGTACGTGCCCGACTACAACGAGTACGGCGACGCGCCGGTGACGGTGGCCGAGCCGTGGGTCGTCTACGACCGCTTCGACGAGACGACGGTCGCGAGGGGGGACCAGGATCTCGTCGACGCCCGCCGGCTCGATCTCGTCGCGTTGACGGGCGACCGCTCCGCGTCGGGGGCGAACGACGTCGCGATCGACCTCGAGCCGACCAGCACGCCGGTTCGAACGGTGACGATCCGCGGCGACGGCGAGCCGGTCACGCTGACGGTCCCGACGCGGCTCACCGAGGACGAGTGGGCCGCCCTCCTCGCGGACGAACGCGACCCGGACGGCGATCCCGACGACGACCGGTACGTGACGCGTCTCGACTGTCAGCGAGCGCCGCCGGACCCCTGTGGACGGTTGACGCTCACGCTCGAGCGCGGGACTACCTACGAACTTCGACTCGGGGCCATCGCCCTCGGCGGCGCGAACGAGGGGGCGGCGGCGTATCTCACCGATATCGAGGGGAACGCGACGGCCGTCCCCGAGAGCGGCCGCCAGCGACTCGTCGTCGAGGCCCGCGACCGGTTCGACAACCCCGTCAGCGGGGTCCCCGTGACCGGGAGCGTCGATGGCGACGGGACCGTTCGGGCCGTCGATCCCGTGACCGATGCGGCGGGACGGGCGACGTTCGTCTACGAGGCCCCGTCGACCGTAGACGGGACGCGGGACGTCGCGCCGACGCTTCGCATCGGCGAGCGCGCGCACCGCGAAGTCCGGTACGACATTCGCGTGCTGGATCGCGACGGCGGGACGTCGAGTTCCGGCGGCGGTTCGGATGGTGGTGACGAGGCAACCGGCACCGAGCCGAGCGTGTCGATAACCGACATCACGGCGACGAACCCGCGGGACAGCTACCGGGTCTCCATCGAGGCGACCGACGGGAACGGGGATCTCGAGCGGGCCACCTTCGAACTCCGGGACCCCGATACCGGGACTCCCATCCGGACGGTGACGGCGGATCTCGGCGGCGAACGCGATACGGCGACCGAACGGCTGCGAGCGAAGGGGCGCGAGCGACGCGCGGCGTACCGACTCGTCGTAACCGTCGTCGACGCGGACGGACGGACCGGAAGCGACGAGACGACCGTTCGCGGAAGCGGATAGCTGGACTGGGCGTCGATCCGAGCCACACTCTCCGAGGTTGGCGTTCGATCCGTTCGAACGACGGCCGACCGGCGACGACCGTAGCCGGTCGGAAACAGACCTGTTTTACATCCGTCCCGACAAGTCCGCCTATGGAGTGTCGCCACTGCGCATCGCCGCTCGAGAAACCCGGTGACTTCTGTCTGGTCTGTCGGGAGGCCAACACCGAGGCGATCGTCCTCGACGCGGCACGCGACAGGGCGACGATCACGATGCTCGCCGGCGAACCCGACGACCCGACGACGCGGGACGACGACATCGACGCCGACGAGCAGGTGCTCGGCGAGACGACGATCACGACGACGCCCGAAGACGGCGAGAACGAACCCATCGAACTCCGCAACTTCGCGGGGCTGATCGGCGACGAGATCCGCCGGAAGCGTCCCGAAGAGGTCTACGCGGGCGGCGTCCGTGCGGTGATTCGCGCCGTCCGCGAGGACGTTCACCATCCCTTCTATCGCGTCGACGACGACGATCCCGTCCGGGCGGTCCTCGAGCGCCGCGGCAACCGCGCGCTCGACGTCGTCGAGACGCCGCCGGCCGAGAAGATCAGCGGCAGTCACTCGACGCTCATCGGCGGCCGTACGGGGATGCAAGCCATTCACACCGTCGCGGACCACCCCCACGTCAAGAAGGTGATCCCCGGTCCCATCGACGCCGGCGGGAAGGGGTCCCAATCGGGCATGCGCGCGAAAGTGACCCGCGCCGACGACGGCGGCAACGTTCGCATGCTGTTGCGCAACGGCTCGAGCGTACAGGAGAACCGGGTCGTGACGACGGCTCGTGACCGGGAGATGGGCGAACGCATCCGCGACGACCTCAACGACGTACTCGCCGACGCCGAGTTTCAGTAGCGTCCCGTTCGGTCATCGGTTCGGACTGCCAACCGCCGCTGTCAGTAGTGCTATCGGGAGCGTCCCACAGCAAATATTGTGTCGAGTCGATGGCAGTGTCAGGTGCTGCTGGTTGTGTGAGCCTTAATAACTCGACTGTAATTAGATATAATTAGCCATGCTCGAGCGACCGGACGCCGTCCTGACCCTGATCCCGCTGTTGGCGGTAAGCGGCCTCGCGGTTCGTACGCTGCTTGTGTCCCCAGGCGTCGGCACGGGACTGCTCACTGCACCGCTCGCGATCGCGGGCTACCTCGCCGCGCTCGCGCTCGTCTTCCTGGAACTGCTCGCGTGGCCGGTCGCCGAGCGGATCGGCGACTCCTGATCGGAGACCGCCGACGAACCGGTCCGCGGAGCGATTCGGACCGAAGGGCGTCGCGACTCAACAGGTTTAAGAATCCGCTGGCGATAGAGTGGACCACTATGGCCAAGAAAGGACAGGTCGGTAGCGCTGGCCGCTTCGGTGCCCGCTACGGCCGCGTCGCCCGACGTCGCGTCAGCGAGATCGAAGACGACATGGAAAACGCCGAGGTCGACGGCGACGACGTCACCCGCGTCGGCACCGGCATCTGGAAGAACGAGGAAACCGGCGAAGTTTTCACCGGCGGCGCGTACCGCCCCGAGACCCCCGCCGGCCGCACCGTCCAGCGCTCCATCCGCGCTGCCCTCGCAGAGGACGACGACTAACGCCTTCCGAGACCCAGTATGAGTTACAAATGCTCCCGCTGTAAACGCGACGTCCAACTCGACGAGTACGGCGGCGTCCGCTGTCCCTACTGCGGCCACCGCGTACTCCTGAAGGAACGCAGCCGGGACGTCAAGGAAGTCGACGTCCAGTAACCGCCGTGTCTTCTCACGACGCGACACTCGAGTTCGACTACGAGACGCCGTCGCGTGCCGCACTCGTCGCCACGAGCGTCGCCCGCGAGATCGGCGAGATCGACGACGAGCGCTCGCGGACGACCCTCGAGCGGGACGGCTCGTGCGTTCGTATCGAGATCGACGCCGCGGACGTGGTCGCGCTCCGAGCGGCGCTGAACACCTGGTTCTCGCTGGTCGACGTCGCCGAACGGGCCGCTGACGCCGGCGAGGCCGTTCTCGCGTCCCAGTAGTCACGCTGGCTCGAGCCGAACGACCGGATCGATTCGCGTCGAATCCAGCGAGCCGGCCCTGTACCGGCAGGCAACGCGGTCTTCGTCGTCGTCGCCGAACCCGTCGTATGGCCGACCGGAACGAAACGTGGCTCGGACTGCGGCGGGACGCCAAGCCGCTGGTGCTCGCCGGCCTCGCGCTCGGGCTGGGTTTTGGCGGTTTCTTCGACGGCATCGTCTTCCACCAGATCCTCCAACTCCACCACATGCTGTCGTCCTATCCGGACGCGAGCGTCGCGACCGATCTCGAACTCAACGTGATGGCCGACGGCCTCTTCCACCTCGCGACGTACGTGTTCACCGTCATCGGCGTCGTGCTACTCTCGCGAGCGTGGCGCTTTCATCCGGTGCCGAACTCCGGGCGGACGCTACTGGGCGCAGTGATCATGGGCTGGGGCGGTTTCAACCTCGTCGAAGGACTAGTGAGTCACCAACTGCTCGGTATTCACCACGTCTGGCCTGCCGGCCCGGGACCGATCGTCCTCTGGGACGCGATTTTCCTGCTCTGGGGCGCGCTCTTCCTCGGCGGCGGCTATCTCGTGATCCGAACCGACAGCGCGGCGACGCCGACGGCCGGCGACGAAGCGGTCGCGACGGACGGCCGCGGCTAGGGGGGTCGGACCCCTAGACGGAAGACAAAGCTTGGCTTTATCAGTCCGGAGGGCGACGGTCGAGATATGCAAGGAAACCTGCCGCCGGAAGCACAAGAGAAAATCGAGCAGCTACAGGACCTGCAGGAGACGGCACAGGAAGTCGCCGTCCAGAAACAGGAAGCCGAATCGGGTCTCACCGAGGCACAGAACGCCCTCGACGAACTCGAGAACATCGACGAAGGGACGACCATGTACCGGAACGTCGGCGAACTCCTCGTCGAGACCGACTACGAGCAGGCCGAGGAGGACCTCGAGGACAAGGTCGACTCCCTCGAGATCCGACTCGAGACCCTCGAGAAACAGGAAGAGCGCGTACAGGACCAGTTCGAGAGCCTCCAGGAGGAACTCGAGGACCTGCTCGGCGGCGGCATGGGCGGCGGCCCGGCCGGCCCCGGCGGCCCGGGCGCTGGCGGCGCATAAATGCCGACTGAGGAACCGTCGGACGAGACCGTCGTCCAGACGGCCTCGGACGCCGCGGAAGGCGTCATCTTCTCACAGTACAAACAGTCCGACGTGCGCGATTACGACGTGACCGTCGTCTTCGAGGACGGCATCCTCGAGGTCGATGTCTATCTCAACGCGCCCGAGGACGACGAGGCCGACCCCGAACGGGTCGCCGACGACGCCGCGCTCGCGGCGCGAGAGGCGGTCGACGACCTGTTCGAGGCGTAGCCGACTGGTCCGGTCCGTCCGGATGTCGTTCTCCCCCCGGCACACCGACGGAGAGCGACCGCTACGTCCGAGAGCCACCAGGTGCGAGCAACTCGATCGGATGCGGAACGTCCCGCTCGAGCAGCGTCTCGAGCTGATCGCCACAGGAGGTTCCGGAGGCGACGACGGTCTCCGTGTCCGCGACCTGTCCGGCCAGCCGCTCGCCGACGTCCAGGCTGAGTTCGTAGTACTCCCGCTTGTAGCCGAACGAGCCGGCCATGCCACAACACTCGGCGCTCGAGGTCTCGGGTGCGTAGCCACAGCGCTCGAGGACGGCGACGGTGGGCGCTTCGAGATCGAGCGTCCGCTGTTGACAGTGGGAGTGGTAGGCAACTGGCTCGGAACCGGTGCCGGTCGACAGGGCCATCGGCTCGGCCCCGTTCTCGAGGAGTCCGTAGACGTACTCACAGATCTCGTAGCTGCCGTCACGGAGGCGCTCGTACGATTCTTCAGGCAGGAGGCGCTCGTACTCGCGGTGCATCGCGGCCAGATCGGAGGGTTCGATGACGACCACGTCCCGGCCGGCATCGAGGTCCTCGGCCAGTGCGGCGTAGAGCCGACTGGCCTGCCGGTCTGCCGTGGCAATCAGTCCCTGGGAAAGCGCCGCGCGACCGCTCTCGGGGAGGTCGGGGACTCGCACCGGAACCCCCAGCGCCTCGAGCGCGCGGACGGCGGCCTTCCCGCGGTCGACATCGACGTAGTTCGTGTAGACGTCGGAGTAGAGAACGACCTCGCGGTCGACATCGGCGCTACTGTCTCGGGAGTTCGCTCGCGCTGCCCGTCGACTCGAGGCCTCCGTGCCGCCTCGCTCTTCGAACCAGTCGACGAGCGACTCCCGTTGGAACGTCGGCAGATCGCGCCGCCGGTCGATCCCGAGGGTGCGCTCGAGCGCCGCGCGGACGGGGTCGGCGTCGGCGAGCCAGTTCGAGACGGGGGCGGTCGCGCTGGCGGCCTTCGCGACGGTGCCGATGTTGCCGAAGAAGCGCTTGCCGGGGTCGAGCCCGCCCGACTCCGCGTCGGGCGTGAGGCCGTCGACGAGGAAGTCGTACGTCTCGGGTTCGTCGCTGCGGTTGATCCGATCCCTCACGACGGTGTTGATCCACGGAATGTCGATCTTCACCGGGCAGGCATCGACGCAGTTCGTACAGCCGGTACAGAGGTCGTTGAACTCGGCCGCGGACTCCTGACCGTGAACGCCGGCCTCCCAGCCGGTGGCGATCCCGCCGGAGTAGGTCTCGCCGCCGAAGCCGTGGCCGCCGACGGACTGGAAGTTCGCACACGAGTTCGAACACGCGCCACAGCGGATGCAGTATAACGTTTCCCGGAGCTGGTCGTCCTCGCGCATGTCCGTACGGCCGTTGTCCAGCAGGACGAGGTGGAAGTCCCGATCGGGATCGCCGGTCCCGGCCGCCGCATCGGGCTCGTCGGCTGCCCCCTCGCCGTCGCCCGTGATCGGCTCGTCCGGAGCGTCGAAGTCCAGCGTCGGCGAGTCGGTCGGCGGCGACAGCATCGTCACGTACTGGGAGATCGGTTGACCGGTCGCGCTCTTGGCGATGATATCGACGAACGGCTCGAGGTCCGACAGCGTCGGGATCAGTTTCTCGACGCCCGCGACCGCGACGTGTGTGTCCGGCGTGACCGCACACTTCCGGGCGTTGCCCTCGTTCGTGACCAGCGCGATCGTCCCGCTGTTGGCGACGACGAAGTTCGCGCCGGTGACTCCCACATCGGCTCTCTCGATGCTCTCGCCGAGGCGATCGCGTGCGAACCGCGTCAACTCCGTGGCCGTCTCGAAGGGATCGTCGGGAGCGAACCGCTCGTTGAACAGGTCGGCGATCTCCTCGCGGGAAATGTGCATCGCCGGCCCGACGATGTGGGAGGGCGTCTCGTCCGCGATTTGGAGGGCCCACTCGCCCAGATCGGTCTCGGTGACATCGATCCCGTCGGCCTCGAGCGCATCGTTGAGATCGATCTCCTCGGTCGTCATGGACTTCGATTTGACGACTGACGGCGTCACAGCGGCCGCATCGCCGTCGGTACCGTCCGCGGCCTCGCGGTTGACCACGTCGGCTACGTACGCGTTCGCGTCCGCGGCGTCGTCCGCGACGTAGACGGTCCCGCCGTTTTCCTCGACGGCTTCGCGGACCGTTTCGATCAACTCGGGGAGCCGATCGATAGCGGCTTCCTTGATCGATCGCGCCTCGGTCCGCAGTTCTTCGAGGTCGTCGGTTCCGCCGTAAGTCTCCTTTCGCCGGGCGTTCGAGGCGCTCGCGTGGGCGTGGATCGCCGGTCCCTCCGTCTCGAGCAGGTGTCGAATCCGGTCGGCCCGCTCCGATCGCGTGCGTTGGGCCATCCTATCGATCCTCCAGAACGATCACGTGAACGTCGCCGGGGCCGTGGACGCCGTGGACGAGGTCGCCCATGTCGGCGGTCGCGCTCCGGCCGGTCGCGAAGACGACGCTGTCCCGGCCCGCGTCGAACCCGTCGGCGAGTCGGTCGAAGCCGGCGCTGAGATCGGGGACGATATCGCTCTCCGCGACGACGGCAACGTGTCGCTCCGGGTAGAGACTGATCGGTTCCGCGCCGTCGGCCGTCGACTCGACGGCGACCGTGCCGTATTCCGCGATCGCGAACCCGACCGGGGTGATGCCGGTCCGTGCGGCCGTCAGTTCGGTGGCCGTCGGATCGGTCGTCACCGACGCCGGGAGGGCTACGCCGTCGAAGGGGAGGTGGACGCCGATCACTGGTTCCGCAGCGATCGTTTCGATCCGTTCGCTCGCGTCGGCGGCCGTCACGCGCTCGAGTCCCACCTCGAGTCCCTCGAGTACGCGTTCGAACCGGCCGACAGTGTCGACTGTCATCGCGTCTCATGTCCGGGCGAACGGTAAAGACACTGATGGTCAGTACGTTGCCATGTCGTGACGGCACAGTGGCCCGACTCGGTCGCGACTCGGAGCGGCCGCGTGACTACCGCGATTCGCAGATCGCCAGGAAGTTCTCGAAGATCTCGTCGCCCTCCTCGGTGTGGGCGACCTCGGGGTGCCACTGGACGCCGTAGAGATCGCGGTCGGTGTCGCTCATCGCTTCGACGTTACAGACGTCGCTTTTCGCCGTCAGTTCGAAGCCCGCCGGCAGTTCCGTGACCTCGTCGGCGTGACTCGCCCAGACGCGGGTTTCGGGGTGCAGCGAACCGGTCAGCGGGTCGTCTTCGTCGACGATGTCGACGGTCACGTCGGCGTACCCGCCGTACTCGCCGCTCCCGACGCTGCCCCCGAGTTCGGCGGCGATCAGTTGCATTCCCAGGCAGATGCCCAGGACCGGCACGTCCGCCTCGAGATAGGCCGGCGACTCCCCGATCCGATCCATGTCCGGGCCACCCGAGAGGACGACGCCGTCGGCATCGACGTCTGCCGGCGGCGTCTCGTTGTCGATCAATTCCGTGTCGACGCCGAGATCGCGAAGCGCCCGGCGCTCCAAGTGGGTAAACTGTCCGTGGTTGTCCACCACGACGATCTTCGTCATTGGGTGCCCGTAGCGGCCCACCCGATAAAAGCGGTCCGAAAACCGTTCTCGGCGTCGGTGGCGACGACGATCGCAGCGAGGCACACGGATAGTGTCCGACGGGGTATGGATGTGACGGGGGGATCGGGAAGCCGGATACACATCGCGACGGAAACAGCGAACTTCGACTCGGTGTTCCGGTATGTTTATGCGTTCGTCACCGGTTACAACTGACATGGCAGTCGATCTCAGTGAATTCGAGCATCCGTCGTGGCTCACTGCGGCAGGAACGGGTATCGGGTATGTCGCCATTCTCGGGCTGCTGACACTGCTGATGTTCGTCGTTCCGTGGCTCGTCTTCTCGGCGCTGTAACGTCGACCCGGCGTTCCGACGGACAACGCGCTGCCAGTCGGCCTTCTCGGTCCCTGCCGGGAGCGTCAAGCGGTACGATCGCCCGTCAGCTACTGCGGCCGCAACTATCCTCGCCAGCGAGAACACAGCGGTGAGTCCACACTGCGACCGACCGACGACGGTACCGCCGTCGCTCGAGGGACGGCAAACCGAAAGAGGAGAACTGCTGTCGACTTCGGGGGGCGTTCAGGCGAACGTCTTCGAGACCTCTTCGGACTCGTCGGATTCGGCCTCGACCTTGTCCCAGGCGCTACGGAAGTCCTCCATCCGGATCTCGGTGCGGTCGTCGCGGATGGCGAACATGCCGGCCTCGGTACAGACGGCTTTGATGTCGGCACCGGAGGCGTTGTCGGCCTCGGCGGCCAGTTCGGCGAACTCGACGTCGTCGGCGACGTTCATGCCGCGGGTGTGGATCTCGAAGATGATCTCGCGACCCTCCGCGTTCGGCTTGGGCACTTCGATCAGGCGATCGAACCGGCCGGGACGGAGAATGGCGCGGTCGAGCATGTCGAAGCGGTTGGTGGCGGCGATGATGCGGATCTCGCCGCGCTCCTCGAAGCCGTCCATCTCGGAGAGCAGTTGCATCATCGTCCGCTGGACCTCGGCGTCGCCGGAGGTCTTGGATTCGGTTCGCTTGGCCGCGATGGCGTCGATCTCGTCGATGAAGATGACGGCGGGCTCGTGTTCGCGGGCGACGTCGAAGAGGTCACGAACGAGTTTCGCGCCCTCGCCGATGAACTTGTGGACCAGTTCCGAGCCGGCCATTTTGATGAAGGTGGCGTCGGTCTGGTTGGCGACGGCCTTGGCGAGCATCGTCTTCCCCGTGCCCGGCGGCCCGTAGAGGAGGACACCGCTGGGCGGATCGATCCCGACGTCGTCGAACATCTCGGGCTTCTCGAGGGGCATCTCGACGGTCTCGCGGACCTCCTGCATCTGCTCTTCGAGCCCGCCGATGTCCTCGTAGCTGACGTCCGGGCTCTCGGTGACTTCCATCACGCGGGCGCGGACGTCGGTCTCGTTCGAGAGGGGCTTGACGATCGACAGCGAGTTGTTGACCGCGACCCGGGCGTCGGGTTCGATGTCCGCGCGCATCTCGTCGGTGACTTCCGTCAGCGCCTCCTGGTTGTTCCCGTGTTGTTTGATGATGACGCCCTCGTCCGTGACTTCCTGGACGGTGGCGACGAACAGCGGGGACTGTTTGAGTTTCTTGTTCTCGTGTGTGAGACGTTCGAGTTTCTGCTGGTACTTGTTGTTCTCGGCGTTGGCGTCGAGGAGTTTGTCGCGCATCTCCTCGTTTTGCGCTTCGAGGATCTCCAGCCGTTCCTCGAGCGCCTGGATTTTCTCCTGTTGGGACGCCTCGTCCTCGTCGTATGGGAGGTCGACGTCGTCCACGGTGTCACTCATTACCCGCCCTTTGGGTGCTGGTTCATAAGAGACTTCGGGTAGGTGCATTCGTCCTCGAAATATAACCGTAGGATATTAAATCGAATAGCAAATATTATTACTCTGTATTCGGAATGGGAGAGTAGGATGAGTGCTTCAGAGCGGTTTCGACAGGAGACTACCGAGCGCGGAACGTGGGACGACGTCCGAGACCTGCCGCCGAGCGCGAAACTCGTCGCGAAGGTCCTCGAGTACAACGACACGATGACCCAGCAACAGATCGCCGACGAGACGCTGCTGCCTTCCCGGACGGTCCGGTACGCGTTAAACCGACTCGACGAGGAGAACGTCATCGACTCGCGGTTCTCGTTTTCCGACGCTCGCAAGCGACTCTACAGTCTGGACGTTCGATCGTAACGGGCGACCGCGCCTGCTGCCGACGGACTGCGTTTTCTCTGGAGAGCGTCTCCGCGTCGTCTCGATATCGTCGTCCGAGTTCTACAGCGGCCCGGCCCATCGTCCCATCCCGACTGCCGTCAGTTCCGTCTGACGTATCGCTTTTACTTTCACTCCGGTGACGGAACCCATTTACGACGGGCTCGCAAACGACTGGCCAATGACGCGGGTTATCCATACGGGCGATACCCACATCGGGTACCAGCAGTACAACTCGCCCGAGCGACGACGGGACTTCCTCGAGGCCTTTCGCTCGGTCGTCGAGGATGCGGTCACCGACGACGTCGACGCTGTGATCCACGCCGGCGACCTCTTTCACGATCGACGGCCGGGGCTCGTCGACCTCCAGGGGACCGTCGAGGTGCTTCGAACGCTTTCCGACGCTGACATCCCTTTTCTCGCCGTCGTCGGCAACCACGAATCGAAACGCGACGCCCAGTGGCTCGATCTCTTCGCCGACCTCGGCCTGGCGACGCGGCTCGGGGCCGAGCCGGTCGTCGTCGACGACACCGCTTTCTACGGACTCGACTTCGTCCCGCGATCGCGCCGGGACGATCTCACCTACGATTTCGACGCGCTGCCGGCCGAAGCGGCCCACGCGAGTTTAGTGAGTCACGGCCTCTTCGAACCCTTTGCACACGCCGACTGGGATACCGAAACCGTCCTCGCCGAGTCGACGGTCGATTTCGACGCCGTGCTGCTGGGGGACAACCACAAACCCGACACCGCCGAGGTACTGGACACGTGGGTCACCTACTGCGGTTCGACCGAGCGTGCAAGCGCCAGCGAGCGCGCCGATCGAGGCTACAACTTCGTCGACTTCGCGGACGACGGGACGGTCGGTATCAGCCGCCGCGGCCTGCCCTCGACCCGCGAGTTCGTCTTCGTCGACGTCGAACTCGCCGCGGACGAGGGCATCGACCGCGTCCAGGAACGGGTCCGCCAGCACGACCTCGCGGATGCGGTCGTCATCGTCACCGTCGAGGGCGAGGGGCGACCCATCGCCCCGGCAGCCATCGAGGAACTCGCAATCGACCGCGGCGCGCTCGTCGCCCGCGTGAACGATCGCCGGGACCTCCCCGACGAGGACGAGGACGTGTCGGTCAGCTTCGCCAACCCGGACGATGCGGTCCGCGAACGGGTGCGAGAGATGGGTCTCAGCGACGCCGCCCTCGAGATCGACGAGACCGTCCGGAGCGGGGATCTCGCCGATTCGAACGTTCGCGACTCCGTCGAGCGGCGGGTTCGCGATCTGCTCGAGGACGACGATTCGGCGTTCGAGCCCGCACCGGAGCGCCGGCCGGACGACGAAGACGTGACGACCGTCGCCGACCACCTCACTGACGGTGCAGAGTCTGCCCCCGAATCGACCGACGATGCGCCCGCCGAAGGGGCGGCAAGTGACAGCGCCGACGCGGTCGCCGATGCTGGCGACGGCGACGGGGCTGCGGGCACCGATGACCCCGACGAGACCGCCGACGCCGACACCGCCTCGCTGGGTGATTTCGCATGAGAGTCGACCGTGTTCAGCTGTTGAACTTCAAGTGCTACGGTGACGCCGACCTCACGCTCGAGCGCGGCGTCACCGTCGTCCACGGCGTCAACGGCAGCGGGAAGTCGACGCTGCTCGAGGCCGTCTTCTTCGCACTCTACGGCTCGAAGGCGCTGGACGACCGAACGCTCGACGACGTCATCACGACCGGCGAGGAGGAAGCGGCGGTCGAACTGTGGTTCACCCACGACGACCGCGAGTACCACGTCGAGCGCCGGCTCAAACTGCGCGGCGACCGCGCGGCCACGACGAAGTGCGTGCTCGAGACGCCGACGGCGACGATCGAGGGCGCTCGCGACGTTCGCCGGGAGGTCACGCAGCTCCTGCGGATGGACGCCGAAGCGTTCGTCAACTGCGCGTACGTCCGCCAGGGGGAGGTCAACAAGCTCATCCACGCCTCGCCGAGCGATCGCCAGGACATGATCGACGACCTGCTCCAGCTCGGCGCGCTCGAGGACTATCGGGAGCGCGCCAGCGAGGCCCGTCTCGGCGTCAAGACGGTGCTGGACGGCCAGCGGGAGGTCCTCGAGGACCTCGAAAAACAGGTCGCGGAGAAGGAAGCACAGGACCTCCACGACCGGTTGAACGACCTCGAGTCGCGCCGGGCCGAACTCACCGAGGAGATCGGTAACTACGAGGCCCAGCGCGAGCAGGCCGAAGAGACTCTCGAGACCGCCAGAGAGGTCCTCGAGCGCCACGAGGAGACCCGTGAGGAGATCGCCGATCTCGAGACCGAGATCGAGGAGCTACGGGCGAAGATCGAAGAGACCGAGCGCGACCGCGAGGACGCCAGCGACGAGATCGGCGAGCGTCGGGAGCGCCGCGAGGCGCTGGCCGACGAGCGCGCGGACCTACTCGCGGACATCGATCTCGAGGCGGCCGACCCGGACGAGGCCGACGTTCGGGACCGCATCGCGGAACTCGAGGCGCGAGACGAGGACCTCGGGGACGAACTGCAGGAGGTGACGGTGACGATCGAAACCGGGACCGAAGAAGTCGAACGCCTCCGCGAGGCGGCCGACGACCTCGAGGCCGAGGCCGAGTCGGCACGGGAGGAGGCCGCCGAACTCGCCGAACGGATCGATGCCGACGAGGAGGCGATCGCGGACCGCGAGGCGAAACTCGACGCTCTCGCCGACGATATCGAGGCCGCCCGCGACCGGTTCGACGACGCCCCGATCGCGTTCGGCGAGGCCGAGGCCCACCTCGCCGACCTCGAGGCCGACCGTGAGGAACTGACCGCAGCGATCAACGACGTCACCGCCGATATCCGGGCCGCGGAAAACGCCATCGAGGAGGGCGAGCGGCTGCTCGAGGAGGGCAAGTGCCCAGAGTGCGGCCAGCCCGTCGCTGAATCGCCCCACGTCGACGTCCCCGAGGACAAACGGACGGAACTCGCCGACCTCGAGGACAGGCGCGAGGAACTCGCGGCCGAACGCGACGCCCTCGACGAGCGACTCGAGCGCGCGGAAACGCTGTGCGAGGCCGAACGGGAGGTCGAGCGACTCGAGGACAACCGCGAGAACGTCTCGCAGTTGCTCGCGGAGAAACGCGAAGCGCTTACGGACCGACGCGACCAGCGCGACGCGCTGTGTGAGGAGGCCGACGACCTCGAGGCAGAGGCCGAGGAAAAGCGGGCCGCCGCCGAGGAGCGCGAGGCCGAAGTCGCCGACGCGCGGAGCGTACTCGGCGAGCTAAACACCGAACGCGGCGAGATTAAGGCGGAGATCGAGACGCTCGAGCGTGCCGCCGAGGTCGCCGACGAGCGGGCCGCCCTCGCCGACGAGATCGAACGGCTGTGCGAGCGTCGGCAGGACTGGGCCGAGATAAACGAAGAACGCCGTGAGACCCTCTCGGAGAAGCGCGACCGGAAGCGTGAACTGGAGTCCGAGTTCGACGAGGACCGCGTCGAGACGGCTCGGGAAGACGAGGAGAAGGCCGCGGCCTACATCGAACGGGTCGACGAGAAACTCGAGGCACTCGAGGCCGACCGCGACGCGGTCCAGGGGCAGATCGGCGGCGTCGAGGAGAAACTCGAGGAACTCGAACGGCTCCGCGAGCGCCGCGAACGCCTCGAAGAGCGGTGTAATCGGCTCGAGTCCCTCTACGAGGAAGCCGAAGCGTTACAGACGACGTACGGTGAGCTGCGTACGGAGCTGCGCCAGCGCAACGTCGAGACGTTAGAGCGGCTACTAAACGAGACGTTCGATCTGGTCTATCAGAACGACTCCTACGCGGCGATCGATCTCGACGGCGACTACCGGTTGACCGTCTACCAGAAGGACGGCGAGGCCCTCGAGCCCGAGCAGCTGTCCGGCGGCGAACGGGCGCTGTTCAACCTCAGCCTGCGGTGTGCGATCTACCGGTTGCTCGCTGAGGGGGTCGAAGGGACCGCACCGATGCCGCCGCTGATCTTGGACGAGCCGACGGTCTTCCTCGATTCGGGCCACGTCACCCAACTCGTCTCGCTGGTCGAGTCGATGCGGGATCTGGGCGTCGAACAGATCGTCGTCGTCAGCCACGACGAGGAACTCGTCGGCGCGGCCGACTCCCTGGTCCGGGTCGAGAAGGACGCGACGTCGAACCGGTCGCGCCTCGAACGGGGCGAGCCGCCGGAGAGCGCGCTGCTCGCGTCCGACTAGACTCGTTCGCTGGCACCGTCTATAGACGATGGTCGACTACGATATGTTCTGCTGATCTGCGGGGGACTGATCGCAACGCCGTCGTGCGATCAGGTGTGTAATGACTCTCAGTTGCTACTATAATTACTGCAGTCGATGCGAGAGGTGCATCACGGATCGTCCGAAGGGTCGTCGAGCCTCGGCGTTTCAGTTCGGAGCGTCTCGAGTGCAACTTCACAGTCCTCGGTGAGCTGGTAGCCGCGTTCGCCGGCGAGCTCGGTTTCCTCGAGCAGGCCGGCGGTCGAGAGGACCGTCAGCCGCCCGTGCAGGTCGCTCTCGCAGAAGTCGTAGGCGTCGAGCAGGGTCCGGACCCCGAGCGGCCCCCGCTCGGCGAGTTCGATCAGCAGGCCCAGCGTCTCCGCGTCGTGAACGTTCGTCAGGAGGGTGAGAACGGGATCCGGGACGCTCCGGGCCGCCGTCTCGAGGGCCGACTGGTCGACGGCCTCGAGACGGTCGTTGCGGATGTAACACTCGTTGCCGGTTTCGGGGTCACGGACGAGACTCGCGTCGTCCGATCGTTTGAGAAGCAGGTACCGTTTGCCGGTGTCGTCCTCGACTGTGTTCATGGGCTGTCGTTTTGCTCCGGTGACCGTGAGCGGGGAACGTCCCCCGCCGTCGGGCCGGCTGCGTCGGGCGGTTTCGATTCGGCCGTTCCCGCGTCGGTATCGGCTCCGTCGTGGGTCTCGGGATCGTCAGCGGTGCTAGCGTCGCGGTCTCGCTTGAACGTTTTGTATCGCCGGCCGGCGAACCCGAACAGCACGGCCCCGGCGGCGACGAGGAGGCCGCCGCGGAACAGATCGCCCTCGAACACGAGCAATAGCAACCCGAGCGACACGGCCAACACGGCAGCGTTGATGACCAACACCAGCGACCAGAACGTCTCGAGGATGTCGCCGGGGACGTCAGTCTCGTCGATGGACACGGTTGGCGGGTCGATCCCGTCCGACAGATCGGGCAGGTCGTCGTCGGGAACGTCGTCCTCGGTCGACACCTGTGGGATCGTGAGCCCATCGCTCTCCTCGTCGTAGAGATCCGCTTCCGGGTCCCACTCGTCGGGCTCGTCTTGGGGCCGGTCGAATACCACATGCGGGTCGATGCCCAGGGAGGGGAAAAACGTTCGCTTCGCGAGTGCCGTCTCAGGCCAGGTCCTCGAGCGTGAGGGTTCGAGAGGTCTCGACCCACGCGAGCGGGTTCTGGGCGTCGTAGAAGACGACGCCGTCCTCGGTCTCATAGGATTCGATCGTTGCGGTCCCCGCGGGTTCACTACTCGGCTCGCTCCGATCCGTCGCGTCGTCGTTCACATGGGTGGACACGTCGATCACCTGATTGCATGCTATGTGTTACCACTTTATATGTCTTGTTGCTCCCGCAAGCGTCCGCTGCCGGACTCCTGTCGGCGGGTCTCGCGGGCGGGGATTGCAGGGGTTTTTATCCGCCGACTCCGAACCTCGGTATCATGACTGAGGCGGGCCAGACCGGACTCACGGAGTTCGGCGACGACTCCGCGGAGACCGACGACCGGCCGGACGAAGAGGCGGTTGCCGTCGCCGGTAACGGCGGGTCCGACGCCGCGGAGGTGATCGACGTCGTCGAGGAAACGCTGCCCGAATCCGAGGGCGACCTCGAACTCGCCGTGATGCAGGTCGACTACACGATCGCCGGCTACGGCGACGAGGAACGGCCGATCATGCACGTCTTCGGGCGGACGCCCGACGGCGAGTTAGAGCACGTACAGGTCGTCGGCTTCAAACCGTATTTCTACGCGCCGACCGAGACGCTCGAGCGGCCGCCGGAGGAACAGTACGACCGGTTGACTGGCAGTCGGGAGTACGACGAGGACGGCGAGCCCTACGAAAGTATTCGGGGCGAGAAACTCACCAAGATCTTCGGCCAGACACCCCGTGACGTCGGGCAGGTCCGCGACGACTTCAACCACTACGAGGCCGACATCCTGTTTCCCAACCGGTTTCTGATCGACAAAGACGTTCGCAGCGGGATTCGAGTCCCCGAACGCCGCGCCGACGACGACTCGCTGGTCGTTCCCCACGACGAGGTCGACGCGGCCGACGTCGACGCCGCCCCGCGCGTGAATACCTTCGACATCGAGGTCGACGACCGCTCGGGCTTCCCCGAGGACGGCGAGGAGCCGATTCTCTGTCTCACCAGCCACGACTCCTATCGGGACGAGTACGTCATGTGGCTCTACGAGGCCCCGATGGGCGACGGCGAGATTCCGACCGAGATCACGGAGTACGAACCCATCGAGGGCGAGATCGACCACGACGTACGGTGCTTCGCGGAGGAAGAGGCCATGCTCGAGGCCTTCGTCGAGTACGTCGAGGACACCGACCCCGACGTCCTCACGGGCTGGAACTTCGAGGATTTCGACGCGCCGTACTTCCTCGACCGGCTCGAGGAACTCGCCGGTCCCCACCACGAGTACGACCTCTCGATCGATCGTCTCTCGCGAGTCGACGAGGTCTGGCGCAGCAACTGGGGCGGCCCGGACATCAAGGGTCGTGTCGTCTTCGACCTCCTCTATGGCTACCAGCGGATGGTCTTCTCCGAACTGGATTCCTACCGGCTCGACGCCGTCGGGGAGGCGGAGTTGGGCGTCGGCAAGGAGCGCTACGCCGGCGACATCGGCGACCTCTGGGAGGCCGACCCCACGCAGTTGCTCGAGTACAACCTGCGGGACGTCGAGCTTTGTGTCGAACTCGACCGCCAGCAGGAGATCATTCCGTTCTGGGACGAAGTGCGCTCGTTCGTCGGCTGCAAACTCGAGGACGCGCCGACGCCGGGCGACGCGGTCGACATGTACGTCCTCCACGAGGCCTACGGGCGGTTCGCGCTGCCATCGAAGGGCCAACAGGAGGCCGGCGAGGAGTACGAGGGCGGCGCGGTGTTCGAACCGATCACGGGCGTCAAGGAGAACGTCACCGTACTGGACCTGAAGTGCTTCAGCGGTGATACGGAGGTTATGACACCTGACGGCCCGACGAATATCAAAGATCTCGATGTCGGCGACGAGATGTATACGCTCGACCCGGATACGTTCGAGTGCGAAATTACCCCCGTATCTGAAACACATGAGTACGAGAACCAATACGGACAGTTACACCACTTAGGTGGGAACACACACGATCTCAAGGTGACCGAGAACCACCAGTTCCTCGTCTCGAATACGCGTGGATGGGACGATCTCGGCCCGGACGATTTCGAACTCACCGAATACCGAAACATCCCCGAGACCGATCGGTTCGCGTTCCCGAATCACAAACCGATGACGGGGGCCGCGCCCGAAACGTTCGACCTCTACGAGGAGGTCACGGGTGGACACGTCGTCGTCTACACTGACGACGATCTCCGATCGTTCCGTCACTCGATGCCGGATCCCGTCGAATCGACGCTCGATCTCGTTCACGGCTCGTCCGAAGCGATGGGCATCCAGAAGTCGGTCGGCAAATATCTGATTCCGCTCTCGACGTTCCGCGATAACGAGTCGACGATCCGAGAGTACGCTGACGAACTTTTCCTGAAGTACGGGAAACAACACCGCGAGGCGCCTCTCTCGTTCCAAATGACCGACTGGCTCGAGTTCCTCGGGTGGTTCGTTACCGAAGGAAGCCTTGACCAGTCCGCCGACCGGTTTACGATTCATCAGTCGAACGGTACGCACCGCGAGCAGATCTGTTCGCTCCTCGATCGAATGGCGGTCAATTACAACGTCGATGAGCGAGGAATCAACGTCTCGAACCGATACCTCCTCGAGTGGCTCGAGGACCATTGCGGCGACGGGTACGCCGAAAAATGTCTCCCCGAGTGGATATTCGATCTCGACGCCGAGTACCTCTCGATACTCCTCGAGACGATGATCGACGGTGACGGAGACCGTACGGACTCCGGTCTCGGGAAGTTCTGGACGAAAAGTGACGATCTCATGCGAGCTATATCCAGGATTGCCGTCCAGTGTGGACAGAAGCCAACGGTGTCGAAACAGAAAGACGGTACGTGGTACGTGTCCGTCGGGAAACGGGGATCGTTCAAGAAATCCAACGAGACTGTCGAACGACATGATGGGAACGTCTATTGTGTCACTGCAGCCGAAAACCACGTCATCCTCGCCGGACGAAACGGGAACTTCCAGTGGGTCGGTCAGTCGCTGTACCCGATGTGCATGACGACGATCAACGCCTCGCCCGAGACGAGGGTCGATCCCGACGAGTACGACGGGGACACCTACGTCGCGCCGGTCGGCGACGATGAGATTCACTTCCGCAAGGAACCCGACGGCGTCATGCGCGAGATGATCACGGAACTGCTCGCCGAGCGCGAGGAGAAGAAGGAACTGCGAAACGAACACGAGCCCGGATCGCACGAGTACGAGCAGTACGACCGCCAGCAGGGGGCGGTAAAGGTCATCATGAACTGCTTCACGTCGGATACGGAGGTTTTGACTCCTAGTGGCGTGCGCGGGATCACCGATCTCGAGATCGGCGACGAAGTGTATTCGCTCGATCCGGAGACGGAAGAACTGGAGATCAAGCCGGTCGTCGAAACCCACGACTATCCCGACTACGACGGCGATCTGATCGATATCGAGACGAGCAAGATCGACTTCCGCGTTACGCCGAATCACCGCATGCTCGTCCGAAAGAACGAGACAAACGGAATCACGGAAGACGAGTATAGCTTTGTCGAGGCCGGAAACCTCGACCGAGCGACGAACTATGAGCTCCCTCACGGGTGGGCGGGCCCCGACGGAGACAAGCTCGAGGAGGTCGATCTCACGGAACTGATCGACGGCGAATACGAAGTGTGGGTCAGGCCGTCCGTTCACGGCCGTACGTTCACGGCGGAATTGGGCTGGACGCCGCGTCGCGTACCGAAAGCTGATGTCGGCAAAACGGGGTACGTCTTCACGGACGAGGAGTTCGAGGAACACCGTGAGTACATCGAAGAGGTCTGTGAGATGAGTTTCATTCACCGGGAATCCGGCCGGAAATGGATTCCTCGGACCTACGATGGAGACGATTTCCTCGACCTGCTTGCATGGTTCGTAACGGAAGGAAACGTCTATACGTCCGAAGACAAGCAGTTCGGCGAGAATTTCCGTGGTTCGGCAACGACGGTAAACCTGGCACAGGACAAACTGCCGGTTGCCGACGGCGGCGTCGACCACCACGCGACGATCGGCGAACTGCTCGATGACATGGGTTTCGACTACTACGTCGATGATCGGTGTTACACGGTCACATCGAAACTCCTCGGTAATCTATTGACGTCGCACTGTGGCGACGGCAGTTTCGAGAAGCGAATCCCCGAGTTTGTCTTCGAGTGCAGCAGCCAACAGAAACGACGGTTCCTCGAGGTGCTCATCGACGGCGATGGCGATCGGCAGGTCAACTCCTGGCGGTATACTACCTCGAGCGACCGGCTTCGGGACGACGTCCTCCGTCTCTGTGCACATCTCGGCATAACAGCAAACTACAATCGTGATAGCGGCTCGTGGCGCATCTACGTCACTGAGGGCTCGAAAAACACGCTTCGAATGCACCGAAGTGCGTCTCGAAGTACTGCTGACGACGGTGTTTACTGCGTTACCGTCGAGGACAACCACACGCTGCTCGCCGGCCGAAACGGGAAGTTCCAGTTCGTCGGTCAATCGCTGTACGGCGTCTCGGGTTGGGAGCAGTTCCGCCTGTACGACAAGGAAGCAGCATCCGCCATCACTGCCACTGGTCGCGAAGTCATCGAGTTTACCGAGACCGCTGCTAACGAGGAAGGCTACGAGGTTACCTACGGCGACACCGACAGCGTCATGCTTGAACTCGGTACCGACGTATCGAAAGCGGAAGCTATCGAAACGTCGTTCGACCTCGAAGAACACATCAACGGTCGGTACGACGATTTTGCGCGCGAAGAACTAGGTGCCGAGTTCCACCGCTTCCAGATCGAGTTCGAGAAACTCTACCGTCGGTTCTTCCAAGCAGGAAAGAAGAAACGCTACGCGGGCCACATCACCTGGAAGGAAGGAAAGGACGTCAACGACGTCGACATCGTCGGCTTCGAGTATCAGCGCTCGGATATCGCGCCGATCACCAAGGAGGTCCAGCATCGGGTCATCGAGATGATCGTCCGCGAGGGCGATATCGAAGGCGCAAAGGAGTACGTCAACGGCGTCATCGAGGACGTCCTGGCCGGCGAAATCTCGCTCGAGGAGATCGCGATTCCCGGCGGGATCGGGAAACGACTCGACAACTACGACACCGACACGGCGCAGGTCCGTGGTGCGAAGTACGCCAACCTGCTGCTTGGGACCAACTTCCAGCGCGGGAGCAAACCCAAGCGACTCTATCTCGACCGCGTCGATCCGTCCTTCTTCGAACGCCTCGAGGCCGAGGAAGGGTTCGACGCCCGCACCGACCCCCTCTACGGTGCGTTCAAGCGCGACCCCGATGTCATCTGCTTCGAGTACGAAGATCAGATCCCCGAAGCGTTCGAGGTCGACTACGACAAGATGCTCGAGAAGACGCTGCAGGGACCGATCGAGCGCATCCTCGAAGCGCTGGACATCTCGTGGGACGAAGTGAAAAGCGGGCAAGAGCAGAAGGGACTCGACTCGTTCATGTGAACTGATCGACGGACTACGCCGAACCGTTCCCCGGAATCGGTACGTAACGCCGATCTGAAGTCCGTCTCGCCGCGGAAAGCAGGATACCGTCTCACGGTTCCGTATCGGACCATCCGAACTGTGCTTTCCGAATCAGAAACTTATTTTGACTCTGCGGGACTGTATCCAATTGGATACGAAACCGTTATCAGTCATACGACCCACTGTCCAGACGACAGAATACTATGGCACGCCTCGAACTCAACAATCTGCATGCGGAAGTGGCGGAGGGCGACGAGAAGATCCTCGAGGGCGTCAACCTCGAGGTCCAGTCGGACGAGATCCACGCGCTGATGGGACCGAACGGCTCCGGGAAGTCGACGACCGCGAAGGTCATCGCCGGCCACCCGGCCTACGAGGTCACCGAGGGCGACGTCCTGCTTCACCTCGAGGACGACGAGTTCGGCGAGGACATCGAGATCGACGAGGAGCAGCGCACCTGGAACCTCCTCGAGCTCGAGCCGAACGAACGCGCCGCGCTCGGTATCTTCCTCGGCTTCCAGTATCCCGCGGAGATCGAAGGCGTCACGATGACGAACTTCCTCCGAACGGCGCTGAACGCCAAGATCGAGGAGCGCGAGGAACTCTTCGAGGACGAGGAGAACGACGAGGCCGACGCGGCGGACGACGAGGGCTTCGAGTCCTCGCCGATGGAAGGCCCCGCGGACGAGGGCGAAATCGGCGTCGCCGAGTTCCAGAAAATCCTCCAGGAGAAGATGGAACAGCTGGAGATGGACGAGAAGTTCGCCCAGCGCTACCTCAACGCCGGGTTCTCCGGCGGGGAGAAGAAACAGAACGAAGTGCTACAGGCCGCCATCCTCGAGCCCTCGATCGCCGTCCTCGACGAGATCGACTCCGGGCTCGACATCGACCGCCTGCAGGACGTCTCCAACGGGATCAACGCACTGCGCGACGAGCAGGGCACCGGCGTCCTGCAGATCACCCACTACCAGCGCATCCTCGACTACGTCGAGCCCGATCACGTCCACGTGATGCTCGACGGCCAGATCGCCAAGAGCGGCGGGCCCGAGCTCGCCGAGAAGCTCGAGGACAAGGGGTACGACTGGGTCCGCGAGGAAGTCTACGGCACCGCGTAACCGGATTCGACTAGAACAACCGTAATAACGCTACAGCCGTAACCACAACTACATCAACCAATGAGTTCCGATCAAGACCACCTACAAGAGACAGACACCGAGGCCCGGTTCGAGTTCAAGAAGGAAGAGAACGCCGCGGTCCGATCCGGGAAAGGCCTGACCGAGGAGGTCATTCGCATGATCTCCGAGGACAAGGACGAACCCGACTGGATGCTCGAGCGCCGCCTGCGTTCGCTCGAGCAGTACCACAACATGCCGATGCCGTCCGGTTGGCCCGGCATGCCGGATCTCTCCGAACTCGACGTCGAAGAGATCATCCCGTACATCCGACCGGACGTCGACAAGCGCGAAGGCGTCGACGACTGGACGGAGCTGCCCGACGAGATCAAGGACACGTTCGACAAGCTGGGCATTCCCGAAGCCGAGAAGAACGCCCTCTCGGGCGTCGGTGCCCAGTACGAGTCCGAGGTCGTCTACCAGAACATGCAAGAGCAGTGGGAGGAGAAAGGCGTCATCTTCTGTAACATGGATGAGGCCGTTCGGGAGCATCCCGAACTCGTCAAAGAGCACTTCATGACGACCTGCGTGCCGCCGAGCGACAACAAGTTCGCCGCCTTGCACGGGGCCGTCTGGTCCGGCGGGAGCTTCGTCTACGTCCCCGAGGACGTCACCGTCGAGATGCCGGTTCAGGCCTACTTCCGCATGAACTCCGAGGGGATGGGTCAGTTCGAGCACACGCTCATCATCGCCGAGGAAGGCTCGGAGGTCCACTACATCGAGGGCTGTTCGGCCCCGAAGTACGGCACCCACAACCTGCACTCGGGCGGCGTCGAGGTCTTCGTCGGCGAGGACGCTCACGTTCAGTACTCGACCGTCCAGAACTGGTCGAAGAACACGTTCAACCTCAACACCAAACGCGCCATCTGCGAGGAGAACGGCACGATGGAGTGGGTTTCGGGCAGCATGGGCTCGAAAGCGACCATGCTCTATCCGTGTACGATCCTCAAGGGACGGGGTTCGACCGACACCCACATCACCATCGCCTTCGCGGGCGAGGGTCAGGACATCGACACCGGCGCGAAGGTCTACCACAACGCGCCCGATACCAGCTCGACCATCGAGTCCAAGTCGATCTCCAAGGACGGCGGCCGCACCAACTACCGCGGGCTCGTCCACATCGCCGACGGCGCGGAGAACTCGAGCACTGCCGTCGAGTGTGACGCCCTGATGTTCGACAACGAGTCCACGTCGGACACCATGCCGTACATGGAGATCGAGGAGTCGAAGGTCGACGTCGCCCACGAGGCGACCGTCGGCAAGATCGGCGACGAGGACATCTTCTACCTCCAGTCGCGCGGACTGGACGACGACGATGCCAAGAAGATGATCGTCGCCGGCTTCATTGAGCCGATCACGGAGGAACTGCCGATCGAGTACGCGGTCGAACTCAACCGTCTCATCGAACTCGAGATGGAGGGGAGCCTCGGATAATATGAGCGCAGGAACACAGGTACACGCCAATCTGACCGAAGAACAGGTACGCGAAATCAGCGGAGATCTCGACGAGCCCGACTGGCTCCTCGAGACCCGTCTCGAGGCACTCGGGGCCCTCAAAGAACTCGACATGCCCGACGTCATCCGGACGCCGGGGCGGGACTGGACGAACCTCCACGACCTGGACTTCGAGTCCCTCGTCGATCCGCTCAACGCGGCCGAGGACAAAGATCAGGTCGGTCCCGACGAGGCTGAAGTCCTGGCCTGGAGCGACGCCGTCGCCGAGCACGAGGACCTCCTCAAGGAGCACTTCGGCAGTATCGTCGATCCACAGGAGAACTATCTGACCGCGCTCTCGACGGCGCTGTTTAGCACCGGGACGGTCATCTACGTCCCCGAAGGTGTCGACGCCGAGGACGTTACCGTCCGCACCGAGCAGAACTCCCGCTCGCTGTTCAACTACACGCTCGTCGTCACCGAGGAATCGTCTTCGGTCACGATCCTCGAGCGACAGTCGACCGGTGCCGAGCAGGACGAACAGTACTACAGCGGCGTCGTCGAAGTCGCCGCCGGCGAGAACAGTTACGTCCAGTACGGCAGCCTCCAGAACCTCTCGGAGGAGGCCTACAACTTCACCGTCAAGCGCGGCGTCGCCGACACCTACGCCACGATCGACTGGATCGAGGGCAACCTCGGGACCCAACTCACGAAGACGGAAGTCTCGACGACGCTCAGCGGCGATAGCTCCGAGACACAGATCGTCGGGGCGTTCTACGGCCACAACGACCAGCACTTCGACCTCGACGCGAAGGTCTGGCACCGCGCCGAGCACACGACCGCGGATCTCGTCACCCGCGGTGTCACCGACGATGTCGCCCGCTCGGTCTACGAGGGCGTCCAGGACGTCGGCGCCGACGCCTGGGACACCAGCTCCTACCAGCGTGAGAACACGCTGATGCTCAGCGACGAGAGCGAGGCCGACGCCTCCCCGAAGCTGATCATCAACAACCACGACACCGAGGCCAGCCACTCCGCGACGGTCGGCCAGATTGACGCGGAGGACCTGTTCTACATGACCTCCCGCGGTGTCGACCCCCGAGCGGCGCGCAACATGCTCGTCGAGGGCTTCTTCGTGCCCGTTCTCGAGGAGATCGACGTCGACGAGCTCAGCGAGGATCTCGAGGAACTGATCGGCGCTCGACTCCGACAGCGCGACTGATCGCTGTCGGTCCCCTGTCCCTCCCGCTGGTTCGCGTTGTTCCCGTCCGCGCTCCGAGACGACTAAGTAACCACGGCTCCCTTGTCGTGATATGAGCCTGGGACAGCGTGTCTCGAGCGACCACCAGCTGACCCGATTGCTCCAGATCGGGGTCGTGCTGGAGGAACTCGTCGAGTCACGCGCCGCCCACCACATCGAGTCCCTGCCCCCCGACGAGCGGGCGGAATTCGACGAGGAGGTGGAAGAGTTACTCGCGGAGGCCGCCACGGAGTCGGCCGAGCACCGCGAGCGACTCGAGGCGCTGATCGACGATCTCGAGGCGGAAACGGTCGGATACGAGGAGATCAACGCACTGGTCGACGCCCAGTACGGGCCGCCGGAGGACACGGACGGCGTCCTCTACGACCAGTTGGCCAACGAGGAGACGGCCTACAAGTTCTACGACGACCTGATCGAAGCGATCGAGGCTTCCGAATCCGAGTTCGCCGTCGACCGCGAGCGACTGCTCGAGACGCTGTACGGCATCCGCGAGGAGGAAAAAGAGGGCGTCGAGGAAGTGACCGAGGTCATGGAGCAGCGAGCATGATCAGGGCGATCGCCACGACCGCGGCCACCACAGTTACCGCGTTGACGCCGTCCGCGACACGCATCGACGCCCGGCCGCGGGTGCGCCGGCGAGGGACCGACACGACACGGAACGCGACCGACGGAGGGATGGCATGAACACTGCAGATCAATACCTCAAAGCGATCTATCTGGCCCAGCGCATCGAGGACGGCCCCGCATCGACCGGCACGCTCGCGGACCTCCTCGAGGTGAGTCCGGCCAGCGTCAACGAGATGATCGGCAAACTCGAGGAGCAGGACCTCGTCGACCACGAGAAATACAAAGGTGCCAGTCTGACCGACGAAGGACTCGAACGGGCACACAACGCCCTCCAGACCTACTGTATCATCGAGCGGTTCCTCGCGAACGTCCTGGAGGTCGAGGAGTTTCGCGACGAGGCCCGCGCACTGGAAAGCGTCATCGACGATACCGTCGCGGAACGCCTCGACACCATCATCGACCGGCCCGCCCAGTGTCCCGACTGTTTCGATGCCGAGCAGGACTGCTGTGAACTGCTCGAACTCGAGGCCGGCGGTCGGGCCGACTGAGTCGGGTCGGTTACCGGACCCGTATACCGGTGCTGTTTTATAGGGATAGCAGAGAGGAATAGGAGACGGCACGGTCAGACAGCTACCTTTCAGCGCGCGTGGTTTCCACGTGTGTTCACCTGACTGACCTACCCCGTCTCTCAAACACTCACGAGCGGTTGCTATTGCGGTCGGAGGGCCGCACCGACAGTATAACGAACGTGCTGCAGCCCGACATCGGGAGCGATTGCTGAACCAAATTCGATGAGAGCGACCGACGAAATTGCCGATTTAACCGCACGACACGCCCGGTCAGGGGTCGTCGGACCCGTCCCGATCACCGAATCGGACGTAGCGTCGGCCGACGATCGCCCCAGCTGCGAGGGCGACGACGACCGCGACGCCGAGGCCGATCGGGAGCGGCCACGAGTCGCCCGCCCAGTCCGCTTCGAACACGTCGGCGTAGTAATTCGCGGCCGCCACACCGTGGAGCACGACGAGCACCTCGCGGTTGTTCTCGAGCGAGTTCGAATTCCAGTTCGCACTGCCTACGATCGCCGTCTCCCGATCGATCACCACGCCCTTGGCGTGGATCTTTTCGAACCGATCTGTGTCCTCGACGAGGCGGACCTCGAGCGGGAGGTCCTCACGGTCGGCGACTCGCTCGAGGTCGGCGGCCAGCGCCTTGTTTTCGTCGGCGTTGTACCACGTCGAGCCGAGCAGGAGTTTGACGTCGACGCCGCGGCGGGCGGCCGCGAGGGTTGCCTCGAGCAGCGAGACATCGGCGTTGATACTGGGCTGGATGACGAGGATCTCGTCGTCGGCGTCGGCCAACAATGCCTGCATCCGGCCGTCGGCGTTGTCCGGCGCGAGCAGGAGTTCGGCGGACTCGACCGGGACCGTCGCCGGATCGTGAGCCGTCGGGAACTCGGGATCGGCTTCCGGCGACGAGAACCCCTGCGTTTCGTCGTCGACGAACGTGGCGTTCGCGCGGTAGGCACTGCCGTCCGTCGTGTCTCGACCCTCGAAATCGGCGCTGAAAACCGTCGCGAGTCGGGCCGCGAGCGTCTCGCTTTCGAGGCGGACCCCCCAGCCGCGGCTGCTCTCGCCGCCGACGCCAGCGGGTTTCCAGTTTTCGGTCGTGACCAGCACGCGGTCGTCGACGACGGCGTACTTCGGGTGATGATACCGGTAGCGAGCGTTCTCGCCGCCGATGACCCGGACGTCGACGCCACCGGACTCGAGCGTCTCGAGGACGCTCTCGGTCGGTGCGGGCGTGCCGCCGACCGGGCTCGCCTCGAAGAGGACGGCGACGTCGACGCCGCGTTCGGCCGCGTCGACGAGGTCGGCGGCGATCGCGTCGGAGGTGACGGTGTACCCCGCCAGCAGCAGTCGGTCGTCCGCGGATCGGATCGTGGCTCGCGGAACCTCGGGGGTGTCGGGAAGGACGAACGCCGTCGCCTCGTCGACCGCGGTGCTCGCGACGGGGAGACAGGTCGCGCCGGTGGGCCACCACTGGCCGCCGGTGCTACCGTCTGCCCCGTTCGTGGTCGGTTCCGTTCGGTACCACCGCGCTGCCGTCGGCGCGCGGTCGTAGGTGACCGAATCGATCTCGGTCGTGGCGTTTTGGAGGCGGAGTTCGTCACCGTCGTTCGCGAGTCGGAGACGACCCGCGAGTGCGAGAACGGGTGCGTCGGTCAGCGTCCGCGTGACGTTCGGAGCAGTGCTCAGCGCGACGCGGCCGGACACCGTCTCGTTCGGGAGGGCTGCCGTCGTGTGGCCGTCAGTGAGGGAGACGTTCTCGAGTCGCGTGTCGGGCGGGGTCTCGAGAACGACGAACTCGCCGACGTTGCCGTCGGTCGTTGGATTCGGGGCGAGGGCGGCGATCCGCGGTCGCTCCGGTGTGTCGTTCGTCGGCGGGCTCGTGGCCGTCGCCGTCGCGTCACCCGCTCGGGACGGACAGTCGAGGGCGGTGGCATTCGCGTCCGGACCGGTAGGTGCTTGAGCGATTGGCCGGCCGTCCACCGTCGTTCCGTCAGCGACAAAGCCCGCGACTAGCGCGGTGCTGGCGACGAGACCACACGCGAACGCCGCGACGAAGGCCACACGCCGGCGGTTCATCGCTCCGTCTGGCCGCCCCTTCGTACTTAAATAATCGGGAGAACTCGACCGTCCCGCACTAATTTCGGACGCGTGGGCCGGACCGGGCGGATCGAATCGGTTCCGTCCTGTCGCTCGTCAGGCCGCGGGCTCGAGGTTCACGCCCTCGGCTTCGGCCTGGACGAGATAGGCTCTATCGTCGTCGTAGTCGGCGACGATCTCGAGCGCGTCCTGGGTGCCGATGCGGTTGAGCGCCCACGCGGCGCTGGCCCGGACGCGGTCGGCCTCGTCGTTTTCGAGGACGTCCGCGAGCGGGTCGATGGCGCGCGTGTCGCCGATGAGTCCGAGCGCGCGCGCAGCCCAGCTGCGGACGTCGTCCTCGTCGGCGACGAGTTGTTGGGCGATCGGTTCGACCGCGTCCGCGGCACCGATTTCGCCGAGCGCGCGGAACGCCGGCCGCTGGAGGTTCGGGTTGGAGTCGACGTAGTCGACCAGCGTGTCGACGATCTCCTCGTCGTCGACGCCGATCTTGCCGAGGATGCGCATGGCGGCCTGATCGCGCCGGTTTGCCTTCTGGAGCATCGGATCGATGGCCTCCTCGGGACCCATCCGCTCTAAGGCCTCCATGCAGTGGTCCTCCATGAAGTCGGAGTCGAAGGTCTCGAGCGCGAGCAGGATC
This sequence comes from Natrinema altunense, assembly GCF_000731985.1. Taxonomy (GTDB): domain Archaea; phylum Halobacteriota; class Halobacteria; order Halobacteriales; family Natrialbaceae; genus Natrinema; species Natrinema altunense. The sequence goes on from NZ_JNCS01000002.1 coordinate 204,713, forward strand.
TGGTCGACGTTCCCCTGCTTCTCGTGGACCTTGAGCGCGTGCCACTCCGGCGGGAAGTCCTTGACGTGGTCGAGCACGTCGTAGTAGCCCTCCCGGCGGAGCTGTTCGCGGATTTCGAGGTCGGTCCACTCGGTTGCGTCGTCGATCTCGTTCTGGAGGTCGTCGGCCGCCTCGAGCAGCCCGGCGATCGTTTCGGCGTCGTCGTCGGCGTCGAGGGCGGCGTCCTCCACGGCGTCGGCCGCGTCGTCGAGGGTCGCCTCGAGCTGGGCGGCGACGTCCTCGCCCTCGTCGACCAACGCCACTGACGCTCCGAGCAGCCCCTCGAACTCGTCGAGGAAGCCGTCGACCGCTTCGATCAGTTCGGCGTTGCCCTCTTCGGTCCAGCGAGTGCTCGTGATCGTGCCGCTCGCGTCGTCGATTTCGCTCACGACGTCCTCGCCGTAGGGACCGCGCTGGTCGTCCAGATCGGACTCCAGGTCCGAAAGATCGCTCTCCAGTTCGTCGTACTCCTCCTGCAGTTCCTCTTCGGGGGCGGGTTCCTCGTCTTCGTCTTCCTCCTCGTCGGTCTCGGGCGGCTCCGGCACCTCGATGCTGTCGAGTTCGTCGCGGACGGAATCGAGATCGGCCTCGACGACGTCCAAGTCGTCCTCGGTCTCGGCCGCCTCGAGGGTCGACTCGAGTTCCTCGACGTCGGCCGCCACGGCGTCGAGTCGCTCGCCGACGGCTTCGAGATCGACGGCGGTTTCGTCCGGCTCGGCCTCGTCGGCCGCGTCGTCACCGTTCGCCTCGTCCTCGCTCATGGTCCCACCTCGGGACGACGCCGACGCGTGACTGTGTACATACTCTACGGTCGTGTCAGCACGGCCCTAAGCGTTTCCATGCGCGTCGACCTCGCCGGTCCGTTCGGCGTCGCCCCAGTACAACCAGGGGCTGCACGTCATGTAAGCCAGCCCGAGCATCAGGAGGGCGTAGGGAAACGTTCGACCGGCGAAATCGGGGACGAGGATCGCGAGCGCGTGAACGACACCCATGATCGCGGCGTCTCGAGCCAGGAGATCGGGGTACCGGATTCGCGAGACCATCAGGTAACAGAACGCGCCGGTCACCGTGAGGACGAGCCATGGCCGAAGCTCGCCCGCGAGAATCGCCGCGCCGAGCACCGTCGCGGCCAGCGTCGTCTGGACGCCCTCGGTGTGGCTGCCGGCGATGTCGTAGGCGGTGTACATCCCCAGGCGGGTGACCGCCATGGCGACGAACAGCGCACAGACGACCGTCACGAGGAGGAGTACGGGCGTAACCGACTCGAACCCGATCCCGAAGCCCTCGGTGACGACGACGAAGGAGAGGACGGCGGGGGCGACGGCGAAGGAGGCGACATCAGCGAGCGAGTCGAGATAGGGGCCGGCATCGGTGCCGCCGTAGCGACGCGCGAGGATGCCGTCGAGGCCGTCAGCGATCGCCGCCAGGAGGATGAGGCGGGCGGCCAGATCGATGTCGACGACCGCGACGACGACCGCGACGAACCCCAGAGCGGCGTTGGCGATCGTCACCGCGTCGGCGACACCCAACCGACCGACGAACCGGGGGAGCATATGCCCGGATTCGGCGGGGCGTTACCTTACGTGTTTTCGTTTCCGCAGGCGGCGTTTTCGAGAGCCAAACCGGGGCGATTATACCGCGACTCTCCGTACGGTTCCGTATGCAACGGCGCGCCTGTCTCGCCGCCGTCGGAACCGCGCTCTCAACGAGCCTGGCCGGGTGTTCGTCCGTCCTCAGCGCGTTCGACGACGACCCCTGTGGCGGCGAGGAGTGTCACATCGGAATGAACCGCACCGAGTTCACGCCCGCCGTCTACGAGGTGTCGGCCGGCGATACGGTCGTCTGGAAGAACACCAGCGAGGCCGACCACACCGTCACGGCCTACGAGAGCGGCATTCCGGACGAGGCCGAGTACTTCGCGTCCGGCGGCTACGAGAGTCAAGCGGCCGCGTACGAGGCTTGGGAGGACCGCGGCGGCCGCCTCGGAACGCGCGATACGTTCGAACACACCTTCGAGGTCCCGGGGACCTACGAGTACTTCTGTATTCCACACGAGGGTGCCGAGATGATCGGCGAAATCGTCGTCGAGTAACCCCTCAGTCGAGTCCCCGCCGCTGTAGACGGTCTGTTTCTCTCGAGCGACGTTGCTCCATCTCCCCGCCGATGAATCGATGTCTGCCGGGTCGAGTTACGTCGACGAAGACAGCGAGCGCTAAGCGGCGTTCGACTGCAAAAGAACGAATCGCGCCCCGGCGAGACTCGAGTCGACTCGCGGATCGCGATCAGTCCGCGGAGACGTCGTCTTCGTCAACGTCGACCGCGGTCGCTTCCTCTTCGGCGACTTCCTCGGGGTGTGCCTCGAGGGTGGCCTTCTGGATCTCGACGCGGCGCAGCGGGTAGATCGTCTTGGCCTCGCCGTAGATGCCCGAAGAGAGTCGTCCCTCGACGACGCTGTCGATGAGTTCCTCGAAGGAGCGCTCCTCGGCCGCCTCTTCGATCATCTGGACCATCCGCTCGCGAATGGCCTTCTCCTGGCTCGCGTCGGCCTTCTTGGTCGTGAACGCGACGGGCTGGATCTGAACGCGGTAGTCGTCCGTCGTGAGGACGGTGACGTAGGCCTCGATCTTCGAGGCACCGCGACGGACCAGCGAGCGCAGGTAGTCCCGCGTCAGGGAGTGTTCAACGAACTCCGTGTACGCGCTGTCGCTGCCGACATCGGTGATCTTGAAGGTCAGCTTGGTGTTGTTCTCGCTGGCGTTGTTGTTGAGTTCGCCGAGCGTCGTTTCGAGCGTTCGGCCGTATACTTTGTCCGGTTCGTCAGCGGGGGTTTCGCCGAGTTCCTGGCGGTCGAACTGCTCGGGTGCCAGAACGGTGTACCACCGCTTTTCCTGTTTCGCACGTGAAACTGATCGTTCACTCATTGTGTGTTGTGTCTGAGTCGGTATCGGTGTCGGACACAGGTCCCGTGTCCGTCGGTCGGTCGTCCTGTACGAGTTGCGCCTGCGACGCGATGTCGATCGCGACTGCGAGGTTGACGACGTAGTCGTCGACCGTCGACTGCAGGCCGCTGGTCGTCTCGCGGTCGATCCGCGTGACGACCGTTCCTGTGCGGTCGCCGTCGCCGTCGGTCCCGTCGGCGACGCCGTCGCGTTCGACGGTCGTCGTCATCTCGTCGGTGTTGTCCGGGTCGAGCGCCCGTGCGACGAGCGTCGCATCGTCGTGGTCCGTCCGAATCGTCGCTCGCCGGCTCATAGTAGGTCCCTCGCTGCCGCGATGATCGCCGAGTCGTCCACGTCTCCGTCGTACCGAAGGTAGCCGCGCCGCCGCCCGATATCGTACTCGACGTCGGTAACGTCGGCGTCCGTTTCCGCGTCCGGCTCCGCCCCCTCGAGATCGCGCGCGATGCCCTCGACGGTCGCGCCGAGGGGCTCGGGCTCGCGGGTCGCGATCGCCGCCGCGCCGTTTCCGACGGTGAGCACGGCCGGCTCCGGCGACCGGTAGGCCGCCGCAATCGCCGCGACCGCCTCGACGGGGCCGTCGTCGATGCCGACGACGAACAGCCCGTCGTAGCGGCCTGTCGACGCGCCTTCGAGCGCCGCGTGGGCGCGGCGGCCGCGCTCACGCCACGCGTCGAGTGCGGCGTCGCGGACGTCGTGTCCCATCGCGAGCGCCGTTCCCGTGCCGGGCTGGGTTCGAGCCAGCGCCTCGAGCACGTCGGCCAAGCCACCGAGCGTTGCGACGGCATGGCTGGGGGTGGCGTACGGGCGGAGCAGCCGACCGATCGACGCGGCCGCGGCGTCGGTCGCCTCCGCAGCGCCGACGGCGTCGAGCGCGACCAGCGAGGCGATCGCGCGGTGATCGTCCGCGTCGAGCGCGTCGGACTCGTCGTCGACGGCGCCCGCAAGCGCATCGCGCGTCGCAGCGAGATCCCCCGACCACGGCGCGCGCACTCGCGTCGAGTGGGCGAGCCCGTCGGCGGGGTCGGCGGTCGGTACCGCGACGCCCGGCCGCTGCTCGAGGAGCCCGCGGTCGAGCGCGGTCTCGAGGAGCCACTCGGTCTCGCCCGCACCGGGGTCGCTCCCGCCGGCGACGACGCCGGCGAGCGCGAGCACCGGATCCGGCGTCGCGCCGAGTTCGCGGACGAGATCGACGGCCTCGAGGGTCGACGGGCGGTCGATCCCCGCGAGGCGAATCTCGTCGGTCTCCGCGGCCGTATCGGCGGTGCCGACGACGACCGTGATGTCACCCTCGTTCGTCGGCGACCGAGCGCGCTCGGAGCGTTCCGTGACCGTCCGTCCGACGGTCACCTGAAACGGCGTCTCACGGTCGGCCAACGCGGTCGCGAGGAGGCCGCTCGCCGCGAGCCCGTCGCCGTCGGCGCGGGCGATCAGCCGGACGAAGCCGGCGCTCTCGAGTGCGCTCGTGGCGGACGCCGGCTCGGCGGATCGACCCTCGGTGGACATCTGACGTTACTCGGCGTCTTCGATGAGTTCCTTCGCGAACTCGGGCGTGTAGGTGAAGTCCGCCTCGAGTTCGTCGCCGCGGTAATACGTGACCAGGCGACGAACCTTCGCTTCGGTGTTCTGCAGGGCACGCTTGTTCTGGTGGTCCTGCTGGTTCTGCTGGACGTGTTCGCGCAGACGCACGGCACGCTCCATCAGGTTCCAGAGGTCCTCGGGGATGTCCGATCGCGCGTCGTTCTCCTCGAGGATCTCGGTGATTTTCTTTCCGGTCGCCAGCTTGACGTCGGGGATTGGCGTGCCGGTGACGCCTTCGTCACGCAGCTTCATCCCGATCTGGCTGGGATCGTGGCCCTGCTGTGCTAGTTCGACGACCCGGTCTTCGACGGCTTCGGGGTCGACGTCGCTCCACTCCGGCGGTTCGTCTGCCGACGGCTTGTCCGAACCGGACGAGCCGCGACGGCGGGTGTGCATTCGTGCCATTGTTGAGGATAGGAATCGCACTGACCGCTCAGTATACTGTCGAACGACAGTATTGGCTCTCGCCGTGCACTTCCGCAATCCCAAGCCACCCGGAAGAGGGGGTGACGCAGTCGGATTTGCGGCCGTGCGCTTCCCACGCTCACTTCCCGCGTCGGGGACTAAAGGGTTTCTACATCGCCATCCCACCGCACGCGGTCGGCCAGGCCAGTCCCCGCTCTCGACGCGTCGGCGCCGTCGGCGAGTACGCGGTCTCCAGCGAACGCGAATGGCCTGACGCGTCCGGACCGATTCGCGTCGCTTCGCTCCCTAGTCGACGGCTCGAGGGCGACGTCCACACCCATCCGTTCGATGAACTGTCCGTCGACCGTATTTTTTCGTGCGTTACGTTCATACCGCGGGAGTCCGAAGCGACGGGTACGGAATGAGGCGCGAGCACTTCACGTTAGACGTCACCAACATCGACTGGGTCGAAACCGACGGCGAGCCAGCGAAGCCATCGGTATCGATCGATTTCACCGGCCCGGCGACCATGCTTCGCGAGCGCCTCACTGGTCCCGACGGAGACGTTCTCGAGGCGAGCGAAACGGATGCGGCCCTCCGCCTGCAGGGACCGCTCGGGGACGACACCACGGGGGTAGTGAGCGTGACCAACCGCATCACCGGCGAGTTCATCCTCGAACTCAACGAGGACGCCGACGACGTCCTCCAGTTCATCCGCGCGGCGCGAGGGTACGGCGAGGATGCCGCCGACGATGAGGGTCGCTACGAGGTCACGATTACGCTCGACGGGGACCCGTTCGTCAGCTACGACAAAGGGACGTTTCTCGTCTACGACGATGAGGGCAGCCTGCTCCGCCAGCACAGCCTGATCCCCAGCGGCGTCGAACTGTAGCCGTCTCCGTTCGTTCTCACCGTTCAGGATCGGACCGGCAGTTATAAGCATTTAGGCATGCCTAAAGGCAATATACGCCGGCAGACGGCGGAGTCGATTTATGGCGAACGGACACCTACTCACGACGGCGGTCGAGGACGAAGCGCAGGCACCGACGACCGCGGAGCCGGTCCTCGAACTCGACGGCATCGCGAAACGGTTCGGTAGCGAGGAGGTCATCGGGGACCTCTCGTTGGCCGTTCGCGACGGCGAGATCCTGACGCTGCTCGGCCCGTCGGGCTGTGGGAAGACCACGACGCTGCGATTGATCGCCGGCCTCGAGAAGCCGAACGCCGGACACGTCCGGCTGCAAGACGAGACCGTCGCCGGTGACGGGCGGTTCGTCCCGCCGGAGGAACGCGGCGTCGGCGTCGTCTTTCAGGATTTCGCGCTCTTTCCCCACTTGACCGCTCACGAGAACGTCGCCTTCGGCCTCCAGGAGTGGGCCGACGCCGAACGCGACGCCCGCGTCGACGAACTCCTCGAACTCGTCGGACTCGCGGACCACGGTGAGGACTATCCGGACGAACTCTCAGGCGGGCAACAACAGCGGATCGCGCTCGCGCGCTCGCTGGCCCCGGAACCCGAGATGCTGTTGCTCGACGAGCCGTTTTCGAACCTGGACGTGGATCTGCGCGTCGAGATGCGCGAGGAGGTCCGTCGCATCATCAAGGAAACCGGCGTCACCGCCATCTCGGTCACCCACGATCAGGAGGAGGCGCTCTCGATCTCCGACCGGGTCGCCGTGATGAACGACGGCGATATCGAGCAGATCGACACCCCACAACAGGTCTTTCAACAGCCCGAATCGCGGTTCGTGGCCGGCTTCCTCGGTCACGCCAGCTTCCTGCCGGGCGAGGTCCACGGCGACCACGTCGAGACCGCGCTCGGCCGCGTGCTCCGCGACGACGTCCACGGGCTCGCCCACCAGTACGACGGGAGCATCGTCGACCTGCTGGTCCGACCCGACGACGTGACGGCCTACCCAGCCGCGGAAGCCGAGGCCGACGGCCGCGTCGTCTACCGCCGGTATCTCGGTCCGACGGTCCTCTATCGCGTGGAACTCGACGGCGGCGAGACCATCGAGTGCATGCACAACCACTCCGACCGGATCGATCTGGACGAGCGCGTCGGCGTCCGCGTCACCGCCGACCACGAACTCGCGTGGTTCCCCGCCGACCATCGCGCGGACGCGGAGACGGACGAAGTCCCCGCGGGTGCCGACTGAGCCGTTTCGAAACGCCATCGACGCCGGGTTCTCCGTCGATCTGTCGTGACACGCAGCCGCGTTCGAGCCACCGCGCCGAACGTTGATAGGTGTGCACATACCAGGTCACGTGTGACCGAGCGGACATCGCTTGCGACGTACTGTGGGATCGCCGGTACGATCGTCTCGCTGGGGACGATCACGGTCGCGACGATCGTCGCGTCGCCCGAGACGTTCACCTGGCAGGGGCACGCCCTCTCGGATATGGGTCGCTACGGGACGCCGACGTTCCCGCTTTTCAACGGCGGGCTGATCGTCGGCGGGCTGTTGGGGCTCCCCTTCGCCTGGCGGTGCTGGATCACGAGCCGGAACGCCCTCGAGCGCGTCGGCGTCGGCCTGCTCGCGACGGCGGTCGTCGGGCAGATCGGCGTCGGGCTCTTCTTTCTCGAGCACACGGCCGTCTACCTCGAGACGAGTCTCCACGGGATCGCGGCGCTGACGGTCTTCGGGGTCGCTCCGTTTGCGGGATGGATCTACGGTTCCGGGGCGGCAATGGCCGGCGACGGCCGTCTCGCGATCGCATCGGTCGGACTCGGTACCGTCCACCCCCTCGTCTGGTTCGGGTGGCTGCTGTCGCTCGGCGGGGCGGCGGAGACCGGCGCATGGTTCGCCGTGGCCGAGTTCGGTGCCGCCGTCGCGTTCGGCGGTTGGATCCTCGTGCTCGCGATCACCGTCCGTGATCGTGACGACAGCGAACCGGACGGACCGAACCGCTAAATCGTTCGGGCTGCTTTTGCGATGCTCGGCCACACAACGCTTAAATCGAAACCGTCCCTAACGAGATGTATGCATAAAGACGAACTCCTCGAACTCCACGAAGAACTCGTCGTCATCATGGAGTACTTCTCGGACCGCGAGGAGGTCGACGAAACGCTGTTCGATCCCTATCGTCAACTCGATGTCGATCCGTCCCACGTCCACAAATCGAAAAGCGAACACAAACACGCGGTCTTCGTCCTCGGAAATGCGCTCGCGAGCGCGATGAGTGAAGACGAGTTCTCGAGCGCCGGTCGGATCGGCAAACGCATGAAGGAGCTCGCCGAGGACGCGGAGTCGAAAATATAGACAGTATCTAGGCGAAACGTATTTAGTGTGGTTCTCGCTTGTTGAACTATGGACCCGCGCACGCAAGAGCGCGTCGAGGAGTGGGACTCCCGCCCGTTCAACGGTGGGTTCGATGGTCTCTCCGATCTCGCTGCCGCTGATTTCTCCGGTGCCGTGTCGGCTGTCGGCACGTGGGTATTCATGCTCAACGGCCGTATTATCGGCATCATCGACGGCGATATCGAGGACTTCGAAACCGCCTCTGGTACGCAGTACGAGGCCCCCCACCCGTCGCTTCCCCTGCTCTGTGCAATGGAGGAACGCGGCGGTGACACACGAGCGAAGTACTACACGAACGAGACGCCGCTCCGGGAGGTGGACAACACCCTGCAAAGCGGCTCGTTTACCGGCTACGTCGAGCTGAGCGAAAACGTCCTCAGCGGCGACTACTACGCCGTCTACTACGGCGGCCGACGGATGGCCGCCGCCTACATCGGCAACGCCGAGCGGCTGCTCACCGGCGACGAGGCCTTCGACCGAGCGGCCGACGAAGTCGGCATCTACGAGGTGACCGACGTCGATATCGAGGTGACCGACGTGCCGGGGACGGGCGACGCGAGCGCCGGCTCCGGACCCACGGACGGGACGACCGACGGCTCCGACTCGAGTCCGGCGACCGGAGCGGTTCCGGGGACCGATCCGGCTGCGTCCGCCGCCGGGACGGACACGCCTAGCGGCGACGGTGCCGAGTCCGAACCCGGCGTCGGTGCGACGGGTTCGGCGATCGATCCGATCGACATCTCGAGCACCGAGTCGACCGATACCGTCGGCGCGACGGGGAGCGATCAGATCGGGGACGAGGCTGCGGACGATCCGTCCTCGCTGACGGGAGAGATCGATCTGACGGGCGACGCGTCGGGGATCACGGCGACCGACGACGCCGCGACGGAGTCGGACTCGGCTTCGAGCGGAATCACCGAGACGGACCCCTCCTCTTCCGGTTCGGCTCCCGAAACCGATCCATCCGCCGGGACGGACGCGGCTTCCGAGACCGGTCCGACGACCGACTCCGGTCAATCTCAGGGATCGGTTCCGTCGGACGGTTCCGTCGACCGCCGGGAACAGGGGGCAACCGAACGCGTCCAACGGGACGCGCGAGCGACCGCCGACGGCACGACCGCACCCGCGACCGACGCCGCACCGGAGCCGGCGACTGACGACCGCGGGACGACCGACTCGCCGGCAAGCGAGCCCGGAACGACCGATACCGCATCGAGCGCGGCCGACGACGGCGGAGCCGACGTGAGCATCGACGTCACCCCCGCCGACGAGGCGGAACCCGGGACCGACACCGACGGCGAGGCGGCGTCGGACTCGAGTCCCGACCTCGCGGAGGTCGAGGCGGCGGCCGAGGAGTTAGAGCGCAACGATATTTCCTGGGTCGACGAGGAAGGGGACAACGGGCCGGCGGACGGACCGACACCAGAGGAATCCACCGCCGATTCCGGTGACACTCCCGAGGACGACGAGGACGGCTATCTCGACGAACAACTCGAACGCGAGGAAGCGTGGCGGGAGACGCGACGCATTCCGTCGATCGACCCCGACGACAGTGACCCGGCGGACGAAACGGGTTCGAGCAGCGACAGCCGTCGTACGCGGACGGGTCGATCGTCCGCATCGGCGGCAGGTGCGGACGCCACGAACGCCGCCATATCCGACGGATCACGGTCCAGTTCGCGGAACGGGGACCGGACGGCGGAGTCGACGACGGCCGAGACGCGCGCGGAGCGCTCCCAGACGGGGGGTCGCCAGCGGACGGCGGCCACCCAGTCGGAATCGGCGGCCGACGGACGGGCCGCCGATCGGAAGCAACAGCGGATCGACGCGCTCACCGAGAAACTCGAGACGCTCCAGGAGCAACGCGACACCCTCGCGACGAAGGCCGAGGAACTCGAGGCCGAACGCGACCGACTGCAATCGACGAACGACGACCTGTCCGCGACGGTCGAGCGCCTCCAGTCCCGCATCGAGGACCTCGAGACGGAACTGGAACGCGAACGCGAGCGCACCGCCGATGCCGACGCCGCGGACTCCGGGGGAGCCGCCGAGACGCAGCTCTCGGCCCAGCAGGCGCTTTCGGGGACGAACCTCTTCGTGCGGTACGCCTCGAAGAGTCGGCCGACCCTCGAGACGGCTCACGACGGCGACGCCGACCGCAGCGAGGTCGCGTCGAACCTCCGACTCGAGCATCACACGCAGTTCGACTCGGCCGCTGCCGCGGTCGACGGGGAGCCGTACGCGGACTTCCTCCCGTCTTCGATGGAGTTTCGGTTCGTCGACTGGCTCACCGAGGTCGTCCTCTACGAGATTCGTGATACCGGTAACGCGGACAGTCTGATCGACCTCTACGACGCCATCCCCCGCATCGATCGGGCCGAACTCGACGCGACGATCTCGCTCGAGAACGACGACACCGAGGACGTACCCGACGAGCTGACCTTCGATATCGTCGCGTTCGACAAGATGGGGAACCCGTTGGTCCTCGTGACGCTCAACGACTCCCGGGAGCCGGCGACGAAGGGGATGCTCGAGGGATTGGAGGAGGCCGCTTCCGCGATCAAGGCCAACTACCCCGATCTCGCGGCGGCGTTCGCCGTCACCTCGAGTTACTTCGAACCCGGCGCGCTCGAGGTGGCCGAGGAGGCGACCAGCGGCGGCTTCCTCAGCCGCGGCTCGAAGCTGAGTTACGTCAACCTCTCGCGCAAGGACGGCTACCACCTCTGTCTCGTCGAATCACGGTCGGAAGGGTTCCACATGAACGTCCCCGAGTTGTAGTCGGCGAGCACGCGCTCTGACTGCCGGCGTTTCGGACCAGTGGGACGACAGCGAACGCCGCTCGAGCGACGGGTGTCCGATGGCTGATGCAGCCGTCTCGATCGGCGGCAGTCGTGGCGGCGATACGGAGACGAAAGCGGGACGCTCCGGGGAACAAAAACGGCGATACGATCGTCAGCGAGTCGGCAACGCGCGGGCTGTCGGTCGCGGGGACGGGCGACAGCGTCCGAACTGGACGAGAGACTACCCTTCGATCTCCGCGACGTCTTCGATCTTCATTCCGTCGAGTTTCTCGACGATGTCATCGATCTTGCCGTGGAGTTCGTCGACGAACTCCACGGTCCGCTCGGTCTTGATCGCACCCTGGCTCGAGGGTTCGATCAGGTTCTCCTCCTCGAGGACCCGAAGCGAGTAACGAACCTTGTGGTGGGGATAGCCGGTCTCGTTGGACATTTTGACGATCCCGATCGGTTCGTTCTCGATGACCATCTTCAGGACCTGGAGATGTCGTTCCAGCATATCGACTTCCTTCTCAAGCCTATCTATCATGGCATTTGTTAACTTGTCTTTGGGCCTTTTAAAAGTTACTCTCGGCAATTGAACGGACCGGTTTCGACTAGATGTCCGTTCCTGTCAGTAGTTAACGTTTCCGATCCCGGCGATTCGCGGGATCAGTCGGCCGGTTGGACGCCGACCGGCAGGGGTCGCACCCGATCACGGAGGCGACGGGCCGTGCTGTCGGTCAGTCCCGGACACTCGGTTCCGGGGTCGACCGCGGAACGGTTATCTGGATCGTGTACCCTCCCTTGTGCCTGCACGCATATATACTGGTAGCTATCGGACCGAGCGGCGTGGCACATCCCGCGTCCGACCCCGGATGCTACCCGTCAGTCACCCGTATACCGAAATCTGTTTATCGGCCCGGGAAGAATCCGCCGCTGTTATGACCGTCACTATCGTCGGGTCGCAACTCGGCGACGAAGGCAAGGGTGGGGTCGTCGACCTCTACGGCGACGCCGCCGACGTCGTTGCCCGGTATCAGGGCGGCGACAACGCTGGACATACCGTCGTCCACGACGGCGAGAAGTACAAACTGTCGCTGGTGCCGTCGGGAGCCGTTCGCGGCAAGATCGGCGTCCTCGGTAACGGTTGCGTCGTCAACCCCGAGACGCTGTTCGACGAGATCGATACCCTCCGCGAACGCGGTCTCGAGCCGGACGTCCGGGTCTCCGAGCGCGCCCACGTTATTCTCCCCTATCACCGCGCGCTCGACGGCATCGAGGAGGAAGAGAAGGAGGACCTCGCCGCCGGGACGACCAAGCGCGGCATCGGGCCGACCTACGAGGACAAGGCCGGCCGTCGCGGCGTCCGGGTGGGCGATCTGCTCGACCCCGATACGCTCCGCGAACGCCTCGAGTACGTCGTTCCCCAGAAGAAAGCCCTCGCCGAGGAGGTCTTCGACAAGGAGACCGGCGAGGAGTTCGATATCGATCACCTCTACGAAACCTACCGCGAGTACGGCGAGCGCCTCGCCGAAGAGGGGATGACCGTCGACTGCGGGACCTTCCTCCAGAACCGGATCGACGCCGGCGACAACGTCATGCTCGAGGGAGCACAGGGAACCTCCCTCGACATCGATCACGGGGTCTACCCCTACGTCACTTCGTCGAACCCGACGGCGGGCGGCGCGACCGTCGGCACCGGTCTCGGACCGACCGTCATCGGGGACGGCGAGGTCATCGGTATCGTCAAGGCCTATCTCTCCCGCGTCGGGACCGGGCCGCTCCCGACCGAACTCGGTGGGGTCGAGGGACAGACGCCGGACTACGACGCAGCCGACGGCGCGGGCGCGGACGAGGAGGCGCTCGCGACCGCCATCCGCGACGAAGGCGGGGAGTACGGCACCGTCACCGGCCGCCCGCGGCGGGTCGGCTGGCTCGACATGCCGATGCTGCGCCACGCGGCGCGCGCGAACGGCTTTACCGGACTCGCGGTCAACCACATCGACGTCCTGTCCGGCCTCGACACGGTCGAAGTCGGCCACAGCTACGAGTTCGACGGCGAGGAAATCTTCACCATGCCCCCGACGACCGAACAGTGGGGCCGCTGTGAAGCCACATTCAAGTCGTTCGACGGCTGGCCGGACGTCGACTGGACCGCGGTCGCCGAGGACGGGTACGAGGCGATCCCGGAGAACGCACGCACGTACCTCGAGTACATCAGCGACGAACTCGACGCCCCGATCTACGCCGTCGGCGTCGGCCCCGGCCGCGAGGAGACCGTCGTCGTCGAGAACCCGTACGAGTGACGTCCTCTCCGGCGTAACCGCCGGATTTTTCTCGCGGATTCCCGATAGGCACCCCACGGCGGGTCGCGAGCGACTCGCTCACGTCGTTCCCGAAACCTTTTGCTGTCGGCGGCAAGCCTACGTAGTATGAAGGAGTCGTTACTGGAGATTCTCTGCTGCCCGCTCGACAAACACGACCTGGAACTCGAGAACGCCGACTACGACGACGAGGAGGTCGTCGGCGGCAATCTCGTCTGTACCGAGTGTGGCGAAGCCTACCCGATCGAGGACGGCATTCCGAACCTGCTGCCGCCGGATATGCGAGAGGAGACGCCGGCCTGAACGGCCCCACTGATTATGTCCGGAACCGAGGTCGCCGTCCACGTCAACCGCGGGGCCGCCGAGGCGCTCGAGGCGACGAGCGGGACGCTCGAAACCAGCGCGTCGTTTTCGGTCCTGTTGTACGGCCACGAGACGCCCGCGCACGTCCACTGCCGTCTCGACGGTGACCTCGAACGGATCGCATCGCTCGGGGAATCGAACTACTACGTCGAACCCGAGACCGTCACGCGCGTTCCGGTCACCGTCGTCGCCGACGCCATCGACCGCCCCGTCGATGGCCGCCTCGAGGTGCTGACCGGCTACGGTTCCGAATCGGTCTCGATCGCCGTCACCGTCGAACCCGGGCCGCCGGGCGTCGACGTCGACGAATCCCTCGCCGAGCCCACGCGGTCGGAGCCCGAGCCGACGGCGTTCGACCGGGCCGTCGACCGGTGTTCCGCCGTGACTGCGGTCGAGCCGGCGACGCTCGTCGTCCTCGCACTCGGCGCGGTCGCGGTCGGCGTCGCGGGGGTGACGACGGCGACGATCGGCGGTCCCGTCGCGACCGCCGGCCTGGGAATCGTCGGCGGCGGCGTTCTCGTGGCGCTGTTCTTGCTGTTACAGTAACTCGCCGGCGACCGGACGCGAGATGGCGGTCGTGGCCGGCGGGCGAAAATCGGAGTCGCGTGGCACCGGTCGGTCGTCAGTCGTCGACCCGTGTCGCTTCGAGATCGCCCTCGGCGTCGAACCGTTTGGCGCGGAGGTACCGCGCCCGGTAGCGGTTCGCGCCGTCGTAGACGTCGGCCTCGCGGATCTCGTCGGTGCGGTCCTCCGCGACCGCGTCGATCAGCTCCTCGAGTTGGTTCAGTTCGCTCGTCGTCAACTCGAGTTCGTAGGTATGCTCGTCCTCGGACTCGAGGGTGGCCCACTTGCGGGCGGCGGCGACGACGAGTGAACACGGCTCGCGACAGGGGAACGGCCCGTTGCCGCCGTCGACAGCGAGGTCGTCGCCCTCCTCGTACTGCCACTCCCGGCGGCGCAGACACTGGGAGTCGACACAGCAGGCCTCGGCCATCCATTCGACGGCCTCGCGGGGGAGTTCGTCGATCACGTCGTAGATGCCCGTCTGGCGCTCGGCGGTCTCGAGCCAGTGGTCGACGTCCAGGTTCCCCCGCAGTTCGCGGTGCCAGTTGGCGACCGTCGCGGGATAGAAGAACTCGACCGTCTCGACGAGTTCCGCGCCCGAGAGGCCGGTAAAGGCCCAGCCGTCGGGCAGCGTCGGCGCGGTCTTCAGCGGGCGGTAGCGGCCGTCCTCGTCGTACGTCGCGAGTTCGCGTGCGTCGCGTGGGTCGTCGTGGATCTCGAGGTCGGCGAGATCGCTGCCGGCGTCCTCGACGTGCCAGAGATCGTAGACGCGCTCGCCGTTGGGAGCATCGATATCGACGAATCGGGCCGTAATAGAGAGCTGTCCCCACTCGCGGTCGATGCCGTCGCTGAGCGCGTCGTACCGGTCCGCGACGCCGAGTGTCTCCGGGCGGTCGTTCGCCTCGTCGGCTCCGCCGGACCAGGGACCGGGCGTCGCCTCGTCCGGATCGGCGTCCGCCAGCGGCGCGCGCTCGCACCACCGGAGGAAGGCCCGACGGGCGGTCCCCTCCCCGCCGACGGTCTTCTGCCAGTAACGCCAGTTCGTGACGTACGCCGCCGCGGAGTCGAGCGCCAGCCGGAGTGCGTCGTCGTCGAGTCCGGTCCACTCGTTGCCCGGCGTCTCGAGTGCGTACTCGCCGTCCGTTTCCGTGACGTGCAGGCCGTCGAACGCGATGCCGTCGGATGCGTGTGCCAGCAGCGCCTCGATGTCGTCGGTCGCCACCGTCACGCGTCAGTCACCCGCACCTGCGCCCGCGTTCGGCTCCGGGCTCGAGTCGGTTCCGGCCTCGGCGGCCGAGGCGGCCAGCTCACGGACCGCCTCGCGGGCGTCGCCGATGTCGGCCCCGGCGTCGGCCGCCCGCTCGAGGACGACGTCGGCCATCAGGTCCTCGGTCCCGACGGCACCGGTGTACCAGATCCGGTGGCCGTCGACCGCGGCGGGTACGTCCCAGCCGAGCCGGTAGTCCTCGGTCAGCCCCATGTCCTCGGGGATGTCTTCCTGCGTGTGGTAGCCGTCGGCGATGAAGAGGGGGACGACGACGATGTCGTCGCTCTCGAAGTAGTCGGTGACGTCGTCGACCTCCGGCTCCTCGTCCATGAACAGCGCCTTCACCTCGTCGAAGCGGTCGCGGTCGGCAATGCGGTCGCTGTGGTACTCGATGGCCTTCGCGGAGTTCTCGTTGCGGTCGGTGCCGTGACCGACGACCGAGAGGCCGACTCCCTCCCCGACATCGGGATCTTCCATCGCGGTTTCGGCCCGCTGGACGATCACGTCGGTCATCGCGTCGTGGGTCCCGACCGGCCCGCAGTAGTGGATGGTCTTCCCGACGTCGGTCGCCTCGAGCGTGGCCTGGGAGGCGCTGGTGCCGTCGGAGTCCCACTTCTCGGGGTCCCAGTCGTCGAGCCGAAGTTCTCGCGGGATGACCTGTTCGGTGAAGTACCCCTCGCTGATAAAGAGGGGAACGACGAACACCTCGTCGGACTCGAGCGTTCGGATCACCTCGCGGAAGTGGGGTTCTTCCTTCCAGAACGCTTCGCGGACCTCGTCGAACGCGCCTGTCTCGCGGATCGTGTCCGCGTGGGCGTAGGTCGGGTCCGAAGCGTCCGGATTCAGATGCGATCCGTGTGCCGCGATGACCAGCGCTTGCATGGTCGACCGTTCGGACGGAGCCGGTATATACCCTATGGAGAAGCACAATAGTTCCTCTTGTAAAACTGAAACAGAATTTTTGTTTGACTAAAACTGGTTCCGTAAAGACGAACCGGCGCGAGCCGCGGTCGGCGTTCCGACCGGCGTGTCCCGGCCGCTCAGTCCACGACGGTGACTGTGGTCGTCGCCTCGCAGTCCGTCTCCCGTGCCTGCAACGTCGCGATCGCAGTGTACTCGCCCGCGTCGGGATCGGACCACTCCGCCTCGTAGGTCGTCGCTTCGCCGGGATCGAGTTCGTCCGAACTGAGCACCTGCGCGAACATGCGCCCGTCGCTGAATCGCCAGACCTCGCTTCCGTCGTCGACGAGCACAAACTCCGCCTTACAGCCGTCCGTAAACGCGAGTTCGACGGGCTCGTCGCCCGTATTGGTGACAGTGAACACGAACAGTACAGCGTCTCTGGACCCGTCCGCCGTCGTCTCGAGTGCACCCTCGAGGGTCATGAACGGGGGGTTCGGTCCCGCGGCGCATAGGTCTTCTCCGTGGTCCGCGCTCGATCGCGTCGGGGAGCAGGTCGCCGGCCCCGTCGCCACCGGCCGGGGGTCGTCGATCGAACCACTCGCCCCCGGATTCTCCCGCGAGCCGCGTCCCGCGGTATCGTTTCCACGCAGCCCGCGACCGTTTCGATCCGCTCGCTCGGTCCCGGGTTCGCTCTCGGGGGTCTGCCCTCGAGTCGAACGTGGCCGGTGTGATCGGTCTCGGCGTCGACCAGCGATGGGAACCACAGCCCTGAGGCCGAAACACGAACGGAGTCGGTCCGTCCCGAGAGCGCTACGTCTATCTGGGCCTGGCACCAACTCGAGCCCGTGCAACTGGTCGGTTACGAACCGAGCGGACGGGGATCGGCGCTGCTGCTCAGCGACGGCAGCGGCGACGTCGAACGCCGTCCGCTCGCGGCCGGCGACGACCTCGCGTACGCGCTCGGTGACCGCCACTGTGCCGGTACCGTCGCCGACGGCGACCACGTCTCCTGTGACCGGCCGTCGGCACCCTACTGCGACTACCACACGAACACGTGGGTCTGTGCGCGCTGTACCGGGACCTGCCTGAAAGACGAGATGGACTGTTACGAGGAACACGCGGTCTATATCGCGGCCTTCGCCCCGGACACGTTCAAGGTCGGTGTCACGAAACGCCGCCGACTCGAGACCCGCCTGCGCGAGCAGGGAGCCGACCGCGCGGCTCACGTTCACACCGTCTCGAACGGGCGGGTCGCCCGCGAACTCGAGGCCGACATCGCGACCCGGCTCGTCGACCGCGTTCGAACCGGGCCGAAGGTCGCCGCGCTCGCGGCCGCGGTCGACGAAACCGCCTGGGCGGCTACGCTCCGAAAGTTCGACGTGATCGACCGGTTCGAGTTCGACTACGGGGTGTCCCTCGAGACCCGCCCGGTCCGCGAGACGATCGCTTCGGGAACCGTCGTCGGCGTCAAAGGCCGACTGCTGGTCCTCGCGAACGGTGGGACGACCTACGCCGTCGACATGCGCGACCTGGTCGGCTACGACCTCGAGACGGGGGGGTCGGATCGGAGCCTCCAGTCGTCGCTCGGCTCCTTCGGCTAACGCTCGCTCGGCGGTACACTCGGAGCACCGTTTCGGCGACTCGACGGCCGTGAGCGGTCCGATCAGTCGGGGACGTACTCGAGTTTCGTATCCCCCGTCGGACCCCAGTTCGTTCGGCGCTCCGCCTCGACGTCGTACTCGATACGGTAGGGCGTTTCTCGTCGCCAGTTACTTCCCGAAAGGTGCTCGCGGACCCGCTGCGTGGCAACGTGGTAGCCGTCGCCGCGGTGCAAATACGCGTACTCGAGGTCGATGACGTCCAGGTGTGCGTGGAGCGCCGCTCGATCCGCGTCGAGTTCCCAGACGTGGACGTGCGTCCACGCGTCGCCCAGTCGCGGCCGGCGAACCGAACGGTCCGGAGCGACGAGTTGACCGCCGTCGCTGTCCCACGCTGCGGTCGGCGCGTCCGGGAAGACGCGGGTCCAGCGCGGGTTCTCGAGGCCGGCCAGTTCGGCGTCGATCGCGGCGAGCGCCCGTTGCTCGCCCGGGGCGGTGACGTGCATATTGATCGGCATCGTGACGCCCCAGCCGCCGTCACCGTCCGGCTGGTAGACACAGTACGGATACTCGCGTTCACGCTCCGCTTCGGGGCCGGGCGGCGACCCCGTTCTCGCGGCCACAGATTCTCCCGGTCGCTCCGGCCCGGCGATGTCGGTTCCGATCGGGTTGGCTTCGCGATCGTGGTCGCATCGTCTCTCGAGGCCCCCACCAATCGGGAGGTGATGGGAACGATCGTCGTCCATACGCCAGCTACCGGTTCGTCTCGGGTCGGTTTTGTGCAGGCATTGCTCGCTGGGCGACCGCGGCGTCGGGACGCCGGTCGGTGCGGACATTCGAAACATGGCAACCCTTTTCCCTCACGCAACGGAATCCGATGGTATGACGGACGAAAACGACTCCCCTGACGGAGACGCAGGCGAGGACAGCGAGGAGAAATCCTTCCGCGAACGCGTCGAGGAGATCCGCGAGAAGCGAGCCGAGGAAGGCGACGGTGAGGGCGAGCCACCCGAGAGTCCGTTCGGCGGCGGTGGCGGTCCCGGCGGCCCCGGTGGCATGGGCGGCAACCCGTTCGCGCAGATGATGGGCGGTATGATGGGCGGTGGCGGCCCCGGTGCCGGTCCCGGCGGGCCAGGTGCCGGCGGCCCGGGCGCTGGCGGTCAGGACGAGAGCAACGAGGAACTCGTCCGCGAGGTCCGACAGATGCGCGACGAACTCCGCGACCAGACCCGCGCACTGAAGCGCATCGCGGACGCACTCGAGGAGTAACGGCCGTTCGTCTCGTTTTTGTCTCCACGCCGAGCCGATCAGCCGCGGCGCAGCCGTTCCGACTCGCACGCAGTGCTCGGGTCGGTTACTGTCTGACCCGAAGCCGGCCGTGATCGTCGTATCGGAAGCCGGCGGCTTCGAACGCCGCCTTCGCCGCGTCGACGTCGACCTCGCCCTCCGAACCCAGAAACGGCGTTTCGGGATCGTTGCCACGCCACTCGAGGCTCTCGGGGACCCAGTCGTCGGTGACCGGGGTCGCGATGGGACGGGCGTGCCCGTGGAACACCTCGTCGACGAGCCACTCTTTGTCGACTAACTGCGCGAGTAGCCGCCGGAACCGGTAGTTGCTAAACGGCGCGTCGCGAGTGTTGAATCCGAGACAGTAGAACGTCCACGACGACGCGTCACGCATCGACACTCCGGTAGGGGTCTCGACGCCGTCGATGTCGGCCGCGCCGAGCGGGAGACTCGTCGCGTCGGCGTCGCCGTTCGCGACGACCTGTGCCGCCGTGTCGCCGCTCGGATGGATGTCGATACGACACTCGTCGACGGTCGGTGCCGGGAGATCGACCCCCGGGCGACGCGTGAAGTGATCGTCGAACCGCTCGAGGATCAGCTGGGCTCCCTCGGTCCGCTCGCCGAACTGGAAGGGGCCGCTCCCGATCGGCGGGATGTTGTTCGTGGCGACGGCCTCCGTCGTCCCCTGGGCGACGCTGGGGCCGCCGGGCCCCACGACGTCGACCGCCCGGTCGCGCCAGTGGTGGGCCGGGAGTATCGGCACGAGAAGCGCACGCGCACCGACCGCCGGCGACGTTTCGACCTCGAGTTCGACGCGGTGGTCGGTGCGACTCTCGACCGATTCGACGGCGTCGACCTGGCCCCGGTATCGGGGTGCTGGCGAGGGCGTATCGTGGTTGCCAAGCGAGGTATCTTGGAGGAACCGATACGTGAACTCGACGTCGTCGGCGGTCACCGGCGTGCCGTCGTGGAACTCGCAACCGTCCCGGAGGGTAACGTCGACGGCCCGACCGTCCCACTCCCACGATTCGGCGAGCCAGGGCTCGACAGGGCCGTCACCGTTCTTGGTCGCCAGCGAGTCGTACAGCAAATCCGTGATCGTTCCACGACCACGGTAGTCGGTCGCGATCGGATTACAGTTCTCCGTGAGCCTGCCGTCGAGATGGGCGAGTCGAAGCGTATCGACGCCCGCGGCCGGCTCGAGGCCGAGATAGCCGTGGCGCGTCGCGAGGTGACCCTCGTCCCAGCCGTCGAACCGGTCCGTCCTGACGATCCGATGCTCCTCGGGGACACAGAGCGGGACGAACGGCTGCTCGGTCGCGATCGCCTCGAGCATCGCCGTGACCGCCTTGCGGCGCGCGTCACCCTCAGCGGTTCGCTGCGCCACGAGGTGGTCGTCGATGGTTCGGTCGGTGAAGCCGAACGGGTTCTGCCACCCCGATTCGTCGATGTACCGCGAGTACAACGCCTCGTAAAGGAAGTCGGGGTCGGTCCCGCCCGGATGGTGGCCGATACAGATCTCGAACTCGTGGTCGTACAGTACCGCTCGGCGGAACTCGATGTCCGAGCGCAGGTCGAGGGACACGTCGACCCCGACGGCCGTGAGGGTTTCCTCGAGATGCCGCGCGATGCGGATGGCCTGTCTGTCCGCGTCCGCGGGGACCGTCGTGATCGTCACGGAGAGCTGTTGGATGTCGTCCGTTCTGACGATGTTCCGGACCTGTCGAAGACAGCCGCTGCTCGAGACCGTCAGTCCCGCGGTCGCCGCCAACATGGCTCGCCGACCGAGGGACTTGCTGTCACCGCCGCGGCGCTCTCGATTCGGGGCGGTCCGTCTCCTGTTCATTTCGTTCGTCTATCATAGTTGGCGAGCCACGTTATAACAGTATTGTGCTCTTCCACCAGCACGCGACCGCCGTAATCGCGGTACCGGACGCGGTCGGAGCCGCGCCGTGGCTCTCGGCGCACGTTCACCGCCCGGACGTGTGACTCGCAGTTACTCGCTTCATTCCTGCCACGGTATCCGGTCCTCGAACTGCTCGAGGCGATCACCGAGGAGTTCCGATACCGACCAGCGACCGACGAGCCGGTCGGAGAGGACGACACAGAGCGCTGCAAGCAGCATTCCGGCGACGACGTCGATCCCCCAGTGGATGCCGAGGAACATCGTCGAAATCGCGACGCTGGCCGCCAGCGCGACCGCGACGGGGAACCACTTCGGAAACGTCGAGCGCGTTATCGCCGCGAACGTGGCGACGGTCGCCGAGAGCGACGTGTGAAGCGACGGGAAGACGTTGGTGTTACTGTTGACCTCGCGGGTGAGGTACTGAACCTGTGGCTTGTTCTCGAACAGCATCGTTTCCGCCACTTCGTGCGGCATCACGTTTCGAGGGCCGTACGCGATGACGAAGATGTAGAGGACGAGTCCGATCACGTAGTTGAGCGCGTACGCCGTTAACAGCCGGCGGAACATCCGCGTATCCGGCAGCGTGAAGTACGCCAGAACCGGGAAGACGATCAGGAAGACGTAGCCGTACACGTAGATCGACGAGAAGTACGCCGTCGTCTCCGGTGTTGCGATCGACTGGAAGAGCAGGATGAACTCCCCCTCGATGTTGTAAAAGCTCGCGGTGAGGTGAAACCCGATCTCCCGCGAGAGACGCGGTGCACGCTGTCTGGCGAAGCGGTTGATCAGCAAGACGACGAGTAAGACCGCGATCGTCGGTGCTGCCGTTTTGAGGCGAGTCCGCCACTCCGATCGCGTCCGCACGAGGCGCTCACGGCCGACGAAGAGAGCGAGCGAGATCGGGAGGAGAATCCCGACTACGACGACGAGCTGAATCAGCACCTCGGCGAGCATCGCTCCTAATAGCCCCCAAGCAGTCGCCCGTTATCATCGTATCGGAACCCAGCTCGTTCGAAGGCCACTTTCGCGGCTTCGACGTTGAGATCGCCGTCAGCGCCGGCAAACGGTGTCACTGGATCGTCGCCGTCCCACTGGAGTCGCTCCGGAACCCACTCGTCGCTGACGGGCGTCGCTACGGGCGTTGCGTTCCCGTAGAACACGTCCGTTACGATCCCTTCCTTGTCGATCAGTTGCGTAATCGCCCTGCGAACGTGTGGGTTGCTGAAGGGTGCGTTCCGGACGTTGAACCCGAGGTGATAGAACGTACGCGATGGGGATCGGAGTCGCTCGAGATCCGACGAGTCCGGGACCCTCGGCAACGAATGCGGACTGAGCATCGTCGCCGTGACGTCCGCGCCGCCGTCTTCGATGCGGGTAATCGACGAGTTGCTCGACGGATCGACGGAGAACCGCACCTCGTCGACCGTCGGCTCGGGGAGGTCGACGCCGTCCCGAAGCGTGAAGTGGTCCTCGAAGCGTGTGAGGACGAGCGACTCGTCCTCGGATCGACTCTCGAACTCGAATGGGCCGCTCCCGATCGGTGGGATGTTGTCGCCCGAGACGACGGCCCACCGTCCCTGTGGTGCGGTGAAATCGCCGCCCGTGGCGTGCTGATCGATCAACTCGAGCCAGACGTGTCTGGGCAAGACCGGTACGGTAAACGCCCGCTCGATGGCCTCTCGACCGCCCGACGCGGTGATCGTGACCTCGTAGTCCCCGTCGATGCTCACGGTTTCGATTACGTCTGCCCGGCCCCGATACCGCGGTGCCGGCGACCGAACCGGTGCTCGTCCCCACGACGTATCGTTGAGGAACTTATACGTGAAGGCGACGTCCGCGGCGGTCACGGGTTCCCCGTCGTGGAAGTGACACCCCTCTCGGAGCGTGACCGTGACCGTTCGCGTCGCTTCTCCGTCCGCCATCTCGGAGTCCGACTCCGCCGTCGTCTCCGCGATGTCCCACGACTCGGCGAGCCACGGTTGGACGTCGCCCCCGTGTTCGGTCCCCAGGGAGTCATAGAGCAGGTCGATGGTCGTCCCGCGGTTCCGGAACGTCGCCGAAAGCGGGTTGAGGTTCCGGGTGATCCGACTGTCGGTGACGAGCGCGTGCAATCGGTCGACGCCCGCGGCCGGCTCGAGACCGAGATAGCCGTGGCGCGTTGCGAGGTGGCCCTCGTCCCAGCCGTCGAACCGATTCGCTCGGGCGACGCGGTGCTCTTCGGGGATACAGATCGGGTCGAAGGGCTTCGCCCGTGCCAATCCCGTCAGGACGGCCTCGACGTGTCGCTTGCGCTCGTCGCCGTCGGTTCGACGCTGGTGCTCGAGATGCGTATCGAAGGCCATATTGGTGAACCCAAAGGGGTTCTGCCAGCCGGCCTCGTTTGCGTACGTGGAGTGGAGGGCTTCGTAGAGGAAGTCGGGATCGTAGTCGGCAGGATGACGGCCGACGTAGCAATCGAAATCGTGCTCGATCAGGACGGCTTCCAGCAGTTCGGACTGCGATCGCATGTCGAGCGAGACATCGATACCGACCTTCTCGAGGTTCGCCTCGAGCCGACGGGCGATACGGACGTTTTGCCGATCCGCGTCCGCCGGGACCGTCGTGATCGACAGCGAGAACTGCTCGTCACCGCCCTGATCGACGACGCTCTGGACGCGGTCGATACAGCCGCTCGTCGCGAGGGTCGCGCCGGTTACGCCGGCGGCCAGAAACGACCGTCTGCTCACGCCGTCGTCGGGCGGGGAGGGATTCCAATTCATACTGTTATGTAACACCCAATCTCATCTGATATATAACAATATTGCGTACTCCATCGAACACGAGGCCGAGTAAAGAATCTTTTCAATCAACAGCACAGTCGCCACGGCTGTGGGAAGCGTGCGATTCGCTCGCGGGCCGTCGGCGAAGGCCCGCGCTCTCATCCCGTCGTCGGAGCGCAACATCAATAGGCCGACCGACGAAAAGGCGGGTATGGATATCGCCGCCGAACGGATCGAGCGCCTGCACAGCCTGGCTCGAGCGGCGGCGGCGGACGGCGCGGACGACCGGGCTCGATACTACGTTCGGCTCGCTCGGCGGGTCGCGGAGCGAAACCGGCTGACGCTGCCGCGGGCGTTTCGCCAGTTCACCTGTGACCGGTGTGATACGTACCTTCGCCCGGGGAAGAACGCCCGTGTGAGGGTCCGGGACGGCCACGTCGTGATCACCTGCGACTGCGGTGCACACGCCCGGTATCCCTACGAGGGGTGATCGCCGTTCCACGCTCCAGGTCGGGCCCGACCGCCCGGTTCTCCGATCGCTACCGAATCGAGAAGATTGAAGCGCCTCGGTTCGTTACTCGAGGCCATGGATACACAGGAACTCAAGCAGCGAGCACACGATCTCGACGTGACCGTCTGGGTCGGTAAGAGCGGCGTCGACGCCGTCGTCGACGAGCTCGACGATCAACTCTCGAATCGCGACCTCGTGAAGGTCAAATTCCTCCGCGCCGCCCGTGCGGGGAGTTCGACCGAGGAGAAGGCGGCCGATCTCGCCGACCGCGTGACCGCCGAATTGATCGAGACGCGCGGTCACACGGCAGTCCTCCATCGATGAGCGGCTGGGTCGAACTGCTTCCACAGGCCCTCGGACCGATCGGTCGCGGCCTCGCCGGGTTCGGGTTCACCGCCGCGCAGGCCGCCGCCGCGGAGAGCGCGATCAAGTTCGTCATCGCGCTCGTCGTGATCTGGCTCGTCGGCCGAATCGTCCTCCTGCCGCTCGTTCGCCGAGCGCTCGACCGACGTGAGATCGACGAGCACGCCCAGAACCCGCTGTTGATGCTGACGCGGTTCGGCATCGGCTTCGGTGCCGTCGCGGTCGCCTTCGGGTTCGCCGACTACGGGAACTTCCTCGTCTCGATGGCCGGCATCGCGGCGGCCGGGGCGCTCGCCATCGGGCTCGCGATGCAGGACGTGATCTCGAATTTCGTCGCCGGCGTATTCATCTACACCGACAAGCCGTTCCGTATCGGCGACTGGATCGAGTGGGACGACGGCACCTACTCGGGTACCGTCGAAGACATCAGTCTTCGCGTGACCCGCGTCAGAACGTTTGACAACGAACTGCTGACCGTTCCCAACTCGGCGCTTACCGATGGGGTCCTCAAAAATCCGGTCGACGCCGACAAGCTCCGGCTGAAGTTCGTCTTCGGGATCGGCTACGACGACGATATCGAACGGGCGACCGAAATCATCGTCGAGGAAGCCAAGCGCCACCCCGACATCATGGACGACCCTGCACCGTCGGTGCGACTGACGGAACTCGGCAACTCCGACGTGGGCCTCCAGTCGCGGTTCTGGATCGTGAACCCGTCCCGCGCCGACTTCGTCCGGACGCGAGGCGAGTACGTTACCGCGGTCAAACAGCGCTTCGACGAGGAGGGGATCGACATCCCCTACCCCGTCCGCACGCTCGAGGGCGGACTCAACCTCGAGAGCGGCCAAAGCGTCGTACAGCCGGCCGAATAACGGGACTCGCAGGGACTGCCGGGTCGGTTCGTCGACGGCGGTCGAAGTGTCGATCGTTGCGTTTGTCGGCGGGTCGAACGCGAACGGGTCCGACGAATGCACCGAGAACGGCAGTCGACCCCCGAAATGTCACTGGGGTATTAGCTCCGGACCGTAATAGTAACAGCACCTCCGCCGACTTTTGTGCTACGATTCGAAGCTCGGGACGCTCGATCTCCGGCCGGGAGCACGGCTCGAACGACGGTGAGAGCAGTGCGAGCCGGAGGCGGGCAGGCTACTGCCCGTCCTCAGCCGCGAGCGACTGGAGAGCGAGCGGGCCGTCGACTGCGGTGAGTGAGGACTGGAAGGACGACCGAACGGCAGGAGGCGTGTTTGAACCGTTACCGAGCGAGCACGGCGCGCAGCGCCGCCGCTCGCCAGAGTGAAATGCCGTATGAATGCGGACGACCGCGGTTGCCCGGCGTTCCGGCCGGGGGAATCTCGGTTGCCTTCTCCACCCCGCGACCCGTCGAGCGACAGGTGTCCGGCGGTCCACTGCTCGCTTCCGCGCCTGATGGGCTGTCGCCGACTAACCACGATGGGTCGTCCCTGCGGACGGCCATCGTAGACCGCTGTCCCCGACGGACGAGGCTTCTCTGTTGGCTCCCGAGGCCCCGGTCGGTCTGACCGGACGCCCGCGGTGTTCGGTCCCCGCTAATGACCATAGCGCGGGTAACGAGCAGGGCCAAACTGCCCGACCTAGTCCATTCCGTAGTAGACGACTGATACTTAAGGGCCTTTCGCATTTTCAGTCGCCGGATACTGATCGAAATCCACCCGACGGATATCCGACCAACGAGGCCGGAGTCGTAATGCCAAAACTACAACCGATAAATATGTCTACTATCTACGGCCACCCAGCCCTCCCGATTTGCGCCAGTTTCACATCGGCGCAAATTCCTCCACTCCTTGGCCGTCGGTACGCTCCTGACACTGCAAGGCTGTCTCAGACCGCTCCTCGAGAGTCAGGAAGAGACGGATCCCGAGACGTACATCGATATTATGAACCTCGAAGGGGCGCCACTGCAAGCCGATCTCGTCGTCCGAGACGAGTCCGACGAGCGATTACACGACGCCACCCTCGAGATTGACGCGCGAAACCATGGCAAAACGGAGTCGTTTTCGGGCCAGGCGCGTACCGTCGAGTACACGATCGAAGAAACGCGACGCGACGCCGTCACGACCGAGACCGTCGACCTCCCGCCGGATCCGGGGAAGTTGCTGACCGACGACTACGAACAGAAGAAAATTCTCTTTCACTATACGTCACAGAGCGGTCTCGAGTACGTCCCCATCGAAACCGAGACTGACGCGTCCTGAAGTTCCTCGCTCGGGGCTCTCCAACGAGGTTGAAGGACGACCGGAAACGGCGACTCCGGTGAGGAATTCTCGAGCGCTTGCTCGAAGTGGTCGGCGGCGATCTCCTCGTCGTCGACCGTCTTGGGGAAGGAACCGGCGGTGGTCGGTCTTCTTGCGCCCGTGGTTCTCGTCGGTCTGTTCGGCGGTGACGTTCAGCACGCCGTCGTCCCACGCCACCTCGATCACCTCGGTCTCGAAGCCCCGCATGTCGATCGTGAGGACGAACTCGTCGTCCTTCTCGTATAGTTCGTAGTCGCTCCCGCCGGTGTCTCCGAATCGCTGGGACGGGATGTCGAGGCCTTGCATCCAGGTGCTGGGTGGGCTCGCTCGCACCATCGCTGATCACCTCGAGCATGATCGATGCTTGTTAACAGCCCACAATAAATTTGACTAATCATGTGGAATCTTAACTATTGCCATGGGCCTTGACGGGACGATCGCGGCTCGGCCGCGTTCTCGAGGGCGGTGGAGGAAAAGGCCCATTAGTACGTCGACACATCGTCTACCCATGGGACTCGGCAGCACTGCGAAGAAGATTCAGACCCTTTCGGATCGGGCCGAAGCGATGTACAAGCAGGTGAAGAAACTCCAGCAGCGGATCACCGGACTGGAAGAGGAGATGGACGAAACTCACACCACGGTCACGCGCATGGACCACCAGCTCACCGAGCAACGCGCGCTCTTGCTCGCGATCGCCGACGAGCAGGGTCTCGACGGCGAGCAGATTTTGGCCGACGCAGCGATCGACGAAGCCGAACGCGACGGGACGACGGAGGCCGACGACGGACCTGCGGCCGCCGAAGACGGGGCGACCGACGCCACGGCCGAATAGCGATCACACCGCGTCGAGCGCCGTCCGACCCCGGTTGCGTCCCCGAATTTCCCGCTGCGAAAAGCCTAACAACGCGGGCAACTTTTGCCGAATCGATGACGACCCACGACGAGCCGGTGGACTCGGTGCTCGAGACGATCGGCCGAACTCCGCTCGTTCGGCTCCAGGACGGACCCACGGACGTACCGATCTACGCGAAACTCGAGTCGTTCAATCCCGGAGCGAGCATCAAAGACCGGATCGGACAGTACATGCTCGAACGGATGCTCGAGCGCGGCGATGTCTCGCCGGGCGGGACGATTATCGAGCCGACGGCCGGCAACACGGGTATCGGGCTGGCGGTCGCGGCCGGACAACTGGGACTGGACGCGATTTTCGTCGTTCCCGAGCGGTTCAGTCTGGAGAAACAGCAGTTGATGTCGGCACTCGGCGGCGAGGTCATCAACACCCCCACCGAAGACGGGATGGATCGCGCGATCGAGCGCGCACACGAACTCGCGTCGGAACTCGATAACGCGGCCGTTCCCCAGCAGTTCTCGAATCCGCTGAACACCGAGGCACACTACGAACTGACGGCTCCCGAAATCTTCGACGCGCTGGACGGCGAGGTGGGAGCGGTCGTCGCCGGCTGTGGGACCGCTGGTACCCTCATGGGGATCGCCCGCTACGCCCTCGAACAGGACCCCGAGACCCACGTCGTCGCCGTCGAGCCCGAGGGGTCCGTCTACGGCGAACTCATCGGTGAAGGCCGCGACGAGGGCGAGTACAAGACCGAAGGGATCGGCACGCACGATACCGATACCAACGAGCTGTTCGATCCGGAACTGGTCGACGACATCGATGCCATCCCGGATCAGGACGCCCACGACGAACTCAAACGCCTCGCTCGCGAGGAGGGCCATCTCGTCGCCTCGAGCGCTGGTGCCGCGAGCGTGGCCGCGAAACGAGTCGCCCGCCGGATCGACGATGGTGACCTCGACGTCCCCCACGAGACGGTCGTCACGCTGTTCCCGGACTCGAGCGAACGCTACCTCTCGAAGGGCATCTATCGCTCGTTCGAGGAGTGGTCGTCGTAGAGCCGTCGACCGTCGAACACCCGTCTAGGCGACGAGCCGCCGGTGTTGGACCTTCATACACCGGTCCTGGACGACGTCCCGATCCTCGGACTCCGCGCGGGCCGCCGCCTCGTCGTCGCGAATCCCCTGCTGGGTCCAAATGACCGCCACGTCATCGCGCTCGAGGGCCGCGTCGACGATCCCGCTGACTTCCTCGCTGGGCCGGAAGATACAGACCACGTCGATCGCCGCTTCGACATCGGCCAGCGAGTCGTACACCTCGCGGCCGAAAATCTCGTCCGCGTAGGGGTTGACCGGGATCACGTCGTAGCCGTGATCGAGCAGGTACTTCGGCACGTCGTGGGCCGCTTTCCCGGGCGTACTCGAACAGCCGACGACGGCGATCGTTTCGTACTCGAGAATTTCCGCTATCTCCGCCGTGGATTCGACTGGCATACGTGAGCGTACGGGATCAAGGTGCTAAACGTCTCGGGGTACGGGACGGACCCGCGTGGCCGCGGACCGCCGTCTCAAGCCTTACGTCGACAGCCCGGCCGTCCGGATCGCGGGCTCTTCGCCGTCGGCCGTCTCCTCGAGTTCGATGACGGCGTCGAAAAGCTGTTTGAGCGTGTTCATCGTCTGATCGTCGTGAGACGTCGAGTCGATGACGTAGATACCGAGCGCATCGGCGCTCTGAATCCGGCCGGTAAACACGTGGAGGAACCGGAAAACGGTCTGGAGATCGGAGTACATCAGCAGCGTCGAGACGGAGTGGAGGAGGACGCGGTTTTCGGTGTGACCGCGGGTCTCGTAGAACTCCTGCAGGAACTCCGAGAGCTTGATCCCGATTCCGGTCATGTCGACGGGCGAGGAGGCGTACTTGATCCGCGGATCGTCGTCCGTCGTTCCGATGCCGCGCTGTTTCGTGACGCAGTCGACGATCCCGATATCCGGTTCGACGCCCTCGGCGACGTGGTCGTCGAAACTTCCGAGAACCTTGTCGGCGCTGTCCTTCGTAGTGACGACGATCGATCCGTCACCGCGGTTTGCGCCGCTCCCGAGGATATCGAACGCGATCCGTCGTTTCCCCGTCAGTGGCGGGCCCGCAACGAGTACGTTTGTCCCCGGCTCGAGTTCGGCGTCCGGAAGGACATCTGCGAGGTCATACATACGGGATACTCACATCGCCGTGGCGACGAGCTGGTACCACAGCCCACTCCGAAAGCCGGCGCGTTGTATGGAAATACGCAAAGCGGTTTATAGTACTTTTGATTATAAAACACACTGAGCACGTGTGTGGACGGGTCGAACCCGTCTTTCGTCGGCACTGTCATTTTTTCACGTTACACCGTTAGCGAAACGTCGAGGGCGGCACGGCCGACAATAAACGCCAGCGAGGCGAGGAACATCCCGTACTTGAGACGCGATTGCCCGACGGTCGGGTCCTCGAAGCTCTCGTAGGCCGCGGCGAGCATGACGGCATCGGCCGGCACGACGACCAATAGGTAGGCGATGCCGAACTCCCCGCGGAGGAACGGGACCGGACTCGCGACGACCGCGAGGACGAGGAGAACGGCGGCGACGACGAGCGCGCGGCGTTCACCGATCGCGATCGGGAGCGTGTTCAACCCCTCCTCGCGGTCCCCCTCGATGTCCTCGACGTCTTTGATGATCTCCCGGGTCAGCGTCGCCGTCCCCGCGAGCACGAAGAGGACGACCGCCGGGCCGATTTCGCCGACCGCCGCAGCCCCGAAGAGAAACGTGCTTCCGACCAGATAGGCCACGAGCGCGTTTCCGAGACCGGGCAGCCCCTTGAAGACCTCGGTGTACGCGATCAGCGCGAGGAGATTGATGGCCGCGATGGCGATCGCCCGCACCGGTAGCGTGAGCGCAAGCGCGACCGCCCCGGCAAAGAGGACGACGCTAAAGACGAGCGCACCGCGCGGACTTACCGCACCGCGGGGAATCGCCCGCTCGGGCTGGTTGATCCGATCGATCTCCCGATCGAAGTAGTCGTTGATCGCGTTTCCCGCACCGACCGCCAACCCCGTGGCGGCGACCGCCGCGACGACCGCCACCGGCTCCTCGCCCACCCCGCCCGCAACGAAGGCCCCGATAAACGTCAACACGCTCGCCGCGATCACGTTCACCGGCCGCATCAACTCGAGCATCCCGCGACCCGTCTCGCCGACAGTCATACGCGGGACTGGTCATGCGTGGTGGTTAAACGGTCCGGTCCGCCGTCGTGGGTTTTGGACGGTCACCGCTCACACGGTGTTCGAGAACGATCGAACGGCGACGAAAACACGGCTCGCGTGGGTCGCCCGCCTCGACCGGCCATCACCTGCCGGCGTTTCAGCGCCACTCCTCGAGATCACAGAGCACGTCGCCCTCGACCTCGAGCCACTTGCTCACCTGCTCGTCCCCGCTGGCGTCCGCGGGCACGGCCGTCCAGCTCCCCTCGTCGTCCGAGAGGAGCTCGAGCGGCGTCGCACCGGCCTGCGCCTCGTCTGAAACGGTGGCGTCGGTGTCGGTCATGACACACGTAGCAGTTGGAACTACATAACAAAGACCCCCGACGCCAATTATCATCGGCTGAGAACGACCGGACGGTGTGTGTGTGTCGTTGCCTGTCGAAATCGGTGCAAATCGAGTGACTTATACGGAACCGGCCGGAACAACACGATGCGGGCGCTTAGCTCAGTCTGGACAGAGTACTTGGCTTCGGACCAAGCTGTCACGGGTTCAAATCCTGTAGCGCCCATCCTGTTCCTGCCCGTTTCGGGACCAATATTACTCGGACAGTAGATGTTCTGAGAGTGCCGTTTTCGCCACTTCAGCCTGTTCTAAATCAAGGGGCTAAATCGGATACAACTTGCTGATTGTTTAATCGTTGGATGTGAACCCCGGTATTCGCCATCCGCCGAGGCATTGTTCAGATTAGCTGGTTCCAGCAGTATGCGTAGCTCTGTAGCCATGTTTCAGCGGTTGCTGGATCGGCGTTTCTGAAGCAGTTACCAAACTATGAGGTACGTCGTTTTATGTCTTGGAAAAGACGTTCAACGGCGTTCCGATTTCCATGTTTTTCGTATCGAAATCGGAGCACGAGGTGATGAAGTGCAGCTTTGAGCCACGGAGCTGAATCAACGAGAAATACGGCGACTTGGACATTGTGCTGCTCTCTCAGTTCATTCAGAAAGATCTCAATAAGTACAGTTGTACGCGCTGAATAGAGCTTAACATGGAGAAATTCGTTCGTTTCGGGATTGACAGCAGCGTACAGCCAGTAGCACTGATCGTCAAGTTAGATCACGGTTTCGTCGAGCGCAACGTGATCCGGCTGGCTTCCCGTTGTTGGCTGTAAATTTGCTTTCTGTACCCAATTATGGATCGGCGATCTCGCCCGCTCGACACCGAACCGTTCTAAGACTGAAACAGTATCTGTAAGTGACAGTCTCGACAAATCAATCTGGATTCTCAATCGCATCAGCTTGCGCGATGTCGCCTCTCGCTCCACAAAATCTAATTGAATGCCACTACTAGAGCCGTTGAAGCGGCTGAGTTCGGGCATGGATACCTAGAATTCTGACCGCCTCGCCTTTCCGATCTTATCTGAACAGCGCCTCTCGCTTAACCGCCACTTCGATTGGATGATCAACCCCTCTACAGTTCGGAGAGCGAGGTATTGAGATCAGTCATTACGGATGCGCCCATGACGCTTTATCTCTTCGAAGAGCCATTCGGAGAAAGAATCGGCTTTTTGCTCTACCTCCCCATGAGACATGAAGACGTACACGGGTGGATCATCCCCCTCCTCCGTATTGAAGAAGTAAAATGAATATCCTTGATGACCCATAAACACGAAATCATTAGTGTCAAATTCAAAATCAACCTCACCTTCTTTGATTTCCATCTCAGCAAACTCTTGCTGACGCTTCATTTCAGGATATGCGAACTCGCTTCCTCGACGAAACCCATTGGGATCTTTCCCGATGTGTTTCATACAGGACCTGTACACCTCTGGAAGCTCTATACCACGGTTCGCTTCGAGTTCTTGTATCTCCTCTTCTGTACATCCCTCGATTTGGTCTTCTGATCCAAGTTCATTTTTGACGAGTAATTCAACTGCTTGTCTTCCGACCGTCTTAGTATCCTCAGTCATCGTCTTCCTCCAAGTTTTCACAATTGCTTACGACAGTCTCAATTCCATCAAATTGCTCTTCAACTTTCGCCTTCCCCCCTTCCCATCCAAGTATCGATAGTATTCTGTCACAGGAAATACAAGGCGCTCGTTCAGTGAACAGTGTTATTCTCCCATCTGCTTCTTCTAAGTCAAAGCTACTTGCAGTGTGTTCGAGAATCTTTACTTCGCTGTCCCACATATTTTCGGCGAGTAGATTCTCGTCAGTTCTGTGATCGAATTCTCTCTCATCCTGAAATGGACCGGGAAGTAGCGGGTTATTCTCGTTATCCTCGTTTGATCGCCTTTTCCCACTGCTAGCAGCCGCCCAGAATGAGGATCCGTCTATCTCTATTTTTGCAAACGCAACGTTACGTCGGATATCGCCTACACTATCGGTCTCGTCTCTCGTGGGTAACGGTGCAACCTCTTCTCTCAACCCTCTCGTTATCTTCTCTCCAGCGTTGGGGGTGATCTTGTGCATACCAGCGTCTTCATCGTACTCGAGCAGGTCCGTTTCATCTTCGAGGTATGTATGAGCGTACTCGTTGATATCAAATCCAGCTGCCCACTTTTCCATCGAATCGTGGGTGACTTGCTGATTGTTTAATCGTTGGATGTGAACCCCGGTATCCGCCATCCGCTGAATTCCCAAATCCTCACCTGTCACCACACGTTTGGCAGTTTCCTCGGCCTCACGTTCGAGACGATCATCGGGATCGATCTCGAGTGCAGCATCCTGAGGCAGCATCGAAAGGGCACCACCCGTCTGCTGTCGGACGTGTGCGAGTTCGTGGGCGATGAGGTGTTGGCCGTCCGGAGAGTCGGGCTCGTACTCGCCGCTATTGAATGTGATGTGGGTGCCGACAGTGAACGCCCGCGCATTGAGTTCCTCACAGGCGTTGGCAGCGCTGGCTCCGGTGTGGATCGTGACATCGCTGAAGTCTTCGCCCATGCGCTCTTCCATCAGGTGCTGAAGTTCCGGGTTCAGCGACCGTCCCGACGACGAGATCACGTCCCGTACTGACTGAAGAACTCCAGTATCACCGGCGCTGTCGGTATTGCTGTGTTTCTGCGTGTTGCGATGGACGGATTTGGCGTTCTGGCGCTCGATGTCCGTGGGGACCTCGGGCGGACGTTCGTTCTGCCGTTCCCGGAACGCCTCCATCTCCTCGAAATCACCCAGAATTTCGATAGGCATTCCTTCCTCAATTCTTCTTCTGGTAAGCCCGATACCGCTCCTATGGACCATCTGCTGGATCTTCTCGATCTGGCCTTCAGCGTACGGCTCTACACCGTACCGCTCCTTGCACTCCTTGGGCGAGATATCCGGTCCCGACGAACTGGTACTCTTCGACGTGGATCGATATAACCGGTTCCCAGATGACGACGATGTCCGGCTCTTACTGCTTTTATTCAGCCGCCTGCGGGGCATACGTACACACTCTTGCGGCCTGTTATAAGGTCTTCCTTGGATGCATGGATGCAGTCGAGTGAATCTCATACAATAGTCTCGGTGATGAACTACCGCCGAGAATCAGCATATCGCTGCTACTCACACTTGGAAGCTGACACCCAAGTCTCACAGGAAGAATTTACGCCACCCGTATGGGACGATATGAGTTGGCTCTCGCTGTGATCAAACGATCGTCTTAGAAGACCACATCGATCGATATTTTTGCTTGCTCGGTTCCACGGTGATCTCCTCCCCCATGCCATCGAAGGAGCGGTAGGTCACTTGACGGACCATCTTGTCTTTGAGGACTGTGCAACCCGATTGCCCGTGTGACTGGTAGACGACAAAACAGTACCAGCCGTTGTGCCGACGGAGTTTCTCGTGGTACTCGCGGTAGACCTTCCAGTCCCCGGGCTGTCCATCGGCGTGTTCGTGCATCGTTGATTTGATTTCGACCGGCTTCCCGCTCCTGAACCGAGCATCGTGACGGCTGGCCCGCTCGAGGTCGAACCGTCGCTTCTCGGCCATCCGCTTTCGCGGAGTGCCCAAGTGATTCGCCCGCTTCGAGCGGAAGTTGGGGCTGTTTGACGCCAGCGACGAAAACCACAGCAGTATCGTGATCGTGTTTCTCGAGTGCGTCGTGTGCGACTCGTTCCGAGAATAGAGGCAGCCATCGTCAGCGAGCCGAAACTAGAATCGTTGGAGGGCGTACGACTGGGTCTGCGTAGCTGGGCCGTCGGGGAGTCCGGTCTCTTTCCCGGTAGCTAACAGTAGATATAAGTAACTCGTCCATCATAATTAGCATGGAAGCCACGCTCCATGTGTCGCAGGGGACATGCGCGCAAATGTCCCGGGTGGTGGAGCACCCGAGACGTGGCTTCCAAATCCCGCCACGGGATTTGCAAGCATGATTCCGTACATTCTACCGGGATATAAACGTCCCGCACGACGATCGGACGTATCGCCTCGAGGAGCTGCGCGACCAGGATGCAGACGTATTTCGGAGGGAGGGCATGTCCGATAGCCGCGACGCGGGCGGTGACACGCCGCCGGAGTGTCCCGACTGCGGGGAGCCGATGCTCGGGATGCGGGTCGTCGGGCCGACGGTGGCCTACGCCATGCCCTGTGGCTGTTCGTTCGCGCCCGGACTGCTCGCGGACGGGTTCGAGAACGAGCCGGGTCGCTGAAGCCGCCTCACACCCGATCGGACGACGGCTGTGCGATCGGGTCCGTGACGGCTATCGGCTCGCGCCCGCCGCTCGAGTCGCGGCGGACGGTCGGGCCGCCGACGGCGGTCGGTCGACACCCCATTCCCTTCGAACCCACCACCGAACGGCCGCGGTCGGCGATCGGCCCGTGAGCGCGACGCGAGCGCGCGCAGCCTTAGTTTTCGAGCCACGACGCGAGTCGATCGGCGACGGCCGTCGCGATGGCCGCGCCGATTCGGTCGGCGGATTCGGAGCAGTCCCAGACGTGGGCTCCGGTTCGGGTGACGGTCACCCAGTCGACGTAGCCGTGGCGGTCGAGTTCGAGCAGGAGGGACTCGAGCACGGCGTCGTCGGGACGACAGCCCAGCGCGTCCTCGATGGCCGCGGCCAGTTGGCCGGTCGTCGCGACGATGCCGGTTTCGCGGTCGATATCGTGGGTCTGCGGGCCGAGTGACGGGGTTGGCGGGGATGGCAGTCGATCGGTCATGGTCCGACACCGGGCGTAGCGGTAATAGGGCTGCCGGTCGGCACGGACACGAGGGAGCGGCGGGAACCGAAGCGCCGCGGTCGCGGGACAGCTCGAGAGACCGGACAATGCGTGTCGCAGCCGCTATCCCCACGGCGACCTCGACCCGACGCCCACCTTACGTCTCGGGCAGTTCGTTGATGATGACGACTGCCTCGCCGTCGATGACCGTCTCGTCAGCTTCGTCGACGACCCTCGTGTGCAACCGATAGCGGTCGCCACCGAGGGCCTCGACGATCTCGCACTCCGCCGTGACTCTCCCGCCGATCCGGACCGGACCCGTGAACTCGAGGGTCTGGGAGAGGTAGACCGTCACGCCGGGGAGCCGGGCCAGCGCGGCGCTGATCGTCCCGGCCACGAGCGTGCCGTGGGCGATCCGGCCGCTGAACTGGGTATCCTCGGCGAAGTCCGATTCGAGGTGGAGTCGGTTGGTGTCGCCGGAGACCTGTGCGAACGCGGTCACGTCGGTGTCCGCGATCGGCTTGCTGAACCGAACGTAGTCGCCGACGCCGAGCGAGTCGTAGTCGTCGGTCGAGCGCTCCATGACCCAGGTTTCGTCGCCGAACGAGACTTCGGCGGTTGGCGACGGCATCGTCGTCTCGGCCGCCGCTGACGCGTCCGTCCCCGCGGAACTGAACCCCATCGCGGCGAGGAGCGCGTTGTTCGCCTCGAGATAGCTATTGACGACGTGTTTCGAGATGTTGGACCACTGCTCGGCCGCTGGTGTGGCGGTGGCGCTGTCGGTGTCCGGACATTGGCTGCTCATGGGTGTGAATCTGGGACCGTCCCGATCGACGGGAGTCGATTCCGCATACAGCTAGTACGGTCCCCGTCTTCGAGATGTCGCCAAAGCATGTTGGGTGGCCGACGGGAAATTTCTCGAGCGGTGACTGATCCGGCAATGAACACCCGATCGGTCCGATTCGAACCGTCCTGCGACGCCCCACGGCGTTCCCCCGCGACGGCTTGCGGCCGGAGCTAGGCCGCGGGAAGCCGGTCGAGAAAGTCGGCCGTGATCGCGTTGAACGCCAGCGGCCGGTCCTGATTGACGAGGTGGCCGGAGCCGGCGAGTTCTCGCTGGTCGCCGTCGGCGACCGCCGCGGCGATCTGCCGGCCCTGTCGCTTGACCAGCGGCGCTTCCTGCTCGCCGTGGACCACGAGCGTCGGCGTTTCGACACCGGTCAGCGCCGGCGGATCGTACCGATAGAGCGCATCGAAGATCTTCCGGAACTCGGTCGACGGGATGTTGCCGACCGCCTCGAGCGCCTCGGCTCTGACCGCGGGGTCGACCGACAGCCACCGCTGGCCGGTCGTCGCCTGAATCGAGGACAGCATCGACCGGAACGTCCCTTTCGAGCCCGAGATCGACAGCGACATGGAGAGTGCCGGCAGCGGCGACCAGAACGACTTCAGTCCTGCCGGCAACTCGATCGGCGGCATCGACCGCACCGCGCCGCCGAGGATCGCGCCCGCCGCATCGTCCGGATGGCGGTCCAGGTACTCCTGGACGACCATCGAGCCCAGCGAGAGACCACAGAGGGTCGGCCGCTCGAGGTCGAGCGCCGACAGCAGGGCCTCGAGATCGTCGGTGAAGAGGCCGATCGAATACTCGTCCGGGTCGGTGCTGCCGGTCTCGCCGTGGCCCCGCACGTCGAGCGTGACGACGCGGTAGTCGTCGGCGAAGCGTTCGACCTGGGGGTCCCAGGCCCGGCCGTTCAGCCAGCCGCCGTGGACGAACACCAGCGGCGGGCCGTCGCCGCTCGTCTCGTACCAGATGGTCCCGTCCGCGAGTTCGAGTTCCGCCATACG
This sequence comes from Natrinema altunense, assembly GCF_000731985.1. Classification (GTDB taxonomy): domain Archaea; phylum Halobacteriota; class Halobacteria; order Halobacteriales; family Natrialbaceae; genus Natrinema; species Natrinema altunense. Next base: position 242,958 of record NZ_JNCS01000002.1, read on the forward strand.
CCCTCTGGAACGCGCGTGCTCTTACACTACCGGGTTGCGTTCGACGTGTTGCGAGGCTGCCAGAAGAATACCGGGGTCGAACGAGCGGCGACGCGGTCAGTCCTCGGTGCCCGCCTCGGTCCGCACCCAGCGGTCCCAAAACGAGTCGAAATCGGTCTCGTCCTCGGTGATCCGGTCCCACTCCGCGAGCCCGCGTTCCTCTCGAGAGCCGGGGATCGTGTTGTCGAGCACGAGCGCGGCGAGGCCGCCGACGGCCATGCCGGTCGAGCCGATGATGAAGACGGTATCGACGACGGCCTGTGCGGCGGCTTCGATCCAGATCGCACCCGATCCGCTCGTGCCGACCAGCGAATCGACCGTCGCCTCGAGCCCGACGGCCTCGCGGAACGCAAGCGTGCTCTCGAAGTTGCCCATGTACGCCGGGATCGCCAGCCCGACGAAGAGGGCAAAGCCGATGACGAAGGTGTTGCGCGAGGAGTCCAGATCGACGTGGCGCAGGTTCGAGACCCCGACGGCGACGATCTGGCCGAACATGGCGATGAAGAGGCCGCCGACGATCGGGTCCGGGATCGTCGCGATCAGTTGGCCGAAGTAGCCGATAAAGCCGACGAACAGCATGACGACGGCCCCGATCTGGACGACGTACCGCGAGGCGACGCCGGTCAGGCCGATCGCGCCGATGTTCTCGGAGTAGGAGGTCGAACCGCCGGTCCCCATCACGCCGGCGAAGACGTTCATCAACCCCTCCATGCCGATGCCGTGGTTGATCCGCTTCCCGCTCGGCGCGCCCGAGCCGGTGATGTTCGCCACCGCGTAGTAGTCGCCGATGCTCTCGACGATCGAGGCCAACACGCCGGCGAACATCCCGACGACGAACGCGGTCGTCACCTGTGGCACGCCCCACTGGAAGGGGTAGATCGGCAACAGCAGTCGAGTGTCCGCGACCTGCTCGAGGTCGACGAAGCCGGGATGACTCCCCCCGATGACGCCGGCGACCGAGAGCGCCGCCGCGACGACCCAGGCGATGACCAGCGCTAGAATGACCGGATACAGACGGAACGCCCTGTGTTTGACGTCGAGATACTGCGAGAACAGCAGGATGAGGCCGAGCGTGAGGCCGAGCAGCCACCAACTCTGATCGGGCGTCGTGATCTGCGGTGCGCTGAACAGCGACAGCCCGATCAGTGCGATCGTCGGCGCGATGACGACCGGGGAGAGGAACCGACGGAGTTTCCCGACCAGTCCGAAGTACCCCATCGCGACCTCGACGACCGCAGCGACGATGATCGCCCCCTGTAACTGCAGCAACGCGGCCTCCCAGCCCGAACCCCCGGAGACGCCGCCGGCGGTGACGACGCCGACGATCGCAAGCGCGGGGGCGAGCATCGAGAACGGCGCGCCCTGCACGATCGGGTACCGGTTCCCGAACGTCGTCTGCGCCAGCGTCGCGATCCCGGAGACGACGAAGAACGTCCCGATGAACCGCGCGGTCACGCCGGGATAGTCCGTCATTCCCATGGCACTCGCCAGGATCAACGGCACCGCGATGTTCGCACCCACCATCGTCAGATAGTGCTGGATGCCCAGCACGATCGATTCGCCGAGCGGCGGCTGCTCGTCGATTCCGTACTCGATATCGTCGCCGACGGGGCCGTCGGCGACTGGCTCGTCCCCCGTCATCGATTCTCGTCGGATAACGACGGAGGGTGTTCAAAGGGGTGTTGGTCCGTCCCTGGCGGTCCCGCCTATCGTCGTGTCTCGTCCGCGGCGGTCTCGGCGGCGGCTCGAACGGTCTCGACCGACAGCGAGTCGAGATCGACCAGTTCGCCGTCGGTTTCGGTCGCGACCAGTTCCGAGAGGCCGGCCCGGGACTCCTCGCCCGCGTCGACCACGATCACGCGGGCGTCGCTGGTCGCGAGCGCTCGAGCAGCCGTCCGCGTCGCCGCCGTCGGACTCCCGTCGGCGACGTTCGCCCGCCCGTCGGTGACGAGGACGACGACCGAGGCGTCGGTATCGGCGCGCTCGAGCACTCGGCGCGAGGTCTCGAGGCCGGCCGGAAGCGGCGTCCGGTCGCCGGAGGGGAGGTCCTTGAGGTGCCGGGCGGCCAGCGAGACGCTATCGGTCGGCGGCAGCAAGACGTCGGCGTCTTCGCCGGCGAACGCGACGAACGAGACCTGATCGCGGTGTTCGTAGCTGTCCCGCAGGAGTTCGAGCACGACGCCTTTCGCGGTGCGCATCGCCGGTCGCATCGAGGCGCTGGCGTCGACGGCGAAGACGATCGTCACCGATGTGTCGCCGGTCCGGACCGACTGCCGGAGGTCGTCCTCGCCGACGCGGGACGCCCCGCGAGCGGCGGCCGACCGGACCGACGCCGCGGCGTCGATCGAGCCCTCGCCCGAGGCGGGTTCGGTACGCACGCGAGCGCCCCGGTTGTCCGTACTCGGCGACGTGCTCGCACGGGAACCGGTCGCGGTCGCCGCTTCACCGTCGACGGTCGGCGACTCGAGGTCGGGCGCGGCCGCCTCGCCGACCCCGGCCCGCTGCTGGCCGGGCACGAGCGGCTGGGCAGTTTCCTCGTCCCCGTCGTCGGGTGACGCCTCCGAATCCGACTCCTCGTCGCTCGAGCCGTCCTCGGACCCGCCGTCGCCGGTTTCGGCGGGCGACTGGTCCGCCGAGTCGGGTCGGTCGCCGTCGTCGGGGCGGCGCTCGGGACCGTCGTCAGTGCCGGCGCTGTCTTCGTCGTCGGAACCCGCCCCGTCGCTCGAGTCCTCACCGTCCGCGCCGTCGTCGTGCCCGTTTCCCTCGTCGCGATCACCCCGGTCGTCACCGTCGTCCGGATCGGACTCGGCGTCGCCGTCCTCGCCGTCCGCTTTCTCCGCGCTGTCACCGTCGTCCGCGTCACCTCCCTCTTCCCCGTCGGCCTCGTCCGGCGACGCCTCGTCGAACCGATCCTCGAGCAGGTCATCGAGGTCGGGCTCGTCCTCGAAGGGCGTACTCCGGAGTCGGTGGGGCAGCGCGTAAGTCGCGGCTTCGTGGACATCGGACTCGATCACCATCTCGCGGCCCTCGAGCGCGGCCAGCGTCATGGCGGTCCGAGCCGTGGCCACGTCGCCCCGATGACCGTCAACGCCGGCCTCGAGACAGAGTTCGGCGATTGCGGCCTTGAAATCGCTCGGGAGATCGACGCTCGAGAGGCGGTCCCGGGCCGCGGCGAGATCGTTTCGGAGGGCCTCCACCGCGTCGGCGTACTCCCGTTCTGTGGCCGGTTCGGTGCCGCCGTCGGCCTCGAGCGCGCGGTCGATGATCTCGACTCGATCGTCGATCTCCCGGCAGCCCTCGACGCTGGCCTGGAGGGCAAAGCGGTCCCGCAACTGCGGGCGCAGGTCGCCCTCCTCGGGGTTCATCGTGCCGATCAGGGTGAACTCGGCCGGATGTGAGACGCTGATCCCGTCGCGCTCGACGGTGTTGACGCCGCTTGCGGCGGCGTCTAAGATGACGTCCACGAGGTGGTCGTCGAGCAGATTGACCTCGTCGACGTAGAGGAGGCCCCGATGGGCGCGGGCCAGCAGGCCGGGATCGAAGTCGGCCTCGCCGGCCAGCGCGTCCTCGACCGAGAGGGTGCCGACGACTCGGTCCCGTGTCGCTCCAAGCGGAAGCGTGACGAGCGGGACCGGTCGCGTCTCGACCGGCAGGTCCGCGGGATCACGTTCGCGGCAGTCGTCACACTGCAGGTCGGGATCGTCGGGCGAACAGCCGTACGGACAGTCCGCCACGGCCCGCTGGTCGGGCAGGAGATCGACGAGCGCCCGAACCGCGGTCGACTTCGCGGTCCCTTTCTCGCCGACGATCAGGGCTCCGTCGAGGCCGTCGTTGGCCGCGACGGCGAGCAGCACGCGCTTTAGCTCGTTCTGTCCGACGATCGCCGGAAACGGGAGTGACGACAGCTTTTTGCCCCCGGCGTTTACAACCATGCTTGAGCTAATACAACAGAGGTTTAAAAGTACGATGACACGGATCGGGATCTATACTGCGACGGAGAACGAACTCGGCTCGATCGGCCGGGCCGCCCAGCGACTCGAGGACGTTGACCTGGTCGTCCGCTCGGAGAGCGACCTCGAGGACGAGGCCGACGTCGAGGAGTTCGTCGAGGAATTGCACGACGCCGCGGCGGCGATCTTCTGGCTGCACGGGGCCGAAGACAGCATGCCGGGCTACGACTACGCGACGGGTGCGCTCGCCGAGGCGGGCGTCCCGCTGATCGTCAAGGCGACCGGCGACGCCTTCGCGTTCGAAGACACGACGGTCGCGGACGCCCACCGGGACCGGGTCTACGACTACCTCGAGAAGGGTGGCACGATCAACGTCGCGAACCTGTGTCGGTTCCTCGCCGCCGAGTACGAGGGCCACGATGTCGAATACGACGAGCCCACGGAACTCCTCACGGAGGGCGTCTATCATCCCGACCACCCGGGGATCGAGTACGAGGACCTGCTCGCGACCCACGACCCCGACGAGCCGACGGTCGCGGTCTGGTTCTACGAATCCCACTGGACCCACGAGAACACCCGGTACGTCGACGCGCAGGTCCGAGCGCTCGAGGAACAGGGGGCTAACGCCCTGCCGATCTTCTGTAATCCAGCGACCGACACCGACGAGCAGGAAGACGCGGAGTGGGTGACGGACAACTGGCTCCTCAACGACGCGGGCGAGCCGATCGTCGACGCCGTGCTGTCGTCCTTTATGTTCTCCCTCTCGATGGACGAGCGCGGCCGCAGTGCCGACGACGAAGGCAGCTCCGCGGAGGACGTCTTCCTCGACCGGCTCGGCGTGCCCGTCCTCCAGACGGTCACGACGATGCGCTCGCGCTCGCGCTACGAATCCAGCGACACGGGCGTGATGGGTTTCGAACTCGCGCTCTCGGTCGCGCTGCCGGAGTTCGACGGGAACGTGATCACGCACCCCATCTCCGGCAAGGAACGCACCGACGACGAGGCCGGCATCGGCTCCGCGCCGAAACACCACTTCCCGATCGAAGACCGGATCGACCACGCGACCCGGCTGGCCGTCAACTGGGCCGAGCTGCGCCACACGCCCAACGAGGACAAGCAAGTCGCCGTCGTCCTCCACAACTACCCGCCGAGCGACGACGGGATCGGGACTGCGTTCGGTCTCGATTCGCCCGAATCGACGGTGAACTTGCTCGAGGAACTCGCCGCCCGCGGCTACGATTTAGGCGACGAGATGCCCGAGGACGGCCAGACGCTGGTCGAGAAACTGACCGCCCAGCTCACGCTCGAGGACCGGTGGGTCGCCCCGGAGGACGTCCGTGATCTCTCGGTCGACGTGGTTTCGCCGGACACATACGCGGACTGGTTCTCGGAGACCGACGGGCGGTTCCAGGAAAACATCATCGAGGAGTGGGGCGACGTACCGGACCGCCCGTTCGCGATTCCAGGCGTCGAGTTCGGTAACGTCCTCGTTACCGTCCAACCCCCACGCGGGTTCGGCATGGACCCCTCGAAGGTCTACCACGACTCCGATCTCCAGCCGCCACACGACTACTTCGCCTTCTACGGTTGGCTTCGAAATACGTTCGAGACCGATGCAGTGGTTCACCTCGGAACCCACGGCAGCCTCGAGTGGCTGCCCGGGAAGACCGTCGGGCTGAACGGCGAGAGCGCGCCCGACCAGCTGGTGGACGACGTCCCGAACGTCTACCCGTACATCGTCAACAACCCCGGCGAGGGGACCCAGGCCAAGCGCCGTTCCTACGCCGCGATCGTCGACTACCTGACCCCCGTCATGCGGAACGCGGGCACCTACGACGAGTTATCGGAACTCGAGGAGCTGGCGAATCAGTACCGCGAGGCCGGGATGGAAGACGCCCGCGCCGACGACGGCCAGCACCTCGAAGACCTCATCCGCGAAAAAGTCGACGAACTCGATCTCGCCGTCGAGTTGGGGATCACGGGCTCTATCGACGAGCAAGTCGCCGTCCGCGGCCCCGACGAGGCCGGCTCGACGCTTGCGGAGGGTAACGTTGCCGGCGACGAGGTCGATATCGACGAACTCGTCGAACGCGTCCACGAGTACCTCACCGACGTCAAGACGACCCAGATCCGGCTGGGGCTGCACACGATGTCCGAGCCGCCGGCCGACGAGCGCCTCGTGGAGTACCTGGTCGCGCTGACCCGCCTCGAGAATCCCGGCGCGCCGAGCCTGCGCGAGAGCGTGGCGGGCGCGTTGGGCGTCGACTACGAGACGATGCTGAACGCGCCCGGCGAGTACGACGAGGCGCTGGGGATGACCTACGCCGAGGCCGCCGACGAGGTCTACGAGACCAGCGTCGACCTGATCGAGACGCTCGCCGAACACGACTTCGACATTCCGGTCTCGGAGCGTGAGGCCGGCCCCGACGACGAGGTGAACATGAACCTCCTCGTCGTCGACCTCGAGACGATCGGCGATGGGCGCGCGAAATCCGGTGCGCACAACGATCTCCGGGAGGCCCTCGCGTACATTTGCGAGGAAGCTCAACCCCGCGTGCAGGGGGCCGAAGACGAGATCCCCAGAACTGCCGACGCCCTCTCGGGCGAGTACGTGCCCCCGGGCGGCTCGGGCGCGCCGACCCGCGGCGGCGTCGACCTGCTACCGACCGCGCGGAACTTCTACACGCTCGACCCGCGCAAGGTACCGGCCAAGGCCGCCTGGCAGGTCGGCAGCGAGGTCGCCGAGGGCGTCCTCGAGCGCCACTACGACGAGAACGACGAGTACCCCGAGGAGATCGGCGTCGTCGCCTGGGGGACGCCGACCGTCCGCACCCGCGGCGAGACGATCGCACAGGTGCTCGCGATGATGGGCGTCGAACCGCAGTGGACGGACGCCGGCCGGATCGACGACGTCGAACCGATCCCGCTCGAGGAACTCGACAGGCCCCGAATCGACGTGACGACGCGCGTCTCCGGACTCTTCCGCGACGCCTTCCCGGCCGCGGCGGGTGTCATCCACGACGCCGTCGATGCGGTCGTCGACCTCGACGAACCGCACGAGATGAACTACGTGAAGAAACACGTCGCGGAGGAGCAGGCCGACCTCGAGGACGAGGAGGGTCTCGACGAATCGGACGCCCGCAAGGCGGCCAAATACCGCGTCTTCACGACCCGGCCCGGCGGCTACGGTGCCGGGACGAACAAGGCCGTCGACGAGGGCAACTGGGACGACCGCTCGGACCTCGCCGACGTCTACGTCCAGTGGGGCGGCTACGCGATGGGGTCTCGTGGTCGAGTGTCAGATGCCCACGACGCCTTCGAGCGCCGCCTCTCGTCCGTCGACGCGACGGTCAAGATCGAGGACACGATGGAACAGGACGAGTTCGACTCCTCGGACTGGTACGCCTTCCACGGCGGCTTCATCTCCGCCGTGAGCGAGATTTCGGGCGCAGAGCCCGCCTCCTACGTCGGCGACTCCTCCGATCCGGACAACGTCGACGTCTACACGAACGAGGAGAAGGTCCGCAAGGCCATGCGCTCGCGCGTGCTCAACCCCGACTGGCTCGAGTCCATGGAGGACCACGGCTACAAGGGCGCGGGCGACCTCTCGACGACGGTCGACGTGACGCTGGGGTGGGACGCGACCACCGGCGTCGTGAGCGACACCCTCTGGGAGGAGGTCGCCGAGAAGTTCGCCTTCGACGAGGAGCGACAGGACTGGCTGCGCGACGTGAACCCGTGGGCGCTCGAGTCCATCACGGAGACGCTGCTCGAGGCCGTCGAACGCGACCTGTGGGATGCCGACGACGAGACGGTCGACCGACTGCGCGATCTCAATCTCGAGGTCGAGGGCGACCTCGAAGCGCGGACGACAAACGAGGCCGTGGGGGCAGCGACCGATGACTGACGGACCCGAACCGCCGACCGAACTAATTCGGCCGACAGCCGATATCCGCCACCGAGCGAGTGATACCCGATGACTGATCAGGACTTCGAGGAGGAGTACGCCGATCTGGGAGCAACGACGCAGAACGCGATGGACATCGCGGAGACGAGCATGGACATCGTCAGGCAGTTCACGCCCGACGAGACGCTGGCCGACCGCGTGCGCCAGAAGTCGGTCCACTCGATGGGCGACATCGAGTTCCAGCACCTCGTCGAGTTCACCGGCGGCGACGACCTCGGCGACGACGAGGACGCGCCAGTTCGGGCCGGCGCGCGGGCCGTGCTCGACGAGGCCGATATCTTCACCGACATCACGATGGTGAAAGCCGGCGTCACGGGCCGGGGCCACGACTGTGAGGTCTCGAAAGCCATCGGCCACGGGAAGGAACTCGCCGCCGAGACCGGGATGACCCGGACCGCCGCGGCGATGCTCGAGTTGGACAAGGAGGACGCCTTCGAGGACGCGATCGTCACGATCGGCAACGCGCCGACGGCGGCGCTGGCGCTGGCGGACTGCATCGAGCAGGGGACCCGTCCGGCGGTCGTCGTCGCGAACCCGGTCGGCTTCGTCAAGGCTGAGGAGAGCCGGGGGCGCATTCGTGCGGTCAGCGAGGAGTACGGCGTACCGGCGATCACCCACGTCGGCCGCCGAGGTGGCAGCGGCCTCGCCGCCGCGCTGACGAACGAACTCATCCACGTCGCGAAGGACGTCCGGACCGACGAGATCGACCTCGAGATCGACGCCGAGACGCGGGCCGCGGACGGCCGAAACCGATGAGCGGCGAGTACGATCTCGACGCGGGGCCGGATCCGGCGACGTTCGCGGCGGCAGCGGCGGAACCGGATATTGACGAAGAAACGAACGATCCCGTCTACGCCGTCGGCGTCGGCCCCGGCAACCCCGAGTATCTCACGCCCCGGGGCGAACGGGCGATCCGCGAGGCCGACGTCGTCGTCGGCTTCACGACCGTCGTGGAGTTCGTCGAGGACGAGACGGACGCCGACCTGCTGACCTGCGGCTACAGGGACGAGGCCGAGGCGCTCGAGGAATTCGGCGAGCGCGTCGCGGCCGGCGAGTCGGGGACCGCCGTCGCGATGGGCGACCCGAACCACTCGGGCTACCAGTTCGTCGGCAAAGTGCAGGACACGGTCCAAGAGCACGATTCCGACATCCCGGTTCGCATCGTTCCCGGCATCTCCGCGATCCAAATGGCGGCGAGCCGTGCCCGAACGCCGATGGAGGACACCGAGTTCGTCACGCTGCACAAGAGCGGCGACCTCGAGTCGGACATGGATCGCCTCGCGGCCGCGGTGGCCGACCGTCATCTGCTCGTGCTCCCGCGGCCGTACGATCGGATGCCCGGCGACCTCGCTGCGTTCCTGCTCGAGGCGGGGGCCGATCCCGATCTCGAGGCGCTGGTGCTCGAGAAGCTGACCCACGACGACGAATCGATTCACCGGTTCACGCTCGCGGAGTTAGCGGCCCACGCCGGCGGGGACGGCAAAGACGACACGCCGTTTTCGGACCTGGTGGTGCTTGCGGTGCGGCAACCGGTGTAGCCGACCGCGCCCGTATCGCCCGATTCCCGTTCCCGAGACGAAACGGCAGCGGCCCGGAGACGGCAGCGAGTACGGGGCGGCTCGGATACGACGGTGACCGGTCGGCCGCTGGCGGTGGCGCGCGCTGGGTCGCGGCGAACGACGCGCGAGCTGCGACACGACGGCGCGACGATGCCGTGTCGCCGTCGTATCCGAGCCGCCCCGCTCTCGAGCGCGGTCGATCGCGTCGCTACCCGTCGCCTTCGTACTCCCGCAACACCGACGAGACGGTGTTCGACACTTCCTCGAGCGCGACGGCGTTCGTCTTCCGGAGGTCGTCGGCCGCCCGTGCCTCGCCTAAGTGTCTGAGTGCCTCGCGAAGGTGGCGTTCGGTGTCGGTTCCGTTGTCCCCGTTCATGGTTCGAGCGCCGGGTCGTAACCGACTCGAGCGGTTAAGTTCGTCGGTGGCTCGAACCCGTACTCGAGCGTGTCACGGACGGCCGACGGCTCACAGTCGCCGCGTCTCGATGACGGATAGTCCGCCGTCGAGCGTACTCTCGAGCGTGTCGTCCGCGAGCGGAATCGACACGGCGATTCGCCAGGGGTTCGTCGATCGGACGGTCGTGTACTCGTCGCTGACACACCAGTCGAACTGCCAGTACCGTGCGGACTCGAGGTCGATGCCGTGATCGCGATAGAACCCGACGACGGCGGACTGGTCGAGCAATGCGAGCCCGACCGTCGAACAGCGGCTGTGGTGGCACTGGTCACAGTTGTACTCCGCCCGAAGGTCGACGTCGAGACAGCAGTCCCCCTCACGGACGATTTCGGTCCGAACTCGGCCGCTACACGCCGGACAGATGCCGTCCCTGGCGAGACCGTGCAGACGACGGACGCGACGATCGAACGCGGTGAGAATCTCGTCGCGGTGCCGATCGAGGAGACCGCCGGGCGGAAACGAGTACTCGCCGTGTGTCCGTCCGCAAGCGGGACAGTCGATGGCGAGTCGTTCGTCGTCGTAGCTCGCTCGTAGCGGCGACCCACACTGGGTGCAGTCGTCGCCGGTCTCGAACGGCTCGAGGTGGGGATGAGCGTTGAACGACCCGGCGACGATCGCATGGACGACGTGCTTGCCGGCCGTTCGGAGTTCGTAGCCGGCATCGGTCTTCCGGACGAACTGTTCGGTGAGCCGCTTCAGGTGATAGTTGAACTGCGGGCTCGTGTCGCTTCCGACGGTTTCGTAGAGCCGTGAGAACGGGACTGGCGTGTCGTCGGCGTTCCAGAGGGCCTCGAGGATCTCGACCCTCGTTTCGTCGCCGATGAGGGAGAACGCCTCGGCAGGTCGGAGACAGTGTTCCGACTCCCGAGCGCGTCTCACCGCCTTCATTCGATTCATGATCGGACAGAGTGCGGGCAGTCGCTAAAGTGTTGCTTCCCGGCCACTTTCGGCCGCTATACAGCGCGGGCTGGAAGGGAAACTCACGCCGATCGATCACCGCCGACCTCGAGGACGAGTTTCCCGCGGACGTGGCCGTCTTCGCTCTCCCGATGGGCAGCGGCGGCATCGGAAAGCGGGTAGCTGCCGCTCACTGTCGGCCGGAGATGGCCGTCCTCGACGAGCGCATGGAGGTCCGCGAGCGTCGCCGCGTCCGGCTCGACGCTGAACCAGTCGACGGTCGCGTCGCGCTCCTGCCGGGCCGTCTCACACAGCGTCTCGGACGACGGTTCCGGCAGCGTCACGATGCGGCCACCGTCGGCCAGCACGGGTATCGATCGCTCGAGCGTGTCGCCGCCGACTGCGTCGAGTACGAGGTCGACGGAGCTCACGACACGCTCGAACCGCTCCGTCCGATAGTTCACGAAGCCGTCGACGCCGAGTTCCCGGAGGTACGCCTCGTTCTCTCCGGACGCAGTGCCGACGACGTGTGCCCCGGCGTGGGCTGCAAGCTGGACGGCGACATGACCGACGCCGCCGGCGGCGGCGTGGACGAGTACTCGCTGGCCGTCGCGGAGCGCTCCCACGTCGAAGAGAGCACGCCACGCAGTGAGCCCGACCATCGGCAGTCCGGCGGCTTCCGCGTGGCTGAGCGTCGGCGGCTTCGTGACGACCTCGGCCGCCGGAACGGCCACGTATTCGGCATAGGTTTCGCCCGGATCGGGCATCCCAACGAGACCGAAAACCTCGTCACCGGGCCCGAACTCGGAGACGGCCGGTCCGACCGTCTCGACGATGCCCGACAGATCCCAGCCGAGGATGGACGGCAGCGACGGTGAGAGCGCCTCGTCGGTGTAGCCCTCGCGGACCAGCCAGTCGATGGGGTTGACGCCGGCGGCACGAACGCGAACGAGCAGTTCGTCGTCGCCGGGTTCGGGTCGGGGAACCGTCTCCGGGGTCAGCACGTCCGAACCGCCGTGTTCGTGGATCCGAATCGCTCGCATCGTTTCCGCGGCCGACCGGTCGGACGTCGATACGCTGTGTTCAGTCATCGGCCTCGGGCTCCGTTCCCGCTGCCGTCTCTCGAGCGACCGTCTCGGGATAGCTCGATACGTCGGCGTACGCGACGAGGTCGCGACCGAGCTGGTGGACCCGTTCGGCGACCGCTTCGTCGGCGATCCCCTCGTCGGTAATCGTCGTGTGGGCGTTCGGGACGGCAACGTCGGTCGGCAGCGGCCACGCGTGCAGCGTCCGGCTGACGGTCCGGAGATGGTCAATCGCCGATCCCGGGAACTCGCCGCCGGCGACTTCGAGCAAGCCGACGGTCGTTCCGGCGAACTCCTCGCGACGACAGTAGTCGAGGGCGTTCTTCAGTGATCCGGCGTACGATCCGTGATAGTTGGGCGTCCCGAGCGCGACGCTGTCCGCGTCGGCGATCGTCGCGCGGAGGCGTCCGGCGTCCGGCGGCTCCGATTCGACGGCGTGCAGGCTCGGCAACTCGTACGGTCGGAGGTCGACGAGTTCCGTCGTCGCTCCCGTCTCCCGTGCGGTTGTGAGCAGCGATTCGAGGACGATTTTCGTTCTGCTCTCGTCGCGCAAACTGCCACAGAGTGCGACGATGTGGGGCGTAGATTCCCGTGTCATCACCGCCGGATACGACACCGGCACGCTAAAACAGTCGCCAAAACGACGTTTTGTAACCCGATTTCCAAAACGCCACTTTTGTTCTGTAGATGATAGTCTGTCGCTTGGAGCGGGTGCTGCCGGCCATCCGTCCTGGGGTTGGCACCCGTTCAGGGCGGATCGTCGCCGCCACGAGCGGTGCGCTGACCGGTCGACGCCACCGATGGGTTCAAGTCCAGTTGTTCTAATTCAATCGTAGTGATGACCGACTGCGAGACGACGACCCGATACGAACGGCTCGCCGGAGCGGCGGCTCGGCTCACGGGACACGGACGATGAAAGGGTTCGTCCTCGGCGGCGTCAGCTCCGGCATCGGGAAGACCGTTGCGACACTGTCGATCGTTCAGGCACTCGAGGACGCCGGCCACGAGGTCCAGCCAGCCAAAGCGGGGCCGGACTTCATCGATCCGAGCCACCACGAGGCGATCGCGGGCCGCCCCTCCCGTACCCTCGACCTGTGGCTCTGCGGCGCGGACGGCCTCCGCCGGAACTATCGGCGCGGTGAGGGCGACATCTGCGTCGTCGAGGGCGTGATGGGCCTCTACGACGGCGACGGCTCGAGCACCGCCATGGTCGCCGAAGCGCTCGACCTACCGGTCGTCCTCGTGGTCGACGCGAAAGCGGGGATGGAAAGCGTCGCGGCGACCGCGCTCGGCTTCCGCGAGTACGCCGACACGATCGGTCGCGATATCGAGGTCGCTGGCGTCGTCGCCCAGCGAGCCCACGGTGGCCGCCACGAGCAGGGGATCCGCGACGCGCTGCCCGACGATATGGAGTTCTTCGGTAGAATTCCCCCGAACGACGGCCTCGAGATCCCCGATCGACACCTCGGCCTCGAGATGGGCGCGGAGGCGGCGCTGCCGAAGGCGGCACTGCGGGAAGCCGCCGAGTCGCTCGCGGCCGATCGGCTGGCCGCAGTCGCCGGTGAGCCACCCGCCCCTGAAACCCCGATCGAGGCCGCCGAATCGGTCGACGCCACGATCGCCGTCGCCAGCGACGCCGCCTTTTGTTTCCGGTATCCGGCGACGATAGAGCGCTTCCGCGAACGGGCCGAACTGGTCACCTTCTCGCCGGTCGCTGGCGATCCCGTCCCCGACTGCGACGGCGTCTATCTGCCCGGCGGCTATCCGGAACTCCACGCCGACGCACTCGAATCCGCCGGCACACTCGACGAACTCGGCGAACGGGCCGGCGACGGACTGCCCGTACTAGGAGAGTGCGGGGGTCTGATGGCTATGAGTCAGTCGCTGACGACCGCCGAGGGCGACCGCAGCGAGATGGCTGGCATCCTCCCCGCGGACGTGACCATGCACGACCGCTATCAGGCGCTCGATCACGTCGAACTCGAGGCGACCGAGGGAACGCTGACCGCTGACGCTGGCAACACGATTCGCGGTCACGAGTTCCACTACTCGAGCGCCGACGTCGACGGCGACGCCCGGTTCGCATTCGAGACGGTTCGTGGCGACGGCATCGACGGGGACCACGATGGCCTGACCGAGTACGAGTCGCTCGGGACGTACGTTCACGTCCATGCCGAGAGCGGGGCGTTCGATCGGTTCCTCGAGCGCTGCGGCCGGTGACGACTCGCAGCGCTCGGTGGCGCGACGGTTCGCGATCCGCTCGAGCGCGTTTCGTCTGGGACTGTGCCGTCTCGCCCCTTCAGTGCCGACCAGTCGGCCCTGGCGCGAATGGCTGAATTTATGCCGCCCGTGTCGGTAAATTGTCCGGTAGTGACAACACTCAGGATTTTCGGGACGATCCATGCGAATACGCGACGCATCGTCGAAGACGATCTCCGGGAATTCGCGAGTGGAGCGGACGCGATCGCGGTCGAGCAGCCACGACTCGGGGGGACCGCTCGTTCGGCGATCGGCCTCGTCTGCCGGTATCCGCTCTTTTTCGTCGGCCTCCAGTTGCTTTTCGTGCTCCAGATGCCGCTGTACGTGCTGTGCAATCGTGACCTTCGGTCCGCCGAATTTCTCGTGGCGCGAACGGTGGCAGGGAAGCGGCCGGTACACGAGGTCGACCGTCATCCGCTCGACGTCCTGTCCGACCGCAGTCCCGGCTGGATCGTCGGCAACTGGCTCGCGTTCCTCGCGGTCGCGGTCGTGTTCCCGATCGAGACGCTCGTCGCGGTCGGACTCGCAGTCGGCCTGCTATCGGTGACGACGGTTCGATCCCGCTGTGGGTTCCGAATCCCGATGCTCGTCGCGGCGCTGTCGCTAGCCGCAGTTGCCTACGGCTCGGTGGTCGCCGGCATTTTCCTGTCCGACATCGCTGGAAGCGTCGTCCTGATCTATCTGGGGGCGGGGTACCTCCTCATCAGGCGCACGCTCGAGGCACGCAACGAGGCGATGCTCGCGGAGGTCGCCGCGCTGGCGACGGCCAACGGCTACGATCGGGTCTGTCTCGCGATCGGATATAAACACCTGCCTGGAATGGTCGAGCACGCATCTGGACACGGGTTACTGACGGCGGACGTCTTCGAGCCGCACTGGCGCGCCTCAGGTGAGGTACTCGAGTCGGAAGCGGTCCTCGACCGCGACGATTCCGACGCTCGGCCGAACATGGAAACGGCCGGAACGGTGCTCCGCCGCCGAGCCGCGGCGACCGGAATCGACTGGCTCGTGATCGCGTTGCTCGCGTTCTCCGCATCGGCGCTCCTCGCCGGGCTCGATGCGGACGCTTCGGGCGGCGGTGATGCGGTTATCGGCGGTCTCATCCTGCTCTGGTGGCTTCTATTGCCGCCGACGTACTTCGTCGTCGGGGAGGCGACGTACGGGCGGACCGTCGGCAAGTCACTCCTCGATCTCGCCGTCGTTCGAATCGACGGCTCGCCGTGTACGCTCGGCGACGCGATCGTTCGGACGGTGCTGCTCCCGCTCGATTTCCTTCCGGCCGGGTATTGCCTCGGTGCCATCATCGCTTCCACGACCGACTACGGCCAGCGACTCGGCGATATCGCGGCCGGGACGACCGTGGTGAAACGCGAGCGGGTGACCGATTCCGCGGCGTCGTCGCGCCGCTCGTGCTCCTCGAGTGGTGTTGATCCCGATGCGAACCGTACAAGTATTTAACACGATGTTCGTGGTAGCAGCCCTCGCATGTCGGAAACAGTCCAGCGTCTCGAACCGTTGTCGCATCGTCCACTGACAGACCGGACCTGTCTCGTAACGGGCTCTTCCCGGGGCATCGGTCGCGAAATCGCGTTCGAACTCGCCCGCTGCGGGGCCGACGTGGCCGTAAACTACCGCTCGTCCGACGAATCGGCGCGCGAAGTCACCGAGACGATCGCGGAGAACGGCGAAACGGCCGTCCCTGTACAGGCGGACGTCTCGGACCCGGCGGCGGTCGAGCGGATGGCAGCGGAGGTCCGCGAGGAACTCGGCGAAATCGACGTGCTCGTCAACAACGCGGGGATTACCATCGACCGCACGTTCGAGGAGATGACCTACGAGGACTGGCAGACGGTCATCGATATTAACCTGAACGGGACGTTCAACTGTACGAACGCGTTCTACGAGGACATCAAGACGTCCGACCACGGCCGACTCATCAACATCTCGAGCGTCGTCGGCCAGCAGGGCAACTACGGCCAGGCGAATTACGCGACCTCGAAGGGCGGTCTGTTTGCCTTTACGCGGACGCTGGCGCTGGAACTCGCCGACCACGGCTCCACGGCAAACTGCGTCGCACCGGGGTTCACCGAGACGGAGATGCTCGAGAAGGTTCCCGACCGAGTACAGGACAAGATCCGCGAGGAGATCCCGCTGGGCCGGTTCGCCGACCCCACGGACATCGTCGGCATGGTCCGCTTTCTCGCCGGCGATCAGGCGGAGTACATGACCGGCCAGGTGCTGGGGATCAACGGCGGGCTGGAGTAGTACCGAGTCGCTGCGAACCCGACTGGAGCCACCCCTTAGCCACGTCTCCGTTTCGCGGCTGTTCCGGTTCGAAGCCGCAATCGATGCGGTGTGAGATCCAGTTTAGGCCGAACTGACAGTCCGCTCGCGTTCGACAATTCTCGTTGTTTTACTCCAATCCAATGTGAGCAATCGCAGTTGTTCTACCCCAAACAAAATTGTTTTAGGGACGGGCTCTGTTCCAACGGATGATGCCACCCATCGCGCTTCCACACGACGCGAAGGCCGGACCGACGAAGTCCGAGGTCCGGGCCGTCGTCCGCTCGAAGCTCGCGCTCGAGCCGGACGACCACTTCGCGGAGGTCGGCTCCTGTACGGGAGCCGTCACCATCGAAGCCGCACAGCGAGCCGGGCGAGTGACCGCCGTCGAGCGGAAACCCGAGCGACTCGAGACGACGGAGAAGAACCTCGCCGCGAACGAGACGTCGGTACGGGCCGACGTCGACCTGCGCAACGCGGAAGCGCCCGACGGACTGCCCGACGACGCCGACGCGCTCTTTCTGGGCGGGAGTCGGAACTTCGAGGCGGTCCTCGACCACGCCGTCGACACCGAAATCGACCGCGTCGTCATGAACGTCTCCCGGCTCGAGGTCGCGGGCAAAGCAACGGACGCCTTCCGCGAGCGAGACCTGCTCGAGGAGGTCGTCCAGTTCCAGGTAAGTCACGGCTACGAACTCGCCGGCGCGACGAGCTTTAACTCGGATAACCCGGTCTACATGCTGGTCGGGAGCGCGACGCCGGACGACGAGGACGGCGAGCGAGTCGCCGCAGACGGAAGCGGGGGCGGTTCCCAGTGACGCTGTACGGCGTCGGACTCGGCCCCGGCGAGGCCGACCTCGTCACGGTTCGCGGGAAGGAGGTTCTCG
Source organism: Natrinema altunense (assembly GCF_000731985.1). Classification (GTDB taxonomy): domain Archaea; phylum Halobacteriota; class Halobacteria; order Halobacteriales; family Natrialbaceae; genus Natrinema; species Natrinema altunense. Next base: position 260,341 of record NZ_JNCS01000002.1, read on the forward strand.
AGAACGCGGACGTGGTCTACTCCCCGGGCCGTCTGTCGCGGACGGTCGCGCTGAACCACGTCGACGAGGCGAAGATCGGGGACCTCGATTTCCCGATGACGAAAGACGAGGAGAAGCTGCGAACGGCGTGGAAGGAAGCCGCCGCGGAGATCGCCCCGAACGCACGGGACGGCGACGTCGCCTTCGTCACGCTGGGCGATCCGAACGTCTACTCGACGTTCGGCCACCTGCGCCGGACGATCGACGCCTTTCATTCGGATGTCGAGTTGGAGATCGTCCCCGGCGTGAGCGCCGTCACGGCCTTCGCGACCGCGATGGGCGTCGAAATCGAGGCCGGCGCAGGGCTCTCCTTGCGAGAGGCCGCCGCCGGCCACAGCCCGACCGGCCCGGACCGGATGATCCTGTTCAAGGTCACCGACGCGCCGGCCACCCACGAGGGCCTCGTCGAGGCCGGCTACGACGTGACCTACGGCCGCCGGCTGTTCATGGAACAGGGCGAGACGATCGTCACTGACGACCCCGACGAGATCGACGAGCGCGATTACTACACGCTCGCCTACGCCGAGAAGGAGGGTCTCGAGGTCGAGCAGGCGACAGCGGCGTTCGAGACCGACGACGAGGCTGGGACGGACGAGACGACCGCGGACGGGGAGCCGGTGACTGACGGTGGAGAACGACGTGCACTCGAGCGTGCCGGAGGCCGTGACGGCAGCGACCGTGGAGGCAACCGATGACCGACGAGACGGGGAACGACCCACAGGACGCGATCGATTCGCAGGGCGAACACCGCCGCGAGGAACTGGACGACCGGATCTTCGAGCACAGCGCCGGCGACGAACAGGCCGGGATCCCCTTCGTCGGTGCCGGGCCGGGTAATCCGCGGCTGCTGACCGTCGCCGGGAAGGAACTGCTCGAGGCGGCCGACCTCGTCGTCCACGCCGGCTCGCTGGTCAACAGCGAACTGTTAGACGAGTACTGTGCCCACGCCGAACTGGTGAACTCCGTCGGGAAGGACCTCGAGGAGCTAATTCCGCTGATGCGGGACGCCTACGAGGAGGGCCGAAACGTGGTCCGTCTGCACAGCGGCGATCCCGCGATCTACGGTGCCGCCTTGGAGCAGATGGACGCGCTGGAACACGAGGGCGTACCGACTCACTTCGTGCCCGGCGTCACGTCGGCGTTCGCGGCCAGCGCGACGCTGCGGACGCAGCTGACGCTCAACGAGGTCTCGAACCACGTCGCCTTCACCCGGCCCCAGGGCAAGACCCTGACGCCCGAGGAGGACCACATCTCCGAGTTCGTCGAGATGGGCGACGTGACGACCTGCATCTATCTGGGGACCCACGCGGTCCGGGACACGATGGACCGCCTGCTCGAGGACGAGCACGACCCCGAGACGCCGGTCGCGGTGATCTACCACGCGTCGTGGCCCGACGAGGACGTGATCATCGGCTCGATCGGCGATATCGCGGACAAGGTCGAGGCAGCGGGCTACCGCGCCTCGGCGCTGGTCGTCATCGGCGACGCCGTGACCGGCGCGGGCTACGAGCGCTCGTTCCTCTACGGCGACTGGGCCGACCGCGGCCCCGACTCGAGCGACGCGGACGAATCGGACGCACAGGCGAACGAAACGCAAGCGGGAGACGACTGACTCATGAGTACGGACAACGCTGACAACGCGAACGACGAGTCGGGTTCCGACGGCGGCCACTGTTCGACGGCGGATTCGGACGGCGAGGTCGCCGAGGAGATCGCGATCATCTCCTTCGAACGGAAGATGGACACCGCCGAGGAGATCAAAGCCGAGATCGGCGATCGCTACGAGGCGATCGACATCATCGAGTACCACGGCGACGTCTTCGAGGAGCACTGGGGCGAGTACGACTGTTTCATCGGGCTGATGGCGTCGGGCATCGCGATGCGGAAGACGGCCCACCTGCTCGACGACAAGTGGGACGACCCCGCGATCTGCGTCGTCGACGAAGAACTGACGTGGGCCATCCCGATCACGGGCGGCCACCACGGCGCGAACCAGGTCGCACAGGACCTGGCGACGATGGGTGCCGTCCCGGCGATGACCACCGCCTCGGAGGCGGCCGGCAAGCAGGGCGTCGAGTCCCGCGCGAAGGCGATGGACACTCACGTCGTCAACGGCGACTCGACGGTCAAGACGAACCTCGCCGTCCTCGACGAGAACCTCGGCCCCGTTGCCAGACTCGACGGACCGAAGGCCGTCCTCGTCGGCGACGACGTGACGGTGCTCAAACGGAACAAGGACGACGGCGTCGTCCTCGGCACCGGCAGCGTCTCCGGTGCGAGCAAAGAGGCGTTCCTCGCAGCGTGGGAGGACGCACTCGAGCAAACGGACTACGACGTCGACGACGTGGAGTTCGTCGGCACCGCGACCCGAAAAGAGGACGAGGAGGGGCTGCTCGAGGCCGCACAGGAACTCGACCTCGGCGTCGTCGCCTTCGACAAGGAGACCCTGCTCGCACACGAGGGACCGACGCCCTCGAAGTCGAAGGAGCTGATCGGCTGGCCCGGCGTCTCCGAGGCCTCGGCGATCGCGGGCGGTGCCGAACAGGAACTGGTCCTCGAGAAGATCAGCTACGAAAACGAGGTCACGGTGGCGATCGGTCGATGAGTTCGGACGACGAATCCGCCGAGGCGGAGACGACTGCGGACGCGACGGCCGGCGGCACCCCCGACGACCACGGGACCCTCTACGTCGTCGGCATCGGCCCCGGCCTGCCCGACCACATGACCAAGCGTGCCAAGGAGGTCATCGAGTCCTCTGAGGTCGTCATCGCCTCGAGCCTCTACCAGGAGTTCCTGCGCGACGACGGTACCCTGCTGCCGGAAGAAGAGACGGACGAGGACGGCATCGCGATCCGAGACGACGGCTTCGAGCAGGAGATCGTCCGCTCGACGATGGGCCGCCAGATCGAACTCGCCCGCGCGGCGTTCGACCACGTCCGTGAGGGGAAGGACGTGGCCCACGTCTCGGGCGGCGATCCGTCGGTCTACGGCAAGTCCGACCTGATATTCAAGATGGCCGAGGAGGACGACGCGACGGATATTCCGATCGAGATCGTCCCCGGCATCACCGCGGCACTCGGCGGGTCGGCGAACGTCGGCGCGCCGCTGTGTAACGACTTCTGTACGGTCTCGCTGTCGGACAAGTGGCGCGGCTGGGACGAGATCGAGGAGAAGTTGCGCGCGACCGCAGTCAGCGACTTCGTGATCGTCCTCTACAACTGCTGGCGCAACTACGAGAAAGCGGTCGAGATCGTCCGCGAGGAACGGACGGACGACGCTTACGTGGCCATCGTCAACGACGCGGGCCGCGCGGATGCCGGCCGAAACGGCGAGAGCCAGTTCGTCACCACCCTCGGCGAGGCCGCCGACCACGACGACAAGGTGTCGGGGATGGGCACCTCGCTGATCATCGGCAACCACGAGACCGAAACCTGGCGCAACGACGATCGAACGTACCTCGTCACCCCGCGCGGCGGGCGTGACGTCGACGACTTCTGAAACCAGTATCATCAACCATGAGTACGGATACGAACGCGGACGCCGACGCTGACGCCGAATCGACTTCCAACTGCGGTGCCTCGAGCGGCGAGAGCACCAGCGAGGCGAGCACCGAGAGCTCGAGTAGCTGTGGCGCATCGAGCAGCAGCGACGACTCGAGCGGTTCCAAGTGCGGTGCGAGTTCGTCGAATTCCTCGTCGTCCTCGAGCTGCGGTGCCTCGAGTTCGGATGATGATAGCTCCAACGAGAAGGAGGTCGGCTCGACGGTCGACGACTTCGACGCCGAGCCGGGTAAACTGAGCGCCGTTGGCCTCGGTCCCGGTCATCCGGAAGGGATGACCGACCGGGCGAAGACCGCGCTGCTTGAGGCCGAGCACATCGTCGGCTACACGACCTACATCGACCTCATTCCCGACGAGATCACCGAGGAAGCCGACGAGCTGTACGACACCCCGATGTGCGGCGAGGTCTCCCGCACCGAGGAAGCCATCGACCGCGCGCTGGCGGGCAACGACGTCGCCATCGTCGGCAGCGGCGACCCCAACGTCTACGCGCTGGGCGGGCTGGCACTGGAGATCTTAGAGTCCAAGGGCGCGACGGCGTCGATGGTCGACTTCGAGGCCGTGCCGGGCGTCCCGGCAGCCCAGTCCTGTGCGGCCCGACTGGGCGCGCCGCTGGTCAACGACACCGTCTCGATCTCGCTGTCGGACCACCTCGTCCCGATGCCGGAAATCGAATCGCGGCTCCACTCCGCAGCCAAGGAGTCCTTTACGATCACGATCTACAACCCCTGGAGCCGCAAACGCCGGGAGAACTTCGAGAAGGCCTGTGAGATCCTGTTGGCACACCGCGACGAGGACACGCCCGTCGGCATCGTCCACGGTGCCGGCCGCGAGGACGAGCAGGTGCTGATCACCGAACTCGGCGAACTCGAGGAGTTAGGCGAGGACGAGATCATCGACATGACGACGACGATCGTCGTCGGCAACGAGGACACCTACGTCTGGGACGACCGGATGGTCACGCCGCGTGGCTACGAGACGAAGTACGACTACTGAACAGTTCGACCGACCGCCGATCAGCCGCAATTCACCAATGTCACGATACGAAGTTACGATCGAGAAAGACGCCTGCGACGGCATCTTCGCCTGTTTGACCCGCGACCCGCGCTTCGTCGAGGGCGGGGACGGCCTCGCGACGATCGATCCCGGCGCGGACCCGGTCTACGACTGCGAGGGCGAGGTCACCGACACCGCCGAGCGCGTCGTCGCGACGTTCGACGACGACCGAATCGACGAAGCCCGGCAGGCCGCCGCGGCCTGTCCGACGGACGCGATCGTCGTCGAGGAGGTGGGCGAATGAGCGACGCGGAATCCGCGACCGAGATCGAGGTGCCGTCGGATCCGCTGGCCGGCCACGCCGCGACCGCGTACTTCTGGGGCCACGTCGCCGGCAGCGGCGACGTTTCGGACGACGGCATCGAGGTCGTCGCCAACGACGAGGCGTCCGCACAGGTGCTGGCCGCCGTCGCCGGGGGCGACCTCGAGCACGACACGACCAGCCGCGAGTACGCCCACGACACGTCGATTACGCGGACGGAAGACGAATACACGCTCTCGATCGACGGTGACGACGACTCGGGCCTGCTCGGCCGGAGCGGTACGCTCGGGCTCCCCGTCGACGGCCGCGGGAACTACCGCTTCGGCGCGTTCTCGAACTACGACCGGGAACTGCTCCGCGGACTGCTCGAGGGCTGTGGCACCGTCTGCTTCAAATCAAAGAGCGGCACCGTCGGGATCTCGTTCGTCCACGACGACGCGGACCTGCTCGAACTCGTACGGGACCTGTTCGACGACTGCCCGGTCGACGCCCCGATGGGGGAGCTGTCGGAGACGTCTTCCGGCGGCTACTGGTTCGGCGTCGACGACGACGCCGCGCCCGACTTCGGCGCGTGGCTCTACGAGAACTGCGACGAAACGGGGCTGTTCGCGCCGAGTCGCCGCCGCAAGTTGGAGCGGAGCCTCGAGCAGGCCGAGGCGTACGACGAGTAACCATCCGACAGATCGACACCTACGATACCGATGAGCACACCCGACCAGACCACGCCCGCACCGACAGCCGGATTCGACGACGAGGCCGTCCTCCTGATCGGTCACGGCTCCCGACGCGAGAAGTCCAACGAACAGGTCCGCGAACTGGCCGCCGCTCTCGAGTCCCGACTCGGGATTCCGGTCGACGCCGCGTTCCTCGAGCTCGCGGAGCCGGCGATCGACGAGGCCTTCGCGGGACTCGCGGCCGTCACGTCGCAGGTGACGGTCGTCCACTGCTCGCTGTTCGCCGCGAGCCACGTCAAAAACGATGTCCCGCTGGCGATCGAGCAGGCCCGCGCCGAACACGACATCGAGATCAACAACGGCGCGCATCTGGGCGTCCATCCCGCGATTCTGGACCTGCTCGACGACCGCGCCGCCGCGGTCGAGGCCGACCTCGGCGTCGATCGTGCGGACGACGACGTAGCCGTCGTCGTCTGCGGGCGCGGCTCGAGCGATCCGGACGCCAACGGCGACGTTCACAAGCTGGCCCGACTGCTCTACGAGGGCCGTGCGTTCGACCGCGTGGAGGCGTCGTTCATCGGCGTGACGGAGCCGACGCTCGAGGAGACGCTCCACGGGCTCTCGAAACACCGGCCCGACGCGGTCGTCGTCCTGCCGTATATGCTCGGCGACGGCGTCCTCACCCAGCGGGTCCGGGACTGGACCGCCGACTTCGACGACGACTACCCCTACGTCGACGCGCTGGCCGGCGACCCGCTCGGGACCGACTCCCGGCTGCTCGACGTCTTCGCCGACCGCTGGGAGGAAGCCCGGACCGACAGCGTCGAGATGTCCTGTGACACCTGCAAGTACAAGGTCGATCTCGAGGGCTACGAGGAGGACGTCGGCGGCGCGCGGGCCATGCTGCGGGCGCTGGCCCATCAGGAGGCCCACGCCGACCGCGACGACATCGACGAGGAGCCCGACAGCCACGACGCGCCGGAAAAGCACGTCGCCGTCTGTACCAACCAGACCTGTGCCAAGATGGGGTCCCCGGCGGTCCTCGAGCGCCTGCGCCAGGAAGTGCGGGACTCCGACCACTGCGACGCCCGCATCACGCGGTCGTCCTGCCTGGGCCGTTGCGGCGACGGGCCGATGGTCGCGGTCTACCCGGACGGGATCTGGTACGGCGGCGTCGAGGACGCCGACGCCGAACGGATCGTCGGCGACCACCTCGATCGGGACCGCATCGTGAGCGAACTCGTCGATCAGACACTGTAACGCCGACCGAAACACACGAATTCGACACATCATACATCAACCCATGAGCTGCCACGAAATCGAAGCGCTACGACTCGGACTGATGAACGTCCTCGGCGTCGGGGACGACAGCACCCGCGATCACGCGGAGAAGGAACTCGAGGGCCACCTTGAGGGGCCGATCAAGGGCCTCGCGGAGGCCGACAGCCTCGCCGAGGTAGAACGCCATCTGGACGCGGCGTTGGTCGATCTGGAGGAGGAGGTCGCATCGATGGACGGCGACGACCCCGAGTACGACTACACGCGGGGGCGGCTGCTCGCGGTCCGCGACGCCGAGCGGGCGGTCCAGCGACTGCACGCGCAAGGCGAGAGCATCGTCGACGGGCTCGGCGACGCTCACGACACCCTCCACGAGACGTTCCCGGTCGAGGAGTAACGATGGCCGAAACTGTAGATACCGAACGCGAAAACGCCCTCGAGTGCCGGTCGGTTCCGCTCGGTGAGATCGAACCCGCCCGGAGCCGCCATATGTGGACCCGATCCGCGGTCGGCTTCGCCGCCGCCGGCGACCTCGTCGTCACCGCCGAGTGGGACGGCACCGTCACCGCCCGCGATGTCGACTCGCTCGAGACCCGCTGGTCGACCGCCCATCCGGACCACGCGGTCGGGATCGCGTCGCTCCCGGAGAGTGACATGATCGTCGTCGCGGGCCGCGGCCGGACGGGGACGATCGCGGCCTACGACGCCGAGACCGGCGACCGGCAGTGGCGGTACGACACCGCCGACGACGTCGGCGAGGCAGTCAAGGACACGGTCTTCTACCTGCCCTACGTCGTCGCCTGCGAGACCGGTACCGACGCCAAAGGGAACGAGCGCGTCTACGCCGCCGCGCGACGGTACGAGCGCGACGGCGAGAACCGACGGTGGCACAGCACGGTCTACGCGTTCGACCCCGACGGCGCGATCCGCTGGACATACGAAACCGACGCCTCGCCCATCGCGCTCGATCTCGACGCCGACGGCGAGCGGCTGGCGGTCGGCTACAACCGCTGTCTGGGCGACCACGACACCGGTCTCGTCGTCCTCGACCCCGAGTCGGGCGACCTCGAGTGGACCTGGGACCCCGGTACCGAAGGCGACCGCCGCGTCGGCGACGTCTCGTTCGACGGGGACGCGATCGCCGTCTCGAGCCACGGCGACAAACGCGGCTATCTGCTCGGACCCGGCGGTGCCGAGCGCTGGCGGGTCGACCTCGCGGTCGAAACCGAGATCGACGGCGAACGGCTGTACGCCTATCCGAACCACGCCTACGCGGACGACGGTCGCGTGGCGTTCGTGACCGGCAATACCTACGCGATCGAGAGCCGCGAGACGGAGCATCGTCATCCGAACGAACACCGGGTCGCCGCGTTCGACGCCGACGGCGACCCCCTGTGGGACGACGACGTTCGGGGCTTCGTCCACGGCCTCGCCGCCGACGGGGGGCGACTCGTCGCTCCCTGTGCCCAGAACTTCCGCGTTCGTGATCCGGACACCCACGCCGTCCGCTGGTTCGACTTCGAGTCCGGTGCGAGCGCCACCGAGCACCTCGACGGAATCGCGACGGCGGCCGCTGTCGAGGACGGAACGGTCGCAGCCATCGAGGAGCCCGTCGCATACCACGACGACGGCGAGACGCGCGGCGAGTACGCGCTTCGGGTCGGCTCGCTCGAGTAGCGCCGTCGATCGGTCGTTTTCGCGAACGGTTCTCCGGAGATCGTGTTGGCTAGTCGCACACGCAAGGACAACCCCCACAACGCTCACGAGCGTCCGTGTGCCCGTATAATGACCGAGAGTTCTGCACGCGACGGCCGCGAGGTGCGTTCGGATCTCGGGCGGGTCGAACGCTCCTCGAGCCGTCTCGACAAAACTGAGCGGACGACGGGACCGCCACGCCGGGTGATGACCGACGGCGGACAGGCGGAGATGGAGGGATCTGACGACCAACCCGAGGACGCGAGCGACGCCGACGCGGCCCCCGAGGAAGCGGACGCCGACGCCGAAGAAGGGGGGGCGGACCCTGCCGAAAGCGAGGAGCCCCAAGGAGGGGAAGACGAATCCGAAGGGGCAGTCGAAAGCGAAGACGAGGACGAAAAAGGAGACACCGAGGAAGAGGTGGCAGTCACGGAAGAGGAGGCCGAAGACGAAACGGAAGCCGAGGAGGGTGAGGGCGACGAAGAAACGGTTGAAACGGACGGGGAGGACGCCGACGGCGAGGAGGAAGACGAGTACCACGTCGAAGACGCCGAAGACGTCTACCAGGACGACGAAACGGCCGGCGTCCTCCACCTCGACCTCGACGGTCTCTTCTTGGACCTGCTCGGCCTCGAGGTGAACCTGAATCCGGTCACGCTCGACGTCTCGGCGCGACCTGGGGGGAACAACCTGCTCGGGAACTTGCTGTCGGCAGTCACGGGGCTTCTCGACGGTCCCGGTGCCGTGCTGGACAAAGTCCAGTCGCTCTTGGGCAAACCAAAAGAGCTGCTCGGTTCCCTGGTTAGCAAGCCAAAAAAGCTTCTCAGCAACGTGCTTGGAAAGCCCAGAGAATGGCTCAGTAGCGCACTCGGCAAGCCAAGGGAGTGGCTCAGTGGACTCTTTGGCGGTGGCACTGGCGAGCCGGCGGAAGCTGACGAACCGGACGCCGAGGAAACGAAACCAGCAGCAGCCGACGACGAGGAGGCGGAACCGAGCGAGGGCGACGAGACGCCGGGCCGCATCTCCAGGGCGGCCAGCTGGCTCAGAGGGAAGTTGTCCGGGCTCGTTCCCAGCTTCCCGACCGAGGAGATCGTGGCGGTGATCGTCAGCAAAGTGATCGAACAGCTAATCGAACGACTCGAGCCGGAGCGTGAGGAAGAGGCCGGCGGACAGGTGGAGCCGTCACAGGCGGAGGCATCATCATGAGCGACGATTCAATCACACAGCGGATCGATACCGAGAAGATCACCGAAAACGTCGACGTCGACGAACTGGTCGAGGGGACCCAGTGGGAAGAGGAGATCGACGGGGACAAGCCGCTCGGAGAAGCGCTTGGCGGACAGATCGGTGCGATCCTCGGGCGAGCGATCGGCGAATCCCTCGGGCGGACGATCGGGAACATGGTCGTCGACGAACTGCTCAGTTCCGGCGACGAAGACGGGGAGGAGGGCGAGGAGGCCGCTGAGGAAGGCGCGGAAACGGGTGAGGAAGGAGCGGAAGCGGACGAAGCGGCTACCGAAGCGGACGAGCCCGAGACCGAAGGGGACGACGAGAGCGGCGAAGACGTGGCCCAGGACGACTCCGAATCGGGCGAGGAAGGCGACGCATCGGCGGACGAAGAATCCGAACAGACGACCGACGCCGAGGAGTAACACCGTGACACAGCATACGCTCCCGCTCGATAACCCGACTCGAGGTGGTCGTCGTGAGTGACGGGACCGGACTGAAGGGACTGGTGGCCGACGAGGTGAGCAATCAACTCGAGGTCGCCGATATGCTCGGCGACGGAGCAATCGAGGACGGCATCGACGGCGGCGAGGTCGGCGCAGCGGTCGGTCGACGGTTCGGCGAACGGTTCGGACGGGAAGTCGGGGCGGCGATCGGCCGAGAAGTCCACGAGACGATCGCCGAAGGCGTCGACGAGGGAAAAGAACTCGGCGAGATCAGAACTGAAGTATCGGCGGCGATTCGGGACGCTCTCGAGGATTCGGTCTCGGAGATCACGGGTCGCGATTCGCTCGAGTCGGTAGCCAGGAGTGTGACCGACGGCAGCAGCGCCGCGGGACTTCTCGATAGCATCGGCGGCGACGGACGCGACGAACCTGCGGGAGACGAGTCGGAGAGCGATTCGCAGGCGACGCCAGAGGAGGACGTGTCCGAGAGCAACGCCGACGATGACGCCGAGACGGCTGCGGCCGAGCAGGAAGCGGCGGAAGACGATGGCGACGGATCTGATGGCGAGGCTGAGGCATCCGATGAAGCCGGCGCGTCCGACGAGGCCGAAGCGGAGCCGTCGATGGATAACCTCGAGGACCGCAGGGCCGACACCCTCGAGGACTTCCTCGGGGTGATGTCCTACAGCGACTTGCAGTCGGTCGCGAAGGACGTCGGCGTGAAGGCGAACCTCAGCCGGGAGGAGATGACCGACGCGATCATCGGGACAGTGATCGACGAAGAGGACGACGACTCGGGTTCGGAGTCAGAAGCCGAGGCGGCAGCCGAGTAGTCGACCGACACGACGCTCCCAATCACGGATCGCGGGACCGACGCCGGTGCGGCCATACCAGGAGACAGCTATGACCGACGCACAACTACGGGATCGAGTGGACGAGGTATTGAACCAGGCCGCCGCGTCGAGCAGTTCGATCGTCGCCGACGACGGCTCGGCTAGCGAGGGCGAGTCCCCCGAGATGACCCTGCTCGAGACCGCCGAGGAAGCGAACGAGCTACTCGAGACGGCCGACCCCGCCGCCCTGCTCGCAGCGGTGGGGCTGGACACGCTCGCGGACGGAACCGAACCGGAGTCGATTCCGGAGGCCATTGCTCGGGGCGACCAGGAGACCCTCAAGGACCTGCGGCGGTTGCTTCACCTCGCGAAACTCGCCGACCGGGCGAACGACCGCGATCTCGAGGCGACTGCCGACGGGCTTCGGGAGACGATCGGTGACCGTGAGACAGCCGGGAGGACGGACGCGGACACCACAGCGGATGCGGAAACGACGGCATCCGGAGGCGACACGGCGGAGGAGACGTCCGACGACCTCGGGGATCGACTCCGCTCGTCGATGCGGTCCTCCGTCGAGCGGTTCGGCGACGATGTCGTGCAACTCAGAGAACGACTCGAGTCCGCGAGTGAGGGGGCCGCCCGCAGCGACACGTCGGCGGCCGATGGGACGGCTGCCGACGCTGGGTCCGCGGACGAGAGCGGTACCGAAGAAGCGGCGGACGAAGCGGAAGCGGCAGACGAGGAAGAAACGGTGGGCGAAGCGAAAGACGAAGGGATTCTCGGATCGGGGCTCGGCGGCGACCGGACTCGCGGAACGTCGGGCGGTCCGAGCCGCCATTCGACGATGGCACCGCCCCCGTCCGAGCGGGCTGACATGCGGGGGGTCACACGTCACTCGACGATGCCGGACAAGCACGGGTAGCGGATCGGGTCGGCCTCGAGCGAGAACGACGCAGCCGGAACCACGGACAGGCCATCTCCCGCCGAAGCCGTCTCCAGACTTTCGTCGACGAGTCGTGTATGGCAAGACACGTTAGCGAGCGGCAGGTCCGTCACTGGCTGGACGAGACGGCGATCCAGAACGTGACGTCCAACGCCGACGAGGATACCGACCTCAACATCCAGGTCGAACTCTCACGGCTTCCGGTCCACGTCATCGAAGAAGACGAGTTCGGACCGTTCGAATCGTCGATCGAAGCGGATTCGACACGTTCCTCGACGAGGACGGTGCGTCCTGCCAGTTGGGCGAGGCGGAGACGGGACAGGTAGAGTATCGGATCTATCCCGACGCCGCCACCTAGCAGGCCCTGATAGACGGACTCATGGCGATCGCGACGGCCATGCGGGACCTCTAGAACGTCGTAGTCGCCGTGGCGGGTAATTGAATTCCATTACGCGTTCGCCCGCAGTGGATCCTCGAGAGCGGTTCATAACCGTCAACGGATACGATGAACGGTACGTTTATACGCCCGTATTCCATCGTTGTTCCCAATATGGAATATCGACGGAGGGCGCTACTCGGGGCGAGTGCCGCGGGGATTGCCGCGGCCGTCGGGGGCTGTCTCGGATCGGACGCCGAGGGTGAGGGATCGATCGCCGGGGAGGAACTCGCGCTCGCGACGACGACCAGCACGGAAGCGACGGGACTGCTCGACGAGATCAACGCGGCGTTCGAGGAGCGCTTCGGGACGCGCGTCGCGGCCAACGCGGAAGGGACGGGGGCCGCGATCCGCTCGGCTCGAGACGGGAACGCCGACGTCATTCTGGTCCACGCCCGTTCGCGCGAGGACGAGTTCATGCAGGAGGGCTATGGCGTCAACCGGCGGGACCTGATGTTCAACGATTTCGTGATCGTCGGCCCGAGCGACGATCCGGCGGGTGCAGGCGACGCTGGGGGGGCGGCGGCCGCCTTCGACGCCATCGCGAGTGCGCAAGCGCCGTTCGTCTCTCGCGGAGACGAATCCGGGACGCACACGAAAGAGCTCGTCATCTGGGAGCACGCGGACAACGAACCCGGCGGCGAGTGGTATCAGAGCCTCGGTCAGGGGATGGGCGAGACGCTGACCCACGCCAACGAGGCCGGGGCCTACACGCTCGCGGATCGAGGGACGTACCTCTCGCGGGACGATATCGACCTCGAGATTCTGGTTCAAGGCCCGATCGAGGACGGGCCGGCGTTGCTCGCGAACCCGTACGGGATCATGGCGGTCAACCCCGAGATCCACTCGAACGTCAACTACCAGCTCGCGATGACCTACATCGGCTTCGTTACGAGCCCCGAGGGACAGGAGATCATCGCGGAGTTTACGGCGAACGGGGAACAGTTGTTCTATCCCGAGGCGCTGTCCGCGGAACCGAACTTCCAGCAGTACGTGCCGGAGGGATGGCAGCCGGACTCCGCGGACGACTGACACAGCCGCCACCAGACCGGCTCCGGGGACGTACCAATGCCAATCGATGCCCTCTCCGATCCGACCTACCTCCGAAGCGTTATCCGGCTATCGCTAACGGTCAGTCTGCTCGCAGTCCTGCTGAGCACCGCCGTGAGCCTCCCGATCGCCTTCGCCGTCGGGTTCGCGGACTTCCGGGGAAAGCGGTTCGTCACCGCCGTCATCAACACTGGCATGGGGTTTCCGAGCGTCGTCGTCGGGCTCCTCGTCTGGTACGCTCTTTCGAACCGAGGCCCGCTGGGAACGCTGAACCTCATCTATACCCCGGAGGCCATGATCATTTCGCAACTCGTGCTCGCCACACCGGTGATCACCGGCGTCGCCCTCTCGGCGGTCGAGAGCGTCGACGACGCCGTCCGAGACGCAGCCTACGGGATCGGCGGGACTCGAGCGGACGTCGCTCTCATCACGCTCAAGGAGGCTCGGTACGGCGTCATCACCGGGATTCTCGCGGGCTTCGGCCGCGCGATCAGCGAGGTCGGCTCCGTTCTCATCGTGGGCGGCAACATCGCCTACGCCGACGGGACCTCGAAAACCCGGACGCTGACGACCGCGATCCAGTTCGAGGTCCGGAAAGGCGAGTTCGAGACGGCGCTGATCCTCGGTGCCGTGTTGCTCGTCCTCGTGTTGCTCGTCAACGGGGTCGTCCTGCGACTCGGGGGGCGATGACCGTGCGAGCGCACCCCGTCGACCCGTCCACGACCGCGGTGAGACGGCCATGAACTTCGAACTCGAGCGTGCGTCTTACGGCGTCGACGGGACGCCCATTCTGACCGACATCTCGCTGGCCGTCGGCGCGGGCGAGGTCGTGACAGTGATTGGCCCGTCGGGGGCCGGCAAGTCAACGCTCTTGCGGCTGGCTGCCCTATTCGAGCGACCGACCGACGGTGCGGTCCGCTGTGACGGGACGGAGCCGTGGTCGCTCCCGCGAGGCGATCGCCTCGCGCTCCGGCGGCGAATCGGGGTCGTCTTCCAGCAGGCGAGCCTGTTCGAGACCTCGGTGGCGCGCAACGTCGACGCCGGTCGGCGGATTCGTCGGCCGTGGTCCAGCCGGCTCCGGGGCTTCGCCGAACGGCTCACGGCCCGCTGGATTCACGGGTCGCCGACGGTCGACGATCGGACGCTCGAGGCCCTCGAACTCGTCGGTCTTAGGGACGAGTGGGACCGAGACGCGGCGTCGCTGTCGGGCGGGGAGGCCCAGCGGGTCTCGTTCGCCCGTGCGCTCGCACCCCGCCCGGAACTGCTCGTCCTCGACGAGCCGACGTCCGATCTCGACCCGCGGAACACGGCCATCCTCGAGCGGGCGATCGGGCGGGCGCGCGACCGCGATCACGGCGTGTTGCTCGCGACCCACGACATGCACCAGGCCGAGCGGATCTCGGATCGGGTCGCCTTCCTGCTCGATGGCGAACTGGTCGAGATCGGCCCGCCCGAGCGGGTGTTCGAGGAGCCGCGGGACGAACGGACCGCGCGGTTCGTCCGCGGCGATCTGCTGTACGATGAAAACGAACTTCTCGTCTGACCGCGAAGGGGGACTCGAGAACCCCGCCGGCCTCGGCGGGACTCCCACCGGCGACCGATACCCATGGAAAAGGAGTTCGACCCCTACCTGCGGATCGACGACGTGAGCGTCGACCGCAGCGACATCGCGATGTTACGCGCGATCGACGACCGTGGCTCGCTGTCGGGCGCGGCGGCGGCCCTCGAACGCTCGTACCCGCGCCTCCAGCAGCGCGTGGTCGAACTCGAGGCGGCGGCCGGACCGTTAGTCGAGCGGACCCGGGGCGGGGCCGACGGCGGCGGGAGCTCCTTGACGGAGACCGCCAGGGACCTGCTGGCGCGATTCGATCGGCTGGTCGCGGCCTACGAAGGCGTCGCCCGCGTCGACGAGACGGTGCTCACGGGACCGGTCGTCGACCGCGACGGTGAACTCGCGACCGTCGAAACCGGTGCCGGCGACGTGCTGGCTGTCGTCCCGACCGACGCCGCCACTGCGTCCGTGACGATCCGATCTGACGCGGTCAGTTTGCACGCGCCGACGGACGTCCCCCGAGCCGAGGGGACGAGCGTCCGGAACCGATTTTCGGGGACCGTCTCGTGGCTCGAGACCGGCGACGCGGTCGCGAGAGTGGGCGTCGAACTCGCGGACGGGGACAGTGGGGACGACGGCGTTGGTCGGGACGACGAGGATCGAAGTGGCGTCGGGAACGTCGGCCACGGGGACGGCGACGCGGGGAGCGACCTCGTGGCGCTGGTCACGCGGCGGAGCGTCGCGGCGTTGGGACTCGAGCCGGGGCGGTCGATCGTCGCTTCGGTAAAGGCGACGGCGGCGCGGGGCGTCGCGAGGGACGAACGGACCGAAGAGTGAGCGACGGCACACGCAACCGCAGTAGGTCGTCACCGTTCCGATCCCCAACGCTTTCTCGCGGGGACTCGTATCGACGCGCATGTACGACTCCATTCTGGTCGCGACCGACGGGAGCGAAGCCGCGGCGACCGCGGTCGAGCACGCGATCGCGCTCGCGGACCGATTCGACGCGTCGTTGTACGGCATCGCCGTCGTCGACGAGCGGACCGCGTACGATACCGGCATCGTCGATCCCGACGAGGCGCGACGGCACCTCGAAGAGCGCGCGGCGGCCCGGCTCGAGACCCTCGAGTCGACTGCGACAGCGGCCGAGGTGACCGTCGAGACGGCGGTTCGAGCGGGCGTCCCCCACGAGGAAATCCTCGAGTACGCGGCCGAACGGGACGCGAGCGCGATCGTGCTCGGTTCTCGCGGCCGGTCGTCGTTCAAGGGGGCGTTGCTCGGCAGTACCGTCGACAGGGTCGTCCGGACCGCGGATCGGCCGGTACTGGTCGTCGGCTAGCCGGTGTCACGGACCGAACGTTTACCTCGCCTGTCGTGTGACGTAGTCGTATGTCACTGCTCGTTCCCTTCGACGGGTCGGAACTGGCGACGCGAGCGCTCGAGCGGGCGTCGACGTTCGGCGACTTACTCGACGAGGAGATCGTCGTTCTGACGGTGATTCCGGACGACGCCGACTACGCGCGGGATCGAGGTTGGATCACGCAGGGCGAGCCGTTCGATACGGAAGCGATCGCCGCGGGGATGCAGCGCCGTGCCGACGAGGTCGCACCGGAGGCGACGGTCCGGACCGAGCGGGTCAGTTCGGACGAGCCGACCGCGACGTCGACGACGAACGTCGTCCGCGAGATACGACGCGTCGCCGCCGATATCGAGGCATCGGTCGTGTTCATCGGCTCGGAGAACGCGGGCTCGGTCATCGCGCCACAGTCGAGCGTCGGCGGGCCGGTCGCGAGCGATCACCGCTACGACGTCTACGTCGTTCGCGCACCCGGACACGAGGTCGATCCCGAGGAGATCGCCGACATCGATTCGACGCAGGACGGCCTCTGATCGGCGCGAGGACCGCCCCGGGGCGGCCGGGTACGACCTGACCACTGCACGGCGATTCGGAGGAACGTTTATTCCCCTGACCATCCACGGTTCGGACGAGACATGGTCGATCGGAACGGGTGGGGTCGAGACGCGTCCACGTCGATCGGCACCACCCACACCCCACCCGAGTCGTTCGTCGAGCAGGCGAACGTCTCGGACCCGGGCGTCCACGACGAGTTCGAGGCGAACTGGCCGGACTGTTGGGAGCGTGCGGCCGCCCTCCTCTCGTGGGACGAGCCCTACGAGACGGTCCTCGCGGACGGGGACGCGCCCTTCTATCGCTGGTTCGCCGACGGACGACTCAACGCCTCGTACAACTGCCTAGACCGGCACCTCGAGTCGGGGCGGAAGAACCACGCCGCGATCCGCTGGGAGGGCAAACAGGGCGAGCGCCGAACCTACACTTACCGGGACCTTTACGTCGAGGTCAACGAGTTCGCGGCGGCTCTGCGGGACCGCGGCGTCGAGGAAGACGACGTCGTGACGATCTACCTGCCGATGATCCCGGAGCTGCCGATCGCGATGCTCGCTTGCGCCCGGATCGGCGCGCCCCACAGCGTCGTCTTCGCCGGGCTCTCGTCGGACGCGCTCGCGACGCGGATGGACGCCGCCGACAGCGAGTATCTGGTCACCTGCGACGGCTACTACCGACGGGGTGATGCGTTCAACCAGAAGAGCAAGGCGGACAACGCCCGCATCGCGCTCGAACAGGACGTTCGAACCGTCGTCGTCGATCGGCTCGGCGACGACCTGCCCCACGTCCTCGGCGACGACGAGTGGGACTACCACGACCTCCGCGACGAGTTCGCGGGCGAGACCGTCGCGCCGGTCTCCCGGGACGCCGAAGATATGCTGTTCCTGATGTACACCTCGGGAACGACCGGTGAGCCGAAAGGCGTCGTTCACTCGACGGGCGGCTACCTCGCCCACGTCGCGTGGACGAGCCACGCCGTCCTCGACGTCAAGCCCGCCGATACCTACTGGTGTGCCGCCGACATCGGGTGGATCACCGGGCACTCCTATATCGTCTACGGCCCCCTCGCGCTCGGGACGACGACGGTGATGTACGAGGGGACGCCGGACTATCCCGACCGGGATCGGCTCTGGGAGATCGTCGACCGCAACGCCGTCGACGTCTTCTACACCGCGCCGACGGCGATCCGCGCGTTCATGAAGTGGGGGTCGGACTACCCCGACGACCACGATCTGTCCTCGCTGCGCCTGCTCGGGACGGTCGGCGAACCGATCAGCCCGCGCCCCTGGAACTGGTATCGCGAACACATCGGCGGCGGGGACTGCCCGGTCGTCGACACCTGGTGGCAGACCGAAACCGGCGCGGTGACGATCTCCACGCTCCCCGGCATCGACGAGATGAAGCCCGGGTCCGCCGGGCCGCCGCTGCCGGGGATCGACGCCCGGGTCGTCGACGAGGCCGGTGACGACGTCGCACCCGGCGAGACCGGCTACCTCACGATCGGCCGGCCCTGGCCCGGGATGGCCCGGACGCTGTACGACAACGACGAGCGCTTCGTCGCGGAGTACTGGCAGCGGTTTTCCGAACCCGCGTCCGACGACTGGCGCTACTTCAGCGGCGACACGGCCCGCGTCGACGAGGACGGCTACATCACCGTTCTCGGGCGGGTCGACGACGTGATCTCGGTCTCGGGCCACCGGCTGGGAACCGTGGAGATCGAGAGCGCGATCGCCGACGCCGACGGCGTCGCCGAGGCCGCCGTCGTCGGCCGCTCGAGCGAGACCGGCGAGACCGACATCTACGCCTACGTCAGCACGGAGCGCGGGCACGACTCCGGCCGGGAGATCCGACGGGCGATCCGCGACAACGTCGAGTCCGCGATCGGGCCGATCGCCCGACCCGAAGCGGTGATCTTCACCCCGGAACTCCCCAAGACGCGGTCGGGCAAGATCATGCGCCGCCTGCTCGAGGACGTCGCCAACGGCGAGGAACTGGGCGACACCTCGGCGCTTCGCAATCCCGAGATCGTCGGCGAGATCCAGGCCGAGATCGGCGACGAGGACGATCGCGAGGACGCGGACCGGTAGCGTTTCGCGGATTTCACGGACGCGAAACAGGTTACGCACCGGCTGCCGACGCTCTACCCGATTCCCTCTCATAGCCGCCCGCGATAGACGATACAATTATGTTCGCGTCCCCAGAATGACCGAATCAGATCCGATGGGCTTCGAGGGGACTCTGGGGGCGGTACTCACCCGGCGGGAGTACGAGTCGCTGCTCGATGCGGCCGAGACCTACCGTGAAGCGCTGGTGGTCCGACTCTGCGGTGATGTCGGGCTTCGACCGACCGAACTGACCCGCCTCTCGATCGACGACATCGAGCAGGTCCGGATCGATCCGCCGCGATACTTGATCCGCATCCCGATCGCCGACGATCGCGGCACTCGAACCGCGTACCTGCCGACCCGCGTCGAACGGGAACTCCGTCGATACGCCCGAAGCAACGATCTCTCGAGCGACGATCGGGTTTTCACCGTCACGCCCCGTCGGCTCCAGATGCTGGTCTCGGATGTCGCCGATCGGGCGAGCGAGCTGTTCGACGAGCCCTCGCTCGGCGACGTTTCGACGAGCGATCTCCGCCAGTACTTCGCCCACACCGCGCTGGTCGACCACGACGTCAATCCGCGCGTGGTCAAAACCGCGGGCGGCTGGCGCAGTTTCGAAGCCCTCGAGTCCTACCTCCCCGAGCCCACCGACGCCGAAATCGTCGACGCGTTCGACGCGGTGGAGGGGCCGTCCGGCCCGCGATCCGGCGAGCCCCAGTCGGGGCCCGCAGTGAGCGACGACAGCGTCGTTCGGCTCCTGTTGGCCGCCAGCGATCGGTACGCGCTCGTCCGTCTCGACGCGGACGGTTACGTCGAGCGCTGGAACCGCAGCGCGGCCGCGCTGTTCGGCTACCGGGCCGGCGAGATCGTCGGCACCCACGTCTCCGCGTTCTACACCGACGAGGCCGTCGAATCGGGCGCTCCCGAACGAACGCTCTCGACGGCGCTCGACGAGTCGGGCTGCGAAACCGAGGGGTGGCGCGTCCACGAGGACGGGTCGCGGTTTCGCGCGACCGAAGTCGTCTCGCCGCTCCGGGACGATCAGGGCCGCCACCGCGGCTTCGCCGTCTTCGTCCGCGACGGGACGGCCGCACACGAGACACTCGAGGCTGCCCGCCAGCGCCGTGACGAACTCGACCGACTGTACGCCGTCGCCCGGCGACATCGGGACCTGACCGCGGCGTTGCTCGAATCGACGGATCACGAGGGGGTGGAGACGCGGACGTGTGACGCGCTCGCCGACGGCCGGGCCTACGAGTTCGTCTGGATCGACCGGGCGACGATCGCGGACCGGCGAGGACGGCTCGCGTCCAGCGGGATCGATCCCGACGCGATCGAGCGCGTCGTCCCCGACGAATGGCGAGCGGACGAGCCGGCCGCGCCACTCGAGCGCTCGACGTCGGCGGCCGAGGCCGTTCCGGAGGAGGGGACGGTGCTGGTCGCGGACGACGTCACGGCGACGCTCGAGGGCGACGACCAGTTCGAGGGGGCCGTCGCGCGGGTCGCGCTCGCGTACGGTGATACCGTCTACGGGACGCTGTCGGTCGCGACCGAGCGCGCGGATGCGTTCGCGGACGACGAACGCACGTGGTTGGCGACGATCGGCCGGCAAGTCGGCTACGCGATCGGTGCCATCCGCCGCCGGAACCTGCTGCTGTCCGACCGCGTGCTCGAACTCGAGGTGGCCTGTCGGGACGAGCGCTCCTTTTTCGTCGATACCTCGCGTCGACTCGACTGCCGCTTCGAACTCGACTCGCTGGTGCCGATCGACGAATCGACTCACCTCTACTACGTTCGACTCGAGGGAGCGTCGCCGGCCGACGTTTTCGATCTCGCCGACACCGCCACCGGGATCGAGGACTGCCGGCTGATCGAGACCGACGAGGACGGTTGGCGCGTCGAGTTCGTCGTCGAGGGCTCCTGTCCGATCGTCACGCTGACCGAGTACGGCGTGACCGTCCACGAGGCGGTCTTCGAGGGCGGGTCGGCGTCGATCACCGGCGACTGCGCGGCCGACGCCGACCTCAGGACGACCCTCGACGGCCTCCGTTCGGCGTTCCCCGACTCCGAACTGGTCGGGAAACGCGAGACCGAGCGGACCGTCCAGACCGCCCGCGAGTTCCGCGAAGGGCTCGAGGATCGGTTGACCGACCGCCAGGAGGCCGCCCTTCGCGCGGCCTACTTCGGTGGCTACTACGACTGGCCACGGGAGAGCACGGCTGAAGAAGTCGCCGACGCCATGGGCGTTTCCTCCCCGACGCTGCACAATCACCTGCGGAAGGGCCAACACGAACTGCTCCGAACGTTCCTCGACGATCCCGAGGAGTAGGCGGCCGATCACGCGAGAGCGGTACTAAGTCTCTAGACGGTCCGTCCGATCCGGACGTCTCGCTTGCCAGACCGATCTATTGGTTGTCACGACCCGTCGTTCCGCGACGCGTCGCGCCCCGATACCAGGGAATCGGCCGGCCCACGAACCCCCTGTCACAGCCGCCGAGAGTCAATAAATGCGAGGGACCGTCGGGGAAGACCGGGTCGGTTTTGCACATCTAGAGGCCGGCTTTACTATGTGGGTACCCGATTGAGTGGGTGTACCATGTCACAGGAGGATGCCAACCTCGAGGCACGACTCGCGGAGCAGGAGGCCTTCGAGCCGCCCGAGTCGTTCGTCGAGCAGGCAAACGTCACTGAGCAGGGGATCTACGAGGAGTTCGAGGAGAACTGGCCGGAGTGTTGGGAGCGGGCGGCCGACCTCCTCTCGTGGGACGAGGCGTACGATACCGTCCTCGAGGACGGGAACGCCCCGTTCTACGAGTGGTTCACCGGCGGCGAACTCAACGCGTCGTACAACTGTCTCGACCGACACGTAGCGGAGGGTCGCGGCGACAGCGTGGCGATCGAGTGGGAAGGCGAACTCGGGGAGGAACGGACGTACACCTACGACGAACTCCTGGCCGAGGTCGAGGACTTCGCGGCGACGCTGCGGGGCCTCGGCGTCGAGGAGGACGATATCGTCACGTTGTACATGCCGATGATTCCGGAGTTGCCGATCGCGATGCTCGCCTGCGCCCGGATCGGCGCGCCCCACAGCGTCGTCTTCGCCGGCTTCTCGGCCGACGCCTTGGCGACCCGAATGAACTCGGCCGATAGCGAGTATCTGGTCACCTGCGACGGCTACTATCGCCGCGGCGACGCGCTCGATCACATCTCGAAGGCCAACGAGGGGCTCGCGGGCGTCGAGCACGCGGTCTCCGATGTCGTCGTCGTCGACAGACTGGGCGACGATCTCGAGCACGACCTCACGGACAACCAACACGACTACGACGAACTCGTCGCCGACCACGAGGGGTCGACGGTCGAACCGGTCTCCCGGGACGCCGAGGACATGCTGTTCCTGATGTATACGTCGGGCACGACCGGCAAGCCCAAGGGTGTCAAACACACCACCGGCGGCTACCTCGCCTACAGCGCCTGGACGAGCCACGCCGTCCTCGACATCGAGGCCGACGACACCTACTGGTGCTCGGCCGACATCGGCTGGATCACCGGCCACTCCTACATCGTCTACGGCCCGCTCGCGTTGGGCACGACGAGCGTGATGTACGAGGGAACCCCCGACTACCCAGACAAGGACCGGCTGTGGGAGATCGTCGAGAAGAACGGCGTCGACATCTTCTACACCGCGCCGACGGCGATCCGGGCGTTCATGAAGTGGGGCGAGGAGTACACGCAGAACCACGACCTCTCCTCGCTGCGCTTGCTCGGCACCGTCGGGGAGCCGATCAATCCGCGGGCGTGGAAGTGGTACTACAAGCACATCGGCAACGAGGAGTGTCCGATCGTCGACACCTGGTGGCAGACCGAGACCGGGGGAATGATGATCACGACGCTGCCGGGGATCAACACGATGAAACCCGGTTCGGCGGGGCCACCACTACCGGGAATCGACGCTCGCGTCGTCGACGCGCAGGGCGAGGAAGTCGACGCCGGTCAGGCCGGTTACGTCACGGTCAACAACCCGTGGCCCGGCATGCTCCGCACGCTGTACGACAACGACGAGCGGTTCATTCAGGAGTACTGGGACGAGTACTCGGACGAGGAAACCGACGAGTGGGTCTACTTCCCCGAGGACGGCGCAAAGATCGACGACGACGGCTACATCACCATCCTCGGCCGGGTCGACGACGTGATCAACGTCTCCGGCCACCGGCTGGGCACCATGGAGATCGAGTCGGCCGTCGTCGGCGTCGAGGGGATCGCCGAAGCCGCCGTCGTCGGCGGCGACCACGAGGTCAAAGGCGAGGCGGTCTACGTCTACGCCATCCCCGAAGACGGCTACGAGGACCGTGAAGCCGAACTCGAGGAGGAAGCCATGGAGGCCGTCCTCGACTCCATCGGGCCGATCGCCAAGCCCGAAGAGATCGTCTTCACGCACGAACTGCCCAAGACGCGGTCGGGCAAGATCATGCGCCGGTTGTTAGAGGACATCGCGAGCGGGAACGAACTCGGGAACACCTCGACGCTGCGCAATCCCGATGTCGTCGACGACATCGCAGCACAGGTCGAAACGGACTGAGACCGCCGATCGGAACTGCCGTTTTCCGACTCGAAACAACACGCTAACCGACGGACGATTGACGCACCCATGTCAGACAAACCCAACCACGATACGACGGACGGTACCCGCGACGTCGCGACCGACGGCGGGATAAGCGACGTTGAGCGCGAACAACAGATCGACTACATGAACGTCGAGATCAACCTACTCAAGCCGGCGACCCCGTTCATGCGGGATCACTTACGGATCATCTGGATCGGTTTCGGGATCTGGGTTCTAACGACGTTCGCACCGATCACGGCGACGCGTCTCGCACCCGATCTGATGACGCAGTCGATGCCGTTGATCGGGTTCCCGTTACACTACTTCCTGCTCGCCATCGTCGGGCCGGGGGCGGCGCTCGTCCTCTCGGTGTGGTACGCACGGAAGCGCGATCAGATCGACGAGAAGTACGGTATCGAACAGGGCGTTGGCGAACCGGAGACGACCGACACCGTCCCGGACGACGCGGCCGCGACTGACGGGGGTATCGACGAATGATCGACGCTACCCCACTCACGGCAAATCTCGCGATCGATGCGGCGGAATCGATGCCGCTGCAGGCGGGTTCCGAATTACTCCCGGAGAATCTGAACGTCTCGTTCAAACTCCTTCCGTCGATCATCGTCATCGGCATGATGCTGTTGTTCATCGTGGCCGGCTTCATGTTCAAGGTCGCCGACACGGACGACATGTGGGTGGCGGGCCGGTCGATCGGGAACCTCGAGAACGGAATGGCAATCGGTGCCAACTGGATGTCGGCCGCGACGTACCTCGGTGTGGCAGCGACCGTCGCCATCTCGGGCGTCTACGGGCTGGCGTACGTCATCGGCTGGACGACCGGCTACTTCATCCTGCTCATCTTCATGGCCGCCCAGATGCGCCGGTTCGGAAAGTACACCGCGCCGGACTTCGTCGGCGACCGGTTTAATTCCGACACCGCACGCGCCCTCGCGGCGGTCACCACGTTCCTGATCGGGTTCGTCTACGCACTCGGACAGGCTCGCGGGATGGGGCTCGTCGGGCTGTACATCCTCGGTGACTGGTCGGCGCTCACCGGTGGCTTGCTGACCGCGTACCAGACGATGATGGTGGTCTTCATGGTCATCACCGTCGGCTACCTCTCGCTGTCGGGGATGCTCGGCGCGACGAAGAACATGGTCCTCCAGTACGTCATCCTCATCGTCGCGTTCCTGCTCGGACTGGTCGTCACGGGCTGGTCCGCGGGGTACACGACCGTGTTGCCTCAACTCGAGTACGGGATGATGATCGACAGCCTCGGGACGCAGTTCTCGGCCCCGTTTGCGGGCGGGAGCTACTACCTGTGGGTCGCGACGTGTTTCAGTCTGGTCTTCGGGACGTGTGGCCTGCCCCACGTGCTGGTTAGGTTCTACACCGTCAAAAACGAACGCGTGGCCCGCTGGTCGTGTACCTGGGGGCTGTTCTTCATCTCGCTGCTGTACCTGAGCGCGCCCGCCTTCGCCGCGATCGGAACTGCACTGTACGGCGACGAGATCGGTGCCGTGTACGGGGACCCGGGTATGACCAGTGCCGCCGGCGACGTGCTCGTCGTGTTGGCCGCACAGCTCGCCGACTTACCGTCGTGGTTCGTCGGGTTCGTCGCGGCCGGCGGTATCGCCGCGGCCGTCGCGACGACGGCCGGGCTGTTCATCGCCGCCTCGTCCGCGATCTCCCACGACATCTACGCGAACATCATCAACGAGGACGCGACGCAGCGCCAGCAGGTTCTCGTCGGGCGTCTGAGCATCATCCTGATCGGCGCGCTCACGATCGTCTTCGCGCTGAACCCCCAGCAGCCGATCGCGGCCCTGGTCGGGTTCGCCTTCTCGCTTGCAGCCATCGTGCTGTTCCCGATGTTCTTCCTCGGGCTCTGGTGGGAGAACACGAACCGCCCGGGTGCGCTCAGCGGCATGGTGACCGGCCTGGTCGTCTGGTTCGTTCCCATGATCAACGAGGGGAACTTCGGCCTCGTCAACGGTGGCGCGGGACTTGGCATCGAGGTCATCTCGACGTGGATGCCGGCTATCGGCTCGGCGCTCGTCGGCACGCCGATCGTGTTCGCGGTGACGATCGCCGTCTCGCTCGTGACCACCGAGCCGCCGCTGCGGACCAAACAGATGGTCCGACAGTGTCACAGTCCCGATCCGATGCCAAGTGATAAGACTGCGGCGGACATCGTCGCCGAGAAGAACCGAGACGGAAGCGCACCTGCGGACGACTAACCATGTACGAACGCATACTCGTGCCGACGGACGGGAGCAACGTCGCGGAAGCAGCGGTCGAGCAGGCGATCGATATCGCCACGAAGTACGACGCGGAGATTCACGCGCTGTTCGTCGCCGACACCGACGCGATCGCGTACGGACTGGGGGCCGAACAGGTCGACCGAATCCGACAGGGCCAGTTCGAAGGCATGACGGAGCTACGCGAGGACGCCGAGGAGGCGACCGCTTACGTCACGAACGCGGCCGAGGCGGCCGGTCTGACTGCGACCGAGCGTCACGCCGGCGGCCAGCCCCACCGGATGATCGCCGACTACGCCGCGGACAACGATATCGACCTCATCGTGATCGGCAGTCACGGTCGCTCCGGCGTCCGCCGGGCGTTGCTCGGGAGCGTCACCGAGCGCGTGCTCCGCTCGACGCACGTTCCCGTCCTGGTCGTCGACTACACCGACGAGGACTGACGCGGCCACACACGACTGCGACACCATCGACACGATTCGTCACCATGAGAGACTCAGTATCACGGCGTTCGGGAGGGCAGCCTCGATGAGCGTTATCGACCGAGTACGCGAACACATCGCGGACAACGGGACCGGGATGATCTACGACCTGCTGTTCGCCGTCGTCTGGGTCGCACTCGTGCGATTCCTCTTCGATTTCGTCTTCGTCGACGCCCCCAGATGGGCCTTCTACATGTTCATGCTCGCAGGCATCGTCGCCTACTTCGGCTTCTTCTTCTCGCTCGAGCAGGCCACCCGGCAGTGACGGCGGGACCGGGCGTGAACCCGGTTCGACGGCGCGACATCGGTTCTTCCGTCTCAGTCGTCGTCTCGAGCCGCGACCGCCCGCTGGCGGATACGGAAACACAGGAGGGCCCCGCCGGCGAAAATGAGCGGTGTCAAGCGGTCCGACGCGGCGCCGGACAGGGCCGGTCGAACGGTCATGCCGGCCATGACGGCGAACAGAAGCGCCAACAGGCCGGCGATCGGAACGACGAACCCCTCGGTGAACGTCGCCCATCGGTCGTCGTCCCCCTCGTTGGTCATACCGGCGGTTAGTCGTATGCTATCAAATAGCTATGGGTGTCCACCGGCGGTTCCGGGGCAGGAACCGGCCGGAGGGCGGCGTGGCGCTATTCCCAGTAGTCCGTCTCGTCGTCGATGCGATAGTAGCCCTCGAGCGGCCGTTCGTCGCGGCCCCCCGGCGGCGAGCCGACGAAGACGCCGAATTTGTCCGATTCCGGGTAGACCGTCACGTCCGGCTCGTTCATCGTCGATATCGCCAGATACCGGAGCGGATCCGCGCCGTCGTTGACGACTCTGTGGCCGCCGCGTTCGTCCGCTGGGAGGGTCACGTAGTCGCCGGCCGTCAGCGGCTCGAGGCCGTTCTCCGTTTTCAATCGGCCGTCGCCCGCCAGCACGTAGAGCGCTTCCTCGTTTGCCGTGTGGTAGTGGTAGGGCCAGGAGCGTGCGCCGGGCGGGAGTTCGTAGAGGCTACAGCCGAGGGCCGAAGCGTCGACGGCGTTCGAGAGCTCCTTCCGGCGGAACGCGGGTTCCTCGTGGTCGTACTCGTTCCACTCGATGTCGGCCTCGTTGCGTTTCTCCATACCGCGGGCGTACGTCACCTCGAATAGTGAAGGTTCGTGACCGGTTCGGACTCGAGCGACACGCGAGCCGTCTGCGCCGGGGGTCGCACGGAGCGAACTCGATCGATCGTCGGCAGCGGAAAACGAAACCCCCTAACCTCGCCCGAGAGTGAATACGGACATGCACGACGACACCGAGGTCGCCGTCCTTCGACTCGGCCACCGCCCCGGCCGGGACGACCGGATGACGACCCACGTCGGACTGACCGCGCGGGCGCTGGGGGCCGACCGCGTGCTCTTTCCCGACAACGCCGGCCAGTCGCTCGAGACCGTCGCGGACATCACCGATCGCTTCGGCGGCCCCTTCGAAGCCGAACTCATCGAGGGCCCACAGGGGATCATCCGCAACTGGGAGGGGAACGTCGTCCACCTCACGATGTACGGCGAGCGCGTCCAGGACATCGAGGACGAGATCCGGGCGACTCACGCCGACGCGGGCGAGCCGCTCTTGCTCGTCGTCGGCTCCGAGAAGGTCCCGTTCGACGTCTACGAGGAAGCCGACTGGAACGTCGGCGTCACGAACCAGCCCCACTCCGAAGTGGCCGGACTGGCGGTCTTCCTCGACCGCCTGTTCGAGGGGCGGGAACTCGAGCGGGAGTGGGCCGACGCCGACCGGCACGTGATCCCGATGGAGACGGGCAAGCGCGTCGAAGCGACGGGGGACGAGTCCGCGTCCGACGCGGAGTAACGAGCGGGTGTCACCGACGAGAGGCGACCAGTCGAACCGGCCGGACGAGCCGGTCCCAGATCATCCCGACGGCCGTCCGGGCAGCCGCGAGGACCCCGGTTTCGTCCTTGGCGAGTCCGTAGCCGTTGCCCACCCGTTCGATCGGGCCCGAGCCACCGTGGACCGCGAGCAGTCGCTCGAAGTCCGCCTCCATGAGTCCGGTTCGGTCGCAGATCTCCGCCTTCGTGAGCGGCCGGTCGGCCTCGCGCAGTTCCTCGAGCAGCCAGCGGCTGTGCAGTGCGACGAGGTGGTACTCGTCGTCCGTCAGGTCGGGTTCGTCGGTCTCCGCCGTGTCGTCGTCGGTCCGCCGGGCGGCCAGGCCGTCGAGGCAGATCCAGCAGCCAGCCGCCAGCAGCGCAGGACCGACCCAGCGGCTCCCTGCCCGTAACTGGACGATACCCGCCGCCACGGCGACTACCCCGAAGGCGAGCCAGCACAGCGCCGGATCGACGTCGACCTCGTCGAGCGCGGCCTCGAAAAGTGCTCCACCGACCGCGAACCCGAGGACCGATCCGATCACGCTCGGCGCCACGTCGAGACCGGTGGCCGCTCCGGTGCCGACGGCGGCGACGGCGACATCGACTCGGTCGATGCAGTCACGCAGTCGAGTCACCGACTCGAGATCCATCTATCGGCAATACAACAGTATCGCTCCTAAGTGTATCGCTCGTCACGGTTCGGCCGGGCTCGCCAACTTGCTTCCGACCGTCGGGTGTTAGAGATATAAGGTTTTAAACGTGGTCGGCGGTACCACAATGCATGGACCTGACGGCGATCGACGACGCCGCGCGAACGGGCAACGTCGCGAAACTGTTCGATCGGACGGCCGCCCACCACGGGGACGCACAGGCGATGGAACATCACGGCCGGCGCTGGACCCACGCGGACGTCCGCGACTGGACCGCCGAACTCGCCGGCGGATTCCACGAGATCGGCCTCGAGCCCGGCGATCGAGCCCTGCTCTTCTTGCCGAACTGTCCGCAGTACCTGATCGCCTCGATCGGCGCGTTCAAGGCCGGCGTCGAAATTTCGCCGGTCAATCCTCAGTACAAGCGCCGCGAAGTGGCCTACCAGCTGACGGATACGGACGCGAGCGCCGTCATCACCCACCCCGCGCTCCGGGACGTCGTGGCCCAGGCGACCGCGGACGCCGACGTGGAGCCCGCGGTGATCACCATCCGGAGCGAGGACTGGGAGCGGGACCCGGACGATCACGCGTTCGAGGAGTTGCGTGGCGAGCCGACGCTGGTCGAGCGGGCCGACGACGACGTAGCGCTGTTGCCCTACACCTCGGGGACGACCGGCGATCCGAAGGGAGTCAAGCTCACCCACGAAAACACCCGCGCACAGCTGCTGTGGCCGCTGACAGCCTCGAACGTCGACGTCGAGCCGGCGGACGTTCGCAGCCTGACCTGGCTCCCACTCTATCACATCACCGGCTTCACCCACACCGCCCTCCAGCCGCTGGTCGGCGGCGGACGGCTCTACTTCCGGAGCGCACTCGAGTGGGACGCCCAGGAGTGCCTGCAACTCATCGAGGACGAGGTGATCACTCACTTCGTCGGCGTCACGACGATGTACGCGGATATGGTCGAGACCGACGACTTCGGCGAGTACGATCTCACCAGCCTCGAGTCGGCCTCCGAGGGCGGCGCGAAGCTTTCGACGGCAGTTCAGGAGCGGTTCGAGGAGACCGCGGGCGTCGATATCGCCGAGGGATACGGCCTCACCGAGACCCACGGCGCAACCCACACGCAGTCGGGGTCGACCTTCGGACTGAAACACGGGACGATCGGCCAACCGCTCCGGATGACCGACTGCAAGATCGTCGACGATTCGGGTACGGAAGTCGGCCCCGGCGAGGAGGGCGAACTCCTCGTCCGCGGCCCGCAGGTCATGGCGGGCTATCTCGAGTTGCCCGAGGCGACCGCGGCCGCCTTCACCGAGAACGGGTTCCTTCGCACGGGCGATATCGCCCGTCGCGATGGGAACAACTACTACGAAATCGTCGACCGGAAGAAACACATGATCAACACCGCCGGCTACAACGTCTATCCCAGCGAACTCGAGGACCTCATCCTGGAGCACGAGGCCGTCGCGGACGTCGCCGTCGTCGGGATTCCGGACGAGCGGCGCAACGAGGTGCCGAAGGCGTTCGTGGTCACGTCCGAGGGCATTGCTCCCGGCAGCGACGTCACCGCCGAGGAGATCACGGAGTTCTGTCTGGCGGCGGTGGCCAGCTACAAACATCCCCGCGAGGTCGAGTTCGTCGCGGAACTGCCCCGGACGACGAGCGGCAAGATTCAGAAGTACAAACTCGAGGAGCGCGAGGAGTAGGACACCGGTTGTCTCGAGGTCCTACGCCGTCTCGTAGTATCGGACGCCCTCTTCGGTCTCGTAGGAAACCCGACCGCGCGTCTCGAGCGTCCCCAGCGCCCCGAGCGTATCGAGTACGGGCGCGTGATAGCGGACGTTGCCGACGCGCTCTTCGGCGATCGCACGCGGCGTCGCCGGCTCGATCGCCTCGAGCGCCGTCGCCGTCTCCGCGAGCAGCGTATCCAATCGGTCGCGCGTCGTCTCGACGACTCGCTGGGGGTCCTCGAAGACGGGGCCGTGGCCGGGGAAGACGTGCGTCGCGGACGTTCCCTGTAGTCGGTCCATGGCCTCGTAGTAGGCGTCGACGGCCTCGTAGGCACCGCGGTCGAAGCCGACGTGGAAGGCCCCCGCGCGAAACGGCTCGATGAGCGCGTCGCCGGCGAAAAGCACGTCGGTCCCCTCGACGGTCGTCTCGAAGCACAGGTGATCGATCTCGTGGCCCGGCGTCTCGAAGACCCGGAACTCGCGGCCGCCGACGGCGAACGGCTCGGTCGGATCGATCGGCCGGGCACTCTCGCCGTCGACCAGCCGACGGTCCCGACGACGCGAGTCGAGTTCCTCCTCGAGTACCGTCTCGAGGTCGTCGTCGTAGCCCGCCGACCGCGCCGTCTCCCGGAGGCCGGCCCGGACGGTGTCCAGGTCGGTCTCGAGCCGGGCGAGCCCCGCTTTCGGCGCGTGAACCGTCGCGCCGGCCGCCCGGAGTGCGGGGAGTTGGCCGATGTGGTCGCTGTGGATGTGGGTCACGAGAACGTGGTCGATGTCGGCTGGGACGGCGTCGACCTCGGCGAGCCCCTCGCGCAGTTCCGTCTCGCCGACGCGGTCCGAGCCGCCCGTCTCGTCGGGTGCGCCCGCGTCGATCAGGATCGGTTCGGGTCCCTCGAGCAGGTAGGCGGCGACGTGTTTGGGTGGCCAGGGAACGTCGAACTCGAGGCGATGAATCCGCGAGCAGACGGTCTCCAGACGAGCGCCACCGCAGGAAGCGTCGGGAGTCATTGTCTCGAAAACGCCGAGCCAGCATCATAAGCGTCGCGCTCGAACGCGCCGGCGGTCGTGTCGGGAAGTCCCTTCCCGACCGGGCGATGAGGGCTTCCGTACTGCTTTTGCCGCCTTCCTCCGACGGGTGTGGCTCTCCGCAGCGGCGGCTGCCGTCGGTTCTCACGCAGGCGGCCGTAGCGCGCGCCACCGGGGGCGGGTCCACTTGACAAGCTTTAATGGCTCCATGCCGTTACATGCGGGTAATGGCTTTTGAGGACCTGCTCGAGGACCCGGTGATCCAGAAATATTTGCACGAGCTGGTCGGTCCGAAGGGGATGCCCGTCGCGGCGGCCCCCCCTGACGGCGAGGTGACCGACGAGGAGCTCGCGGAGGAACTCGACCTCGAGTTGAACGACGTGCGGCGCGCGCTGTTCATTCTCTACGAGAACGATCTCGCCACGTATCGGCGACTGCGCGACGAGGACTCGGGGTGGCTGACCTATCTCTGGACCTTCGA
The DNA here is from genome assembly GCF_000731985.1 of Natrinema altunense. Lineage (GTDB taxonomy): Archaea > Halobacteriota > Halobacteria > Halobacteriales > Natrialbaceae > Natrinema > Natrinema altunense. The sequence goes on from NZ_JNCS01000002.1 coordinate 292,486, forward strand.
GTACGACAACATCCCGGAGAACTTAGAAGAGGAGATGTATCGGCTCCACGAGGCCCTCGACGAGCGCCGGGAGTACGAGCGCAACCACGAGTTCTACCTCTGTGAGATCTGCTCTATCCGGTTCGAGTTCGGCGAGGCGATGGACTTCAACTTCGAGTGTCCCGAATGTGGCTCCCCGCTGGAATCGATGGATAACAACCGACTGGTCGACGCGATGGACGACCGCCTCGACGCCCTCGAGGACGAACTCAACATCGACGCGGACGCCTAATGGTCGTACTTGCAACGAAACTCTACGTCGAAGGCGAGGCCCGCGAGCGGTCGCTGGATTCGCTGCGCTCGCTGGTGACCAACGAGATCGGCGAACTCGACGCGGAGTTCGAGATCGGGATCCGTCACGACGACTTCCCGTCGGTAACGATCGACGGCGACGACGCCACGGTCGCGCGTAACGTCCTCCGCGAGGAGTTCGGCGAGATCGTCCCCGATCTCCAGGCCGGCGACACCTACGTCGGCACCCTCGAGTCCTGGGACGAAGACGGGTTCGTCCTCGACGCCGGACAGGGCGACGGCGTCCGGATCCCGACCGACGAACTCGGGCTCGGCCCGGGGTCGGCGACGCAGATCCGCGAACGGTACGGACTGGTCCAACATCTGCCCCTGCGGTTCGTCTACGGCGGTGCCGACGGCGAGGAGCCGTCGCGACTCGCCGAGACGGAGCAGGATCGCCTCTACGAGTGGACCCGCGGCGACGGGCGGCTCAACGTCAACAGCGCGACCCGAGCGGAAGTCCGCGCCACGCTCAACCGGGCGGGGCACGCACAGGACTACGTCACCGTCGAGCGGCTCGGCCTGCTCGAGCAGAGCGTCATCTGTACCGAACACACCGATCCACCGGGACTGCTCGCGAGCGTGGGCGAGTATCTCCCGGCCGAACTCCGGTGTGTCGTTCCCTAGTATGAATCGACGGCTCGTTCTCGCGGCGATCGCGATCGCACTGCTCGCGACGCTAGCGGGCTGTTCGGCATTTTCCGGCGGTATTTCGGACGAACAGCTCGATCAGGATGGGAACTACAGCGAGCTGCGTGACAGCGAGGCGGACGTCGCGATCGATCTCGACGACGGCAATCTGATCAGCGACGGCGAATTCCGGGCGGTCTACGATCTCAACGGGTCCGAAGAACTGTCGCTGTACCGGTCTACGCTCTTCCGCGAGGAACCCTTGGAGATCAACAGCGTCCGCTACTGGTATCCCAACGGGACCGAGCTCACGGGCTCGGAACTCGACGTCGAACAGGGCCGGTCGAAGACGACCGTCCAGGTACCCGACGAGAACGGGACGCTCGCGTTCTCCGGCGACGCCGGCCGGAAGACGTTCCGATTGCCGGCCTACGTCGAGGGGTCGTACGAAGTGACGGTTCCGGAGGGCCATCGGACGTCGAACTTCCTGTTCGGCGATGTCTCGCCGAACGGGTACGAACGAGAGGTCGTCGACGGCCGGGAGCGCCTCTCTTGGGACGACCTCGACAGCACGATCTCGCTCCGGTACTACCTCGCGCGGGACGTTCCGCTGTTCCTCGGCCTCATCGGGGCCGTCGTCCTGCTCGGCGGCGTCGGCATCGGCTACTACTACCGACAGGTCAAGCGACTCCAAAAGGAACGCGAGGAGTTCGGTCTCGATATCGACACCGACGACGATTCGGACGGCGGCCCGCCCGGACTCCTGTGAAGGCCCGCCCGGACTAACGGATCGAGACGCTGCGGCTCCCATCATTACGGACCGCATCGATTTCCGTCCGACCCCAGATCCCCTTCTCGTTCTGCCCGTCGAACCCGGGCGATCGCTCGTCGGTTCCGGTCCTCGGCCTCGACACCCGGACGTTACCCGTGAATCGCCTGCTCGTCGAGCCAGATGACTTCGCGCTCGTCGATCTCGAGCCGTCCCCTGACGTGGCGCGTCTCTATCCGTGGGGGCTCGAGCGAGGCGGTGTGGATGTCCGTGGTCACGTCGACGCCATCGACGAGCCAGCCGTAGTTGCGGTCGTCGCCGTCGGTGGCCGAAAAGACGAGCAGTTTCGGATGATCGACTCGAGCCGCCGTCTCGAACGACGACCCGAACACCCGCGGTAAATCGACGACTCTGATCCGTTCCCCGGCGACGTGGACGGTCCCCGCGTTCCACGGATCGTCGGCGTCGACGAGGGAGTCGTCCTCCGTGACACCGAGCACGGAGGTGATCGATGTAGCCGTGACGCAGTACAGCTTTTCCTCGAGGGCGAACGTCAGGACTGTGACGCGCTCGTCGCGCTCGGCCCGCTCGGTCGAAACCGGATCCATTTCGGCTAACGGATGGGTGGTCGGAAAATAAGCCTTCTGATGGGCGATCTGTTCGTGCGAAACCGCACTCGGGAACCCCGAATGAGCGATCGCGCCGATCGGCGAGGTCGATCCCCGTCAGACGAGGAAACGCGTGCGGTTGAGTTCGGTCCGCGAGCGGAGTCGTCAGCAATCGGAACAATCACGGTGGAGTCAACGTTTTATTGGTGGACCCTGATACACGAACAGGACCATGGCCCCGGACCTCTCGGAAAAGCTTCTCGGACTCGATATCGACGACGCCGATCGGAGCGGCGATGCAACCGCCGGCGACGGCGAGGAGGAACTCCATCTCCAGTTTCTCTTCGTCGGCCTCGGCGAACACCGACTCGCGCTGCCGGTCGGCGCGGTCAGGACCATCACCGAACCGCCGACGGAGCTCACTCGAGTCCCGCGGTCACCCTCGGCTATCGAGGGACTGATGGACCTCCGTGGGGAGGTCACCGCGGTTATCGACCCGTCCGTACACTTCCCCGTCACCGAATCCCGGTCGGGCCGTGAGCGACTCCTCGTGCTCGACCGGGCGAGCGACCAGCAATCGGTTGCGATCCGGGTCGACGAGGTCATGGGCGTCGAGTCGATCCCCGAAAGCAACATTTTCGACGAGGACACCGTCGAGAACAGCGACCTCTCCGGTGACGTCCTCGAGCATCCCCTGATCGCCGCGCTCGTTACACAGGAACGGGAACTCCACACCGACGCCGACGATGTCGTAACGGACGACGCCGCCGACGCGACGGCCGGACCCGCACTCGGCGGCCCTGCGGGGACGGGCGGATCGACGACGCTGTCGTCGGCACGCGGGACGAGCGGTGGCATCGAGGAGTCGATGGGGGAGGCCTTCGAGGTCGAACCGACCGACGAGGCGGCCCCCGAACCGGCCGAAGAGGAGGACGACGATTCGACGCGGGAAGTCGTCGTCGAGGCGACTGCGCTGATCGATGTCAACAAGCTGTTATTAGCGTCCGGGCAGCCGCAATAATTTCCGCAACCCGTAGATCGGGATCCCCCGCGGTGACTGGGCTCTCCGGGGCGTATTCAACGCTTATCACGTCTGATAATCGAGAGACAGCATTTATGGTAGTTGTATCTCTACGGGAGTTTGGTGTACTACTGAATGTCGACAGGGGTGCTCATCGTGGACGACTCTCATTTTATGCGGAATCTATTGCGCCAGATCTTGGAACAAGATTACCGCATTCTCGGAGAGGCGTCCAACGGCGCTGAGGCCGTCAAACTGTACAAAGAACACGATCCCGACATCGTCATGATGGACATCGTGATGCCCAAATGCAACGGCATCAAGGCGACCGCGGCGATCAAGAAGATCGACCCGGACGCCCGCGTCATCATGTGTACGAGCGTCGGACAGCGTGAGAAAATGAAACTCGCCGTGAAAGCTGGCGCGGACGGCTACGTCACGAAACCGTTCGAGGAACCCAGCGTCAGAAAGGCCCTTTCAGACGTCGTCGCTGCATGACGAGAGTACTCGTTGTCGACGACTCGAGGTTTATGCGGACAGTCATCGGCAACGCGCTCGAGGCGGCTGGCTACGATATCGAAACGGCTTCGAACGGTTCCGAGGCCGTCGAGACCGTCGCCACGTTCGATCCGGATGTCGTGACGATGGACGTCGAGATGCCCGAAATGGGCGGTATCGACGCCGTCGAGCGAATCATGACGACGAACCCGACCCCGATTCTCATGCTCAGCGTGCACACCGAACGCGGTGCTGAGGCGACGCTCGATGCCTTGGAGCGGGGGGCCGTTGACTTCCTTCACAAGCCCGACGGTTCGGACTCACGAAACATCGCCCACCTCAGCGACGATGTCGTCGACGCGGTCGACGAACTCGCCGAGGCCGACGTCTCGTCGGTAGCACTCGCGCGGGCCTCGGCGGCGGCCTACGCGACTCGCTCGGGGCGCGCCGACAGTGCGGGTCGAGGAACGACGACCGGCAACGCGGTCGCCGGCGGCGGGGCGGAGACCCGACTGAATCCCGACTCCGGGACGATCGATCCCGAGGCGGGACCGGGGATCGGCGCTCCCATCGATCCTGACGAGGACGCGGCTCCGGTCGCCGTCGACGGGGACCGCGCCGATGCACCGACGGTCGTCCTCGGCGCGTCGACCGGCGGGCCAAAGATCGTCGAGCGACTGTTCGAACGACTCCCGGCCGATCTCGAGGCGAAAGTGCTGGTCGTCCAGCATATGCCACCCGGATTCACCGAGCGATTCGCCGACCGACTCGACGCGAACAGCGCGTACGACGTCAGCGAGGCGGCGGACCGGGACTGGGTCCGCGCCGGCGAGGTTGCGGTTGCACCGGGCAACCACCATCTCGAGGTAGCGCGCAACGTCAACGGTGCCCTTCGCCTGCGACTCGACGACGGCAAGCGCGTCCACGGCGTGCGACCGTCGATCGACGTGACGATGGAGAGCGCCGCCGAACGGGTCTCCGATGCGCTCTGTGGCATCGTCCTGACCGGAATGGGCCGCGACGGGGCGGCCGGGATCGAGGCGATCAAGGCCGCCGGCGGTCGGACCATCGCACAGGACGAGGCGACGAGTCCGGTCTTTGGCATCCCCTGTCAGGCAATCGAAACGGGCTGTGTCGATACGATCGCGCCCGCAAACGGCATCGCCGAGGCGATCGTCGACGCGTTCACGACGGACGGTGAGAACGATGAGTGATTATCTGACAGACTTCGTTCAGGAGAGCGAAGAACGGATTACGGAACTGAACAACGCCTTGCTCACCCTCGAGCGCGAGCCCGACGACGAGGAGGCGATGGAGAACATCTTCCGGATCGCACACACCCTCAAGGGGAACTGCGGGGCGATGGGACTGGAGTCGGCCAGCGACCTCGCCCACGCGATCGAGGACCTGCTCGATGCCGTCCGCCGCGACGAACTCGATGTGACCGCGTCGTTGATGGACGTCGTCTTCGACGCCGTCGACGAACTCGAGACGATGATCGGCGAGGTCGCCGAAACCGGCGAGATCCGGACCGACCCGTCGGCGACGATCGAATCGCTTCGTGACCACCTCCCCGATGCTGACGGGACGAACGCGGGAGTCGAACCGCCGACGGCGGACGAAATCGACGACGTCTGTGCCCGGTTCGAGCCGCCGGCCGACGACGGTCACGACGTCTATCTCGCCCGCCTCGAGATCGCACAGGAAGCGGGCATCAACAACGGGGAACTGGTCGTCGATGCACTGATCGACGCCTTCGATCTGATCGGAACCGACCCGCCCCGCGAAACGATCGAGACCGGGGACTACGGCGGGAGTTTCGACGCGGTCTTCGGGACCGCGGTCGGCGAGGCTGCGATCGCCTCGGGACTCGATCCGGTCGAGGAGGTCGACGAGTTCGAAATCGTCGACGTCTCCGATCGGTTCGAGGGCGAAAATGCAGTCGCAGGCGCGCCCGGGGCGGAGTCGGCGGCCGATTCCGAACCGGGTGAGGGGATCTCCTCCGACGAGGCCCAGGACCTCGAAGTCGACGACCTCTTGGACGAGTTCGACGAGTTCGATAACTTAGACGAGATGGTCGACGACGTCGAGGACGAGGACCTCGACGCGTTCGAGGACATGGGCGAAGCCGGGTCGTTCGACGATCTGCTGGACGAAGAGGACATCGACGAACTCGACGCCGATCCGGGCGAACCGCCGGGTGGGGCCCGCGATGCGGATGACGGCCCGACCGACGGGACCGCGGAGTCGACGGCCGACGACGCGGCCGGAGACGCGTCGTCTCCGTCCGATGCCGACGACGACGAAGTCGACGACGCCGGCGCGGTCTTCGACGAACTCAAAGACGAGGTCGAGATGGTCGGGTTCGACGAACTCCAGGACGAACTCGAGGAACTCGAGTTCGACGAGTTCGACGAAGAGGAGGAGGTCGATATGGACGAACTCCTCGGCGAAGACGCCGCCGACGACTCGTTCCTCGACGACGAGGAGCCGTCGGCGGACGCGGTCGACGATATCCTGGTCGGCTCGGAACCGGACGCTGAGCCGGAGACGGAGGAGGGGATCGACGAGATCGAAGCCGACGACGTGCTCGACGATGCCGTCGACGAGGTGACGTTCGATGCCGACGAGACTGCGGCGTCGATGGCCGACGACGCGGGATCGAGCGACGAAGCGACCGCCGCGCCCGATCCGGACGCGGAGACGGTCGCCGAAGACGGCGTCGACGATTCGGCGGCGGCCGACGCGGAGCGCGGTGAGACGGGAACCCACGAAGCGGGTCCCGACGGGTCGGCCACTGCTGCGGCCGGTTCCGACGAAACTGTCGTTTCCGACGAACGTCCCGATGCGGACGACGACGGGTCGGCCGAGGACACAGCTGTCCCTGCAGCCGACGAACCCGCAGCGTCCGACGGCTCGTCCCCGCAGACCGATCCCGAGGCCGACGACGCGATGGCCGACGCGGGAGACGGGGCCGTCGCCGACGGACCCGAGGACGGTACGGAGTCCGGGGCCGACGGCAGCTTCGCGGCCGACTCGTTCGGCGGGACCGGCGACGAGGTCGAGCCGACGCCGGCCGTCGACGACGACTTCGGGACGGCCGACGACGAGTCGGACCCCTTCGACGACGGCAGCTTCGCGGCCGACGTCGACGACTCGTTCGCGGACTTCTCGCCCGATACGACCGACGCCGAGCCGGAGTCGGACGATAGCTTCGACAGCGGGTTCGACGAGCAACTGGGCGGACAGTCCGACGACGAGACGTTCCCCGGAACCACCGAGTTCGACACCGACGAGACTGACTTCGAGGAACCCGCGTCGGACGTCGAGACCGATTCGGACTCGAGCCTGTCGGCCGCCGCATCGTTCGGTGACGACGGGAGCGGGTCCGAAACCGACGACTCCGCCGACGTCGTCCGGACCATCGACGAGCCCGAGATGGAAATTCCGGACGTTTCGCTTCCGGAGACGAGCGACCGGTCGGACGCCGACGACGAGGACGACGAGATCCAGTCGGTTCGCGTCGACATCGAACAAGTCGACTCCCTGCTCACGCTCGTGGAGGGACTGGTGACCAGTCGCGTCCGCCTCCGCCACGCGGCCGATGCGGACGACGATGGCACGGCTCTCGACAAGGAACTCGACGCGCTGTCGGATCTGACGAGCGATCTGCAGGAGACAGTGATGGACATCCGACTGGTGCCGCTCCAGACGGTGACGAGTCGCCTGCCGCGGGTCGTTCGCGATATCGCCCGCGATCAGGACAAGCAGGTGGCCTTCGAGATAAGCGGCGAAACCGTCGAACTGGACCGGAGTATCCTCGATCGGATCGGCGATCCGCTGATCCATCTGGTTCGCAACGCCGTCGACCACGGGATCGAAGCCCCGGAGCGACGCGAGGAGATCGGCAAACCGCGCGAAGGGACCGTCGAGGTCCACGCCGATCGCTCGAGCGACCGCGTGACGATCACGGTCGCGGACGACGGGAGCGGACTCGATCCGGATCGGCTCCGCGACGAAGCCGTCGACGCGGGGGTTCTCGACGCGGAGGAGGCCGCCGCCCTCTCCGAGGGGGAGGCGTACGACCTCATCTTCCATCCCGGGCTTTCGACGGCCGACGAAGTGACGGACGTCAGCGGCCGCGGCGTCGGCATGGACGTCGTCAAGCGGACGATCGAGGACCTGGACGGCACGGTCTCGATCGACAGCGACGAGGGCGAGGGGACGACCGTCACGATGACGCTTCCGGTGACGGTTGCGATCGACGAAATCCTGTTCATCGAAAGCGGCGGCGAGGAGTTCGGTATCCCGACGAAGGCCGTACAGGACATCGAAGCCGCGACCGCGATCGAAACGGCCGCCGGCGAACCCACGCTCCACGGCGACGACGGCGAGTATCCCGTCATCGAACTGGCCGACGTCCTCGAGACGCCGGCTCCCGGTGCGAACGGCGACGGGATGGTCGTCCGCATTCGCGACGAGGTCCGCGAGGTGGCGCTGCACTGCGATCACGTGCAGGGTCAACAGGAGGTCGTCGTCAAGCCCTACGAGGGCGTTATGAGCGGTATTCCGGGTCTCAGCGGTGCAACGGTGCGGGGGAGGGGGGAAGTAGTCAACATCCTGGACGTGACGACACTATGAACGAACGCGAACACCCACACCTACGGAGGAATTCATGACGATGATGGTCGATATACGAAAGCTGAGCTTCATAAACGAGATGGCGAAAGTCGGGACGAACGGCGTCGCCGACAACATGAGCAAACTGACCGGCGAGGACGCCCAGATGGAGGTGACCAAGACCAACTTCATCGACGTCGACGACATCGAGTCACAGCTCGATGCCGGGAAACGGGTCGGCGTCCGCGTCCGACTGCTCGATCCCCCACACGGGCACATCCTCATCCTCTTCCCGGAGGCGAGCGCGAAGAAGATCACGGCGATCATGCTTCGTGACGTCGTCGACGACATGGGCGATGTCTCCGGAAAGATGGCCCGCAGCGCCGTCGAAGAGATGGGCAACATGATGGCAAGTGGCTTCATCGACGGCTGGGCGGACGTGCTCGGCCGCGCGATCGATATCGCCGCGCCACAGCTCGTCTACGCACAGACGGGTGACATCGTCACCCGGACGGCCAGTCTCGGCGGCGACGATCTGGCCCTGTTCTTCGACTCCGATCTGTCGGTCCCCAGCTACCAGATCGAAGCCGAGATTTACGCCTTCCCCGACTTGGGAGAGTTCGTGGAAATGGTCAACGGCATCGAAGTCCAATCCGCATGAAACTCGACGTCAACGCACTCGGCACGTTCTACCGGATGGCTCGAGAGGGAGCCGGACTGGCGGCGGGCCGACTCACCCATATGCTGGGCGTCGAGACGAAAGTCGGCGTGACGAAGCTCAACTTCATGCGCGGCCAGGAGATCCGGCGCGACTTCGAGGACTCGACGGAGAAGGTCGGCGTCCGCGTCAAGCTGACCGGCGGGATCGAGGGCTACTCGGTCGTCGTCTTCGAGCGCGAGAACGCGCTCCGAATCGTCGAAACCCTGCTCGCGGAAGCCGGTCCCGACGCGGATGTCGACGCCGATGTCGACGAACTCGACGGCTTCGACGAGATGACCGAGAGCGCGGCCACCGAGGTCGGTCACATCATGAACAGCGGCTTCATCGACGGCTGGGCCGACGTCTTGGAAACCGTCATCGACGTCTCCACGCCGGAGTTCGTCGAGGGACAGACCGCCGAGCCCTTCTTCGGCGACATCGACGAGGCACCGGCCGACGACGATCTCGCCTTGCTCTTCCAGAGCCAGATCGAAACCGTCGGGACCGAGGTCGGCTTCAGTCACTACCTCTTCCCGAAACGCGAGTCGATGTCGAAGCTCCTGGAGCAACTGCGCACCAGCGAGGGCATCGAGTACGACAAACTCGACGGCTTCGATCGAATGGCGGAACGCGGTGCCGAGGAGGTCGCCAAGACGGCGACCACGCTGACCGGCATCGATACCAGCGTCGACATCCGCCGGCTGAACTTCGTCTCGCTCGAGGCGATCCCCGAGCAGGTGGCAAACGAGAAACTCGTCGGGGTCGCCTTCGAATTCGACGGTGCCAAGCGGCTATCTCCTCTTCCTGTTCGACGAGGAGTCGGCCCACGAGATCGTCGACGCGATGGTTCCCATGGAGGTCGACGAGGACGGGTTCGGCGAGATGGGCACCAGCGCGATCAAGGAACTCGGGAACATCATGGCAAGCGGGTTCCTCGACGGGTGGGCGAACGTCCTCGATACGACGATCGACCACTCGACGCCGGAGTTCATCCACGACATCGGTGCCGCGGCCGTCGACCCGGTCATCATCCAACTCGGTGAGAATCAGGACTTCGCGTTCGTCTTCGACACGGTCGTCATGGCCGACGGTCGGGAGTTCGACTGCGAAGTGTACGCCATCCCCGACGAGTCCGATCTCGAGCGGGCGCTGAACAACTTAGACGTCGATCGGATCGAGGAGACGCCGACGACGGCGGAGTTCCAGGAAGTCGATAACACATGAAAACGTACGGCACCGAACCGGGCGCACCGACGCCGGTCCAGGTCGGCATCTCCGAACTCGTCGTCAGCGACGGCGACGACACGCTCAAGTCCTACGGCCTCGGGTCGTGTCTGGCCATCGCTCTGTACGACCCGAACACCAATATCGGCGGCTTGGCACACGTCATGTTACCCGACGGCGACACTGCGGACAACAGCGATCGCAAACCCGGCAAGTACGCCGATACGGCGATCCGTGCGCTCCTCCGACGCATGGTCGAGCAGGGCGCAAACTACACCGCCGTCGAAGCGAAAATCGCCGGCGGCAGCGACATGTTCGAGTTCGAGAGTTTCGGCGACGGCGTCGGACAGCGAAACATCGCCGCCGCGAAGACGGAACTCGAGAAACTCGGCGTCCCGCTTGAGGCGGAAGACGTCGGTGGCGAATACGGTCGCACCGTCGAATTCACGCCCGGGACGGGCACGCTCGTGGTGAAAACGTCCGACGGCGAGAACGGAGTGACGGAACTGTGATCGGCGACGGCGCTGGCGACGCCGGCACCGACCCCGACGACGGTAACCGTGACGACGAGGTGTTCGCGGATCTCCTCGCGTTCGTCGAAGACGAACTGTCGTTCGCGACCAGCCACTACAACGACAGCTACCTCGACCGGCGTATCTCCTCGCGGATGCGGCGGACCAGAAACGAGACGTACCAGGAGTACTTCGAGTACCTGCGAGGCGATGCCGACGAACAGGAGGCGTTGCTCGAGGCGATGAGCATCAACGTGACCGGCTTTTTTCGGAATCCGGATGTCTGGTCGGGGATTCGGACCGTGCTCCGGAAACTGTCCGCGAAAGAGACGACCGTCCGAGTCTGGAGTGCCGCGTGTGCCGACGGCCGAGAACCGTACTCGCTTGCGATGCTCGCGCGTGACGATCCTCAGATCGACGAGTCCAGCGTCTACGTTCTCGGGACCGACATCAGTACACCGGCGCTCGAAACGGCTCGGAACGGCGTCTACGAGGAATCCCGGACGGTCGACCTCGACGAGCAACTCTCCTTTCTCGACGACTACCGGCGGTACGTCGATGTCGATGGGCGGACCTACCGTATCAGCGACGAGATCAAGCGAAACGTGCGCTTTCAGCGCCACGACCTGATCAACGACGACCCGAAGTCGGGGTTCGATCTCGTCACGTGCCGGAATCTCTTCATATACATCGACAACGCGTACAAACGACCGATGCTCGAAACGATCGCCCGGTCGCTTCGAACGAACGGCTACCTCGTCATCGGCAAGGCCGAGACGATCCCGCCGTCGCTCCAGTCGGCGTTCGCCGTCCGCGAGGCTCGCTTGCGAATCTATCAGCGGGACGGCCGCAACACGGGTGGTGGGACGACCGACCGCCGCACGGACTCGAACTTCACGTCGTAGCGGAGACGAGACGTGCGAGGCGATGTCGGGCTTCCCGCGAGAACCCATTGCTACTGTTCACAGTTCGGAGCACAACCACTCGTTACATGACGGTTCACCGAATACTCCCGACGAATGCCTCCGCTCGACCTTCGACCGTTCATCGCCCGCACTGCGGCGCTGATCGATTCGTCGCCGCCGACGTCCCGCGGTGAAACCCGCACGTGGCTCGTCGAACCCTTCCTCGAGACCCTTGGCTGGGACTGTCGTGACGACTCGTGTGTGACCGACCGGACCGTCGACGGGACGCGAGTCGAATACGTGCCGATGATCGAGTCGGTGCCCGCGCTGCTCGTTGCCGTCGAGGCCTACGATGCGTCCCTCGAGGAGTCACGCGCCACCGCGCTTCGGGGGGCGATGACCTGGACGGGTATCGACCGCGCGATCTACACGAACGGCCGCGAGTACCTCCTGCTTGCGGGCGCGTCCGATATCGACTACCACGCACTCACCCTCTCCGAACTCGCCGACACGGAGTCGACACTGGACAACTACTCGCGGGCGGCCCTGGCTCGCCGACTCGAGCACCACTCGCGGGATCACGTCGCCCGGCGACTCGCACTCGAGCGGCCGCGTCTCGTCGACGCGATCGTCGAGCAACTGACGACGGCCGCCGTGCAGGGCGATGCCTACGCCGACGAGTTCGACTCCGCGGTCGATCGATTCCTCGATCAACTCGTCGTCGCGTTCGCCGACAGCAGGCCGCAATCGGGGGAGACACGGGCGGACGTCTCGATTCGCTTCAGCGAATCGGCGGTGACCGGAGACGGGGAGACGAATGATACCCGCGAACCCGGCTCTCGGTCCGGATTGGCAGCCGACTCCGGCGGCGACGCCACCGAGCCGAGAACGGACGCGACTCGAGCCGAGCGCGGGAGCGCTGCGGGCTCGAACGCCGACGCTGCCCGCGAAGCCGGTACGCACGACGCGACAGGGACGGAATCGGACGACCCGTCGGCGTCGACTCCCGACGACGGATCGGACGGACCGACCGCCGATGCCGACACCGGTACCGACGGCGGCGAATACGTCGTCCGATTCTTCAACGATCGCGGTTCGATCGGCGCGATCGGCCACTCGACGGCGGAGGGGGCACTCGTCGAGGCCGCCGAGTACCTATTCGAGCGCGGCCTCTCCGGTATCGAGGTCCCGTGGAGCCCCGACGACGCCGACGGCACGGTTCTGAACGCTGCCCCCACTCACGCCGACGGCTCGCCGATGGCCGCCCCGACACAGCTCTCGAACGGCCTCTACCTCGCGACCGGGGGTGAACCGGACGAACGCGCCGCACGCGTCGAGGCGCTCGCCGCTCGAGCGGGATTGCGGGCGATGCTCACGGGAGACTGGGATGATCGAACCTCCTGAAACGATTGCTACGCCGATCGGCCGGTCGTCTGCGGTCGGGGCGCAGTGACGGTCAGTGCTCGATTGCCCTCGACGACTCCTCGGAGGAACGACGGCGCGGTCAGTACCTGACGTTGGTCTCGACGACCGTTATGACGACTCGGAGGTCGCTGCCCGTGCTTTCACCACAGGTCGCTTTGGGGGTCGCACCGGCGGTGTCGCGTTCCCAGCCCGACCGTTCGAACGTCGCGTTCCAGGCGTTGCCGTAGTTCGTATCCGCCGTTACCGTCACTTCGTCGACACCGCTTTCGATCTGTGTCTTGCGGTCCGTTTCGTTCATCATGACCTCGAGCGTGCCGCTACTCTGTATCGACCCGTTGTTGGCCTGGACTGAAGGAACGGTAATAAGGACCGATTCGTTCCCCTCGTCACACGCCAGCTGTGGTCGTTTGAGAACGACGCTCCCGCCGTTTTCGGCGGAACGAACGACGCCGCCACCCTCGTACACGATCCTGTCGGACCCGGTCGTGTACGCGAATTCGCCGAGCGTCACGGGACTGGCGTCGGCGGGAGCAGTACCGGCACCGGTATCGAGTTCGATCTCGAGTGTCGTCCCATCGGGGTCGGCCACAAACGTCCCTTCCCGAAGCGATAGTTCGCCGCGTCGCTTGTCGATCCCATCGTATCGCAACACGTCGTTGAAGTTCTCCGTGAGTGCTTCCATCGCCCGTTCGGAGTTCCGTAGTTGCTCGCCGTCGCTGTAATCGGTCATCGCTTGGAAGCCAGTCATGGACAGCAACATGACGGAGCCGATGACGATCGCGAACACGAGGACGAACGCGAGGACGTCGGAGACTGCACGATCGGTGCCGGTACGCCCAGCGCTCGTCTCGACGGTTCGGGTACGTCTCATCGTGTTCCCCCGTGGATCGATATTTCACTGGTGGTCGGGTCACCGGTATCCGACCGATGGCGGATTTCGATCGTGCCGCCCGGTACTGTCTTCGAGTCGTCGTCGATTTCCGCGTCGATCTTGACCGGGACGTAGACGACGGTATCGGCGTCCGTCGCCGTCAGCTTCAGACACTCGGTCGAGCCGTCGAGAAACCGTCCATCTCCGCACTCGCTCGCAGGCAGTAATTCGACCGTGTACGACGATCCTGCAACCGTTCGCGGATGGTCGGCAGTGGCGGTCACCTCGTCGTTCGTCCCGATCGCCGCCTGGTCGACGTTCGACAGTTCGTCGCTCAGACGCTCGCCGACCGTCTCGAGTGACAGCCGCGCGCTCTTTTCCTTTTGATTCTCGAGGAGCGTGCCGCCTGCCATCAGGAGCATCGTGATGAGGACCGTCGTGATGGCGATGGTCAGCGCGTGCGTGACCGTGATCGAAACGCCGCGGTCGGCCCGATGGAACCGGTCACGCATCGACCGCCACCTCCGATCGGTGAGTCGCGGTCGAACGGTCCCGACGCAGCCGAACAGTAGTCGTAAACATGGTCTTATCTGTGGTTATCAATGTCAGAGACCCCCTCCTTGACCGTTCCGTGGACGGTTCCGGACCCGGAATTGAGGTCGACCGATCCTTCGGCGATGACGTCTCCGTGAACGACGCCGCCGTCGATATCGGCATTCCCTCTGGTGTAGACGTCCCCGTAGACGACGCTGTCCGAACTCATATCGACGTCACCGTCGGCGACGAGTTCACCGGTGACGGTCCCGTCATCGATATCGACCGTCGATGACGTGATGGCGGTTCCGTAAAACGAACCGCCGTTGTCGACATCGAGGCCATCGTCGATATCCAGATCGCCTATCAGCACGCCATCGCTATTGTATCCGACACTAATACCGTCCCCGTCATCAACGATATCGCACTCGATTATTTCATCGGCGGGGATATCGGGTGAATTACTGTCGATATCGAGGTTACTGCAGGTCCCAGTCGGAACCAGTCCGAGCGGGTTCTGTGGTCCGTCGGTGTAGATCGGGACTCGCTGTAACCGCGTATACGAAGCCTCGTTCGAGGTATACGTGACGTCCGCCGCGATGTCCCACGCGCCGTAGTCGACATCGCCGATCCCATCGATATCCTGGTCCCCTTTGACCACGAGTTCGTACGAGCCGTCGGCGTCGTCCCCCTGAGAGAGTTCGACTTCGTCGTACGACTCGTCCGGATCGATCAACTCGAGTCCGCACTCCCGTTCGGTGCCGTTGATCGTTCCGTGAACGAAGTCGATTCGAACGGGTTGAGACATGGAACACGGCTCGGATTGGACCTCATAGCCGCTGCCGGTCTCTTCGATCGTAACCTCCTTGATTCCGCCACTGCTGTTAACGGACCGGACGGTTATGTCGCCGTCACTGTCGTCCGGGTCGAACTCGAGGGCGAAGTGACCGACGCGTCGCGTCGTGTTGATCGCGGACTCGTTGTTCAGCAAGTCGACGGATTCGTTTCCGATGGGGTTCGTTGCAACCCGTGCCTCCATGACGACATCGACGGTCTCGATCTGCGTGGCCGTCGGACGGCTACTCGCCGTCGTGTTCAGGTACGACTCCGCGTATTCCGAATCCCCGGTGATCACCGCGTCGAGAGTGTTGCCGTAGCTACCGCCGCTACTGCTGTCCCAGTCGATATTCCCGCGATGGGCGAGGCCCCCGAGTCCGTTCTCAAGTTCCTCGTTCGTCACTTTGGCATCGGGGCCGGTCTGGCCGGTCGGACCGGAGGCGACGGTTTCGGTGGCGAGCACACCGTTGTAGACGACGACGGCTCCCAGAATGATGAACGCGAGGGTAATCGCGCCGACGAGGAGCAACTGCCCGCGATCGCGGTGTCGGTCGGGGACGGTTACCATGCGACCACCCGCACTTCGACGACGTTGTAGACCGGGTTATTCGAGCCGTTGTCCAACTCCGAAATCGCCGACTCGCTCTCGTTGAGGTCGCTCAGCGTTCGGTCCCGGTCCGGAGTTACGTACTGGTCGTCGTACAGCGTCACGGTATAACTGGCCGTGACGCTCGACGGTGGGGGTCCGGACTGGTGGACCAGCGTTTTGTTCTCGCTCCCTTTCGGATGAATCTCGACGTTGTATCCGCCGCCACGCGCGTTGAATCGATCGTCCAGTATCCTCCCGAGCGTCGATTTATTGGCGAAGGTGTCGGGATGGTACCGTCGGTAGTCCCCGCTCTGTGCCAACTGTCCGTCGGTCCCTTCGAATCCACCCTCACCGTTCCAGCGACGGAGCGTCTCCGAGAGGTTGCCGTCTTCTGCCGCGACGACCAGTGCGTCCAGTGCTTCCTGTTGCCTCTGTGCCTGATCGGAGCGGTCGACTCCGCCGGTCGACGGCATGATCACGACCGACTGCAGTGCGAACAGGGTCGCCATCAGCACGACCATCGCACCGATGAACCCCTCGAGCGTGTAGGCCTGTCCACGATCACCGCCGGATGGAATATCAGTTCCGGCCATGCTATCACCAGACCCTCACGACGAGTCGACAGGCGGGCTCACACTCGTCGACATCGCCCTCGAGCGTTACGATCCGTGCCGAACTGGCTGCCGACTGGTTGCTATACGGTTCCCCGGCGGTGGTATCGGGGTGTTTGAGCGTCGTACTATTGTTCACGTATTTTATCGTCACGTTCAGACTATCGTACACGTGATCCTGGTCACCGCTCGCCCGGAGTCCGAGCTGGTGGGTCAGGTTCTCCTCTCCGGCATACTCCGTAAAGTCGATCTCGTTACCCGATCCCGTCCCGAGATCGTCGACGATCCGGTCCGCGATCCGGTCGGCCTGTGCCGTCTTCGCGCCGTTCGACGACTCGTACGGGGTTACGAGCGACGGGAGAAACGAGAAGACGAAGGCGATCGCCAGCAGGAACACACCGATCCCGACGGCGAAATCCTGCGTGGTCTGGCCCCGATCCGCAAGCGAGATCGAGATCGTCCGGGGTCGTCGTTGTCGGTCCCGCTCTCGGTCGCGTGAACGTTGTTCGCTCATGTCAGGCCACCAGAGTCCAGCCGATGAGTGCGATCGCGGACAGTCCGACCGCGTATTTCAACCCGCTCAATATACTGGCGTCCCGCATATATCCGCAGATAAACCCGGAGATGATCGCCTGCAGGGTCACCGCGTGGAAGAACAACACCGACAGCATGTCGACGTTGATGTTCTCGCTGAGGTTCGCACCCTGCATTGCACCGCCGGCACCGCCGGGGGCTCCGGAACCACCACCGCCACCGCCGCTGCTTTCGAGACCCGCCATCGTGTCGATGAACTGGGTCTTGAGAATGGCGATCACTGCGAGCACCGTCATGAACGTCATGATGATAATCACGATCTGCATCCGGGTCCGGGACTTGCGTTCGCGCTGGATATCGTCGTGATTCTCGCTCGCCGTTGCGGCCGTCCGGAGAACGTCCGAAATCTCGTTCGACGCCTCCTGCGCTTCGGTAATCAGGCGCATCGTTCGGGCGAGGCGCGGAATGTGGTACTTGTTGTTGAACTCGATGAGCGCTTCCTTCATGCTCGTCCCGTAGTTGACCTTCGTGTGAACGATCTCGAACTCGCGGGCCAACTTGCCGCTCGTCGTGTCGGAGACGGCCTTGAACGACTCGAGCAGCGTGAGCCCAGTGTCGTTCGAACTCGAGAGCTTCCGGAGGTCTTCTGAGAGTTTGTTGACGACGGCGGTTCGGTGGCGGAAGTTCCACTCGCGGAAAATCGCCAGCGGCAGGGCGACGATGTACAGCGGGACGTAGAGGTAGATGACCGTCCCCCAGATCGGTTTCTCGAGGAGTTCCTCCCACGACATCGGTGTCGCCCCGTTTACCACGGCCGTAACGACGACGACGAGTGCCATCGGGACGGTCAACGCAAGCGTGATCAGCGGATTGTCCCTGAAGAAGTGATGGGGCTTCCGCAGAACCTCTATCGTCTCGTAGGTCCCCTCGCGGTTCTTGATTCGATCGAACACGCTGTGATCGCCGGTGAACTGTTCGACGAGTCCGAGGCCCAACAGTCCGTCGTCCTTGCCGGTTTCGGTTCGCTGGTCCGTGTTCTCCATCGTGAGGAAGCCGTCGCCGGGCTCGTCGTGTTTGACCGTCGAAACGAGGACGATGAAGGCGACGCCGATCATCGGGATCAATCCGTACACGGTCATATAGAGCATCTGATTCGAGACGCCCGCGCCCGGAATCATCTGCATGATGACCATGATGATGATCAGGAGAAGCGGGAACAGCGACAGCGTCATGTACATCTCCCCGAACAGTTCGAGCGTCTCGAGGGTGAGTTCCTGTTCCTGCTTTGCGGTGCGCATGTGCTTTTCTTTCTTGTCCTCGAGGAAGCTCTGCATGTCACCGCCGCTGTTGACGATCGAGAGCATGTCGGTCAGGAACTGCGCGAGGTCGTCGCTCGGCGTCTCCAGCGCTTGTTTCCGGATGGCCGTGCGGTAGTCGATGTCGAAGTATTCGGTCTCTTTGACGATGCTCTGGAACTCCTTTGCGACCTCGCCGTAGGTGTCGTCGGCCTGGGCCATCGCCTCGATGATCTCGAGTTGGTTCAGGCCACCGACCGACAGGGCGTACATAAACGAGACCGAGTCGGTCAGGAGCATGTTGATCTCGCGCTTGCGCGAGGACGCACGTGAGTAGGGAATCGCGACCATCGAACCGAAGCCGATCCCGAAGCCGATCGTACCGAGTAGCAGCCCGGTAAAGAAGATGACGGCCGGAACGCGAAGCATCTCGATGATCCGGAGGAGGAGTCCGTTGCCGACCGGAATGCCGATGAGCGTCTCGTTCGAGAGGAGCCCGATGGCGAAGACGCCGTAGCCGAGCATCAGCCCGATCAGCCAGAGGGTGAGTCCGCTGATGAACCCGATCCCGAGCGCTCGCGAGAGGTAGAGTTCGACCGTATCCGTCATCCGGGCCTGCGCGAGTTTCGTCTCGACATCGGCGACGAACTCGCTGTCGTCCCCGAACAGCCGTTCGTAGAGCGGGTAGAACCGATCACCGAGTGCGTCGGAGCTTCCCGACATTCCCGACCCGCCGCTGTCCTTCGTTTGGAGGCTCATGAGTCGGTCTCCTCGTCACTTCCGTCGGCATCGAAAATGCCGTCGTTTCCGTCCGCCGCGTCCCCGTCGTCGTCTTTAAAAATCGACTCGTCGTCGCTCGAGTCGGCGTCGAACAGTGACCCGTCATCGTCGACCGTCTCGGCCTCGTCGTCGGTGAAGACCGACGCCGAATCGTCGCCGAATATCGAGTCGTCGCCGGCTTCGTCTTCCGGGTCCGCTTTCGGTTCGCGCCCGTCGGTCGGCTCGTCATCGGCGGCCTCGGCCGACGAATCGGCTCCCCCGTCGTCGATATCGATCGTCGGCGGGTCAGTGCTCCCGGCTTCGGGTGTCGCCGACTGGGCGTCGCTTCCCGTGTCCGTGTCGCCGGTTCCATCGTCCCGACGACCGGCAGGCGAACCGTCCGTCTCCGTTGCATCCGCCGCAGGCGAACTCGATTCAGTGCCATCCGAATCCGTCGCCCCGTCATCGAGGGCTATCGTCGGTGGTTCCGGCTCGTCGTCAGCGGCCGTATCCGCCGCAGACGTGTCGGAACCCGTTGCATCCGAGTCCGTTACCCCGGTATCGAGATCGATCGTCGGCGGTTCCGGTTCGTCGTCCGAGGCCGCGTCCGCCGCAGGGGAATCGGACTCCGCCACATCCGACTCGGTCGACCCGGTCCCGAGGTCGATCGTCGGCGGCTCCGGGTCGTCGTCCGAGGCCGCATCCGTCTCGGCTGCGGGTTGCTCCTCGGGCGCAGCCGTCGACGTGCGGTCCTCGGAGTCGGGATCGAAGATGGAATCGAGATCACCGTCCGGGAACATCGAATCGAGTCCCGACGTTTCCCCGTGATCGCTCGCCGTCGAGTCGGGATCGCCGGCCGCTTGCCCCGGTTGCGGATCGTCGATCCCGTCGATCGTCTCTCCCATATCGTCGAACAGCCCACCCAGATCGCTGTCATCGGCGTCATCGGACGGCAGTATCGTCGAGTCGCTCCCCGTCGATTCGGTCCCGCCGCTCGAGTCGGTCGTCCCGTCCGCCGGGAGCCGGTCGCCCCCCGCGTTCGACGGGGCGGCTTGGGCCGCCGTCTCCGTCGGTGCCCCGCTCGCTGCGGGCGATTCACCGGCAGGCGCGCGTTCGTCGGCTTCCTCCGGTCCCGGTCCGGCATCGGGGTCGGTAGCGACGCCGGCCTCGGCCCCTTCGCTCAGCCACGCCGGCTCGTCACCGCCGCCGTCGTCGCCGTCGATGGCGAACGCGGTCGAACTGTCGCCCAGTTCCCACTCGTCTTCGTCGACGGTCTCGTCGATCTCGCCGCCGAACTCGAACTCGTCGCTGTCGGCGCGGTCGACCTCGATCGTGCTCTCGGCTTCGACCTCCCCGAGCGAACTCGCGAGCCCGCTGGGAACCTCGCCGCGGAACTCCTCGAACAGCGACTCTTCGGCCCGTTCCAAGATGTCCGTCGAAAGGTTGTACGTCTCGCTGGTCGCCTCGGGTCGCGGAACGAGTTCCTCTTTCTCCGGATCGACATCGATCAGGACGCTCTCCATCTCCCGGAGGTCCTCGAGACTGTCCTCGAGTTGGCCGTTCGCGATGAGCGTGAGGATGGTCTCCGGATCGTTGATAAACGCCTGCACGGTCGCGGCGACTTGCGCGTACGTGTTCAGTTCGTTTTTGATGAGGTACGCGAGGATGACCTCCCGCTTGAACAGTTCGTCCTCGAGTTTCTCCCGACTCCACCCGCGGTCGAACTGAATCTCCTCCAAGGTGTTCGAATCCCCCATCTTGAGGAACTCGTCGGTCTCGGCCTGCCACTGGTAGACGTCCTGAACGTTGATCTCGTCGTGTTCGGCCTCGTAGTGGTTGATCTCGGTCAGGGATTTGTTCCGGCGGACCTTCCGACCCTGCACGCGGGTCTGGGTCTGGATCGACACCAGATCCAGCGCGGTGAACATCGTCTTCGAGACGTTGATCGGGTCCGTCGTGAACCGCTTGAGCACCTCGTCGACGGAGTCGGCGTGGAAGGTCGTATAGGTGGTGTGACCCGTCGACATGACCTGGAAGAGCGTTCGACCCTCCTCACCACGGATCTCACCCATCACGATGTAGTCGGGTCGCTGGCGCAGTGCGGCCTCGAGCAGGTCGAATTCGTCGACGTCACCCTGTTCGTCGTCGGAGAACGAGGGGCGGGTGACGCTGGCGATCCAGTTTCGCTGTGGCAGTTCGACCTCGCGGGTGTCCTCGATGGAGACGATTTTCGCGCTCGAGGGGATAAACAGCGAGACGGCGTTCAGCGATGTCGTCTTCCCGGATGCGGTACCGCCGGCGAAGATCAGGCTCTTGTGGTTCTCGATGGCGAGCCAGAGGAACGCCATCTCGTCGAGCGAGAACGTGTTCCAGTTGATGAGGTCGATCGGGGTGAACGGAACGTCCTTGAACTGACGGATGGTGTAGTTAGTCCCGTGATCGGAGACCTCTTTGCCGAGGGTCAACTGCGCACGCGAGCCGTCGGGCAACGTCGCGTCGACCTGCGGGAGCCGTTTGCTGATCCCTTTGCCCGACCGCTGGGCGAGTTTGACGACGAAGTCGTCCAGTTCGTCCTCGCCGTGGTAGATGTTCGAGATGATCTGTTCGTACTCGGAGTGATAGACGAAGACCGGCGAGTTGTAGCCGTCGACGGAGATGTCTTCGACGTTGATGTCGTGTTTGATCCCGTCGATGCGTTCGTAGCCGATGAAGTCCCGCGTAAGCAGGTACAGGAGCTTTTCGACCTGATACTCGCTCAGCGTGTCCGGATCGTCCGCGAGGATGGCCGGTTCGGGTCGGGCCTCGATCCCGCCGAGTCGGCTCGGGCCGGTGTCCTCGGTCTCGACCACGGTCGCCTCGTCATCGTCGAGCAGTCCCCGAATCGTCTCGACGACGCCTTCCGACGTGCTTCCGGACGTCGCTTCGAAGAGATCGTACCGTTTCAGCAACCGTCTGGTTTCGTCCTCGATGACCGTTCGACGACCACCCTCCGTCGCCTTCTCCTTGATGCCGTCTTCGGAGTACTTGATCGCCTTCCTGAGTTTCCCCGAGAGGAACTCCTTGAGTTCCGCCTCGATCTCGTTCTGGTAGGGCTCGATCATGTAGTACTTCTTCTCGTTTTCCTTCTCCGAGTGGAAGATGACGACGTAGGCGTAGGGCTTGTTCACCCAGTAGCGCTCGACCTCCCGGAAGTGGGTCTTCTTTTCGAAGGGGACCGCCTTCTCGAGATCGTAGCGATTGGAGACGGTCGTGTTCCCCCCGGCCGTCGAGAAGAACTCGTCTTCGTCGAGGTCCTCCTGAACGTTGACGGTGCGTTCTTCCACGACGTCGTCGAGTTCCAGGGCAACGTCGTTGGCGGCGGCGAGACGGCCCTCTAACGTCTCGGGATCGAAGCCGAGCGCTTCGGATTTGTCCAGCGGCGACGAATCGTCGTGACCGTACTCCCGCTTGTAGTGTTCCCAGGTCCAGACGTCCTTGACGACCGGCGTCGTCTCCGGATCGAGGTACTCGTCGACGATCGACCGGAGCGTGGCAGCGCTGTCGCCGGCGGTCGGCAGGACCTGCTCCTCGAGGTTGTCGGGATGATACCCGAGGTACGATTCCGGATCGAACGTCACTCGGTCCCAGTCGTCCCCGCTCGGGCTCGATCCGACATCTTCGCCGGTATCGAGTCCGAGTTGGTCCGACTCGGTCCCGTCGTCGGGGTACAGGTCGGCCACTTCGTCGCCGTACCCGTACTCGTTCATGAACTCTTCCCAGGTGTACGTACCAACTCTGATCGCCGAATTCGACGTCAGGTCAGCTTCTTGAGACCGCTCGTCTTCCGACGCAGGGTCGGATGCCTCCCCCTCAGAAAAGTCCCCAGCATCCGATTGGTCGGCCTCGTCAATAGCCATTGCATCCACGCTGACGTTCACCCCTCAAAAAATTCATCCGCCGATTACCATTTCTGATAACTCAGCACCCGCTCGTTTTCGATCGATTCGGCTACTCGTAAGGACGTTATTGGTTTTCATTTGATACGATATTGCAGGGGGCGTGCGCGAAAAACTTGACATCGGTACCGACGAAACGGAAGAGCGATGAGCGAGCTATTCGATCTCGACGGACGGGTCGCAGTGGTCACGGGCGGGGGACGCGGAATCGGCCGCGCGATCGCGGTCGAACTGGCAAACGCGGGGGCTGCGGTCGTTCCGAGCGCCCGCTCGAGGGACGAAATCGAATCCGTCGCCGCCGATATCGAAGACGCCGGCGGTGACGCACTCGCCGTTCCCGCGGACGTGACCGACAGCGACGCAGTCAGCGACGTCATCGACAGCGCCGTCGACGAGTTCGGCGGCATCGATATCGTCGTCAACAACGCCGGCTTCAACCCTGACGACGCGCTCGGCCGACCGGAGACGGTCGAACCCGAGAGTCTCGACCGCGTGCTCGATGTCAATCTAAACGGTGCGTACGAAGTCACCCGCGCTGCCGCGGACCACCTCCTCGCGAGCGATGGCGGGTCGGTCATTAACGTCGCCAGCGTCGGCGGGCTGGTCGGCCTGCCGCGGCAACACCCCTACGTCGCCTCGAAGCACGGACTCGCCGGCCTCACCAAGAGCATGTCGCTGGACTGGGCACCCGCAGTCAGAGTCAACGCCGTCGCACCGGGCTACGTCTCGACGGCACTCACCGAGGAGCTCGAGGACGACGATCATCTGCGTCGATCGATCATCGATCGGACCCCGCTCGAGCGGTTCGCCGACCCCGAGGAGATCGCCGGCCCCGTCGTTTTCCTCGCGAGCGACGCCGCGACCTACGTGACCGGCTCCGTACTCGCGGCCGACGGGGGGTGGACGGCGCGGTAGACCCAGTCCGATCGCCACTGACTCTCCGGTCCACACTGATCGAGACGTCGTCCCGCACCGATCTGGTTCGGTCGTGTTCGTTCACCATCAAAAATCACGGGGATAGTTGCGACTCCGTGGGCGTTTTCCGAACGCTTAGCCATCGATCGGGAGTACCCCCACTATGCGCTACAATGACAGTGACCAGGCCCGTGAGGTCGCCGACCGTGCCGCCGACCTGATGGAAGAGGTCGTCCTGCCGATCGAGCGCGAGCGAGCCGGCGGGATGGCCGTCTCGAGCGGCACCGTCGCGGACCTTCGCGCGGCCGCCCGCGAGTACGACGTTTATGCACCCCAGATCCCCGAGGAGTACGGCGGCATGGGGCTTTCCTTCCGCGACTCGCTGCCGGCCTTCGAAGAAGCGGGCCGAAGCCTGCTCGGACAGGTCGCCATGCGCGTCGACGCCCCCGACGAGGGGAACATGCACCTGCTCGAGTTAGCGGGTAACGAGTTGCAAAAAGAGACTTATCTCGAGCCGCTGGTCGCCGGTGAGATCAAGTCCGGCTTCTCGATGACCGAGCCGATGCAGGGCGCAGGCTCGGACCCGAAAATGATCCGGACGACCGCCGAGAAAGACGGCGACGAATGGGTCATCGACGGCCACAAGTGGTGGACGACGCAGGGCGTCGAGGCCGACGTCCTGATCGTCCTCGCCCGAACCGATCCCGAGGCCCACCCCTACGAGGCCTGTTCGCTCTTCCTCGTGCCTGCCGACGCCGACGGCGTCGAAGTCATCCGCGATGTCCCCCACATGGGCGGCGGCAATCACGGCGTGTCCCACGCCGAGATCCGCTACGAGAACGTCCGCGTTCCCGGGGAACACCTGCTGGGCGAACTGAACGAAGGCTTCACCCACGCGCAGGAACGGCTCGGCCCCGCCCGACTCACCCACTGCATGCGCTACTCCGGGATGGCCCAGCGGTCGCTGGACATCGCGAAGGCCTACATCAGCGACCGACGCGGCTTCGACGCGACGCTGTCGGACAAGCAGTCGCTACGCCACCGGATCGCCGACGCCGAGACGAAACTCCACATGGCCCGGACCGGCATCCGCGACGCCGCCGACCGGATCGCCGCCGGCGACGAGGCCCGCGTCCCCGTCTCGATGTGTAAGGTCTTCACCGCTAACATCACTCAGGACGCCATCGACCTCGCGGTACAGTGTTGCGGTGCCAACGGCATCGGGAAGGACCTCCCCCTGTCGGACTTCTACGAATCCGTCCGCCAGTTCCGCATCGTCGACGGTGCCGACGAGGTCCACCGCCGCGTCATCGCCCGCGCCGCCTTCGAGGACGTCCCCGAGGAGGAACTCGAGCCGCTGACCCGCTTCGGCGATCCGAACCGGGACCGAAGCGCGGACCACTGACGGGCCGTTCGCTACGCTGCTTTTTCACTCGACGACTCGCTCCGCTCTTCGTCTCGTTGCACGGGCGTGGCGGGATTCGAACCACGCGAACGGCTCGCATCGCTCGCCGTTCTCTCCTTCGAACTCCGTGCCCGTTCGCTCGTCGCGTCCGTTCCTCGCTGCACGGGCGTGGCGGGATTCGAACCCACGATCAGAAGGTTAGGAACCTCCTGCCCTGTCCGCTAGGCCACACGCCCCGCCGCAAAAAAACTTAGTTGGTTTCCGTTTCAGTTCCGGTTTCGGTTCCGGTCTCGGTGCTCGTCTCCTCCTCGGTGGTGACGGGTTCCGTATCGACGAACTCCTCGTCGTCCTCGAGGTTACTCTCGCTGACGTTGCCGCTTCCGTCGCGCATTTCCTCGAGTTCCGATTCGACTTTCTCGCGCCCCTTCTGGAACTCACCCATGGCCTCGCCGGTCGAGCGTGCCAGTTTTGGGATCTTGTTGGCCCCGAAGAGCAAAATCGCGATGATGAGGATAATCGCGAGCTCGGGAGGCCCCATTCCGCCGGGGATGAACAGCGGTGCGGTTTCGGCTACCATCTCTATACGTGGCTTATCCGCTGGCAATTATAACCTTTTTGGACCACTAAGGTAAGCAAGCGGCCGCGACAGTCCGTTTGCGGAGGAAATTCGTCCAACTGGACAGCGAACTGTTCGCTATCCGATGGCGACCCCTGATTTTACCCCGCCGACCGGCGTATCGTGCCACCGTGGACGCGGCCGCGCGGTCGTCGTCGTCGGCCGTTTCGAGGTATCCGTTCCCGATGCGCCCCGGTCTCAGTCGCTTCCGATAACGAAACTGTCTTTCGGCGTTACACGCAATACCGAGACGATGGTAGCAACCGGAGATGCCGCACCCGACTTCACCGCACCGCTCGCAAACGGCGACATCGAGGAGTTTACGCTGTCCGAGCGCCTCGCGGACGAGGCACCGGTCGTCCTCGCGTTCTTCCCCGGGGCCTTCACCGGCGTCTGTACGACCGAGATGTGTACGTTCCAGGACCGACTCGCCGCGTTCAACGACCTCGACGCCGCCGTCTACGGGGTCAGCCGCGACTCGCCGTTCACGCTGAACGAGTTCCGCGAACAGAACGACCTCGAGTTCGGCCTCATCAGCGACTACAACAAGGACATCGTCGACGACTACGGGCTCTCGATGGACTTCGCCGACCTGGGCGTCCACGGCGTCGCCAAGCGTTCGGTGTTCGTCATCGACGGCGACGGCGAGGTCGCCTACTCCTGGGTCAGCGACGACCCCGGCGTCGAACCCGACTACGACGAGGTCGAGGCCGCGGTCGAGGACCTCTCCTAACTCGCCTCGAGACCGCCGAGACGACCGTCGCAGGGCTTTTTTAGTCCGCACCCCACGTTCCGGTATGAGCGATTCCGCCGCCGACGAGGATCCTCGCCGCGTCTACGTTCCCGACGACGACCACAACTTCCCCGACGAGAAACTAAACGCCGTCCTCGCGTACATCGAAGACGACGCGGAGATCACGGCCTATCTCGAGGCGCAGAACGTCAACGCGGTCGACCGGATGCGGTACAACGATCACGGAACGAAGCACATCGAGATCGTTCGCAACCGGGCGCTGTGTCTGTACGACCTCCTCAAGGCCGGTGACGTCGACTTCAACGGGGCACGCCAGCAGGGTCTCGACGAGGAAGACGAGGCGGTCATCATCGCGCTCGCTGCGACCCTCCACGACGTCGGCCACGTCGTCCACCGCGACAGCCACGCCTACTACTCGATTCCGCTGGCCGCGGACATCCTCGAGCGGATCCTCCCCGAGTTCTACGACGCCGCCGACACCGTCCGGATGAAAGGCGAGACTCTCCATGCGATCCTCTGCCATCACACCGCCGAGACGCCCCTGACGACCGAAGCCGGCGTCATCCGCGTCGCCGACGCTCTCGACATGGAACGAGGGCGTTCCCGAATCCCCTACGAGTCCGGCGGCCGGGGGATCAACACCCTCTCGAGTCAGGCCATCAGTCGCGTCTCGCTCCAGGGGGGCGACACCACCCCCGTCATGGTCGAAATCGAGATGACCAACGCCGCGGGCGTCTACCAGGTCGACAACCTGCTCAAGGCCAAACTCAAGGATTCGGGACTCGAGGATCAGATCCGGATCGTCGCGCTCAACACGAACGAAAACCGCGAGCAACTGGTCGAGCGAATCGAACTCTAGGTGCCCTCGCCGTTGCCCACGGTCTGTACGCTGGGTTCAGTTCTACAACGAGACATCCTTCGGCGAACGACGAGCCGGCCGCACTCCGTTCGGATGCATCGAAAGCGAGTGAGTTGCCGTCGGACCGCAGCAGTCCCACAGTAGCTGACCGTTTCCCGTCGACCGGGGTCCTAAGCGCCGGTCGAATTCCCGCCGTTCCCGACGGGGGGCTCCCTCAGGCGAGTTCGTACCCGCCGTCCCGCCGCTCGAGGTAGCCGCGATCCCGAAGCGTTCCGGCGATCGAGAGGACGGTTCCCTTGTTGAGTGCGAGCGCCGTACAGATATCCCCCGGCGTCGCGGCCGGCCACACGGAGATGTAGAGGTAGACGAGTTTCGCCTGTGCGGACTCGATGTCGTCGGGAATCGATACCGTCGATCGTGACTTTCCGCTCTGAGTCATATTACTGGTTCGATGGTTCGACGATATTAAAATTGTGCATCGTCAGTTGTCGAAATCGAGTGTCCGACACCGGTTCCGTCCGGCGGAGCCGTGACTCGAGCGGACCACGACAGCCGGGCCTGCTCCGCGTGAGGGGCCTGCACCAACTGGTCAACACTCGGAGTACTGAACGGTACGTCCAGCGTCGTCTTTCCACCCTTCCGACGGTCGAACTCCGGTATTGCCGGCGCTATCGGGGGTTCGCGGGTCGGCGGTATCGATTCGGGAGCCAAAATCGGACGGCCGGCGACCGGCGCGAGCACCGGCGTCGGGAGCTCTCCGCCACCGAACGTCGATCGTCGAATCGGGTCTCGTCAGCAGGTGACATCCAGTTCGGCAGCGAATTCGCGGGCTCGTGACCTGATTGCCCCGGCGTCTGCGACGAGCACCTCGCCATCGCGCATCAACGCGGTTCCATCGACCATCGTGAACTGCACGTCGTCGCCGTGTGCGGCGAACGTCAGATGTGAGAGGACATCGTGAATCGGCGTCGCACGGGTAACCTCCGTCTCGAGGCCGATGATGTCGGCGCTCCAGCCCTCGCGCAGTTTCCCGACGCGATCGAATCCCGCCGCCCGTGCGCCATTGATCGTCGCCATTTCGAACACCGTCCGCGCCGGCAGCGCTTCGGGCTCGAGTCGATCGACCTTCTGGAGGAGGCTCGCCTGTCGCATCTCCGTGAACGGATCGAGCGTGTTGTTACACGGCGGCCCGTCGTTGCCCAGCGCGACGTTGATCCCCCGATCCAGATAGTCGAGCACCGGTGCGACGCCACTGGCGAGTTTCATATTCGAAGAGGGACAATAGGTGACGTTCGTTCCGGTTTCCGCGAGCAGTTCGCGTTCGGACTCGTCGGTCCAGACACAGTGTGCGAGCACGACATCCTCGCCGGTCAACCCGACCTCGTCGAGCCACTGGATATTCCGGCGGCCGGTTTCGTCCTCGACGGTCTCGATTTCACCCCGGTTCTCGCTCGCGTGCGTGTGAATCATCACGCCGTCGTAGTCGTCGGCGAGGTGTCGAGCCCCGCGCAGACAGGCCTCGGTACAGCTCACGGCGAACCGCGGTGTCACGGCGTACCGGATGCGGCCGCCATCGACGCCGTGGTACCGGCGAATGAGCCGCTCGCTCTCCTCGAGCGCCTCGTCGGTGTCCTCGAGCAGCCCCGGCGGCGCGTCCTTGTCCATCATGACCTTCCCGAGGCGGCCGCGGATGCCGAGTTCGCGAGCCGCCTCGAACGCCTGTGCCGCGTGATCGACGGAGAGGTGATCGATACAGGTCGTGGTCCCGCTCTCGATCATCTCGAGGTAGCCGAGTTCGGCGGCAGTTCGCATCGCGGCCGGTGACAGCGACGCTTCCATCGGCAGCACGTACTCGTAGAGCCATTCGAGTAACTCGGTGTCGTCGGCGATGCCGCGCCCGAGGCTCTGGACGGAGTGGACGTGTGCGCCGACGGTGCCCGGTGCGAGCACGTCGTACGAGTCGCGGTCGTGATCGGGATACTCCTCGAGACACGTCGACCGGTCTCCGACGGCAACGATCAGGTCGTCCTCGACGACGACGGCACCGTCGTGAATCACGGTTTCGGCGTCAGCAACGACCGTTCCCGACAATAACATACCGAGCCACGATAGCGTGGCGTGCCGTTTAGCTTTGCTGGTACGGCAGGGCGGAACCGGCCGAGCGGCCGGCCTACGGCGTCAGTAGCTGCGCTCTTTCGGCTCGTAGGTCTTGTTCTCGCCCTCGAGAATGACCGGTCGGTAGAAGATCGAGGGTTCGCCGTCGTCCCACGAGATGAGCGTGTGTTTGAGCCACTCCTCGTCCTTGCGTTCTTGGTGTTCCTTGCGCCAGTGTGCGCCGCGGAACTCGTCGCGGACGAGCGCGCCGAGCGCGATCGTTTCGGCGACGTCGATCAGGTTGCGCGTCTCGATGGTCTGTTGGAGGTCAGTGTTGAACGTCCGCGACGGGTCGTCGACGTAGACGTCCTGGTACTCCTGTCGGCACTCGCGGATGAGCCGCAGCGCCTTCTTGACGCCCTCCTCGGTCCGGAAGACGTTGACGTAGTCGGTCATCGCCTTCTGGAGCTTCGCGCGGATTTCGGCGTGCTGGACGCCGTCTTCCTTGTCCATGAGGCGATCGACGCGCTGGCGAGCGGTCTCGACGGTGCGCTCGAGAACCCCTTCGGCGTCGGCCGTGACGCCGCCGTCCGCGGCGACGCCGCCGGACGTGTCGACTCCCGCGTCGCCCGGCGTGACGGGCAGGTCGGTCTCGGTCTCGTCCTCGACGTCGTCACCGTAGCCGGTCCGGATCTCGGGGTCGCCCAGATCCTCGCCGGCGGCGTGGCGACCGGCGCGTTTGCCGAAGACGATCAGTTCCGGCAGGGCGTTCCCGCCGAGCCGGTTGCCGCCGTGGACGGAGACGCAGGCACACTCGCCGGCGGCGTAGAGGCCGTTGACGCAGGTCTGGCCGTTCTCGTCGACTTCGATGCCGCCCATCGCGTAGTGCTGGCCGGGCTTGACCGGCATCGGCTCGACGAGGCCGTCGACGCCCTCGAAGTCCTCCGCGAGGTGGAGGATGTTCTC
The DNA here is from genome assembly GCF_000731985.1 of Natrinema altunense. Classification (GTDB taxonomy): domain Archaea; phylum Halobacteriota; class Halobacteria; order Halobacteriales; family Natrialbaceae; genus Natrinema; species Natrinema altunense. The sequence goes on from NZ_JNCS01000002.1 coordinate 323,302, forward strand.
GAGGCGGTCCATGATGCGTTCCTCGCCGAGGTGGCGCATGTCCAGATGGACGTACTCGTCCTCGACGCCGCGGCCCTCGTCGACTTCGGTGAGTTCGGCGCGGGCGACGACGTCGCGTGAGGCGAGTTCGCCGGAGTTGTTCGCGTAGCCGTGCTCGAACATGAACCGCTCGCCCTCGCTGTTGTAGAGGATGCCGCCCTCGCCGCGGACGCCCTCACTGATGAGGACGCCCGTCGACGGCAGCGACGTGGGGTGGAACTGGATGAACTCCATGTCCTCGAGCGGTGCGCCGGCGCGATAGGCCATCGCGTGGCCGTCGCCGGTACAGGAGACGGCATTGGTGGTGTGATCGAAGGCCTGGCCGGGGCCGCCGGTCGCGAGGACGACGCCCTGGTTCGCTTTGAAGCCCTCGATGTTGCCGGATTGAACGTCGTAGGCGACGACGCCGTGGCACTCGCGGTCGTTGGGATCGGCCTCGTCGGTCGTCGCGAGGTTCATCACGTACCACTCGTCGTAGACTTGAATGCCCCGTTTGACGACCTGCTCGTACATCGTGTGCAGCAGGTGATGCCCCGTCTCGGCTCCGGCGTACGTGGTTCGGGGATAGGAGAGCCCGCCGAACGGCCGCTGGGAGACGGTGCCGTCTTCCTCGCGGGAGAAGGGCATGCCCCAGTGTTCCAGGTTGATCGTCTCCTCGGGGGAGTTCTTGGCGAGGGTCTCGACCGCCGGCGCGTCGCCGAGGTAGTCCGACCCCTTCATCGTGTCGTAGGCGTGGAGTTCCCAGTCGTCCCCCTCCTGGAGGGCGGCGTTGATGCCACCCTCCGCCGCGCCAGTGTGGCTGCGGACGGGATGGAGCTTCGAGACCATCGCCACGTCCGCTCCTGCTTCGTGCGCTGCGATCGCGGCCCGGAGGCCGGCGCCGCCGGCGCCGACCACGATAACGTCGTGTTCGTACATGATTACCAGAATTTCAGGTTCTTCTTGACTGCTTCCCGCTTGAGCTCCTGAATGTGCTCGGTGAGCGGAATGTCCTTCGGACACACCTCGGTACAGGAGAACTGTGTCTGGCACCGCCAGACGCCGTGTTCCTGCTCGAGAATGCGGAGTCGATGCTCCTTGATCTGCTCGTCCTCGCGGTCGTCCATCGCGAACTTGTAGGCCTTGTTGATCGCCGCGGGACCGAGATACTCGTTGTCGCCGGCCGCGATGTTACACGAGGACATACACGCGCCACACCAGATACACCGCGAGGACATCTTGATCTTCTCGCGGTTCTCGGGGGTCTGGCGCTGCTCCTCGAGGTCCTCGGTCGCGGGCGTGTCCTCGTCCTGGAAGTACGGCTCGACGGTGTGCATCTGGTCGTAGAAGTGGTCCATGTCGACGACCAGGTCCTTGACGACCTCCTGATGGGGCAGCGGCTCGATGCGAACCGGCTGCTCCAAGTCGGAAATCTGGGTCTTACAGCCGAGTCGCTGCTTGCCGTTGACGAAGAAGGCGTCGGAGCCACAGACGGCCTGCCGACAGGAGTGTCGGAAGGTAAGCGACGAATCGTACTCGTCGCGGGCGTACATGACCGCGTCGAGAACGGTCATCCCCTTCTCGAAGGGAACGTGGAAGTCGTCGAAGCGGGGTTCCTGCTTGCCCTCGACCTCTGGGTCGTACCGGAACACCTTGATGTGGACCGTCTCCCCCTCGAGTTCCGCTCGTTTTTCGGCGTGGTCGTCGACCATCCCGCCGCCGGTCTGTTCGTCGGCCGCCGGCGATTCTGCCCCTTTCATCGCCGGGTCCTCCGGTGCCTCTTGGCTTTCGGGTTCGGCTTGTTGTGTACTCATATTAGATCATGCCTCGCATCGCGAGCGCGACGTAGATACCCTGTGCGACGAGTGCGACGCTGGCGAGGGTCAGTACTGCCAGCACGGCCTTCTTCCGTCCCCCCTCGAGTCCCTGATTGACGAGGGCGTTGTAGACGCCGTTGACGCCGTGGAACGTGGCGGTGATCAGGAACAGGACCATCGTCAGGAAGTATCCGACGTTCTGCATTCGGGTCTGTGTCCCCATGAAGGTTACTTCGTACGCGTGGTTGACGAAGTGCAGGAGGAAGAAGTGGAAGGCGAGAACGACGACGAGAAACGCCGCCGTGATCCGCTGGAGGAACCAGCCGGTGCCGCCGGGGGTAAACGAGGAGTATCGTTCCGCCATTAGATGGTCACCCCCGTCAGGAAGGTCGGGACGCTCGCGACGGTGATCGCGCCCGTCAACACCAGCGAGGCGTAGAAACTCTTGTCCTGGGCCTCGAGCCCGACGCCGAGATCGACCATCAACAGGCGCAGCCCGTTCAGGATGTGGAAGACGGCGACCGCGAGCAGGCCGACCTCGAGCAGTCGGATGAGGAACAGCCCCTCGAGTCCCTGCAGCGTCGCAGTGTACACGTTGAGTTCCTCGCCGCCGACCATCGTCGTTTCGCCCTGTGCGCCACCGATAGAAGTGCTCAACACGGCGATGTGGGTGAACAGGTAGCCGATTAACACCCACCCGGTGAACTTGTGGAAGATCCACGCCCACATGCCGGCCGAGAACTCCTTCCAGCGACCGAAGTCCTCGACGAGACCGCGATTGTAAGACTGACTCATGCGCTCATGTGGACCGTTTGACCGTGGGGGTATAGAAGTTACTTTTATCGCTCCGCTCGCAGCCTCGGGCCGGCCCAATAGAGACGGAACGGGACCGCCGTCGCGGCGGATTCCCGAATTCGTTCGGGCGGCAGTTACCGCCCGATCCATCGCCGGGGATCGTCAGTCGTTCTGCCGGAGTTCGGATCGCGAACTCTCCGGTGTCCGCTCGCGCTCGAGGGCGGTGAGCGTGTCCGGCGAGAGCTCGACGAGGTGACAGAGGGGGTTCCCCGGATAGACGACGGGGTTCTCGAGGACGCCGACGATGAGGCCGGTAAACGGCGCTTCGACGGTAACGATGTCTTCCTCTTCCTTGAACGGGTTGGTGATGGTACAGATCGCTTCGCCGGCCTCGACGAGCGCGCCGCGGCCGCGTTTCATGTCGACGATGCCGCCGGCGTCCGCGCGGAGCCAGGTTTTCTCGTTGTCGTCGTCGATGACGGTCCGCCAGCCGGGCCAGTGGACCGACGATTCGCGATGAAATCCGAATTCGGCCAGGACGCTCGCGACGCCGGTGAGCGCGCGGTCGATCAGGCGGCGCTGAAACCGGTGGGCCTCGCCCATTTCGACGGTGATCGTCGGGATGTCGTCTTCGGTCGCCTCCCGTCGGAGCGTCCCGGAGGGTCCCTCGCCCGCGATGATGACGTTGGAACTGAACGCCTTCGCGAGCCTGGCGACGTCCGACTGTTCCATGTTCGCGCGGACGTGGAGCATGTTCGTTCGGCCGCGCGTCGACGTGTGGAAGTCGATCCCGATGTCACACGGTTCGATGAAGTTCGTGTAGATCCGGTGGGCCATCCGTCTGGCGCTGGTCGACCCCTCCCGACCGGGAAACGACCGGTTCAGATCCCGGTCGTAGATCGGCAAGTACCGCTCCTGTGCGAGAAAGCCCGGCACGTTCATCACCGGGAGACAGACTAACGTCCCGTGGAGTACGGAGTGGTCCCAGTCGTGGGCCACCTCACGGACGACTTCGATCCCGTTGAGTTCGTCGCCGTGTGCCGCCGCGGAGAGAAAGATCGTCGGCCCCGGATGCTCGCCGTTGATGACCGTGACCGGAATCCTGACCGGGTCCCCGAGATACGTTTCGCTGATCCCGTAGCGAATGTTCGCCGATTCGCCGGGGTCGACCCGGCCGCCGTTGTACGTAAACGCTTCGGCCATCGGCTCGGAGTCCGCCGCCCGGTCGGGCGGTTCGGTCGCCGCGTCGTCGCTCATATGACGTTCTCCGGGGGCACCACCGTGAATCTTCTCCCTTCACCGTCCACGATGAGCGTCCGGCCCGGCCTCGAGTCGTCGGTGGTGCTTTTCGCGGAGAACGGGGCGTTCCCCCGAACAACGGCGATCAAAATTTGCGGCCGTGGGCATACGTTTTGTATCTCGGTGTGATATGGACACGCATGGATATCCGCGAAGCGACCCGTTCGGACGCCGATGCGATTCGCTCGATCGCCCGCGATTCGCTCAGTTCCACGTACACGGCCTTCATCGACGAGGGAACCATCGACGACGCGATCGAGCAATGGTACGGCGACGCGTTTCCCGACGAACTCGCAGACGACCGCTCGCTCTTCCAGATCGTCGAACGCGACGGCGACGTCGTCGGGTTCTCCCAGAGCGAACTGGTCGGCCAGCAGTCGAAGACGGGACACCTCCTCTGGCTGCACGTCCATCCCGACCACCGCGGCGACGCCACGGGCGTGCGACTGCTCGTCCGCACTCGCGAGGCACTCCTCGAGACGGGCGCGGATCAGATTCGCTGTTTCGTCCTCGAGGACAACGAGGGCGGCAACGAGTTTTACCGGAGCCACGGCTTCGAACAGGCCGGCCAGCGCGAGGTCGAGATCGGCGACGAAACGTTCACCGAGAACGTCTACGTCGAGTCCGATCTCGAGGACGACGGCGAGTGGGGCGCGATCGACGAAGTCACGGTCGACGGCCGGACGCTCTACGTGAGCTACGGCGAGGCCACCCGCGGGACGCGCGCCCCGTTTTACACGGCCTACGAGAGCCCGGACCGACACGAACTGTACGCGTGGTTCTGCGGGAACTGTGACTCGATCGATAACGCGATGGACGCGATGGGACGGATCGAGTGCAACGAGTGTGGCAATCGGCGGAAAGCGACGCGGTGGGACGCCTCGTACCTGTAGGTCGCCGCCCCCGTCGTACGCCACGGACGGGACACGGACGCGGTCGCCGCTTCACTGATCCCGCCGTTCAGTTCAACCCGCGTCTCTGTCCGCTACGGCGGAATTGTTGTCTCAGCCACCTGTATGTGCGTGTTTCGGCAATTTGAGTGGCATTACAGGGGATCCGCCCCCGGTTGCAGTCGAACCGTCGCCGACGACGGAGCCACGACCCGGAACGAACTCCCCCGCCGATTCTGTTGTGGCCGCTTTCGGGCTGTTGGCTCCCCATTACAATTGACCGATGCCGCGAGTCTCCGACCACGTTGGTCGCTCTCGACTTCGGTCAGTCACGAGTGTCGCACCGTCCGCGTCGACTATGAACAGGGAAGACCACATCATCCACGGTTTCAAAGCAACGCTCGTTGCGCGCGCCATCTACATGCTCTCGAGCGCGCTGTTGATGTTCGTGCTGGCGCGGTACCTGCTCGACCCGGACGGGTACGGCGCGCTGTACTGGGCGATCGGCATCCTGGCTATCGTCCAGTTGTTCGCGGACCTCGGGCTCAGCAGGTCCGTCGCGCGGTACATCTCGGAGTACCGGGAGTCCGATCCGGGGCAGGTTCCACACCTCCTCAGATCGGTGGTCACCGCCAAGATCGTCCTGCTGACGGTCGTCGGCTACGCCCTGTTGCTCTTTCACGAGCGGATCGCGGCCGTGCTCGGTGATCCCGGCGCGGCCCCGTTTCTCGCCGCGGGCGTCCTCTATCTGGTCGTCTTCTCGGGCAGCACCTTCGCACAGGTGGCGTTACAGGGGTTCAACCACCTCGGCTACAGCGCGATCGTCCAGGCGATCAGCGGGGCCGGTCGGCTCCTCTTTGCCGTCGCCTTCGTCCTGGCGGGCCTCGGTGCCCTCGGCGCGTTCTTCGGCTATATCGTCGGCTACGCGATCGCCGCCGCCGTCGGCATGGGTATCCTCTACTACGGGTTCTACAGGCGATACGAGACCGCCGCGGAGTACGAAGACGGACTCTCACGTCGGCTGCTCGAGTACAGTATCCCGCTGACGGCGACCCGAAGCGCGAACGTCATCGACAAGCAGATCGACATCGTGTTGGTGGGCGTGTTCCTCAATCCCGCCGCGGTCGCCTTCTACACCCTCGCGAAGCAGATCACCGACTTCGTGCTCGCGCCCGCGGAGTCGCTCGGATTCACCATCTCGCCGAACTTCGGCGAACAGAAGGCGGCCGGCGAACTCGAGGAGGCCAGACGGATCTATCAGACGTCGTTGACGAACGTCCTGTTGCTCTATATTCCGGCGGCGGTCGGCCTCGCGATCGTCGCGGAGCCGTTCCTGACGATGGTTATCGGGGAGGACTACGCCGGGGCCGCCCCCGTGTTGCAGGTGCTCGCCGGCTTCGTCGTCCTCCAGGCGATCACGAACCTGACCAGCGACAGCCTCGATTACCTCGGACGCGCTCGAGCGCGCGCCGTCGCGAAGGGCGGGACGGCGCTGGCCAACCTCGGGCTGAACGTCCTGTTGATCCCGACGATCGGCGTCGTCGGCGCCGCGATCGCGACGGTCGCGACGCATTCGGTGTACGTCGCCGTGAACCTCTATATCGTCCACACCGAACTCGGCCTGAACGTGGTGGGGATCGCCCGGACGACCGCGATGATCTGTGCCATTACGGGCGTGATGGCGGTCACGGTGTTGCTCGTGACGCCGCTGGTCTCGAGTCTGCTCATGCTGGGCGGCGCGATCGCCGTGGGTGCGATCACGTGGGGTGCGCTGGCGGTACTGAGCGGACTCGTCGACCCCGGACAGGTACGGTCCGTCATCGGCTGAGCGGTCCGGCCGTCGGCCTATCAGTCACGCAACCGAAACTGAACGAACTGCCAATGCTTATCCGGGGAGTCGGCGTCTAGTTCGTATGGCTGTTGCCGATCCCGTGACCGTTGGGGTACTGAGTCTGCATACGAGCAAGGAAACGAAGGCGATTCTCAACGCCGTCGAGGAGCTCGGGCACGACAGCGAGTGGCTCCGGAGCGAAAACACGTCGATCAGCGTCGCCGACGGGAGTCCGCTCCTCGAGCCCGAGGTCGACGTGATCGCGAACCGAATGCTGCTGTCGAACACCGAACAGCCCGCCGAGGAACTCGGGCTGGTCAACGCCTTTTCCCAGTTGGTGCCGACGCTCAACGAACCGAGCGCGGTGATGACGGCAATGCATAAGCTCTCGACGGCGACCGCGCTGGCATCGAACGACGTTCGAACCCCGGACGTGACGCTCGCGCTCAGCGGCGAGAAGCTCAACGCCGCACGCGAACGGTACGGCGAAGAAGCGGTGTACAAGACGGCGATCGGCACTCACGGCGGCGGGACCTGGAAGGTGGGGCCCGACGATCCGGTCAACGCGAAGGTCGGCAACCGCTATGCCTTCCTGCAGGAACTCGTCGATCAGGAGGACGTTCGCCACCGCGACCTACGGGTCTACGTCGTCGGCGGCGAGATCGTCGCCGCGATGTACCGCTACGCGCCGGACAACGACTGGCGAACCAACGTCGCTCTCGGCGGCTCCGTCGAGGACGCGACCGAGGACCTCCCCGCGGAAGCAAGCGAGATGGCCAAGCGAGCGGCGGATATCGTCGATCTCGACTATGCTGGCGTCGACCTCGTCGAGGGCGACGAGGGATGGTTCGTCCTCGAGGTCAACCCGACGGCGGGGTTCAAAGGGCTGTACGAGGCGACCCAGGTGAGCCCGGCACCTTACATCGCGAAACTGGCGATCGAACGCGCCGGCGGGGAGGTGGACGACGACCGCGTGCGCGACATCGCGAACGTCCTCGACGATTCCCGACCGACCGCCCAGCCCCCGGAATCGGTGTCGAAGGATACGGAGCCCGCCGTCATCGGGTATACCGAGGAGGTCGTACTCTCCGGCACGAGCGGCTCGAAGTCGGTGCTCGCGAAGTCCGACACGGGCGCGACGCGGACGAGCATCGATACCAGCCTCGCCGCCGACATCGGTGCCGGGCCGATCAAGTCCATCACCCGGATTCGCTCCGGCAGCAGCAAACAGTCCAAGAGCCGACCCGTCGTCGACGTCGTCGTCGGCGTCGGCGGCAACCAACACACCGTCACGGCCAGCGTCGAGGACCGCAGTCACATGGATTACCCCGTCTTGCTCGGTCGTGACATTCTCGGGAACTATCAGGTCGACGTCAGCCGTCGGATCGATAGCGACGCCGCCGATACGCCGGAAGAGGAAGAAGAGTAAGCCACAGGGACGGACCGCCTACCCGTGAGCCGTCGGTCGGCGCCTCCGCTTCCGGTTATTTTATTGATCTGTTTTGCGAAAGGCGACTCACATGACGACGGTCCTCGCTTCCACGCTCTCCGACACGCCGGTGATGGGCTCCGACGGGACGAAAATCGGGACGGTTCACAACATCACGATGAACGTCGAAACCGGCGAACTCCAACGACTGCTCGTTACCCCGACGACCGACGACGTTCGCGGGTTCGACACGAACGACGACGGCAAACTCGTCGTCCCGGCCAGCCGCATGAACGACATCGACGACTACCTGATCGTCGACCTGACGGGCCGCAAACCCGGCACGTAATCGGCTGTTACGGTCTGTCCCTGCCGTCTCGGGACGCCACCCGGCCGATCCGTCCCGACTCGAGACCGAGCGCCGCCTCGATCGGGGTAGCTGTACTGGCCGACAGCGTATTGCTCGCGCTCTCGGGTGGGCGCACTCGCGTAATATCGTCCGCTGCCGCGCCGCACCTCTCGTGGCCAGGCACTTCGCTTTCCGCAATCGAAAATATAGTGTCCGAAACCTGAAGCTGAAGTTGTGATCGGTACATATATTATTACTCAATCCGTTTTCCCATCCGTACGAACCATCTATGAGCGACAACAAACGGAAGCGGAACCACGAGTGGTGGCCGAATCAGTTGAACCTGGACGTTCTCGATCAGAACGCGACCGATGTCAGTCCGTACGGCGAGGAGTTCGATTACGCCGAGGAGTTCCAGCAACTCGACCTCGAAGAGGTAAAAGCGGACCTCAAAGACCTGATGACAACGTCCCAGGACTGGTGGCCCGCCGACTACGGCCACTACGGTCCGCTGTTCATCCGGATGGCCTGGCACAGCGCCGGCACGTACCGCACCACCGACGGCCGCGGCGGTGCCTCCGGCGGGACCCAGCGCTTCGCGCCGCTCAATAGCTGGCCCGACAACGGGAACCTCGACAAGGCGCGACGCCTGCTCGAGCCGATCAAGCAGAAGTACGGCCGCAAGCTCTCGTGGGGCGACCTGATCGTCCTCGCCGGGAACACCGCCCTCGAGTCGATGGGCATGGAGACCCTCGGCTGGGCCGGCGGACGCGAGGACAAATTCGAGCCCGACGAAGCCGTCTACTGGGGGCCCGAAAGCGAGTGGGAAGCGCCCCAGGACGCCCGCTTCGACGAGGACGACGAACTCGATGAGCCGCTCGGCGCGACCGTGATGGGGCTCATCTACGTGGACCCCGAGGGACCGGACGGCAACCCCGAGCCCCTCGAGTCGGCGACGCGGATCCGGCAGGCGTTCGGCCGCATGGCGATGGACGACGAGGAGACCGCCGCCCTCATCGCCGGCGGACACACGTTCGGCAAGGCCCACGGTGCCGCCAACGACGACATGGGTCCCGAGCCCGAAGCCGCGCCCATCGAGGAGCAGGGTCTCGGCTGGCCCGACTCCGGCACGGGTTCCGAAACGACCACCAGCGGCATCGAGGGTGCGTGGAACGCCTGGCCGACGATGTGGGATACCTCCTACCTCGACAACCTGCTCGACTACGAGTGGGAGCTGACGGAAAGTCCCGCCGGCGCAAAGCAGTGGGAACCGAAAGACGAGGAGGCGAAAGACACCGTGCCGGACGCCCACGATCCGTCGGAGAAGCACGCCCCTATGATGATGACGACGGACGTCGCCCTCAAGCGCGATCCGGAGTTCCGGGAGATCATCGAGAACTTCCGCGACAACCCACCGGCGTTCCTGGACGCCTTCGCGCGGGCGTGGTACAAGCTGATCCACCGCGACATGGGTCCACCGGAGCGATTCCTCGGACCGGACGTGCCCGAGGAGACGTTCGTCTGGCAGGACCCCGTCCCCGATGCCGACTACGAACTGATCGGGGAGGAAGAAGCCGCCGACCTCAAGGCGGAGATCCTCGACTCGGAACTGTCCGTCTCCGAACTGGTCACGACCGCCTGGGCGGCGGCGTCGACCTACCGCGACAGCGACAAGCGCGGCGGCGCGAACGGCGCTCGCATCCGCCTCGAGCCTCAGCGCAGCTGGGAGGTCAACGAGCCGGAGCAACTGGAGACGGTGTTGGCGACCTACGAAGCGATCCAGGAGGAGTTCAACGGCTCGCGATCCGACGACGTTCGGGTCTCGCTCGCCGATCTCATCGTGCTGGGCGGCAACGCGGCCGTCGAACGGGCTGCGGCGGACGCCGGCTACGACGTGACGGTTCCGTTCGAACCCGGACGGACGGACGCCTCGCAGGAGCAGACCGACGAGGAGTCGTTCGAGGCGCTCAAACCGGAAGTCGACGGGTTCCGTAACTACTTCGGCGGCGAATACGACCAGCCGGCCGAGGACCTGCTGGTCGACCACGCTGACCTGCTGGACTTGACGCCCGCGGAAATGACGGTGCTGGTCGGCGGCATGCGCGTACTGAACGCGACCTACCAGGCCTCCGACCACGGCGTCTTCACGGACGAGCCGGAGACGCTGACCAACGACTTCTTCGTGACCCTGCTCGACATGGACTACGAGTGGGAGCAGGCCGCGGGGTCCGCGGAGATCTACGAACTGCGTGACCGCGAGACGGGCGAGGTCGAGTGGACGGGCACCCGTGCCGACCTCATCTTCGGTTCGAACTCCCGACTGCGGACCATCGCGGACGTCTACGCGAGCGAGGAGGAGAAGTTCGTCGAGGACTTCGTCGACGCCTGGCACACGGTCATGACCAACGACCGCTTCGACCTCGAGTGAGCGAGCGATCGCGCCGCCGCTGACGCATCGCCGACGAACCGTCTCGTTCGCTGGGACCGATCGTCGCCCGGTCGCGGTTCCCCGTCGCGACCGATTTCTCTACTCGCTGCGGATGACGACCTCGTCGGCCGTGATCTCCGTGATCTGAGCGGCGTCGACCGGATAGTCGTCGTCGCCGTGACCGCCCCAGTCCATGCGCGCTTTGAGCCGGTCCGTCAGCCCGGGCTCCGGATCGACGTAGGCAGTCTGGCCCTCGACCTCGGCGACCATACCGATCTGCTGGCCCGACTCGTCGATGACGTCTTTCCCCTGCTCGTCCTGTGAGAGTTCGACCGTCGGCGCCGTCCCGCCGGTCGCCGTCGCTTCCTCGCCATCGATACCTGTGGCGTCGGAGCCGGCGTCCGCCATCGTCTCGTCACCCGCGATTTCGGCGGTCTCACCGGTCACCATCGAGCCGTACTCCTCGACGTCGATGATCTCGCCCTCGAGCATCTCGCTGCGGACCACGTCGGACTCGACCAGTTCGGACTCCTCGAGGACGTATCGCATCTCCAGCCGCTCGTCGAGTTCCTCCTCGAGGGTGCGACGCTCGATGAGTTCGCTCCGGACGGCGTCGCCCTCGGTGCGCTGGCTCTGGATGACCTCCCGCTCGAGGACGTCGTCGGCTGTCACGCTCGACCGGAGGACGTCGCTCTCGAGGATCGAGCGCTGGACACTCTCGAGTTCGATGTCCGTTTCGACGACGTCGCGTTCCATCTCCTGGTCCTGTTCGATGTCGATATCGACGATGCGGCTCTCGACGATGTAGCGTTCGATCTCCTCGATCGTATCGAGGCGCGTCTCGTCGACGGCCACCTCGATGGTGTCGTCGGCGACGAACTCGGTGTCGACGATATCGCGGGACAGGCGTTCGGAGTCGACGACCTCGCGTTCGACCAGTTCCGTGTCGATCACCTCGCTCTCGATCGTATCGCGCTCGACGACTTCGGTCTCGACGACCTGCGTCTCGACGATCTCCGTCGTCACCGTCTCGCCGCGTCGCAGCGAATCCTCGAGTTCGTCCCGGCCGAGGTCGGCGCGTTCGAACGCCCGGTCGCGCTCGACGAGTTCGAAAAAGCCCATCCCCTCCCCGGTCGGCTCTTCCTCGTGGTAGGCGAATACGAGGTCGTCGTCTTCGAACCGCTCTACGAACTCGTCCCAGGTGACCTCCTCGTGGTGCTCGCCCATCTCGTCGCGGCGAGCGAAGGAGTGGCCGTGCCCCTCGCCGTCCCGGACCCTGATCGGGACGGCGTCGCGGGCCTCGGCCCACTCCCTGATGCGCTCGGGATCGGTCGTCAGTCGTCGCTGCGCCGGCGTCTCGGACGGGGGTGTATCGTCTGCCATCTCGCTAGGCCATGTGACCGACCCCACACTTGAGTCACCAGGGCCGTCCCGTCGGGTCAGTGTCTCGTTTCTCGACCACCCTCTGGCGGCCGGCACGAGCCGGGTCGTAATCCGCTATTGCCGTCGCCGCCGGCAACCGTTTCATTGCCCGACTCGCGTGTAGCACGTGCTTACCGCTGGCAGCGGTCGGGCCACGTCTCGCACAGTGGACGAGACGCGTTCCCCGTTTCAATCGGACTCGTATTCGGCCCAGATGTACCGCGTCGCGGCGCTCCGATACGGTTGCCACGGCTCGGCGATCTCTCGCATCTCCGCGCGGGTCAACTCGTCGCCGCCGGCGTACAACTCCTCGATCCCGCGCCGAACCGCGAGATCGCCGAGGGGAAGCACGTCGGGTCGCTCGAGAACGAACAGGAGGTACATCCGCGCGGTCCACTCGCCGATCCCTTTGATCTCGGTCAGCAGGTCGACGACCGCCGCGTCGGAGTGGCCGGCGAGCCCCGCTCGAGTGTAATCGTTCTCTTGGAAGGCGCGGGCGGCGTTTCGCACGTACTCGACCTTGCGCCCGGAGAGGCCGGCGTCGCGAAGCGCCGCCTCGTCGGCGGCCAGCACCGATTCCGGCGTCACCGCTCCCTCCAAGACCTCGAAGACCCGCTCCCGGACGGCTGCAGCGCTCGCGGTCGAGAGCTGCTGGTTGATGATCGAGATACAGAGTCGTTCGTACTCGGACCAGTCCGGTTCGACGTAGGGGTCGTGTCGGTCGAGCAGCCCGGCCATCACGGGGTCCTCCCGGAGGACGGCGTGTGCCTCGTCGTTCATGGACAGGTATGAGACGGTGTAGGGGACCGGAGCCCAATAGGCGTCTCGGTGACTCGCTCGCGGCCCTCACTCGAGGTGATGGTAGTCGAGTTGGTGGTCCGCCTCGAGGGCTGCGCGGACGGCCGGGCTGGGGTCGCCGACGCCGCGCCGCCCGAACGAGAGCCCCGCCGGTTCGGCCGTGAGCACGAGGTTCACCCGCCAGTCGTCGGCCGTCTCGGGGTAGTCGGTCCGGTAGTGTGCGCCCCGGGACTCGGTTCGCTCGCGGGCGGCCCGGAGCATCGCCTCGGCGACGGTGAGACTCGCCGAGAGGTCCACGGCGTACTCGAACGACTTCGAGGTCCGGTCGCCCTCGACGCGGAGGTCGGCGGTACGTTCCCGCAGGGCGTCCAGCTTCGCGAGCCCCTCCCGGAGCCCCGCGTCGTCGCGGAGGATGCCGGCGTGGTCCCACAGCAGGTCGCCGAGGTCCTCGAGCAGTTCCGTCGGCGTGACGGTGCCGTCCGAGGCGGCGAGGTCACGGAGGGCCTCGAACTCCCGTTCGGCCAGCGCCCGCTGGCTGTCGGTGACGGCGGGGTCCTCGTCGGCGTCGGTCAGTACGGTCGCGACGTGGTCGCCGACGAGCTTGCCGATCGCGACGGTCTCGGCCAGCGAGTTCCCGCCGAGGCGGTTCGCGCCGTGGACGCCGGCGACCGTCTCGCCGACGGCGTAGAGGCCGCCCACGCCGGTCTCGCCGGTTCGGAAGTCGATGTCGACCCCGCCCATCGTGTAATGGGCCGTCGGCCCGACCACCATCGGTTCCGCGGTGATGTCGACACCCAGCGACTCGAAGCGCTCGACCATCGACGGCAGCCGGTCGCGGACGTATTGGTCGTCCCGGTGGGAGATGTCGAGGGACACGCCGCCGTCCTCGGTGCCGCGGCCCTCGCGGACTTCGCGGGCGATGGCGCGCGCGACGACGTCGCGGGCGTCGAGTTCCATCTGGTCGGGCGAGTACCGCTCCATGAACCGCTCGCCCGCCGCGTTGTACAGTCGGCCGCCCTCGCCCCGGACCGCCTCCGTGACCAGTCGACCGTCCCACTCCTCGCCGTAGCGGTCGCCGACCATCCCGGTCGGATGGAACTGAACGAACTCGAGATCCATGAGCCGCGCCCCCGCCTCGAGCGCCAGCGCCTGTCCGTCGCCGTTGTTCTCGTCGTCCCGCGAGGAGTGGCGGTGATAGAGCGCCGAGAACCCGCCGGCCGCGAGGACGACGTGATTCGTTCGGAAGAGCAGTCCCTCGCCGGTCTCCATATCGAAGCCGACGGCCCCGTCGACGCGTTCCCCGTCCGAGAGCAAGCGCGTGATCATCACGTTCTCGCGGTAGGGGACGTCGAGGGCCTGCGCTCGTTCGATGAGCGTCTCGAGCATGGCCTCGCCGGTCCGGTCGCCGACGAAGCAGGTCCGCCGGTAGGACTGCGCGCCGAAGTACCGCTGGTTGACGTCGCCGTCCGCGGTCCGGTCGAACGGCATCCCCCACGCCTCGAGTTCGCGGATGCGGTCGGGCATCTCCCGAGTCGTCAGCTCGACCGCGTCAGGATCGTTCAGGTGATGGCCCTCGTTGAACGTGTCCGCCGCGTGGATCGTCCAGTCGTCCTCGGGGTCGAGCGAGCCCAGCGCGGCGTTGACGCCGCCGGCGGCCCACGTCGTGTGGGCGTCGCCGTGATCGCGCTTGCCGATCACGAGCGGCTCGACCCCCGACTCGGCGAGTTCGATCGCCACGCGGGCACCCGCCGCCCCGGCCCCAATGACGAGTACCGGTGTCGTCACGACCTCGTACTCAAGGTCGCCACCGGAGCCGGGATCGCCCTCGGTCTCGATGCGGTTCTCGATGCCTGCAGTCGACGGGTCGTGGCTCGTCGATCGGCGCTCGTCGCCCGTCGTGTCGGTACCGTTCGATGGTGCTTTTGTCATCGAGTGGATGTAATCGTCGGCCGGGTTTAGGCCTCGTCCCGAACGATGCAGAACGTACGCTGCAACGCATCTGGGGCCGATATTCTGGTTTTGGTCTTCGCCAAAAGCACCGGAGAAAGTCGACTCGCGTACCGGTCTCCCGATTTCGAGGCCCGTCAGCGACACCCGACGCGTCCGGTCGGCTTACCCGTCCACGGAGACGCGAGCCACGGCAGTCGTGTCGCCGGGTGTCTCGAGGTCCCGCCGCCTCTCACTCCGGCCCGGGCGGACGGACGATGCGGCGTTAGCGAGCGTCCCTCGCGGCGTCCGCGGGCCGCTCGGGGTCGACGCTCGCGAGGCGCATCGCGTTGCCGGTGACGCCGAGGCTCATCCCCATGTCGCCGACCACGACGGCCAGCGCGACGCTCACCAGTCCCAGCGGCACGCCGATCGCGAGCAGGGCCTTCACGCCGAGGCTCGCCCAGACGTTCTGCCGGATGACGCCGTTGGCCGTGTGAGACAGGTCGTACAGGTACGGCAGCTTCCCGATATCGTCGCCCATCAGCGCGATATCGGCCGTCTCGAGGGCGGTGTCGGTGCCGGCCGCGCCCATCGCGATGCCGACCTCCGCGGTCGCGAGCGCGGGCGCGTCGTTGATGCCGTCGCCGACCATCGCCACCTCGCCGGACGCCGCCTGCAGCTCCTCGACGGCCGTGACCTTCTCGTCGGGCAGGAGTTCGGCGCGGTACTCGTCGACGCCGACCTGTTCGGCGATCGCCCGCGCCGTCCCCTCGTTGTCCCCGGTCAGCATCACGACGCGCTCGACGCCGAGGTCGTGGAGTCGCTCGACCGCCCATCTCGAGGCGGGTCGGACCTCGTCGGCGATCGCGATCGCGCCCAGTAACGACGTCTCCGTCCCGACGAGGACGACCGTTTTGCCCTCTCGCTCGAGCGCGGCGAGCGTCCCCTCGTCGAACGTCGCCTCGCCGGCCTCGACCGCACCCTCGGGGGCGACGCCACCGTCAGTCCGCGGGTCCGACGAGCCGTCGGCGGCTGCGCGAGCCCGCGAGAGATCGAAGCCCAACTCTTCGAACAGCGCGGGCTTGCCCGCGTAGTAGGTCTCGCCACCGTCGGACGAGTCCGACGAGCCGCCGGCTTCGCTGGAGACGTCGATCTCCCCGCGGATGCCCCTGCCGGTCAGGCTCTCGAACCCCGTCGGCTCGGGGAGGTCGCCGACGCCCGCCTCGTCGGCGCGGGCGAGGACCGCGTCGGCGATGGGGTGCTCGCTGCGTCGCTCCAGCCCGGCGGCGTAGCGCAGCAGCGTCGCCTCGTCGGTGTCGCCGACCGGGACGACGTCGGTGACGGCCAGCTCGCCTTTCGTGAGCGTCCCGGTCTTGTCGACGGCGATGACGTCGACCTCGCCCATCGCCTCGAGGTAGTTGCCGCCTTTGATCAGGACGCCGTTCTTCGCGGCGCTCGTGACACCCGAGACCACCGACACGGGCGTCGAGATGACGAACGCACAGGGACAGGCGATCACCAGCAACGTGAGCCCGCGAACGAACCACGTCCCCCAGTCGCCAGCGAACGCGATCTCGTAGCCGGCGACGCCTGCGGTGACCGGCTCGCCGATCACCAGCGGCGGCACGGCGGCGGTCAGGATCGCCAGCACGACCACGACGGGCGTGTAGTACCCCGCGAACCGGTCGACGAACTGCTCGGTCTCGGTCTGCTTCGCTTGTGCGCCCTGTACCATCTCGATGATCCGCGAGAGCGTCGAGTCGCCCGCCGTCGAGGTGACCTCGACCTCGAGATAGCCGTCCGCGGTGATCGAACCGGCGTACACCTCGTCGCCCTCGGACTTGTCCACGGGGACGCTCTCGCCGGTAATCGGCGATTCGTCGACCGCGCTTCCGCCCTCGCGAACCGTGCCGTCGAGCGGGATCTTGTCGCCGGGTCGGACGACCACGGTCTCACCCACGTCCACCTCGTCGGCGGGTACCGTCACTTCCTCGCCGTCGCGCTTGACGGTGGCTTCGTCGGGCGAGAGTTCCATCAGTTCGCGCAGGGAGTCCCGTGCCCGGTCCATCGCGTAGTCCTCGAGCAGTTCGGCGATGCTGAAGAGGACGGCCAGCGTCGCGGCCTCGACGAAGTAGCCGATGCCGGTCGCGGCGATGATCGCCGTTCCCATCAAGAGGTCGATGTCGAGGCTCCGGTTCGTCGCGGAGTAGTAGCCGCCCCGGACGACGGGGACGCCGCTGACGGCGACCGCCCCGAGGAAGCACAGGTCCGCGACGTGAAGCGGGTACTCGAGAACGCTCGCCACCGCGACGTTCCCGCCCGTCAGGAGGAACTCGAAGCCCAGTCCGAGGGCGACGAACACCGCACCGAGCCACGTCTTCTTCGCGCGTGGACTCGTCCAGACCTCCGAGGGCGGCGCGACGTCGACGCCGTCGGCGCTCGACGCCGACTCGATCGCTCCGTCACCGCCGTCCGTTCCCCCGGTGACCTCGTAGCCGGCACCCTCGATCGCGTCGACCACGTCGGCCTCGGCGGTTCGATCGGGGTCGTACGTGACCGTGGCCGTCCCGGTTGTCGGATTGAGGTCGGCGTCGACGACTCCGTCGACGCGCCCGAGGCTCTTGTCGACCTTCCCCGCACAGGACGGACAGTCCATCTCGGGGACCGCAAGCCGGACGGTCAGCTCCCGTCGTTCGCCGTCGCCGACCGGGCCCCTCGTCGCGTCCGATTCATGACTCATTACGTCGAGGTAAGGGCGTCAGTTCGATAAGCCTTGGTTGGAATATTCCAAGACACTACGGAACCGCTAGAGCGGCGTCGGCGCCCCGTCGGCAAATCCGTCGTCCGCGACGTACCGTTTGGCCAACCGTTCCTCGGCCCGGCGGAGCCGGTAGGTGAGCGTCGACCGGGGGACATCCAGATGGGCGGCGAGGTCGCCGACATCGATCTCTCGAGGCGATTCGTAGTACCCGTGTTCGACCGCGGCCCGAAGCGCGGCCTCCTGTTCGGGGGCGAGGCCGGTCGCCCCGTCGTTCGGTTCGCCCGTCGACGCGGCGGCGTCGGCCGTTCGGAGCATCTCCATCCGGGCGCTGTCGCCGATCGCCGCCTCGAGGGCGTCGAAGAACCCCGCCGCGTCGCCCTCGCCGGAGTGGACGACCCGCCACGTGTAGTGTCGGCCCTCGTGCCGCGTCTCGAACAGCACGCCGTCGCCGAGGTGATCGCGGGCGATGTGCGGGACGGACGCACAGGTCGGGGTGCGCTCCCAGTCGGAGTAGAGGACGAGCGTGTCGTCGGTGCGGTCGAGGACCTGCGTGGCCTGGGTCGCGCCGCAGTCGTCGGTCGCCAGGCAGTCGGCGTAGTAGTCGCTGTTGAGAAAGGCCTCCTCGATGGCCGCGAGGGCCGCCGCCGTACCGGTAACGTGGTCGACCCGCCAGAGGCGCTCGTCGGTGGCGTGCAGCGATAGCGACCGGATTCTGGCGTCGGGGTGGTCGGCGAGCGCGTCCGCCACCCTGTTACAGCCGGGTTCGTACTCCAGGGCGAAGACCAACTCTCGCATACCGACGGTAGGGACCGCTGCGACAAAGGGGTTCCCGCTCGCTTCCATCGTCAGACTCCGGGGCCGCGATGATCGGACACGGCTTCGCGCACGTGGTCTTCGTCGCGCTATCGGTGGCGATCGTGATCGCCTGACGAGACGAACGAGTAGCGGCCAGTGGCCGTGAGCGCGGCTCGAGCGACTGCGAGAGCCGCGCGACCCGGGGGAGGGCAGGCGGGTACCCAATGACGACCGCGAGCGAACGAAGTGAGCGAGCGGGCCGACGACTGACTCGGAGCGAGAGAAACGAGCGGAGAGGAAGGAGGAGTGCTTTTGATCGAAATTTCACCGAGGGCCGCCGAAGGCGGCCCGCAGCGTAAAATTTCGTTAGTCGTCGAGGAGTTCCCGCGCGATGACGTTCTTCTGGATCTCGGTGGTGCCCTCGTAGATCTGGGTGATCTTCGAGTCGCGGTAGAAGCGCTCGACGGGGAAGTCGTTGACGTAGCCGGCGCCGCCGTGGATCTGGACGGCCTCGTTGGACACCTCGACGGCGACCCGGGAGGCGTACTCCTTGGCCATCGATGCCAGCTTGGTGATGTCGTTGCCCTGGTCGACGTTCCAGGCGGCCTTGTAGGTCAGGTTCCGCGCGGCTTCCGTCTCGGTGGCCATCTCCGAGAGCTTGTGCTGGATGGCCTGGAACTCGGAGATGGACTGCCCGAACTGTTCGCGGTCCTCGGCGTAGTCGAGGGCGGCCTCGAGCGCCCCCTTGGCGATCCCGAGCCCCTGTGCGGCGACGCCGGTTCGGGTGGCGTCGAAGAAATGCATCTGCTGGAGGAACGCGGCGTCCCGGTCGCCGACGAGGTTCTCTTCGGGCACGCGGACGTTGTCGAAGATGAGTTCGGCGGTGTCGGAGGCGCGGATACCGAGTTTGCCCGTGATCTTGTCCGAACTGACGCCGTCACGGTCGGACTCGACGATGATCTGGCTGAAGCCGTCGTAGCGGCCGTCCGCGTCGGGGTCGGTCTTACAGAAGACGACGAAGAAGTCGCCGACGGTGCCGTTGGTGATCCACATCTTGTTGCCGTTGATCACCCACTCGTCGCCGTCCTTCTCGGCGCGGGTCGAGACCGACGAGACGTCCGAGCCGGTATCGGGCTCCGAGATCGCAGCGCCGGAGATCTTCTCGCCCGTCGCGACCGGCTCGAGGAACCGCTCTTTCTGGTCTTCGGTGCCGAACTCGCGGATGGCTTCGGTCCCGAACGAACAGGCCATGATCGAGAGCGCGATCCCGGGATCGTGAGAGAACAGTTCCTCGGCAATGATGGCCGACTCGAGGGTGGAGTAGCCGGCACCGCCGTACTCGATCGGGATCGATGAGCCGACCAGCCCCATCTCGGCGGCCTTGTCGACGATCTCGTGGGGGAACTTCTCTTCGGTGTCGTACTTCTCGGCGTTCGGAACGATCTCGTTTTCGGCGAACCGGCGGACCTCGTCGCGGATCTGTTCCTGTTCTTCGCTGAGTCCGAATTCCATGGACAATCGTTACGATGCAAACGATAAAGAGCTTTGTAACCGGTAGTAAACAGAACTATCGTTTCTACTCTGTGAGAGGGAAACGTTGAAACGGGTTCGAATAGGATTTCTGACCATGGACATCGACGACATCAACACCATCACAGTTCTGGGTGCGGGCAACATGGGTCACGGTATCGCCGAGGTCGCCGCGATGGCGGGTTACGACGTGAACATGCGGGATATCAAAGAGGAGTTCGTTCAGAACGGCTACGAGCAGATCGAGTGGTCGCTGAACAAGCTCGCCGAGAACGACCAGCTCACCGAGGAGGAGGCCGACGCCGCCAAAGAGCGGGTGACGCCGCTGGTCGACATGGAAGCGGCCGTCGCCGACACCGATTTCGTCATCGAAGCGGTCCCCGAGCAGATGGAGATCAAACGGGACGTGTACACCGAACTCGAGGAGGCCGCGCCGGAGCACGCGATCTTCGCGACGAACACCTCGAGCCTCTCGATCACCGATCTCGCCGAGTTCACCGACCGTCCCGAGCAGTTCTGCGGGATGCACTTCTTCAACCCGCCGGTCCGAATGCCGCTCGTGGAAGTGATTGCGGGTGCCGAGAGCGCCGAAGAAACGCTCGATCTGACGGCGGAGCTCGCCGAGGACCTCGGCAAGACGCCGGTGCGGGTCCACAAGGACTCGCCCGGGTTCATCGTCAACCGCATTCTCGTTCCCCTCATGAACGAGGCTGCGTGGCTCGTCAGCGAGGACGAGGCGACCATCGCCGAGGTCGACTCGACGACGAAGTACGACATGGGCCTGCCGATGGGGAGCTTCGAACTCGGCGACCAGGTCGGCAACGACGTCAGCTATCACGTCCTCGAGTACATGCACGAGGTGCTGGGTGCGGCCTACGAGCCGGCACCGCTGCTCGCGGAGAAGGTCGAAAACGAGGAGTTCGGCAAGAAGACGGGCAAGGGCTTCTACGATTACGAGGACGGCGACGGCGTCGATATCCCGACCGACCAACAGTCGGACTTCGTCACGGAACGGCTCCTCGCGACGATGGCGAACGAGGCCGCGAAGCTGATCGGTGGCGACGTCGCCCCGCCGGAGTCGATCGACGAGGCCGTCAAGCTCGGGGCCGGCTTCCCCGATGGCCCCGTCAAACTGGTCGACGACTACGGCCTCGAGGCGCTCCACGAAACGCTCACGGCGGCCTACGAGGAGACCGGCCACGAGCGATACGCGCCCGCCGAATACCTCGCGGAACGGGCCGAAGCGGGCGGGTTCTACGACGACGAGGCGGACGCGGACGCGATGGACTTCGAGACGATCCGCGTCGAGTACCCCGGTGACATGGTCGGTCACGTCGTCCTCGACCGCCCCCACCGAATGAACACCATCAGCGACGACCTCCTCGAGGAACTGTCGACGGCGATCGAGCACCTCGAGGCCGACGACGACGTTCGAGCGCTCCTTGTCACCGGCGAGGGCGAGAAGGCATTTTCCGCGGGGGCGGACGTCCAGAGCATGGCCGGCGACGGTGCCGATCCGATCGAGGGACAGGAACTCTCGCGGCTGGGGCAGTCGACGTTCGGCGAACTCGAGGCCTGCGACATGCCCGTCGTCGCCGGCATCGACGGTTTCTGTCTCGGCGGCGGGATGGAACTCGCGACGTGTGCCGACCTGCGCGTGGCGAGTGACCGGTCCGAGTTCGGCCAGCCCGAACTCGATCTCGGGCTCATTCCCGGCTGGGGCGGGACCCAGCGGCTCAAGCACATCGTCGGCGAGGGGCGAGCCAAGGAGATTATCTTCACCGCGGAGCGCTACGACGCCGAAACGATGGCCGACTACGGCTTCGTCAACGAACGCGTCGCCAACGACGAACTCGAGGACCGCGCGCTCGAGTTGGCGACCGAACTCGCCGGCGGCCCGCCGATCGCTCAGCGGTTCGCCAAGCGCGCGATGCTCGCCGGCCGCGACGACACGGACGCCGGCCTCGAGTACGAGGCGTCCGCCTTTGGACACCTAATGGCGACCGACGACCTGATGGAGGGTATTACGGCCTTCATGGGCGACGAGGAGCCGGAGTTCGAAGGCAAATAAGCGACGGCGACCGACCGCGGCTGAACGGCGGGATCGGTTCGGGCCATTGCGCCGAGTTCATCGCGTTGGTGGCCCTATCCGGCCGTCGGCAACCGACCGCCGCTCCGACGATCTATCAGATTTCGAAGCGAACGCGACGCCGCTCGACGAACGATCTCGCGTCCGTGTCGGTTATGTGTCAACTATGCCACCCAGATCTGATAGTTGGTCGCGAGATTTATCACCCAGAGGTACCATTGGTGACGCGTGGCTGTAATCGATGAAGAGAACGGAGGGGAAACCCCATGAATGACGGGCCCGAGGTGCTCGTCGTCGACGACGAAGCCCGACTTGCGGACCTGTTCGCCGCGTGGCTGCAGGGCGAGTGGGCCATCGAGACGGCGTACGACGGCGAGGAGGCACTCGAGAAGATGGGCGATTCCGTCGAGGTCGTCCTGCTAGACCGGCGGATGCCGGGGCTCTCCGGTGACGAAGTTCTCGAGCGAATCCGCGGGCAGGGATACGATTCGCGGGTCGTCATGGTGACGGCGGTCGACCCCGACTTCGATATCATCGAGATGGGCTTCGACGACTATCTCGTCAAACCGGTCTCGAAGGACGAACTCGTCGAGATGGTCGCGGACGTCGCCGATCGCTCGGACTACGAAGCCGACATTCAGGAGTACTACGCCCTCGTCTCGAAGAAGGCGTTACTGGAGTCCGAGAAGGCCGACCGCGAACTCGCGGACAACACGGAGTATCAGGAACTCTGTGATCAGGTCGAGGCGCTCGAGCAGCGAGTCGACGAGACGGTCTCGGACATGTCCACCCACGACGACTTCGTCGGCGCGTTTCAGGATCTTCAGTCCGGGAACTGAGCGTCCAGTTCGAACTCGAAGCGTGCCCCTCCGCTCTCGCTCTCCGTCGCGACGACCGACCACCCGTGCCCGGTAGCGACTTCTCTGACGATCCAGAGGCCGATTCCTAACCCTTCCGTCGACGTGGACGCCGACGGATCGAAGAGTTCGTCCCGGAGTTTCGCGGGGAGCCCCTCGCCGTCGTCTTCGATAAAGAACCCGCGCGTCGCGTCCGCCCGCTCGTCGTCCTCGAGGGGCCCGATGCGAACGGTTTCGGTCGTCCCGCCGTGTTCGATACTGTTCCGGAAACAGTTCTCGAGGAGTCGCAGGAGTCGCGACCGGTCGGCCGAAAGCGTCACCGTCTCCGTGACCGCCAGCGTCGCCTCCGCAGTCGAGACGTGAGCCCACGCCTCGCGAGCGGCCGACTCGAGGTCGACGGGTTCGGTGTCGGCGGCCCACTCCCCCTCGCGGGCGATGGCCAGGACGTCATCGATGATCGACTCCATCCGGTCGAGTCCGTTGCGAGTCTTCGCGGCGTATCTGGAGTCGCCGGTCTCCTCGAACAGGTCCAGATAGCCCTGCGCGACGCCGAGCGGGTTCCGGAGGTCGTGGCTGACGATCCGGGCAAAGGCATCGAGTCGCTCGTTGCGTTCGCGGAGTTTCCGTTCTTGCCGTTTCCGCTCGGTGACATCGCGAAGCACGCCGACCGAGCCGCGGAACTCGCCGTCGGGAACCAGCACGGCAATCTGGACCTCACAGGGGATCGTTGCTCCGGCTTTCGTCTCCACGCTCAACTCGAGCGTGTCGGTGTCCTCCCCGTTTGCGAGGAGCGAACGAATGATCGTCTCACCGGCCTCGATGTCCGCCGAATCGAACAGAATCGAGACGTGTTCGCCGAGCAGTCCCTCGCGACTGAATCCGGTCATCTCGACGAGCGCGTCGTTGACGGTCATGAGGTGTCCCTCGTCGTCGAGCACGTACATGCCGTCACCGGCCGTCTCGACGAGTCGCTCGTACCGGTTGAGCGTTCGCTCCCGTTGCTCGAGTCGACCCCGGACGGCGATCGTCTCGAGGACGTGGGATGCGGCCCCGGCGATCGCCCGAATCGCATCCCGTTCGTGTTCGGAGAGCCGTTCCGTCGCGTAGATGACGGCGACGCCGTACAGGTCGCCGTTTGCGGCGAGCGGGACGGCGGTGACCGACCGAACGCCCCGCTCGAACGCGCGATCGTCGAAGGGGACCGTACCGCCGCTGCCCGCGTCGTACTGGTGGGCCCGAAGGGTCCGGGTCCGGATCACGCGCTCGAGCAGCGGGTGGTCGCCGGTGCCGATATCGAACGTTTGCTGGAGCGGCCACTCCGTGACGTCGGGATCGGACAGCCACGGAATGATCGCGCGTTCGCGGCGATCGTACTCCCCGAGCCAGGCGAACGCGAACCGATCGCCGTCCGTCAGTTCCTCGCGGAGCACGCGTTCGACGGTCAGCAGCGAGGTGGCGTCGACCAACCGACTCCGGACGCGACTCACGAGCCGCTCGAGGTCGTCGGGGAGGTCCCGGTCCCCGGCGACGGTCCCGTCGGCCGTGGCGCTCCCGCCGGCGTCGCCCTCGAGTTCGGTCGGCAGTTCGGCATCCGTCCCCGCCGCGATGTGTTCGGTGATCGTGTTCGAGAGGTGCGTCGCCGACTCGCCGTCGGCTGTCGGAGTGGTGACTCGTGCCAGCACGGCACCGGTATCACCATCCGTCTCCTGGTAGACGAACGTCGGCGTCCCCGACTCGACGGTATCGACGAGCGCGGCGGTGTTTGCGATCGTTCCCGCATCGATGACGACCGCGTCGATCGACTCGTGATTGAGCCGGTCGATTGCGTCGACGAATCGCTGTGCGATGATGACATCGACGGGTGCGTCCGTCAGCGACAGCGTAAGCGACGCCCGCGTCGAACGATCGGCACTGACACAGAGTACGCGTGACCGACTCATATCGGTGGAAAGCTGGCGTGAAACATCTCTGGCGCGACGATAGCGTGTTTGACGAGGGACATGACCCCGAAC
This sequence comes from Natrinema altunense, assembly GCF_000731985.1. Taxonomy (GTDB): domain Archaea; phylum Halobacteriota; class Halobacteria; order Halobacteriales; family Natrialbaceae; genus Natrinema; species Natrinema altunense. Next base: position 348,351 of record NZ_JNCS01000002.1, read on the forward strand.
GGGATCGTTCTTTCGGCTGATCGGTCTATCGCCGGACGGCTCGGGGATCAGGTCCGGGGCGGCTCACGGGGCGGGCGTCCGATAGGACGAACGGACGACCGGCCGACGATCACGCTCGTTCAGGGGGCTTGGCCGTAGATCAGGTTGCGCTGGATCTCGTTTGCGCCCTCGTAGATGACGGGGATTCGCGCGTCGCGGTAAACGCGCGCGATCCGGCGTTCGTCGAGCACCGAGCGGCCGCCGTGGAACTGCATCCCCTGCTCCGCGACGTCGACGGCCGTCTCCGTCGCCTTCGTCTTCGCCATCGCAGCCCAGTAGCCCGCGTTGTCCTCGTTGGCGACCTTCTCGCGGGCGCGCCAGACGAGAGTCCGGGCGCTTTCGAACTCGACCAGCATGTCCGCGAGGCCGTGCTGGACGGACTGGAAGTCGCTGATCGTCCGACCGAACTCCTCGCGGTCGTGGGTGAACTCCCAGGCTTCCTCGATGGCGGCCGCCGCGATACCGATGCCGTGGCCGGCGACGGCGACGCGGCCGTGGTTGAAGAAGTCCGCGAGCAGCATGAAGCCGTCACCCTCCGACCCGATCAGGTTCGCCGCGGGAATCCGGCAGTCGTCGAACTCGATGTGTGCCTGTTTCGAGGCACGCATCGCCATCTTCTCGGGGATGTGTTCGGCCTCGTAGCCGTCCGTATCCGTCGGGACGATGAACATCGAGTGGTTGCCGTAGCGGTTGTCCTCGTCGTCGCCGGTGCGCGCGTAGAGCGTTATCCAGTCCGCTTCGACGCCGTTGCCGATCCAGTACTTCTCGCCGTTGATGACGTACTCGTCGCCGTCCCTCTCGGCCGTGGTCTGCATCCCCGCGAGGTCGCTGCCCGTCTCCGGCTCCGAGACCGCCAGTCCGGACCGTTGCTCGCCCTCCGCGACGGGGCGAACGTATCGTTCGCACTGCTCCTCGGAGCCGTGCTCGTAGGTGATCTCGCAGCCGAAACTCGCCAACTGCAGCGTCAGCGCGATCCCCGCGTCGGCCCGGTAGAACTCCTCCGTCATCGCGAGCAGCTGGGCCAGATCGAGCCCCCGACCGCCCCACTCCTCGGGGATGTCCTGTGCGACGAGGTTCGCTTCTCGACCCGCCTCGAGGATCTCCTCGGGATAGTCCCCCGACTGAAAGTACTCCTGTGCGTTGGGTTTGATGTGCTCCTGTGCGAACTCGCGAGCCTCTGCCTTGATGTCGCGTGCGTGTTCCGGGACGATGCTGTCGTCGAGCAGTTCCATACTCGCAAGACGGTCCGGCGGTGGAAATAGTCGGGGGCAACTATAGTAGCCCCTGAACGTCAATGCACACCTGACCGCATGATGGCGTTGCGGTCAGTGTGTGAATCGTTTCAGTGGCTACGATAGTGCAACCCGAACCCGCGCTTTCGCGGCGCGCTCCCATTACCGGAGCATCCGGACGAGGTCGTCCGTCGAAACCGCCGCGTCCGCGTGCGCCTCGAGCAGGTGGATGTCCCAGACGAGATCGGCCAGCAGGTGGGCGTAGAGGACGACGCCGGTTACGATCGCGAGGGGGATGCTGACGGCGGCGGTCGCCGGAACGACGACGCCGCCGATCACCACGTGGCTCAACAGTCGCGAGAGGACGCCCACGTCGCCGGGCTCGAAAATCGCCGACTGATCGGTGACCGCTGCACGCGGGTTCGAGAGACAGAACCGCACGGCATCCCAGTGCCCGGTCTTGAACCGGGCGATGAGGACGTGATCGAAATCGATGCAGACGCCGACGGCGGTGCCGTAGGCGACGACCGCCGCAGACGGGATCGATCGGCCAAGTACGGAAACCGGCGGGAGCAGGACCGTCAGCACGCCGGCGACGACCAGCGAGATCGCTGCGTGGTGTTTCGAGTAAATCGGGACTCACCCACGCTGACGACACCGTGTGGCTACTAAGTCGTCACGCAGCCGTTCGTGCCTGTCGGTCGAAATCGGTCCGACGGCGACTCGACTAGCCGGCGAAGCCGGACAGCGACCACTCCTCGTCGCCGTCCTCGTCCGCGATACTCGGCGCGCTCACGAGCACGAACGCGCTTTCGCGGTCGCCGTTGCGGATCTGGCGCGTCGATTCGGGCGGTATCCACAGCGCGTCGCCGGTCTCCATCGCGACCGGCTCGTCGTCGACGACGACCGTCGCCGTCCCCTCGATGAGAACGTAGACCTCCTCGTGATCGTTGTCCGTGTGGTCGTGGGGCTTGCTGTTCCAGCCGGGGTCACAGCGGGCGACCGTTACCCCCACCTGCTCGGTCTCGAGGGGATCGCTGAGAACGTGCATCGCGCTCGAGACCTGCTCGACCTCCTCGTAGTTGACCTTCCGGTATGTCATATCTCCTCATTCACGAGGGCGACAGTAAAACCATACTATCGACGGCAATCGGATGTCGGGTCGGCAAGCCGGTCGGCGAGTCGGTCACGCGACCGGTAGCAGACGAGAGAGACGCTCTCCGCGGGACGGTGGCGTCTCGTCCTCGCCGACGGGAGTCCCCGTTGCACGTGGTGGCGTCCGTCGGAGGTGGGCCGAACACGCGTCGATCATCGGCGGGATCGACGCCTGTGCCGACGTGATCGAACTCGCGGTCGCCCTCGAGTGACCGAGACGCCGCTCGGCGAACGCGTCGCTGTGCCGTGGACGGCCGTTTCGATGCGGGTACCGACCGAACTGCGAAAACGACCGACCGATCGGCGACGCTCCGCCGTTCCCGTCCGACCCGAAGGTCCAGCGGCCCCGACCGATCGCCCCCGTTCTCTCGAGTGCGGTAATAACTCGGCTCGCTATAGCACTACGTGTTGTTAACAGAGAAGCCATCCAGCGCCCAGTGTTAATAATATCGACTTGTGAAATAATAACCCTTATACTTCGCTGGGACGACTCTCACGTATGAAGCTGACACGGCGTGCGCTGGTGACGGGGGGAACCGGCGCAGTCGCGACCGGAGCACTCGCCGGCTGCCTCGACGACGTCGGCAGCGCGAACGCGGCGTTCGACAGCGGGTACGCCGCCTTCTTCACCCTGTGGGACTGGGCCGACCGAGTGAGCGGCGACGCGGTCGACTTCCGGAATCCGATCGGAACCGGCCAGGCCGGACACGGCTGGTCACCGAGCGGCGATCTCACTCGAGACATCGCGGACGCCGGTGTGTTCGTCTACTTCGATACGCCCGAGTTCTCGTGGGCGCAGGACATCGCGGCGACGCTCGAGGCCGACTACGACACGGTCACCGTGATCGACGGACTCGACGGGCTGGACGACCGCCTCCTCGGCTGGGATCACGAGGTCGATGCCGGCAATCAGCACGACGATACCGACGGGCATCATCACGGAGCCGATGACCACGATGGACACGACCACGATCGGTCGTCGATCGATCCGCACGCCTGGCTCGATCCAGTCCTCGCACAGGACATCGTCGACACCATCGCTGATGGACTCGCAGCGGCGGACTCGGACAACGCCGAGACCTACGAGACCAACGCCGACGAGTACACCTCGGGCCTCGAGTCCCTCGACCGGACGTTGCGCGAACTGTTCGAGACGGCGGAGCGACGGCTCGCCGTCCTCGCCGGCCACGACTCCTTTACGTACCTTCAGGAGCGATACGGGTTCGAGCTTCACACGCCCGTCGGGGTCTCACCTCAGGAGAATCCGTCCGCCGAGGAAATCTCCGAAACGATCGATCTGGTCGATTCGAACGGGATCGAGACGATCCTGTACGATCCCTTCGAGGCACCCACCAGCCAGTATCCGCCGCTCGTCGATACCATCCTCGAGGGGAGCAACGCCACCGACGCGATGCCGCTGACCCACCTCTCGGGTACCCTCGCGAAGTGGCACGAGCAGGGGTGGGGCTACCGGACCCAGATGGAAGAAATAAACGTCCCCGCGTTCAGAGAGGCACTAGGCGCACAGTGACCGTCGTCAGCCTCGAGAACGTGACGTTTGCCTACGCCGAGCAGCCGGCCGTCAAAGACGTCTCGCTGACGGTCGAGGAGGGTGACTTTCTGGGGCTGGTCGGACCCAACGGGTCGGGGAAGACGACCCTCCTGCATCTCATGCTCGGCCTGCACAGTCCCGACAGCGGCTCGATCGAACTCTTCGGCGAGCCGGTCGCCGCGTTCGACGACGGCGAGCGGATCGGCTACGTCTCCCAGCAGGCGACCAGCCGCGGCGGCTCGATGCCGGTCACCGTCCGCGAAGCCGTCACCATGGGCCGGTTCGCGCACGCGGGCCACGGGCGACTGACCGACGCGGACCGCGCGACCGTCGACGACGCGCTCGAGACGGTCGGCATCGCCGACCTGGCCGACCGACAGGTCAACCAGCTCTCCGGCGGCCAACGCCAGCGGGCCTACATCGCACGCGCGCTGGCCTCCGAAGCGGACCTGCTGGCGTTGGACGAGCCGACCGTCGGCGTCGACGCCGAATCCCGCGACGCGTTCTACCAGTTGCTCGAGTCGCTCAACGCGTCGGGGATCACGATCATTCTGATCGAACACGACATCGGCGTCGTCACGGATCGTGCAAACCGGATCGCCTGCATCAACACGGAGCTTTACCATCACGGTGACACCGAATCGTTCGTCGAAAGCGACGCCCTGACCGAGGCCTACGGTGCGACGGGCCAGGTCCTTCATCACCACCACTAATGGGACGGATCGGACCTCTCCGCCGCCGACTCGAGCAGGTCGGGCTCGGACTGACCGCGATCCTCGCGGTCGCGATGATCGGCCTGCTGACCGTCGATGCACTGCGATCGTACCCCTTCGCGGGCGGCCTCTACGACCAGGCCCGGATCGCGGGCCGATTGCTCGACTCCCTCCTCGGGACGAACGTCTTCTCTCATCCGTTCATGTGGCGATCGATCGCGACCGGAATCCTGATCGGGGTCGTCGCGCCGCTGGTCGGCACCTACCTCGTCCACCGCGAGATGGCCCTGATCGGCGAGACGCTGGCTCACACGGCCTTCGCCGGGGTCGCCGTCGGTCTCCTCGTGAGCGCGACGACCGGCTGGGAGGGATCGCTCATGCTCGTCGCGCTCGTCGTGGGAATCCTCGGTGCCCTGGGCGTCCAGTGGCTGGCCGAGCGGACCAACACCTACGGCGACGTCCCGATCGCGATCATGCTGACCGGGAGCTTCGCCGTCGGGACGCTCATCATCAGCTACGGCCGCGGGATGAGCGGGTTCAACGTCGAGGGCTACCTCTTCGGGAACATCTCGGTCGTCACCCCGTCGGGGGCACGGCTGATGGCCGTCATCAGCGTCCTCGTCGTCGGCGTCATCGTCGCGACGTACAAACAGTTGCTTTTCATCACCTTCGACGAGCAGGCCGCCCGCGTCGCGCGGCTCAACGTCACCTGGTACAACACGCTGCTGATCGTGATGACGGCCATCGTCGTCGTCGGCGCGATGCAGATCCTCGGCGTCATCCTCGTCGCCGCGATGCTCGTCGTCCCCGTCGCCGCGGCAACGCAGGTCGCCCACAGCTTCCGGGAGACGCTCTCGCTGTCGATTCTCTTCGGGCAGGTGTCGGTTATCGGTGGCTTCGTGGTCTCGATCTCCCAGGGGCTGCCCACCGGCGGCTCGATCGTCGTCGTCGCCATCGCCTGTTACCTGCTCGCGATCCTCGCCTCGAGTCGATCGACGGCACCGATCTCGACGCACTGAGTCCCGTCACGGTGGAAGGTCGCTTCGTAACCGGCCGACGCAGGCGGTACATCGAACGTCACCGTCCGGTTGCCATCCGTGTCAGTACGCGATGACGGAGACGGCTCGAATCCGAGCGGTGCGCTCCGGCGGCCAATCCCCGGCCGGAACCGTCGGCGGTCACGTGAATCCCGATTCGGTTCCCCGACGGCGGGAACATGCTACACCCTTAACAGCCTACTCCGCCAATCACCGACCGATGGGACGGTTATCCACACTCTTCGATCCCGAGACCGTCGCCGTGGTCGGTGCGACCGACCGCGAGGGCGCAGTCGGACGGGCGATCCTCGAGAACCTCAAGGCGGGGTTCGACGGCGAGGTCGTCCCGATCAATCCCTCGCGCGACGAAGTGCTCGGGCTCGAGTGTTACGAAGATGTGCAGCACGCGCCGCCGATCGATCTGGCGGTGGTCGTCGTACCGCCCGATATCGTACTCGACTCGGTCCGCGAACTCGCCGCGGCGGGCACCGACGACATCGTCGTCATCACCGCCGGCTTTGCCGAGACGGGCGGGGACGGTGCCGAGCGCGAACGGCAACTGCGCGAGATCGCCACCGAGAACGACCTCAACGTCGTCGGCCCGAACAGCCTCGGGATCATGTCGACGCCCACGGGCATGAACGCCACGTTCGGCCCCGAGGACGCCCGTTCGGGTTCGATCTCTTTTATGAGCCAGTCCGGCGCGTTCATCACCGCCGTGCTGGACTGGGCCAACGAACAGGGGATCGGCTTTCAGGACGTGGTCTCGCTCGGCAACAAGACGGTCCTCGACGAGACGGACTTCGTCCGGGAGTGGGGCGACGACCCCGAGACCGATGTCATCATCGGCTATCTCGAGGACATCGACGACGGACAGGGGTTCATCGAGGCCGCTCGCGAGGTGACGGCGGAGACGCCGATCGTCCTCGTCAAGTCCGGCCGCACGGACGCCGGTGCCCAGGCCGCGTCCTCACACACCGGCGCGATCGCCGGCAGCGAACGGGCGTACGAGGCCGGTCTCGAGCAGGCCGGCGTGCTCCGCGCCCGCTCGGTACAGGAACTGTTCGACTACGCGCGGGCGTTGGCCGGCCTGCCGGAGCCCGAATCCGACGGCGTCGCCGTTGTGACCAACGCCGGCGGTCCCGGCGTGCTCACGACCGACGCCGTCGGTGATTCGACCCTCGAGATGGCCAGTTTCACCGACGAGACGATCGACCGACTCGCCGCGGCGATGCCCGACGAGGCCAACGTCTACAACCCGATCGACGCGATCGGCGACGCCGACATCGAGCGCTTCGGCGAGGCCCTCGAGATCGCGCTCGAGGACCCGAACGTCGGCAGCGCGGTCGTCGTCGCCGCGCCGACCGCGGTGTTGCCCTACGACGACCTCGCCGAGAAGGTGATCGAGAAAGTCGAGACGCACGATACGCCGGTCGTCACCTGCCTGATGGGCGGTAAACGCGCTCGCGACGCCGAGACGACGCTCCGGGAGTCCGGCATCCCGAATTACTTCGATCCCTCGCGGGCCGTCTCGGGGCTCGACGCGCTCGCCCGGTATCGGGACAGCAGCGAGCGGACGATCGACGAACCCCGGACGTTCGACGTCGACCGCGAGCGCGCTCGCGAGGTCCTCGAGCGCGCGCGACGACGGAACGACAACCGGCTCGGGGTCGAATCGATGGACCTGCTCGAGGCCTACGGCATCCCGACCCCACAGGGGGAGATCGTCGACGATCCCGACCGCGCACGGGAGGTCGCCGAGAGTATCGACGGCGATGTCGTCATGAAGATCGTCAGTCCCGACATCACCCACAAGTCGGACATCGGCGGCGTCAAAGTCGGCGTGGCCGCGGCCGACGTCTACGACGCCTACGAGGATATCGTCGCTCGAGCGCGCAACTACCAGCCCGACGCGACGATCACCGGCGTCCAGGTACAGGAACTGCTCGACCTCGACGCGTCGACCGAGACCATCGTCGGCATGAATCGCGACCCGCAGTTCGGTCCGCTCTTGCTGTTCGGCCTCGGCGGCATCTTCGTCGAAATACTCGAGGACACCTCGGTTCGCGTGGCCCCGGTCGACGAAGGAACGGCCCGCGAGATGGTCGACGAGATCCAGGCTGCCCCGCTGTTGCGCGGCGCTCGCGGCCGCGAGCCCGCGGACGTCGACGGCGTCGTCGAAACGGTGCAGCGACTCTCACAGCTGGTGACTGACTTCCCGTCGATCCTCGAACTCGATATCAACCCGCTCGTAGCGGGCCCCGATGGCGTACAGGCGATCGACCTGCGACTCACCGTCGATCCGGACGAACTCGATACGGAGGAACCATGACCGACACCGACTCAGAACCCGACTCCACGGACGCCGATCCCAGTACCGACACCGCCGACAGCGATCCCGCCGCCGCCAGCGGTGACTCCCAGACGCTGCTCGTCAGTTCGCTCGAGGCAAGCACCGGCAAGACGGCCATTACGCTGGCGCTCGCCCGCCTCGCGGCCGCCGACGGCGAGAGCGTCGGCTACATGAAACCCAAAGGCACCCGACTGCAGAGCAACGTCGGGAAGACCTTAGACGAGGACCCGCTGCTCGCCCGGGAACTACTCGACCTCGACGCCGAGATGCACGACCTCGAGCCGGTGGTCTACTCGCCGACGTTCGTCGAGCAGGCGATCCGCGGCCGCGAGGACCCGGCCGAACTCCGCGACCGGGTCCGCGAGGCGTTCGAGACGCTCGCGGCGGATCACGACCGGCTGTTCGTCGAGGGCGGCGGCCGGTACGACGTTGGGGGGATCGTCGACCTCGCCGACGCCGATATCGCGAATCTGTTGGACGCGCGCGTCCTGCTGGTCGCGCCCTACGAGATGCCGTCGGACGTCGACGACATCATCGCCGCCGCCGAGACGTTCGGCGACCGCCTCGCCGGTGTCGTCTTCAACGACGTTCCCGACGCGGTCTACGACAGCCTCGAGACGGACGTCGTCCCGTTCCTCGAGGGGCGAGGCATCCCCGTCTACGGCGTGCTCCCGAGCGAGCGGAAGCTGTCCGGCGTGACGGTCGCCGAACTCGCCGACGAACTCGGTGCCTCGACGCTCGTCGACGATGGACAGGACAACTACGTCGAACGGTTTACCGTCGGCGCGATGGGACCCGACAGCGCCCTCCGGCACTTCCGGCGGACGAAAGACGCCGCCGTCATCACCGGCGGCGACCGCGCCGAGATCCACACTGCCGCGCTCGAGGCCCCTGGCATTCGCTGTCTCATCCTCACCGGTGGCCACCGCCCGTCGGGAGCGATCGTCGGCCAGGCCAGCGAGAAAGGCGTCCCGATCCTGTCGGTCCAGACGGATACGCTCACGACCGTCGAGCGCGCCGAGGATATCGTTCGCAGCGGGCGCACGCGGGATGCGGAGACCGTCGACCGGATGGAACGGCTGTTGTCCGATCACGCGGCCGTCGACTCGATTCTCGGGTAGGGCGTGCGTCCTGGATCGGGACGTAATCCGGCCCGGGCCGTCCCTCGGATGAGTCGGCCGCGTCGTCTTCGCGTCGCTGACTGTCGTGTCTGACCAAAAGTTAAGAGTCCGCCACGCATGAGGCCAGTTATGGACGACATTCCCCAAGAAATCACGTCTCTCGTCGGCCGCGAGGTGTACTCGAACAACGGCGTCTTCGTCGGCGAAGTCGAGGACCTTCGACTGAACGTCGACGGCGAAGCCGTCACCGGTCTGGCGCTGGCGAAATTAAACGGCGAACTGTTCGCGGAGGAAGCCCGCAGCGGACAGGGTATCATCGTTCCCTACCGCTGGGTCCGCGCCGTCGGCGACGTCATCCTCATCAACGACGTGGTCGAGCGCGTCCGCGATCCCGACGAGGAAGAGGACGAACTGCTGGCCTGATTGCGGCCCCGCGTTCGCGATTTAGCTTCCGTTCGAGCTTTCGCTGCTGCTTCCCTCGACGCCCATCGCGTCGAACAACGTCCGCTTGACCGCTTCCTCGGTCAGTTCGAGCAACGTGTCCCGCGTATCCTCCGAAATCTCGATCCCGGTGAAAATCCCCAGCGGGATCTCCGCGCTGGCCTGGGTCGAGTGGCCGGCCGTCTCGCCGATCTCGCCGTAGGCGTCGGCCAGCACCTTCCCGATGTTGATGCGGATGTCCTTCGACCGGCCGGCGAGGAAGATCGTCTCGTCGGCGATTCCGAACACCGCGGTCGTGGTGACGCCCTCGAGGTTCAGGAGGTGGCTGGCGGCCTGGGTCAGCGCCTCGCGGTCGCGGACGAAGCCGGCGTTGGAGACGAGATGGCTCCCCTGGACGTCCCGGTTCGTAATCGCCTCCGCGAGCACGTCGAGGGTTTCGGGGGACATCGACGGGGATTCGACCTGCTCGAGGGTATCGTGGTTGGCGAAGGGGTAGAGATAGGCGGCGGCGGTCAGGTCGGCGGGGGTCGTGTCGCGTTTGAAATCCAGGGTCTCCGCGCGGATGCCGTAGAGCAAGGCGGTCGCGACCTCCTCGGAGACGTTCATGTCGAACTCCTGGATGTACTTCGTCATGATCGTCGACGTCGAGGACATGTTCGGCCGGATGTCGACGAACTCGGGTTCGACCCCCTCCTCGGTCTCCGTTTCGTGATGATCGATCACGATGTCGACCGGCAGTTCCATCTCGCCCGAGGTCGCGTGATCGACCAGAGCGACGGTGTCGTAGACGGAGTGGTCCTCGATCTCGTCCCACTGAACGAGATCGATGCCGAGCAGGTTGACGAACGCCCGGTTCTCCTGGTGGCCGACATCGCCGAGATAGATGATGTCTGATTCGATGCCGAGGTGTGTCGCGATCGCCTGCAGCGCCGCGGCGCTGGCGATCGAGTCCGGATCGGGGCTGTCCTGGGTGATGATCGCCAGCCGCGTCGCCGTCTCCTCGACCAGATCGGCGAGTTTGCCGGCGTTGTACTCGAGTTCGCCCGACTCGAGAGCTCGCAGTGCGGATTCGGCGATGACGGAGGACGGGTTGATGACGATGTCGGCCCCGAGCTCCGAGAGTTCGTCGCCGGAGACGGGATCGCTCGCGCGGGCGACGATGAACTGATCGGCACCGCTCTCGCGGATGTGCTCGACGGCGCGTTTGTTCGATTCGACGTTCGAGGCGAGAATGAGGACGACGTCGCGGTCGGCCACCAGATCGGCGATCTCGGCGTCGCGAATGTCGGCCGTCTTGGCGTCCAGGTCCTGATCTCGCAGCGATTCGACGCGGCTGTCGTCGCGGTCGATGATGGAAACGTCTTTGCCCTGTTCGACGAGTTCCTCCGCGACCGCGTATCCCACGCTTCCACAGCCCAAGATAGCGTAGTCAGAAATTGACGAAATCGTAACCCCCGTGCTCATTGCCCGAGTGGTCGGACCGGCAGCACTTAACGCTCCCGAAGGCTCCGATGGGATGAGAGTGTCCGCCCGACGACTCGAGTTCGAGGGTCGTCCCGCGTGGATCACTGCCACGGCGGCTGCCAAGGGAAACGTATTTGAACGACCGAGGGAAAGTCGGAGGTACAGGGCCGGTAGCTCAGTCCGGCAGAGCGTCTGACTCTTAATCAGACGGTCGCGTGTTCAAATCGCGCCCGGCCCGCTTTTGCGACGACGACTCTCGCGAGGAGCGAAGCGGCGACAGCGATTTGAACGAGACCAGAAAGGCACAGCGACGCGAGCATTTACAGGCGGAGTGCACAATCGCAGCCGGCCCGCTACGCTGCTGCGAACGAAATCGTGAGCGGCGGGTAACGGAACCGCGAGGTTCGAGTGGAGGTCGCGACAGCCTCGAGTCCGGGCTCACTCCGTCGCGGTCGTCTCCGCGGGTGGGTCCGCACCCGCCTCGTCGGCCATCGCGTGAAGGTGCTCGAGCAGGAGGCCGACCCCTTCCGGCTTGATCCAGGTCGTGACCGCCCCCTCGTCTTCGACCTCCGTAATGACCCGCTCGGCGTCGCGGACGGGGATCGAGAACTCGACCGGTTGGTCGAAGCGGTCCTCGTTTCCGTCGACCAGGGATTTGACCTCCGCGAGTTCGCGGCGGACGTACTCGTAGGGGACCATCGACTCGGTCTCGTCGCCGATGACGAACCGGCGGGTGCGTCCGTCATCGAGGCGGAGTCTGACGACGCCCGCGTCGATGCGGTCGTCCTCGAGATACTCCGCCAGTACGTCCTCGAAGAAGTCGGTCGTCATCCGATCGCCTCGCAGTTTCGAGTCCGAGTGATCCGGCGTCATGGGTCCAACTATCGGTCGAGTTATAGATGGCTGTACCGACGACTCCTATGCTCTGGGAACCGCGGCTGATCGTGTCCGATCACATCTCCGTCTTTGAGGCCTGTTGTGGCGGAATTTTGCCACCGGAGTGCGTACCCGCGGAACGGAAAAATCCCGCGACGAACATCTTCCCGTGATCTCTCACGAACTCGAAACGTTGTGCCCCGGTTATAGGTGCGTGCTCCAGAGGGTCGATTGGAGAGGTGCCCACAATGTCACGATCCGAGTCACCGGCCGAGTCGATTGCGGAGCAGGAGGAACGAATCAAGCGCCACTTGAGCGCTTCGAGGGAGATCGCGGAGCGCCTGGAGTTCGACGACCAACTCAGCTTCGAGATGGGATTGCCCAGTCCGGGCCGTCGGACGTTCATCAAGACCAGCGGCGTCGTGGCGGCGTCGGCGGCACTGGCGGGCTGTGCCGGCGACGATGACGACGATGACGGGCCGGAGTCGACGGACGACGAGGAGTCGCCCGACGAGGAACCGCCGGCGGCCGAACGGAGCGAAACAGTGCAGTTGGCCGCCAAGCAGTACGAGTTCCAGCCACAGGAGATCCGGGTCCCGCCGAACACGGAGCTCACGATCGAGTTCACGCAGTCGACTTTCGAGGAGAACGAGGAGTTCACGATGCATACGTTCTACCTCGAGGACCCGTACGACATCGGTCCTATCGAACTCCCCGAGAACACGAACGACGAACTCATCGATTCGGTCACGTTCGTCACCGACGAGGAGGGGACGTTCGATTTCGAGTGTAGCGCCTACTGCGGGGACGGCCACGCCCAGATGAACGGCCAACTGTACGTCGTCCCGGAGGGCGAGTCCGTCGACGAGGTCGACTTCACCGACATGGGGACGCTGAAGGAGCGCCACGAGATCCTCAAGGAGGAACGCGAACTGGCCCAAGAGCCCCAACACGACCTCGATCTGCGGGACATCATGGTCGTCACCGAGCGCAACAACGCCTCGGTGGCGATGATCGATACGGTCAACGACCGACTCATGGAGCGCGTCGAGAACGTGGGGAAGGCGATCCACGTCCACGACTTCCATCCGGAACTGCCCGAGCAGACCCGGGAGGGCGCGTACGTGTACACACAATCCCGGCAGGGCGAGATGTACAAAATCGACCTGTTCGACTTCGAACGGGTCGCCGTCGCCGACGCCGGGACGGACGCCCGGGACATCGCCGTCTCCCGGGACGGCAACTACGTGATCGGCGGGTTCTACAACCCGAACCATCTGGTCATCTGCGACGCCGAGACGATGGAGCCGATCAAGCGGATTCCGACCCACACCGTCAACCCGGACGGCGAGAGCCTGGGGAGTCGCGTCTGCTCGCTGTACGACGTCCCCGAGGAGGGGCTGTTCCTCGCGGGCCTGAAAGAGGGGGGCGAGGTGTGGCTCATCGATTACACCCAAGAGGACTTCCCGGTCGTGGCGACCATCGAGTGCGGTCGGACCCTCCACGACGGGTTCTTCACGGCGGACGGCCGCTACTTCATGATCGCCTCCCAGACGGACAACCAGATGGACATCATCGACACCCACGAGCGGCGCCACGTCGCCGCGATCCCGATGGACGGGGTCCCCCACCCCGGTCCGGGCGCGCTGTACCCCGACGAGGATCTCGCCTTTACCACCCACGCCGGCTCGCCGAGCGTCGGCGTCTGGAACACGGAGACCTGGGAAGCGGAGAAAACGATCGACGTCAGAGGGTCCGGGCTGTTCATCCGGAAACACGAGCACAGCGACTACGTCTGGGCCGACGTCATCCTCACCGACAGCGAGGACGACGCCTACGTCTACACCATCGATCCCGACACCCTCGAGGTGGACCAGGAGATCGACTGTAGCCAGTGGGGAGCCGCGGCGGCGATCCATCCGGAGTTCAGCCGCGACGGCGAGAAGGTCTACATCAGCGTCTGGAAAGGCGAGAACGAATCGATCCTCGTGTTCGATCCGAACACGGGCGAGTTGCTCACCCAGATCGAAGACCTGCTGGCACCGACCGGCAAGTTCCTCGGCGTCCGCGCGGAGGGGCACTGATCGCGGTCGATCGCTCCCACAGGCCCATGCCCGAGAGACATTCCGACGCGATGACGACGACACCCGCGCGACGAGGAGCGGGACCGCTCGCGCTCGTCAAGCACCTCCGCGGTGAGGGGCTGACGGTGATCGACGCGGTTGCCCACGAACCGCTCGGTCGGATCGGCGACGGTCGCCAGCCCCACGCACTCGCCGTCCGTCCCGGCGGCCGCTGGGCGTACGTCCCGTACATGGCGTCGAACGAACTCGAGATCGTCGACCTCTGGACGCTGTCCGTCGCGGATCGCGTCGATGAGGTCGGGACCGCGCCCGTGGGAGCGGTGCTGAGCCGGACGGGGCGGTACCTGTTCGTCAGTACCTACGGCGGTCTCCCGGGCAACGACCGCCCGGGACTGGTCGTCTTTCGGACGGCCGGCGAGCGGGTCGAACCGATCGCGCAACGCCCCGTCGGGAAGGCCGCCGGCCTCGCCGTCGACGCTGCCAACGACGTGTGGGTCGCGCTGCGAGACGGCGACGAGTTGCTCCGGCTCGGCGGGACGCCCCCGTTCGACGTCCTGGATCGGTTCGCGGTCGGTGCCGGTCCGCAGGACCTGGCCTCCGAACCGAGCCGAGGACTGCTTGGCGTGAACAACGCCGACGGGGACAGCGTGACCGTCGTCGATACGCGCGCGGCGACGGTCCTCGGGACGGTCCCCGCCCCGAACCCGCGGGGCGGGACCGCCGTGCCCGGCAGCGACCGCTGGGTCGTCGGCGACACGGCGGGTGACGGCCTCACGGTCATCGACCTCGAGGCGGTCCGACGCGGGGACGGCGAGGGGGCGGTCGCCGACCGCGTCGCGCTGGGAACGCCGACGGCTTTTCCCGACGTCACCCCGGACGGTGCCGTCCTCGCCGTCGGCGCGTACGACGACGACCGGGTCACGTTCCTCGATCCCTCGAGTCTGGATGTCGTCGCGCGCGTCGAGACCGGGCCAACACCGCGCCACCCGCGGTTCAGCGCGGACGGCGGGGTCTGTTACGTCCCCAGCGTCGACGCCGACGCGGTGACCGTCATCGACGTCGACGACGTTCGGTCCGGCGACCCCGACCCGATCGTAACGACGATCGATGTGCCCGAGGGGGCCGCCCCTGCGGGCTGTTTTCGTACCGATAGAGGGAGAGACACATGACACCGGATACTGATACTGACACCGTTGCGAGCGACCGCTCGTCCGGCGCGCCGACGATCGTGAAAAACGCCGCGAGCAGCCACTTCAGCGCGGTCGATCTCGTCGCGGGCGAGGTCGTCGCGGAGTTCGGCGAGGGCCGGTACCCGCACACGGCGTTGTTCCACCCGGACGAACCGGTCGCGTACCTGTTGTACATCGCCAGCGCCCATCTCGAGGTGGTCGATCTCGACCGACTCGAGACCGTCCAACGCGTCGACCGACTCGGAACGATGCCCGTCGGGAGTGCGCTCGGTCCGGACGGCGACGTGCTGTTCGTCGGGACCGCAGTCGACCTACCCGAGGCGTCGGAGCCGGGCGTCCTCGCGTTCGCGATCGGCGAGGACGGCCGGCTCGAGCCCGCGGGCATGCGGCCGCTCTCGCGGAGTTCCGGCATGCGAATCGGTCCGGACGACCGGCTCTACGTGGGCCAGAAGACCGAAAACGAGATCGCCGTCCTCGGTGCCGACCCCGGCCTCGATCTCGAGGCGTCGATCCCCGTCGGCGCGGAGCCACACGACCTGTACGTCCTCGCGGAGGGGCTGGTGGTCGCCAACCACGCCGGCGGGTCGTCGGCCGCGTTCGTCGACACAGCTGCTGAGCGGGTGCGCTGTACCGCCGAGACGGGGACGAACCCCCACGGGTTCGCCGTCGCCGACGGGCCGGACTACCGGTACGGGCTGTTCCCGGCCCGCGAGGACGACCGCGTCGCCGTCGTCGACCTCGAGGCGGTCGCGGCCGGCGACGATTCGCCGACCGAACGGCTGCTCGACGTCGGGACGACGACCGGCTTCGCCGCGACGACGCCGGACGGCCGCTACGCGATCGTCGACTCCTACGAGGAGCCGTTCGTGACGATCCTGGACCTGACCGCCCTCGCGGTCGCCGGCCGCGTCGATGTCGGCGGGGAACCGCTCCACGTCGTCTTCGGTCCCGACGGACAGGAGTGTTACGTCGGGAACATGACACGGAGCGACATCGCGGTACTGGACGCGCGACCGCTCGCCGACGGTCGCCCGGCGGACGTCGCCGTCGACCGCCGAATCGACGGACTCGGCGAGAAACCGAGCGGTATCTTCCGCCCGGAGGTGGACCAATGATCGATCTCACGCGACTCATCAGAGGCCTCGACAACCGCCCGGAACAGATCCAATACGAGAACCGCCGCGCGAGCGATGCGCTCGTCCCGTTGGTCGTCTGGAACACGACCCCCGCCTGCAACCTGCGGTGTAAACACTGCTACTTCGGGGCCTGCGACGAGCGCGACAGCGAGGAGCTGTCGACGGCCGAGGCCAAGGCGTTCATCGACTCGTTGGCCGCGGTGAACGTCCCGGTGCTCGTGTTCAGCGGGGGCGAGCCGTTCTTCCGCGACGACATCGCCGAACTCACCCGGCACGCGTCCGAGCGGGGAATCCGACCGATCGCCTCGAGCAACGGCACGTTCCTCACCGAGGAGCGCGCCGAAGCGGTCGCCGACGCGGGGATGCAGTACGTCGGCGTCTCGCTGGACGGCGTCGGGGCGACCAACGACGAGTTCCGCGGCGTCGACGGGGCCTTCGAACGGGCCCGCAACGGGCTTCGCAACGCCCGCGACGCCGGGATGGGAACCGGCATCCGGTGTACGATGACCGAGGGGACCGTCGACGACGTCCCTGACGTGATCGACCTCGCCGTCGAGGAGGGGATCGACCGGGTGAACGTCTTCCACCTGATCTACTCCGGACGTGGCGGTGACATCACCGACGCCGACCTCTCCGTCGAGCGCACGCGGGCGGTCGTCGACTCCCTCTACGAGCGCACCAAAACGCTCGCCGAAACCCATCCCGACATGCAGCTCCTGACCGCCGGCAACTACGCGGACGCGGTCTACCTCTACCACCGCATTCGGGAGGACATGCCGGCCCACGCGGACCGGGCGCGAAAACTCCTGTTCGACGACGGTCCCGGTCGCGTCGTCAAGAACGGCGACGCCGGTCCCAAGGTCGTCAACGTCGACCACCGCGGCGACGTCCACCCGAGCATGTTCCTCTCGCAGTACACGCTCGGGAACGTCCGCGAGCGCCGCCTCGACGAGATCCTCGCCGACAGCGACCTCTGGGACGAACTGGCCGAGCCGACCGACCACCTGAAGGGGAAATGCGGCCGCTGTCCCTGGAAGGAGGTCTGTGGCGGGAACTCCCGGGCCCGCGCCGCGGCGGTCCACGACGACCTCTGGGCTGAAGACCCCCGGTGTTACCTCACCGAGGCCGAATACAGCACCGACGAACTGCCGACCGACCACGCGCCACCGGTCGACGCGACCGCAGCACTCGAGTAGGCCCATGCACGTCCCCGACTCAGCACCACCGGACGCGAGACCCGAGCCCGAGCCGTCGCCGGTCGCGGCGGTGCCGAAGAGCGTCCGCCGGCTCGCGTGTTACCGGGTCGATCATGAGAGCTGCTCGACCGAGGAACTGGGTGCGATCGGCCCGGACGACCCCGTCGCCGCCGCCCGGCGGATCGCGGCCCACGACCGCGTGACCGAGGCGGTCGTCCTCTCGACGTGCAACCGCGTCGAGGCGTATCTCAGCATGCGCACGCCGGCGGACCGGGACGCGGGGCTCGAGGCCGCGCGCGAGGCGCTGGGCGATCCCGACCGCGCGCGGACCGAGACCGGACTCGCAGTCGTCGACCACCTGTTTCGCGTCGCCTGCGGCCTCGAGAGCGCCGTCATCGGCGAGGCACACGTCCTCGGGCAGGTCCGTCGAACGTTCGAGACGGCGCTCGAGGCGGACCTCGCGGGCGGGGTGGTGACCCGGGCCGCGGACGCGGCCGTCTCGGTGGGACGGCGCTGTCGCGACGAAACCGGGATCGCCGAGGGAACGGTCGGCTACGGGAGCGCGACCTGCGAGGCCATCGTCGACGAGGGCGGCGCGCCCGACCGCCTCGTCGTCGTCGGTGCCGGCGAACTGGCGACCGAGGTGGCGAACGCCGCCGGCCACCGCTGGGACTGCCGCGTCGACGCCGTCAACCGCTCGGCCGCCCCGGCGCTTCCGACCGACGACGGTCGTGACTGGCCGCTCGAGGCCCTCGAACGGGCGCTCGCCGACGCCGACGCGATCGTGACGGCGACGGGCGCGCCGGACCCGGTGGTGACCCCCGAGGCGATGCGGCGAGTCGGGCCGGGGACGCCCGTCGTGGACCTGGCGAGCCCGCCAGACGTCGCCGAGCCCGTGCGGCGATCGGCCGTGCCGGTCGTGGCTCTCGCGGACATTCAGACTCGTATCGGGGCGGCCGTGACGGATCGGCGGGCGGCGGTCCCGGCGGTCGAGGATGCGGTCACCGACGCGGTCGCGGCCTTCGTCGACCGGGAACGCGAGAACCGCGCCGAGGACACGCTCCGCGAACTCCACCGGGCGGCGGCTGCGATCCGCGAGAGCGAACTCGAGCAGGCCCAAGCTCGCCTCGAGAACGGGACCGATCCCGAGACCGTCCTGGCGGACTTCGCCAGCGCGCTGACCGGGTCGCTCCTCGGCACGCCGACCGAACGCCTCCGGACGGCCGCGCGCGACGGCGACGATGCGGTCATCGACGCCACCCACCGGCTGTTCGATCTCGACGGCGATCGCGAGCGGTCGGAGTGACCGCGTTCGGCGGCACCCGATCACGCGTCGGTATCCGATCGCGTGCCATACGCCCCGGCGGCCGTTGGTTTCGCCGTCCGTCGCTCCCGGTTCGCTCCGTCCTCGAGCGGCGGGCGGGGTCTGCGCGCGTCCCGTCGATCCGCATATTCTGCCCCCATTTGAAAACCCGCCATTAGCCGGATTTTGGCCGTAGCGTCCTCACACCGTGGGAACAGACGGGGATCGGTTAAAGATGAGAGGGACAAGGGCATCGTGTATGCTACTGAAACGCTCCGCCACACGAGGTGGTCGACGATGAGTCTCTCGCGTCGCGATTTCCTGGCGGCCGCCGGGACGGGGACGGTCGGTGCCCTGCTCGGGTCCGCGTGGGGAGCGACCCAATCGGTCGACACCATCATGCAGGTCGACAACCCCCTCAAGTCCTATCCGAACCGGGACTGGGAGGAGGTCTATCACGACATCTACTCGTACGACAGGGTCGACTGGACGGTCTGCCACCCCAACTGTACGCAGTCGTGTGCGCTAAACTTCTACATGAAAAACGGCGTGCCGATCCGCGCCGAGCAGATCTACCACGAAGAGGAAGGAAGCCCCGGTCCGGGGAGCCCCGGCGGCTACGAGGAAGCGGGCGTCAGCCGCCACTGGAACCCCCGCGGTTGCATGAAGGGGTTGACACTCCACCGCCGGACGTTCGAGCCCAGCCGGATCAAGTACCCGATGGTCCGCAAAGGGTGGAGCCCCGACGACCCCAACCCCGAGGGCCGCGGCGAAGACGAGTTCGAGCGCGTCTCCTGGGACGAGGCGATCGACCTGATCGCCGAGAAGATGGCGAGTCTGGAGGACGAGAAGCGGTTCCACATCTTCAACGCCATCAAGGCCGACGGGCTGATCACCCGTCACGGAGCCGGGCGGCGGCTCGCTTCGGTTTTCGGCGGCTGCGAGTGGACGGAATACGACTGGTACGCCGACCTGCCGCCGGGCCACGTCATCACGACCGGCTACCAGACCAGCGACGCCGACGCGTCGGCCTGGCGGGCCGCCGACTACACGATCATGCAGGGGAAGAACCTGATCCACAACAAGCTCGCGGACAACCACTTCCTCCAGGAGACCCGCGAGCGCGGCGGCAAGATGGTCGGCGTCTACCCCGACTACTCGCCGACGGTCCAGAAGTGCGACCGCTGGCTGCCCGTCCGCCCGGGCAGCGACCCCGCGTTCGCACTGGGCGTGGCTCACGTCATCATCGACGAGGAGCTGTACGACGAGGCGTTCATGCGGAAGTTCACGACCCTGCCGCTGTTGATCCGGCAGGACGACGGGAAGTACCTCCGCGCCCACGAGGTCTTCGAGGACCACGAGCCGCCCGCCGAGGACAGCGAACAGCGCCACGAGGAGAACGACTGGGGCGACTTCGTCGCCCTCGACGAGAACGGCGATCCCGTCCCCGTCACCCGCGAGGAGGTCGGCGAGGAGACGCCCGCGACCCCCCAACTCGAGGTCGACACCGAACTCGAGTTGGCAAGCGGCGAGTCGGTCGGCGTCCACACCGACTTCGTCCGGCAGAAGTCGAACATCCTCGAGAACTACGATCCGGAGACGGTCGAAGACATCACGACGATTCCGGCCGACGCGCTCCGGAAGACTGCCCGTGAGTTCGCCGACGCCGAGAAGGCCCAGTGGTTCACCGGCGAAGGGATCAACCACTGGTTCCACTCGAACGACTCGCTTCAGCGGACGATCTTCTTCGTCCAGTCGATGCTGGGCAACATCGGCGAGCGGGGGGCCGGCTACTACAACTACTCCGGTCAGTACAAGATCGAACTCCTGGACGGCTACCCCTCCTACGTCAACCCCGACGGCAACGCGGCCCATGGGATGTACCCCGGCTACGCGTTCGCGTTCTTCGGCGGCGAGCAACTGGACGCCCACGAGATTCGCGGCGACTTCGACCGCGAACTCGACCTCGTGCCACAGGGCGACGCCGAGGAGCCGGTGATGCCGACCAACGCCGAGTCGTACACGATGTCGAAGCCCACGATCCTGTGGACGATGAACTGCAACCTCCTGAACCAGACCAAACATCAGGAGCACGTCATCGAGAATTTCGTCAAACACCCCGACACGAGCAACGAGCTTTCGATCGTCTCGGACATGCACATGACCTACTCCGCGCGCCACGCGGACATCGTGCTCCCGGTCCCCTCCTGGCTCGAGTGTGAGTACCCCGACATCACAGTCGGGCCGGAGAACCCGTTCATCCACATGGACCACGGGGTCATGGACCCGCTCTACGATACGAAACAGGACGGCGAGGCCATCGCGCTCGTCGCCGAAAAGTTAGACGAGAAGATCCCGCCCGAGGAGCGCAACGTCGACTCCTACCGAGCGTACTTCGACAAGTTCCTCGACGACGACGAGGACGTCCGCGACTACATCCAGCAGACGCTGGACGCGGGGATGACGACCCGCGACATCGACGTCGAGGATATCGAGGACGGCCCCGAACGGCTCCAACTGAAGACGTACCCACGGATTCCCTTCTACTCTCAGATCAACGAGGACCGGCCGTTCTACACCAAGACCGGCCGCATGGAGTTCCACAAGGAGGAAGATCGGTTCCTCGAGCTGGGCCGGGCCGATCTGGACCACATCGAGAGCCCCGAGGGGACGCCCTACGGGGTGAACAAGAAGTGGGACGAGGCGAAAGACGAGGAGAACCCGCTGTATCACGACGAGGAGTACCAGTTCTACTACAACACGCCGCATCCCAAGTATCGGACCCACTCGTCGTGGGGGATGACCGACTGGAACCTGATCTGGTCGTCGCGGGACTTCGGGTCGACCAACGCCGATCCCGAGGGGACCGAGCGGCTGGTCGAGGACTTCTCGTTCCCGCAAGGCGAGGGCGAGACGGAGGAGGTGCCGCCGCTCGGCGAGGCGTTCGTCGAGATGCATCCCGAAGACGCCGCGGACATCGACGTCGAAAACGGCGACTACGTCCGGATCACCGGCAAGCGTGGCGACCTCGTCGTGCGCGTGATGGTCAGTGAACGCCAGCGGCCGCGCTCGGCCGGCGACATGGGCCAACTGACCCTCTGGCACGGCTGGTGGCCCCAGCAGTTCCCCGACGACGAGGAGCAAGGGGACGGCGTCAAGGGGTACAACGTCACGACGAACATCTGGCTCGACCCGGCCCAGGAGACCGACGACCTCGTCCACAAGTCCGTCTTCGGCGATCCGAACATCTCCGAGCACGTCGAGGACGACATCGTCTGGCAGGGGGCCGAACTCGAGCACGGCTACGAAGAGACCGTCTGGGCACCGACCGGCACGAACCGGGACGACCTCGTGGAAGTCGAGAAGTACGAGGAGGCCGACTGGTGGCCGGGCGACGCACGGAAGGACGAGTTAGTGCAGGACTACATCGGCGGTTCGTTGCAGGGAGGTGACAGCTGATGCCGGAAACGTACAACCCACAACTCGGACGCGAGCACAGCTACCCCTACGAGCACCAGGCGGAGGAACGCGACTGGCACTGGGGGATGATCATCAATATCAACCGGTGTATCAACTGCAACACCTGTTCGTTCGCCTGCAAGTCCACCTGGACGAGCGGGGAAGGAGAGGAGTACATGTGGTGGATGAACGTCGAGACCGAGCCCTACGGCGGCTATCCGATGGGCTGGGACATGCGGTTGCTCGACGACCTGGGGAAAGACGAGACGATCTTCGAGGCCGCCGAGGAGGGCGAGCGAGTCAAAGGCTACGTCGCCCAGAAGGAAGAGTGGGAGTACCCCGCGCTGGGCGACGACCAGGTCCACGGCGAGTACCCCACCGGGGACGTCGTCGAGAGCGACCTCGAGAACGACGAGTACCACGACATGTGGCAGTTCTACCTGCCGCGGCTCTGTAACCACTGCAAGAATCCCGCCTGTCTAGCCGCGTGTCCGCGGAAGGCGATCTACAAGCGCGAGGAGGACGGGATCGTCTTGCTCGACCAGGAGCGGTGTCGCGGCTACCGCAAGTGCGTGAAGTCGTGTCCGTACCACAAGCCGATGTACAACCCCGAGACGGGCGTCTCGGAGAAGCCGGTCGGCTGCTTCCCGCGCATCGAGGAGGGCAACGTTCCGCGGTGTGTTTCCTCCTGTATCGGGAAGACGCGTCTGCACGGCAACATCAATCGCGGCCCCGACGCCGGCCACCCCGGCGGGAACGCGTCCGCGGCGGCCGGTCGGAGCCCGGTCAACTACCTCGCGAAGAGCGACGAGAAGATCGCGCTCCCGCTGTACCCGCAGTTCGGCACCCGGCCGCAGGTGTTCTACATGCCGCCGTACCACGTGCCGCCGGAGTTCCTCACCCAGATGTTCACGCCGAACACCGACGAGAAGCGCAACGACTGGCCCGGCGACACGTTCGAGGAATCGATCAAGATCGTCCAGGACCGCGTCCGGAACCCGAGCCACCACACGCTCGGTATCCTCCAACTGTTCGGCGCGACCACCCGCCTCATCGAGACCTACACCGTCAAAGAACACCGCGTGAAGGGGTGGGACCGCAAGGGGAACAAGGTCGTCGACATGCCTTTCGAGGAAGAGATGGAGGTCCGCGAGGGCGAGATGTGGACCAATCAGCCCTAACAGACCAATGACACCGAACGCCACACCAGAGTCCGAATACCACGCCGCGCGGGCCACGCTGTACTGTGCCGCCGCTGCGGTGTTTACCTACCCGACCGACGAGACCGTCCGCGAACTGCTCGACCCCGAGGCCCGCGAGGGAATCGAGCGCGCCGCCGAGCGACTCACTGTCGCCGAGGAGGCAACGGCACTGCTCGAGGCGCTCGCTGAGACCCCCGTCGAGGACCTCGAGTCGGCCTACAACCGCCTGTTCGGCCTCCCGAGCGACGACGGCACGTACGCCGTGATCCCCTACGAGGCCCACTACACGACCCGCGACGAGATCAGCAGCGAGCAACGCCGGATCGCGACCGTCGTCGGGCTGATGGAGGAGTTCGGCCTCGAGCCCAGCGACGAGTTCGCCGAGCGTCAGGATCACGTCGCCGCCGAACTCGAGTTGGCGCAGGTGCTCGCCGGCCAGCGGGCCGTCGCGCTCGAATCCGGCGAGTCGGCCGCCGCCGAGCGCGTCGGCCAGGCCGAGGCGACGGTGCTCGCGGAACACCTCGTCGAGTTCGTGCCGGCGTTCGCCCACGACCTGCGCCGGGCGACGGACGAGGACGCGTACGTCGCCGCGGCGAACCTCGTCGAGGCGCTGGTGAGCTACGACAACGGGAAACATCCAGATCCGACCGTCTCGGCGGACACCGCGAACGGAGGTGAAGCCCCGTGAGCTCGCAGTCCATCGAGATCGGGTCAGTTTCGATCGACCGCAACGCGGCGCGTCGCGCGACGAAGTTGGCCGTGATCGTACTGTGCCTGATGATGGTGCTCCAGGTCGCGGTGGTCGCCGTCCTTACGGTCGGCCCGCAGCCGCTGCGCTCCGTCAACGAGGTGCCCGCAGAGCCGGACGCCGCGGCGTGGGACGACGCGCCGACCGAGACGGTGTCGCTGGATCCACAACAGATGGCGCTGCCGTACGGTGGCGGGAGCGTCGACGAGGTGACGGTTCAGGCGGTGACCAACGACACGCACGTCGCCTTCCGCATGGAGTGGGAGGACCCGACCGCGGACACGGAGATCAACGAGCCAAACGCCTACAGCGACGCCGCAGCGATCATGCTCCGTAGCGGGAGCCAGCCGCCGGTCGCCATGGGTGCCAGCGGCGACCCGGTCAACATCTGGTACTGGCGCTCGAGCTGGCAGCACTCGGAGTCCGATCCCGGCGGCGACATGTACTCGTACCCGCACCCGGACAACGAGACGAAGCCGGGGCAGGCGGCCGGCAACCCGCTCTCGAAGTCGAGCTACAACCGGTACGCACAGAACTACTACGCGACCGGCTACGGCTCGCTGACCAACGCGGAGACCCAGCCCGTCGCGGCAAACGGCGAGCGGACCGACGACGGCTGGGCGGTCGTGTTCCAGCGCGAGCACGATGCCAGTGGCCAGTACGACGCCGCGTTCGAGGACGGCGAACAGATGTACCTCACGTACGCCATCTGGGACGGCGACGCGGACGAAGTCAACGGCGAGAAGTCGCTGTCGTACCAGTTCCTCACCCTTGATACCGACGACGGGACGCTCAGCGCGGCCGATTCCGACGACGGAGGCGGCAACGAAACGGACGGTACCGACGGCGGTGCCGTGGCCGGTGTCACCGACTCGGCGCTCTGGCTGGTCGGGGCCGCGACGAACTGGCCCGCGCTCCTCGCTCTCGCGACGGTCACGGCGTGGCTCGTCAGCTACTGGAGGCTCCGAGAATGACCGACTACGCGAACCGAAGTGCCCGCGGCCGGGCACCCGACGACGACGAGGCATCGCTCCGATCGCGACTCGAGTCCGATCGCGAACGCGACCGACGACGCGGGGCGCTCGGGCTGGTCGACCTGGCCGACGAGGGTGGACTGGCACCGGCGACGGTCGCGGGACTCGCCGAGGTGACGCTCGAGGACGAGGTGGCGGACGTGAGACAGTTCGCCGTCGAAGCGCTCGGGCTCGCCGCGAGCGCCGCCGACTCGGACGCGGCCGCCGAGGCGATCCGGGCGGCGCTGGCCGACGACCACGAGTGGGTCCGCGCGGAGGCCGTCGTCGCGCAATCGCGGGCCGAACCCGGGAACGAGGAGCCGCTTCGCGGGGCTCTCGAGGACGACAGCGGCTGGGTGCGGCGCAACGCCGTCATCGCCCTCTCGAAGACCGGAGCGGCCTCACAGGAGCTGTTGATCGAACGGATCAAGAACGACCCCCACTCCGGCGTCCGGGAGTACGCGGCCGACTACCTCCGCGAGTACGCCGACGAGGTCGAAGCGGCGGTCCGAATCCTCGCGGCCGTCCTGGCCCGGGATCCGGAGGCGTTCGTCCGGGCGAAGGCCGCGACCAGCCTCGGCGATCTCGGCACCGACCGCGCCGAGGCGGTCCTCGAGCGCCACGGCCTGAACGACCGCAGCGACGACGTGCGCCGGTCGGCCAAACGGGCGCTCGCGACGGCCCGCGGCGTCGACCCCGAGCAGATCGACGCCGGACTGGACGGCGACGCTGCGCCCGGCGGCGGACCGGGGTCGCAACGGGAACGGCGACGGCAGGACCCCGGGCCGAGTCAGGGGCCGGCCGGCTCGATCGACGGACTCACACAGGGACAGCGTGATCGACGATGACATACGAACTCGACAGCACACCGACGGCCGACGGATCACAGGCGCGAGACGAATCGCACGCGGATCACGACCACGACGAGTCGGACGCGGGCTGTACGACCGAACACAGCGCTGCAGGCTCGAGTCTGGAGGAGTCGCTGGGCGTGACAATCCCCGACGACCACGTGGGTGCGTTCGTCGCGCAAGCGTTCGAGGACGTCGAGCGCTCGACGGAGTGGCCCGAGGCCGTCGACGCCGTCGTCGCCGACGATGCCCGCGACGCCTGGCGGTCGCTCTCGACGCGTAAGCAGGTCGTCGAACTGCTGACGATCGCCGACGAGTTCGACGAGCAAGCGACCGCGTTGCTCGAGGAGATCCCCCTCGATCGGGGCGGACTCGACGACGACCGACGCGAACGGTTCGAGGAGGCAAAGCGGCTGCGCCGCAACGCGGATATCCTCCGTGACGGGATCGCGGCGGGCTACGCCGAGGGCCGAGTAAGCGACGACGAATTAGTCGCCGCCGTCGAGGCCTTCGAGTTCGATACCGCGGCGATCGCCGAGCGCGAAGACGCGTTGGACGCCGTCGCTAACGCGTACGACCTCGAGTTCCGACCCTACGGCGGGACCCTGATGACCGAGCGCGAACCCGACGACGACGCCGAAGAATTCGAGGCCTGGTAACATGGCGAAACACGACATCGTTCCGGACGACGTACCGACCGACGGCCTCGCGGAGCGCGTTCGGGACGGCCTGCGCGCCGTCGAGGACCCCGATCTGGGGAGCGACGTGCTCGAGTCCGGGCTGGTGACCGACGTCTCGGTCGACGAGCGGGTCGTGCGGATCGGCGCGGATCTCACCGGGCTCGACGACCCGACCGCGGAGGACGTCACCGAGGCGCTCCGCCGACGGGCGCTTTCGACGCCCGGCGTCGAGCGGGCGACGATCGAGGGCGAGACGCCCGACGCGGGTGCGGACGACGCGATCGACGGGCCGGCCGGCGTCGACACCGTGATCGCCGTCGCCAGCGCCAAAGGCGGCGTCGGCAAGACGACGGTCTCGACCCAACTCGCCCGCGCGCTGGCCGCCGATCCCGACCGCGACGTCGGCATCTTCGACGCCGACCTCTACGGGCCGAACGTGCCGGAGTTGCTGGATCTCGAGGGGCCGGTCTCGGCCAACGCCGCGGGGGACGCCGAGCCGATCGATGCCGGCGACCTTACCGCGATGAGCGTCGGCCTGATCGCGAACGACGAGCCGCTGGCCTGGCGGGGCGCGATGGCCCACGAAGCCGTCAGCGAACTGTTCGAGGACACCGCCTGGGGCGATCTGGACACGCTGGTCGTCGACCTGCCGCCGGGGACCGGCGACATCGTCCTGACGGCGCTGCAGTCGCTTCCGATCGACGGTGCGGTACTGGTCAGTACGCCCCATCCCACGAGCGTCGGGGACACGTCCCGCAGCGCCACGCTGTTCGAGGAAAACGGCGTCCCGCTGCTGGGCACGGTCGTCAACATGCGCGGATTCACCTGCGACTGTGGCCGCGAACACGACCTCTTCCCGGACACCGACGTCGAGGCCGCACTCGACCAGCCGGTGCTGTGTGACCTTCCGTTCGACGAACGGGTCCGTGACTTCGGCGACGACGTGCCGCCGGAGGCGCTCGAGTTGGCCGACGCCGTCCGCGAGCGACTCGCGGCAGTCGGCGACCTCTCGGTGCCCGACCACGCCCTCGACCTGCGCGGGCTGCCGAAACCGATCCGCCACGAGCAGGCCACCGCGGAGTTCCGTGCGACCGAGCCCGGCGAGACGTTCTACCTGCTCAACGACCACGATCCCTCGCCGCTCGCCGCGGAACTCGTCGGGGCGGTCGGTCGCGAGGGACCGCCCGGTGACGCCTTCGAGGAGTACGCAGTCCGCAGACGGGCACCCGACGAGTGGGTCCTGGCCGTCACACGATAGCCGGGCCGTGAGTCGACCGGGGGCGGCGACGCGGGATGCCGCGATCAGCACGCCGCGACGCGCCATCCGAACGGGTCTTCCCCGCGAACCGACGATGGACACGTATGAGTCAGGACGCGAGGCTGCGAGCCGTCTGTCTGGCGGGACCGAGCGACGCCGGCAAAACGTCGCTCGTCGAGGAACTGGTGGAGCGACTGGCCACCGATGGCCGCGTCGCGACCGTCAAGTCGATCCATCACGACATCGAGATCGATACGCCGGGCAGCGACACCCACCGTCACCGGACCGCGGGTGCCGAAACCGTCGTCGGTATCACGCCGACGTTGACCTTCGATATCACGACGCGGGGCAAGCGGGACCCGCCCGAACCCGACGGCGACGCGCTCTTCGAGTCCGACGATCCGGAGGGACGGGCGCTCGCGAGCACGCTCGAGCGCCTCGCCCGACGCGGGTACGACACCGTCCTGGTCGAAGGATTCGCCGAGTCGCCGCTGCCGACGATCCTCGTCGGGACTCGAGCGCCGGCCGCCGTCGGCGGCCCGATCGTCGGACGCGGCGAAGACCCGGTCGAGGACCTCGTCGAAACGATCCGCTCGCTCGACGGACTCGAGGGAGTGACCGATGACCGGTCGAGCGACGATCCGGACGACTGAACCGATCGACCGGCGGGAGACGACACTGGCGAAGCGACGGCCGGGGACGTCGATGTCCGTCGGGAGCAACCATTCCCGGTTGTATTCCCACAATATAGGAACCGAAACCAGTTGTATTTGTGCGCTTACTCCAACGGGACGTATGCACAGTCGCGACGGCCGCGTCGGGTCCGGCCCGCGGAGCCGACGGCGCGTCCTCGCCGCGACCGGCGGACTCGCGGCGGGACTGGTTGGGGTTGCGGGCTGTCTCGGCAGTACTGACGGCGTTCGGGTGCTCGCCGCCGGCAGTCTGGCCGCCGCCTTCGAGAACGGCGTCGGCCCGGCGTTCGAGTCCGCGTCCGGACTGCGGTACGAGGGCGAGTACTACGGGACCAACGCCGTGATGCGGCTGGTCGAAGACGGGACGAAGTATCCGGACGTGGTGATCGGTGCCGACGCCGAACTCCTGCGGGAGCGCCTCTATCCCGACCACGCCGACTGGGACGCCGAGTTCGCGGCCAACGAAGTCGTGATCGCCTACGCGCCCGAGACGGGCCTCGGTTCGCGGCTCGCGGCCGGCGAGCCGTGGTACGAGGTCTTCGCGGCCGCCGCCGAGGACGCGATCGCGATCAGCGACCCGGACCTCGATCCGCTGGGCTACCGGGCGCTCCTCCTGTTCGAACTCGCCGAACGCGAACACGGGCTCGCGGGCTTTCGCGACGCGATGGCCGGAAAAGTCGCCCGCGTCGCCGACGAGCCCCAACTGCTCGCCGGCCTCGAGAACGGCGACCGGGCGTGTGCGGTCGCCTACAGCAACATGGCGGCCGAGCGCGATGTCGCCGTCCGGCGGTTGGACGATGCCTACAACTTCGGCGATGCCGCGTTCGCTGACCGATACGCGCGGGCGAGCTACACCACCGACGGCGGCCACACGGTCGAGGGGACGCCGGTCGTCTACAACGCGACGGTGCGCTCCGACGCCGACGCCCCGGCTGCGGGCCGCGAGTTCGTCTCCTTTCTGCTCGAGAACGGTGCGCTACTGGCCGAGCACGGTCTGCGGGTCGACGATTCGCTGCCCCGGTTTCACGGGGACCCCCCGGAGGCGATCGAGCCGTGAGTCACACGGACCGTGACCGGACCGACGTACCGGAGCGAGACGGGGACGCGGCAGGAGCCGATGCGGACCCCCGGTATCGCGCGGGCCGCGAGTGGCTTCCGAGCGGGCTCGCCGTCCCGGCGCTGCTCGGTGCGCTGTTGCTCGCCTACTTCGTCGTTCCGTTCGCGGTCTTTCTGCTCCGCATGCGGGACGTGGCCGTCGTTGCCGGGCTCGCGGACCCGGCGGTTCGGGACGCGATCGGGACCTCGCTGCTGACGGCACCGATCTCGACGGCCATCGCGACCGTCCTCGGCGTACCGCTGGCGTACGTCCTCTCGCGGGCGTCCTTTCGCGGCAAGCGGCTGGTCGAAGCACTCGTTTTGCTCCCGCTGGTCGTCCCCCCGATCGTCGGCGGCGTGATGCTCCTGACCGTCGTCGGTCGATACACGCCGATCGGTGCGGCCGCCGCGGCCGTCGGACTGCCGTTGACCGGGAGCCGCGCCGGCGTCGTCCTCGCCCAGACGTTCGTCGCCGCCCCGTTTCTCGTCGTCACCGCCCGCGCGGGCTTCGACGGCGTCGATCCTCGGCTCGAGGAGGCCGCGCGGACGATGGGGTACGGCCGCCTCCGGACGGTGCGACTGGTCTCGCTACCGCTGGCGCGCAACGCCATCGCCGCCGGGATCGTGCTGACGTTCGTCCGGGCGCTCGGCGAGTTCGGCGCGACGATGATGGTCGCGTACACCCCCCGAACCATGCCGACCCAGATCCGCGTCTCGTTTATCGCCCGCGGGATCGACGCGATCGTGCCGATCGCGCTCGCCCTGCTCGCCGTCGCCGTGATCGTCGTCGTCGCCGTCCAGTTGCTGGTCGGAACCCCACGCCGCCGCTGAACCGCCGCGTTCACGACGGTGTCACACGACCGGACTCGAACCGATCAGAACGCGTGTAATTCGCGCTAACCGGCTCTAAGTGGTTTGGAAGTGAGATTATGGACATCGTCGTTCAATCAGCGGGTGAGACTCATGACATCCATCGCAGACATCGAAATTCCGGCCGACGGAACCGGGACCGGCGAACTGTTCGAGGCCGTCCCCTCGCTCACGTGTGAAATGGAACGGGTGATCGCCTCGAGCGGCCACGGACTCTGGCTGTCGGGCCCCTCACAGCCGGAGATCGAATCGGCCCTCGACGAGGCCTCGGCGATCGGCACCTACGCCCAGATCAGCAGCGACGAGGACCGCTGGCTCTACGACATCGAGTTCGAACCCGACACCGTCGACCCGTTCGAGTTCACCCTCGAGGAGAACGGCACGGTGCTGAGCGCCTCGGCGTCGAACGGCACGTGGCTGCTCAGCGTCCGCGTGGTCGACCGCGAGAGCGTCAGTTCGCTGTACGATCGGCTCGACGACAACGACGTCACGCCGACGATCATCCGCCTGTTCGACCTCGCCGAGGAGAGCCACTCCCAGTGTGGCCTGACGGCCCGCCAGTACGAGACGCTGGTCGCAGCGATCGATCACGGCTACTTCGAGATCCCCCGCGAAGTCTCGATGCAGGAACTCTCCGAGGAACTGGATATCTCCCATCAGGCGCTCTCCGAGCGGCTGCGCCGCGCCTACCGCGCGCTGGTTACCGCCGAACTCAACGTGACCGAGGAGGACACCGCCGCCCCGCCGATCCCCTCGAACTGACTCCGTTCCGACCCCGTCGTCCCGCCCGACGGCCGACTCGGTGCTTGTGTACACCGCTCGAGCGAGCGCGAACGGTCCCGCGCGGGTCGTCGCTCGAGCGTCGTGACCGTCCGCACCCCGCGAGCGATGCTGCACGGCGGCCTGCCGGCGAACCGCCCACAGTTACTATCCGGGGGGCCGATGTGTGTGGCATGCGAATCACTGACGACGACGGCGTGTTGCGACTCACGTTCGACCGACCGGACGCACTCAACGCGCTCACCGGGGAGACGGCCGCCGAACTGGCCGACACGATCGAGGACGCGACTCCCGAGGCGTACGACGCGATCGTCCTCACGGGTACGGGCGATGCCTTCAGCGCCGGCGGTGACCTCGAGATGCTGGCGGAGACTCCCGACAGCTCGCAGGACGCCTACGAGAACGTCACCGAGACCTTCGGCCGCGTCGTCGAGGCGATGCTCGAGTGTCGGGTGCCGATCGTCGCGAAGGTAAACGGCGACGCCATCGGTGCGGGGCTCTCGCTCGTCGCGCTCGCCGACATCGCCTACGCCGCCGCTGACGCGACGTTTTCCTGCGCGTTCGTTAGAGTCGGCCTGGTGCCCGACACCGGCGGGACCGTCATGCTCCCTCACATCGTCGGACTGCGAGCCGCGAAGCGACTCGCGTTCACCGGCGAGTTCTTCGACGCCGAGCGCGCGGCCGACCTCGAACTGGTCAACGAGGCGGTCCCTGCCGCGGAACTCGACGACCGCGTCGCCGAGACCGTCGAGCGACTCGCCGACGGTCCCACGGCGACGATCGGGATGATGAAACAGGCCATGCACGAGAACCTGGGCCGCGCCTGGGACGAGGCACTGGATTACGAGAACTTGCTTCAGGCACAGGCCCGGACGTCCGACGCCCACGAGGAGGGCGTTGCCGCCTTCCTTGAGGAACGGGACCCGGCGTTCGAGTAACGCTGCCGTCGGTCGCGGTCACTCACACGCGTGGACGGCCGCAAGCACCCGCAAGCACCACGATCTTGCGCGAATGGACCGTCAATCGGCGTGCAATGTCCGCACAGTTTACCGACGACGACATCGGCAAACGCGTCGTCAACGCCAACGGTGACGAAGTCGGGATGGTCGTCGACGTCGAACACGGGACGGCCCACGTCGAACCGGACCCCGGGATCACGGACTCGATCAAGGCGACACTCGGCTGGAGCGATAGCGGCGAAAGTACCTATCCGCTCCAGGCAGAGGCAGTCAGCCGCGTGACGGACGACGAAGTCCATCTCGAGACCGACCTCTCCGGCCGCAATACGAGAGCCACCGGTGGCGGTGAGATGGGGCGCGAGACCGGGACCGACACCGGAACCGAGGACCGCGGCATCGACCGGGACGAAGACGATATCAGCGGTCGGGACGACGAGGGCGTGATCCGCGACGACGACGATCAACTCATCGGCGACGACGATGACGACGGCTCGATTGGCGACGACACCCGGTAACCTCGTTTCTTCCGCTCCCTCGAGTCGGGGGTCGCGACCGCGATCCGATTCCGTTTTCGGGTCGATACCATCGATCCGAGTGGCTCCGCTGTCCTCGTCGGTGTCACGCCCCTCGAGTAGCGATTAGGGACCGGGAAGCGCCGCGCCCGTGGTTCACTGCTGATTCGAGCCTCGCTTTTCGTTACCGCTGTTCTCTTCGGTCCGCCGCTGGGGTTGCTCCGACGGTACGTCCGGCTCCTCACCGGCCCGCCGCTCGTGAGGGCGGGTCCTTTCATCGCGGTTCCGGTCATGGCCGGTTTCCGCTCCCGACTCCTGCCTGGGTCGATCGCGCGCGGCCGATCGGCCGCCGCGTCGGTGTCGGCCTTGCTCCCCTCTCTCGCGTTGGTCGGTGTCGATTCGCTGTGAGTACTGGTCTCGCAAACGTCCCTGGTCGGTCCGTCCCGGGGGCGACTGCTGACCCTGATCCGGCTGCTCGTGCTCCCTCCGGCGCTGTGTCCGGGCACCGCTGTGGGGCTGTCCGGTACCCTGCTGTGCTTCCGGTTGCGGCTGTGATCCGTGCGGTTGGGGCTGTCGTTCCCCCTCGAACTGGTCCCGTCCGGAGCCCCGCCCCGCTTCGGCTCCCCGATGGGGCCGGTCGGGTTCGCCACCCTGTGACTGGCCGCCGAACTGTCCGGTCCCGACATCGCTCGAGCGTGTGGGTGCAGCCGCCATCGGCCGTTGCTGGGGGCCGGCCGCGCCGGTCGACTCGCCGCCGTATTCCTGTGGCGTAACCCACTCACCCGTCTGTGGGAACTGCCCCGACTGTTGTGGCTGTGGTCGCTGCTGTGGCTGTTGGGGCTGCGGACGGCCGCTCGGCCCTTGTTCCGTTTGCGGCCGCGGGCGCTGCTGCCCGCTCGCTTGCGGCTGTGGTTGCAGTCGAGTCTGCGGCTGTGATTGTGGTCCCTGTTGGTGACCCGCCTGCTCTGCTATCCCGCTCGGTGACCCCATCCCCTGCATCTGAGACCCCATCTGCTCCATCTGTTCCATCTGGGGCTGGGCGGCGGCCTGCATCCCCTGTTCCATCACCTGCTCCATCTCCGGCATGACGGCCTCCATGCCCTGCAGATAGCTCTCCATCATCGACTCGGTAAACTGCGGCCCCGGCACGCTCTCGAGCATCGACTTCGTCATCTCGAGGCCCTGTTGCTGGGCGGTCTCCTGCCACTGGAGCGCGCTCAGCGTCATCCGAGCCGCGTTCCGCTGGAGGTCCAAGAGCTGTTCCATGGCCTGTTGGCTCTGGTTCATCGTCGACTCCGCCATCCGCTCGGCGTTCGTGTCCGTCGGCTGCTGGCTCTGTTGCTCTCTCATAGTCATCACCTGAGGATCCACGATGAGCGCCGATCCTCGGTCACGACTGCAGGCGACCGAGACGCAAATAAAGGGCGTCGTCGGTTGCAGTCGATCGGCTGGCCCAATCGCTCGTAACCGACCGACGCCGGATCGAAAAGTCGGGCTGGCGATCCCTCGCATCGGGCCCGAGTAATCCGTTACAAGACCGGCCACGGGTGCGTAATAGCCGCTTACGATCGCCTCGAGCGGACGTCGGACCGATCCCCGGCGTGGCACGTCCCCGTCAGGGGTCCGATTCCGTCCCCGGGTCGCCGTGTGTCACGCCGTCGCGCTGGTCGGCCTGCATTCGGCGCAGTGCCGCGCGCCCGTTGCTCGCCTCGTAGCCGAAGAAGACGCCCTCGGCGTACTCCTCGGCGACCTCGAGCGCGTGGATCAGGTTATCGACGTCGACGTTTACAGCGTACAATTCGATATTAAACGGCGTCTCGAGCGCGCTCTCGAACCCCTTCGCGATCGTCTCGAGCCAGTAGGTCGTGCCGTACGCCGTATCGTACAGCGGGACGACGAACTCGTCGACGTACTCCTCGATGACCTCGAGATCGATACCGGCCCGTTCGTAGAGATGACCCGGGTAGGGATCGGGATAGAGGGTCATGTAGACGGTGCCAGGGATGCGGTCGGCGGCTTCGGCGACGAAGTCGGTGATGACGCTTGCCCGCCACGCCATGCGGTCGTCGTACTCGCTGGCGTCGAAGGCCTGCTCGCAGACGCCACACCGGCAGTACTCCGCGCGGGGAAAGCCGATGTCGTCGAGGCGGACGTCCTCGTTTTCCGCGACGCAGTCGTCGATGACGTCGAACAGGCCCTGCCGGTAGTCCTCGCGGGAGGGACAGATATACGCCCAGTCGAAATAGGACCGTTCGCGGTCGGCCGGCCGACCCATGTCGTCGACGGGCACCAGCGACGGGTCGGCGTCGGCGGCGGCGTTGTCGCCGAAACACGAGACCATGTTTACCCCGTCGGCGATCGGTTCGGCGGACCGGCCGGTCACGTCTTTGACTTCGTAGAAGCCGCGGTCGAACTCCGGCCACCGTACTTCTTCGGCGTTCCGGGTGACGACGCCGTACATAGCTCAGTGTACGCCGCCGTCCCCGTAAGCCGTTCGGAATCGGCGTTATTCTTCGGTCGGTTCGTAGTCGACTTCGACGTCCGACGAGCCGCTAAACGCGACCTTGTAGAGGACGGCGATGACGAACAGGGCGAGCGCAATCTTGGCGGTACGTGACATGTACGTCGGGAAAAACGGCCGGCAAATACTTATGTATTCTGGATACTCGTCTCGGAGAGAGAATCCGACCCGTCGGCCGCGATGCCCGGGTCAGGTATCGATCAGCGACGCGATCTCGTCGCGAACGATCGTCTCGCAGTACGAACACCGGACGCCGTCCTCGAGCACCGAGAACCGCGAGGTGACGGGCTCGTCGCCGGTCGTGATACAGCCGGCGTTGGGACACGAGAGGACGCCCTCGACGACGTCGGGGCGTTCGACGCGGTGTTTCTCGATGACATCGTAGTCGCGGACGATGTTGATCGTCGCATCGGGCGCGATCAACGAGAGGACGTCGACCTCGTCCTGGCTCAATTCGCGGCCTTCGACCTTGACGATGTCCTTGCGCGCGAGCCGATCCGAGGGGACGTTCATCCCGACGGAGACCTCCTCGCCCTCGGTACCGTCGATACCCAAGATTGCGAGGACGTTCAGGGCCTGCCCGCCGTGGACGTGATCGATGACGGTGCCGTCGCGGATCTTGCTCACCCGCAGTTCGTGGTCGTCGTTCCCGTCGTGGTGATCGTGATCGTCACTCATCGCTATCACCGCCGATACGCTTGTCGTCGCTCAACAGGAGGTCGAGCAGCGCCATCCGGACCGGGACGCCGTTGTGTGCCTGTTCGAAGTACGCCGCGTGGTGAGTCTCGTCGATCTCGGGCGCGATTTCGTCGACGCGGGGCAGCGGATGCAGTACGGTCAACTCGTCGTTCGCGGCCGCGAGCGTGTCGGCGTCGATCTGGTACTCCCCGGCGACCTTCTGGTACTCGTTTTCGTCGGGGAACCGCTCGCGCTGGATCCGCGTGACGTAGAGCACGTCCAGCGACGGCAGCACCTCCTCGAGCGAGTCGTGTTCCTTGATCCCCGTGCCGTCCTGTTGCTGGTGGAGGTCGTAGACGACCTCGCGGGGCAACTGGAGACTCTCCGGGCTGATGAAGTGCTGTTGGGCGTCGAAATTCGTCAGCGCGTAGGCCAGCGAGTGGACGGTCCGACCGTACTTCAGGTCACCCATGATCCCGATGGTCAGGTCGTCGAGGCCGGCGTTCTCCCGGATCGTGTAGAGATCGAGCATCGTCTGTGTGGGGTGGTGGCCCGCGCCGTCCCCCGCGTTCACCAGCGGAACGTCGACGAACTCGCTGGCCATCGTCGCCGCGCCCTGTTTGGGGTGGCGCAAGACGAGTCCGTCCGCGTACCCCTCGATGACCCGGACGGTATCGGCGAGCGTTTCCCCTTTCTTCACGCTCGAGGAGTCGACCGAGCCCATGTCGACGACGTCGCCGCCGAGTCGTTTCATCGCGGTCTCGAAGCTCATCTTCGTCCGCGTACTCGGTTCGAAGAAGAGCAGGCCGAGCAGGGTGTCGGCGTGGCGGTCGGCGACGGCCGACGGATCGGCGTCGATCTCGGCCGCGTAGTCGAGGACGGTCTCGATGGCCCCCCGAGAGAGTTGTTTGCTCGTGATGAGGTGATCGTGACGCATTCGTTCGTGTAGGCTGTGGCGTGCCCCTTGAATCTCTCCATTCGATACGATGAATCGTCGACCCCGGGCGCGCCGTCAGCCCCGATGTCAGGGAGCAAAACTTAAGGCAAAGAGTTATAGAGGCACTACAGCAATTGGAGACAACTGTATGGTCGGCCGGCTCGACACTGGAATCGACGTCCTCGATCGAAAGCTCGACGGCGGACTCCCGCCGGGGTGTATCGTCGCCTACACCGCCGACCCGGCCAGCCAATCCGAGCTCCTGCTCTACGAACTCACCGCCGCCCGCGGGACGCTCTACCTCTCGACGGAACGCTCCGACGACGCCGTCCGCCACGCCATCGAGGCCTCGCCGTCCTCGGTCGGGAGCCCGACGGTCAGACACGTCACCAGCGATACGCCGCTCGAGGAGGCGACCCGGCTCATCGGAGCCCTCCCCGACGGGGCAAACCTCATCATCGACACGATGGACGTCTTAGAGCGGTGTGAGACCGACGCGTACGTTACCTTTCTCAACGAACTCAAAACCAAGATGCTCGAGACGGGGAGCATCGCCGTCCTCCACTGCCTGAAAGGCCGAGACGAGCCCGAAAACCGGGTGCGGACCTACCACGCCGCTGACGCCGTCTTCGATCTCCGAACCGAGATCGCCGGCACCGAACTCGAGAACCACCTGACGATCCCCAAGTTCCGCGGCGGGAGCCAACCGACCGACGCGATCAAACTCGAGTTGACCGAGGAGGTCGCGATCGACACGAGCCGCGACATCGCGTGATCGACGCCGCCGGACGGACCCAGTCGCGTCCGTCGGACCGCCTGTTCGGGCGTGAGAAACGGCGTGGTCGCGGCGGTCCGTTCGGTGACCGTCGAGGCGGAGTTACTGTTTGAACGCGGCGATCTCAGTGGTTGACCCCGGCCCCGAGGCGTCGCCCATCGAATCACTCGTGGTCGGCTGGCCTTACGAGTGGACACGAAAAAGTCGAAAACGCACGTTCGTGGTCGTCACCGAGCCGAAACCGGCCGGCGACTGCGGCGTTCTTATTCCTCTGCGCCTTCGAGTTCGTCGACGATCTCGTCGGCATCGACGTCGGCGTCCTCGAGGGCCTCCTCGATATCGCCGCCGCCCATACCGCCCATGCCGCCCATCATACCGCCCATTCCCATGCCGCCCATGCCGTCGATGACTTCCTGGACGATGACGCGGTCGACGCCGATCTTCTCGATGATGTCCTGGCCGATCTGCTGTTTGCCCATCATCCACTGCTGGTTCATCGTCATCTGGGGCGTGGCCTCCAGATAGAGCGTCTCCTTCTCGACGGTTTCGGTCTCGAACTCGGGCTCGGCGTCTTCGTCCTCGTCGTCGTC
Organism: Natrinema altunense; assembly: GCF_000731985.1. Lineage (GTDB taxonomy): Archaea > Halobacteriota > Halobacteria > Halobacteriales > Natrialbaceae > Natrinema > Natrinema altunense. The sequence continues at coordinate 386,863 of NZ_JNCS01000002.1, forward strand.
GGGCTCGACGGGGACCTCCTCCTCGACTTCGTCCGTCTCGATCCAGAGTTCGGGCTCCATCCCGAGGTACATCTCGAAGAGGCCGGCGGCCTGCTGCTCGCGGTCGTCGACCTCGTCGGCGATCGTGTACTCGTACTCGACGTCGTCACCCGCAAGCGGGTGGTTGAAGTCGACGCGGGCGCGCCCGCCGATGATGGTGCTGATGTAGCCCTGCTGGCCGTCGATCTGGACGTTCGCACCGGGGTAGCGGTCGTCCTCGTCGATCTTCTCGGCGCTGACGGTCTGGACGTCGTCCGGGTCGTACTCGCCGAAGGCGTCCTCGGCGGGGACGATCACGGTCCCGGAGTCGCCGGGCTCGGAGCCGACGATGTCGTTCTCGACGGCCTCGAAGATGTGACCCTCGCCGACGACGATCGTTCGCGGCTTGAACTCCTGACCCTGCTCGTCGACGCCTTCCTCCTCGGCGACCTCGGGGTCGGTCGTATCGACCAGCTGTTCGTCCTCGGTCGTGTACGCGGTGTACTCGAGTTCGACGAAGTCGCCTTCCTGCAGTCCGTCGGCGTCTTCCTCGGCTACTTCTTCGTCGACGTCATCGGCCTGCTCCTCGAGCTCGGCCTCTTGATCCTCAGTCATACGTTGTACGTCCCGCCGTCGACATTTAAGTACGACGTTTTCGAACGAGAGCGACCGATACTTACGACCGCCGGCCGTCCCCCCGGGCATGTACGAGGTCGAAGTGAAGGTCCCCGCCGATCTCGCGGCCGTCCGTGACCGCCTCGAGGCCGTCGGGGCACAGTCTCGCGGGAGCGTCGTACAGGTCGACACCTATTACGACGCCCCTCACCGCGAGTTCACCGAGACCGACGAGGCGTTGCGGATTCGATCGGAACGGCCGGATCGCGGGTCCGCGGACACCCGCATCACCTACAAGGGCCCGCTCGTCGACGACGAGTCCAAGACCCGCGAGGAAGTCGAGACCGCCGTCGGCGATCACGAGCAGACCGACGCGATCCTGACGAACCTCGGCTTCAAGGCCGCCGCGACGGTCCGCAAGGAGCGCGAACGGTTCGCGCTCGAGGGGTACACCGTCACCCTCGATTCGGTCGACGACGTCGGCGAGTACGTCGAAGTCGAAACCGACGTCGAGGACGAGTCCGATCTCGAGGGGGCTCGCGACGGAGCCTACGACGTACTCGAGCGGCTCGAACTGGAACCGGACGACCAGCTTCGGACGTCCTATCTCGGCTTGCTGCTGGGCTCCGAATAGGCCGTTCGCCGACAGGGACATAACGCATAAGCATTTTCCCTCTCGTGTCTGTTTTCGCAAGTTATACCACCTCGCTCCGTTTAGGGCCGCCAATGAGCGAGCGGAACATCCGAATCGAGTCTATCGACCGGCAAGCGGTCGAGGACCAGGAGGTCGAAATCGTCGAACGAAAGGGGATCGGACATCCCGACTCTATCTGTGACGGCATCGCCGAGAGCGTCGCGGGAGCGCTCGCACGCGAGTACTTGGATCGCGTCGGCGAAGTACTGCACTTCAACACCGACGAGACGCAACTCGTCGCCGGCGAGGCAGCGCCCGCCTTCGGCGGCGGCGAGGTCGTCGACCCGATCTATCTGCTGATCGTCGGCCGCGCGACCAAACACTACGAGGGCCAGACGATCCCCGCCGAAACCATCGCCCTGCGGGCGGCACGGGAGTACCTCGAGGAGAACATCCCTCAACTGACCGTCGGCGAGGACGTCGTAGTCGACGTCAAACTCGGCGAGGGAAGCGGCGACCTGCAGGAAGTCTTCGGGGAGGACGAAGTGAGCGTTCCGATGGCCAACGACACGAGTTTCGGCGTCGGCCACGCGCCGCTGACCGAGACCGAGCGGATCGTTCTCGAGGCCGAACGGCGACTGAACGGGGCGTACGCTGACGAAAACCCCGAACTCGGGCCGGACGTGAAGATCATGGGCAAGCGCGAGGGCGACGAGATCGACGTCACCGTTGCGGCGGCGATGGTCGACGAGTACGTCGCCGATCTCGACGACTACGCCGAGGCCGTCGAGTCCGTCCGGGAGTTCGTCGACGACGTGGCGCGCGAGCACACCGACCGCGACGTCGACGTGCACGTCAATACGGCCGACGACTACGACGAGGGGTCGATCTATCTCACGGTCACCGGAACGTCCGCCGAGCAGGGCGACGACGGCTCCGTCGGCCGCGGGAACCGCGCAAACGGGCTCATCACGCCCAACCGTTCGATGTCGATGGAAGCGACCAGCGGCAAGAATCCGGTCAATCACATCGGGAAGATCTACAACCTGCTCTCGACGGAGATCGCCGAAGAGGTCGTCAGCGAGGTCGACGGCATCCGCGACCTGCGCGTGCGTCTCCTGTCGCAGATCGGCCGGCCGATCGACCAGCCCCACGTCGCCGACGTACAGGTCGTTACCGACGAGGGCATCACGGTATCCGACGTGGAGGACGACGCCGCCGCGATCGTCGATCGGGAACTCGCGAACGTGACCGAAATCACGCGTAGCGTGATCGACGGCGAACTCTCGACGTTCTAAGCCCTTAGTTGTCCGCACGCCGGCCGGTCGTGCCACCCGTGGTACCGACCCGAAACCGGCACGATACGTCCGTTGTCGGAATCATCAAGCGTCCGGCCAGTGAACGGTGTTACGAATCGAAGCGCAGCGATTTCGTATGGCTGACTCGAGCGAGCACCCGAGATCACGTTCCGTCGTCTACGCCGTCGTCGCGAGTACCTTCTTCGTCGGCTTCGGCGGCGGCGTCGTCTTCCCGATCCTGCCGAACCTCGGGGAGGTACTGGGGATTTCGGCGTTCGTGGTCGGCGTCATCCTCTCGGCGAATCGCTGGACACGATTGGTAGCCAACGGGCCGGCGGGCGTTCTCGTCGACCGGATCGGCACCCGGAAACCGTTCGTCATCGGGCTGGCGATCGAAGGCCTCGCGACGTTCGGCTACGTGATCGCGATCCGCTCTGCGGTTCCGGAGGGCTGGTTCGTCCTCGCACGGGTCACGTGGGGGATCGGCAGCGCGCTCGTGTTCGCCACGGCGTATACGATCACCGCCGACGTCAGCGAGGCCAGCTCGCGCGGGACGAGCATGGGCATCGTCCGTGCCGGAATCACGTTCGGCTTCCCCGCCGGCATGGTTCTCGGCGGGCTCGTCAGCGAGGCCTACAGCAACGCGACGGCGTTCGTTCTCGCGGCCTCCTTCGCCGCCCTCGCGAGCGTCATCGCCTTCTTCATCGTTCCGGAGACCCATGTCGAGACCGCCGGCTCGTCGATCAGCCCCTGGGACCTCGAGACGACGCTCCCCGCACTCACCGTCGGCCTGGTCAACTTCGGGCTCTACTTCGCGTACATCGGCGTCCTCTTCTCGACGCTCGTCCTCTACCTCGAGGTCGAATCGGTGACCCTGTCGCTCGAAATCGCGGGCTACGGTATCGACTACGGCGAACAGGGGACCTCGGGGCTACTGATGGCGGTTTCCGCTCTCTCGGGGGCAGTCTTTACCATCGCCGGCGGCAAGCTCAGCGATGCCGTCGGTGCCCGCGTGCCCGTCCTGATCGGATTTCTGGCGATCAGTTGTGCCGGCTTCGCCGTGCTCACGGTCGCCCCCTCCTTCGGAGCCGTCGTCCTCGCGTGTGCCCTCATCGGCGCGGGACAGGGCGGCGTCGGCGGCCCGCTGACAGCCCTCCTCGCCGATCTCACGCCCGAGGATCGGATGGGCAGGGCGATGGGGACGAACAACATCTTCGGCGATGTCGGTGGCGGTCTCGGGCCGCTGGTATCGCTCCCCGTCGCTAACGCGGTCGGGTACGACGTGCTGTACGCGCTCAGCGCGCTCATCCCGCTGTTGGCCGGGGCCGTTCTCGTCGCCGGAATCTACTCCTACACCGGCCACCTGAGCCCGACGGTCGACGAGTCCATCGTCTGAAGCGCTGGCGCTTCCGCGGCCGAATCCCGTCCTCGTAATGCCCTTATAGCCCCAACCATCTATCACAGTCCATGCACCCACCGGGAGCCGACACCGTCCTCGTCCGCCACGGGGACCTCAACACAAAGAGCAATACGGTCAAGCGGTACATGGAGGACCTCCTCGCGGAGAACATAGAGGCCTTGTTGGCGGATCGGTCGGTTCCGGGCGAGGTCGAGCGCCGGTGGAACCGGCCGCTGATCCACACGAGCGAGGACGCCGTCGAAGCGGCGACCGACGCCGCGACGGACGCCTTCGGCGTCGTCTCCGCCAGCCCCGCCCTGACGGTCAGCACGGAGCAAGCGCGCATTCTCGAGGCGGTCGCGGAAACGGCCCGCGAACACTACGACGGCGGGACGTTCGCGGTCGACGCCCGCCGGGCGGACAAGAGTCTGCCCTACGACAGCGAGGACCTGGCTCGCGACGCCGGGAACGCGATCTGGGAGGCCGTCGACGACGAGTTCGAACCCGCGGTCGACCTCGACGACCCCGATCTCACGTTCGGCATCGAGGTACGCGCGGACATCGCGTTCGTCTACCTCGAGCAGGTCGACGGGCCGGGCGGGCTCCCGCTTGGTTCCCAAGAGCCGGTCATCGCGCTGGTCAGTGGCGGGATCGACTCGCCGGTCGCGGCCTACGAAATGATGAAACGCGGGAGTCCGGTCGTCCCGGCGTACGTCGCCCTCGGGGATTACGGCGGGATCGACCACGAGGCCCGCGCGATGGAAACGGTGCGCCTCCTCTCGGCGTACGCACCGAACTTCGACATGCAGGCCTATCGGGTTCCGGGTGGCGAAACGGTGGCCCTGCTGGTCGAGGAGATGGAACAGGGCCGTATGCTCTCCCTGCGGCGGTTCTTCTACCGCGCCGCCGAGACGCTGGCCGAACGCATCGACGCGGACGGCATCGTCACCGGCGAGGCCGCCGGTCAGAAGTCGAGCCAGACGATCCGGAACCTCGGCGTCACCAGCCGCGCGACCCGACTCCCGATCCACCGCCCGCTATTGACCCGTGACAAACAATACATCGTCGCCCAGGCCCGCGAGATCGGCACCTTCACCGACTCGACGATCGACGCCGGCTGCAACCGCGTCACCCCCGACCAGGTCGAGACCAACGCCCGACTGAAACCGTTGCTGGACGCCGAGCCCGACGACCTGCTCGAGCGCGCCGAAGACGCGGCAGCGGACGCGGAACTGGTCGACCCCTGAGTCCCTCACTTTTTTCCGTCCTTGCCTTGATTCATGCCAACACATTCTATAATCCGGATGTGAATAAGATTATGAATTCTCAAATATGAGAATTATTTTGTATAGTTGGGATCAATTACATTCGTTATGAATGAATATAATATCGGCGGAGATTACTACGGAATGGGCCGACAGTTCGGTACTCAATTAGAACGGGAGGGAGTGACACTCGATTCGGTCTCGGCAGAGCCAGTAGACCGACACGAGGAGATGCTTCAGTTCGCTCGTGACTGCGAGCCATTCGTTGAGATGCACGCTCCCGAACTACTTCAGGAACTCCGAGGGATCGCCGACTGTACGGATGTCGATCCGCAGGCCGTCAAAAGCATTCCGCTAGCCTTGAACGCCGATCCGGGGTGCTCCCTCGTTGCGATTTCGCCCGACCACACTGAGAGTGACGTACCGCTGTTCGGTCGCAATCACGACTTTTACCCCTCGTTCCGTGACTACTCGAAGTTATTCTACACTTCCCCAAAAGACGGTCTCGCTAGTGTCGGTTGCGCACACAACTTCGTCGGTCGTCTTGACGGTATCAACGAGGCTGGACTCGCCATCGGTTTCTCGGGGGTTCCCACGGATGAGTACGCACCGGGCTTTATGTGGCCGCTAGCAGTCCGGACCGTCCTCGACACCTGTCACACGGTATCGGAAGCGGCCTCATGGTTAGAGCAACTCCCTCACGCACAAAACGTGAATTTTCTCGTCACGGATGCGACGGGCAATATCGCGTTAGTTGAGGCGAGTCCTACTGCAGTAAATACGATACGGCCGGACGATGGGTTTGTAAGGGCGACGAATCAGTTCACCTCGGAATCGATGCAGCGACACCAGCCTGCCGCCAGAGTTCCAGCGGATTGCCCCCGATTCCAGAGACTCGGAGAATGGTTTCGCGCTCGCCACACTCCGCTTGGATTAGATGACCTCCAGACTGTCATGGGAGAATCCGAGACGGGAGTTTGTTGGCGAACCGATGATCACGAAGGAAACGACCCACGCTGCACAATTTGGTCGTGGACGATGGAAGTGGGCAGCGGGACCGCCCTTCTTGCACGCGATTCTCCAGCCGAGACGGATTATGTGCCGATCACCGTGCCGGACTCATCGCGGTAAGTCCGTCTATTATTACAATGGCGAACGGTCTGTTCGAACTACAGACGCATTTAGCGAAGGAGTGAGGTTCATTATCCGACAAGGCCGTTCCATGGAGTGGCAGACCCTCTCATTATCGGTTAGATCTCCCCTTTCTCTAGATACAGTTGTATAGCGGAAACCCGTAATTCGATCGAACTGCTGTTCGCAAACGCCACACACGGAAGGCGAAACCGACATTACGCCGTCGCTCCCACCACATGATAGTGACCCGCGTCTGTCTCATCGGCGAGGCCGGGACCAATCTCCAGTACGAACTCCTCTCGCGGGAAACGGCTCGCGAGGCGCTGTCGACCTACGACCTGGAGCGGCCCGTCGAGAACTCGCTGGCCGTCCGGACGGTCAGCATCGGTGCTGCCGTCTCGCTGCTGAACGACCTGAACTGGTATCTCACCAGGTTCGTCGACGAGGCGCTCGTTCAGGACCCCAGCATCAGCGACGACGACTGGCTCTCGCGGTCGCTGGCCACGCAACTTCGGAACGGCGATATCGAACCCGAGGCTACCGCCGAATTCTGCAAGGTTTACGGCCTCGAGCGAGTGGATGCGGGGTCGGAGCCGGCTGCCGACGATGCTACCGGGACCGGCGACCACCGGGCGGACGCCGACGGCGGCGCGAAGGCGTCCGATGGCCCCGAAACGGGGACCGGAAGCGACCCGGGTGCCGGGATGAGCGACTCGAGCAGGGCCGATCGGGCGGGCGTCGCCGAGCCGACACACAGACTCGTCGAACCGCTGTACGTACGCCGGGTCGACGGCGAGATTCCCGAGTATGATCTGCGGGACGTCGAGGACACCCTCGTCGTCCGGCTAACCGAAGCCGAGTACTCGTAACTCGGTTTTCGAGGCCGGTCTCGACGGACATCCCGACGACTGTCCCGCGGACGTGCGACCCTACTCGTCGGCGGCTGTCTCGTCCGAGCTATTCGACGACTCGGCACCCGTGCTCTCGGACGCGGTATCGTGCGACACTGACAACTGGCGCGACTCGCCGTTCCGATCCTCGATGGTCGCCGAGACGGTCGTCAGGCGCTGCCCATCGAACGTCGCCCGAACGAGGCGTCCGACGGTCGTCTCTTGCGTGATACAGGCCTCGTCGTCGTCGCTCGTCTCGCGGACTGCCCCATCGAGGACGACCTGCTCGTCCTCGGCAGCGATCGACTCGAGCGCCAGTTCGTGGCAGGGGGTGGGAGCGCCGGCCTCGAGTGACACGAGGATCGACGTCTCGAAATCGGTCTCGTCGACGAACGTCTCGAGGGAGTCGGCGGTTCGATCCCGCTCGGCGAGCCAGTCCGTGGCTGAGTCATCGTCCCCGAGCAGGTTCAGTTGGGGCGATGTCGACCGCTTCGAGTACCGGTACGTCCGGGAGTCGGAGCCGGCCAACTCGGTGGCTTGTCCGTCGCCGTCGCCACCGTCTTCGGGGTCGTCATCGCTCGACGGCGCTCCGGAATCGCCGTCGGTTTCGGTCTCGTTCGACGGCGAGTCCTCGGCATCGTCGCCGAGACAACCGGCGGAGAGTGCGATCACGGACGCGGTTCCACAGAGCAGGGCACGTCTCGAGGGGGCTGTCATAGTACTACCTAATACGCACTCGTAAGTAAAAGGCATTCGGCTAGCTGAAAGAAAGGTTTTCGTTACGGCGGGTGCGTTTTCGCCTGGCGTTCACGTGGTCACTGACGGCCGCGACGGCCGAGGCGTCAGTCGAAGAGGCCGGTCGAGAGATAGCGTTCGCCGCTGTCCCAGAAGACGGTGACGACGAGCGGGCAGTCGTCGGCCATCCGTCCGCCGTCGGTCTCCGGCGAAGCCGGCTGCTGGCCTTCGTCGAACGCGGTCGGGACCTCCGGACACTCGCGGTCCGGCTCGGCGATCTCGCGTGCGACGCGCTGGGAGACGAGACTCGTCGCGCCGCTCGACTGACCGACGAGGACTCCCTCCTCGCGGGCGAGTCGACGACACTCGTCTTCGGCGTCCTCGAGCGCCACGGTCTCGACGCGATCGAGGAGATCGAGGTCGAGGTTGTCGCTGACGAAACCGGGCCCCATCCCCTGGAACTCGTCGCTGCCGGATTCGCCGGTCGAGAGGACGGCGTTGCGCTCGGGTTCGACGGCGACGATCTCGACGTCGGGGAACTCCTCGCGGAGCCGGCGGCCGATGCCCGAGATCGTTCCGCCGGTGCCGACGCCGGCGACGAAGGCATCGACCTCGCGGTCGCCGACCTGCTCGATGATCTCCTCGCCGGTCGTCTGATAGTGTGCTTCGGGGTTTGCGGGGTTCTCGAACTGCCCGAGTTGGATCGCACCCTGGGCCTCGAGTTCCGCCGCTCGAGCGCGGGCGTCGGCCATCTCCCCCTCGACGAGTTCGAGGTCGGCCCCGTAAGCGGACAGCAGCCGCTGGCGTTCCGTGGACTTGTCCGCCGGCATGACGATCGTCAGGTCGTAGTCGCGGGCGGCCGCGACGAGCGCGAGTCCGATGCCGGTGTTCCCGCTCGTCGGCTCGACGAGCCAGTCGCCGGGTTCGATCAGCCCGTCGCGCTCGGCGGCCCGAATCATCTCGCGGGCCGGCCGGTCCTTGGCCGAGCCGCCGGGGTTGAACGATTCGATCTTCGCGGCGACCGTCGCACCCGCCGGCGAGTCGACCTGGACCAGCGGCGAGCCGATCGTGTCCAGGATGCTCCCTTTCATTGACCCGCAGTACGGTGTCCAGACGTAAACCCGTGCTGGACAGAGGCAGGACGTGCCGGTGTATCGGCTCGCCCGATCGAATCCGCCGGAGAGTGACGGCGTTCGGTGCTCGCGTCCCGGCCCGACACGGCCGGCGACGACCGCTCGCCGACCGCAGCCGATTTGTGTCGCTGTGACACAGGTAGCCGGTATGGACGGCATCGTGTTCTTTCGGACGGAGCGCCACGACGACGTGATCGAGTTCTATCGCGACCTCGGTGCCGAGATCTGGCTCGAGCAACCGGAGTGTACCATCCTCGAAGCGGGCTCGTTCCGCGTTGGTTTCTGCGCCGGATCGGAGGCGGATACCGAGGGGATCGTCACGTTCGTCTTCGACGGTCGCGACGGCGTCGACGAACTGTACGAGCAGTTGGAGGCCCGTGCGGACGGCGAACCCCAGTTCAACGATACGTACGACATTTACCAGTTCTTTGCGTCCGATCCCGAGGGACGAACCGTCGAGTTCCAGACGTTCGAGTGATCGCTGCTCGCCTCGAATCCCGGCGATCCGCGAGCGGGCCGCGCCGGACTGCCGTCGAAGCATCGCCGTTAAGCCCGCCCGGACGCAAGCCGTGCGTATGAGTCTCGAGACCATGCGGCCGAACCCCACGTGGGATGCGGCCAGCTACGAGGACGCAGTCGACACGCTCGCGGCCCACAGCGACGAACTGGTGTACACGGTCTGGGGTGGCGACTGGTGTAAGGACTGTCGCGCTCTCCTGCCTGACTTCGGCGCGGCGCTCGAGGCCGCCGCGGTCCCCGACGACCGTATCGAGGAACTCTCCGTCGATCAGGACAAGCAGGGGCCGGGCGTCGAGGAGTACGGCATCGAGTACATCCCGACGATCGTCGTCGAAACCGACGACGGCGAGGAGATCGTCCGCTTCGTCGAGGAGGAAGACGTGCCACCGGCCGTCTGGCTAGCCGAGCAACTCGAGGACGAACTCGCGTAACGCCGCCGGTTTCGGCCTCGAACCGACCGTCTTTCGAATCGCTATCCGCGCGCCCAGACGCGTCGCCCCTCGAGTATCGGCCCTAGAACGGGCTGCCCGACTCGTCGCCCGTCGTCCCGCTCGAGCCACTGGCGTCGGCGTTCGCACCGAGCCACTCGAGCGCGTCGGCCACGTCGTGGGTCGGCGGCGAGCAGGTCCGATCCCGACAGACGTACAGCGTCGGCTCGTCGTCGCGGGCCTCCCGGCCCGCCCAGATCGGCGGCGCGTCCGCGCGTCCGAGCGTCTCGAGCCACGCGTCGAGCCCGTCCTCGGTCGGCGGCCGCAGCGCGAAGAGCCGATCGGGGTAGTACTGCGTGGCGAGGCGGTCGCGCCACGCGGTCGGCAGGTCGTCGGCCGCGACGGTCACTTCGAGCGCGCCGGCCTCGAGCCGATCGGCGGCGAGACAGAGCGTCGCGTGCTCGAGCGCGTTCGTCTCGATTTTGTTCGCGTGGGTCTCGAGTACGGTGGCGGCGATCGTCTCGAAGTCCTCGGCTGCGAACTCGTCGAGGGCGAGGAGGGTTTCGACCGCGACCCCGGTCGCCGAGGGAGTCGACTGGTCGCCGAGTTCCTGCGGGCGGGTGACCAGCGCCTCGCCGCTCTCGGGCGTGAAGTACAGCGTCCCGCTGTCGGCGTCCCAGAACTCGGCCTCGATGACGCGAGCCAACTCGAGGGCGAACGCGAGGTGGTCGACCTCGCCGGTCGCCTGATAACAGTCCAGCGCACCCCGCGCGAGGAAGGCGTAATCCTCGAGGTAGCCGTCGATCTTGACGTCCCCGTCCTTGTATCGTCGCGAGAGACGCTGTTCGTCCTCGTCCCAGAGCTCGTCACGGACGAACCCGAGCGCGTCGACGGCGGTGTCGGCGTAGTCGTCCGCGCCGAGTACCAGCGCCGCCTCGGCGTAGGTCGAGATCATCAGTCCGTTCCAGCCCGCGAGGATCTTCTCGTCGCGGTTGGGTCGCGGCCGCTCCTGGCGGGCCTCGAACAGCCGCTGGCGGGCCGATTCGAGTCGCTTCAGGATCTCGTGGTCCGCGAGATCGAACTGCGCTGCGAGTTCCGACACCCTGGCCACGCGGTTCGGCTGGTTGCGCCCCTCGAAGTTGCCCGCCTCCGTGATGTCGTAGCGCGCACAGAAGAGGGCGGCGTCGGTCTCGTCCTCGAGCACGTCGTGGACTTCGTCGGGCGTCCAGACGTAGAACGCTCCCTCCTCGCGCTCCCCGGTCTCGGGGGAGTCGCTCTGGGCGTCGAGGGTGCTGAAAAAGCCCCCGTCATCGTGGGTCAGTTCGCGCTCGACGAACGACAGCGTGTCCGCGACGAGTTCCGCATAGCGGTCCTCGCCGGTCAGCTGGTAGCCCGAGAGGAACGCTCGCGGGATCTCGGCGTTGTCGTACAGCATCTTCTCGAAGTGGGGAACCGTCCAGTCCCGGTCGACGCAGTAGCGGTGGAAGCCGCCACCGACGTGATCGGCAAGCCCGCCCGCGGCCATCGCGTCGAGGGTCTCCTCGAACACCTCGCGGTACTCCTCGCGACCGGTGCGGTCGTACGTCCGCGCGAGGACGCGTAACCGCGACGGCTGGGGGAACTTCGGCCCGCTCGAGCCGAACCCGCCGTACTCGCGGTCGGCGCTCTGAACCACCGCGTCCGCCGCCGTCTCGAGTACGTCGCTCGAGGGCGGCTCCGGGGCCTCGACGGGGCTGCCCCCCGCGGCGTCCGGCGTCTCCTCGAGTCGGTCGGTCGCGGCGTCGGTCCACTGCTGGGCGCGGTTTTCCATCTCCTCGCGGTCCGCGTCGCTCTCCCAGGAGTCGCTGATGCGCTGGCAGAGATCGCGAAAACCGGGCTGGCCGCGCTGCCCCTCACGAGGGAAGTAGGTCCCGATGAAGAAGGGTTTGCCCTCGGGTGTGAGCCACGCCGAGAGCGGCCACCCGCCCTGTCCGCGCACGAGTTGACAGACGGTCATGTAGATGCTGTCGATGTCGGGGCGTTCCTCGCGGTCGACCTTGATCGGGACGAAGTTCTCGTTTATCACCTCGGCGACCGCTTCGTCCTGGAAGCTCTCCTCCTCCATGACGTGACACCAGTGACACGCCGAGTAGCCGATCGAGAGGAAAATCGGCACGTCGCGTTCCGTTGCGGCCTCGAGGGCCCGTTCGTCCCAGGGCTGCCAGTTGACGGGGTTGTCCGCGTGCTGGCGCAGATACGGGCTCTCCTCCTCGTCGAGCCGATTGCGCCGGGTCGGATCGGTCATGGACGGGCCTACGACCGACGCGGCTAAAAGCAACAGGTGATCCGGCATCGAGCACCGCCGCTCGCTCACTGTCGACAGCGCTCAAAACGGAGAAAACGGAAACTGCGCTCTAGCTTCCGCCGCCGCTCTCGTTGCCGCCGTTCCCCGTCGGCTCGTCCTCTCCGTCACCCATCGGTTCATCTGATTCGGCTTCACTGCCGCCGCCACCGCCGGTCTCGCCGGGGGTCGCCTCGACCAGACTCAGTTCGGAGTTGCGGAACTGCCCGTCCGCGCCCATCGTCTCGCTATCACCGGCACTGAGGTCGACGTCCTCCGTCATCAGGAAGCCGAGGGAGGGGGCGGAGCCGCCAACGTCGTAGTTGATGATGTAGACATCCCAGTCGTCCGGCGTGTCGAACTCGTCCTCCAGACCGGCCTCGCTGAACAGTTCGTCTTTCGTTCCGTCGTTCAGCGCTGAGGTAACGGTGAAGTCGACGCCGGGTTCGTAGTCGTCTCCGAAGACGACCACACTGCCACCGTCTTGAGCGGCTGCAGTCCCTGCACCTGCGGTTCCGAGCGCTACTGCGCCCGCAGTGAGGGCACTCTTTTTCATGAACGATCGCCGTGAGTCGTCGAATAGTCCGCTATCAGTTTCGTCTGTCATGTCTCTCACTTGTCCCCTCGCTCGGGGCACATGACCGTAGACCGGAGTATCGGAAAAGGGAGCCCGATCGTTTCACCTTCTATGGTTGCCTATACTCCAGCAACAGCACCTTTCGGGGCTCAAACGCCGACATATTGAAGGGGCCTCTATCGATGTCGACAGCGCTGAAAGACGGCGGTACCGACGGAAACGTAACTCGCGAGATAGTTGTCACAAAGGTTGGACAGTAGGGATGAGAAAACAAGCAAAGACGCCCCGACTGCCCCGTCGGTGTCGAGATCAAGAGGATGCCGGTCTCTACGAACGGGGCGGGTGAGTCAACAGTGTCGTCTCAGTCTCGATTCGGTCGGACCGTTTCGGGGGACCAAGAGGTGCTTTCGCCGGACAGTGCAGCGAACGTGAACGCCGTGAGACGCCCACCGAATCCGGATCGCCCTCCCGTCCTGGCGCGCCGCCGACGAGTGGACAGCCCCTTCGAGGAGTCGCTCGAGGCGCGAGCACGTGCCGGCGATCGAGGGATCCGGTCGTGAAACATCGCATTATGTTCCCGGAAAGAGTACGCATGGGCTCGTCGGTGTGTCCATATCGCCGCCGAAACGCGTCGCGAGCGCCGCCGTCGCGGCCGGCGGGTTCGGGTTACCGCTCGCGGACGTACTCCACGAACGCGAACCCGTCGCGTTCGTCTCGAGACGCCTCCGTCCACGACGCCCGCTCCCAGCCGGGGAAGAACGTGTCGCCGTCCGGTTCGTCGTGGACCTCGGTCACGACCAGTCGATCGAGCGCTGGGAGAAACCCCTCGTAGACGGTCGCCCCGCCGGCGATGAAGATCCGATCGGCATCGTCGTGGCACTCCCGCGCGGCCGTGTCGGCCCGGTCGACGGCTTCCTCGAGTCCGTTCGCGATCACGGCGTTGTCGGGCGTCTCGAGGTCTCGGCTCGTCACCACGACGGTCGTCCGCCCGGGCAGTGGCTCCCCCAGCGTCTCGAGGATCCCCTCGTAGGTCACTCGACCCATGACGACGGGGTGGTCCATCGTCGCCTCCTTGAAGTGTTGGAGGTCGTCGGGAATGTGCCACGGCATGTCGCCGTCCCGTCCGATGACGCCGTTGTCCGCGACGGCGACGATGCCGACGAGTTCGCGGTCGGTCTCGAGCGCGGACGGCGTCGCGTCGGCCGCCTCGTCCCGGTCCTCGCTCATTCGGCCACCGAGAACTCGATACCGTCGTGGGACTCGTAGTCCCGCAGTTCGACGTCCTCGTAGGACAGTTCGTCGATCGAGACGTCGGCGACCTCGAGCGTGGGCCGTGCGAGCGGCTCCCGAGACAGTTGCTCGAGCAGGCCGGGGACGTGATCGAGTCGCTCGTCGCCCTCGGTTTCGGGCGGGGCTTCGGACTCGAGCCACGCCTTGATATCCAGATAGTCCGCCCGCTCGTCGGCGTCGCTCAGCCTGGACTGGAGGGCCTCGAGGTTGTCGGCGTACCAGTCGCCGCGCGCGCCGCGGCCGCAGTAGACGTGCGTGTCGACGACGGTGTGCGCGAAGGTACCGGGTTCGAAGCCGGTCTGCTGGGCGATCACTTTCGTCAGGAGCGCGTAGGCCGCGATGTTGAACGGGATGCCGAGCGCGGTGTCGCCCGAGCGCTGCGTGAGATGACAGTTCAGGCGGTCGCCCTGGACGTTGAAGACGAACGAGTAGTGACAGGGCGGCAGCGTCGAAACGGCCGCGTTGGCCGGGTGCCACGCGTTGACCACGAGCCGCCGGGAGTTCGGCGAATCCGACAGGGTGTCGATCACGTACTGCAACTGGTCGAAGGTCCGTCGACCGTCGGCTTCGTCGGTGACCCACTGCTGGCTCTCGTCGGGCCAGGATTCCCCCTCGAGTCGGGCATCGTCCTCGGGGACCGGGAACCGCCGCCAGAAGCGGCCGTAGGCCGTATCGAGCCGTCCTTCGTCGTCGGCCCAGGCGTCCCAGATTTTCGTTTCCTCGCGGAGGTCGCGGATGTGTTCCGCACCGGAGAGATACCAGCAGACCTCGTGGAGCATCGAGTTCCAGCGATAGCCGTCCATCTCCTTGGTCGTCAGTAGCGGATACCCCTCCTCGAGATCGACCTCGTAGTGCTCGCTGAACGACGAAATAGTGTCGACGCCGGTCCGATTTGGTTTGTGAGTCCCTGTCGAGAGGACCGTGTCGACGAGCTCGAGGTACTGTCGCATTGAGCGCGATATTCAGACCGTGCGAATTTATCGGTATCGGTCCCGGACTCGGACGCACCAGTGTGTGAATATATAAGATGCGTACCAATATCGGTCGCGTTCACTTCCCAACTGATAACAATAACTGTGCTGATGAGACGATATGGAGATCGTCGAAAATACGCTGGACTCCGAACTCGACACCGTGCTCGATCGACCTCTGTTTTGTCATTTCGCACAAATCGCCGAGGCGGGACCACGGGTCTCGCCTCTCTGGTTCCTCTGGGAAGAAGACGTAATCTGGAACATCGCCCAGTTACAGGGGCGATCGTATCCGGAACGGGTACGCCGCCGTCCCCGTACGGCGATCGCGATCACGGATTTCGAACCACGTACGGGTCACGTCGAACACGTCGGAATGCGCGGCACGGCGAGTCTCGAGTCCTACGATCAGGAGCGGGCCGGGCGGCTTCTGGAAAAATACCTCGGGAGTGACGAGAACGAGTGGCCAAAGAGGTTCGTCGGACTCGATCCGACCGACTATCGGCTCATCAAATTCGAACCGGACACCATCGTCGCTCGGGATCAGTCGTACCCCGCGCCGCCGGAGATCGGCGATCAGTAAGCCATCGGACGGTCGTTCAACTCTGCTCTCCTCTTTCACCGGTGTCCCCATCGTCACAGACGCTCGCCGTGAGTCCCTCGAGAGCGGCCGGTTTACCTTCCAGACGGTATGTGAAGTCGTAGGAAGCGTTCAAGTCAGAGCCGTGAACGAGCGCGATCGTCCCGGTTCGCTCGTCGCCGAGACAGTCCTCCGCGTCCGCCCCGTTCGGATACGCGAACGGTGCGTATACTGTCTCGAACGTTCTCGTCTCCTCGGGTGGCACGACGAGGTCGGTTCTCGAGGGAGAGAGCGGTCGATTCGACCCGATCCCGACGATGCCGGGTCCGAGGTCGAACGACGAGCGGTCGAAGGAGTCGCGTTGTGGATCGATCGTCGGATTCGGGACGTGACCGTAGATCGCGATGAACCTAGCGAGAATGGACGCATGAGTTCGATTCTCGATATCGAACCGAGCACGGCCGTCTGGAAGTGGTTCGACGTTTCTCGCAGCGCCGTGGACTGGTTCCCAGACTGACTGTTCGGCCCACCCGTCCCCCGTCTCAGCTTTGACGCGAAGTGCCAGGTGTGTAGTGAGGTACGTTTCCAGGCGATCAGGGAAGACCACGGCAAACCGATCGTTTCCCCGGGTCGCTCCATTGTCTCGTATTCCGCATCCGTGATGGAGTTGAACAGGATGGCCTGCTCGACGTCGACATCGTCGTGGAACCGGACGACGAGTTCGATCCCGTCGTACCAGTAATCCGCGAACACGTCGGTCGGTTCCGGATCAGTGCTGGCAAACGGGAGCGATTCAGTGCAGCCAGCCGAGGCGAGCACGCCCCCGGTTGCGAGAGTCTGGAGAAGCGGGCGGCGGTTCATGTTCTAGAGTAGTCTTCTCGTGACAGATACATTCTTCATTCGTTCAACACTCTTGTGAGTCACTTCGACGAACGGAGAGCAGTGGTCGAATGTTCGTCTCCATCCAATTCGCGTCATATCCACGTGGATGTACATTTCTTCTCGAGGAAAGAGCAACGCTTACAGGTTCGTGCGTTCCGCGTTCGACCATGCGAGAGAACGTGCTGCTGATCGGTGGCGGCGGCCGCGAGCACGCCATCGCCCGCGCGCTCGAGGACAGCGAGGCCGACCTGTACGCCTGTGCCGGCAATCGGAATCCCGGCATCGCCCGCATCGCCGCCGGATTCGAGACGCTCGAGACGACCGACCCCGACGCCGTCGTCGACTACGCCGCGGAGATCGACGCGACGATCGCCGTGATCGGTCCGGAAGCGCCGCTCGAGGCCGGCGTCGCGGACGCGCTCGAGGCCGCGGGCGTCTACCCGTTCGGGCCGAAGGAGGCCGACGCCCGCATCGAGACGGACAAGGCCTTCCAGCGGGAGTTCATGCAGGAGAACGACGTTCCGGGCTGTCCGGACTTCGAGACGTTCGACGACATGGAGGCCGCGTGTGACTTCGTCGACGAGTACGACGGCGACCTCGCGATCAAGCCCGTCGGCCTCACCGGCGGCAAGGGCGTGAAGGTCATCGGCGATCAGGTCACCGCCGAGGAGGGCAAGGAGTACATCCGGGAGTCGGACTACGACCGGATCGTACTGGAGGAACGGCTGCTCGGCGAGGAGTTCACCATCCAGGCGTTCGTCGCCAACGGCGAGTTCCGCACCGCGCCGGCGGTCCAGGACCACAAGCGAGCCTACGAGGGCGACGAAGGACCGAACACCGGCGGGATGGGGAGCTACTCCGACGCGACCGACGAACTGCCGTTCATGACCGAGTCGGACTACGAGGACGCCGTCTCGATCATCGCGGCCACCGTCGACGCGCTCGACGACTACCGCGGCATCCTCTACGGCCAGTTCATGCTGACCGAGACCGGTCCCCGCGTCGTCGAGTTCAACGCCCGCTTCGGCGATCCCGAGGCGATGAACACGCTGCCGGTACTGGAGACCGACTTCCTCGATGTCCTCACCGCGGCTCGAGACGACGACCCGCTGCCGGCTCTCGAGTTCGCCGAGCGGGCGACGGTCTGCAAGTACGCCGTCCCCGAGGGGTACCCGACGGACCCCGAGGCCGGCGCGACGGTCCGGATCGACGAGGACAGCGCCGGCGATGCGCTCCTCTACTACGCCAGCGTCGACGAACGCGACGACGGCATCTACACGACGACCTCCCGGTCGTTCGCTTTGGTCGGCGTCGGCGACTCGATCGCCGAGGCAGAAGCGATCGCCGAGGACGCGCTCAGGGTCGCCGGCGAAGACGGACTGCGCGTGCGCCACGATATCGGCACCGCCGATCTCATCCAGCGCCGGATCGACCACATGGGCGAACTCCGCGATAACTGAGTCAGTCGTCCCGCTTCCTGACCGTGTGCCCGTCCAGACACTGCTCGCGGTCTAGACGACGAGAACCACCGACGCGACCGCCCCGCCCAGCAGCAAAACCGTGCTGTAGGCCGCGACCCGGTTCCGGAAGCCGTCGTTCGTCGAGGTCGCAGCCAGCAGTGCCTTGACGACGATGCTCGAGACCGTCGCGAGCAGGATGGCGATCGTCGCCTCCGCCGGCCCCAGTTGCCCGCCGCGGTAGAGGACGACCGCCGAGGTGGTCGCACCGGCGCTCGAGACGAAGCCGCTGGCGACGGCGGTCGCGTAGAAGCCGAGCGTTCCGAACCACGTCTCTGCCAGCGACCCGAACACGAGGACGACGAGGAAGACGGCCCCGAACGCGAGGGCGTTTTTCAGCGAAAACGGGCTCTCGAGATCCATCGGCCCGGATTCGGTCCAGTCGGCGGTGAGTGCGGCGACGGCGAACGCGAGCAGGATGACGGCACCGAGCGGGATGATCGCCTCGACGAGGATATCGGTCCCGCCGCCCGCGGTGAAGCCGACCGCGATCGCCAGATTCCGGGCGGCCATGGCGGCGTTCGCGAGCAGGATCGCCGCGACGGCATACGAGGACGCGTCGGGCCGCTGGTTGACGTGATCGAGCATCGTTCCGACGACGGCCGTCGAAGAGGCGAGACCGCCGAAGAAGCCGGTGATCGCGATGCCACGTCCGCCGTAGGTGGAGACGATCGCGTAGTTGACGATCCCGATCCCCGCGACGGCGACGACCATCAGCCAGATGACCTGGGGCTCGAGCGGGATCGTGAGCCCCGCGATTTCAGGCTCGTAGGTGGCCGGAAGCACCGGATAGATGACGAACGCGAGGATGGCGAACTCCGTGGTCGAGCGCATCTCCTCGCGGGAGAGCCCCCAAGCGAACTCGTGGAGTTCCCGTTTTAACACCAACAGGAGCGAGGAGAGGACGGCGACGGTGACGCCCTCGAGAATGAACCCGGCGGCGACCAGGATGCCGACGCCGTAAGCGACGAGCATCGAAACGGACGTCGTCAGCGACAGCCCCGTCTCCGCGGGGTCGTCCTGCATGAGTCCCTGGACCGCGAGCAAGATTCCCTGGACGATCACTAAGACACCGCCCAACGGAAGCAGACTCTCGCCGACCCCACCCTCGCGCACGAGCACGGTAAAGACCGCACCGAGCAGACTGATCAGCGAGAACGTCCGGATGCCCGCCGACTTCTGTGACCACTCGCGCTCGAGTCCGAGAAACATTCCCAGCGCGCCCGCGAGGGCCATCCGAACGACCGTCTCCTCGAGGGGCGCATCCGCGATCTGTAGCGCAACCCCGTTCACTGCCGAACGTTCGCCGCGACCACGGATAAGCGACCCGCCGGGAGAGGCGGACCGACAGTCGTGACTCCTGGGCGTCCAGCGACGGAAGCGACCGAGGTTCGGGGTCCGCTACAGGTCGACGTACTGGCTCTCCCACTCGCGGCGCGCCTCGAGTTCGCGGCGACCGCGACGAGTGAGCGTATAAAAGTTCGTTCGACGATCCCGGCGGCCCTTTTCGACGAGGCCCTTGTCGACGAGCGTGTCGAGGTTAGGGTAGAGCCGTCCGTGGTGGATCTCCTTCTCGTAGTACTGTTCGAGTTCCTCCTTGATCGCCAGGCCGTGGGGCTCGTCCTCGCCAGCGATGACGTAGAGCAGGTCACGCTGGAATCCTGTCAGGTCGTACATTGGGAAAGTACCAACCGTACTTACTGTCGAATTTTAATAAGGCTATCGGGTCGTTTCGATCGAAAGGAGGCTATTACCAGCGAGAGGGCGCGTTTTCAGCACAGTCGATCCATAACACCCGTGACGGATCGTCCACGAAACCACACATAATGCGCGATTCATGTTTACAGTTCGTGAGTTACGTTTCGGAACAATTATATCGGTCGACCGTGTTACTACTGGTTCATATCGTTCGGGAGTAACGGACGGTGCCGACGCTACGTCGATTCGATATCGAAACAGGAAAGCAGATCGCGTGACGGAAAAATGTCACGCGATCGCTTGCCGCCCTGAATTGGTCCCCGCTGACGCTTCGGCCCTCCAAGCGAAGCGTCACCAGAAAGGTTCTGCCGAGTGCACTTAAATGTAACGACACCGATCAGGACGGCGCTCCCGTCGCGCGTCGCCGTGGTCACATGTGCTCTTCCTCGAGCACCCAACCGATCGCGCGCTTGTAGTAGGTAAACATCTCCTCGACGCCGTCATGGCGCATCTCGTCGCTCTCGAGGTGGTCTTTGAGGAACTCGTACTGCTCGCGGATTTCTTCTTCGTCACGCATACCCGTGACTACCGAACGGACGGGGAAAAAAGCCGCTACGCCGAGTCGACATCGCGCCGTTTCCCGGTTGGGGCTCGCACTCGAGCGGACGGCGACCTGCTGCCCAGCCGCACGCGCGTGAACGAATGTTCGACACGATGGGCATCGGACCGTCGCTGTCGGTCGGTTCCGCGCTGCGTGTGCCGCGTCGTTTCGGATCGGAAGGACGCAGTTTCCGTCACGAAACGATCCGAAACGGGCGGCCGCTCTCAGGTGGCAGTCGCTCGGTATGCAGTGGCGATCCGATCGACGCTCGTGTCGAAAACGGGTTCCGCATTTGTTTATGATTGATGCGATCGAAACCGATGGGACACGGCCCTGGTCGGGGCCTGAGTGAACCGGTTACGAACTGTTCTCAGTGTCGCTCTCGTTGCTCTCGTTTCCGCTCTCCGTCTCGTTACCGCCGGTGTCGCCTTCGCCGAACGTCAGCATGACCTCTTCGTCGCCGCCATCGATTTCGACGTCCGATTCGGTCTCGTCGCCCTCGTATTCGGCGCTGACGGTGTAGGAACCGTCCTCGAGGTCCTCGAACTCGACCCCGCCGTCCCCGTCGGTCTCGGCCTCCATCGGGAAACTCCCGTCGCCGCCGTCGATCGTGGTCTCGTTGTCCGATTCGTTGCCCATCTCGTCCGATGTGTTGTCCGTCCCGTCGTCGGTCATCGTCTCGTTGTCCGAGACGTTGTCGGACTCGTTGCCCATCCCGTCGTCGGAGGAGTCGCCCATGCCCGCTTCCTCGAGAGTGACGGTCGCGCCTTCGACGGCTCCGTCGGCGTCTTCGACCATGACGGTCAGCGTATACGTCCCGTCGCCGGTCCCGCCGTCCTCGCTCTCGTTTTCGTCGCCGGTCGTGTCGTTCTCGTCGTCCGTCTCGTTGCCGCCGGGGCCGCTGTCTGCACACCCGGCGAGTGCGAGTGCGCTTGCTGTTCCTGCTGCGGTCACGAACGTTCGCCGGTTCAGTCTCCGGGACATATATTCGGGTTGGACGTTCCGTTTGGTTTCGATGTGGCCTGCAGGTGCTGCCCGTTAATGACCTATTGAACGACGCCCAACGACCGATGACCCTCATCGCGCGCGTACTATCAACGGGGTCGAAGTGTCACGAGAAGCGATGAAACGGGGACGAACGTGGACTTCACCGACGGGTTCGACCGACCCGTCGAACCGGACACGCGCCGTCGCTGCCCGGTCGCGGCGGGTCGGTGGGACTTTTGCCGTTCCGACCGTATCCCCGCCCATGAAAATCCGGGGCGAGCGCGAGTGCAAGGCGTGTGGAACTCGTTGGTCGTACTACGAGACCGGCAGCGTCGGCTGTCCGGCCTGCGGGAGCCTCCGAAGCGTCGGCGTCGACGAACGGACCGAACACACCGACCTCCAAGTCGCGTTCGATCTCACCCCCGTTCGGAACGCGATCGACGAGACTGAACCCGACGAACTCGCCGAGCGGGCGCGCGACCGCTGTCGCGAGTACGTTCGCCGGCGCGGGTTCGTCAACGCCGGCACCCTCCGGGACCTCGACGACACCTACCTCGCCGCGAGCGAACTCCTCCAGGTCGGCGACATCGTCGCTCGCGAGATCCACCTCGAGGACCGCGACGAGCTGTACTTCCTCTCGCTGCTTCGCGACGCCGATCGGGGCGAGCGGCCGCCGGTCGAGGACGTCCCGCGCTCGCTGCAGGCGGCCCGCGGGCTCGCGTACGCGACCGCCGTCCGCGAGTACCGCCGCGATGTCAGAACGTGGGCCGCAGATCGAGATCTCGCCGCCGACGAACGGAGCGCCCTCGAGACGCTCGGCGAACACGTCACCCGCGTCCGGATGCTCGACGGCGACATCGAACCGGAGACCGCCGAACGGCTCGTCGAGGCGACCCGCGAACTGGCACGCGGCCTGCGCGGCGACGAGTTCGCGTTCACGCAGGCCCAGGAGCGTCTGGACGCACTCGAGTTCACCGACAGTACCGCCGATGGCCGATTCGGCGGATAAACCGATGTCGCCAGCCGGCGACCCGGTGTAGGGGTACGGAAATCGCACTTTTCCGCGGACGGACCGGCGCTGGTCGCGCGCTCGAGGCCGGCACCGGTGACACCGTCTCGGTCGTCGTAAATCTTGCATCACTTATAGTCTCGATTGAATAGTAGCTAATCGACGGACGGACCGCCCTGAATCGGTTCGGCTAGCGACGGGTTCACTACCGGCACGGCCGCCTCGAACCGGTCGTCCGACCGAGCATTCGCAGGGTGGCCGGACCACCCACTATGGAACACGAACCATCGGAGAACCAACCGGAGGCAAGCGACAGTCGTACAGCATCCGAACAGTCGACGGCGGACGGGCCGTCCCCGTACGTTCCCGCGGGAAAGAGCGTCGCCGAACTCACGATCAAGGCGGTCGGCATGGGCCTCGCGCTCAACGTCGTGATGCTGACCGCGAACATGTACCTCGGCATGCGCTCGGGAATGACGATCAGCGCGTCCATCCCGGCCGCGGTCATCAGTATGGGCCTCTTCTACGGCCTTCGACAGGTCGGCATCGGCGGCTCGATCCTCGAGAACAACATCGTCCAGACGATGACCTCCGCGGGCGAGGCGCTGGCGGCCGGCGTCATCTTCACGATCGCCGGCGTCACGTTCCTCGATCAGCCGATCAACATCGTCAACACCGCGGTCGTGGCGATACTCGGCGGCCTGCTCGGGGTCCTCTTTATGATCCCGATGCGTCGGTATCTCATCGTCGACAAACACGAGGAACTCCCCTATCCTGAGGGGACCGCGTGTGCCGACGTCCTCGAGGCCGGCTCGCGCGGCGACGAGGGCGTGAAGCTCATTTCCGTCGGGTTCCTCGCGGGCTTCGTCTACATGTGGCTGGCAAACGGGATGGCTGCCTTCCGAACGACGATCCAGACGGCGTTCTCGGCGGGTGAAACCGACGGGTTCGCGATCGGCGGGGACTTTACGCCCGCGCTGATCGGTGTCGGCTACATCATCGGACCCCGGATCGCCGGCTACGTCTTCGGCGGCGGACTGATCTCCTGGATGATGCTGATCCCGCTGTTGATCACGGGTGGGTTCGTCCCGGAGTCGGCCGCCGACGCGGCACTGATGACGCAGGCGAACGAGGTCTGGGACGAGTACATCCGCTACGTCGGCGCAGGGGCAATGATCGTCGGCGGGTTCTACGCGGTCGTCTCGATGCGGGGGACGATCGCCGACGCGCTCGGTACCGCCGCGGCGGAGATCCGCGACTCCGGATCGGACGCGACCGCGGACCGCAAACGAACCCAGCGGGACCTGCCAATGAAGGTCGTCGTGGGCGGCGCGATCCTGATCGCGCTCGCACTGGTCGCGGTCCCGCAGGTCCAGGTCGGCCTGCTGGGCGGGTTCATCGCGGTGATCGCCGCGTTCCTCTTCGTTGCCGTCTCGGCGTACCTCGTCGGGGTCGTCGGTAGCTCTTCGAACCCCGTCTCGGGGATGGCCGTCGCGACGATCCTGATCGCGGCGCTGGCGCTGCGCTCGACCGGTGTCACCGACCCCGTCGTCGTGCTGGTGACCGCGTCGGTCGTGGCGATCGCCGCGGCGGTCGCGGGCGACACCTCACAGGACCTCAAGACGGGCTACCTCCTCGGGGCGACGCCCCGGAAGCAACAACTCGCACAGGTGATCGGCATCGCCGTCTCGGCGCTGTTCGCCGGGTGGGTCCTGTCTTTCTTCGATCAGGCTTACGGGATCGGGGGCAATACCATTCCCGCACCGCAGGCCGGGATGATGGCGCTGATCTCCGAGGGCGTCCTCACGGGCACCGCCCAGTGGGGGATGATCCTCATCGGTGCTGTCTTCGCGTTCGTCCTGATCCTGATGGACGTCCCCGTCCTGCCCTTTGCAGTCGGGATCTACCTTCCGATCACGCTCGCGACGCCGATCTTCCTCGGCGGCCTGCTCCGGGCCGGGATCGACCGCTACGTCGCCCGGCGCGACGACGAGGACGGCACGCTCGCCGAGCACGCGACCTCGAGGGGCCGAATCGTTGCGGCCGGGCTGATCACCGGCGAGGCGATCATGGGGATCGTCATCGGCGCGCTCTACATCACCGGGACCGGAAACGCCGACGGCGCGCCGTTCCCGCTCGGCCTCGATGCCGGGACGCAGTCGATTCTCGGCGTCGTCGCCGTCGTCGCGCTCGTCGGGCTCTTCACCGCGACCGTCCTCTGGAACGCGCCCGAGACCGAGGCGACCGACCAGTGATCGAGTCGAAAACGACGACCGGGAACGCCACCGCATGACCGAACACGGCCCGACCGCGGTTCCGAGACGCGACGCCGACGACTGGGAGATAGCGACGGTCGACGGCGAGGCGCGGGTCACGATCCACTGGACGAAGCGGCCGCAAAACCGGCTCGATCGGTTCCTGTTCGACCTCTTCGGGACCGATCGGGAGCGGGAACTCGAGCTCGATCCCGTCGGGACGACCGTGTGGCGCCATTGCGACGGCGACCACACCGTCGCAGAGATCGCCGAGCGCGTCGCGGCATCCCACGAGTCCGACCGGGTCGCTCCCGTCGACGAGACGCTCGCGCACTTCCTCATGCGACTCGAGGAACGGGGCCTCGTCCGGTTCGACGCGAGCGAAACGACCGGGGAGTGAGTCACGCCGGACTCGCTGGGGTCGTCGGTCGGGAGGAGAAAACTGCCGGCGAGTCGATCCGGACCGCGCTCAAGGAAGGTCGACGTCGATGTCTTCCTGCAGGCCGGCGGCCTTGACCGTGTTGTACAGCAGCATGGCACGGGTCATCGGACCGACGCCGCCGGGGACAGGGGTAATCGCGCTGGCTTTCTCCTTGGCGCTCTCGAACTCGACGTCGCCGACGAGTTCGTACCCCTTGTCCGTGTCGGCGTCGACCCGGTTGACGCCCACGTCGATGACGACCGTGCCGTCCTCGAGCATCGACCCGTCGACGAGTTCGGGGACGCCGGCGGCCGCGACGACGATGTCGGCGCTGCGGGTCTTCGCGGCGAGGTCGTCCGTACGGGAGTGACAGACCGTCACCGTCGCGTTGCCGTCCTCGGCTTTCTGGATCAGGAGGTTGGCGAGCGGTTTGCCGACGATGTCCGAGCGGCCGACGATGGTCACGTCCTTGCCCTCGGTGTCGATCTCGGCCGACTCGAGGAGCTTCTGGACACCGTGGGGAGTACAGGGACGGAAGCGGGCGTCGCCGGCGACGAGTCGGCCGACGTTCTCGGGGTGGAAGCCGTCGACGTCCTTCGCGGGATCGACCCGGCGGATGACCTCACGGTAGTCGACGTGGTCCGGGACGGGGGCCTGAACGATGTAGCCGTGGACGTCGTCGTTCCCGTTGAGGTCGGCGATGGTGTCGAACAGGTCCTCTGGCGGGGCGTCGCCGTCGACGTCGACGTGGTGACTCTCGATGCCGACCTCCTCGCAGTCGCGCTGTTTCATGTTCACGTAGGTCTGGCTCGCGGGGTCGTCGCCCATGAGGACCGTCGCCAGGCCCGGCCGCGCGCCCGCGTCCGCCAGCGTCTCGATCGCGTCGGTGAGGTCGTCTCGGATCTCGCTCGCGACGGCGTTGCCGTCGATGATCTCCGTCATTACCTGAGTGGGGGGCCGCGGGGCTCATTAATCCCCGGATCGGTGCGCACAACGGCGGTACATTCGGCCCGAATGTACACGTTCGTGGGTGGCCGTGTCAGAATCGCTCGTCGAGGAACGACCGGATCGCGTCGTTTGCCGCCTCCGGCCGCTCGCAGTTCGCGGTGTGGCCCGCCTCCGGAAGCAGCGTCATCTCGGCGTCGGGCAGTTCCTCGAGCATCGGTTCGGCTCTCGAGGGATCGATCGACGGATCTTCCGCGCCGTGAACGATCAGGACCGGAACGTCGATTTCCGAGAGGCGATCGGTCACGTCCGCTCGATCGAGCCAGGAATGCAACTCGTGATAGACCGCCGCGCCGGGATAGGTCGTCCAGCGGTCGACCCAGGCGTCGACCAGTTCGGGGTGCTCCTCCCGGGTCGTCTTGCCGAAGAGGTAGTCGGTCACGCCGTCGGCCAACTCGCGCGGGGTCGGGTCGAGTGACCCCGCCAGCGGCTCGACGAGGTCGCCGTATACCGCTTGCTCGTCGGGTGTGTGCGGCGTCGCCATCGAATCGATCAGGACGAGGCCGTCGACCCGCTCCGGATACTCGAGCGCGAATCGCAACGCCATGAAGCCGCCCATCGACATGCCGGCGACGACAGCGCTGTCCTCCCCGATGCCGTCGAGCACCGCCGCGCAGTCGTCGGCCAGATCCCACAGATCGTATTCCGGCGCGTACCGGTCCGTTCGCGCCCGCAGATCGTAGGCGACGGCCCGGTACTCGTCCTGCAGGGCCTCGAGCTGCGGGGCGAACATCGTCCGATCCATCAGGGTTCCGTGCGCGAAGACGATCGGCCGACCCGCACCGACATCGGCCGTCAGCGCGTCGGTCCGCGATCGATACATCTCCGTTGCGGAGTCGTCCGTCATGTGAACACATTCACGTAAATCGCGCTGAAAAAGATGTGGTATGCGGAACCACTCCTCACGGGCGGGCTGAGACGGACCGATCGGACTCGATGCCGATCCGAGCCCATGGCACACCGTACCGCTCATGACGGCCGCACGAACTCGCGTGCGGAGGCATCGCGACCGCCGTTGGGCACCCAGATGTCCCTGCAGTCGGTCGCTTACTCGTCTTCGTACAGCGGGTTCTCGTCGCACAGCGTCGCGACGTCCTCGCGAACCGCCTCGATAACGGCCTCGTCCTCGGGGGCGTCGACGACGCGGGCGATCAGGTCGCCGACTTTGCGACAGTCGTCCTCGTCGAAGCCGCGCGTGGTCAGCGCCGGCGTCCCGGCACGGATACCGCTCGGATTGAACGGCGAGCGCGTCTCGCCGGGCACCGTGTTCCCGTTGAGGACGATGCCGGCCTCCTCTAAGGCCTCCTCGGCGTCGCCGCCGGAGGTGTCGGGGTGGCTGTCACGCAGGTCGACGAGCACGAGGTGGTTGTCGGTGCCGCCCGAGACCAGCGAGAACCCGTGCTCGGAGAGACTCTCGCCGAGGGCCTTCGCGTTCGCGACGGTCTGCTCGGCGTAGTCCTCGAACGCGGGCTCGAGGGCCTCTTTGAAGCCGACGGCCTTGCCGGCGACGTTGTGCATGAGCGGGCCGCCCTGGCCGCCGGGGAAGACGGCGGCGTCGATGTCGTCGGCGTACGCCTCGTCACACATGACGATGCCGCCGCGGCCGGCGCGGATGGTCTTGTGGGTCGAACCGGTGACGAAGTCGGCGATGCCGACGGGCGACGGATGGACGCCGGCGGCGACGAGCCCGGTGATGTGGGCGATATCCGCGAGGTGGAGCGCGTCCACCTCGTCGGCGGCCGCCTGAATGCGCTCCCACTCGATCTCGCGCGGGTACGCGGAGTAGCCAGAAACGATGATGTCCGGGTCGAACTCGGCGGCGTGGTCGGCGAGGGCCTCGTAGTCGATGTAGCCCGTTTCGGGATCGACTTCGTACTGCTCGACCTCGTAGAGTTGGCCCGTGAAGTTCGCCGGGTGGCCGTGACTGAGGTGGCCGCCGTGGTTCAGATCCAGCGACAGGATCTTGTCGCCGGGCTCGAGCATCGCGAAGTAGACCGCCTGATTTGCCTGCGTGCCCGCGTGGGGCTGGACGTTGACGTGGTCGGCACCGAACAGTTCCGTCGCGCGTTCGATCGCGAGTTCCTCGACCGCATCGGCGTACTCACAACCGCCGTAGTAGCGCTCGCCGGGATAGCCCTCGGCGTACTTGTTCGTCAGCGCACTGCCCTGCGCGTCGATGACCGCCTCGCTGGCGTGGTTCTCGCTGGCGATCATCTGTAA
The DNA here is from genome assembly GCF_000731985.1 of Natrinema altunense. GTDB lineage: Archaea > Halobacteriota > Halobacteria > Halobacteriales > Natrialbaceae > Natrinema > Natrinema altunense. The sequence goes on from NZ_JNCS01000002.1 coordinate 415,264, forward strand.
CGTCTCTCGCTGGCGGTCTACCTCGCCCTCGAGGGCGTCGGCAACGGCGGGATCGACGTCCCGAACCTGATCGTGGTTCATATCCGAAATGCAGTCTGGCGGCCGCATAAGTGTACCTTTCCCCGGCAAGAGGAGCCACTATACGAGATCTCGACGACCTTTCCCCACTTGCCGACCGTTGACCGCGTACGGGTGGACGCAACGGCCCGTCCGAGACGAGTCAGCCCGTCAATGTTTCATTCCGTGCGTTATTACCTATCAATATTATAACCGAGCGGTCGAGTACCGGCTGTATATGCCACTTACACGAACCCCGATACAACTAACTTGTCCCAGTGACATTCTGCCAACCGAATGATCGAGTGGGCGGTAGATGGCGACACTCTCCACGTCACCGACGCGGACAACGCCGAGCTAGCGGTCACTGGTGACGACCTCGACGTCAGCAGCTCCGACAGCGACGTCTCGCGCCCGGTCGACGAGACGGTCGCCCTGACGACGGACGAACTACGGTTTCCCCACGCGGTCGTCTACGCGTTCTCCCTCGGGCGCGAGGAACAGTACGAACTCGACCCCAGCGGCGAGCCGCTCGCGCTGTCGTCCGGCGAGTACGTCGTGGATATCGATACGGAGATCAAGGCTTACCTCCAGTTCACCGGGGAAGCGACGATCGAAAAGACCGACGACTACGAGGAGGTCGTCGTCTCTTTTCCGGATCGAACGCGCGTCGTTCTCGGAGTTCGCTGTCGCCACGAACTCCCCGCCGGTACGATCACCGTGCCGGACTCCCCGTCGGCGATCGCCGAGGCCATCACGCACATGGCCGCCTCACACAAGACCACCCGGCCGGACCGATCGTACCCCACGCTCCGCGGCCATCCGTCGCTGATCGAACGCGGCGAGCGCCTCGAAATTCCCGACTGCATCCGAGCCGATACACCGGACCACGGGATCGAACTGATCCTCCCACCGGACTACGAGGCGCTGTTCGTAGCCGCGCCGCTGGCGTACTACCTGCAGGCAACCGTCCGGACGACCGACGCGGGATCGGACTCTCGGCCCGGAGCCGATCCCGACCGGCCGCGGCTCCGGCTCCGCGACCACGGCCGCGAGGAGGAGCTTTCGCCGATGCCGGCCCTCGAGCGCGATGTCGAGCGACTCCTCCGGAAGACGTTCTTCCTCGATTGTCTCGCCCGGAACGCCGGTCCCCACGGGACCACCCTCTCCGAGAGCAGTCTGCTCGCGGCGCTTGGTCTCGACGCCAGCGTGCTCTATCATGCGTCGCCGCAGGATCGGTTGGCGACCTACCTCGACGTCCCCTACGCGGCGATCAAACACCGCCTGCCGGAGTGGCACCTCTCGACGTACGTCTCCCCGACCTACGACAGCGTCGAGACGCTGCCCTTCCTGCTCGACCGGCTGAGCATGATTTACACGCCCCAAACCTCGGAGCTCGAGGGCCAGGAACTGGTCGAGCGCTCGCTCGAGGACTTCTATCGGGGCAACGGCGGCCCCGCCGAATTCGCGTCCGGTATCCAAGCCACGCCGGCGATCGGGTCGGGTCGTGATTCCGGACGCAGTCGGGCCACCACCGGCCAGGTCGCCTCGGTCGATATCGTCAAACCCGAACTCCGAAGCGGCCGCACACACGGGTGGCTCGCGGACGGCGTCCCGATCGACGTCTTCAAATCGACGCCCGCGGCTTACCACAACCGATTGGAGTTCCTCGAGCAGGCGAGCGATTCGACCTCGATCTGTGTCGTCCTCAACGATCCGGAGATGGCCGGCGAGCACGACGATGTCGCCGAAATCTATCGCCAGCGCTCCGAGGAACTCACGATCGATCTCACCGTCACTGAGTCGCTCGAAACGGCCGCCCTTGCCCGTGTCCTGGAAGACGACAACGACTTCGTTCACTACATCGGCCACTGCGAAACCGGCGGACTGTGCTGCCCCGACGGAACGCTCGCGACCTCGAGTCTCGACCGGTGTAATGCACAGACGTTCTTCCTGAACGCCTGCGGGTCCTTCTACGAGGGCATGAACCTGATCGAAAAGGGAAGCGTCGCCGGCGCGGTCACCGTCACCAAGGTGTTGAACGACCACGCCGTCAAGGTCGGATCGACGTTCGCCAAGCTACTGGTTCACGGCTTCAGCATCGAACGTGCGATGGTGCTCGCTCGGCGGCGGATCATGATGGGGAAAGACTACGCCGTCGTCGGCGACGGCACCCACTCGCTTACCCAGGCGGAAAGCCGCAACCCGACGACCGCGCGACTCGAGGAACTCGGGGAGGACGGGAACGACGGGCAGTATCTGCTGTCGCTCGATTGTTACTCGACGCGGGTGACCGGCTCGTACTACTTCCCACACACCGAAACCAACGACTACGCCTATCTCTGCGGGAACGAGTCGAACTTTACGCTGACGGAGCCGGAGCTGGCGACGATGCTCGCGGAGACGGAGGCGTCAGTGATCTACGACGGCGACATCTACTGGTCGAAAGAATTGAGCAAGCGGTTCGATCGGTGAGCGACTACGGCCCGCCGTACGTGCTGACTCGCTTGGCCCGCGCCGTGAACCGCGGCGACGTCCGATCGGTCCCTCGCCTGTTCGCTGCGCTCTCGACTACCGTCTGTACGACCCACCACAGTCGATTGTGTCGAACACCCATACGATATGGTAATGCCACGTTTCCGGTATATAGTTATTGTAAACTTTGAGAGAGTATTGCCGTCGACTCGAGTCGATGGCCGCCCCTCACTCACAGATCAATCGGGAGGTTTTCGTCTCGTCCGTCCCGGAAGTGATATATCCTTTTCATCGGCGAACTAACGAATTATTGGTCAAAAATTACCGGTACAGGCCCCGAGAGAGAAGTTCTGGCGTGAAAACGGCCACCAAAATTAAGTACGACGCTCTCGATTACTTCTGTATAGGCATGACCTCGAATTTACTTAATCACCAAATTGACGATATCCTCGGGTCCGTGCTCGAGGACGTGAGCGGTACTATCTACATGGTCAACCCGTCACGGGACGCCATCGAAGAGTTCATTTCCGTCGCGACCGCGTTCGACGGCGACCTGCCGTCGGTTCGCATGCTCGCCGACGAACGCACCCTGAAAGACGTCATGGACGACTTCATCGTCGCCTCGAACGCCGCCGACCTCATCAGCGAGGACGCGCTGTCGCTGCGAACGCTCGCGGAAGCGCCCGAAAACTCGCTGCTGGTCAGCGAGGACCGCGTCGTCGCCCTCGTCCACGCCGACGACCGCGTCGGCGGGCTCACCACCGACGACGAGAGCTTCGTCGAAGATACGTACGACACCTACGCGGGCCGCTGGGAGGACGCCACCGACTTCAACCTCCGCACTCCGCCGATCACGGCCGTCCGCGAAACGCTGTCCGACGAGATCAGCCCCGAGGCCGAGGCCGACTTCACCGCCATCCTCGACTCCCTCGAGACCGCTCGCGGCGACGGCGATGGCCTCGACGAGGTCACCATCTCCCTGCTCGTGGCGGCCAAGAACGAAGCGCTGCTCTACGATATCAGCAAGTGGGGCGAGGACGTCGGCATCGCCTCCAAGGCGACCTTCTCCCGGACGAAGACCAAGCTCGAGGATATGGGCCTGATCGACACCGAGAAGGTCCCGATCGACGTCGGCCGACCGCGTCTCCGCCTGAAGATCGGCGACGAGCGTCTCAGCGAGGCCGACAACGGGCAGCTCGCGACCGTCGCACAGTCGATTCTCAACTGAGCCGGAACGTCACTCCGCGTTCTACCGGGCTGACGACAGCATCGCTGTCATATAGCTCGCCGTCGCTCGGTAACGTTTCGGTCAAAAGTACTCCTCGTTCCATTCGTTCGTCCCTCCAGACCTCACACAGCAGTCGGCTGCCGTTCGTTCACTGGATCAGAGCGACGCTGGTTGCCTTCCCGCGGCGCTTTGCACCGCGGGACCGTTCGCTCGCGGCCGGTGTCGGTCAGCTGCCTGCCCTCCCCCAAGTCGCGCCGCTCTCACTATCGTTCGAACCGCGCTCCTGGCCACGACAACTGTGGTCGTTCGATTGGCATGGCGCAAACCCCAAGTCGTCGCCGTGCGACGGGTCTCGTATGTACGAGGCCGTCCACGCCCATCCCGACGGACAGAGCACTGTCGCCAGGTTCGCGAAGACGGCGGCCGACTACGGCTACGAGGGCGTGGTCGTGCGCAATCACGACGATGCTCGAGCCGACTACGATCCCGAGCGGATCGGCGCGGAGTACGGGATCGACGTCGTCGACGGCGTCGAGATCCGCGCCGACGACCCGCGGCAGGCGAGCGGCTCGGTGGGCAATTACCGGTCGTCCGAAACGATCGTCGGTATCCACGGCGGGACGGACGGCTTGAACCGCTTCGCCGTCGAACAGCCGAAAGTCGACGTGCTCGCCCATCCGATGACCGACGGCGGTGACATCAATCACGTGCTGGCGAAAGCCGCCGTCGAGAACGGCGTTCGGATCGAGTTCGACCTCGCCGGCGTGTTGCGGGAGAGCGGCGGGCAGCGCGTCCGAATCGTCCAGTCGCTGCGGAAGCTTCGGGAGATCGTCGACCACTACGACGCACCCTACGTCGTGAGCGCGGACCCGCGTTCGCACCTCGAGTTACGGGCCCCGCGCGAACTGCAAGCCCTCGGCGAACAGCTCGGCTTCACATCCGACTTCATCGCGGACGGCCTCGCGGAGTGGGGTCGACTGGCCGAGCGCAATCGCCACGTCAACTCCGAGTCGTTCATTGAGCCGGGGGTCGAACGGGGCAGGTATGAAGAGGAGTCTTGACGAACACGCCGCGCGGTTCGACGAACAGGCCAGCGAGTACGACGATTCGAAGTCCGAGGAGTACAACGCCTGTGCGAATCTCGTCATCGAGCACGCCGCTCCCGGAGCCGACGACATCGTTCTCGATCTGGCGACCGGCACCGGCGCGATCGCGCTCGCCCTGGCCCCCGACGCGAAGCGGGTCGTCGGCCGGGACATCAGCGACGGGATGCTCGCGGAAGCGAAACGGAAGGCCGACGACGAAGGGCTCGAGAACCTCGCGTTCGATACCGGTCGCTTCCGGGAGCCGGCGTACGACGGGCCGGTCGATATCGTCACCTCGAACTTCGCCATGCACCATCTCTCGGACGCGGAAAAGCGCGAGGCGATCGCGGTCATCGGGGACCTCGAGCCCCGGACGTTCGTCCTCGGCGACGTGATGTTCTTCGGCGAACCGGACCCCGACGAGCCCTTTTACTCGCCCGAGGTCGACGATCCGGCGACCGTCGGCATGCTCGCCGACGCGTTTACCGATGCGGGCTTCTCGTTGACGGCCGTCGAGCGCGTCCACGATCAGGTCGGCGTGCTGGTCGCGGAGCGTAGTTCGGCGGCGGGCGACGCGGCAGTCGGTGAATGAAACACCTCCCGAAACACCTCCGCCCGCGCTGGCGGTATCTCGCCGTCGAACTCGAGACGTGGCCCGACGAACGGATCGGCAGGCGGTCGTTCCAGCGCGAGCTGTGGTACGCGGGCCAGAACGTACTCGGCGACCCGGGCAGCGCCGACGCCGATCTGACGGTCGTCAGGTTCGAGTTCGCCGACGGAACGGGGGAGGCGGTCGTCAAGGTCCGCCGCGGCGAGACGGAGCCCGCCCGAGCGGCACTGGCCTGTATCGACGGGATCGACGGCGCTCCCGTCGGTGTTCGGGTCCGCGGTATCAGTGGCACGATCCGTGCCGCTGAAGAAAACTATTTAGGACGCGACCGGCAAGATTCGGGAGAGAGAAACGTCGTGTTCGGGAACGAAGAGCGAGCCGCCGTCCTGCGGGACGACGTCGGGGACGTGCGGCTCGATGAGGCGTTCGTGGGCGCGACAGACCTCGATTACCATTTAGTGTGATACTATGCAGGGACAACAACAACAGCAGGCGTACGACCGCGGCATCACGATCTTCTCGCCCGACGGCCGACTCTACCAGGTCGAATACGCTCGTGAGGCGGTCAAACGAGGTACGGCGAGCATCGGTGTCCGAACGAACGACGGCGTCGTCCTCGCCGTCGACAAGCGGGTCCCCTCCCCGCTGCTCGAGGACTCGAGCGTCGAGAAGATCCACAAGGCCGACGACCACGTCGGCATCGCCAGCGCCGGCCACGTGGCCGACGCCCGCCAGCTGATCGACTTCGCGCGCCGCCAGACGCAGGTCAACCAGCTTCGGTACGGCGAGCCCATCGGCGTCGAGACGCTGACCAAGGAGGTCACCGACCACATCCAGCAGTACACGCAGGTCGGCGGCGCTCGCCCGTTCGGCGTCGCGCTGATCGTCGGCGGCATCCAGAACGGCGAGCCGCGCCTGTTCGAGACCGACCCCTCGGGGACGCCCTACGAGTGGAAGGCCCTGGCCGTCGGCTCCGACCGCGGCGAACTCCAGACCTACCTCGAGGAGCACTACGACGACGAGGCCGACCTCGACGGCGGCATTCAGCTCGCCCTCGACGCCCTCGCGTCGGTCAACGACGGCTCCCTGCTCCCCAACGAAGTGGGGCTGGCGACCGTCGACGTCGAGACCGAGTCCTTCGAACAGTTCGACCAGGACCGGATCGCCAACTATCTCGAGGAGAACGACCTCCTCGATACGGGCGAGGACGAGGACGACGCCGACGACTCCGCCGAGTAATCGAGACGCGAATTCGTTTTTCGACGCCGTATTCCGCCGTCCCGTTCGCGGAGCGGCCCGCTCGAACGCGAAGTCCCCTCGGAGCGCCGGTCACGTCGCGCGGCGGTCCCGTCCATCCGAGCCGACCCGATGCGTTTCGATCACCGAGTACCGGCTCGGCTCGGGAAACACTCTTTTCATTGGCGGCGGAACCGTCAGGTATGATTTCGCTTGACGAGGCAGTGACAGCGCGACTCGAGTCACACGGGGCGCGCTTCGAAGTGTTAGTCGATCCAGACGCGGCGCTTTCGATCAAACGCGACGAGTTCGATGGCGAGTTGGAGGACGTGATCGCCGCCGAGGACGTCTTCGAGGACGCTTCCCGTGGCGACCGGCCCGCGGAGTCGGACCTCGAGACGGTCTTCGATACCACGGAGCCCCTCGAGATCATTCCCGAAGTGATCAAGCAGGGTGAGATCCAGATCACGGCCGATCAGCGCCGCGAGATGCAAGAACAGAAGCGCAAGCAGTTGATCGATACGATCACGCGCAACGCGGTCAACCCGCAGATGGACAACGCGCCCCATCCGCCCGAACGGATCGAGAACGCCCTGGAGGAGGCCGGCTTCACGGTCGATCCGATGGAACCGGTCCAGGAGCAGGTCGACGACGCACTGGACGCGTTGCGGCCCGTGATCCCCATCCGATTCGAAGAGGTCACCGTCGCCGTTCAGGTGCCGGCGGACCACGCGGGCAGCGCACAAGCGAAGATCCGCCAGTTCGGCGATCTCGAGCGCGAAGAGTGGCAAAACGACGGCTCGTGGATCGGCGTGTTGACGTTCCCGGCCGGACTGCAAAACGAGTTCTACGACACCGTCAACGAACACACCAGCGGCCAGGCGGAGACGGAGATCGTCAAGGACAAGGACGATCTCCGAACGCGGTAGCCGACACGATCAGTTCCGGGTCGGGACCGCGTTAGCCGCGTCGGAAGCCGATCAGGAAGCCGCCGGTAAAGCCCGCACCGATCGAGAGCGTCGAGAGCAGTGAGTGAATCCAGTGGCTGTTCGCCGCGTCCCCGGCGCGCGCTTGCGTTTTCAGGAGGCCGGCCGAGAGCCGGTTCCAGTCGACGATGATGATCCCTTGGGACTCGAGGTAGCGAAAGGCCATCAATTGAACGCCGACGATGATCGCGAGGAGTTTCGCGATCTTCTTCGCGGCGAACCCGATGACGCCGCCGATGACCGCGCCGCCCCCGACTTCGAGGCCGAGCGCCGTCGGATCGAGATCGAGCATTATGCACCCCAATTCGAGTCGGTTCCTATGACTGTTGTGGTCGGGTCCGCTCGACGGACCGGACGGAGCCCGATCGACGGCCGGCGGCCGCGACGCGAACGCGCGGACGGTCACAGCGGGCGCGGGATTCAAGACGGTTCGCCGCGTACGGACGAGTATGACTCACGTGCGTCCAACGGAGGTGTGCGACCGGCATCGTTAGCGTCTCCGGGTCCACGCGGCAGTGCCCGCACCGACTGCGCGGCCGGTGTCGGCGAGCGACGGGTCGCGGAAGCGACGAGCCGCGGCGCTCGAGCGAGCACGACCGACCACGCCCGGCAGACACGAAGCCACCCGCATGAACACGATCATCGCGAAACGCGTCGATTCCGGCACGGCCGACACGAGCGAGATTCGCGACCTGGCCCGGGCGGCGGGGTATACCGTCGTCGGCGAGGTCACGCAGTCCCGACGGGCCGATCCGGCCCTTCAGATCGGCGAGGGGAAAGCAGAGGAACTGGCCGCGCTCGCCGCGGAGACCGACGCGACGACCGTCGTCTTCGACAACCGGCTCGGCCCGTATCAGACGTACAACCTCGGACAGCTCCTGCCGGACGGCGTCGAGGTCATCGATCGGTTCACGCTGATCCTCGAGATTTTCGGCCAGCGCGCCCAGACGCGGAAGGCACAGTTGCAGGTCGAACTGGCCGAACTCCGCTACGAACTCCCCCGTGCCGAGGCGAAGACGAGCCTCGCCAAGCGGGAGGAACACCCCGGCTTCATGGGGCTGGGCGAGTACGACGAGAGCCGCGAACGGGACATCAAAGCCCAGATCAGCCGGATCAAAGACGAACTCGAGCGAATCGAGCAGACCGAACAGCAGCGCCGGGAGCGCCGTCGGGACTCCGGGTTCGATCTGGTCGCGCTCGCGGGATACACCAACGCGGGGAAGTCGACCCTGTTGCGCCAGCTCGCGACCGATCTCGAGGTCGAGGAAAACGAGGAATTACATCCCGATCTGGATCCGACGGCCGAGTCCCAGGACAAGCTGTTCACGACGCTGGGGACGACGACGCGACGGGCGGCCATCGACCGGCGGGACGTCCTGGTGACCGACACGGTCGGGTTCATCAGCGATCTCCCCCACTGGCTGGTCGAGTCGTTCAAGTCGACGCTGGACTCGGTCTACCGGGCGGACCTGGTCTTGCTCGTCGTCGACGTCAGCGAGCCGGTCGACGAGATTCACGAGAAGCTGGTCACGTCCCACGACACACTCTACGAGCGCAACGAGGCCCCGATCGTGACCGTGTTGAACAAGATCGATCAGGTAAGCGACGAGGAACTCACCGACAAGCGCGAGGCCCTGTCGTCGCTCGCACCGAACCCGGTCACCGTCAGCGCCAAGGAGGGGCTCAACGTCGACGGCCTGCTCGAGCGGATCGATCGTGAACTGCCCGACTGGGAGGAAGAACGGCTCATGCTGCCGATGACCGACGACACGATGAGCGTCGTCTCGTGGCTTCACGACAACGCGAGCGTCGACGACGTTACCTACGGCGACGAGGACGTGATCGTCTCCTTCGAGGCCCGGCCCGCGGTGATCTCGCAGGCGCGCTCGCGCGCGAGCGAGTTGCGAACGGCGGCGGCGGAATCGGCCTCGTAGGGAGCACACCCAGTCGCGGCGGCGCTTTTCTCCGAGCAAGATTGCAGGAGCCGTCTCTCGGGGCGATTGCGTCCGCCGTCGTGACCCGCACTTATAAATCGATGTCTTGAGTCCGCTACGGTATGGGACGTGTTGCAATCATCGGAGCCTCCATGACCCAGTTCGGGCAACGGGAGGGGGAGTGGATCCAAGACCTCCTCGCGGAGGCCGGAATCGAGTGTCTCGAGGACGCGGGTGTCGACGCCGACGACGTCGAACACCTGTACGTCTCGAACATGGCCAGTGGCGAGTTCGAAGGGCAGACGGGCGTTCCCAACGCCCTGGCCCACGACCTCGACGCGATGCCGGCGTACACCCAGCGCATCGACCAGACGAGTTCCAGTGGCGGTGCGGGGATCTACGCGGCCTGGCAGTCGGTCGCCAGCGGTGCCAGCGACATGACGATGCTCGTCGGCGGCGAGAAGATGACGCACAAGACGACCGGGGAAGCGACCGACGTCATCGCGTCGCTGACCCATCCCGCGGAGTACAAACACGGCGTCACGCTGCCCTCCTTCGCGGGCCTGACGGCACGCCACTACTTGGAGCGGTTCGACGCCCCCCGCGAGAGCCTCGGGAAGGTCGCGGTCAAGAACCACAAGAACGGCGTCGACAACCCTCACGCCCAGTTCCAGACGGAGGTCGACCTCGAGACGGTCCTGGAGTCCCCGATCGTCGCCGACCCGCTGCGGCTGTACGACTTCTGTCCGATCACGGACGGCTCCGCGGCGCTTATGCTCTGTCCGGAATCGATCGCGAAGGAGTACGCCGACGAGTACGCTGTCATCACGGGGATCGACGGCGCGACGGATACCCACGTGGTCCACGAACGCGAGGACCCCACCGTCATGGGCGGCGTCGTCGAGAGCGGGAAGGGTGCGTACGAGATGAGCGGATACGGACCCGACGACATCGACGTGGCCGAACTCCACGACATGTTCACCATCCTCGAGTTCCTGCAGATGGAAGGACTTGGCTTCGCCGAGCAGGGCGAGGCCTGGAAACGCGTCGAGGAGGGACACACGGAACGCGACGGCGAACTCCCGATCAACACCTCCGGTGGGCTCAAATCGAAGGGCCACCCGCTCGGGGCCAGCGGCGTAGCCCAGGGCGTCGAGATCTACGAACAACTCGTCGGCGAGGCCGGTCCCCGACAGGTCGACGCGGACGTGGGGCTGTGCTGTAACGTCGGCGGCTTTGGTAACTGCGTGATTACGACCATCATGGAGGCTGCACAATGACTATGGAAGCGACGCGCTACGACGACGGCTCGATCACCTACCCCGGTCATCCACGCGGCCCGGGCGGCTCGGAACCGGTCGAAACGATCGACCTCAGCGAATACACTGCCGAGATCGTGACCTGGACGACCAGCACCGCGACGCCGCCCGGCGTCCGCGAACCCAACCACCTCGCGATCGTCGAGTTCGACGTGGAGGGCGAGTCCGTCCGCGCGATCGGCCAATTGACCACCGGCGACGTCGAGACGGGCGACGAGGTACGGCCGGTCTACGTCGACGAACTCCGCGATCCCGGCGCGGGCATTCGAGAGCCCGAGAGTCAAGCGTGGGACGGCTACCGGTTCGAGCCAGTATAAGCCGTCGCTGCTGCGCTGCAGTCGGGTTCCTCGAGTCCGCGGATAGCAGACCGCCGACCGGTGAAAACCGTTGTCCAGCTATCGCCGATGCCGTGTGTCCTCCTCCGCTCGTCGCCGACGGCCGTGTGTGCCGATTCCCGGGCCGTCTCTCGCGGAGGGAGATGGTTCCGTCTGTCGGATTCATTGAGTGGACTTTGACAGTATCTTTAAATTATAATTCGTGGTCAGCAACCGGTAGAGGAATCACCAGATATGGAACGTGTTGCGATCATCGGTGCCTCGATGACCCAGTTCGGGCACCGCGAGGGCGAATGGATCACGGATCTCCTCGCGGCGGCCGGCAGCGACTGTCTCGAGGACGCGGGCGTCGATGCGAGCGATGTCGAGCACCTGTACGTCTCGAACATGACCAGCGGCGAGTTCGAAGGACAGACGGGCGTGATGAACGCGCTGGTCCACGATATCGGTGCTATCCCGGCGTACACCCAGCGCGTCGATCAGACCAGTGCGAGCGGCGGTGCGGGAATCTACGCCGCCTGGCAGTCGATCGAAAGCGGGGCCAGCGACATGACATTGCTCGTCGGCGGCGAGAAGATGACACATCGATCGACGGCCGAGACGACCGACATCATCGCCTCGGTGACGCACCCGGTCGAGTACAATGCTGGCGTCACGCTGCCCTCCTTCGCGGGCCTGACGGCGCGCCACTACTTGGAGCGGTTCGACGCGCCCCGCGAGAGTCTCGGGAAGGTCGCGGTCAAAAATCACAAGAACGGCGTCGACAACCCTCACGCCCAGTTCCGGAAGGAAGTCGACCTCGAGACGGTCCTGGAGTCACCGATCGTGGCCGATCCGCTGCGGCTGTACGACTTCTGTCCGATCACGGACGGCTCGGCAGCACTCCTGTTCTGTCCGGAATCCGTCGCCCGGGAGTACACCGACGACTACGCCGTCGTCACCGGCGTCGACGGGGCGACGGACACGCAGGTCGTCCACGAACGCGCGGACCCGACCGTCATGGACGGCGTCGTCGAGAGCGGCAACGGGGCCTACGAGATGAGCGGACTCGCGCCCGCGGACATCGACGTGGCCGAACTCCACGACATGTTCACCATCCTCGAGTTCCTGCAGATGGAGGGGCTTGGCTTCGCCGAGCAGGGTGAGGCCTGGAAACGCGTCGAGGACGGGGACACCGAGCGAGACACCGGCGAGTTGCCGACCAATACCTCTGGCGGGCTCAAATCGAAGGGCCACCCGCTCGGAGCCAGCGGTGTCGCTCAGGGCGTCGAGATCTACGAACAACTCGTCGGCGAGGCCGGTCCGCGGCAGGTCGACGCCGACGCGGGCCTGTGCTGTAACGTCGGCGGCTTCGGCAATTGCGTGATTACGACCATCATGGAGGCTGCACGATGACCATGGAAGCGACGCGCTACGACGACGGTACGATCACCTACCCCGGCCACCCGCGCGGTCCTGACGGCGCGGAGCCGGTCGAGACGATCGATCTCAGCGAGTACACCGCGGAGGTCGTGACCTGGACGACCAGCACCGCGACGCCGCCCGGCGTCCGCGAACCCAACCACCTCGCGATCGTCGAGTTCGATGTCAGCGAGGCGTCCGACGACGCCTCGAGCAGCCGGACGCAGTCCGGCGACGACGGCGCGTCGGTCCGTGCGATCGGGCAACTAACTACCGGCGATGTCGAGACGGGCGACGAGGTGCGGCCGGTGTACGTCGACGAACTCCGCGAACCCGGCGCGGGCATCAGAGAACCCGAAAGCCAGGCGTGGGACGGCTACCGGTTCGAGCCGCTCTGATGGCCGTCGGGCCCACACACCCGCCACAGCGGATTCAGGGTTCGTCGCTGCCGTCTTCCGCGCCGTCGGCCCCAGTGCCGGCATCGGAACCGTCCCCGTCCGATCCGTCGGCGTCGCCCTCGCTCGAGTCGGCCGCATTCGAGTCGCCGTCCTCGTCGTCGGCGTATTGATCCCGAAGCGTCTCGAGTTCGGCGTCGACGTCGACGGCGGAGTCGCGGCCGGGGTCGTCGTCACGGTCCGTTCCGTCTTCGGTCGGCGGACCGTCCTCGATATCGATCGTCACTCCGCGTTCGGCCGCCGGTCGATCGGAGTCGGCGGTCGGTCCGGATCGTGACTCCCGTTCGGCGGCGTCCCGGAGGCGGCTGTCGACGTCGTCGCGGAGTTCCCGAGCCTCCGCGAGGAGGTCGCGAGCCTCCTCGTCGGCGGGGAGGCCGCCCTCGGAAGCGGCTCGCTGGAGTTCCGACAGTACGGAATCGAGCTGTGAGAGCGTCGTACGGCGGAGTTCGCTCGCGCGCTCGCTCGTCGCGTCGGTGGCCGCCTCCGTTCGGTCCCGCGCCTCTTGCCCGGTTCGAACGACTTTCAGGCTCCGCTGGAACGCCTCGAGCGCGCGGACGCTGGTCTCGAGGACGGCCAGAACGGCGGGAAGGGCGACTTCGTCGGTGAATCGCAGGAGTTCCCGCGGCGTCGGCGGGCGCAGCGGGGGCCGGCGACGCGAGCGCGGCCCCTCGAGTTCGTCTCGGAGCGCGTCGATCGTTCGCGCGAGTTCGCGAATCGCGTCGGCGAGTTCGTCGTCGGAATCGGCCATGTGCTCCCTACGGCCGCCGGTGTAAAAAACCGGCCGATCGGGACTATTCGATAGTAATGGCCAGACGTGATGTCCTTTTCCGCGTGACTCTCAGCCGCAATTTTTATCTCGATACCGTTTGACTGATCGAACGGAATGGAAGACGAGCGAGGGGACGCCGTCCCGGACTGTGCGACGTTCGCACGAACGCTCGGAACCCTCAAGCGGGAGGGAAGCAACATCTTACTCGTCGGTACGGCCAAGGGACCACACGAGACCGCCTGTCAGCAACTGCTCGGTGCAGCACGGGAGGACGCTCGATACCGCCTGTTCGTCACGGATGCGGACGACCACGTCGCACACGAAGGTGGCGCTGATCCCGGGATCGAACGGGTCCGAACGATCGATTACTCGCAATCGGGGCTCGAGTCGCGGTCGGAATCGGACGGCGAGAGCGGGCAGCCGTCGCTGGGGACGCTCGGGATCGAGATCGTCGAGACCATCGGCGAGTTCGACGACAGCGCCGACGGGCTCGCTCCGTCGGCGCTTCGCGTCTGCGTCGATTCGCTCGTGCCGCTGCTCCAGGAGTACGACGCGGAAACGGTGTTCCGGCTGCTGCAGTTGACGACCTCGCGAGTCGATCAAGCGTGTGGCATGGGTCACTATCACTTACCGCTGGGCCCGGACCACGACGCCGTCAACCTCCTCGAGCCGATGTTCGATGCGGTCGTGACGGTCCGATCCCGAAACGGAACCGACGAACAGCAGTGGTATCTCCGGGAGGCGGACACGACCACCGACTGGCTCGAGTTGTAGGCAGCGTCGCTTCCGTTGCCGACGACGGCACTGGGGCGCTGGGCGCGTGTCGCCGACGGTGAGAGCCCACCACTGCGTGACGACCGATCCAAGCGTTTTTACCCACCCCGTGCCCTCCAACTGGTGTGCGAATCGAGAACAGTTTCATCCCCGTCCGCGGGGTCGGGGAGACGACCGAACGACGGCTCTGGGAACACGGCGTGACCCATTGGGACGAGTTCGACGGCAGCGTCGTCGGCTCGACTCTGGCTGACCGGATCGAGACGTTCATCGACGAGGGTCGGGCCCACCTCGAGCGCGGAGACATCTCCGTCTTCGCGGAGGCGCTGCCGGCCTCGAGTCGCTGGCGCTGTTACGAGAACGTCAGCGACGAGACGTGCTTTCTGGACATCGAGACGACCGGGCTCGACGCGTCCACGAACGAGGTGACGACCGTCAGCCTCCATCGGAGCGGCGAGACGACGACCTTCGTCAAGGGCCGCGATCTCACGAGCGACCGCCTCGAGCGGGAACTCGCCGATGCGCCGCTGTTGGTCACGTTCAACGGCCAGCGATTCGACGTTCCCTTCCTCGAGACGTGTTTCGATATCGACGTGGACGTACCCCACGTCGACCTCATGTACCCCTGCAAGAAGGTGGGGCTGGACGGCGGGCTGAAAGCGATCGAGAAGGACGTCGGAATCGATCGGGACAAGCCCGACCTCAGCGGACGCGACGCGGTGCGCCTCTGGCACGAGTACGAAGCCGGCGACGAGGCAGCCCTCGAGACGCTCGTCGAGTACAATCGGGCCGACACCCGCAACATGAAGCCGCTGATGGAGATCGTCGCGGATCGCCTCCACGAGACCGTCTTCGAGGCCGCGACGGCCGGCGACTGATCGGCCGAGAGGATCGACCGCCGCGCGGGTGCGACGGCGGTGAGCAATCAGCTATACGGCAGCCAGCGCACTATTCACTCGTACATGGACGACTACAGCTACGAGACCGCCATCGACGTCCGACTCCGCGACATCGATTTCATGGGCCACGTCAACAACGCAACCTATGCGACGTACCTCGAGCAGGCCCGCGAGGCCTACTTTCGGGACGTGCTCGACGTCTCGTTGACCGAGACGAACACCGTTCTCGTGAGCCTCGAACTCGAGTATGCCCGCCCCATCAAGGCCGACGACGCCGTTACCGTCGCGCTCCGCGTGCCGGAACTCGGCGACTCGAGCCTGCCGATGGAGTACGAAATCCGTGCGAACGGCGAGCGCGCCGCGACGGCACGCACCGTTCAGGTCCTCGCCGCGCCGGACGACGGCGGTTCACAGCCGCTACCGTCCGAATGGCGGCGACGGATCGAGCACCGGGAGTAGCCATTCGTCGGCTACCGCGTCTCGGGATCGGATACGTCGACATCGCCGTCGCTCGTGACGACGACCCGATAGCCACAGAAGGGGAACTCGACGCGGCCGACCGACCGCTCGTGGCCGTTCTCTCGCGTCGCAAAGAGCGCGTCCAGAGCTTCGGGGTTGACGACATCGTAGAGGGCTTCGTATTCCGGGGGCTCGAGATCGACGGGGTCGACACCCTCGCGCTCGGCGACGGCAGCGACTACGTCGAAACTGAGAGACTGCCGGTCTGTCGCGTTCGATCGATCGACTGAGAGTAGCATTGACCGGAGCCTTTCTTCGATCAGGTATAAATCC
The DNA here is from genome assembly GCF_000731985.1 of Natrinema altunense. Taxonomy (GTDB): domain Archaea; phylum Halobacteriota; class Halobacteria; order Halobacteriales; family Natrialbaceae; genus Natrinema; species Natrinema altunense. The sequence continues at coordinate 431,619 of NZ_JNCS01000002.1, forward strand.
TCTGGCCCTAACTCGAGGTTGGCAACCATCTATGGTTAATCGTGGCCATATCTACTCAATGATGCACTAATTGGGTCCAGAATAGTTACTAATTTTATTTCATTCACACATTCTAAAACTCTTCAGGGAGTGACAGTCACCACGCAATCACCGATTGCCGACAGGGGTGGCGTGGAATTCGCGGAAACTATCTCGAGGGCGATACGACGGGTGACATGTTCGGGAAGAGCTACTGGACGCTCCGGGACGTAGCACGGATCACGATGAATCCGTTTTCGAGCGGGCGGTCGACGGACGGGAGCGACAGCGAGGGGAGCTTCGATGCGCCCGGATCGTTCGTGCCCGAGCACGTGCCCGAGCCGGGGGCGTTCCTCGAGGGTCACGACGTCCTCGAAGGCGAGGAGCACGTCGCCTTCCACGACGTGACTCGGGATCTGTTCGAGGAGCGGGGGGTCTACGACGCCACCTTCGGCTACAATCTGGCGCGGCTCAACCTCGACCGCCGACATCCCGAGGCGGGCTACCGGTACGCGGTCGACGCTGACGATCCGACCGTCCTCCGGGCGGAGTTCAGCCCCACGACGGAGTTCTGTCCGCAAGCCGACGCGCTCGTCAAGGGCTCGTTTCGCGCCTGGAACGGCCTGAGCGATCGCCACGAGTACGATCTCGTCCGCGTCCGCGTCCGTCCGTCCCATCACCAGTCCGAGTCGCTCAACGGGACGCTCGAGTCCCTCGAAGCGCAGTACCTCGAGTCCGGCGAGGTCCCGGCCGAACCGGTCGGTAGCGGCCCCGGGACTGGAGCGAAAGGAGAGGACGGCGACGAGACGAGCGTTCAGTCGCCGTTCTGATCGCGGATGGGGACCGGGAACGCGACCGCAACCGTCACACGGTGGTCGCGCGCGTTCGTCGCGGTCGGTATCGGCTTCTTCGTCGCGTGGCAGGTCGCCGTCGCTGTCGGCGTAGGTAGAGCGGCGACCGTCCCCCTCGGCGTCTTCGGCTTCGTCCTCCACGTCGTCTTCGGCAAGGCCTACACGCTCGTTCCGTCGTACTTCGCGCGCGAACTCGCGGGTCCGCGCGCGCCGGCGATCCACCTCCCGTTGGCCTCGTTCGGCGTGCTCGGCGCGTTCGCGGTCGGCACCGGCATCGCCCCCGCCATCGTCGCGCTCGCGAGCGCGGCGAGCTGGCTCGCCGGCAGCCTCGTCTTCGTCGGGACGCTGTGCTGGACCGTCCGCGACAACCCGACGGGCCGCGAGACCGGGACCGGCGAGACCGACGCCCACCGTCGGCGCGCCGACCGGATCGCGAACGCCGCCGTTCCGTTCGTGCTCGCGTACCTGACCGTCGGTTCGGCGCTGCCGCTGGCGGCTGCACTCGGCCGCGAGCCGTCCGGACTTCCGGCGAGCGGGCCGGCAACGACGCACCTGCTCGCCGCGGGCACGGTGGCGCTGCTCGTCTTTGCGATCGGCTTCCGACTGTTGCCCCGGCTGCTGGTCGCTTCGGTGCACCCGTTGCTGGTCTCGGTCGTCGTCGCCGCCGGTATCGCCGGCCCCGCACTGCTCGCGGCCGACTTCCGCGGCGGGGCGGTGTTTCGCGTCGGTGCTGCACTTCAGGCGACCGCCCTCGTCGGGTTCGCCGTCGCCGTTCTCGACCTGACTCGGCAGAGCGACCGCCGACGCGTCGGCGGCCGGGCCATCATCGCCGCAGCCGGCTACGGCGCGCTGATCGCCGTTCTGGGCCTGTGCTTCGCGTTCGCACCCGCCGCGGGTCCGCCGGCAGCCGCGTTCGACGCCCACTACCGGCTCGCCGTCGGCGGCTTCCTCGGCCTGACGATCGTCGGCGTCACCTACCGCTTCTATCCGCCGGCCGTCGCGTCCGCCCCCGGAATCGGCGACCGAACCGCGAGCGCGTCGGTCGCGGCGCTCGTCGCCGGCCTGGGGCTCGAGGTCGCGGGCCTGCTCGCGTCGATCCCATCGCTGGTCGGGCCGGGCCGCTGGCTCTCGGTCGTCGGTGCGCTCCTCTACGCCGCCGTCCTCTGGACGGTTTTCTTCGAGCGCGCCGACTGGACGGGATGAGTCACCCGCTACTGTGCCCGCACCTCGAGCCAGCGGACCGCGGGGGTGGCGGTGATCCCGTGAACGACGATCGAGATGAGCACGACCGCGCCGACGACGGCCCACAGCACGTCGGCGTCGGGGAACGCGGCCTCGTTGAGGCCGTGTGCGAGGTAGTAGAACGAGCCGATTCCCCGGACGCCGAAGACGGCGATCGTCGCCCGCTCGGCCGGGTCGCGGTCGAACCCGAGGAACCCGACCAGCCCGGCGAGCGGTCGGACGAGGAACACGATCGCTACTGCCGCCGCGATCCCCTCGAGCGTGAGCGGCTCGAGGAGTCCACCTGCGATCGCGCCGCCGAAGAAGAGCATGACGAGTGCCATCATCACCTGTTCGGCGAACTCGCTGACCTCGTGAAGCGACCGGTTGTAGTCGTGGGAGCGCTCGTAGTGGCGGACCATCAGCGCGGCGACGAAGACCGCGATGAAGCCGTAGCCGCCCGCGAGTTCGGTCGCCCCGTAGACGAACAGGGTGCCGGCGATCGCCTCGAGTCCCTGGACCGACTCCGCGACGGGGGTATCGGGCTCCGTCGCGAAGACGAGCCGCGCGGTCAGGAAGCCGAGGGCGACGCCGACGAGCACGCCGACTGCGATCCGGTAGCCGACGTCGACGAGGAGCCACTCGCCGACCCAGTTGCCGGGCGCGAGGCCGACGAGCGCGATCGCGATCGCCATGTTCGTAAACGGGAACGCGAGCCCGTCGTTCAGCCCGGCCTCGGAGGTGAGCGCGAATCTGACCTCGTCTTCACCACCGGCCGCCTCCTCGAGACCTTCTTCTTCGCTGCCCATGCCCGGACCCCTGACCTGGACCTCCGATGCCAGTACCGGATCGGTCGGCGCGATGCACGCACCGAGCAGGACCGCGGTCGGAATCACGAGGCCGAGCCACCAGCCGAGCAGCGCCGCGCCGGCGATCGACAGCGGCATCGTGATCGCGAGCAACCGCCAGGTCGACGCCCACGCGCGCAGCCCGGGGACCCGATCGATCTTCAACCCGACTCCCATCAGGGCGACGATCACGCCGAGTTCCGCGAGGTGTTCCGTCGTCGTCCCTTGCTCGAGCGGGTCCGGCGCGGGCAGTCCGATCGGCAGACCGAAGGCGAGCATGCCGAACGCGACGAAGAAAATCGGCAGCGAGATCGCGCGATCAGAAACGAATCGCGGGAGGACGGCGACGCCGAACAGTGTCACACCGACCACGACCAGCCCGACGTTGTACAACTCGAGGGCCATCTGGGTGGTCCGGGCTACGAGAAATCGCGTCTTTATCCCGATGCCGGCGTTTGCAGAACGAACTCATTTGCAGCGGGCCGGCGTGTCGAGGGTATGGGTCGGAACGCGCCGGAAGAGGGAAGCGATCGGCCGACGCGGCGGCGGTTCCTGCGGACGGGGACGGTCGCCGTGACCGTCGCCCTCGCCGGCTGTATCGAGGAGATGGGAACGGAGTTCCCCGCAAATACGGAGTGGCCGGTCTCGGCGTACGTCCCCGACCTCCCCGTCGCGGAACGAAGCGCGATCTTCGAGGAGCGCATTCCGGCGCTGGCGGCTGCCGACATCACGACTCCGGACGGGCTCGCGTCCACGCTCGCGGAGTTCGACATGGCCGTCGAGTCGGTCGCACGTGAACGGGACGTGCTGACTCTCGAGTACGTCAACACCGATCGGTACGCCGAGGGTAACGCTCACGACATCGCCCTGATTGCGGGCGGCTACGCGGCGCTGGTCGACGCGGGTTACGATACCGTCGCGCTGGGGGCGACGATCCTCGACGACGCGCCCGCGTCGTACGGGTCGGCGACGGTCGAGACGGGACACGCGGCGGCATACAACGCGGGCGAGTTGACGGCCGCCGAGTACGGCGAACTGGTCGTCTCGACGATCGAATCACAGCGGTCCGAACCGGCGGTCGATGTGTCGCCGGAGGAATAGACTCGCACGACCCGCGCCGACGGGGTCGGCCTCTCCCCGGTCACCGATCGGGCGACGCGTCCACGTCGGGCTCTCCGCCGGCCGCTGCAGGGGCATCCTCGCCTGACTCGAACGCGCTCGCCAGCACGCCGGCGATGCCGTCGGGTCCGTGACGGTGGATCGTCAGCAGCATGTTCGCGATAAACACGCCGACGCCGACCGTCGCAAGGAGGCTGCTCGCGGTGGAGACGACGGCGGGAAGGTCGACCAGCGGTGCCGCCGACAGGCCGGCAAAGCCGACGAGCAGCAGCCAGAAATCCGCGCGCTCGAGGCGGTCGTCGTAGAGATCGTCGATCATCGGCACCTGCTCGAAGCCCAGCCGGTCGCTGTAGCGTTCGATCCAGATGATGAAGGGGACGATATGGTACAGCGACCCGATGACGACGAACCCGAAGACGCCGAACAGCAGGAGGGTCCGGGAGCCGGGATACCCGAAGAGCGATTCGTACGCGAGCGGATCGGCCCACCACGTCGGCGCGGCGAGGGCGATCCACGCGACCAATGCCGCCACGACGAGCCAGTAGCGAGCGAGCATCGGGGACCGCTCGACCGTCGCGCCGGCCAGTAATCGGGCGACGACGACCGCGAACGCGGCGAGGCCGACGAGGAGGGTGACCGCGCCGACGCGAGCGATGAGGGCGATGGTGAGTCCGCGGCCGACCACGAGCGCCGCGAGCCCGGCGGGGAAACACAGTTGCTCGAGGGCAAGCAGGCGGTCGCTCAACCGATCAGGCTCCGCCTGCGTGAACATCTTCGTCAGTTGGAACAGCGCACCGACGACCGTCGCGAGCAGGGCCCCGAACAGCGCCAGCGTCGCGTGAGAGCCGTGGATTTCGAATCGGTTCACCGGGACCGACTCGAACACCGGCGTGGTGAAATCCGTCGCGAGAAGCGCCCCGAGCGGTGCGACGAGGCCGAAGCACGCGAGCGCGAGTGCGAAGTGGCGCTCCGTGAAATCGAACGGGCGTGCACGGACGATCGTGCGCCCGACGTTATAGACGAACACCCAGATTCCCGCCAGCATGAGCGCGCCGGCGACCGGGAGCCAGGCGAACGCGCCCGCGAGCAACGCCGCGCCGAATCCGACCAGTCCGGCGGTCACGAGCCACAGTTGGGCGACCGCCAACCGCCGCGAGTGGATCGCCACGCCGGACCAGACGGGGACGAACTGGGTCATCGCGCCTATGATCGTCACCGCGATCCAGCCCACGAGCAGGGCGTGGAGGCGTGCCAGCCCGGCGAGACCCGGCAGCGTCGCGACGGCCAGGACGGTCCCCCCACCGATGCCGACCGCGAGAAAGCCCAGCGCGAGCAGGAAGTGCCGCAACGGGATCACCATCGGCGGCTGCTGGTCGGTCCGTAACCCGCCCGGTATTCCGTTCATGTCTCCCGGTACGGCCCGTACGGCCGTCCCCTTCCTCCCGAACAAGTTCGGACGATAGCGTTTGCCGATCCGTACCGTATCGCTGTGTGAGCCATGGGACCAGACCAGGCGACGACCACCGCCGACGAGGGATCGACCGCGACCGTTACGGACCAGCACGCGGCCGCGACGGCCGACCGGGAAATCGAGACGACCGTCACCGTCCGCTGTACCGGCCACGTCCGCACCGCACTCGGCCGCCACGAACTCGAGTTCACCTTCGAGGGGAACCGTCTCCGGGACTTCCTCGAGGCCTTCTTCGCGGAGTACGATCTCGCCGACATGCTCATCGCCGAAACCGAAGCGGACGCGACCCACAGCGGCTGGGCACCGGTTCCCGACGACCTGCCCGGGACGTGGCGCAAGAACCCGGAGGGCGAGCAGACCCGGCCGTACGCGCGGGTCTGTGTCAACGGCCGGTTCAACGAACACCTCGACGGATTCGAGACGGAACTCGCCGACGACGACCGTGTCGCGTTGCTCTACCCGTTTCTGTTCTGCTGTTGATCGTCTTGCGGTCCGTCGGCGGCGGCTCCGACGACCACCGTGGCGAACACGTTCGCCCTACTGCTGAGGCTCGTCGGGACCCGAGTGTCGACTATGACCGACGACTCCGGCGCCGAATCCGCCATGCGTCGCGAGCACGACGCGTCGTGGTCCGCGAATCTCGAGGGACCCGAACACGCGATGGATCGGGATCTGATCGTCGAGCAGTCGAAAGACGCGATCGCACAGACGGCCGCCGGCTACCACGTCAACCTCGTCACCCACGGCGATCACGGCCATCCCGAGACGTATCTCTGGGACGAACTCGAGGCAGCGTTCGACGACGTTCGGCTCGAGTACGTCGATCGGTGCGGCTGTGGCGGGCACGTCACTCGTGTCCACGTGGGCGGCGACTGAGCGCGGCGCTCGCACTAACTGAATCGGGGGCGGCACTCGGGTCCTCGAAATCGTCGAGCAGAAGCTAGTTGCGCGAGAACGGGCATTACCCGGCCGTTCGGCCGAGAGCGCTTGGACCGTGATCAGTCCGCGGCACCGCCGACGGCCGGCCCACCCTCGCCGCGCACTTCGTCCTCGTGGAGGTAACACTGCGGGTCGGGGGCGAACAGATCGCCCGTTTCGGCGAGCGCCCGCAGCCGCGAGCCGCCCCGACAGATCGACTGATACTGACAGTCCGCACACTTTCCGTGGAGGTGTTCCTCGCGGTTCCGCAGCGCCGTCAGCAGCGGGTTCGACTCGTCGTCCCAGATCTCGCCGAAGGGCCGGTCGCGGACGTTGCCGAGACTGTACCCCTGCCAGAACTGCGTCGGATGGACGTTGCCCTGATAGTCGACGTCCGCGATCCGTTCGCCCGTCGGGTCGCCGCCGTTTCGCTCGAGGTGGTCGTAGACCGCGCGGGCCTTCGCCTCGCCGAAGGTCTCGCGGGCGTACTCCACGAGGAAGGCGGCGTCGGCGTAGTTGCCCACCAGCAGGGTCTCGATCTCCTCGCCGCGGTCGTGATACGCGAGCGTGAGGTCGGCGACCTGTTCGATCGCCTCGCGCTTTGCCTGCGGGGAGAGATCGGCGTCGACGATCTCGGCCCCTCGACCGCCGTAGTCGAGGTGGTAGAAACAGAACCGGTCGAGGCCCTTCTCGACGAGGAGATCGACGACCCCCTCGAGATCGGGCGCGTTGGCCTCGGTGATCGTGTACCGCAGGCCGGTCTTGAGGCCGACCTCGAGACAGTGTTCGATCCCGCGGACGGCGGCGTCGAACGCGCCCTCCTCGCCGCGGAAGCGGTCGTTTCGTTCGGGGAGGCCGTCGACGGAGATACCGGCGTACTGGAGCCCGGCGTCCCGCAACGCCGCGGCCGTCTCGCGGGTGATCAGGGTGCCGTTCGAGGACAGGACGGGTCGGAGCCCGCGATCCGCCGCGTAGGAGACGAGTTCGACCAGATCGTCGCGGACGAGGGGTTCGCCGCCGGAGAAGAGGATGACGGGTGCGCCGAAGTCGGCGAGTTGGTCGAGGAACGACTTCGCCTCGGCCGTCGTGAACTCGCCGGTCGCGGCCTCGGTCTCGGCACCGGCATAACAGTGCGAACAGTAGAGGTTACACCGACGGGTCGCGTTCCAGACGACGACCGGCCGCTGCTGTTTCTCCTCGGTGATCTGTGGTTTCTTCGAGTCGTCGGCCGCGTCGTAGCGCAGCCCGTCGCCCTCGGCGTCGAGATCGCAGAGCAGTTTGCTGATCGAGATCACAGACTGTTCACCTCCGAGGCACCCGCAGTCTCCTTGTAGACGCGCTGTTCTTCGCTCCCGTCGTCGCCGTCGTCATCGTCGTCGGATCGCTCCTGGGCCGTCTCCGCCAGGCCGCGCGTCGAGTACCGTTCGACTTCGTCGGCCGGACAGAGCCAGATGTCGGCGGCATACCAGCCGAACAGCCGGGACGCGTGCTCGTGTGCTTCGCTTCCGCTCGCGGCCGCGACGCTCCCGACGTGGCGCATCGGATCTCCCTCCTCGTTGCGGACGAAGACCTCCCACTGCCGAGTCGGGTTCCCTCGCTCGTCGCTCTCGACCGCCGACCGGCGCGCTTTCTCGACCATATCGATACCTTCGACACGATACCGAAGGCCGTTGTGCGATCTCCCAGCGCGCGGGAATATCCCCGCGAACGGTCGAACATCTTCCCGTCTTCCCGGGCGGCGGGAACCAGAGGGGCGTTTTCGGTCGTCGGAGCCCCACCCTCGGCTATGCGCCCCGGCACGTTCGATACGTCCGAACGACCGTTCGTCCTCATCTGGGAGCTTACCCAGGCCTGTGGGCTCGCCTGTGATCACTGTCGCGCCGACGCCCAGCAGCGTCGTCACCCAGACGAACTCTCGACCGCGGAGGGGATGGACCTGCTCGAGGGGGCCGCCGAGTTCGGCGACGGCCAACTGGTCGTGCTCTCGGGCGGCGACCCGCTCGTCCGCGACGACGTCGAGGACCTGATCGCTCACGGCGACGACCTCGGCCTGCGGATGACGATCACGCCCAGCGGGACCGGCTCGCTGACCGCCGACCGGATCGCGTCGATGGCCGACGCCGGACTCAAGCGGATGGCGGTCAGCCTCGACGGCGCGTCGCCGGCGGCCCACGACGCCTTCCGCGGCGAGGACGGGAGCTTCGAGGAGACCATCCGCGCCGTCGAGGACGCTCGAGCGGCCGGGCTCCCGGTCCAGGTCAACACCACCGTCTGCCGACAGACCGTCGACGAACTCCCCGCGATCCGGGAGCTGCTGACCGAGATCGGGGCCGTCATGTGGAGCGTCTTCTTCCTCGTGCCCGTCGGGCGGGGGCGTATCCTCGAGCCGGTCCCGCCGGAGCGGGCCGACGCGGTAATGGAGTGGCTCCACGAGGTCAGCGAAACCGAACCTTTCGGCGTCAAGACCACCGAGGCCCCGCAGTACCGCCGGGTCGCGATGCAGCGACGGGCGGACGGGGACGAGACGGACGACGGCGCGGCCGGTCCGGGGGCCGGCATCGAACGACGGACCGGCATCGTCGCGGGCGACGGCTTCGCGTTCGTCAGTCACACGGGCGAGGTGTTCCCCTCCGGCTTCCTGCCGGAGTCGGCCGGTAACGTCCGTGAGCGGCCGGTCACGGAACTCTATCGCGAGTCGGAGCTGTTCCAGTCGCTGCGCGACCGCGACAACCTCTCGGGCAAGTGCGGGGCCTGTCCCTACCGCCACGTCTGCGGTGGCAGCCGCTCGCGGGCGTTCGCCCACACCGGCGACCCGTTGGCGAGCGACCCGCTCTGTCCGTTCGTTCCGGAGGGGTACGACGGCCCGTTACCGTGGGACGACGCCGACGGCGACTCCCGCGGCGTTTCGACCGGCGACTGAGCGATCCGGCCGCCGGAGCAAGAAAACGACTCGGATCGGTTCGCGACGGACGAGAGCGTGGCTATCACCGCGAGCCGACCGGAAGGAGTGGTACCGGCGTGGCAGCGGCCGTCACAGACGATGGCTCGGTGCAGCCGCCGGTCGGCACGCCGTTTCTTGCCGGTCGCGATCGGATACACGCGACACGCGGGTCAGGAACGTCTGGATGGTGGATCGACGGCGATCGAGCGCAGGCAACCGTCGTCCCGTCGATCACGTGCAGGGTCTCGGACCGGTGGCGCGTGCAGATATCCGGTGTGCCGGAGCGACCTTCGAAATTCCGGCGAACACGTTCACGGGCGGACGCCCCCGCGACCGGCGGCACGGGCCGTTACTCGAGGACGACTAACGTGTCGCCCATGTCGACGCTCTCGCCTTCCTCGGTGGCGATCTGCGTGACGGTGCCGCCCCGGGAGGCGACGATGTCGTTTTCCATCTTCATCGCTTCGAGGACGACCAGCACGTCGCCGGCCGCGACCTCGTCGCCCTCCGCGACCTCGACGTCGAGGATCGTCCCCTGCATCTCGGCGTCGACGGTCTCGCCGTCGCCCTCGAGTTCGGTCCCGCCGTCGTTGCTCGAGCCGCCCGCAGGCTCGGGCCGGCTCGCCTGGCCGCCGCCGGCCTCGATATCGCCGGTCGGGATGGCGGGTGCACCGCGCTCCTCGAGTTCGACCTCGAAGCGCTTGCCGTTGACCTCGACGGTGAACTCGCGCTCGACGGTCTCCTCGTCGTCCTCGCTGCCGCCCGAGCCGGTGTCACCGCCCCACTGCTCCTGGGCTTCCTCGATGCGGCTCTCGTCGAGTTCTTCGTCGAGGTACTTCGTGGTGTGCGTACTCCGGACGAACTCCTCGTCGGTGAGCATCAGCCGGTGGAACGGGATGATCGTCGGAATCCCCGCGATTTCGTACTCGCGGAGCGCGCGAAGCGACCGCTCGATGCACTCGTCGCGGTCCTCGCCCCAGACGATCAGCTTCGCGATCATCGAGTCGTAGTCGGTGACGAGGTCGTCCCCCTGTCGCAGGGCGTCGTCGAGTCGGACGCCGATCCCGCCCGGCGGGTCGTACGTCTCGAGCGTGCCGCCGGTCGCGGGCGCGAAGTCGTCGGCCGCGTTCTCGGCGTTGATCCGGAACTCGATCGCGTGGCCGTCGATCTCGACGTCGTCCTGGTCGAAGTCGATCTCCTCGCCGGCTGCGATCTGGATCTGTCGCTTGACGATGTCGATCCCGGTGATCTCCTCGGTCGCAGTGTGCTCGACCTGGATCCGCGTGTTGACTTCGAGGAAGAAGAAGTTCGCGTCCGGCCCCAGCGGGCCGTCTCGTCCGGGTTCTTCCTCGACGAGGAACTCGACGGTTCCGGCGTTGGTGTAGTCGGCGGCGGCGACGCCCTGCCTGGCGGCCTCGCCGATCTTCTCGCGCAGTTCGTCGGTCAGTGCGGCCGACGGGGCCTCCTCGATAACCTTCTGGTGACGGCGCTGGAGCGAGCAGTCGCGCTCGCCGAGGTGGCGGACGTTGCCGTGCTCGTCGGCGAGGATCTGCACCTCGATGTGGCGGGGCTGCTCGAGGTAGCGCTCGAGGTAGACCGAGTCGTTGTCGAAGTACGCCTCGCCCTCGCGCTTGGCGCTCTCGAGTTGGTCCTCGACCTCGCTTTCGTCCCAGACGACCTTCATTCCGCGGCCGCCGCCGCCGCCTTCCGCTTTGATAGCGATCGGGTAGCCGTGTTTCTCGCCGAACTCCTTGACCGCCTCGGGCTCGGTAACGGGATCGGTCGTCCCAGGAACGATCGGGACGTCAGCCTCGTCCATAATCGTCCGGGCCTTGGTCTTCTCGCCGAGCGACTCCATCGCGTCGCTGGACGGACCGATCCAGGTGATTCCCTCGGCGTCCTGGACTTTGCCCGCGAACTCGGCGTTCTCGGCGAGGAACCCGTAGCCGGGGTGGATGGCGTCGGCGTCGGCCTTCCGCGCGGCCTCGATGACGGCTTCGTGATCGAGATAGGAGTCGGCCGCACGCGCCGGCCCCACGTTGTACGCTTCGTCCGCGTAGCGGACGTGGCCCGAGTCCTTGTCGGCCTCGGAGTAGATCGCGACGGTCCCGATATTCAACTCTTCGCACGCTCGCATCACGCGAACGGCGATTTCCCCGCGGTTCGCCACGAGAACCTTCCTGAACATTTCTGTGGATACCGTCGTGAGGGCCCTACCTTACTTTTTCGCAACGGGTCCGATCTCGCGTCAGTTTTTGCCAGATCACGCCCCCGACACCGTCGATCGCTATCGGTGTCGGCTCCACTCCGAACCGCGTGCAACCACTACCCATGCGAGTTATGGGCAAGCGTTATCCGATCTGAGACCCTCATGCACACGATGTACGAGAACGTACTCGGCCCGCTACAGACACAATCGGTGCTCGAGGACCCGCTCCTGCTCGTCGGCCTGATCGGACTCTTCCTCGTCGTGGTCACGGTCTGGCAGATGGTCGAGATCGTCGACGCCTACGACAGAGCCGCGCTGACCGTCTTCGGCGAGTACCGCAAACTGCTCGAGCCGGGGCTGAACATCGTCCCGCCGTACGTCTCCCGGATCTACACGTTCGACATGCGGACGCAGACGCTCGACGTGCCCCGACAGGAGGCCATCACGCGGGACAACTCCCCCGTTACGGCCGACGCCGTCGTCTACATCCGGGTCATGAACGCCAAGCGCGCGTTCCTCGAAGTCGACGATTACCAGCGTGCGGTCTCGAACCTGGCCCAGACGACGCTGCGGGCCGTGATCGGCGACATGGAACTCGACGACACCCTCTCCCGCCGGGAGATGATCAACGAGCGCATCCGCCAGGAACTCGACGAACCCACCGACGAGTGGGGCATTCGAGTGGAGTCGGTCGAGGTCCGCGAGGTCACGCCTTCGGCGGGCGTCAAGGGCGCAATGGAGGAACAGACCTCCGCCGAGCGCCGCCGCCGCGCGATGATCCTCGAGGCGCAGGGTGAACGCCGCAGCGCCGTCGAGAAGGCCGAGGGTGACAAGCAGTCGAACATCATCCGCGCCCAGGGTGAAAAGCAGAGCCAGATCCTCGAGTCACAGGGTGACGCGATCTCGACCGTGCTGCGAGCGCGCTCCGCGGAATCGATGGGCGAACGGGCGGTCATCGACAAAGGGATGGAGACGCTGGCCGACATCGGCCAGGGCGAGTCGACGACCTTCGTCATGCCCCAGGAACTCACCTCGCTGGTCGGCCGCTACGGCAAGCACCTCTCGGGCAGCGACGTGAAAGGCAACGGCGCGGCCCTCGAGAGCCTCGAGTTCGACGACGAGACGCGCGAACTGATCGGGCTGGACGACATCGCCGACATCATCGGCGAGATCGACGAGCAAGCCGAGATGGACGTCGAGGCGATGGAAGAGCAGGCCCGGGCGATCAAGGAAGGCCAGGACGTGGGCATGGAGGCCGAAGAGCCGATCACCATGTCCGACTCCGACGACGAACCGGAGCCGGAACTGGGATCGGATTCGGAGTAGCTCCGGTCGCGGTTCGCTCTCTTTCTCGAGAACCCAGCGAAACGGTCCGCGGCGGGTTAGAACTGCTCGGTCCGTCCCGCCGCCGACCACGCGTCGGTCGGCGCACCGCGGGGGACGCGGACGGTCCGGTGTTGCTGTGCGCGGACCCGGCCGGCGAAGGCCCACCGCTCGTCGTCCCACGTCTCTTCCCCCTCGGCGGCGGCCGCGGCGACCGCAAGCGCGTGGTCGTGGAGGTGGGCACCGATCGCGGCCGCGATGGCCGCAGCTTCGTCCCCGTCGGCGTCGTCGGGTAGGTCGATCGAAACGTCGCCGGGCAGGACCCCCTCGAGTTCCGACGGCTCGCCATCGGCGGTCGTTTCGTCCGCGGACGGAGCCGCGCCGTCGGCGGTGGGCTGTTGTGAGGTCATCTGACTACAGCGGGATGTTGCCGTGTTTCTTGTCCGGGTTCTGTTCGCGCTTGGTCTCGAGCATCTCGAGGTCGCGGATCAGCCGCGGCCGGGTTTCGGTCGGCACGATGACATCGTCGAGGAAGCCCTTGTCCGTCGCGGTGTAGGGGTTGGCGAACTCCTCGCGGTACTCCTCGATGAGTTCGTCGCGGAGTTCGTCGGGGTTGTCGGCCTCCTCGAGTTCCTCGCGGTAGAGGATGTTGACCGCGCCCTGGGGACCCATGACGGCGATCTCGGCGGTCGGCCAGGCGTAGTTGACGTCCGCACCGAGGTTCTTCGAGGCCATGACGCAGTAGGCACCGCCGTAGGCCTTCCGAGTGATGACCGTCAGCAGGGGCACCGTCGCTTCGGCGTAGGCGTAGAGCAGTTTCGCGCCGTGGCGGATGATCCCGCGGTGTTCCTGATCGGTCCCGGGCATGTAACCGGGGACGTCGACGAACGTGACGATGGGGATGTTAAAGGAGTCACAGAAGCGGACGAACCGCGAGGCCTTCATCGAGGCGTCGACGGTCAGCGTCCCGGCGTTGACGCGGGGCTGGTTGGCGACGAGGCCGACCGAGCGCCCGTCGAGTCGGCCGAAGCCGACGACGATGTTCTGGGCGAAGTTGTCGGCGACCTCGAAGAACGACCCCTCGTCGACGACGCTATCGATGACGTCGGTCATGTCGTAGGGCTTTTGCGGGCTCGGGGGGACGATCTCGGTGAGCGCATCGTCGCGGCGGTCGGGGTCGTCCCACGGGTCGACGCGTGGGGGGTCTTCGACGTTGTTCTGTGGGAGATAGGAGAGGAGCCGCTTGATATCGTCGAGCGCCTGCTCCTCGCTCTCGCAGGCGAACTGGGCGACGCCGGTCTTGTTGGCGTGGGTCATCGCGCCGCCGAGTTCCTCGTGGGACACTTCCTCCCCGGTGACGGTCTTGGTGACGCCGGGGCCAGTGATGTACATGTGGCTCGTGTCCTTGACCATGAAGATGAAGTCGGTGATCGCCGGGGAGTAGACGGCACCGCCGGCACACGGCCCCATCGTCGCGGAGATCTGGGGGACGACGCCGCTGGCTTCCTGGTTGCGGCGGAAGATCTCGGTGTAGCCCGCGAGGCTCTTGACGCCCTCTTGAATGCGGGCCCCAGCGGAGTCGTTGAGTCCGATGACCGGCGCGCCGACCTCCATTGCCATGTCCATGACCTTGCAGACCTTCTCGGCGAAGACCTCGCCGAGCGAGCCGCCAAAAACGGTGAAGTCGTGGGCGAAGATGAAAGTGGTTCGCCCGTTGACCTCGCCGTACCCCGTGACAACGCCGTCGCCGGGAATCTTCTTTTCTTCCATCCCGAACTGGCTCGTCTGGTGGGTCCGGAGCTGGTCGAACTCGGTAAAGGTGCCGTCGTCGAGGAAGTAGTCGATCCGCTCCCGGGCGGTCATCTTCCCCTTGTCGTGTTGCTTCTCGATACGGGCCTCGCCGCCGCCCTGCCGCGCCTCTTCGCGGAGCTCCTCGAGTTCGTCGATGCGGTCTTCCATCGTCATTCCGGGAACACCCCTACACGATTCATACGCCGTTGTGCGAGGACCAACTGGAAAAGGATTCCGTAACTCCTTCACGATTAATAACTCATCTGCTGGCAAATAACCGGTGGTCCACAAAGACTTAAATAGGGGCATTTTTATAAAAGCTGGTATGGCACAACGCGAATCATGGGCCACACGAACAGGGTTCATCCTTGCTGCAGTGGGGAGCGCAGTGGGATTGGGTAATATATGGCGATTTCCGTATCAAGTGGGGGAGCAAGGGGGCGCCGCCTTCCTGTTTATCTATCTCCTGTTGATCGTCATGGTCGGCTTTCCGGTCATCCTCGCCGAATTCGTCGTCGGCCGAAATACGGAACGGAATCCCGTGGGAGCACTCAAGCGAATCGGGAGCGGCGCGTGGACGAAGATCGGCTGGGTCTTCGTCACGGCCGGTTTCGTCATCCTGTCGTACTACAGCGTCGTCGCAGGCTGGACGGTTCGTTACGTTCTCATCGGGCTTCAGGGAGGATATACTGCTGATGCCGCGCCTGAACAGTTCGGCGCAGTCGCGTCCGGGCTTGATGCCGTCGCCTTGCACGCGCTTTTCATGCTCGGAGTCATCGTCATCGTCGCGCTTGGCATCGAGCGCGGGATCGAACTCTCGGTCAAGGTGATGGTGCCCGCTATCATCGTCATTTCGCTCGGACTCGCTGCTTACGTGTTCACGCTTGAGGGGGCAGCTGACGCGTACGCGTACTACCTCTCGCCGGAACTCAGTACGATCATGAGCGAGTGGACGACGATTCTCCCGGCAGCCGCCGCACAGGCGTTCTTCACGCTCTCGCTCGGGATGGGAGTGATGATGACATACGCATCCTACCTCGGGGAGGATCGAAACCTCGCGTCGGACGCCGGTATCATTGCTGTCCTCGACACCTTTATCGCCTTCACCGCCGGTCTGATCGCGTTCCCGATCCTCTTTGCAGCGGGGATCGATCCCGGTGCGTCCGGTCCGTCGCTCATTTTTGTCAGCCTCGCCGCGGCGTTCGCCGAACTTCCGCTTGGCGGCCTCCTCGGTGCGATTTTCTTCGGCACCGTCGCCATCGCTGCACTCTCGAGCGCGATCAGTATTATGGAGGTCGTCGTCTCCTACCTGATCGACGAATGGGACATTGATCGCATTCCCGCAACAGCCACACTGGGCGCGGTTATATTCCTCTTCGGGACGCCGGCCGCACTCGACCTCATTTTCATCGATCTTTACGATGGCTTCGCGAACAGCATCCTGCTCATGCTCGGCGGGCTCTTACTCTCGATCTTCGTGGGGTGGATCGTTCCTGACCTCGCGCTCGAGGAGATCGAGAAGGGAATCAAAGACATCGGCTCACTGGGAGTCGCGTGGCTCTGGTTCGTCCGGATCCCAGTCGTTATCGCGCTGATCGGCCTGGTGGCGTTGAACGCGTGGGATTACTACGGGTTCCTGACTGGCTCGTTCGCCGATTGGCTCAACACGACCCTCTAACGGGTACGACCGCCGATTCGAACGACGACTTTTTTTGCCACTCCCGACGACAGTTAGGCCTCGCCGTACACCGGTACCGCAGCACCGCTTGTCACCGCCGCACCGTCGCTACAGAGGAACGCGAGCACGTCCGCGATGTCGCCCGGAGCGACCCATTCGTCGTGATCGGCGTCGGGCATCAGCTCGCGGTTCATCGGCGTGTCGATCACGCTCGGCATGACGCAGTTCGCACGGACGGTCCCGCGGTTCTCCTCGGCCAGCGTCTCCGTCAGCAGCCGGATGCCGGCCTTCGTGATCCGGTAGGGACCGTCGCCCGCGCCGCCCTCGAGCGAGGACCGGGCGCTGATACTGACGATCGAGCCCGCCACCTCCCGGAGGTGCGGCAGGGCGTGTTTGGACGCGAGGAAGGCCGTTTTCAGGTTGACGTCGACGAGCAACTCGAACTCCGCGAGGTCGGTGTCCTCGATGCGGTCGCCGCCGCGCCACGTCCCGGCGATGTTCACCAGGTGATCGATCCGCTCGTGGTCGTCGACGACGGCATCCATCAGGGTCGCGACGTCATCCTCGTCGGTCAGGTCCGCCTCGTAGAACGCGAGGCCGGGTTCGTCGGCGGGGTCCACCTCGAGCGAACTGTCCTCGTCGGCCGGTGGAATCACGTCGACGGCACAGACGGTCGCCCCCGCCGCGCGGAAGCGATCGACGGTCGCACTGCCGAGCGCGCCGCTCGCGCCGGTGATTACCGCGACGGTGCCGTCGAAATCGACGTCGAATGCGGTCGTGACTGCCATACCGTACGTGTGCTGGCCGGTCGTATCAAGGGACGGGGCGAAGACGCCTCGCCGCGTGCGAATCGGCGCTACGACCCGTCCGTCGGCAGGACAGCCCGCCCGAACCAGAAGTCCGCGATCGCCTCGACCATCGCGGCGTAGGCCGCTGGCTCGGACGGTTTCGTGAGAGAGGCGTTGGCCGCAAGCTCGTAGCTCGCTCGAACGTCCTCGACGGCCGCCGATCGCGTCAACACGAGCACGGGAAGCCGCGCGAGCGTCGGCTCGTTCGAGATCGCCTCGAGAAGCTCGAGACCGCTCAGCCGCGGCCCGTCCAGATCCAGCAACACGAGATCCGGAACCGATGGGGGTTCGTCGCCGCGGTCGGTCAGCACCGTCAACGCTTCGTCGCCGTCGGCGGCGACCCGAACCGACGTTTCGGCGTCGACCTCGTCGAACGCCTCGCCGATGAGCCGAACGGCTTTGGCCTCGTCCTCCACGAGCAGGACGTCGACAGGCACACTGTCTCGGCCGGTGCCGCTCATAGATGGATCACGCCGACCGAGTGAATGGGTGGGGTATCCAATCCGGTAATCGTCTCCATCTAGTCGGGGTACTCTTGTAACGTTGCTTACTAAGTGATTTGGACGGCCCCGGAGCGACGGGTTCAGGTCCTGCGACCGAACGCGCCACTGAAGCCCGCGGCTCCCGTTACGCCGGTGAATGCGACTCATCGCGCATCGCGGCTTCGCCGCGACCGCCCCCGAGAACACGATCGGTGCCGTCCGGGCCGCCGCCGAGCACGCCGATGTCGTCGAGTTCGACGTGCGACGCTGTGGCTCCGGCGAACTCGTCGTCGTCCACGACGAAACGATCGATCGCATCACCGACGGGTCGGGCAGCGTCGCGGAGACCCCGCTCGCGGAACTCGCCGACTACTCGGTGTTCGAGTCCGACGAGCGGATTCCGACCCTTGCGGACATGCTCGCGGCCCTGCCGCCGTCCGTCGAGGTCACGCTCGAGCTCAAGGTCTCCGACATCGCCGCGGACGTCCTCACGATGCTCGACGAGGCCGCCGTCGACAATCGCGTCATCGTGACGTCCTTTCTGGTCTCCGAACTGCGGACGATCCGCGAGCGCGATCCGGACCAGCCCATCGGGGTGCTCGTGAGTCGTAACCTCGAGACGCCGGTCACGACCGCGGTCGAACTCGACTGTGACGTGCTCGGTGCGAACCGCTGGCGCTGTCTGGCGACCGGGCTCGTCCCGCGGGCGAAGCGCGTCGGGCTCGAGGTTCACGCGTGGACCGTCGAGCGTCGATCGATGGCGGTGTTGCTCGGCTACCGGGGCGTCGACTGCGTCTCGGCGGATCGGCCGATCGCCGTCTGATCGTGCGGCTTCGAGAGAGACACGGCGCATCGGCCGATTCGTCTCGGGTCCGGCTCCTCGTCCCGTCGCGTCGAACCCCCGGCCGGTTCCGGCAGGTCCCACGCACCCGGCACCTCGAGCGGCGTTAAAGATCAGCTGACACGAGTGACACACTCCTCGCACAGCCGTCGTGCGAGCAGGCGTGCAGTGGCGTTCAGTGGCGATCAGCGTCGCCGACGGTCGTCACGGTCACGGTCCGGGTTCGCGGTCCGTCACACTCGACGAGCAACACCGACTGCCAGGTCCCCAGCGCCAACTCCCCGTCTACGATCGGGATCGTCACGTCCGGGCCGAGCAGTGCCGCTCGCAGATGGGCGTCCGCATTGCCGTCTAACTCGTCGTGTGCGTGCCCTTCGTCGGGGACCAGATCGCCCAGAAACGACTCGAGATCGCCGCGAAGCCGCGGCTCGTCCTCTTGGACGACGAGTCCGGCCGTCGTATGCTGGACGAAGGCCGTACAGGTACCCGACTCGAGGTAGTCCGGAACGGCTGCAGCGATGCGGTCGGTTACGTCGACGGTCGTCGACCGGGACTCGGTCTCGACGCTGACGTTCATGGTCGGAGAAACGGCCGCGAGCATCGACTGCGTTACGGTCCGTGTCGACCGCTACTTGCCGTCGGACAGGCGATGCACGGCCCACGAAGCGCGATCGCGGACGTTCGGTGCCGGATCATCGGCCGCGAGTTCCCGCAACCGCGGCGCGGCCGTGTCGACGCGCCCGTACCCGAGCGCAACGCAGGCGTTCGCCCGGACGGTCGCGTGGCCGTCCGCGAGGAGTTCGCGCAACTCGTCGCGAACCGGAGCGACCGCGTCGCCGGTCTGGGCGGCGATGCGGGCCACCGTGACCGCCGCGATAGCGCGCGTCTCCGAGTCCGGAAAGGAAAGCGCCGCCGCGAGATCGGCACAAACCGGTTCGACCGCGTCGGGGTCGCAGTGGGCGACGTCGCCGAGACAGGCGATCGCGTCGTGTCGCAGCGCTCCGTCGTCGTGGTCGACGAGACCCGCGGCGTGCGTAACGAACTCGCGGGCGGGCAGTTCCCCGCCGGACCGTGCCAGCCGACCGAGCGCTCGGCACACCGGCGGCCCGTTTTCGATCGGGTTCGCGGCCAGCGCGTCGATGAGAATCGGCGCGACCGGTTCGATCGCCGTCGGCTCCGCCGTCGAGACGCGGGCGATCGCCTGCAGCCCGTGGCGGTCGTACCCGCGTCGCCGATCCAGCACGTCGGCGATCACCTCGAGGTGCTCGACCAGGACGTCCGGCCGCTCGGCCGCGACAGCGGCGAGACACCGGAGGAGTTCCCGTGCCACCGGCTGGTCGGCGTTTTCGCGAGCGACCGTTACGATCGTGCCGGTCGACGGCGCGACGTCCGTCGGTGCGTCGGCCGCCAACTCCGCGAGACAGGCGGCGACTTCGTCGTGAAAATCCAGTTCGGACTGCTCGAGCAGCGTCCGTAACTTCGGCACCGTCGGGGCACACGCCGCCGCCTGCCCCTGGTCGTCGATTGTGGTCCGAATCCGACGGACAGCGGCCCGTTGCTCCGCCGGCTCCTGGTCGTCGAGTCGTGTCAGTACTGCTGGCAGATCGACCCCGGTGGCCCCCCGGCCCCGAGGCTCGACGGCCTCACACCCATCCCCATCCATCGTGTCCCTGCATTGGCGAACGCCGCCGTAAGGGTTCTGGCCAACGGCCCCCGGACCGATGCGCTCCGAGGAGACGGAACCCGGGTCACGAGCGCCTTTACGCGAGCCATTCGTCGGGCTTCGTGTCGTAATCGACATCGTCGGCAGCGAGGTGTTCGACCTCCTCCCAGGGCACGTCTTCGGTCGTCACCGTCTGGCCGTTGTACCGGATCAGTTTGCCCTGCTCTTCGGGTTCGGGCTCGCGATTGCGGCGCTTGGCGACCTCGATGTCGTGTTCGTCGACTTCCTTGACGATCGTCAGCAGGTTCACCGGCCGCCCCCACAGTTCGAAGATCCGCTTGAGCGTCTCCGTAGCCTGCTCGAGATCGAGCATGACACCGTTGTACTGGTGGCCGAGCAGCAGTTCGTTGGCGTTGTTGTAGTTGCCGTCGTAGACCGCGATGGTCGGCTTCCCGAAGTTAGTGAACTGCAACAGCAGCTTCTTTTTGACGTCCTCGGCCGCGTCGCTGGCGACGTGGAACTGCCCCGTCGCCTGGGAGTGCTCGTAGGTGAAGTAGTTGTTCTCCGTGATGAACTCCTGGGTCAGGAACTCGTCCAAGAAGGTCACGTCGTTGTGACTCTCACGGACGTCGAACATCCGGTTCCAGCCGGCCGTGAAGTCGACATCGTCCAGTGCTTCCTCAATCGACGCGTAGCGGGCGTCGTCGAACAGGTACCGACCGATCCGCTCGAGTTCGTTCTGGTTGACCCGACCGAGGAACCCGCGATGCTGACGCTTGACCAGCGAGTAGTGGCGACGCGCCAACCCCGTCTCGGTCAGTACCTTCCAGGGGTAGTTCGAAACGTCGATCTCGCCCGCGCGGGCCTTTTCGACGGCCTCGTGGTCGACCCACTCGTCGGAGACCTCCGCGAGCGCGTCGAGCGTCTCGGGAGTGATGGTCTCGATCGCCGCCGGCGGCTCGAGTCGCTCGAGGACGTCGTCGAAGTCGACGACGTCGACGAGGTTGCGCCACGAGATTCCCTCGACGCGCAGCAGGGCCTCGAGAACCTCCCGTCGGTTGGTCGTGTTCTCGACGTACTCCCAGAGTTCCATCCCGAGGCTGTAGGGGTTGAGCCCGCCCGACGCCAGCACTTTCGCCATGTGGTCGGCGTAGTTGACGAACTCGTCGTCACCGGCGAAGGCCTCGTCGGTCATCATCGTCGACTCCCAGTAGGAGTTGTGATTGATAACTCCTGCACCCGCGTACCGATGCGTTTCTTCGACCGAAATGTCGTATACGGTCCCGGTCGACTCCGCTATCGAGACGATCTCGTCGGTCCATTCTTCCGCCTCGAACCACGAGAGATCGTCGAGATACGCGCGAAGCGCGTCAGCCTTCGCTGGGTATCCAAACCCGATTTCGTCGGCGAACGTGTGGGCCGATTTGCCAGTGAGATGGACGTGGTAGCACCCATCCGTCTGTTCCCGCCGTCGACCGAGGATATCGAAGTTCGTCAAGAGCAACAGGACGGTTTCACTCAGTTCCTCGCTCGTCGTGGTCAGGATCGCACCCTGGTCGCCCGCGTGGCCGTCCGCGTCGAACAGCCCGCGGATGAACTCGGCGACGACGCTTCGTGGGGAGCGAAGGATCGGTTCCGGAACCGTCTTTCTATCTGCTGCCTTGCCATCCGGAAGGCCGATCTCTTCTTGCAGTAACTCGACGAGATTCCGGGAATAGGCGTATACCCGCCATCGGTTTCCTTGCTGTTCGACCGTTGGATCGATCCCGAAGAGTTCGTCGACTAGTCCTGCAAACTCCTCGGCGTGGCGCTTTTCGCGGTTCGTGAACCCGACGTGTCCGGCCGATGACGACACGTGGCCGTCACCGACAAGCAATCCGAGGAACCGACCGAACCGTTCGTCGATCGCGTCAGGAACGGCGATCGGATCTCGCTGGGCCAGTCCTTGGTCGTCCCCTTCGTACTCGCTCAAGGCGTTTTCTATGGCTTCGGTCTTTCGTGCCCGTCCGACTCGTCGGTATCGCATGACCGTCCAGACCGAAACACCGGCTTCCTCGGCGACATCATTCAGCGTGACGTTTTCGGGTGGTTCCCACTCGAGGTCGGCGTACGTCGACGACCACGTGTCGTTCCCGCCCGAGACGTCGATCTCGTCGCCGACCGAGAGTTCGTCGAGCCGGGACCACGACCCGTCCGGAAGCCGAATCCGGTGATTGTTCGATCCGGTCAGTTCGAAGCCGCGACGGGTCTCGATCGTCACGGTGTCGTGATCCGGAATGATATTGGCGTCGTAGACGTTGCGAGTGGTTTCGCCGTCGGAGACGGTCGTGTGGTTGTCGACCACTTCCCGCATCGGAACGAGCCCGTCGGTGGTGAATATCGGCGTTTCCGGGTCGACACAGGCCCAGCCCTCGTTCATCACCTTCGTCATCTTCTGGGCGGCGAAGTAGTAGGCCTCCGCTCGCATCATGTCGAGGATGTCGCGTTGCCACTCCTCCATCTCGACGCCGCGGCCGGCGTCGTCGTCGTACTGCTTGCCGTGTTCACGAACGAAGGCCAGCAGGTCCTTCTGTGGCTCCTCGGGGAAGGTCCCGGTAAGCTCCTCTTCCTCGAGTTGCTCGACCCACTCCTCGGTGAAGACCTCGCCTTTGATCTCGTCGGAGAGTTCGAGTTCGTCCAACTTCTCGGCGAGATCCTCGTCGATCCCCTCGATCGCGGGGCCATCGACGTCGAGCCGACGGCTGAACACCTGATGCTGGTCGATATTGTCCTCGAGGGACAGGCAGTGGTCGATCCACTTCTCGACCTCGGCGCGGTCGATCTCGGGATCGGACATGTACTCGTCGATCGCCCGCGCGTGCCGCTCGAGCATGGCCGCGGCGTTGACCTGGTCCTCGTCCGCGCGCCCGCTGGTGAACATGCCGAACCAGTCGTTGTTGGCGAAGAAGTCCGAGTGGGCCTCGACGTGGGTGATGACCGCCTTCTGGTCGGCGACCGTGTTGGACTCCTGGAGGAACGCGTGCGCTGGGTTGTCGTTGTTGACGATCTCGAAGGCCTTCCCGCCCGCGTACTGGCCCTGCTTTTGTTGCTTGTCGTACTGCATCCCCCACCGCCAGTGAGGGTACCGGCTCTGGAACCCGCCGTAGGCGATGAGTTCGTTCATCTCGTCGTAATCGATGATCCAGTACTTCACCGGATAGGGCTCGAGGCCGAGTTTCTCGGCGAGGTTCCGGGCCTCCTCGACCGGCTCCTCGAGTTCGCTGGCGATCGCCTGTTTGCGGAATCTGTCCGAATTACTCATTTGCAGTGCCCTCCGTCGAGAGGATCTCGTAGATCGCGTCCGTCACGTCCGATTCGTCGTTGACGTACGCCACCGCGACGTCGTCGGCGTCGGTGCCGAAGTGGCGCTCGAGTTCCTCGGCGTGGGTGGCGTTGATCGCGTTGCCGCTTGGTTGGGTCTCCACGTAGGCGTGGAGGTTCGCGGGGATACCCTCCATCATCGGGACCACGCGCTCCTCGGTGTCGTTCGAGGAGTTCTCCGAGTCGCCCGCGGCGAAGACGTACCGGTTCCAGTCGGCCCAGGGGTACTCCTCGAGCAACTCGGCGGCGAGTTCGTACGCGCTCGAGATCTTGGTGCCGCCGCCGCTGCGGATACCGAAGAACTCGTCGCGGTCGACCTCCCAGGCGTCGGCGTCGTGGGCGATGTAGACGAACTCGGCGTTGTCGTACTTCCCCTGCAGGTACCAGTCCAGCGGGGTGAACGTCCGCTCGACGAGTTCGCGTTTCTTCTCGCGCATCGAGCCGGAAACGTCGCGGATGTTGACGACCACGACGTTCTTCTCCTTCTCCTCGATGATCTCGGGGTGACGATAGCGTTCGTCCTCGCGGCGGAAGGGCACGTGTTTGATCCCTTCGCGGCGGATCTTCTGCTGGACGCTCTCGCGCTCGACGTTGTCTTCGACGTCCTGAATCGAGTCCCACGTACCGCGTTCCTCGTCCGGGATGTCCTTGTAGGCCTCTTCGATCCAGGCCATCGACACCGGCAGGTTCTCGCCGCGCGCCCACTCGAAGACATCGCGGGGCTCGATCCCCTCGACCTTGCAGAGTTCCCGCAAGAACTCCTCGTCGAAGTCCATCGCGAGCTTGCGCTTGAGCCCCTCCTTGAACATCCGCTCGAAGTCGAGCGTGCTGTTGGGACCGGTCCGCGTGAGGTCGGTAAACGGACCTTCCTTCTCCTCGACGACCTTCTTGCCCTTCGGATCGAGGTCGAGTCCCAACTCCTCGTCGAGTTCCGCGGCGAACTCCTCGGGGTCCATCTCGTAGTACTCGTGGTCGCCGCCCTCCTCGCCGGGGTCGCCGTCTTCGCCGTCGTCGTCACCCGGCTGGGGTTGTGGCTGGCCGACCGGCTGACCGGTATCGGGCGTGCCGTCCTCGCCCTGTCCGACGCCACCCTGATCGCGCTGGTCGTACTCGAACTCCGGCAGCGAGACGATTTTGACCGGGATCTTGATCTCGCCCGGCCGGCTCTGACCGAGGTCGCCGTACTGGATGAAGTCGGCCAGATCCTCGCGACGCTGTTCGCCCACCTCCCGGAACCGCTCGAGGTCGTCTCTCAGTCCCATCTGTAGCTCACCTGTCCCATGACGTGTCTGCTGGTCAGTTCGGCCGATGCCGCCGAGTAGCCGAAGAGGTCGACCATCGTGTCGATCGTGCTCTCCTTGACGGCGGCCGTCTCGGTCCCGCTCGGCGGGTCGCTCCACTGGCGCGGGTCGAAGTCCTCGAAGGTTCGCTCGACGTCGTCCCAGTCGTGGCTCTCGAGGACGGTCTTGATCACCGGGATCGCGGTGAGATCGACGTCCTCGACGGCGAAGTCCTCGTCGCGGTGCTCCCAGGCGTGGCGGTTCAGCGACGTGATGACCTTCTCGCGCCGGAAGTTCCGGACGCTCTCGCGGGGCTGGTTCCCGTCGTACCCGCTCTCGGAGAACCGGCCGAGGTGCTCGATCTCGAACAGCTTCATCGTCAGCGGGTCGGGCTCGACGCGCTCCCCGCGGTCGTTGTACAGCGGCTCCTCGGTCTCCCAGGCGTAGACGTGTTCGACGTACTCGGCGACGGTCTCCTCGTCGACGCGCTTGTCGTGCATGATGGCCTCGATGACGTCGCTCTCCTGTTGATCATAGATGTAGTTTTTCACGGGCACGACGCGGTTTTCGAACTCCGAGCGCTCGCCCGTCGAGAAGACCGGCGCGTCGATCAGCCCCTCGACCATGGCGTTTAACACGTCGCGGGGCATGACGATGTCCTCGACCGACAGCTCGGCGTGGTGGCGGTCCCGATCGGTCTGGAGCAGTTCCGCGAGCGTGTCCCGCGTGTACGTGACCGGGATGCCGTGATCGCCGTCGTTGCCGTCCCCGTCGAAGTCGAACTCGTCCTTTTCGCGGCGGCTGTCGCCCTCTTGAAGGTAGCCCTGATCGTATATCAAGGCCTTATCCACCAGATCGAGCCCGTTCGGGAGGTGCTCCTCGTCCAGTCGCGTGACGACCGCGTACAGCGCGGCCGCCTCGATCGCGTGCGGCGCGAACTCCTGGACGCGCGTCTCGCCGTCGCGGTCCTTGACCGTCACCGTCACCGGGGCGCGGATCCGATCGGCGAGTTCGTCGTAGCTCTCGGCCTCCCAGACGTTCGTCTCGTTGGTCAGCTCGCGGCGAATGAGTTCCGTCTCGAGGCTCAGATTCGTCAGATAGCCAAAGCGGTGTTTGTCCAGCCGGCGCTTGAGCGCCTTCAGCGGGTCCATCCCGTTCCGGTCGGCGTGCTGGTTGAGTTGGGCCTCGAGGTCGGGGTTCGAGATGATCAGGAGCTGGGAATCGACGTCCATCCCGATCCCCTTGTCCAGCTTCACCGACTGCTCGTCGGGGACGTTCAGCAGCTTCTGGAGGAGATCCGCGTGCTGGGCCGCGTCCTCGACGATCGTCAGCACGCCGTTGCCCTGCGAGAGCACGCCGTCGTAGCTGAACGCCTGGGGATTCTTCCGACCCCGCGAGTCGAGTTCCTGGAGCATGCCGTGCATCCACGAGCCGACGAGCCGCTCTTTGGGTGGGCCGTCGTCCTCCGAGTGGAGGACCCCGACGCCCTGGCCCGTGTCGACGACGTAATTTTTCACGCGGAGGTGGCTCTCGTCCGTGATCGCCGAGAACAGTTCCTCCTCGCCCGCCCGGCGGTAGCGCTCCTCCAGGAAGTCGTATGCCTCCCGGGAGAACGGATCGAGTTGTGCGTCGACCTGAATCGGCACGTGGGTGTCGAGGTCGGCGTTGAGTTCCTCGAGCAGATCGCTCCGCACCTCTGCGGGAAACACCGATAGCGGGTGGGCCTGGACGGGACTCTCGTACCAGTCCTGCTCGTCGGCGGCGCTGGTGTCGTCACCGTAGCTCAGTCCGCGCTCGCCGCCCTCGGCGGTCGAGATGTTCCACTCGACGGTGTAGCGACGGCCCTCGGGCGTCTTCGAGTACTCGCGCAGGCCGTTGACCAGACAGCGTTTGAGTTCGGACTTGCCGGTCGCGGTCGGCCCCTCGAACCAGATGATCTTCTCGTCTTTCGCCCGGCCCGCGGCGATCGACCGCAGGTCGTCGACGAACCCGTTGAGCACCTCGGTGTTCCCGAGGATCGCGTGCTCACCGTCGTTGTACGGGTCGTCGAAGAAGCGGTAGCGCTCCTTTTCCTCGCCTTCCTCGACGACCGTGCGCGTGCCCGCGGCCTCGATCGCCTCGAGCAGGTACTTCGAGGCGTGGGAGGCGATCGACGGGTTCTCGAAGATCCGATCGACGTACGCCGCGAGGGACATCGGCTCCTCGTAGGTCTCCTCGAGCGCGCGGTCGGCCTCGGTGACGTAGTCGTGTCCGGTCATGTTACTCGGCCTCGTGTTCGCTCATTGTTAGTCGTCCATCTCTGCCTTGGCGACCTCCGCACCGGCGAACTCGAGCACCTCCTTGGCACCGCCCTCGGAGTAGCCCTGTTCGATCAGCGCGTCGATCCACGCGGAGCGCTCGTCGTCGTCGAACTCGTTGGCGCTGACCAGCGCGGAGAAGTTGATGTTGTGTTTCTTGTCCTCCCAGAGCTTGCGCTCGAGGGCGCGGCGCAGGCGCTCGTTGTCCTGAGGGTTGAACGCCTCGCCTTCGCGGGCACGGCGGGAGACCCAGTTGGAGACCTCCTGTCGAAAGTCCTCCTTGCGGTCCTCGGGAATGTCGAGTTTCTCCTCGACCGACCGGAGGAACGTCTCGTCGGGCTCCTGTTCGCGACCCGTGAGTTCGTCCTCGATCGTGTCGTCGTCGATGTAGGCCATCACGTGGTCCATGTACTTCTCGCCCTGGCGCTGGATCTCGTCGATGTCGTAGGCCAGCGCGTGGCGGACGTCCTCGATGGCCCGCTCCTTGTACTCCTCGCGGACCGTCTCGAGGTAACGGTAGTAGGTCTCGAAGTTGTCTTCGGGAATCGAGCCGTGGTGTTCCAAGTTCTCCTCGAAGAAGTTGAACACCGTCAGCGGCGAGAGGAACCCGCGCTGGCGGTGTTTGGAGTCCATGATGGCCTCGGCGATCTCGTCGCCGATGAACCGCGGTGAGATCCCGACCATGCCCTCGCCGATCTCGGCTTTTACTTCGGCCTCTTCGCGGAGCTTCTTGGTGTCGATGTCGTCGCCCTCGTCGATCTCGCCGTTGTAGGCCTTGGCCTTCGAGAGGAGCCCGACGGTCTCGGTGTCCGGCTCCTCGATGCGCGTGAGGACGCCGAACAGCCCCGCCATCTCCAGGGTGTGTGGCTCGACGTTGATGTCGGGAACGTCGGCGTTCTGTAGCATCTTCTCGTAGATGCTGGCCTCGTCTTCGTAGGAAAGGACGTAGGGAAAGTCGATCCGCTTGGTGCGGTCGTTGAACGCCTCCATCTTCTCGTCGCCCTTCTTGTCCTTGTACTCGGGCATGTTCGTCCGGCCGACGATCACCTGATCGATGTCGATCCGCGGGTTGTTCTTGGGCTTGATCGTCTGCTCCTGGGTCGCATGGAGGAAGTCGTAGAGGAACTCCCGCTGGAGTTTGAGCAGTTCCTCGCCGGAGAAGATGCCGCGGTTGGCGTTACAGAACGCGCCGGAGTAGTCGAACGCTCGGGGGTCGCTCTCGCCGTAGATGGCGATCTTCGAGTAGTTGACGTCGCCGGTGAGTTCGGTCTCGTCCTGGTTCTTCTTGTCCTTCGGCTCGAAGGTCTCGAGGCCCTGTCGTTTGTTCTCGTCGGCGACGAACCGGACGATCTCGACGTGGTTCTCGAGGACCTGCTGGAGGTCGTCGTCGTAGTACGCCAGCAGCTTGTCCATGTAGAACTCGCTTTCGGGGTCGAGCGCCTGCTCGTTCTGAATGGTGTAGGGTGCGTCGAGGTTCTCATTGAGATCGTCGATAACACGCTGGCGCTGCTCTACGGGCAAGAGCACGAGCGGGTCCTGGTTCATCGGGGAGCGGACGGAGTCGTCGGCCGGGTCCTGATCCTGAATCACGTCACAGAGGTTGGTCCACCGGAAGGTGTACATCCGGCCGTCGTCCCGCAGCGTGTAGTCCTCGAAGTACTTGCGGACCTGCTTGTCGAAGTGGGATTTCCCGGAGCCGACCGGCCCGAGCAGAAGCTTGATTCGCCGTTCGGGGCCAAGCCGGCGGGCACCCGACTTGACCTTGTTGACGAACTCGTGGATCGATTGGTGGATGACCTTCCCGTAGAAGGTGTTCTCGCCGTCGCCCAGCGGGTCCTCGCTGGCGAGTTGGTACTCGACCATCCCTTCGGTCTCGTCGTAGGTCGTGCCGTAGTAGTCGAACATGTCCGCGACGCGCTGGTGGGCGTTGCGGGCCACCTTCGGGTCCTCGTAGACCACCTCCAAGTACCAGTCGAAGGACTTGGTTTCCCGGAGGTCTGCAGGCATCGATTCCTTGTAGTCCGTACTGAGCTGCTCGAGTGTTTCGATGTCACCGGTCATGGTATCATTGCCAGTTGCGGGGTTCCCCCGTCTGCTGTGCAGTCGTCCGTGAGCCGCGGACTGCCTGCGCGGCCGTCGTTCGACCAGCCGTGGCGTCGCGTGGCCGAACCGTCGGAATCCGTCGCCTCGCGTCACCCGACGTGAGCGCGTCGTACTCGTCGGACTCCTCGAGGGGGGTCTCGGGGAGCGTAACCCGTTCGTGGGCGGCGACGATGTGCCGTGTCATATGTCATCTATCACCACTCGACGTTGCGCGATGCCTCGTCAGGGGATCGGGCAACGCTGCGCCGGGGACGGGCGCGGAGTGGATCGGCCCGGCAAACGGATACCGATAGTATTTAATGAGTGAGTAATCCAGCTACTTAGCCTTAGCCCCAAAAGGTATTTGTCAGGACTTTATTCCAGGAGAATATTGCCAGGACACTGTGTTGATGCTCGGTAACACAGATCACATTCGGGCGCTTTCGGTATAAGTTACCGGCCTGCAGCGTCCACGTCGGCTCGCGCGCGCTCCATCGACCAACCGTCGTCGGGCCAGCGGAACCGAGGGGCCACCCGACCCGCTCGGTGGCGACGGGGATTTACGGTGAGGGGTCCTACCGCCGGCCATGTCGGATACGGATGCGGATGGCGTGGGTGACCGCTCGCGGCTCCCGGACGCATGGACCGTCTGGAGTCAGGGTGAGCAGGGGCGGCTCGTCCTCGCGTACCGACCGGACGTGTTCAACGCCGCGGACTTCCCCGCACCCTGTCTGCCGACGCTGTATCTCACCCACGGCAAGCGAACCCGCCGACCCGGCGTCAACCCCGCCGATACGGTCGATTCCGCGGACTGGTTCGTGACGCTCTACCTCGAGCCGGACGTGTCGCTGAACGAGACGCTGCGATACCCGACCCGGGACGAAGCCCTCGAGCGAACGATCGCACTCGCCCGGCAGTTCGACGACGGCGAGATCGACTATCGAGACCTGTACCAGGTCCCCCGGGAGACGTACTTCGAACGACTGGACGAACTCACCGGTGACGAAACCGACGGCTGAATCGGTTCACCTGCATTGCCTGCCGGTCCGCACCCGATTTCCCGGCGCTCGACGGGACGTGACGCTTAACCGCCAGTGGCGACTACCACGTCCCATGTCGACCGTTACGCTCATCGGCTCCCGGCTGGCCGAACCGGGAACCGAGTTCGTCTACGAGGGGGAAGCCGACGCCTGTACCGGTTGTCCCTATCGCAGCCAGTGTCTCAACCTCCAGCCCGGTACGAAGTACCGCGTCACGTCCGTCCGGGAGAACGCCCAGACCCTCGAGTGTGCCATGCACGACGGCGGGGTCCGCGCCGTCGAAGTCGAGCCAGCCGCGACGCGCGCGAACATCACGTCGAAGGGTGCCTTCGCCGGGAGCAAGACGAGCCTCCCCGGTCCCTGCCCGTACGTCGAGTGCCCCAGCCACGAGTACTGCGACCCCGACGGCGTCGAGTTCGACGAGGAGTACCGCATTCGGGAGATCGTCGGCGACCCCCCACACGAGGTCTGCCATCTCGACCGCTCGCTCGAACTCGTCGAACTCGAGACCGACGACTGACCTCTCGGTTCGCGCCGTCGTTCCCTCTCCCCCGCCGTCGCGGGGTGCCGCCGGTTCGCCCCACTCGAGTGCCCGTTCCGTCCGCACAACGCTTAACACGATATTTATTATCGCAGCACGTATGGAGGACGCAGACCGCGCGGCGGCGACCGGAAACGTCATCGAACGGCTGGGGAATCGAATCGCGAACGTCATCGAACGATGGATGCCGAGCCCGTTCCTGTTCGCGATCATCCTGTCCTACGTCGTCTTCGCGGTCGGAATACTCGTCGAAGGGCAAGGCCCGACGGAGATGGTCCAACACTGGTACGACGGGTTCTGGGTCTTCCTCACCTTCGCGATGCAGATGGTGTTGATCATCATGACCGGGTTCGTGATCGCCTACCACCCGCGGGTCAACGACGCGCTCCAGCGACTGGCGACGATCCCGAACTCCAGCAAACAGGCCGTCGTCCTGGTCGGGGTCGTCTCGATGGTTCTGGCCTGGGTTCACTGGGGGCTGAGCCTCGTCGTCGGCGCGATCTTCGCGCGTGAGATGGGGAAAGCAGCCTATCGGGAGGGACTCACGGTCCACTACCCGTTGCTTTGTGTGGCGGGCTACATGGGCCTGGGACTGACCTGGCACTGGGGCCTCTCCGGCTCGGCACCCCTGCTGCTCGCGACGTCGGGCAACGAATTCATCGAACTCGGCGTCATCGACGAGCCGGTCGGCACCGGCGCAACGATCTTCAGCAGCTACGCGCTCGCGCTCACCGCGCTATCGATTCTCTTCGCGGCGACCGTGCTCTCCCTGCTGACGCCCGCTGCGGAGCGCTCGCGGGAGATCACCGCGTACATTCCCGAGAGCGAACTGTTCGAGTCGACGGCCGACGGCGTCGACGACGACGCAGCGGACGATCGGACGCCGGCGAACTCATCGGCCGGCGGCCGCGTCCCCGCCGAGCGGATCGACAACAGTCGGTTGCTGGGCGGTGGCATCGCGCTGACCGGCGTCGCGGTGATCGGCTGGGAGTTCGCGACCAACGGGCTGGCCGCACTGGATCTGAACGTTCTGAACTTCGGGTTCCTGTTCGCCGGCCTGGCGCTCTACACACGGCCGGCGCTCTACCGGGACCGGTTCGGCGACGCCGCGGACGCCGCCGCCGGAATCATCCTCCTGTTCCCGTTTTTCGCGGGCATTCAGGGCATGATGAGCGGCTCCGGGCTGGCGGAAACGATGGCCGAGGGACTATTGGCGGTCTCGACCACCGAGACGTTCCCGATAATCGCGTGGCTCACGGCCGCGGTCGTCAACCTCTTCGTCCCCTCCGGCGGCGGCGAGTGGATCGTTCTCGGACCGCCGGTTCTCGAGGCCGCACAGGAGGTCGGGGTGCCGGTCGGTCAGGCGACGATCGCCTACGCCGTCGGGGACGCACACACGAACCTCCTGAACCCGTTCTGGGCGCTGCCGCTGCTCGCGATCACGAACATCCGGGCGCGGGAGATGTTCGGCTACGCCGTCACGATGTTGCTCGCGCTGCTCCCGTTTCTGGCAGTCGCCTTGCTCCTGTTGCCGTACTGATCGGCGCGGGCGACCGACCCCGCGGTTCGAAAACGAGTCGACGCGTTACTGGGGCTCGAGTT
Source organism: Natrinema altunense (assembly GCF_000731985.1). Classification (GTDB taxonomy): domain Archaea; phylum Halobacteriota; class Halobacteria; order Halobacteriales; family Natrialbaceae; genus Natrinema; species Natrinema altunense. Next base: position 464,043 of record NZ_JNCS01000002.1, read on the forward strand.
CGCCGTCCTCGAGCCAGGAACCGGCCCAGCACTCGATCTCGCTGAAGACCGGCTCGAGGGACTCGCCCTTGTCGGTGAGGCTGTAGTAAGTTGCGACGGGGGCATCCTCCTCGATGCGGCGTTCGACGAACCCCATCTCACCGAGGTCGTCGAGCACGCGCGAGAGGGTACGGGCGTTCGCGTCGGTCGATCGCTTGAGTTCGTTAAACCGCTGTTCGCCGTCCAGCAGTTCGTGGAGTACCGCCAGTCGCCACTGGGAGCCGATCTGCTCGAGGGAGGCGATGACGGGACAGGCGTCGTCGTGTTGCTCGCGGGATCTCGCTTGCGGAGAGGACATCGATCTGTGTGCCCCTACGTTGTGAACCAGTATAGTAGTTCTCATCCGAACCGGATAACATCGTGTTATCGGGAGTCGGCAGCACTCGAGTCGGCACCGGTCGTGGACCGGGCACTATAGCGAGGCCAATATAAAAACAGGTTCGGGAACGGCACCCGGGACCGGACATCTCGAGATCGACGCCGATCACGGCGGGGGACCGTCTCGGCCGTTCTCGAGCACGCCGACTCGAAGTCGAGCGACCAATCGGGAGATAGACGGACGGGCGTCGAACGCCGACGTCCGGCCGCCGGTCGGCAGCGACAGCGCCGCAGTGAAAGAAGAGTCGCTTCGGCTGGAACACTGCTGTCCGCGGTTTCCGACGGCGATACTCGTGACTCCCGTCGAATCGGTCAGTCGGCCCGACCCAGATCGTCCGCGAGCGCCTCCCGTCGAAGCCGTTCACCCTCCTCGGTGTCGACGGTCAGCTCGGGCACCGTCGTCGGCGTGTTGTCCTCGTCGATCGCGACGTAGACGAAGTACGATTCGGTGGTCCGCTCGCGCTCGTGGGTCTGGAGGTTCTCCCGCTCGGCGATCAGACGGACTTTCACGCTCGAGGTGCCCGCGTCGTACACGTAGGCGGTGATGTACGCCGTGTCGCCGACGGGGATCGGCCGCTCGAAGTTCATCTGATTGACCCGCGCGGTGACACACATCTCGCCGGCAAACCGCATCGCGCTCATCGCGCCCACTTCGTCCATCCACTTCATCACGTTACCGCCATGGGCCACGTCGAGCATGTTGGCGTGGTTCGGTTGGACCATCTCACGGTTCTCGATAACCGTCTCCCGTAGGGCAGTCATTGACCGGTATTACCCGACGGCACCAATCAGTCTTGCTTTCACCGGTCGGCATCGGCTGACGGTCCCGCTGGCTCGACAGCGAGACTGTATAGATGTTTTACATTCCTCCGCGGTCCGATACTGGTAAAAGTCGCCGCCGAGTTGGGGGGTATAATGAGCGATGCAGGCGAGGCCGACGTGCCGGAGCCGCCAGCACCACCCGACGGCGACGGCGGCTCCGTCGAGGTCCTCGGCACGGCACACGTCTCGCAAGCGAGTGTCGACGAGGTCCGCGAGGCGGTCGCCCGAGAGGACCCCGACGTCGTCGCCGTCGAACTCGACGAAGGACGCTACCGCCAGATGCAGGGCGGGACGCCCGACGACATCGAAGCGGGAGATCTCCTCTCCGGCAACACCGTCTTCCAGTTTCTGGCCTACTGGATGCTCTCGTACGTCCAGTCGCGGCTCGGCGATCAGTTCGACATCGAGCCCGGTGCCGACATGCGGGCCGCCATCGAGGCCGCCGAAACGAACGGCAGCGGCGTCGCCCTGGTCGATCGGGACATTCAGGTAACGATCCAGCGGTTCTGGAGTCGGCTCTCGGTCATGGAGAAACTGAAGATGGTCGGCGGGCTCGCGCTCGGAATCACCGACCCCCGTACGCTCGGGCTCACCGCGGGTGCCGTCACCGGCGCGTTGCTCGGCTTTCTCGTCGCCGCCTTTCTCGCCCCGCTGCTCGGCGTTGGCGACCTCCTGTTAGTCGGGCTCACCGATCCCACGACGCTCCAGTACATCGGGGGCGGCGCACTCGGTGCGCTCGGCGGCGCGTTCCTCGGTCTCCTCTTTTTGCCCTCCCTCGAGTCCGCCGGCCGATACACCGGCGGCTACCTCTCCGGGTTTTCGACGCGGATCCTCGCGGGGATCGCACTCGGTATCGGTGGCTGTCTCACGCTGATCGCAACCGGAACGTTCGTCGGGCCGTTCTCGGCCGCGACCGTCGAAAGCGCCGGCGTCGCCGCGGTTCGGGGGACAGCCGGAACGCTGGCCGGCCTCGGTGTCGGCGTTACGCTCGGTGCCGTTCTCGGACTCGCGCTCGACGGGCTCGGTGGCGACGTCGAGGAGATCGAGGAAGTCGACATCGAGGAGATGACCGACGGCAACGTCGTCGACGCGATGATGGAGGAGTTCCGCCAGTTCAGCCCGGGCGGCGCGAACGCCCTGATCGACGAGCGGGACGCGTACATCGCGCACAACCTCCACGAGCTCCGCGAACAGGGGTACGACGTTCTCGCCGTCGTCGGTGCCGGTCATAAAGCCGGGATCGAACGACACCTGCTGCATCCCGACGAGATCCCGACGCTCGAGTCGCTCTCTGGAACCGCCTCGAGTCGCCGGTTCTCGCCGCTGAAGATCGTCGGCTACCTCGTCATGGTCGGCTTCCTCGGGTTCTTCTTCCTGCTGATCATGGCCGGGGTCAGGAACGCCTTCCTGCTGAAACTGTTCGCCGCCTGGTTCCTGTTCAACGGGCTCTTCGCGTTCACCCTGGCGCGACTGGCCGGCGCGCGCTGGACCAGCGCGGGCGTCGGCGGCGCGGTCGCCTGGCTGACGAGCATCAACCCGCTGCTCGCGCCGGGCTGGTTCGCCGGCTACGTCGAGCTCAGACATCGCCCGGTCAACGTTCGTGACATCCAGACGCTCAACGAGATCGTCGGCGACACCGAGCGACCGGTCGGCGAGGCCATCGAGGACATGTTTAACGTCCCGCTATTCCGACTGATAATGATCGTCGCGCTCACGAACATCGGGAGCATGATTGCGACGGGGCTGTTCCCGTTCGTGGTACTGCCGTGGCTGGCTGGTCCCGAGTTCGGCGGCGTCGACGCCCTGATGGGCGAACTCTTCGAGGGCGCTAGGAATAGCCTCGAGCTACTCTGGGGGCTGCTCTGATGGGATACCGCACTACACAGCAACACGAACCCGAGCCGGAACTGCGATTCAGCGACACGGAGATCCGCGATCTCGCGATCGCGTGGGCCACGCTCAGCGTCGCGTTCGCGCTGTTGTTCGCGCCCGTCCACCGCGGCAAAAGCGTCGGCACGTTCGTCACGATGGTCGGATTGAGCCTCGTGACCGTCGGCGTCGCGTTCCTGCTCCACGAGATCGCACACAAGGTCGTCGCGATCGAACACGGCCAGATCGCCGAGTTCCGGGCCGACTACCAGATGCTGTTCCTGGCGCTCATGGGGGCGCTCGTCGGTTTCCTCTTTGCCGCACCCGGAGCCGTCTACCACCGCGGGCAGGTGACCCAACGCGAGAACGGCCTGATCGCGCTCGCGGGTCCGGTGACGAACCTCCTGTTAGCGCTGCTGTTCCTCCCGCTGGTGATCGTCCCCGAGCCGTTCGGGACGATCGGCCAGATGGGGATCTGGATCAACCTCTTCCTCGCGGCGTTCAACATGATCCCCTTCGGCCCGCTGGACGGCAAGTCCGTCCTCGAGTGGCACAAGGGCGTTTTCGCGATCGTCTTCGTCCCGACGGTGTTGCTCGCGGCGTACGTGGTCGTGTTCGTCGGCCCGTTCGGGTAACGCCGGCCGCTGCGGTCGCTCGTGCTGTCCCACGGGCGTCTCGACCGGACCGGTGACCTTTTGCTCGCGCCGGGAGGTGCTTCGAGTATGACCGACACGGAGGACGAGAGAGGCGACGCGGAGGGACTTACCTACGCCGAGACCGGCGTCGACATCGAGGCGAGCGAGGACGCGACTGCGGCCCTGCTCGAGGCCTTCGGCAGCGATCTGCGGACCGAGTACGCGGGGCTGCTCGACATCGGCGATCGGTACCTCGCGTTGGCGACCGACGGCGTCGGGACGAAGCTGCTGGTCGCCGAGGCGACCGGGGACTTCTCGACGATCGGGATCGACTGCATCGCGATGAACGTCAACGACCTCGTCGCGGCGGGCGTCGAACCCGTCGCCTTCGTCGATTACCTCGCGATCGACGAACCCGACGAGGAACTGACCAACGGGATCGGGGAGGGGCTCGCGGTAGGGCTCGAGCAGGCTGATCTCACCATGCTCGGCGGCGAGACGGCGGTCATGCCCGAGGTCGTGAAGGGATTCGACCTCGCGGGTACCTGTGTCGGGCTCGCCGCGAAAGACGATATTTTCGACGGCGAGGCGCGGGTCGGCGACGCGCTCGTCGGGTTCCCGTCGAACGGGATCCACTCGAACGGGTTGACCCTCGCTCGCGAGGCGGTAACTCGGAACCACGACTATACGGACGAGTTCCCGCTGGACCCGGAGAAAACGATCGGTGAGGAACTGCTGCGACCGACCCGGATCTACACGGACCTGCTCGAGTCGCTGCGCGACCACGAGGTCCACGCGGCGGCTCACGTCACGGGCGGCGGGTGGACGAACCTGCTGCGGATGGGCGACCACGAGTACGATATCGAGGCTCCACTCCCGGCCCAGCCGATCTTCGAGTTCGTCCAGGCCGAGGGGAGCGTGACCGACGCGGAGATGCACCGGACGTTCAACATGGGGACCGGGTTCGTCGTCGCGCTGCCCGAGGACCGCGCCGAAGAGTTGGCCGCGGCGACCGATGGCCAGGTCATCGGACGCGTCACGGAGGGCGAGACGGTCGAGATCCGCGGGCTCTCGCTGTCCTGAACTCGAACCGACGCCTCCGGCGCTTTCTCGAGGCGGAGCCGACCGCCCGGCGACTGCTCGCTGTCGGTCGACTGCCCGCACTGCCGGTTCCGGTCACCGATCCGGATTGCGCTCCCCGGGTAGCGTCGGCGCTTCGGAGTTGCCGGTCGCCGCTCCAAGGACGTCGTACTCCTCGTCGCTGTAGGCGATCAACTGGACAGTCGAGAGCGTCTCGGGTTCGTACCGCTCGAGTTCCGCACCGATGATCTCGGCCCCCACCGCGAGGTCGAAGCCGGCGATCCCACAGCCCAGCGCCGGGAGGACGAGCGATTCGCAACCGAGTTCGTCCGCCCGCTCGAGCGCGTGTCGCGTCGCGTCCCGAATGCTGTCCGCCGTCGCCTCGCCGGCATGCGGCATCGCTGCGGCGTGGATGACGTGGTCGGCCTCGAGGTCGTAGGCGTCGGTGACCGCGACCGCGCCGAGGTCGATCGGCCCCGTTGCCATCGCCTCCTCGGCGATCTCCTCGCCAGCACCGCGACGGAGCGCGCCGGCGACGCCGGACCCCATTCGAAGGCTGGTATTGGCCGCGTTGACGAGCGCGTCGGCGGACTGTGCGGCGATATCGCCTTGCACGACGTTGTACTCCATATGCGCCGCTTCCTGATCGAAGCCAATGAAGCTGACCCCGGTGGATAGCGCCGTCGGCTCAGTCCGTTCTGACCCAGTCGTCCGGAACCGGTCGGGTCTCGATATCGGCGTTCGCGATCCCGTAGAACTTCTCGCGGCCGACCGGCGTGCGAAGCCGGAGGACGCAGGTGTAGTCGGTTACCTCGAAGGCAGTCACCGAGCGGGCGGACCGCTGATGGGCGAATCGGAAGAGCTGATTCGCGTCCGCGTCGGCGGTCACGCGGTTACCGAGCGACCAGCTGAGGGATTCAACGTGTCCCCGCTCGACGCCAAACAGGGACGCGATCAGGGTCCGACCGTGTCGGCCTAGTGCCCCCTGTGACCGGTTCTCGTGTGAACTCATACTGGAACGATATCACTGAGTCCCGAAAAAAGATGCTATATTCGCATGGGCCGCTCTCGCACGCCGGGACGGCGAGAGGTGGCAAATCGGACGGCTCAGCGATCGAATCCGTGACCGATCGCGGCCATGGGAAATCGAGGGACGCCAACGGCATTTGTCCGGCTATAGTAGCAACTGAAACGATTGACACACTGATCGTAACGCTGTCGTGCGATCAGGTATGCAATGACTTTCAGTTGCTACTATAGTGGTATCTCCGCCTCGTGGAGTCTTAGGTCGACCAAAACCTTTTTAGAATTAGGCTCGCCTAACTTCACCTGATGGACGTACCCGCCCGTAGGGAAGAGCCCGAACCCGACGAGGAACTCGAGGAGCCGACGGCGGTCGTGAGCAGTCACGAGACCCGCCCCGGAAAGACCGTCTTTACCGAGCGAAACAACAGCGACGGGTGGATCGCGACCGATCTCACCGTCGATCTCGAGCGGTAACTGCGTCGGTACTCGCGGGCCGCGAGTTCGCGATCGACACCGACCGCGACCGACGCCGTCGCGCGTGATCGGCGAAAACCTGTCTGTCGTCTTCGATCGTCGACGGGACCCCGTTTCGGATCCGCTTGCCGACGTCGTTCAGTGAGTCGCTTCCTCGAGCACCAGGGTGTCGTCTTCGAGGTAGTGCTCGAAGTGGTGGCCGTCCTCCTCGAGGTCGACGAGGATCTCGCGCAGGATCTCGGCGGTCGCATGGTCGCCGAGGTTCTCCGCGAGCTCGATACTGCCGCGCATCGACTCGATGATGTCGCCGTATATTTCGAGGTCGTTTTCGAACATCGTACGGACGTCGTAGACGTCTTCGCCCTCGAACTCGACGGTCGCGCGCTCCTCCTGGTTCGACGGCCCGGAGACCGGAACGCCGCCGAGCGCCTGGGCGCGCTCGGCGATTTCGTCAGCACCTTCCTCGACGTGTTCGTACGCCTCCTCCAAGAACTCGTGGAGGGGCAGGAACTCCGCACCCTCGACGACCCAGTGGTGTTTCTTCAGCTGGTGGTAGAGGACGTACGAGTTGGCCAGTTCCGTGTTCAGCGCGTCGACGATCTGCTCGGCCTTGTCCTGCTCGAGGCGAAGCGCGTTCTCCTCGACGCTGTCTGCCGATTGGCGGACGGTCTGTTGGGTGCTCATCCTATCTACCGATACGTCCGCATCACACTTAAACCCTCTCCATGCAAAAACATTTCTTTGGCTTACCTAAAGAATAGTTCTGTAGTAGCTCCTACAGTTTATGTATCCGTCATAGTAAACGTGTTAGCAGACGGCACCCTCAATATCTCCTTTGTTTTTTCGAGGCTGAGTAAACATTTTCAATGAGGGGATCCAAGGAACCGGTATGGCAACGAGAATCGCACAGCGGCGGGAGCGGATCTACGTCGACGGCGAGTGGCTCGAGACCGAAGACGATCTGTCGGTCTCGGACCTCGCCGAGGGCGGGACGTTCGCACACGTCGCCGCTGCAGGGCCGACGGAGGCCCGCACCGCGCTGGCCGCCGCCCACGAGATCAAACCCGAACTACGCCAGACGACCGTCGTCGAGCGGGCGGAATGGTGTGAGACGATCGCCGACCGACTCCGCGAACGCGAAGAAGAGATCGCCGAGGTCATCGTCCGAGAAGCCGGCAAACCGATCTCCTCGGCTCGCGGCGAGGTCGGCCAGGCCGCCGAACGCTTCGATCGAGCAGCCGAGGAAGCCCGCACCATCGTCAGCAAAGGCGAGTACCGCGAGGGCTCGACCGACGGTCACGAGGGCTGGCAGGCGATCGTCAAACACGAGCCGATCGGCGCGGTGCTGTGTATCACGCCGTACAACTATCCGCTGGCGACGACGGCGCTGCAAGTCGCACCCGCGCTCGCGGCCGGGAACAGCGTCCTGCTCAAGCCCGCCAGCAAGACGCCCATCTCGGCGGCGATCCTCGCCGACGTCATCGCCGATGTCGACGGGATTCCGGACGGCGCGTTCAACTTCGTCCCCGGCGACGCCAGCGAGATCGGCGACGTCCTCTCGGGCGACGACCGCGTCAACGCGATCGCGATGACCGGCTCCTCGGGCGCGGGCAAACACGTCGCCCGGGAGAGCGGGATGGTCAATCTGCACATGGAACTCGGCGGCAACGCCCCGGCGATCGTCTTCGACGACGCCGACCTCACCGACGTCGCGGGTAACTGCGCGAAGGGGTCGTTCAAGTACGCCGGGCAGCGCTGCTCGGCGATTTCGCGCGTGCTCGCACACGAATCGGTTCACGACGACCTCGTCGATCTGATCGACGGGCAGATGGACGCCTGGCAGGCCGGCGACCTCTTCGCGGAAGACACCGCCCTCGGCCCGCTGATCAGCGAAGATCAGGCCGACTGGGTCGAAACGCTCGTCGAAGACGCCGTCGAGAAGGGCGCGGAGATCGTCCGCGGCGGAGAACGACGTGCCCCCGACGGCGTTCCGGACGAACTCGCCGATCAGTTCTTCGAGCCGACGCTGCTCGCGAACGTCCCCCACGACGCCCGCATCGTCGACGAGGAGCAGTTCGGTCCCATCGCCGCGATCACGACATTCGAAGACGAGGCCGAAGCCCTCGAGATCGCGAACGGGTCCGATCTCGCGCTCGACGCGGCGGTCTTCACGAACGACTACAAGCGCGCGATGCGCCTGGCCGAGCGCGTCGACGCCGGCGCGGTCCGGATCAACGGCGCGCCGAGCCACGGGCTGGGCGACGTTCCGTTCGGCGGCAACAAGGACTCGGGGATCGGCCGCGAGGGCCTCGACGCCTCGATCCACGCGATGATGCGCGAGAAGAGCATCATCCTGTAGCCCGACCGACTCGGTGCGGCGTCGTCGCTCGAGCCGCGACGATCAAAACGAGACCGAGTTACTGACGACTTGCGTCTTGGTGTCCCCGCTGACAGCGACGACCTGAACGGTCCCCGACTCGCCGGCATCGTACTCGAGCGTCGCCTGCTGTCCGACCTCGGTCAGGGTGTCCCGTTTCTCGCCGTCCGCACGTACTTCGATTCGGTCGGCGTTACCGCTGGCGGTGTACGTGACGGTGACGGTCCGCGACGACTGATCGACATCGATTGCCGCCCCGGCCCTCACTTCCGATCCGGGGTCGGCGAACATGTCACGGTACTCGTATTCCGCGGTCGGAACGGTCCGCGTCGCCACGCCGACGTTGCCGTCGACCTCAACGGTCACGTCGTCGAACTGGTCCGTCATCGTCTCCTCGAAGTCGGCCGTCCGCTCGGGGTCAGGGTAGACGGCGACCGCCGTGTAGGTCGACGTGTCGGCCCCGAACGACCACGAATACGTCCTGCCGGTCCCCGCCTCCTCGCCCTCGTATGCGCCCCAGAGGATCGCACGTTCGTCGACACCGACACGCTCGAGCAACTGCGCGAAGTGGTCGTGCTCGTCGACGCGGCGATCCGTTCCCTCGACGCCCGCCGCCAGGATCGTCTCGAGGGCCGCGCCGTCGGCGGGGCTCACGACGACCGTCTCCGCGGAGACGGCGACCGAGACGCCGTCGCGCTCGAGGACCGCGAACTCGCCGATCGACGACTCGCTTTCGGCATCGACCGCGCCGGGATCGAACGTCCCGGTGGCGATGACGTTCCCAGCGACGTCCTCGGATCCGAACCTGCAAACGGACGTGACCGCCGATTCGTCGTCCACCACCTCTTCGACGATCCCGCGACCGTTACCCGTCGGCAGCCGCGGCACGTCCTCGGCGGCGGCCGCGCCGAGATCGTCCGCGGATCGACGGATCGCAGCGAGGTCCCGGAAGTGAAAGACCAGGTTCTCGCTGCCCGATGCGGGGACCCAACGCTCGAGCGTCGACATGCCCGTCGCGGTCTCGTCGTCCGTGGCGTTCGATTCGTCGGTGTCCTCGGTACCGTTCTCGGACAGTCGATCGAGACAGCCTGCAGTAAGCGCGATCCCGCCCGTTCCCGCTCCTGTGGTCGCGAGAAGTTCGCGCCTCGAAATATCATTCATACTGTTACCTGCCGGTTGAAACCTCGAAAATATAAATTCACTGTCCTGACCGGCCCGCTCGCGGGCGGGAGATCGTCGATAGAACTACCGTCGTTGCCGGGGGAGGATCGACCATGTCTCGCGACGTGCTCGTCGTCGGCGAAACGCTCATCGACTGGGTACCCGAGCGATCGGGACCCCTCGAAACCGTAGACGGGTTCGAGCGCCGCCCCGGCGGTGCGCCCGCGAACGTCGCCGTCGGCCTCGCCCGCCTCGAGAGCCCGCCGCTGTTCTGGACCCGCGTCGGTGACGACCCGTTCGGACGCTATCTCGAAGGGACGCTCGCCGACCACGGGCTCCCCGACCGGTTCGTCGAACGCGACGCCGATGCGAAGACGACCCTCGCGTTCGTCACCCACGACGAGACCGGCGACCGCGAGTTTACGTTCTACCGCGACGGGACCGCCGACACGCGCCTCGAGCCCGGCCGGATCGACGACGCGACCCTCGCGGACTGCGAATGGGTCCACGCCGGCGGCGTAACGCTTTCGAGCGGACCGGCGCGCGAGGCGACGCTGGACGTGCTCGAGCGGGCCGCAGCCGCGGACTGTACGGTCTCGTTCGATCCCAACGCCCGATCCGAACTGTGGGCCGACGACGAGACGTTCGCGCGCGTGGTCGGCGATGCGCTCGCACACGTCGATCTCTGTTTCGCGACGGTCGCCGAACTCGAGGCGCTCGGTATCGGCGGCGGGACGCCGACGGAGAGCGCTCGACGGGCGATCGACGCCGGCGGGCCGCACACGGTCTTCGTCACACGCGGCGAGGAGGGTGCCGTCGCGGTCGCGGCCGACGACGCACCCTGGCCCGCAGCCGCGGTCGATCGGCCCGGCTTTGCGGTCGAGACGGTCGATACGACGGGTGCCGGTGACGCCTTCGTCGCCGGAGCGATCACCGCCCTGCGGGACGGTCGCGGACTCGCGGACGCGGTCACGTTCGCGAACGCCGTCGCCGCGACGGCGACGACCGACGCGGGCGCGATGGCGGCGCTCCCGACCCGCGAGGCAGCGGCCACACTGCTCGAGCGGGAGTCGGACTGACGGCGACTGAAGGGCGTGTGGTTGCAAGCCGGAGCGCTATCAGGACCTACGACGGACAGTGTGTATGAGCCTCGAGGGCCGTGGTGTTCCGCCGTTCGCGAACGCGGTGGTGGCGGGGATTCGGGAGAAGAACGTGACGTTCATGGCGGCCGGCATCGCGTACCAGGCCTTCATCTCACTGATTCCGTTGCTCGTGCTGGTCTTCTTTCTCGTCTCGTTTCTCGGCGGCGAGGGGCTCGCCCAACAGGTGTCGTCGGCGACCGAAGGCTTCCTCCCCGAGAGCGGCCGCATCCTTCTCGAGGACGGGATCGAGGGTTCGACCGGGAACGCCGGAACGTCGATCATCGGCCTCCTCGTCCTCCTGTGGGGGTCGTTGAAGATCTTTCGGGGGCTCGACACCGCGTTCTCCGAGATCTACGCGTCGACCGAGGACAACTCGTTGGTCGATCAGGTCCGCGACGGGGCCATCGTCTTCGGGACGATCGGGGTCGCGCTCGCGGCGACCGGAGCGACCAGCATCGTCTTCGCGTTCTTCCCGACCACTCTCTTCATCGGGCTCGTAAACCCGCTGTTGCTCGTCGGCGGGCTGACGATCGCCTTCCTCCCGATGTATTACTTCTTCCCCGACGTCGACGTTTCCGTCCGCGAGGTGCTGCCGGGGGTCCTCGTCGCCGCCGTCGGCTGGGCGGCGCTACAGTCGCTCTTTCAGGTTTACGTCGCCCTCTCGAGCAGTTCGGACTCCGCGGGACCGATCGGGGCGATCCTCCTCCTGCTGACCTGGCTGTACTTCGGCGGCCTCATACTGCTCGTCGGGGCCGTCGTCAACGCCACCCGCTCGGGACACATCGACATCGAATCCGACGCGCTCGGGGGCAGTCCCGCGAACCCGGACCGCGACCCCGTCGTCGATGCGGACCGGCGCGAACGCGAGCGACTCGCGGCGAGACTCGAGGACCTCCGGCGCGAACGCGATCAGCTACGCAACGATCGCGATGCCGAGCGGGCGCGCCGCTACCGGCTCGAGGATCGAGTCGCCGACCTCGACGACCGGGTCGAGCAGCTGGAAACGACGAACCGTGATCTCGAGGGGGAGATCGAGCGACTCCGCCGCGAACTCGCGGCCCGCGAGGGGTCGCCGTGGCGCCGGCGGTTGCGCGGCGCGATCGCACGGGTTCGGACGCTGAACGTCGGCGTCGTCGAGGAGCGAAACGAGTAGCGCGTTGGGCTGTCTGATGGGGGTCGCGGGACGATCGAACGGATCGGTGAGCGAGACGACCGCTGTGTCCTCGAGGTGCGAACCGACGCGGGTGATGCCGACCCCCGTCACACGGCGGCGCTATCCCTGTGCGAGCGGATCGAAACTATCGACCGGAATGACGGAGTAATCGACGGTCAACGCGTCCTTGGTCGCCCTGATCTTTCCGACGAACGCCGAGATATCCTCGAGTTCGCCTTCGAGGACGAACAGTTCCATGCAGTAGTGATCGCCGACGTGGCTGTGGAAGTTCGAGGCGACGAGGTGTTCGTGTTCGTGACGCAGGTGCATCATCCGCTCCTCGACGCTGGTGGTCTCGTAGTCGAACAACACGGTGACGATCCCCATCAGGTCCCGCTCCTCGAGTCGCGTGTCCTCGAACTCCCCGAGCAGGTTCCGCGAGGCTTCCCTGACGACTTCGCTCCGACCGGTATAGCCGTGCTCCTCGGCGAACTGATCGAGGCGCGCGAGGAGTTCGTCCGGCATCGAGACGCTGACGACTGCCATATAATAAAACCGCGCTAGCATCTATTAAGGATTATCATCGCTGCTGGGTCGGGTCGGCCCGCTGCCCGAGACGTGATCCGCGGGCAGCAGATCCTCGAACGGTTGAGCGGCGAGCCACTCGCAGAGCCGGACGAGTTGGTCGCTCGCGGCCTCGAACAGTTGCTCGCCCTTCTCGGCCGAGGCGTCCGTCTGATCGCCCAGGACGCCGTTGGCGGTATTGTCGGCCGCGTCGTAGAACGTCCGCGAGCCGTGTTTGATCGTCTCGGCCGCCTCGACGCTCGGGATCCCGGTCTCCCTGGCCTCCTCGAGTCGGTCGTCGTGGACGAGATCCGGTTCGAGATACTGGATCATCGAAGTCTCCTTCGGCCCGCCGTGGGGGCCGTTCTGCTCGAAGAGGTCGTCAACGAGGGTCGGAATCGAGTCGTTCCACATCCACTCGATGGCGTACGCGACCTCGTCCCGTCGGAGCCGTGCCCCGACTTCCCGGAGGTGCGGCACGTTCCCGCCGTGAGCGTTCACGTAAATCACCCGATCGATGCCGTGAGCGGTGAGGTTCCGCGTCAGCGACGCCACGTATTCCCTGAACGCCGGTGGGTCGACCCACATCGTTCCGTGGAACTGGCGGTGGTGACCGCTGACGCCGATATCGATCGTCGGGGTACGGAGAAAGCCCGTTCGGTCGGCCGCCTCGCGCGCGAACGCCTCCGCGATCAGGTGGTCGGTCGCCTCCGGCAGATGCGGCCCGTGCTGTTCCGTCGATCCGAGCGGCACGAGCGCGAGCGATTCCGATTCGAAGTACGTCTCGAGGTCCGGCCATGCCTCGTCGCCGAGATACATGGCCATCTCTCGTGTGCGGAGCATCAATAGCGTAGTGCCGACGCGCGCGGTGCACGGTCGAAACGCGGCCGCGACGACGAGCGCCGACACCGGCAGCACCGCTCGTCCCGGCCGACGTCGCACTGACGGGATGCTCACCGGTAATACCGTCTTACCGGATCGAGTAGCCATCGTACTGATCCGGGGGTCCCGACCGGCGTTCCGTCGACAACTGGACGCACTGAAACGGCATCCGACGGCGTGTCCGAAGCCGGGCGGAGGATCGACGGTTCGAACGCGGTCCCGCGTTCTCGCCCCGCTGTGCTCCCGTCGAGAGCGATTCGCGGCTCCACAGCCCCTGGTCGATCTCGAGCGTTCGAGCCCGCCGCGTCTTGCCCGCGTTCGACGCGACACTGCGGTCCCATGAGTGAAACTGGACACGTTCGGCGAGCCGGCGACGGCGGTGATTCGAATCCGATTTCCCGCTATCACCGACGCGGTTTCGAATCCGGTCACAATACGGGTTTATCGCCCGCCGGCTCGAGGATCGTCTCGGTCCCGAGGCAGAGCCCGCTCGTCGGTCCGTTCGGAACCGGTCTCGAGCGGGCACGGTACGGCCGTCGCACAATTCCCCGTAACGGACACTTCAATCGACCCGCGTTGGCCGGTCGAGAGCAGTTGGTTTCATGACAGTTAGATACGGACTCAATTACAAAGGACGGACGATACCAACCGGCGTCGTGTATGGTACCACCGTATCCTGCCCAGGCACAGGTTCCCGACTGGCTACAAGATCCCGTCGCGGAACTGATCACGTTCCTCCCGCGGTTGATCGGCGCGCTGATCATCCTCGCGATCGGGTGGGTCATCGGCCGCGTCGCAGCGGGCGTGGTCCGACGGCTCGCCGATGGCATCGAACTCGATCGGATGGTCCTCGAGACGCCGCTCGGTCGCATACTCGGCGGCACCGAACGGGCGGTCTCGAACGCATTCGGGACGCTGGCGAAGTGGTTCGTCTACGCGCTCGCAGTCCTCGCGGCCGCGAACGCGCTCGCGATCGCGACGCTGTCGCAGTGGATCTCGACGGCGGTCTCGTACCTGCCGGCGTTCGTCGCGGGGCTGCTCGTCATTACCTTCGGGTTCGTCGTCGCCGACTTCATCGGCGATGCCATCGAGCGGACCCGCGCGGCGACCGAGACTGCTTACACGAGCTGGTTTGCCACCGGCGCGCGGATGTTCCTCTACTTCACGGCGATCGTCATTGGGCTCGACACGATGGGGATCGACGTCGGCATCCTCTACGTGTTCGCCCGGGCGATCGCGTGGGGCCTCGGCGCGGCCATCGCCATCGGAGCCGGCGTCGCGTTCGGCTGGGGTGGCAAGGATTACGTCGCCGAAAACATCGACGCGTGGATGAACCGAACGAGCAACGTCGCGCCCAGCGAGGGAGAGTCGGCGACCGGCCGCTCCCGGAGCAGCGACCGGCCCGGAACGAATCCGAGCACCGACCGCGACCGCGGCTCCGAACCCGGTCCCGGACCGGGTGACGACGACTAAGCCCGGTCGCCGATCGCGGTCACGGTCGTCCGCGACGCCGCGAAGTCGATGTCGTTCTCGCGCCGCTCAGTCGGCGACGGCTCGTTCCGCGTCCGGCTCGTCGGCGTCGCCGCGCGGGAAGAGCGGCTTGACCGGCACGATCACGTGGGCCCGCACGAGTCGCCCGTCGTTTCGTCGCCACTTTTGCAGATGGGCAATCGCGTGCGAGCCGTCGTATCCCTCTTCGATCCGCTCGCAGATCGCGCCGAACTCGTCTTCGTCGAACAGGGCAGCCGAGACCGGGTCGGTCTCGACCGCGACGCTCCCCCGTCTGGCGTAGACGTCGAGACGGCCGTCGAACGCGTACTCGAGGGCTTCGATCCAGCCGTGGATCTCGCCGACCGTCGGCCGATCGGGCGCCGTCGGAAAGGTGATCGACGCCTGATACTGGTCGGGACGATCCTGGACGTGTCGCTGCCAGAGCCGTCCCAGTCGCCGCGCAGTCCCGCCGCCAGGTACTGCCGATGCGATGTGGGTCGCTCGATCGGCCGCGGCCGAGACTCGTCGTCGGAGGGCCGTCACGGGGACAGTTCGATCGCGTTCCCTCATTCGTTCTCACGTTCGAGTTGCGGGCATCGGTAATACGTCCTTTGTTGTGGCGCGACGGCGGCCGCCGCTCGAGACGCGGGACGCCGGCCGTCGACGGTTCGCGAGAGTTTTGTACAATGGGTTGCTACCCGACGGCAGCATGCCTCGTACAGGGTCCACTCCCTCGCGTCCGCTCCTCGCCGGTTCCGTTGCGACCGTCGCGGCCGGCGTCGCGGTTAATCTCCTCTTTGACTCCCCGCTTCGAACGCTGCCGGCGTTCGTGTTGGTCGCCCTCGGCGTCGCCGGCGTCACGAGCACCGCCAGAGAACACGGGACGGCACGGCTTCGACGCACCGCGAAGCGATGGTGGGTGCTCGCGTTCGCGACCTTCATTCCCTACGCGCTCGCGACGGCCCCCGACGGCGAATCGGCGGCCGCCGTCGGCGACGCGTTCGCCGGCCCGGTCGTCTCCCTCGCGCTCGAGTCGATCGCCGGCGCGACCGTCCTCTGTGCGGTGTCGATGACGGTCCTCTACGGGTTCGCCTGGTACGGCATCCATCCGGGCCGCCCGACGCCAGAGGAGCGCGTCCTCGCCGACGGCGGCGACGAGTAGTTACACTCGAGTGCGGAATCGGCGCTGGACTTATCCGTTCGAGCGGCCTCCTACGTCCAATGACCGAACGGGCGGAACCGACGGCGTCAGCCCCGTGGAGCGACGGTGCCGATCAGGCGGCGCGTCAGTGGTACCGGACGGTCGTCGAGACGGTTGCGGGCGGGGTGTTCCAGCTCGACGCGGACGACCGCATCGTCGGCGTCGACGACACCCTCCTCGAGTTGACTGGCTACACCCGCGACGGGCTCTCCGGCGAGCACGTCACGGCCCTCCTCGGTGAGTCCGGCAGTGGCTCGTTCGAGAGAGGGTCCGCGACCGGCGTGACCGAACGCGAGGATTCGATCCGGACGGCCGACGGTACCGCGATTCCCTGTGAACTACGGCTCGGAACGGTCCCCGGCAACGACGACCGTCGAGGTTCGATCGGCGTCGTCACCGAATGCCGCCCCGGACCTCGAGCGGCGTCGGACGCCGAATCGACCCGGACCAAACCGTTCGAATCGATCACGACAGTGCTCGAGGAGGCCGATATCGGCGTTTTCGTGCTCGACGAGTCGTTCGATGTCGCGTGGATCAACGAGGCCACCGAACGGTACTTCGGGCTCGACGCGGCGGACGTGATCGGCCGGGACAAGGCGACCGTGATCGACGAAACGATCCGCGACCGGGTCGGCGATCCCGACGCGTTCGCCGATGTCCTCACGGCGACCTACGACGACAACGGCGACACCGAGCGCTTCGAGTGTCGAATCACACCCGGCGACGGCCGCGAGGAGCGCTGGCTCGAGCACCGGAGCAAACCGATCGCGTCCGGCCCGTACGCGGGCGGCCGGGTCGAACTCTACTACGACGTGACCGAACAGCACCGGCGAGCCTCCCAGCTCAGACAGCTAACCGAGGCCGTCCGCGAGTGGCTGGGCATCGGGACGCGCGAGGCCGTCGCCGAACAGGCCTGCCGTCACCTCTCCGAGATCCTCGATCCGGATTTCAACGGCGTGTTCCTCTCCGACGCCGCGGGGACGACCCTCGAGCCAGTCGCCTGGTCCGAACCCGAAACGACCTCGGTCGACGAATGCCCGACGTGCGCGGCGGGAGCGGCAATCGCCCGGCGCGTCTTCGACTCCGGCGAGCCGGTGATCGACGACGACGTGTCCGTCGAGGCGGACGACTCCGCGGTGCCGATCCGAAGCGCGATCGGCCTCCCGATCGGGGACCACGGCGTCGTCGTCATCGGGTCCGAAAGCGCCGGCGCGTTCGACGAGGGCGACCGTTCGCTCGTGAAAGTCGCCGCGTCGAGTCTCGAGGCGACCGTCGATCGGATCAGCCACGAGCGATCCCTCGAGCGCGAGCGGTCCCAGACCGAGACGATCCTCCGGACCACGCCGGTCGCCATTTCGGTCGAGGACGCCGACGGCGAGACCGTGCTGGCGAACCGACACGCACAGACGGCGCTCGGACTCGCCGACCGCGGGCCGCTCGGCGAGACGGAACTGCTCGCCGAGGGGACCGTCGTCGACGCCGACGGCGACCCGGTCGGCCCCGACCGCGGCCCGTCGACGCGCGTCAGGGAGACCGGCGAGCCGGTCTTCGACGAGGAGCTCATGATCGAGGGACCGACGGGCGATCCGTTGTGGTTCTCCGTCACCGCCGTCCCCGTGTTCGGGGACGACGGCGACCTCGAGCGGGTCATTTCGGCCGGCGAAGACATTACCGCGCTCAAAGAGCACGAGCGCCGCCTTGAGCGTCGCAAGCACGAACTCGAGACCGAACTGAGCGAGATTCTCGGGCGGGTCTCGGACGCGTTCTACGCGCTCGACGACGACTGGCGGTTTACGCACGTCAACGACCGCGCCGGAGAACTACTGGGGCACGATCCGGCGGCCCTCGTCGGTGAGAACATCTGGGAGACGTTCCCCAGCGGAGCGCGATCCGACCTCTTCGAGCGCTATC
The DNA here is from genome assembly GCF_000731985.1 of Natrinema altunense. Lineage (GTDB taxonomy): Archaea > Halobacteriota > Halobacteria > Halobacteriales > Natrialbaceae > Natrinema > Natrinema altunense. Next base: position 482,248 of record NZ_JNCS01000002.1, read on the forward strand.
GGACGGCCATGGAGACACAGCAACCCGTCGCGTGGCAGCGGTACTCCGACTCGCTCGACATCTGGATGGAGATCAGGGCCTACCCCTCCGAGACGGGACTGTCGGTGTACTTCCAGGACATCACGGACCGGAAACGCCGCGAGCGTCATCTCGAGCAGTACGAACGGATCATCGAGACCATCGAAGACGGGATCTACGTCCTCGACGAAAACGACCGGTTTTCCATGGTCAACGAGGCGTACACCGACCTCACCGGGTACGATCGCGACGAGTTACTCGGCAGCCACGCCTCGCTCGTCGCCGACGAACAGGTGATGGCCCTCGCCCAGCGAATCGCCGCCGAGAGCGATGATTCGACCATCGAGGCGTCGGTCGAGACGAAATCCGGCACCCGGATCCCGGTGGAGGCGACGGTGACGTCGATCGCGACCGTTGATACCGGACCCGAGCGGATCGGCGTCGTTCGGGACGTCACGGAGCGTCAGGAACGACAGCGCCGACTCGAGGCGAGCGAGCAGCGCTACCGCACCCTCGCCGAGAACTTCCCGAACGGCGTCGTCGCCCTCTTCGACGACGAACTGCGGTACACCGCCGCCGGCGGGCAACTCCTCGGCGAAATCGGGATCGATCGCGAGGTCGCGCTCGGCCAAACGATCCACGAGCGCTATTCCGACGAGCTACTCGCCGAGGTCGAACCCCATTTCCGGGCCGCCCTCGACGGCAACGAGCGCACCTTCGAGGTGACCTATCGCGGCCGGGACCTCCGTGCCACCACCCTTCCCGTCCGGACCGGTGACGAGGTGACCGCCGGAATGCTGGTCATCCAGGACATCACCGAACGAACGGCCTACCGGCGCAAACTCGAGGAGTCGAACGAGCGCCTGGAACAGTTCGCCTACGCCGCTTCGCACGACTTACAGGAGCCCCTGCGGATGGTCACCAGCTATCTTCAGTTGATCGAGGGGCGCTATGCCGACGAGCTCGACGCTGACGGCCGGGAGTTCATCGATTACGCCGTCGACGGGGCCGAACGCATGCGGGAGATGATCGACGGGCTGCTCCAGTACTCCCGGGTGGAAACGAAAGGCGAGCCGCTGGAGCCGGTCGCTCTCGATGCGGTTCTGGCGGACGTTCGCGAGGACCTCCAGGTCCGTATCGACGAACGGGACGCCGAGATCACGGCGGACACCCTCCCTCGTGTCGCGGGCGATGCGAGCCAACTTCGGCAAGTGCTCCAGAACCTGCTCTCGAACGCGATCGAGTACAGCGGGGACGAGCCGCCGCGGGTTCACGTCAGCGCCGAGCGGACCGGATGGAAGTGGGAAATCTCCGTCCGCGACGAGGGAATCGGAATCGACGCCGAGAATCAAGACCGGATCTTCCAGGTGTTCCAGCGCCTTCACAGCCACGAGGAACACGCGGGTACGGGCATCGGGCTCGCGCTCTGTCACCGGATCATCGAGCGCCACGGCGGCGAGCTGTGGGTCGACTCCACTCCCGGCGAGGGCTCGACGTTCTCGTTTACCCTCCCAACGGCAGAAACGGCGACGAACTGACCGCCGCCGATCGTCGCCACGGCCGGCCAGCGGTCCCGTCAGTCACCGATGCGATCCCGGGTTCGAGCCCCGACTCGAGCCGCCGGTGCGAGCGACCCACGATCAGCCAACAGCTATATATTCGCCCACCGACTCAACCCGGCAACGCGGTGCACGACGTGATTCCGACAAGACACGGCTCGGAACGAGCCCCGTTGGCTGCCGCGCTCGGCTGTTTCGCCGTCGCCGGCGTCGCGAACGTCACCGTCGACCACGTCGCTCTCACCATCGGAGCGACCGGACTGGCCGTCGGTGGCGTCGCGTGTCTCGCTCGCTACGCTCAGTCGGTCACGCGGAAACGCCTCGCAGTCACCGCGTTGGGGCTGTGGCTCTCGTTTCTGGGCGTCGCCGTGGCGCACGCCGTTGGCCTCGAGACCGTCGGCTCGAGCCTACCGGGACCCGCGCGGGTGACGGTCGTGGGACTCACTGCGATCACGTGGGCGACGCTGCTCGCCGCCGCCGGAACGACGATTTTCCTCGGCTTCCGGGAGTACGGGGCCTCGGCGCCGGCCGAAGAGCCCGACGAACAGGTGTTCGACGGCGAGACGACCGACTACTCGACGCGATAACTCACCGCGATGCCCTCGCCGAGGGGCACGACGATCGTCTCGAAGGCCGGATCGGCCCGCACCGTCTCGAGGTAGTCGATGATGCCCCGCGTGTGTTCGGTGGTGTCCGTCGGGGTACCGCCCTCGGCCCAGTCGAGGAGAGCATCGAACTCGATGACGCCGGCCGTAATCGCGTTGTCGGCGACGACGACGCCGCCAACCGGCACGTCCGACCGAACGGCCTCGAACGCGTCGGCGTAGGTGCTCTTCTGATGGTCGATCAGCACGACGTCGAACGGGCCGTCGTAGCGGTCGATCGTCGCCATCGCGTCGCCGAGTTCGTACCGCGCGATGTCGTCGTAGCCGCCCGCGGTCATGTACTCGCGAGCCAGTTCGAGTTCGTCGTCGTCGACCTCCGTGAGGACGATTTCGCCGTCGTCGGGGAGCGCGTCGGCGAACCAGTAAGCCGAGTAGCCGTAGCCCGACCCGAACTCGAAGACGCGCTCGGCGTCGGTCAGGCGGGCGACAAAGCGAAGGAAGGCCCCGACCTCGGGGCCGACGTGGGGGAACCCCGCAGCGGCGGCGTACTCGTCCATCTCGACCAGCGTCTCGTCGGGGTCCGGGCCGACCGCGCGAACGAAGCGAGCGATCCCGTCTGCGAGAACCTCGGTCATACTCGAGGCTACGGTCGCCAGCACATAGGGTTCGGGGAGTCCGACGCGCCGGCGGTCCCGATCGGGAGCGGGTCGGCGGCGGGTCGGCGACCGAGTGCCGTCGGGCCCGTTCACTGACAGTACTATTTTCACGCTCGGAGCCGTCATATCGACCGAAATGCCCACCGACCAACCCCTCGCCGAGTCGATCGACAACCTGGTGTACGAACCGGTACAGGTCACGGACCACGGCGTCGATCTGACGGTCAGCGCCGTCTACGAGGTGGCCGCCCCCGGCCGTCTCGACTTCGGCGGCGACGAACTCACGGACGCCGACCTCGAGCCCGTGCCGACGGAACTCGAGTCACCCCACGACGAGTTCGGCTGGTGGCATCTCGACGGCGGCCAGTACGTCATCCAACACAACGAGTTCCTGACCGACCTCTCGGAACCGGTCCGACTCCAGCCGCGCAACGAACTGCTGGCTCGCGGCGGCTCGCATCCCTCGATGCAGGTGCGAGACCACCTGCCGTTGATCCCGCTGTCGGTGACCGACGGCGGACTCAAACTCAAGGAGAACGCGCGGGTGTCGACGGTGGTGCCGATCGGAACCGCGTCCCGACAGGTCGAATAGCCGGTCCCTCCCTCGAGTATCCGTCTCGGTCCGACTGGGACAATGTATTGACGGCTACAACGGGTCGCTGACCCGACCCATCACGAGGCTCACGAGCAGCAACACGACGACCGCGATCACCCACGGCACACGGGGAATTGAGCCAGCGACAGTACCGCGGTCGACTACCGGCCCTCGTACTCTGGTTCGCGATCCTCGAAGAAGGCGTCGACGCCCTCCTCGTGGTCGGCGGTCTCGAAGACGATGCCCTGTGCCGTCGCCTCGTCGGTCAGGGCCTGCTCGAGGGACTTCTCCAGCCCCTCGCCGACGAGTCGGTTGGCGTGGCGAAGCGCGATCGGCGGGCCGGAGACGATCGTGTCGACGAACTCGTCGACTCGCTCCTCGAGTTCGTCGCGCCCGTAGACGTGGTTGACGAGGCCGAGTTCCGCCGCTCGGTCGGCGTCGACGATGTCGCCGGTGAGGACGAGTTCCTTCGCGACGTTCTCGCCGACGACCCGGGGGAGCAGATAGGAGGTGCCCGCGTCGACGCTCAGGCCGACCTGCCGGAAGACGAAGCCGAAGACGGCGTCCTCGCTGGCGAGTTGCATGTCACAGGCCAGCGCGAGGTTCGCGCCGGCACCCACCGCGGGGCCGTCGATCAACGCGATCGTCGGCACCGGGAAGTCGATCAGCGTCCGCATCAGATCGTTCGTCGACCGCTCGAGTGCGCGGACCCGCTCGTCGGCGGGGATGTCGTTCTCGATGCCCTCGACCATCGATTCGATATCGCCGCCGGCCGAGAACGCGCCGCCCGCACCCTCGATAACGACACAGCGGGCGTCGCCCCCTTCGATTTCCGCGAGCGCCGCCGAGATGCCGTCGCTGATAGCCGTCGAGAGCGCGTTGCGCCGCTCGGGCTGGTTGAGTGTGATCGTCGCAACCCCCTCGGAATCGATCTCGAGGAGGACGTCGTCGCCGAGCGCCATTATGCGTCCCCCTCCTGTTCGCGGAGTTTGAACTTCTGGACCTTGCCGGTCGTCGTCCGGGGGAGTTCGTCGACGAATTCGACCTCACGCGGGTGTTTGTACTCCGCGAGGTTGGTCAGACAGTACTCGGTGATCTCTTCGGCCGTGACATCGCCGTCGGGCGTCCGGACGATAAAGGCCTTGACGGTCTCCCCGCGGCGGTCGTCCGGAATCCCGGCGACGGCGGCGTCGGCGACGTCCTCGTGCTCGAAGAGTAATTCCTCGACCTCGCGTGGATAGACGTTGTAGCCGCCGGTGACGATCATGTGCTTCTCGCGGTCGACGACGTAGAAGAAGCCGTCCTCGTCATGGTAACCGATGTCGCCAGTGTGGAACCAGCGTCGCCCGTCCGCCTCGGTGAACGCCGCCTCGTTGGCGTCTGGCAGGCCGTAGTAGCCTTTCATCACGTTCGGCCCGGCGACGACGATCTCGCCGGTGATCTCGTGGAGGTCGGCTTCGTCCTCGTCGATCGGCCCCTCATCGACCGGTGGAACCGCACCGAAGTCGTCGTCGACGACCCTCGAGTCGACATCGGGAACGGTCTTCCCGATGCTGCCGACGCGGCGGCCCTCGATCGGGCTGTTGAAGTGCGTGATCGGGCTGGTCTCCGTGAGCCCGTACCCCTCGTAGATCGTCGGTTCGTAGAGCTCCTCGAACTGGCGCAGGACTTCGACCGGAATGCCCGAGCCGCCGACGCCACAGAGCCGCACCGACGACAGGTCGAACGCCTCGGCGTTCGGCTGATTGATCACGTCGTTGTACATGGCCGGGACCCCGTGCATGATCGTCAGCTCCTCGTCCTCGATCAGCGACACGGCCTCCTGTGCGTCCCATTCGGGCATCGGGTAGTACGCGGCACCGTTGAACAGCGCCGTGTTCATCACGACGGTCATCCCGTAGATGTGGAACAGCGGGAGGACCCCCAGCTGTTTGTCGTCCGGCCGGATACCGTCCGGAACGAGTTCCGACGCCGCGTTCGCGTTCGACGCGAGGTTGCCGTGCGTGAGCTGGACCCCCTTCGGTTGCCCGGTCGTCCCCGACGTATACGGCTGGACCGCGTCCTCGTCGTCATCACGCTCGGCGATCTCCGGGTCGCCGGGCTCGAGGAACTCCTCGAGCGTGCTCGCACCCTCGGCGTCGCCGCCGACGCTCACGACGTGTTCGACGCTCGTCTCGTCTCGTACCGCCGTCACGAACGGGACGAGATCGGCCAGTGCGACGACGACCTTCGCCCCGCTGTCGTCCAATAGGTGACCGATCTCGCGAGCCTTGTACTGGGGGTTCATCGGGACGACGACCCCGCCGGCCCGAAGCGTCCCGTGGAACGCGATCAGGAAGGGCGGCACGTTCGGCAGATAGAGCGCGACGCGGTCGTCCTGGCCGAGCCCTCGTTCCTCGAGCGCAGTCGCGAAGGCCCCGGTTTGCCCCCAGAACTCCTCGTAACTCGTTTCGGCCCCCTGGAACCCGATCGCGGTGTTGTCGCCATGTTCCTCGACGGCGTCCGCGACGTGAGTGACAAGATTTGTCATAGTCCATGTCATGCGTTTTCGCGTGTCGTAAAAAAGATTTACATCGTTCGGAGAATGCGGCCGTATTCCTTTCCATCGATAATCGGTCTGATAGCTTCTCGAGGGGAGAAGGGGAAGGGAACCGCTCGCAACGGGCTAGCGACGACTCGAGGGTATTTACGACCGTGCCCCCTAATTCCGCCGTAGCATGTATCAGGACATCCTCGTTCCGACGGACGGGAGCGACGGCACACGTCGATCGATCACGCACGGGTTGACGATCGCGGATCGCTTCGACGCGACGGTCCACGCGCTGTCGATCGTACCGCAGGGGCCGCTCGGCACGCTGCAGACCGACGACGCGATTTCGGCCGCCGAGCGTGCGGTCGAGCGCGTCGAAGCCGAAGCGACCCGGGAGGGGGTCGACGCCGTGACGGCCGTCGAACGGGGCGTCCCCCACGAGGAGATCCTCGAGTACACCGACGAACACGACGTCGACATGATCGTCATGGGGACCCAGGGGCGGACCGGCCTCGATCGGGTCCTGGTCGGGAGCGTCACCGAACGGATCGTCCGGATGGCGGACGTGCCGGTCGTAACCGTTCGCTTGAACGACGAAATCCGGATCGAAGATGCGGACGAGGCCGCACGGATCGCTCGAACGACGGCGGAACGGGACGGGTACGACGACGTGACCGTTCGCGAGACGCCACACCGGACCAGTGCCTCCTGGATCGTCCCGCTCGAGACCGAGTCGGGGTCGCTTCACGTCCACGTCGACGCCCTGACGAGCGAGGCCCGCGTTGCGAAGGGGCCGGAAACCGAATAGGGGCCACCGGGGCTCGAGTGATCGCCCGAACGACTCGTCGCCGTGTCGTGGCGTCGACATCGATCGGCACACCCCGGTTCGGAGGCGTCGAGTCCCGACGGTCCGTCGCGTCGTCGGTCGCGGAGAGTACGGCGTTCACTGCGCGGAAAACGGTCGCCCACGGGGGCGGTAGGTGGTGGTTTCGAGGGTCCCCGCGGACAGTTACACGGGAGCGATGCACGATGATAAAACTGCCCACATCGAACCTGCCCGCGTCCGTCGATGGCCGATTTCGGATCGGCCGCTCGACTCCGCCGACGGTGACGATCGAGTACGTGTCGACGGCCACCACGTCCGGGACTCGGTCCGGAATGACAGGGACGCTACAAACAGTTTTTAGTGAAAGTCAGCCTATGATACCGCATGGCAAGCAAGGAGGGTGAGCGATTGATCGTCAGCGGGGATGGGATGGGATCGGGACGACTCACGCGCGTTTTCCACTCGTCCGGTTCGCCCGAGTCGGTAGTGCTCGTGGCGCTCGCACTGGTGCTATTCGCCGTCGTCGTCACGGGGAACCTGCTCGGATTCTGGTGAGGACCTCGGCCGATCCGCGTTTCACATTCCGTGCCCGCCCGACTCGAGGCCGCTCGCCTCGCGTCCGACCGTCTGCGGCAGCCGCTCGCCTCGCGTGGGAACCCGGCCCGCTCGTCGGAGACCGACCACTCCGTCTCGAGTCGACGGCTTCCCGCGCATCCGAGAGCAGTCGCACTCGTCTTGGCTTCTCCCGACGACTTCTCGTCTCCGACCTCGAGTCCGGCGTGCTGTCACTCTCTCACGTCGGCGGGTCGTCGACGGGCCGCTGCCGAAATACTGCCTCGATCGGACGTCTAAATAAGTGACGCTGGGCCGATATTTTATATGCGTCACGTTCGATAGCAGCACATGGGGTGTTCGAATGACTGACAGGGATGGGGACGGGAGACAGTATCCGAACGGCCACTGTCAGCGGTGTGGCGAACCGCTCCGGCTCAGTCCGTGTCTCAACTGTGGCTGGACGAAACGGGCGAACGACGGCCGGTAACCGTGGCTGGTCGTTCGGCCTCGGTGCTGATCGTGCGAGCGATCGGTGACCGGGAATCGGACCGGTCGGACGACGAATTCGATACCGGCGAACTCGAACAGATGGGGCTCCGTGTTCGAACACATCCGCGCGACCCCTTCGACCGGCTTAAGCGCGGGGCTTCGTCGCCAAGCCTCGAGATCGCGCGTGGCCCCCAGGGGGCTTCGTCTCGTGACACGCCGGCGGGAACCACCTGTCAGCGACCGGCTTTGGCTCGGACGTCACCCGCGACAGCCGTGCCCTCGGCCGTCCCAAGCTCGGTCGTGTGCGTATTGCCGGTCGCTTTCGGCGGCAACCGCTACGGAGTGCCTTTTATTCCGCCAGGGGCGGGACGAACGTCCCGCTGTCGAGTACGTCCCGGAGTCATGTAACTGTTTCGAACAATCCGTTCCGGAACGAGATCGTACTCAGTTCGGTACCCCGGCAGTAGCTAGCCAATACGATTCTCTTCCAGTATGTTGCTGGAACATGCTTATTAATAATTAAATAATAGTGGTCAATCGGCTACTGAGGCGGCGGACGATGCTCAACACACTCAGTGGTATCGCAGGAGTCGGAACCGTCGGAACGGGTCTCGGCAGCGCTGAGGGGTGTCGAGGGGACTTCGTGAAACCGGGCGGGCCGTTCCCGCCGGACACGGCGTCGATCAATTACAACTCGTTTACGAACAACGAAACGCTCTATCGCACGCTCGAGAAACTCGACGCGCGGAGTTCCCTCGAGTACGAACCGATCGGTGAGACCTGGGACGGGCGACCGATTCCCTACGTACGTATCGACGGTGGTGACACCGACGTGTTCTACGTGACCCAGCAACACGGCGATGAGCAACATACGACGGAAGCCGCGCTACAACTCCTCACGAAATTCGCCGCTGGCGGGCGTCGCACCGCGGACATCCTGAACGAAGTGACACTCCACGTTATTCCGCGCCATAACCCCGATGGCTGGGCACCGGCGGACGAGACCGAAACGCCGGCGCGGGAAAACGGGCGGCCGGCGGACGTGTGCCATCACGACCCGTACTACGGCCCGGATCAGTGTGGGTCGGTCGACCCGAACCGGCAACACTATTTCGCCGTCGATCCGGACGTCCTCGCCGAGGTCGATGGTATCGATCCCGACCGAATCCCGGACGAGAACCCCTCACCCGAAACGCAGGCGATGCTCGACAAAGCCGACGAGGTCGACGCCGACATCGTCTGTGACTGGTACCACCAGTTCACCCTCCGAAACGACGAGTGCGAACTGATCAATGCCTCGACCAGGTGGCCGCTCAACGCGGCAGCCCGACGAGGCGGTGGCCCTCTCCCGGCGGATTTCCGCGTACGCGTATCAGGAGACGGCGGATCTCGGCCACACGACGTGGGACACCTATCCGGGCGGGACCACCGCCAACATCGCTCGAAACGCCCACGGCGTTCTGGGCCGCGGGAGCGTCCTCTTCGAGTTCCGGGGCCAGGCGAGCGACCTCGGCAACGCGGCGAACGGGAGGCTCGTGACGGTCATCAACACGGTCATGACCGATATCCTGACGGGGATCGCCTCCGGCGAATTGTACGCAGTCGATCCCGCCGCCGACGAGATCCCGCCCCGCGGGGACTACTTCTGGAAGGAACTCCCGCGATCGGAGTGGACGCCGGAACACGAGGCCTACGCGGAATGAGACCGCACGCGGCACGCCGGGACCCGGCTGCCGCCCGACGCGTCGATCACGACCTCGAGCCCGTCGCGGCCGTCGGTGGACTCGAGATGACGGTCGGTCGGGAGACCGGGGCAGCCGACGCGCTTAGTCCCGTGCGGAACGCTCCCGAACCGTAACCTCACGGTCGGCGGTGAGATACCCCCGAAGCGACAGCGTCACCGAGTCCGGTGTCTCGGTCGTGTACTCCGTGTCGAGTTCGAGGGAGAACGTCGCGTCGTCGCCGGCGGACACCTCGCGCTCGAGGATGTGGGATTCGTCGTCGTCCGCAATTCGTTCCGTCGGCCAATACAGGGCTGCGAGAAACCGGCCGTCGGTCTCCGAGGTGTTCGTCACGGTCAGCGACACCGGAAGCGGCTCTCCGCGGGACACCGTATCCGGGACGGTCAGCGACAGCAGTTCGAAACTGGGAGCGGGCGCAGCTAACCGCTCGCGTCCTGCTGCGGTGAGCGGCCACGTTGTGTCGGCGTCCGCGTACCGAATACGCGGGTTCGATGCCGAGAGCGGTGACGGGACCGCGAACGCGAGATATGACTCCTCGCCACCGCTGTGTCGACCGACCGGTCTGCCCCCGTGGCCCGCAACCGCGAAGTTCGTCCCGCCCCTGCTGTCGGGGAGTCCCGGGGTCCAGGACTCCGCAGCCGTCTCGAACGTGAAGTCCGATGCCCGGAGGTCCTCGTCGGCCTGCACCGAGGCAACGATATACTGTGTCCCGTCTTCGGCATGAACGCCACCTGACCCCATCATGGATTCGTACGTGACGGCCTTTCGCACGACGATATCGGTCACCGAAATCCCGGCATCGGGAGACGGCGATCGCGACTTCTCAGTTCCGTTATCGGGTTCGTCGGCGCTCCGATCCGGGGTGCTCGAGTCGCTGAGACAGCCACTCGCGAGGGTAGTGAGGGAGGTCCCGCCCGCGACGAGGAGTGTCCGTCGATCCATGTCGGATACTCTCGGACACGGGATATATGACTTGGTCAGGGTCAAACGGTTGTTTGACCTATCGAGCCACTGACCGTCACTGCATAGCTGGTCGCACGACGGCTGTGGGATCGGCGTGCAAATCGCGTCAGTTGACACTATCGCAGGGGCGACTATCGTTCTCCCGACCGGCGTGGGGTGACCTCGGCAACCAACGATCGGCGCTCAGAGTTCACCGTTGATGATGGCCGCAATTCGCTGGCGGTCGAACAACCGTTCGTCCTCGGGGATCTCCGGGTACGGTTCGCCGTCGACGTAGCCGGGCCACTCGCCGAACTGGTCGGGGTACAACTGCTTCGCGGTCATTTCCATCTGGAAGAGGTTGAGGATCGGTCCCTGTCGACGCGCCCCCTGGGCGTAGACGGTGCCCTCGTCCACGGCCGTGAGATCGCTCGTGGCGGCGCCTTCCTCCAGCTCCGTCCGGATGTCGTCAAGGTCGTGGTACGTCGTCATCGGGCCGAGGACGAGCAACACGTCCGGGTCCGCTTCGAGGAGGAGTTCGTAGTCGAGCGTGATGTTCCGGCCGTCCTCGCCGTACCCGTCCCCGGTGACGTCGGCGAGCGCGTCAGTAACGCCCATCGGCCGAGTGTGTGCGGCGTAGTAGCCCGGGTAGTTCATCTTGTAGCCCCACGCCTTTTTCTCGTCCGATGCGAACGTTACCAGCGCCGCGCTTGGCCGGTCGCTCTCCGGCGGACGGTTCGACTCGATAGTTTCCAGCATCGACTCGTGGACCGCAGCGAGTGCTTCGTACCGTTCGGTCTCCTGAAACACCTGCGCAATCTTGGCGAAAATGTCCCACAGCGTGTAGTATTCGTATTCGTCGGCCCAGCCCGACGGCGGTTCCCGATGGGTGCCACTGAGGGTGTTCCCGAACCACGGGCCGACGTTCTCATCGATCTTGCTGATGTCGCTGTCGTCCCATCCGGTGGCCGTCGCGACCTTCGCAGGGTCTGCGATGTGAACGTCGCTGTCCAGTTCGTACAACTTCTCCTCCGTCGGCGGCCACGAGGAGTACAGTCCCTCCCAGTCGACCGAGACCCCGTCGAGGCGCTGCAAGAATTTCCGGTACAGCGACTGGTGGTATTCGGGGGCGTGCATCGCGTTGATGTCGTCGCCACGCCCGAGTGCCAGCAACATGTCCGCGTGGTGGCCCAGTATCGTGAAGACGTTCTGTGGAACCTCCTCGAACGTAACCTCGCCCATGGGTGCCATCGTCACCGAGTAACTCCCGTTCTCCGGCGTCGAATCCGAGTCGGACTGACTCACACACCCTGCGAGCAGCCCCCCACCAACGACTGTCCCGCCGAACTTCACGTACTCACGTCGCGTCGGTGCCCCGTGCTCAGTGGCGTCATCTGCCATGTGTTTTAGGCTAGCCTAAAAATATAAAACGGTTCCGAATAGTCGGCCAGTCTAGATCAGTCAGTGTGGTGCGCCACAGCGCGGACACATCGGCGGACCGCTCTCGGGCAAGTCGAGTCCGCAGTGTTGGCACTCGGCACCGTCGGGCGACGTAATCGCTTCGACGACGTCGTCCGTCCCATCCCGGATCGACTCGACGGTCCCGAGACCGGTTAGCGCCTCCACGGACTCCGCGTCGTCCGACAGCGACTCCCGGAGGAACCGCACGCGGTCGGTGAGGAACGCCGGCGGGTCGTCGTCCCCGGAGTCGACCCTGCCGAGATCTGGGATCGGATCAATCGAGGCTTCCGACCGTATACCCAACGCGAGACCCTCCGCTGCTCGGCCCCTGACGTAGGGACTCTCGTCGTCCAACCGTTCTCGCAGATCACTCTCTGCTTCGGACATCCTCTCGGGATTCTCACACCCGACCGCGACAAGCGCCGTACAGAGCTGGTACCTGACGAGTTCGAGTTCGGCATCGAGATGCTCGGCCAGCGACGGGACCTGATGCCGGAGCCGGCTCGAGTCACCGAGCGCTACGTACGCCAGTGCCTTCGCGAGTTTCGTTCTGACTTCCGGTTCGTCGAACGACAGCCCGATGCGAAGGTCTGCCAATATCTCCGGATCACTGACTTCCTCGGGGAACTCGAGCGCGACGTAGCCGAGTGCTTCGGCACACCGCGCTCGGACGTAATAGAACTCCTCGTCATCGGTCAGTCGCTCCGCAAGCGGGTCGATAACGGGTAGGACGACACTCGAGTCCGACGCTGCGAGGGTGACGAACAGTTTGGCACTGGTTAGTCTGACCGCACGGTCGTCGTCGACCAGAAACGTCGCGAGCGGGGCAGCGAGTCCGTCGAACGCGCTTGGACGCTCTTCGGCGTCCGTCCGAACCGCCCGCAACGCTCGCTTGCGAGTGTCGGCGTCTGCCCCACCGATCCGCTCCAGCTTTGCAACCACCTCCTCGTGCTCGCTGTCGTCGAGAAGATCGGTCAAGCGGTCCGGTGTCGGCGGTTGGTCGGAGTCCGTCATCGGCGCTGTCAGTATGTGACCGTTCGATGACCGGTCGTTTCAATCCGGTGGCTTCGTACTGGCGCATCACCACCAACACTCCCGTGTTCTCACCCATCCGTTTGAGTCGAAGTTGCAGCTACTACCGGCGACGCTCGTCGACTCGACTGTGGGTCCACGACCGCCGTGGCCACCGACAAGGCCTCCGGATCGATTTCGGACCGAGCAAGCGGTACTTGAGGGGCGACTCGAGGGAGACGATCCTCACCACGCATCGCCACGACATTTAATAAGTGAGAAATATACATGTAAGGTAAAACTAGTTCTAGCAAAGATTTATTATTATTGGCGATGCCTATCCGATGCAGAAATGTCAGACAATGTCACAGGTATCGATCGACGTAGCGTCCTTCGAAAAACCGGCATCGGACTCGCCAGCGTCGGTGGCGTCGCGATGGCAGCCGGAAGCGCTTCGGCGACCCACCTCTCAGTCGGCGACACAGTCAAGTACACTCCCTGTAGTGACTGTGATGACTGCTATAACCTGATGGAAGATCCGCCGAACGGAGACTGGAGTCGGACCGGCCCCTACGCGTGCCGCGGGTGGGAAACGGAAGTGCTCAGCATCTACGAATCGTCGGGCGAGCAGTTCGTCGAACTCGATTTCGGCAAGGGACCCGGCTGGGAATCCGAACACGGCGTTGAGAAGGTATAATTCGGCCGGAGTCTAGAGACATTCACTACTTTTTGCGGCCGCCAGCGTTCCCATCTTGACTCCCTCTGGGGACACGAACTGTCAGGACAGCTTCAATGGTGGTTTGGCAGGCCGGTTGTAATCGCGGACGTGTGACGCGTCGTCGAGCGGCGTAAATTACCCGTCGTCCGCCGTCCAGCCGGCCCGGACCGTTCGCTCACCGCGTTTCGGCGACCGAGGACGGACTCGGCAGCCTCGGTGTCGCCGAGGCTCCGCAGAACGGGCCTGCCCTATCGGTCGCAGTGCTCGAGCGACGACACCTCCGTTCGACCGGCGGTAGAACGTGTTTTGACCCGTCGGTTCGGATTACTCGGCTTCCTGGACTGTACCTCTCCTCCCCAAAACAGGCGGCATCAGCCAGTAGGTGCTTTGAACGTAAGGGTTTAAGCCAGGGCGGGGATTTGAACCCCGGAAGTCTCGATTACAAGTCGAGTGCATGAACCGCCCATGCTCCCCTGGCGCAGGCCGTTGGTTAGCCGTCCTCCTTTGAATGTGTATCGTTTTGCTCCCGACTTTCGAGCGACCGCCCCATCGTCACCCGGACCTCGTCGTACCCCGTGCGGCGGTAAAACCGCCGGGCGGACTCGTTATCGGCCATCACCTCGAGCAGCATCGTGTCGACGCCGCGGTCGGCCAGCGACGCCTCGGCGGCCTCGAGCAGCGCCGTGCCGATGCCGCGATTCCGATAGGCGGGTTCGACGTAGATGTTCGACAGCATGCCTCGGGTCTCGTCGAGTTCGAGGGAGCCGCGTTCGACCGAGACCGTGGCGAACCCGACGATCGAGCCCTCGAGACGGGCGACGAACAGGCCGTCGCTGACCTGATAGGCACCGAGCGTCTCCCGCATGGTCTCGCGATTCGCGTCGGCGCGGATCGCTGACCCGTACTGGCGCTGATCGCGGGCGAGGCGGACCCAGCAGTCCGTGAGGGGTTCGATGTCGTCGCGAGTCGCGCGTTCAATCGTCGGCTGCGGGTCGTTGGGGGGCATTCTCGAGTGCCGTCACGGCGGGAAGCGATTCGGCGGTGAGCATCCGCAACGCGGCGCCGCCGCCGGTACTGACGTGGGAAAAGCCCTCGACGCCGAGCGTTCGCAGGGCGGCGGCCGTATCGCCGCCGCCGACGATGCTCGTCGGGATGTCGGTAGCAGCGCCGTAGAGTTCCCGGGTCCCCGTCTGGAAGCGCTCGTCCTCGAAGACGCCGGCGGGGCCGTTGAGGATGACGGTCTCCGCGTCCGCGAGTATCCGCCGGTAGTAGTCCAGCGTCGAGTCGCCGATGTCCATCGCGGCCTCGCCGTCGCCGGGAGGCAAGGCGTTGACGCCGAGTTCGTGGCGGTCGTCGTCCCGGGCGACGGCGACGTCCCGCGGGAGTGCGATCCGGTCGCCGTACGCGTCGAGCAGGTCGGCGGCGCGGTCGATCTCGTCCCAGTACCCCTGGTCGTAGATGAAATCGGAACTGGCGTCGCCGAGATCGACGCCGTCGGCGATGAGGAAGACGTTGCCGACGACGCCCGCGGTGAGGACGTGGTCGGCCAGCCCCTTCTCGAGGACGGACCAGGCGACGTCGATCGAGTCGGAGACCTTTGCGCCGCCGAGGACGTAGACTCGGGGGGCGTCGGTCTCCTCGATCGAGCCCAGCACGTCGAGTTCGGATTCCATCACGCGGCCGGCGTAGCTGGGGAGAACGGACGGGAGCCCGACGAGGGAGGGCTGTGAGCGGTGCGCCGCGGCGAAGGCGTCGTTGACGTAGGCGTCTAGAACGGGTTCGAGGCCCTCGACGAGGTGGGTCCGGGCGGCTCGTTCGGGGTCGAACTCCATGTACTCCTCGCTGTAGAAGCGAGTGTTCTCGAGGACGACGCAGCCGCCGTTCGAGAGGTCCCTGACGGCCTCGCGGGCGGCCTCGGAGAAGGTCGCATCGACGTAGTCGACGGGCTGGTCGAGCAGTGTCGAGAGGCGGTCGGCGTGGGAGGCAAGCGAGACGAAGTCGTCGCCGCCGGGCCGACCTTGATGGGCGAGGACGGCGACCTGACCGCCGCGTTCGAGCAGTTCCGACAGGGTATCGACGTGTGCGCGCAGTCGGGCATCGTCCGCGAGCGTGTCATCGTCGTCGATCGGACTATTGACGTCGACGCGAACACCGACGGTAGTCCCTTCGACGTCCAGGTCGTCGAGGGTCGCGATCATTATCGACCTGTCCACCGCGACACCCGAAAGGTCTTTCTATCGGAGAGATACGTATCGGGAGCCGCTGATACGACGCCTGCCGGGTCGGGATCGACAGCCGATCACACCGTCCGACAGTCCGTACAGACGAGTTGGCCGTTGGCATCCCAGAGCGCGTCGGCGAGCGAGCCGCAGGCCTCGCAGATGCCCTGCGTGGTGTACTCATCGCCACCGTTGGGGAGCAGTTGGGTGTCGTCCTCCTCGGTCGTCCGGGTCGCTGCGGGGTCGGCGGCCCCGCGGTCGCGATCGACCGGCGGCTCGTTCGAGCGGGAGGGCGTCATCGTCGCCTGGAACGAGCCCGCCGCGGCGATGACGTCCCGTTGAGTGACCAGGCCGACGATGCCGTCGGCGGCTTCGACGACGATGTTGCGGATGTTCTGGCGGGCCATCGTGGTCGCAACGTCGGTGAGCGATCGGTCGGGACCGACCGTGATGACCGGCGTCGTCATCGCGTCGCCGACGGTCGTCGCCGACGGATCGCGGTCGTCGGCGACGAGTCCGAGCACGTCCCACTCGGTCACGATGCCGACCGGCTCCGCGCCCCGGACGACCAGCGCGCAACTCGTCCGTTCCTCGCGCATGAGTCGAACGACCTCGCGGACGGTGTCGGACTCGCTGACGCCGACGTAGTCGGACGTCAGGACATCCCTGACGGACAGTTCCGATTCCATATTTGAACGATGCCCACGAACGGGCTAAAAGCTACCCCCGTCACACTTAAGCAAGCCGCCGGCGAAGTTCCCTAATTCACCGCTCTCAGGCCGTCTCCCACTCGAGTTCGACACGAGTGCCGTCGGCCCGACAGGTCTCGAGGGCGTGTTTCGCCGCGAAGCCGGCCTCGTGGGCGCTCGCCCCGCGACCGACGCCGACCTGCATCTCGACGTCGACGGCGTCCTCGACGTGGGCGGTGGCCTCCTCGTAGTCGGCCGCCTCGAGGTCGGGACAGACGACGATGACGTTGTCGCCGCCGACGAAAAAGGAGAGGCTGTCGTGGGTGTAGCGCATGTGGCGCATGAGTTCGGCGTACCCCTGCTCGATCTCGATGAAGGTGTCGAAGGCGTTGAGTTCGTCCGTGTAGTTGCCGGTCGCGTTGACCACGTCGAAGTGGGCGATCTGGACGTCGTCGTCGGCCCGGTAGCCGTCCTCGATGCCCCGCCCCTCGAGACACTCGCGGCGGGTCTCGTCCTGTGCGCTGCCGGCCTCCTGTAAGCGGGCCGTGGCATCGGACAGCGCCTGCACGGGGCTGGTCCCCGTCGCGACGCCGAGGCTGAGCGTGACGGGATACCGGTTGCCGATCGACTCCTGTAACAGCGCGTGGTCCTCGAGCGAGCAGCCGTTGGTCACCGCGATCATGTTGTCGAAGCGAGTGAAGAAGGCGTACCCGCCGCGGTTACCGACGAACTGCGAGATTTCGGCGAACAGCCGGGACTGCATGGTCTGGAGGTCGGCCTCCCGACGCGGCTCCGGCGTCACGGTCCAGGGTCCGTAGTTGTCGATCTGAACGAGCGTTACCTGCGTGTTAGTCACTGTGGGCGTTCATTTCGAACGGCGTCGTATAAGCGATACGCAATCCAGATTCGTGATGGGGGCCGCTCAGGCGTGTTTCTTCTCGGGGTCGCTGCCCTTCGGGTGGTACGTCCAGAAGTCGCCCGCACGCATCGCAGCGCCGACGGCCTTGTGCATGTCGAGCATCGTCTCGAACTCCGCGGGTTCGACGTACTCGAAGATCTCGCTCATCGGGACGACCGTCTCGTAGTTGATCCGGATCGGGTAGTCGCCGTACTCCGCGACGAACTCGTCGCGGTCCATCGGGAAGTCCTCCTCCTCGTCGACCTTGTCCGCGATGATCCGCATGTCGAACTTGCGCATCCCCTCGCTGCCCTCCTCGCCGTCGGGATCGACCGGCCAGTTGCTGCTCATACCCGGACGTGTGTCGGGGTCCCGCAAAAGGATTACTCCTCGTCGCCGGGCCGGTCGACCAGGTCGACGCCGGTCAGTTCGAACCGCGCCCCGCCGTCGGCTCCCTCGGTGACGGTCACCGTCCAACCGTGGGCGTCGGCGATCCGCTCGACGATCGCGAGTCCGAGGCCGGTCCCGGCCCCATCGCTCGAGTAGCCGCTTTCGAAGATCCTGTCGCGCTCGGCGGCCGGGATGCCGGGGCCGTCGTCGGCGACGAAGAACCCGTCGGCCGCCGCCTCGTCGAGGTCGCCGACGGTGAGCGTGATGGCGGCGCCGTCGGGTTCGGCGTCCCGCCGAGCCCGTGCGTCGGGGTTCGTCGAGCCATGTTCGACGGCGTTGCTGACGAGGTTCTCGAGGAGTTGGGCGAGGCGGGCGCGGTCGGCCCGAACGACGGCGTCCGTTTCGATCGCGACCGCGGCGTCGTCCGTTTCGACGTGTCGCCAGCAGTCCGCAACGAGGGCCGCGAGGTCGACCGGTTCGGTGTCGGGGTCGGGGTCGCGCTCGCGTGCGATCGTCAGGAGGTTCTCGATCAGGACCGCCATCCGATCGTGGGCCCAGGCGATGGCTTCGAGATCGTCGTCGTCGCAGTCGCCGGTCTCGCGGACCCGCTCGAGGTGCCCCTGGGCGACGTTCAGCGGGTTCCGGAGGTCGTGGGAGACGATGCCGGCGAACCGGTCGAGGCGTTCGTTTTGCGCTTTGAGTTCCCGCTCGCGGGCTTTCCGGTCGGCGATGTTGCGCAGGACGCCGACGGTACCGCGGAAGCGGCCGTCCTCGTCCGGCGGCAGGGCCGCGACGTGATTCTCGTTGGGGTGGCGCTCGCCGTCTTTCGTGATCGTCTCCATTTCGAACGACGCGTGCTCGCGGTCGGCATCGTGCAACAGCGCCTCGATTTCCGACTCGGCGGTGTCGATATCGTCCTCGTCCATGATGACCGAGACGTGCTCGCCGACCAGTTCCTCGGGTCGGTGCCCCGTCGTCGACACGTCGTCATTGATCGGGGGAACGATCTCGGTGATGACGCCCGCAGCGTCCAGCGAGTACACCTCGTCCGGCAGCGTCTCGAGGATCGTCTCGTAGCGCTCGAGTTCGCGTTCGCGGGCCTTGCGCTCGGTGATGTCGCGAACGACGCCGGCGACGCCCCGGTAGCGACCGTCCGCCAGGGGCAACAGCGAGACGTTGTCCTCACAGCGAATCCGCTCGCCGTCGCTCGTTTCGACGGTGATCTCGTAGGTCCGCTGGCGGGCGTCGGTGTCGTCGGAGAGCAGCGATCGGACGCAGTCCTCGCCGCGCTCCACGGAGGGCTCGTCGAGGAGAAACGAGACGTGGCGGCCGACGATATCGTCCTTCTCGTACCCCGTCATCGCGGCGTAGGCGTCGTTGACGAACGCGTACCGTCCCTCCGAATCGACCGTGTAGACCGGATCGCCCAGCGCGTCGATGATCGTCTCGTAGCGCTCGAGGTCGCGCTTGCGTTCCTCGCGGTCGGTCACGTCGCGGACCGTACAGATGAGATCGCCGTTGCCGGTCGTCGACAGCGAGTGGGCCTCGACGAAGGTGGTGCCGTCGGCCCGGAGGCCGGTCGTTTCGCCGAACCAGTCGCCCTCGGCCATCACCGTCGGAATGATCTCCTCGCGGACGGTCTCGACGTCCTCGTCCGGGTAGAGCCGTTCCCAGTGCGTGCCGATCAGGGTCGACGGCTCGTAGCCGTAGAGGTCGGCGTAGGCCTGATTCACGTAGACGAACCGGCCCTCGTCGTCGAGCAGGCTGATGCCCTCCCGTGCGGTTTCGACGGCGCGGAGCTGGCGCTCGCGGCGCGAGCGGGTGCGGATCGCGTCGACGGCCTCGAGGAGACGGTCCCGCAGCGTCGCGGCCCCCTCGCCTTTCGGCACGTAGTCCGTCACCCCGGCACCGATCGCCTCGCTCGCGACGGCCTCCGAGCCCGCCCCGGGACACAGGACGAACGGGAGCGCGTCGTGGGCCGTTCGGACGGCGTCGAACAACGCCAGGCCGTCCATGTCGGGCAGGTCGTACTCCGAGACGAGACAGTCGATATCGGCGTGCTCGAGCCGCTCGAGCGCGTCGCTGGCGCTGGTCGCGCTGAGCGTTTCGATGGGGGCAGCCGCTCGCTCGAGGCAGTCGGCGACCGTGGCCGTCCACGCCGGGTCGGCATCGACGTGGAGGACGCGAATCGGGTCCATCGAGACACTCCCGCGCCGGGGGTCGTCTCGAATGCTCATGGCTCGATTCTCGAGACCACGGGGATATACGTTGGGGCCAACTATGACCCGCGTTCCAGCGCCCGTCGCGCCCGTTCCGTCGATAGTCCCCACATTCGATTACGACCGACCGTCGCGTCGAACGGGGGTCGATCGGGGAGCCGTCGCCGGGTTCGGCGTCTCGAGTCGATCGGCGGGCCGGTCGAAACCGTGTCGCAACCTGGACGACTCGCTCACGGCGACGGGCGTGTGGTCAGGACGGCCGTCGTCCGCAGGGCGGGCCTCGAGCCGCGACACGGCCCGTGACCCGCCGCAAGCAGGGGGTCCTCGAGCGGCGAGAGCGCGGGCGGCGACGGCCGTTTTCGCGCCGCTTGCAGTAGATATAAGTGCCAACGAGTCAACGGATATACTGGAAGCAGTCTCCAGAAGAAAGGGGACGTATCGAAACGTCCCGGGTGGTAACAGCACCCGAGACTCGCTTCCAAATCCCTGGCGGGATTTGCAAGCAATGATTGCGTACATTCTACCGGGATATAAACGTCCCGCACGACCGCGGAATCGCCCGACTGCAGGAGTGTCATCGCCGTCCCCCCGCTCGAGGTGTCCCACCCATGCGTAGCGGCCGCGACGGCGATCCGGACGACGACTCGCCGCCCCCGGAGTGCCCGCGCTGCGGTGCCCCCATCGGATTCCTCACCGTCTCCGGCCCCATGACCGCCTCCGCGAGCCCCTGTGGCTGTACGGTGCCGCCGAAACTCGTCCACCCCGACGATTAGGGGCTCGCTCGAGCCCCGACAGTCACCCGGCCGGGCGGCAGGAGCCTTCGGAACCACCACCACGTCGACATCGTCCGTCGGTCGGCCGGGCTGTAATCGGGGCCTCGAGTGAATATGTTTTGCAGAAACTGTCGTTGAGACGTAGTGACCGTAACAAATTTATATGGGATTGCTAATTATAGGCTATGTCCGACGATAACGACTCAGACGACGGGTCTAGTCAAAGCGAAGACGTTCAGAAGGACGATGATCGAGACGAGTGAACAGTTAGAGGAAATCTCTCAAACGGCGACAACAAGTGGAGCGGAGTCTTCTCTGAAGTACATCCCGCCCTCGGAAGTCGCAGATATTCAGTCGACGCGTAAACTGGCGTACGAATTATATTCCGACGAGGATACTCGCAAGTGGAATATTAATTCCTCAGCCTCGGTGGTCTTGGGAGCGAACGCAGTGTTAGTAGCAATAATTTCTGGGTTGCTCTATACTCATGTTTCAAACGGCGTCATATCACTCATTGTTGCGCCGTTAGTACTCTCGATCGTGTGCGCTATTCTCTCACTGAAGCCGAGGAACTCGAAACGCCCAAAGATGACGGGAGATACGGCTGAAACGCTTGGGCTGACCGAAGACGAGTATGCAGGGGTGATGGCGTATACCTACGCGCATGACTTCTTCTATAACAGAGACATAAACGGACGGAAAATTCGTTGGTTGAAACTATCGTTGGCAGCAACTGCCAGCACGTTCCTCATTGCAGCCATCGCTGCACTCGCACTGATCGAAGGAATCAGTATCCTGTGAGTACTGACGCCAATAAGGGAAATCCAGCGGAGACTACTGAATCTCAGTTCTCAACGGTGTCTTCAACGATCTCGATCTCCTCCTCAGTCAGCCCGTACAGTTCGTAGACGATTTCATCGATCAACTCGTCCGTCTTTTCGATCTTCGCCTCGAGTTCCTCGGCTCGCTCCTTCGTCTCGATGTAGCTCTCGAGGCCGTCCCGAACGTCATCGACGGCGGGCAGGGTGAGCTTTCGAAGCCGATCCACGGGCGAGTTGGTCTTGGTCGCGTTCTCGCGGAAATTCGCGAAGCCGCCGGCCTCGTCGACGGCGACGGGGACGAAGGCCTCGATCAGGTCGGCCTCGGTTTTGGTGAGGTCCGATATTTTGAGAGCCGGCAAAGGATCAGTTTCGGTATATGCTTCTCGACCTTTTTTATCTGGATCAGGTTTATACCTAGCAGTTAGCTGAATTTCAATTTCTGTAGGAGATTCACGAATCACCATAACTTGGCCGATTCGAAGATTAGGATGGTCTTCAGAGGTGTCTGAAATTATGGACGCTACTGCTCCTTCAGGAGGTTGCGCGAAACCAATTTCACTGAGAGTTTGTCCTTCAGAATAAGAGCCGAGATAGTCTGGGAAAGATAGATTGAGCGACCGTTTAGCCTGAGTGAGGAATATTTGTTTTTCAGCTAGTACAGAAAGTGAGTCACGATATATTTCACTTTCACCACCCACAAATGTATTTAAAGTATCTATTGTATCAGAAGTAATAGAATGGCTGAGGTTTGATAACATATTTTCAATCTCTTCCTTTATCTCCTCCTCCTTGCCAGCAGACGTTTCTAATTTATCGACAGGAATTGGCAATTCCTCTAGATACTCCGTTTTATATCGGTAGTAGCCACCACGAACATTTGGACTTACTGACTTGAGACAAAGTTCAATCAGGGTAGAGTTCAGTATTGAAGTGATCGGTTTGATTAATTCACTTTTATTACTAACATCGATTGCATAGACAGTGTTCGGGAATATTGGCGTTTCATCTATATTAATAGCGAATTCATTTTCTTTTGCAATATCTGGGCAAAGAATCAAATCTTCACTCTCCAATTTTTCTGGAGTGTGATAATATCCATATTCTAAATCAATATCGAACTCCGATCCGGATTCTCCGTATATGTCTCCTGAGTTTTCCTCTAAATAGGAGTGTGTTTTGGGATAGTTTTCTATATTAATTAACTCATACTTCTCACTATTTCTCTTATATGGGAATATTATATTTTTGTTCGATAGAGAGATGGAGAACGGATCAATGTCTTCGGCTTTAATAAATGGACGGAGAAGCTCTTCTTCAACATTCTCCACATTGGTCGAATAGTAGACTTTTTCACCGCCAGGACGTGCACCTTCAAAGATATTATTAACGACTGCTTCAAGATCAGGATATTCGTTTATTGAATTCAGAACCGAATACACACCTTCGTCAAATAACCGCCATTCTTTCATTGCTTCGGGCGGGATTCTCGACCAATCATCGTCATGTTCACTCCGAGCTAAAGAAACTGCTTTCTCTGGACTACTATTTTCCATGTAATATGTTTCTTCGTATGATTCTCCTTTTTGTAGGATTGGAATACAAACATAATTCGTTGCATCACGGAATACAGAGCCATCATCAAAATCAATTAGACTATCAACATGGGACTTCTCATGTATGTATTCTTTTAGCTTTTCCCCGTATTGTGATCGGATGAATTTATTCGGTATTATATATCCGAACCATCCACCGTCAGCGTTCAACAGTTCTATACCTTTTTCAGTGAAAACTACATATGCATCATAGTTTCTATAGGGCGTGACATATTCACTTTCATAGTATCCTCTAGTTTGTTCACTTCCCTCCTGAAATGCTAAGTATGGAGGATTCCCAATGACTGCATCAAACCCAGCATCCTCTCGCTTCTCCCCATCATCGTCGAAGAACACCTCGGGATACTCCAA
Source organism: Natrinema altunense (assembly GCF_000731985.1). Lineage (GTDB taxonomy): Archaea > Halobacteriota > Halobacteria > Halobacteriales > Natrialbaceae > Natrinema > Natrinema altunense. The sequence continues at coordinate 505,928 of NZ_JNCS01000002.1, forward strand.
CTCCCAGTGGAAAAACGCCTCGTCACCGCTCATCGCCTGTGCGGTCTGGAACCAGCCCTCGGCCTGCACCGCCGCCCACGCCTCGTCGTCGTCGATCGCCCGCGCCATTCGCTCGTACGCCCCCTCCGGCACGTCCAGGTCGAACCGCTCGGCGGTGTGGACGTTCGCCACCTCGAACAACCGCTGGTAGAACGGGTCCGCCCGCACTTCGTCGTAAATCTCCTCCATCGACTTCACGTCCGCGAGCGACTCGTTGTCGATCTCGAGCAACTCCTGCATCCGCTCCATGACGTGTTCCAGGGTGTCCTGGCGAACCCGCGCCAGCGCCTGCTCGAGGGTCAACTGCCCGTCGCTGTCCGCGGTCTCGCTCGAGAGCACGTCGGTCACGTCCGACCCTACCAACGAGTTCCCCGCCTTGAGGTGGTGATCGAGGAACGCAAGGGGCTGGTCGGCCGCCAGCGTCTCGAGCCACATCGACAACTTCGCGAGTTCGACGGCCATCCCGTTCAGATCGACGCCGTAAATACACTCCTTGGCCACGTCCCGGCGTACCCGCTGTTCGTCGAAGGCCGTCGCCCCCTCGATCTCGCGCACCTCCTCCATCACCTGCTGGGCGAGATACTCCGTCGCCCGCGTCAGGAAGTGCCCGCTCCCCATCGCCGGATCGAGGATCTTCAGATCCGTCACCCGCCGATAGAACGCCCCGAGATACTCGTGGGTCCCCGGCTCGAGGCCCTGCTCCTCGAGGTCGGCCGTGATCTCGTCGACCAGCGGCCCCACCGTCTCCTCGACGATGTAGGTCACCACGTAGTCCGGCGTGTAGTACGCCCCCGTGGCCTTCCGCTCGCCCTCGTCGTTGACGACGTACAGCTCGCCTTCGTCGACCGTTTCGACCGCCTCCGCGACGGACACCTCCGTAGCCGGCTTCCAGACCTGCCCGCCGTCCGCCGCCACCGCCGCGTACGCCTCCGGCGCGATCCGGAACTGGTGCTCGAGCAGCCCCTCGTAGACGCTCCCCAGATGCCGCGTATCGAGGTCGGCGTAGTCGGCCAACACGTACCGCCCCTCGTCGTTCTCCGTCGTGGAAATCCGATAGATGACCTCCGCGAGATGGCGGTTGCTGACCTCGTGCTCGGCCAGGAAATCGTGGGTCTCCCGATTGAACAACCCGCCGTTGTACGGCGGAATCCCGAGCGACTCCTCGCCCTCGTCGATCAGGCGAAACAGGTCCTCGAGCCGGCTCCACATCGTCGTCGAGTGCTCGCTGTAGGCGTCGTCGAATCCGGCGTCGACCTCGCCGATCTCCTCGTGAATCTCGAGGCGCAGTTCGTCGAGGCTGAAGTTCTCCTCGTACTCCGCGACCGCGTCCCCACCCTCCGGGTGGATCAGCCCCCGCGACTCGGCGTAGAGGACGAACATCAACCGATAGAGCAACACGAGCGATTGCTCCTTGAGTTCCCCGAGCCCCGTGTCGTCGTCCGGCTCGATCGCTAGGTCGTTCGTCTCGGCGAAGCCACGGCCCAGCACCCGCAGCGCCGTGAAAACGTTGTCCTGGAGGTCTTCGCCGAGTTCCTGCGCGACCGTCTCGCTCTCCGACCAGACCGAATCGAGAAACGTCGTCCCTCCCGACTCGCGGAACGCCGCCGGCCGGAAGAACGTATAGAAGTACTTGAACGCCTCGAGATCCCCGCGCTCGAGCAGTTCCGGCAGGTCGATCTCGTAGTAGGTCTGAGTCTCGTAGTCGTTCGTCCCGTAGAGTCGCCACTTGCGGCCGTTGGTCAACACGCCCCACTGAATCCGCTCGGGCGTCCGCTCGAGGTAGTGTTTGATCTGATGGGAGGCGTTCCGATACGGCCGCTGGTCGCTAAACCGGGTCGTGAAGTCGGCGTCCCACTGCTTGGCCTCGACCAGTCCGACACCCCGCTCGAACAGGTCGGTCGTGTCCTCGGAACTCAGGTAGACCTCCGCCGCGTCACGGCGCGCCTCGGTGTTCTCGAACAGCAACACGTCGATGTAGCCCCCGCCCTCGGGCAGCGTCGTCTCGACGTTCGTCCCGAATCCCAACACCTCGAGCACCTCGTCGATCCAGTTGTCGATCAGGGGATCTTCCTTGTAGCCGTCGACCAGCCCCGACTCGAGGTCGTACAGCGACTGCAGGTCGTCCATGGCCGCCCGTGCGGCGTCGTCGCAGTCCCACTCTTCGCGGTCCTGAATCCGCTCGTCGAGATAGTAGCCGGAGAAGAGATTCGAGTTCGTGTACGGGCGGTCCGAGAGCGTCGCCTGACTCATGCCTGGTTCCTTGAATTGTCACACCAAGAATCCACTGGTAACGGGGGTACTCGAAACCGGCTCCGACAGTGCGGTCGTCGCCGGGACCGCGATCGACAGGCGGTCGCTCCGGGAACCAGTTCCAGCAGCCGGTCTCAGTCGTCGGCCGTCTCCTCCGCCCGCTCGCCCAGCACTTCCGCGCGGTGCTCGTCGAGCAGCGGGGCGCGACCGCGGGGTTCGGGGTCGGTCTCGCTCATCTTGATCGGGGTGCCGGCGATCTCGACGTCCCTGTCGGCACCGGGCTGTTCGACCGGCACGAGCATGTCCCGGGCGTGGACGTGGTCGTCGTCGAAGATCTCTTCCGTGGTCTGGACCGGCGCGGCCGGGACCCGGCCCTCGAGTCGCCCGACGAGTTCGTCGTTGGACAACGCGAGCGCCCAGTCGGCCAGCTCCTCGCGAAGCGCCCCGCGGTGCTCGAGTCGGTCGGCGGTCGTGGGGTACTCCTCGGCGAGGTCCGGGCGGTCCATCACGTCACAGAGTTCGGCCCAGTGGTTGTTGTTGAACGCGGCGATGACGGCGTAGCCGTCGGCGGTCTCGAAGGCGTTGTACGGAAACAGCGTGGGGTGGGAGTTGCCCCGGCGGGTGGGAGCCTCGCCGGTGTAGGACTGCTGGTAGATGGCGCGTTCGGTGAAGCTGAGCATCGAGTCGTACATGGCGGTGTCGACGTACTGCCCCTCGCCGGTCTGCTCGCGGTGGTTCACGGCGGCGAGAACGCCGATACAGTTCAGCGTGGCGGTAAAGAGATCGCCGACGCCGGGGCCGGTCTTGGTCGGCGGGCCGTCGGGCTGGCCGGTGGTTTCCATGACGCCGCCCAGCGCCTGCGCGATGAGGTCGAAGGAGGGCTGACCCTGGCGGTGGGTCTCGCCGGTCCGCGGGTCGCCGAAGCCCCGAATCGAGGAGTAGATGATGTTCTCGTTGTACTCCGTGAGGGTTTCGTAGCCCAGATCGTACTTCTCCATCGTCCCGGCGCGGTAGTTCTCGATGACGATGTCGGCTTCTTCGACGAGCGAGAGGAAGTCCGCGCGGTCCTCGTCGTCGCCCAAGTCCAACTCGATGCTCCTCTTACCGCGGTTGACGCTCTGGAAGTAGCCGCCGTACGCCTCCTCGTCGGGATCGTCGACGAACGGCGGGTTCGACCGGATCATGTCCCCGCCCGGGCGTTCGATCTTGACCACGTCCGCGCCCATATCCGCGAGCAACATCGTGCAGTACGGCCCGGCCAGCACCTGGGTCAGATCCAGCACGCGAAGGTTCGAGAGTGCTCCCATGTGTGTGTATGCCCCCCTTCCCAAACCAGTACCAAAATCCTTACCATCGATTATGTAGTTGTTCTCGTATACCACGAGATGTGTGAGCACCTGACATAGAGACGCTGTTAATATCCTTAAGGAGTATTATCATGGAAGATCATTAGGTTTATACCCGAGTTCCTCATGGTTCTGGATACGATGTCCCAAACGGTCGTCCTCGGCGTTATCGGCTCCGATGCCCACGTCGTTGGCATCACAATCTTAGAGCAAGCCTTCAGTGCAGCCGGCTTCGATGTCGTGAACCTCGGCGTTCAGACCTCTCAGGAGGAGTTCGCGGAGGCCGCCAAAGCCCACGACGCAAGCGCTGTACTCGTCTCCTCGCTCTACGGCCACGCCGAGCAGGACTGCCAGGGATTCCACAGCGTTCTCGAGGACGCGGGCGTCGACGCGGTCAGCTACATCGGCGGCAACCTCGCCGTCGGCCAGGACGACTTCGAGCAAACCCGGCAAACGTTCCGGGAGCTCGGGTTCGACCGCGTCTTCGACTCCGAGACCGACCCCGAGGACGCGATCGCCGCGCTCCGCGAGGATCTCCAGATCTCGCCGACCGAATCGGAGCCGGCCACAATTACCTCCTAGATGGCTAGATGATACGAGACGAACGCATTCCATCCGACGAGCTACGGCGTATCGACGAGGAGATTCGGTCGAACTGGCCGACGGGTGCGGACGTCGACTTCGAGGACGCCATCGAGTACCACGAGTCGCTGCCCGACCACAAGCGATTCGCGGACGTCCTCGAGTCGGCCGACAAGCCCCTGCTCCAACCCCGGGCCGGCGTTCCGCGCCTCGACGACCAGATCGAGCTCCTGCGGTATCTCCACGAGGAGGGCCAGGCTGATCTCCTCCCGACGACGATCGACTCGTACACGCGCGACAACGAGTACGAGAAGGCCCAGCAAGGGCTCGACAAAGCCCTCGAGACGGGCGACGACACGCTGAACGGCTTCCCGGCGGTCAACCACGGCGTCGACGGCTGTCGAGAACTGATCGACGCGATCGACGCGCCGATCGAGGTCCGCCACGGCACGCCCGACGCCCGACTGCTGGCGGCGATCACCTTCGCCGGCGGCTTCCAGAGCTTCGAGGGCGGGCCGATCTCGTACAATATCCCGTACACGAAACGCCACGGGTTAGAGGAGACCATCGAGAAGTGGCAGTTCGTCGACCGGCTGGCGGGGGCCTACACCGAACGCGGCGTGCGGATCAACCGCGAGCCGTTCGGGCCGCTGACGGGGACCTTGGTCCCGCCGTCGATCGCGATCGCGATCATGCTGGTCGAGGGGAAACTCGCTGCGACTCAGGGCGTGCGCTCGATCACGCTCGGCTACGGTCAGGTCGGCAACGTCGTCCAAGACGTGGCCGCCCTGAACGCCCTGAAGAAGTTGGGCAACGAGTACCTCCCCGACGAGGTCGTCGTCACGACCGTCTTCCACGAGTGGATGGGCGGCTTCCCGCCGGACGAGGCCCGCGCCAACGGCGTCATCAGCCTCGGCGGCATGACCGCGGCCATCGCTCAGCCGGACAAGGTCATCACCAAGTCCCCCCAGGAGTTCCAGGGGGTCCCGACCAAGGAGGCCAACTCCGCCGGCCTGCGCACGACGCGGCAGGTCATCGACATGGCCATCGAGCAAAAGATCGACATCGACGGCATCGCGGAGGAACAGGACCTCATCGAACGCGAGACCCGCTGTCTGATGGACACCATCTTCGAGCACGGCGACGGCGACGTCGTCCAGGGGACGCTCAAGGCCTTCGACTCGGGCGCGCTCGACGTGCCCTTTGCACCCAGCGACAGCGCCGCCGGGGCCGTCCTGCCCGCACGGGACGACGACGGTCGCGTCCGCATCTTCGAGTGGGCCGACCTCGAGATGGACGACGACATCAAGGAGATCCACAAGGCTCGACTCTCGCAACGCGCCACGACCGAGGGCCGCGATCAGTCCTTCCGGATGGTCGCGGACGACGTCGACGCGATCAGCGACGGAAAACTCATCGGCCGACCACAGGGTGACGTCTAAATGGAGATTACAGGATTACACGCCACGCCCGGCTACTCCGGGTTCTTCTTCGACGACCAGCGCGCGATCAAGCAGGGAGCAGCACACGACGGCTTCACCTACGAGGGCGAGCCGGTCACCGACGGCTTCGACGAGATTCGACAGGCCGGCGAGACGCTCATCGTCGACGTCGAACTCGCCGACGGCACCGTGGTGCGGGGCGACTGCGCCGCGGTCCAGTACTCCGGTGCCGGCGGCCGCGATCCGCTCTTCCAGGCTGCGGCGTACGCCCCCGTTATCGAGGGTCCCGTCGCCGACGCACTCGAGGGCCGGGACGCCACCGAGTTCCTCGACAACGCCGAACTGCTCGAGGAGATGGCGGTCGACGGGGACCGGCTCCACACGGCGATCCGGTACGGCGTCTCGCAGGCGCTGCTCGCTGCAGCCGCGGACGCCCAGAACACCACACGAACGGACGTGATGGCCGACGCGCTCGACACCGAGCCCGCGACGGAGCCGGTGCCGGTCTTCGGTCAGTCCGGCGACGACCGATACAACAACACGGAAAAGATGTTCGTCAAGGGCGTCCCCGTCTTGCCCCACGCGCTCATCAACAGCGTCGAGAAGATCGGCGAGAACGGCGAGACGCTGCTCGAGTACGTCGAGTGGCTCGTCGAGCGCTCGCAGGAACTCGGACCGGACGGCTACGATCCCCGCTTCCACATCGACGTCTACGGGATGATCGGGGAGATCTTCGGTGCGCCCTACGACCGCGACGAGGTCGTCGACTACTTCGCCGCGCTCGAGGACGCCGCCGACCCCTTCCCGATCCAGATCGAGGGGCCGATGGACGTCGGCGATCGCGCCGACCAGATCGACGCGATGGTCGAGCTCCGCGAGGGGCTCGCCGACGCCGACGTCGGCGTCGACATCGTCGCCGACGAGTGGTGTAACACCTTCGAGGACGTGCAGGCGTTCGTCGACGCGGGCGCGGCCGACCTCGTGCAGGTGAAGACGCCCGATCTGGGCGGGATCCACCGCAGCGGACAGGCGGTCCGCTACTGCGAGGGGACCGACACCCGTGCCTATCTCGGCGGCACCTGTAACGAAACGGAAACCTCCGCGCGAGCCTGTGCCCACGTCGCACTCGCGACGAACGCCGCGCAGGTGCTCGCAAAGCCCGGGATGGGGTTCGACGAGGGGTACATGATCGTCGAAAACGAGATGCGACGGACGATCGCCCGCCGCGAGCGGGACCGACAGCGAACCGAGACCGACGAGGTGACTGCAGATGACTGATTGGACCGATCCCGACACGTTCGCACAGGCACTCGAGGAAGTCGAGACCAAGGAGAAGGGCAACTGCTTCGAGGACTTCGAGGAGGGAGATCTCGTCGAACACGATCCCGGACTCACCCTCACCGAGTGGGGCAACGAGCAGTGGATGAGCCAGACCTTGAACCACGACCCCGCCTACTGGCGGACCGACGCCGCCGACGCCCGCGGGTTCGACGAACCGCCGATCCACCCGGACTATCTCACCGCGGCGACGCTGGGCATCACCGTCGAGGATCTCAGCGAGAAGGGCGGCTACTTCCTCGGACGGACCGACGTGCGGTTTCCCGAAGCGCCGGTCTACGCGGGCACCGAACTCCACGTCGAGAGCGAGGTCGTCAACTGTGCAACCTCGAGTTCCCGACCCGAGTACGGTATCGTCTCATGGCGCACCCGCGGCACGGACGCCGAGACCGGCGACGTGCTCTGCTCCTACGAGCGGACGAATATGATTCCGCGCCGCGAGCCGATGGCCACGGACGGGAGCGGAGCCGCAACCGCCGACGAGGACGGCGATGACGAACCCGACCTCCCCGAGGAGTTCGTCGCCCCCGAAGGCGGCTACTACGAGGACTTCGTCGCGGCCCTCGAGCAAGCCGCCGACGGGAACGCGGCCGTCGCCTACCGGCACGAGCGCGGCCGCACCCAGGACGACGTGACCGTCGCCTCGCTGCCGTTGGCGACGCTGAACACGGCCAAGCAACACCACAACGTCGACGTCATGGCCGACTCGCCGTCGGGGGACATCGTCACCTACGGTGACGTGACCCGCTCGACGGCGCTCGGCCACGCCCGCTCGGACGAACGGACGTGGCGCGAGGTCGGCTTCGACGACGAATCCTTCCACACGTTCGTCGCCGTCGGCGATACCGTCTACGCCTTCACGCGCGTCATCGCGGCCGAGGACGACGCCTCGAGCGATGCCGCCGGCACCGTCACATTCGAACACATCGCGTTCAATCAGGACGACGACCCGGTTTACTCGGGGACGCGAACCGCCGAGGTTCGAAAGCGCTCGAACTGAGACGACGACCATCAGAGACGACCGCAGACACACACCGAGACAAAACATGACCGACGACATTCGACTCTGCCGTACGTTCCAGACCGCACCGGCCGCCGTTCCGAAAGACGACTCGGCGAAGTACCTCACTTCCGCGCTCGAGGCGGAGGGGTTCCAGGCCCCCGACTGGCTCGTCCCCGACATGGAAGACGGGACGGCACCCGATATGAAAGCCGAGGGCCTCGAGAACACCATCGAGAAGGTTCCCCAGTACGACTTCCCCGGCGAGATCTGGCCCCGCGTCGAGTGGAGCTACGAGGACGAGGAGTACTGCGAGAAGGGGCGCAACCAGATCGACCGGCTCGTCGCCGAGATCGGCGACGAGATCGACGGTGTCGTCGTCCCCAAGGTCGGCCGTCTCGCGGACGTGAAACGCGCCGCCGAGGTCGTCGCTGAGGCGGAGGCCGAACACGGCTATGACGACGGCTCGATCGGCCTCTCGGTCATCGTCGAGACCGGTCGTGCCCGCTCCGATCTGCGCGAGATCTCCAAATTCGGTGCGGACTCCCGGCTCACCGCGCTCGTCTTCGGCCCCGTCGACTACGCCGCCGAACTCGGCGGCCGCGACCTCGGTGACGGCATGCCCCGCTGGGACGGCCTGCTCGAGGCCCTCTCGAACGAGGCCAGCGCCGGCGGCCTGCTCTCGATCGGCGGCCCCTTCGACGACCTGTTCAAGGAGCGTGCCGGCCTGACCTACTACAACGCCGACGAGTACGCCGATCAGATCGAACACGAGGCCCAGCTCGGGCTCGACGGCTCCTGGTCGCTGTACCCCAAACAGACGATCCAGGCCAACACCGTCCACATGCCCACACCCGAGGAACTCGAGCGCGACGTGCACAAGATCGAACGCTTCAACGAAGCCAAACGCGAGGGGACCGGCGCGGTCACCATCGACGGCCAGATGGTCGACGAAGCGACCTTCAAGAACTTCCGTAACACCGTCCAGCAGGTCCGCGCGATCGACGACATGCGACCCGCACAGACCGAGGAGTACTACGACGCTGAGCTGCTCGACCGAGCGCGCGACCTCGAGCTGTCCTACGAATAGGGCTCGAGTCCGGCGGTGCTGCGTCGGGACCTGATTCTCACGTTTTCTTCGCCGCGTCTATTCTCTCGAGCAACCGGCCGAAGCGTCCGTACGGAAAACCGGTTGGGGATGTATGGCACCCCCCTGTTAGTATATTGAGTACTCGGTGTTGAATCCCAGAGACGGCCTACCCTTCGTTTCGAAATACTCTTTTCGAGTACTAGAATGGATGCGCTATGGGGCACTGCTAGATTGAACCCTTCTGTTTGAGTGCTTTGACTGGCGGTTGATTGTCGAGTGCTTGATGACTGCGGTGGTGGTTATAGTAGGCGGTGTGGGCAGTCAGGCCAGTGCCGAGCGCTGGCCTGACTGCCGTTCCATGTTTCATGGAACCGTTCGATTCGCATCGTATAGGTCTGAAAGAGCTTTTCAACGATGTTGCGGTCAGTGTAGTTGAGATCGCCGCTGAGATTGCTTGGGCACGGGCAGTCAGGTAGCCCACCCCATCAACGAGAAACTCCGCGTCTGCGACGCGGTGTTTCTCTTTCAGTTCCTCTAAAAACTGTTCAGCGGAATTTCGGTCCCTGTGCTTCGAAAGTCGTGCATGGAGCACGACTTTCGAATCGACATCAATCGCAGCGTAGAGTCACGCTCTCTCTTCGTTCCCTAGTTGAATCTGTTTCTCATCGACCGCAACACGGTCCGGTTCTGCTGTGAAGTCTTGCTCGTAATAATCAGCGTAGGCTTGGTACCAGTGCTGGATCGTGGCTCGGCGTCGTTCGACGCCGAACCACTCACAGAGGTCTCGACACTCTGCTAATAAGCCCGCTCCAGCATGGACAGCGCACGCCAGCCTGATCAGCCGGGCTGGCGTGCGCGTCCGATCACTATTCAAAAATCCCACACCAGAAGAACCCGTTACATCGACTTGGAGTTCTTCGAACAGCATGTTCCCACTTCCCTCGAAGAACTCCGCTCAGTTCAACCCCAATCTAGCAGTGCCTCAGTTACCTCTTTTTATGTGACTGGATACCCCCAACGAGAGCACCTATCCCAACAGCAATAAGTGAGATTTGTACAATGTGACTGGTGTCCTTAAACATAAGCACGCCAGCGATAATAAGAGATAATATTCCAAACCCTGACATTACATATCCGAAGGACTTCGGTTGTACTACGATAATTAGTAATCCAATCCCGACGATTGTTGGATAAACTGTTGTAATACTAATTCCAGTGAAATAATATCCAGCGATAGTAAGACCGAATGTTATTACAGACAGCAATACCCATGGATATTGCCATCGGTTAAGCGAAATCATACCTCTACATTTGTAATAGAAATGTATATATCTATCGTTTTGAAATAATAAATAATGCACTTAAATAGACATATTATAGAGGATGTCTAATGTTTAGACTATGTTGGAATACCTGGAACTGGTGGAGTGATAATACCTAATGCCAGTGCAAGCGCAATCACAACAGCCGTGGCAGTGATAATAACCTCTGGCGGACTAAGATCAACAGCATCATAGAGATCCTCAGCTAAGTTTCGAGAGGTATCGTAGAGAGCATTGGCCAACTCCGTAACGGAGACATCGTCTAAATCTGGGTAATCTGGGCAACGTGGCCCTATACACGCTGTATCAAACCCGGCACCTAATTCAAGATAAATACAGCCAGAATTCTCATTCACCAAAATATTCATGCTGACCTCATTCTGGATGTTACCTGTGAGATCGTCATTTTCAACTTCTACGCTAGGACCATAACCAATTGATGTACCGATTGACCGACCAGTAAAGTGGCTACCGCCACAACTGAGCGACTCCTCCACGATTGGTGCTTCAGCAAGTGCACATAGTTCTGGACCAAATGGAATGTTCAGACACCAACTGAACGGGAGTCCGTCTGGAAGTCCTGGAACCCAACTAGGAATCGTAGCTTGTGTATTCACACCATCAGAATTGTTTTTCACATCATCATTCAACTCATCTTCAGCAATTCTCTCTAATTCTTTGAGAAGCGCTTCTTTCTCTTCTTTACTGAGTTCATAGCTTTTCTCAGTGGTCTCATCTGATTGAGCCGCCCCTACTGATGAGAGCGCAAGGCTAGATCCGACAACGCCAAACCCAGCTTTTTGAAGTACTTTTCTTCGATTGAAGCTATCATTTCTATCTGACATCTGCATCTGATCAGAATTTCCAATGGAACTTATATTTGGCTATCCCACATGGTATTAAAGCAATAATTCAAAGCTGATTTTGTATTTAACATATAGTAAAATGTTTCCAAACATATTTATGTGGCAGTTGCTATGGCATTCAATATCTCTCAGACAGTTCGGTTCGCAAATCGTTCCGAGGGATAGTTATTTACCGTCACTGTCTAGTTCTGCACCTTCTCAACCGGCGTTTTTCCACCGAGAGATTGATGCGGCCTCTAGTGGTTGTAGTAATAAATGAATTATTCAAGTCACTCTCGAACGCTCGCCCGACTGACCACCCATGAATTATGGAAGCGGTCGATACGCATTTTGAGGGTGTGAAACCACTTTTCGATGAGGTTTCGCTCGGTATAGTTGACCTGACCGCTCAATCCTAATCGAGCAAGGGCAGTCCGATAGCCGAATTGATCAACGAGAAACTCAGCATCGGAGAGATCGTGTTTCTCGGTGAGTCGATGGAGAAACGCAGCCGCCGGATCGGTGCCATGCCGCCCAAATAACGCAACGTCGAGAATCAACGTTGTCTCGGTGTCTATTGCAGCGTATAACCAAGACCATTCGCCGTTAATCTTGACAGCAGTGTCGTCAACGGCGACCCGCTTCGGCTGCGCCTCAGGCGGGTCGCATACGCTGTCAGCTAGCCGAAGAATCCAGTTCCAAACCCCCCGTAAAGCGTTGAACGCCTAATTCAGCGAGAATCGTTGTTGTCGCTCGAAGCGAACAACCGGTCTGATGGAGGTGGATGGAGAACGTCCTGACGGGCATCGCCGTCCGATTGTTCTCCCAAGATTCTTCTAAATCCGCCTCGTAGTTCTCACTGAGCAGGTCTGCGAGTATCAACCAACTCAACAGTACGACCTACTCACTTCTCAAACTGGCTCAACTAGACAGTTCCTATTCAAGAATGAGTTCATATATCTCAAATTTACAATACCGCTGCTTGATAATAAATAAAAGAAAAAGTCATTCGCGGACAACAACTGTATTCGCAACGCGATCCCCAATTCGTTGATACCGGTCAGATATGAGTGACACACCAATTCCAACGATATAGAAAGCTGGGAACCAGTCAATAATTCTAATTAAATTGCGCATAAAAGAGTTTTGCAAAGATGGCGGAGACCCACTTTCGTGAGTAACTCTAATTGAAACAAGATATTTTCCTATCGTTTGTCCGAATTTCCACTCACAGATAGTGTGATAGCCGATTGCAAAAGTAAACCACAGCGAGAGTCCAATAACCGCAGCCATGCCGCCTAAGTCCGTATGAACACCATTGCTGGTCTCGATATTTCCAGTGAAAAGGCCGACAATCGGTATCGCAATGAAGGTAAGAAGAAACCAAATAAACGAATCGATAAACATGGCAATCCCACGGATACCGACGCTGCAATAATCCGAATCAGTATTAGAAGCCATTCTAATATAGAAGTTGCATTCCAGAATCATAAATACACCGAAATGGGAGATCTCCATTAACTATCGCGTTTATTTACTCCACAATATATAACTTAACATCGAGTAATGACGGCTCATTGCTTTCACGAGTGAGAGCGCATCTGAATGACGTACTCCTAACCAGTACTGGGCACCATCCTGCTGAGTGTAGCGAAGCAGGGCATGCCGAGACTCATCCGTGAGACACCCGCAGCCCCCCCACCGCTGCGAGCGTAGCGAGCAATTCGAAGAGCGTCGGAACAAGACTCGAGACGGGAGAATCTGCTCAATTCGACTAGGCCCGGCACCCGAGGAAACGGCGTATTCGCACGATAGAGGGCCTATCTTCTGATAACCGATCGAGCTAGCTACTCGTCGCTTGAGCTGAATCCATCGACGTACTGGTCTTCCCATTCACGCCGGGCCTCGAACTCGCGCTGGCCGCGGGCAGTGACCGCGTAGTAGTTCGTTCGCTTGTCGAGTTCGCCTTTTTCGACGAGGCCCTTGTTGACGACCTCGTCAAGGTTGGGATACAACCGATCGTGATGGATCTCTATCTCGCAGTAGTTCTCGAGTTCGTCTTTGATCGCAAGCCCATGGGGCTCGTCTTGGCCGGCGATCGCATACAAGACATCATGTTGAAATGCAGTCAAATCATACACATTTGGATTATTGAGTATGGGTATATATGCATTACTGAAAGTAGTGAAAGAAAGTGCGTGTTTCAGGGACAGGATTGCGTGAGAATCGAATCTCGAGTCTTGTCGAAACCACAGCGAGAGAAGCTATTCTGGAGTATACTCATCAAAAAGGACATCACTGACACTCTCAACGGGAGCATAGTAATCACATTCATCAACCCAGGTTGTGAACCAACTGTCAGCTGTTTCGACAGTGAGGTTGTCCCGAACAACACCACGAACGAGTAGCCCAATAGAACCCGTAAGGTTGATTTCGTATGTAGAAGCAGGGTTTCGGGCTGCACCGTCATCGGTTACGAGTGTGCCATCAGTTCTATCGGCAACAACGAATGCTTCCGCCTCACCAGGGTCGAGTTGGTCTCGAATCGTTGGATACGCTTGCTCGAGTTGTTCTGTTACACTCTTCTCGAGAGGAATTTGTCCAGTCCTGATGGCCTCAAGTGCGTTCTCAAGATACGGATACCCGTTCTCTATACCGCGTTGAAGTTCCCATTCAATGGCAGGGACAGTTGTTAGGTTCTCAAGTACCGCCGTAAGCCACGTTACCGACTCAGTACTCGCGAAGTTGCTCGACACTGTTGCATCAAGAATGACCGGCAGCGAAAACGACTCACTCATTCGATGTCGAGTGCTGTCTCGACCTCATCCTCGAGATCGTCCATGGTCTGTGGGCCAAGGCGAACCTCAACATCAGCCTCAGTGAGAATATCTTTCATCTCCCAGCGGGTGACATCAGCCCGCTCTGCAGCTTTCCCAAGGGAGATTTTACCGAGCACGTAGAGTCCGATCGTGGTCGCGAGCTCCTCAGTGAGATCGGCATAGAGTTTATATCAATTAGTTACTATGATTTCCAGCTACACACTCGAGCGGCAGCGTCATTAATGTGTCCTCGTCTGGCGCGGCCGTGTTTAGTTAAGCGTGAAAAGTGTGGCGTGCTGATTTTCAGCTAATTTATGGCAGAAATCGCACGCCTCAGTGGTAGTCGCGACTGGATTGAGTTGGATTTTGTGGAGCGAGAGCTGACACCGCGGCAGCTGATGGAGCTCGGTATTCGACTCCATCTTGCTTAATTATATCTTTCGAATACAGTTCTAGAATTGTGGAAGTTCGGTGTCGAACGATCGCGCAAAACTGTACACAATTGGGTACAGAAAGCCGATCTACAGCCAGCAACAGATGCGAACCCGAATCACGTTGCGCTCGACGAAACCGTGATTCAAATCGATGATTTCCAGTATTGGCTGTACGCTGCAGCCGATCCTGAAACAAACAGAGTCTTCCATATACGGCTATTTTCGACGGCCACGACCGCATTGATTGAACGTTTTCTGCGAGAACTAATCGAGAAATACGATGTCGAAGATGCGGTATTTCTCGTCGGTGACGCGCAGCATCTTCAGACAGCACTCTGCCGGCACGGGCACCTATTTCGATACGAAAAACATGGAAATCGGAACGCTGTCGAACGTATCTTTCGAAACATAAAACAACGCACCTCCTCATGCTCAAACTGTTTCAGTCACGTCAAACCATCAACCGCATAATCGTGGCTCCAGCCTTCGCTGTCTAGCAGAGTGCTACAAACTAAACACGACCACACCATCGTAGCATGTATTTGTCACTCTGGGAAAATCTTATAGAGGTGAAAGAGATACAAGAATGACATGGAGATGTCTATCGTCACCAAAATCGCAGGAAAGCGGTGGGGATGGGATTTGAACCCATGAGGCTTGACAGCCACCTGCTCTCAAGGCAGGCGCGTTAGGCCGCTCTGCCACCCCACCTCACCTGCACGTTCTCCGCACGTTCAAAAAGGGTTGTCGGTCTATTCGCGCTCGAGCGAGCCGTCGCCGCCGACGGTGAGCCCCACCTCGTCGACGAACGCGGCCGTCGCCTCGGCACCCGGTCGGTCGGCCACCCGTCGGGCCTCGAGTCCGGCGACGGTCGCCCGCAACCCGGCCGGTGTCGCGACGGACGGGAGCATCGGTGCGAAGCCGACGCCGAGACCCGCGGCCGCCGCTTTTTCGGCGAGCGTCGACAGGTCCGGCGTCGCGTACGCGTCGGTGAAATCGATCGGCGCGGTAAAGCCGGCGAAGTAACTGCGCCCCTCTGTCGACGGCCCCAACACGACCTCGTGACGCCGGAGCGACATCGCCGCCCCGTCGATTTCCGTTCGGTTGACCAGCGGCACCGTCGGCTCGAGGACGCCCACGCTCTGGGCTCCCTCCTGCTCGAGCAGGTGCGTGACGGTGTTACCGATGCGAGCGGCGCGGTTCGAACCGACCTGCCGTTCGAACCGAATCGCTGCATCCTCGCCGAGCGCGTCGAGCGCGAGCGCCCGCACCTCGGCTTCGGGGTCACCGTCGGCGTCGTCGGCCGGCAGGGTCTCAGCGTCGCGGTAGTTGAGCAGGAGGTCGCCGCCGCTGCGTGCGACGGCCCAGCAGACGTCGGCGACGGTGGCCTCGTAGAGCGACGCGGCCTCGGCTTCGGTCAACGGCGATTCGTCGACGAGCGACGAGAGGACGAGTCCGTCGCGCGGCGGGTCGATGGGGACGACGACGATCATGCCCTATCTTCCGAGCGCACGGCCCTTGAACGCGGCGCTTCCGGGGGTCGCGGGACCGAAACCGCCGGGAAATGAAGATGAATTATAACGGTGTAGCTCTTCCGAGACGGTATGGACGAACAGTCGCTCGCCGGACTGCTCGCGACGCTCGTGATCACCGCGCTGGCAGCGCTGGGCGTGTACGGATTCAGCACTGGCTACCTACTCAACTCACCCGGTCCCCTCTTCGCCCCGACGATCGGCGTGTTCGCCGTCGCGGTCCTCACCGTCGCGGCGTTGATCGCCTCCGGCGTCGGCTCGAAACGCTGGCGCGAGAACCCGTACTGGTAACCGCTCGAGCCGCGATCACCGCCGCTTCCTCACCGTTCCTGCCGCCCCTTCGTCTGCCGATAGTCCGACGCCATCAGGTCCACGAACGCCTCGAGCCAGACCTGCGTCTGGTCGGTCGTCTGCGCCTGCGGGTCGATCATGGGGACGAGTTCGAACCCGCGGCCCCGAATCCGCGTCGCGTGGTCGGCGGGCAGCGAGAGGTCGTCGACCGGGGTCGTTGTGTACTCGATGCCGAGTTCCGTCAGCGCGCGCTCCCCGACGGGAACGAGGATTTCCGGATTGATCATCCGGATCTCGGCGTCGAGATAGGGCTCGCAGTTACCGATCTCCTCGTCGGTCGGTCGCCGATCGGGGTCGCGACAGCGGGTGAGATGCGTCAGGTAGACGTTCTCGAGGGCGGGCGTTTCGGCCGGCGAGGTCACGTCACAGAGACCGAGCCGCTCGAGTATCCGTCGCAATCCGCCGTCGCCGTCGCTGCCGCCCACCCCGGCGAACGGAACGCCCGCGTCGTCGGCGCGTGCCGTCGGCCGCTCGCCGACGAACAGGAAGTCAGCGTCGACGTCGCCGTAGCCGTGGACGACCCGGCTGCGCGTCTCACAGAGCGCCGGGCAGTTCTGACACTCCTCGTCCATGCCGTAGGGGTTCGCTCGAGACCGTTGATTCGCGTCCACACTCGTGTCTCGAGGGGCAGACGCAAAAGCGACGCGCCCCGGCGGCCGGTCGATCGGTCTCGAGGCGGTCGATTCAGCGATCGAGGCCGCCGCGTTCGGTGACCTCGAGAATGAACTTCACGTTGCGGACGATCTCCTCGGGCGAGGTCTCCTCGTCCTCGTCGTAGAGGTCGCTGGTCCGATACAGGATGTTCGCGAGCTGTTTGCTCTCGCTGGTGTCGCCGCGTACGTCGTCCGCGACCTCGCGGAGCGACTCGACGCGCTCGGGATCGGGCGCGAATCCGGTGTCCGAGTCGGCGGTATCGGCCGTCGCGATTCCGCCCTCGGTGTCGTCTTGGTCGTCGCTCATCGGTCCGGTGAGGTGGGCTCGCTGCGTCGGCTCTGTGAGATGGCCTGTCGGTGGACGATGCCCGTGTTATTCGCCACGTTCTCGGTGATCGTTCGGAGGGCGTCGCTGGTCCCGTCCCCGTCTTTGAGGACCGTCGGCTTGCCGCCGTCGCCGCCCTCGCGGACGGCGGGGTCGAGTGGAATCGAACCGAGGAACGGGAGTTCGTGCTCCTCGGCGAAGGCTTCGCCGCCGCCGGAGCCGAAGATGTCGTGTTCGCCGCCACAGTCGGGACAGGCGAACGTCGACATGTTCTCGGCGATGCCCAGCACGACCGTGTCGTGTTTGGCGAACATCTCGAGGCCCTTCCGAGCGTCGTCTAGGGCGACATCCTGTGGGGTCGTGACGATGACCGCGCCGGTGACGGGCATGGTCTGGAGCATCGTCAGCTGGGTGTCGCCGGTCCCCGGTGGCAGGTCGACCACGAGGTAATCGAGGTGGCCCCACTCGACGTCCTCGGTCAGTTGCGTGATGACCTTGTGGACCATCGGCCCGCGCCAGATGACCGGGTCGTCCTCGCCGGTGAGAAAGGCCATGCTCATGAGCTTCACGCCGTACTTCTCGGGCGGGACGAGCGTCTCGTCCTCGGTGGCCATCGGCGGCTCGTCGGCGTCGACCATCCGCGGGACGTTCGGCCCGTAAACGTCGGCGTCGAACAGGCCAACGCGAGCACCCAGTTGGGAGAGGCCGGCCGCGAGGTTGACCGCGACGGTCGACTTGCCGACGCCGCCCTTCCCGGAGGCGACGGCGATGACGTTCTTGACGTTCGGCAGTACCTGGTCCTCGGCGGTGAGATCGTCGCGATCGGGCACGCTCGCGGTGAGATCGGGCTCGAGGCCTGCGTCGGTGAGAACCTCGCGAACCGCGGCGGCGATATCGCTCTCGCTGGGGGAGTACGGGGCCCCCAACGCGAGATCGACATCGACCTGCTCGCCGTCGATGTCGATCTCGTTGACGAGCCCGAGCGAAACGATATCGTCGCCGAGTTCCGGATCCTCGACCGTCCGGAGCCGGTCGCGAACGGCGGTTTCGTCCATGTCACTAGCTACTTGCCAGCGTCGAAAAGGGTTGTGTTCGGTCAACGGAACCGCGTCTCGCGTCGACCCCTGATAATCGGTCCCGCTGGGGACGAATTACACCGGTGCGACGTACCCGTCGATGTCGGCCTCGTGATCGAAGTACGGGTCGTAGAAGTCGAAGTGGCGGTACTTCCCCGTATATTTGTACTTGCCGTGTCCGAGGACGCGGTAGGGTTCGGGTGGTTCCAGCCCCATGCCGATGAAACAGTCCCTGATCTGGCAGACCAGATTGTGGCCGACGTGATAGCGGAACCGATCCCGGTCGTAGTTCGTCGGCACGATCTCGAGACGGGCACCGGGGTCGCGATCGAACGGATCGTCCCCTCGGATCGTCCGATCCTCGTTCGTGTCCTCGTAATACATGGTGTCGATTCCTGACACTCCCTCGATCGTGAGTGCAACGCCAGCGCCATCGGACTCGCCGTCACCACCAACGAGGGAGGTCGCTTTCGAGACGAGTCCCTCACTCGTCGCCGTGGCTCCCTCCTCGAGATCCTGCTCCCCGAGGACCTCCGTCGCGGGTCGGGTGAGTTGCTTCTGTATCGCCTCGAGGTCCTCCTCGAGGTAGATCTTCTGCTTGTAGAGCAGGAACTCCTCGTTGTAGACCGCCGATGGCAACTCGAGTGGCGGAACGATATCGGATCGGTCGTGGCTGGCTGCCTGCTCGTACAGTGTCTGGAAGTACTCCGCGAACTGTGCGTCGCTGAGATCCAGCAGTGCCAGCAAGACTGCAGCGATTCGGTCCGGGTTCTCGGCTGGCGGGAGCGTGTCGTGCCCCTTCTCTCGGTAGACGTGATAGCGGGCGAATCGGCGGGCTTCAAATACAGCCTCATGTTGTTTATTTGTCCGTTTTGAAGGATCGTCGAGATATCCATCCTGTGCGTGGCCAGTTATTTCACCGTCATATCCCATCACGATTCGGTGTTCAATGCTGCTGTTATCTACTACTTCTACACCCAGGTCCGTCTCATCTTCACCGACAATCTTGGCATCCATCGAGATCACCAGAATTTCATCGACGAGTCGTCGGTTTCCCCACCGTCCTCACGTTTTCCATCGGCATCATCATCGGCGCTGAAGAGTCGGTCTCTGATTCCACCGAAAGCGCTTTTGAGCCCTTCATTGGCAGTAGCCACGCCAGCAGTCATCACGGCAGCAGCGATGGCTGGTGCAGCCACTTGAGGGTTAGTTGCCGTCTCTTTCAGGACATCCTGAATTGCAGGTTCACTCACTGCCCGACCCAACGCGATTGTTCCAGCAACAGCACCGCCTTTCATGATGCCTTTCGCCTTCTCGCCAAACCCGCTACGGACCTCGTCCTCGAGTGCGCTCAAGTTCGACTGTGTGTCCTGAATCTCCCGCTGATTCTGGCTAACAGTCTCTTTGAGCCCAGTGACTTCCTGAATATCCTGCTGATTCCCGTTGATCGTCTTTCTGATTTCGCCGACCTGCTGTTTGAGATCAGTTATCTCCTGAGCATTGCTAGCAGCAACTGCCTCCGCACCGGATTTGACACGCTGAATCTGCATCTCCGATCCCATTCGATTGATCGTTACCGGCCCGTCGGCCAGCGCCTGTTGGGCCGCGTCCTCGGCTTCCCGCTCGAGTTGGGGATCAGGATCGATTGCCAACCCGCTGTCGTCTTGGGGCATCATGCTGATATCGGCTCCAGTCTGCTGGCGGACGTGCGCTAACTCGTGGGCGAGGATGTGCTGGCCCTTCGGCGATTCGGGATCGTACTCGCCGTGATTGAACGCGATGTGATTCCCGACAGTAAACGCCCGCGCGTTGATTTCCTCGCAGGCGTTCGCGGCGGTCGCATCGGCGTGGATCTGCACGTCGCCGAACGAATCGCCCATCCGCTCTTCCATCGCCTGCTGAATGCCGTCATCCAGCGGTTGGCCGGTCGACTGTATCACGTCTCGGACCGGATCTGGAACGCCCGCATCACCGGCCGGCTCCGTGGCAGCGGCGGCTTTCTCACTTCGGAGTACGGACCGCTTGTTCTGTCGTTCGATATCGTTGGGAACGGCCTCGGGACGGGCGGCCTGGCGCTCGCGGAACGCCTCGGCCGCGTTCGGATCCCGCATGTCCTCGACGGTCATCCCCTCCTCGAGTAATGTCAATATATTCTTCAGTTCGGCGTATTGATCGAACCCTCGAGTGGTTGACTGAATCACAGGTATGAATGTGAACAGTTACGTCATGGATACCGCCAGCTGTTAGCGGAACGCTTTGGTGTTCGGATCGTGAAATTGAGGATAGAACTCAATATTGTCGTACCGCCAGGTGGACATGAATCGCCCCATTCCGATCACCTGAAACGCTTCGGGTGGGTGGACACCCATCTCGACGAACGAATCTCGAATCTGACAGCGCAGGTAATGATCCATGAAGGACTTGAAATACTCGAGATCCTGTGGGTCAATCGGCAGCAGCTCGATGACAGTGTCCGGGTCGCGCGCTGCCGGCTCAAGATGATCGTCGATAGCTGTCAGATTTGGCCCGTTCGGATACTTGACGTAGAGTTGGGAGGTTTCGTCGATATAGGTTGCCTCACTCAGGTCGAGATCTGCATCCTCTGCACGACCGGCGAATTCACCGGCATACTCCGCCCATGTATCGATTTCATCCGCCGAGACATCAGTGAGATCGATATCGGCGGCCGGTTGGTCGATAGCAAGACCGTACTCGTCAGCAAGTTGCCCACCAATATCCGTCTCGAAGGGATCGACCCCAAGATAGATGTTCTGACAGAAGATACTCGGATCAGTGGCCTCCCCTGGAACAGTGATTGCAGGGGAGGTCCCGTCGCCCTCCTCATAAGCGAGTTGCTGATAGAGATCGCCGAAGTGGCGTTTGAACTCCTCAGCGCTCATCTCGTCAATCGCCTTCCGGACAGCATTAATCCGAATGGGGTTCTCAGCCGCCGGAACAGTATCGTATCCTCGTTCAGCCAAGACGAAATATTTTGCAAATCGACGGGCTTGGTTCACCCGTTCATTTTCTTCCTCTGTCCGTTCGGCTGGATTGTCAGGATACCCGTCTTGCTGGTGTGCTGTGATTTTACCATCGAAAGCCATCTCGATGACGTGTTCAGCGCCATCGTTATCCCGAAGATTCACTCCGACGAGTTCATCGCTTTCACCAGTAATTACAGCCTTCATGAATTACACCTGACCTCCTTGGCCAACACCCGTTAATTCAGATCCAGTAGATTCTCTTTCATTCTCTAGTCGTTCGATTTTGTCCTCAAGTTTCTTATATTTCTGGTGAAGATCGGCAACGGACGCAGCGTGCTCTTTCGGGAGCGTATAATCAGTTACCTGTTTAGCCACATCGCTAGCCGCCCCGCCGAGGAGTTCGCCGCCAAGTGTCTGGCCGACCTGGTAGCCAGTGGCAGCGCCTGCACCGGTCCCAATTGGCCCGGCGAGACTCCCCACGGCTCCCCCGAGAAGGGCACCGAGACTGCCACCGCCGACCGTTCCGATGAGTTTACCCCCAGCACCGGCCAGCGAGCCGATCGAACCCCGGGTCATCGTCTGGGTGAGATCGCTCCCGACCGATTTGGTATTCTCCCAGGCTTCCCTCATCGATCCAACGAACCCACTGCTCTCAGCCGCGTTGGCTGACTGCTCGAGCGATCCGCGCGCAGTACCACGCTCAGGACCAGCCGCAGTCGGATCGGAGTCGGCCTGGTCATTGACGTGGCCGCGATAGTAGTTATCGACGATCTCGAGAACCTCGTCTTTGGTGACGTACTCGGCTTCGCCTTTGGCCGCCCGCTGAATCTGCATTTCCGACCCCATCCGATTAATCGTCACCGGCCCATCAGCCAGCGCCTGTTGGGCAGCGTCGTCGGCCTCCCGCTCGAGTTGGGGATCAGGATCGATTTCCAACCTGCTGTCGTCTTGGGGCATCATGCTGATATCGGCCCCAGTCTGCTGGCGGACGTGGGCGAGTTCGTGGGCGAGGATGTGCTGTCCCGCCGGCGATTCGGGGTCGTACTCGCCGTGATTGAACGCGATGTGATTCCCCACAGTGAATGCCCGCGCGTTAATCTCCTCACAAGCTTTGGCGGCGGTCGCGTCGGCGTGAATGCGTACGTCGCCGAACGAATCACCCATCCGCTCTTCCATCGCCTGTTGGATGCCGTCATCCAGAGGCTGCCCTGTCGACTGTATCACGTCTCGGACCGGATCTGGAACGCCCGCATCACCGGCCGGCTCCGTGGCAGCGGCGGCTTTCTCACTTCGGAGTACGGACCGCTTGTTCTGTCGTTCGATATCGTCGGGAACGGCCTCGGGACGGGCGGCCTGCCGCTCACGGAACGCCTCGGCCGCGTTCGGATCCCGCATGTCCTCGACGGTCATCCCCTCCTCGATCCACTCGTGGACACGGACCGGGTTCGACGCCTCGAGTCGTTGTAACTCGAACAGCGTCTCTTCGTTCGGAATCGACATCCCGTACTGCTCTTCCGCCTCCTCGAGTGGCAGCCGCTGGAAGCAGTCCGGCGATTCCGAGGCACTGTCCGCCATTATCAGGGAGAATGTGTCGAACGGACATGCTTCCCGATCGGCACTGGAGGACTGCTCAGTTCGGCGTGCTGAACGAGGCCCCATATGACTGGCCGGATCACAAGTATGAATGTGAACAGTCACGTCGTGGATTCCATCGGCTGTTAGTGGAACGCTTCGGCGTTGGGATTGTGGAATTCGGGATAGAAGTCGATGTAATCGTAGCCGCGGGCAGCCATGAATCGACCCATCCCGATCACCTGAAACACCTCCGGTGGGTGGACACCCATCTCGACGAACGAATCCCGGATCTGACAGCGCAGATAATGATCCATGAAGGATTTGAAATACTCGAGGTCCTGCGGATCGATCGGAAGCAGTTCGATGATCGTGTCCGGGTCCCGCGTCGCCGGAGCGAGGTGATCGTCGACGACTGCTAACTGTGCACCGTCGGGATACTTGACGTAGAGATCCGATGTCTCGTCGATATAGGCTGTGTCGCTGAGGTCTAGTCCCGTATCGGTGGCCTGTGCCGCGAACTCACCCGAAAACTCCGCCCACGACTCGAGTTCCGACTCTGAAACGTCGGTGAGGTCGATCTCGGCAGCCGATTGCGTAACGTCGAGGCCGTGGTTCGAGGCGAGTTGTGTCCCGAGGTCGGTTTCAAGCGGATCAATTCCGAGATAGACGTTCGTGCAGTAGATACACGGGTCGGTCGCCCCTGATGGAACGGTCATCGCAGGCGACGTTCCACTTCCCTCCTCGTACTCGAGTTGCTGGTAGAGGTCACCGAAGACCGATTCAAACTCCGCGAGGTCCATCTCGTTGATCGCTTGTCGGACGGCGTCGATTCGGACTGGATTCTCGGAAGCCGGAACAGTATCATAACCGCGTTCCACGAAGACATAATAGCGAGCGAAAGACCGTGCCTGCCGGATACGTTCGCTTTCTTCGTCAGTTTGATTCACTGGTTTATCCGGGTACCCATCTTGGTCGTGGTGCTTGATCTCTCCGTCAAACTCCATCTCAACCACGTGCTCAACATCATCGTTATCGATAATGCTCAGACCAACACGTTCGTCATTTTCTCCTGTAATGAGTCCATCCATATTTGATTATCTCCGGCTTTCGCCAACACCCTGTGAATTGTTTTCTCCAGTCAAGGTATCATCTGATTTCTTTAGTTCCCTGACATCCTCTTCAAGTTTCTTATATTTCTGGTGAAGGTCGGCAACGGACGCAGCGTGCTCGTCTGGAAGCGTATAATCAGTGGCCTGTTTGGCCACATCGCTAGCGGCTCCACCGAGCATTTCTCCGCCCAGCACTTCGCCGAACTGGTAACCAGTAGCAGCGCCTGCACCGGCCCCAACCGGCCCGGCGAGACTCCCAACGGCACCTCCGAGGAGGGCACCGAGACTTCCACCGCCGACCTTTCCAACCAGTTTCCCGCCTGCACCGGCGAGCGAGCCGATCGCACCCTTTGTGAGCGCCTGCGAGAGATCACGCCCGACTGATTTGCTCTTCTCGAGAGCCTCCGTCATCGTTCTCAAGAACCCACTGCTCCCAGCCGAGGAATCAGACTGCTCGAGCGATCCGCGTGCGGTATCACGTTTGGAACCGGCCGCAGTCGGATCGGATTCCGCCTGCTCCTCGACGTGACCGCGATAGTAGTTGTCGACGATCTCGAGAACCTCGTCTTTGGTGACGTATTCGGCATCGCCTTTGGCCGACCGCTGGATGTGCATCGCTGAACCCATCCGGTTGATCGTCACTGGTCCGTCGGCCATCGCCTGCTGGGCAGCGTTCTCGGCTTCCCGCTCGAGTTGGGGATCAGGATCGATTTCTAACCCGCTGTCTTCGGCCGTCTCGTCCGTTGGGCACGTCAACCACGTTCGGGCTCCCGACCCATCCGACGCAGCCGTCTCCGATCGCCCTGCGACCTGAGTGTGCGTTGTGGCACTCAAAGAGTCGGAGTCGGCCGTTGCTCGGTCTCTTTTGAGAACCATTGTGGAGCGTCTCCGCTTATCCTAATTTCGACACCAGTGCCTCTATCAAAAGCTGTCTCAGATCAACCTAATAGACCCTCGGGCGTGTGTTCTTCCTGCCAGTCGTCGATTTCAGCGTGGTAATTGTAGTAGTCGGGATAGAACTCATGATGTCTGTACCAGCCGATGTTCTCGTAGAAGCCAGGACCGAGTACCCGGAAAGCTTCCGGCGGCGCGATCCCCATCTCAATGTAACAGTCTCGGACCTGACACCGCAAATGGTGGACGAGGTCTTCCTGGAAACCCTCGATGGTATCGAAGTCGTAGAAGTCGGCAATCATCTGCGGACGGGCGTCGGGTTCCCGATCCGGTAGCGGCTGACTCGAGTCAGCGGTAACGTCCTTGTCGGTTTCTTGAGACTCTTCCCAGCGGACACCCACAGGACCGACCGCTTCGATGAGGCTATCACCAAAGTGTGCAGCGGACTCTGTGAAATCGACATCCATCTCGGCGAGCGTATCCTGTAGCTCATTGAGTTGGGTTCCGTCGCTGGCACCCGTCGTTGCCGCTGCCTCGAGTTGCTGATAGAGGTCCGTCTCAGTCAACTCTTCGATAGATGAGATAAAATCTTTCTCACTGCTAAGATAGATGTCTTGACCGACACGCCGTAAATCAGCCTGCCGAGCGTCGCGTGGTTCGTCAACGACTGGTTTCGAGTTCTCAACATGACTCCGCAACTGCTGACGGGTATCTCCGAAGTGCTGCCGTACCTGGTCGGGAATAAATGAAGCTACTGCAAGCATTGCTGTGGCGATTCGGTCGGGATTGCGAGATGGATTTAGAGTGTCGTAGCCCCGCTCCAGGTAGACGTGATATCTAGCGAAGCGTCGAACTTGATTATTATGTTCATTTTCCATTACTGTTCGATCGGCCGCGTTATCCGCATAGTCTTCACACTCATGGTATTTTATTTCACCATTTTCGTTGATTTCAATGAGGTGCTCAGATCCGCGATTATCGATGACACTCAAACCAATCCGCTCGGACTCTCCAGTTATAATAGCGTCCATATTCACAAATCCTCTCTTGAAACTGCATCGCCAGTCGAAACGCCACCATGATCGTCGCCCTTGATCCGCTGTTTGACTTTCTCAGCAAGGGAATCTAATTCGGTTTCGGAGATGGCATCACGGCCACGCTCGTATACCTTCCCATAGAGTGTCTTAGCGGCATCGGACAACGCACCACCGGCCATCGCACCCAACACCGGGTTTGCAGTTGCGGCGGTGACAGCAAGCCCGATTCCGCCACCGACAATTCCCTTGCCAGTCGCTTCCCCAACAGCATCGAGCGTTCCCTGCTCGTTGCGAACCTCGTTGAATAGCTTCGCCTGATTGACCTTGATCTCTCGAACCTCCTCAGCCAACGCTTCGGGCTCAGCTTTCACCTCGTCGGGAACCAACTCCCCGCCTTCCTGCTTGTCCGTACTACTAAACGGGTTTAACTTCCCCAACGCCGTTCGCTGGATGTGCGTCTCGAGTCCCTTCCGGTTGACCACGACCGGTCCATCCTCGAGCGCGTTCGCCGCTGCTTCGTCGGCTTCGCGCTCGAGTTGGGGATCAGGATCGATTTCTAACCCGCTGTCGTCTTGAGGCATCATGCTGATGTCGGCTCCAGTCTGCTGGCGGACGTGCGCTAACTCGTGGGCGAGGATGTGCTGGCCCTTCGGCGATTCGGGATCGTACTCGCCGTGATTGAACGCGATGTGATTGCCGACAGTAAACGCCCGCGCGTTGATTTCCTCGCAGGCGTTCGCGGCGGTCGCGTCGGCGTGGATCTGCACGTCGCCGAACGAATCGCCCATTCGTTCTTCCATCGCCTGCTGAATGCCGTCGTCCAAGGGCTGCCCTGTCGACTGTATCACGTCTCGCACCGGGTCTGGAACGCCCGCATCGCCGGCCGGCTCCGTGGCAGCGGCGGCTTTCTCGCTTCGGAGTACGGACCGCTTGTTCTGTCGTTCGATATCGTCGGGAACGGCCTCGGGACGGGCGGCCTGCCGCTCGCGGAACGCCTCGGCCGCGTTCGGATCCCGCATGTCCTCGACGGTCATCCCCTCCTCGATCCACTCGTGGACGCGGATCGGATTCGATGCCTCGAGTCGTTGCAACTCGAACAGCGTCTCTTCGTTCGGAATCGACATCCCGTACTGCTCTTCCGCCTCCGCGAGTGGCATCCGTTGGGCCCAGCTGCCGGCGTCCGACTCGTGGTCGGACAACGACCGGACGGTCTCGATTTGCCGAGACCGTCGGTCGTCACCGGTCGTCGTGGCTTCCCTCGTTGATCGAAACCCCATGTAAGCTCTTGGCTCGGTATTTCGTTTCTTCTGATATAAAAGTTGTTTGAGGTGCCTATTTAAATAAAGGTGGACCCGGGATTACGTTCCATCAGCACGGAGGCGCTGAGCTATCCACTCCAGGAATGGCACGCAATGTGTTACGCCGCGATCACTCCCATCGCCTCGCCACAGTGGAACGCGATCCCATCGACACACCTTCGAGGTCACTACAGGCACTGAGCGGCGGTCGTCGAGTTCGAAGGCGGTCTCGAGGCTCGAAAAATCTATGGGACGGGCCGGCGCGTGCGGCGACCGCGAGTGAAGTGCGCCGGTTCGCGTCGGCTCCAGGCCCGGACTCACGAACTGAAATCGAACCGCGGCCCGCCGTAGGTCGGCGGCTCCGGCTCGAGTTCGACCCCCTGCTCGTACCGGACGAAGTTGAGGTAGAACGGCCGGCCGCAGCCCTCGATGGGGGTGCCCTCGAGATCGGTGACGGTGCCGTCCTCGCCACAGTGGAACTCGATCCCGTCGACCGCCTCGAACTCCTCGTCGGGGCCGGCGTACTCCCATCCCGGCTGGGGCAGTGTGGTCACGGATCGGTCCGCGAGGTCCGGTCGGCGTTCGACGCTCACGACGGCTCCGCAGTGTGGACACGTGTACCGGACGGTGACGGTCATCGGCGGGACTAGGGGACTCGAGGACGTAAGCCTGCGGGCAGCGGTGAAATCGTCGACGACTCGGTGCCGGGTCGTCCTGGCACCGGGCCGCGGCGCGGTTTCGGTCCACCGGGACCGCGTGACGACGACTGGGTGATAGGTCTGCGACGGGACGGCTGAGGGCACCCGGAACACCTTTTGCGCTGACCGAAAACCATCGGAGTATGATCGACGAGACGGCCGAGGAAATCCGTGAAATGCAGACGCACAGTTCCTCGGTGGTCGCGGTCCACGCGACCCAGGCCCTCGAGGAACTGGTCGGGCGGGAGTTCGCGACTGTCGAGGAGTACACGCGCGCCCTCGAGCGCAACGGGTCCGTCCTGCGGCGGGCGAACCCCTCGCACGCTTCGCTGCAGAACGCCGTCCGGGAGGTCGTCGACGACGTGACCGAGGCCGATCCGGACAGCGTGGAGGCGGCCCAGCGACTCACCAGCGAGCGGATCGACGCGGTTGTCTCGCGGATCGAGTCCGGCAAACGACTGGCCGCCGAAAACGCCGCGACGGTACTCGAGGACGGTGCGACCCTCCTGACCCACGACTACTCCTCGACGGTGGTCGAGGCCCTCGAGCAGGCGACCGACGCCGGCAAGACGTTCGATGTCTACGTCACGGAGGCGCGGCCCCGATACATCGGGCGCAAGACGGCCCGCACCTTCGCCGAGTTCGACGGGGTCGAGACGACGCTGATCACCGACAACGCGCACGGACTCGTCCTCGAGGAGTGCGATCGGGTCGTCGTCGGGATGGACTGTATCGTCGACGAGACGCTGTACAACCGCGTCGGGACGTTCCCGATCGCGTCGACGGCCGCGCGACTCGACGTTCCGGTTACTGTCCTGGGATCGGCCTCGAAAATCGTCAGCGAGGGGTTCGTCTTCGAGAACGAGTACCGGCCGAGCAGCGAGGTGCTGCCCGAGCCGGCCGACGGGTTCGCCATCGAGAACCCCGCCTACGACGCGACGCCGGTCGACCTGCTCGAGAGCGTGATTACGGACGAGGGCCGACAGGAGTTTTGAGCCCCCCACCGGTGTCGGCCGAGACCGCTCGAAGCGGTCGCCGGACCTGACAGTCGCCGTCGTGTGGCAACAGCCTATGCCGGTCTCGGATGTACTGGCCGTATGCGTCTCGTTCAGGTATTCGTGCCGCGAGGCGAGTTGGACCTCGTTCTCGAGGCGGCCGAGGAAGCTGGCGTCGACTACACCGTCTCACGGGATACGGACCGCGGCGAGTTCGAGGCCCTCGTTTCGATTCCCGTTCCGCCGCCGGCCGTGGAGGGGCTGTTGGCAGACTTTCGAGCCGCCGGGCTCGACGAACGCTCGTATACGGTCGTCACCGCCGCGGAGACGATCGTCTCGGAGCGAGCCGATGCCCTGTCTACTCGGGTGTCGGGCACGCGGATCTCTCGAGAAGAGCTCCGGTCGCGAGCGGTCGACCTCGCACCGGCCGTCTCGACCTATTTCAGCCTGCTCGTCGTGAGTACGGCGATCGCGACGGCGGGATTGTTGCTCGATTCCGCGGCGACGATCATCGGTGCGATGGTCGTCGCACCGCTGATGGGGCCGGCGCTGTCGGCAAGCGTCGGTGTCGTCGTCGACGACGAACAGCTCGCGACGCGGGGCGTCGTACTCCAGGGAGTTGGACTCGTGGTCTCGATCGCGACGGCGGCAGTGATCGGCTGGGCACTCAGGGGGACGATACTGCTCCCGCCTGGGTTCGACATCACGACGGTACCCCAGATCCACGAGCGGATCACGCCTAATCTCCTCGCGTTGTTTCTCGCGTTGGGTTCCGGCGTGGCCGCAGTCGTCAGCCTCACTCGCAACGTCGGGTCGGTTCTCGTCGGGGTAGCGATCGCCGTCGCGCTCGTTCCGCCGGCGGCCACCGCGGGACTCGGGATCGCCTGGGGTCGTCCGGAGGTCGTACTCACCGCCGGCACGCTCGTGTTGGTCAACATGCTCTCGATCAATTTCGCGGCGTTGCTCCTGTTGTGGCTCTCGGGCTACCGACCGCACCGGACCGCGGACATCGAACGCGCCTACGGGCGACTGCGTTCACGAATCGTCGTCCTCTTCGTCGCGATCGCCATCCTCACCGCCGTTCTCGGCGGCGTCACTTACGGGACGTACCGAACTGCGGCGGTCGAACACGACGTCCGGACCGAACTCGAGACGATGAGCGAGGAACGACTGGCCGACGGCGCTGCCCTCCAGTTCCGGGAACTCGCCGTCGACTACGAACTCGTCGACGTCTACACCGGCGCTGAACCGATGGTTACCGTCCTCGTCGAACGACCGCCGGGCGAGCAACTCCCCGATGACTTCGCCACCGACGTTCGCGAGCGCTTGGAGTCGGCGACCGGCGTCGATCTCGAGGTCGTCGTCGAACTGGTCGAGACGCAACGAAGCGGGTGAGTCGGACCGTTACTCCCGTTCTCCGAACGTCCGCGGCGAGCCCTCGGTCGGGGCGGCCCAGTCGACCGCGTTGCGGAGCACCCGCCGAATGTCGTCGTGCTCGTAGATGGGATACGTCTCGTGGCCCGGGCGGAAGTAGAAGATCCGGCCGTTGCCGCGCCGGTAACAGCAGCCGCTTCGGAACACCTCCCCGCCCTCGAACCAGCTGACGAACACCTGCCGGTCGGGCTCTGGGATGTCGAACGGCTCGCCGTACATCTCCGATTCGGGGAGTTCGATAGATTCGTCGAGTCCGTCGGCGATCGGGTGGCCGGGATCGACGACCCACAGCCGCTCGGTTCCCCCGTCTTCGCGGTACTGCAAGCGACAGGACGTTCCCATGAGTCGCTTGAATATCTTCGAGTAGTGGCTCGAGTGAAGCGGGATCAGTCCCATGCCCTCGAGCACGCGCTCGTGGACCCGATCGACGACCGCGTCTCGGACCTCGTCGTGGGCCTCGTGTCCCCACCACAGCAGAACGTCCGTTGCGTCGAGAACTCCCGCGGTGAGACCGTGCTCGGGGTCGTCGAGCGTCGCGGTTCGGACCGCGTGGTCGTCGGCGAGCGCGTCGGCGATGGGGGCGTGAATGCCGTCCGGGTAGACGGCCGCGACCGCGTCGTCTTCGCGTTCGTGGCGGAACTCGTTCCAGATCGTGACGTCGGCCATGGCGAGTCCCTCCACCTGCGAGCGACTTATAGTTCGGTCGGGCCAACGGAAAGGGGCCGACCGATCCGGTCAGCACGTGACCGGGTCGACAGCGCCGAGCGGGAAACCGGAGACAGTCTTGCTAACTTGAAATTCATACTTTCGAATTAAGTCGCCATAGAGGTTGGGAACAGTATACTAGATCCTGAAATACGAAATGATTGTACAGATTAATCGGTCACAACCCTTATTTCGGTCGCCCACTCCTTCTCCGTATGGACCGGAATCGAACGCAACCGATAGCGAAATGGCTGGTTTCTCGCTTTACTGCCATCGCTACTCCGACGAAATCGCGGGGTTGGACATGATCGGCGACGGGATCGGGGTCGGTATCGTCGGCCTCGGCGGCATGGGCAATCTCCACGCGCGAAGCATCCGTGACCTCGGCGCTGAGATCGTCGCGGGCGTGGATCTCGTTCCGGAGCAACGCGATCGATTCGCCGGCGAGTTCGGCGCGCGGACCTACGAGACCCACGAGGAACTCGTCGACGACGACGCGGTCGATGCCGTCATCGTGACGACGCCCAACCGGTTCCACGAACCGATCACCGTCACGGCTCTCGAGGCGGGACTGGACGTCCTCGTCGAAAAGCCCCTCGCACACACGCTCGAGAGCGCGGAACGGATCGCCGAGACGGCGGCCCGTTCGGACGGCATCTGTATGGTCGGCTTTCACAACCGGCACGCGGCGTCGATGGCCATGTTCGACGAACAGCACGCTCGCGGCCGGTTCGGCGATCTGACCCACGTCGAGGCGAACTACGTTCGCCGGCGCGGGGTCCCCGGGCCCGGGTCGTGGTTCACCGATCCCGAACTCGCGGGCGGCGGTGCCCTGCTCGACATCGGCGTTCACGCGCTGGATCTCGCGCTGTACGCGCTTGACTTCCCCGACGTCGTCGAAGTCAGCGGCGTCACCCGGACGACGTTCGGTACCAGCGAGGAGTACGCCGACCCCGACGGGTTCGGCGACAACTGGGACGCGGAGGCCGAGGCCTACGAGGTCGACGATTCCGTCAGCGCCTTCATCCGCACAGCGGACGGACAGACGATCTCGCTCGAGGCCGCGTGGGCGACGAACCGCGAGGAGAGCATGGACTTCCGCGTGCGCGGCACGCGATCCGGTGCCCAGTTCGACATCGGCGACACCGAACTCCGGATTCTCGAGGCCGGAACCACGGGCTGTGATCACTACGCCGACGTCGCCATGACCGGCGACTCGGCCGTCACCGGCTACGCCGAACAGGACGAACAGTTCCTCGAGGCGATCGCGACGGCCAGCGTCCCGGAGACGAACACCGTCGCGGAGGCGCTGACCGTCCAGCGCGTGATCGACGCGATCTACCGCTCGAGCGAGACGGGACGTGCGGTCCAACTCGAGGCGTCCCCGCTGGTCGAGGCCCGACTCGAGCAGTCGCCGCGACTCGACTGACTGCGTCTGTTTGTCGTGGGCCGTTTCCGACAGCCGGTGAGCAGCCACTCACCTGCCGGAACGGAGAGCGGCCCGTTCCGACCGGCCCGATAGCGAACGTGACAATGCGCGCCGATCGCACGGGACTCGTGCGATCGGGACTGGCGTGAGTCGATGCGAAGCGACGGTGCGACCGCTCTTCATTCGTCGAACTCGGAAAAGCCGCCCGCGTCGGCCGGTTTAGAGGACGTCGTCGAAATCGTGGTGCCCGTGGATGTCGACGCCCTCGTCGGTGATCTCCGCGAGGAAGACGCCGTTCCCGGAGCCGGTGTCGCGCTCGACGGCGGACTTGATGCCCCGTGCAGCGACGGTCTTGGCTTCCTCGTTGGACATGTCCGGTTCGTAGGCCTGCTCGAGGTGGCCGTAGGCCAGTTGCATCCCGCTGCCGGTGACGGTGTAGTCGTCTTCCATGACGCCGCCGGCGGGGTCGATGCTGTAGACGTGGCTGCCCTCGTCGTCGACGCCGCCGAGGATGGGGTGGATGGCGAAGAACGGGCCGCCGCGGGCGAAGTTACCCGCGAGCGTCGCCAGCGCGTCGATGCTCATTCCTTCCCCGCGTCGGGCCTCGTAGAGGTTGACCTCGGCACGGAGCGTCGAGATGAACGACTGGGCACCGCCGACGCTGCCGACCAGCGTGAGCGCGGCGGTCGGGTGGATCTGTTCGACCTTCTGGACGTTCTTGTTCGAGACGAACCGCCCGCCGAGACTGGCGCGCATGTCCGTCGCGATGATGACGCCGTCGGCGGTGGAGATGCCGATCGTCGTCGTCCCGGTCTTGTTGACGTTGTCCAGATCGGCCTGCGTCAGGTCGTTCTGGGGCATCGATCCGACCTCCGGCTCGTAGGGGTTCGGATCGTCGGCCAACTGGTCGACCGTCCGAGAGAAGTCGGAGTCGTGTGTGGGCGTACGCATTGATCGAACTCTACGACCGGGACGGTATAAAACACCGGCGGTCACCACTGCCGTTTCCGCTTTCACCGACTGCGAGGAGCGGCGGCTCGAGCGGCGAGTCGGACCGCAGCGTCGGCTCCTGCGGATCGGCGATCGGCGTGCGGGAAAACCAGTCAGCGTCGGGCGGTCGATCAGCGCTGTGCGGCTTCGTAGGCCCCCTCGACGTTCTCGAGGACGCGGTGGACCGGCAGGGTGATGCCGGCCTGGCGGGCGGCGATCGCGAGCGGCATCGCGACGATGCCGACCATAATGCACAGTTGGTACAGGGCGAACAGGGTCGCGTGGTACGCGCGGGATATCATCAGCGTTCATCGATGCCCAGACGGAGGGTATATATAAGCCTTCTTGAAAAAGAGATATCATAATGATCGTTAATTCGTTTTTGGGTCGATGCCCGCTTGCGATTAAACCGTGCTTGCTGGGGAGACAACTCGAGGCGTACTCGAGTCGATCCACGGGTATGTCGGTGGCAGTTGATCCGGTGATTTCTCGTAAGTTATGGGAATCATCCGACTGACGTGCGCGCTGCGATTCCGGGGGTGGTGTGAGCGAACGCTGGCGCGGACGAACCGCAAAGCAGGAAACCCCCCGGACCGACCGGAGCATATGGGCAATTATCTCGTCGCGATGGAAGCGGCATGGCTCGTTCGTGACGTCGATGCGATCGACGACGCGATCGGCGTCGCCGTCAGCGAAGCCGGGAAGCGACTCAACAGCGAAGACATGGACTACGTCGAAGTCGAGGTCGGCGCGACGGGCTGTCCGGCCTGTGGGGAGCCGTTCGATTCGGCCTTCATCGCGGCCGATACCGCGTTAGTCGGCCTCGCACTCGAGATGGAGGTCTTCAACGCCGACAGCGAAGAACACGCCTCTCGAATCGCGAAGAGCGAAGTCGGCGGGGCGCTGCGCGACGTGCCGCTGTCGGTCGTCGACATCGTCGAAACCGAAGCGGAGGACGAGTAGAACCACCGGGCACACGTCGCATCGCGGACTGTTCTCTCCCGTCCGGACGCCCGGGCCGGCTCGCGGTGTGGTTCTCGAGTGGCGGCCCTGCGAGCGGGGACGACGTGTCCCCATCGGCTCGCCGGGTGGGTCCCGGATGGAATGTAACCCAAAGTACTTTCTATAACCCGTGGTTATCCATTCGTATGGAACTCCCGACGCCCGCTGATCTCCGGCAGCGCCGTACCGAACTCGGGCTCACGCAGAGCGAACTCGCGGACACGGCCGACGTCTCCCAGCCGCTGATCGCGCGGATCGAAGGCGGCGACGTAGACCCGCGGCTGTCGACGCTCCGACGGATCGTCAACGCCCTGGAGAAGGCCGAAAGCGACGTCATCCGTGCGGCGGACCTGATGAACGAGGACGTCGTCAGCGTCGCCCCCGACGACCCCGTCAGCGAGGCCGCCCAGCGGATGGAAGAGGAGGCCTACTCGCAACTGGCAGTCATTCAGGACGGCATCCCCGTGGGGTCGATCAGCCAGAGCGACCTCGTCCACCTCGACTCCGAGGATCGCGACGAGTCCATCGAGAAACACATGAGCGAGAGTTTCCCGACCGTTTCGAAGGACGCGACGCTGGACGAGATCAGCAATCTGCTCGAGCACTACAAAGCCGTGATGATTACCGAAGCCGGCGAAACCGTCGGGATCATCACCGAGGCGGACATCGCCGCGCGGCTCTCCTGACGCCGCCCCGGGACGCTCCCGATCGATTTCGCTTCGGTTCGAGAGGTTCACACTGCGGCCGATCACGCGATTGTATTGGCCAGTAATATTAGCGTCGGGGCCGTACTCTCGGGCGACCATGGCAACCAGCGATCGACTCCTCGACGCGGGCGCGGACATCTGGGACGCACAGAAACGCCACCCGTTCGTCACGGAGCTCGCGGACGGAACGCTCGACGAAGACGCCTTTCTGACCTGGGTGCGACAGGATTACCGCTACCTGCTCGACTACGCCCGCGTGTTCGCTCTCGCGGGCGCGACGGCCCGCGACGAGGAAACGATGACCCGACTGTTCGACATCGCCCACACGACGCTCGCCGAGGAGTTGGACCTCCACCGCGCGTTCGCCGCCGAGTACGGGCTCTCTCGGGGGGCTCTCGAGTCGGTCGACAAAGCGCCGACCTGCGTCGCCTACACCAACTTCCTGTTGCGAACCGCCTACGAGGGGACGCTGCCGGAAATCGCGGCCGCGATCTACCCCTGCGGACAGGGCTATCTCGATATCGCCGATCACATGGCCGACCTGGCACCCGCGGCGGACCACCGGTACACGCCCTTCATCGAGAAGTACACGAGCGACGAGTTCCGCGAGGTCGTCGACTGGTTGCGGGCGTTCGTCGATCGGTGCGGCGACCGCCATCCCGATCAGTATCCGGCGATGGAGGCAGCGTTCCTCACGAGCGCGCGCCTCGAGTACCGGTTCTGGGAGATGGCGTACCGGCAGGAGGAGTGGGGGATCGCGGCGAGGGAGTAGGTAACACCCCCGTTCTACGTGCACGTAGAACCGGAGCCCGACTCCGTGCGAGTCGGAATCGACTCAAGAGGTTTGCCGCTGGATCCCGTAGTCCCCCGTAGGGACATGGACTACTACGGTCGCCTGCTCGGCGGAATGGTCGCGTCGCTGCTGCTCGGCGCGGCCGTCGGGCTCCATCCCGCGATCGCCGTTCGCTACGGGCTCCTCGGCGGGGCGCTCCTAGCGACCGTCTTCCTCTGGGAGGCGCTCGTCCGCAATCCGCCGGTCCCGACGACCGAGCCGGGGTACGCGGCCGCGACCGTCGTCTGGCACGGTGGGCTCCTCGTCTCGCTCGCGCTCGCGATGTGAGCCACGCCGCTCGAGCGACGTGGGACACCGCGGCCGAGGCAGACCTCTCGAGAGCCGGACGGCTCGCGAGCCGACCGGGTGACCGTCGGCCGGGACCTATGCGTTCCGAATGGTCGACGTTCGCGGCGAGTGGGACAACGGCATCCGTGTCTTCGAACTGCTCGAGGCAGACGTCCGACTGTACCCGTGAGAAACCGAGGACGACCCCGTCGAGACCGTGGAGACGCTCCCGAAGTCACGACCGGAAGAGCGACTCCATCACAGCCGATTCGGCTTTCTGGAGGTGCTCCGCTGCGGTCGCGGTCGCACAACCCAGTTCCTCGGCAACGTCTTCGCTCGTCGCCTTGCGCGGCACGTCGTAATAGCCGAGTTCGAGGGCGGTTTCGACCGCGTCCCGCTGTCGGGGTGAGAGCCGACCGACGACGCTATCGGCGGCAACACGCGTTCCGCCGACCGCTTCGACGGTCACGCCGACCGCGTCGGGAACCCCGTCGACTGCGGCCTGGACCTCCGCCTCCGTCCCGATGATCGTGTACGTGGTACTTCCGTCCGCGTTGCACTCGATGGGCGGAACCGTCATCAGACTCCCGTTGGTGAACGTCTCGAACAACGAGCGCGCGGCCGGCGAGACTGTTCCCTCGAAGAAGCAGTAACACTCCCGGTCGGTGATCGGTAGTAGTTCGTAGTCCGAAACCATCTCGCTCTCGTCGAGCACGCGATCGAAGCGCTCGTACTCTCCCTCGAGTCGGAACAGAAACGCCGTCGGCGGGGCCGACACGTTCCAGTTAACGATCGCGGCCCGCTCGAGGTAGCGTGTCCCGCCTGCGAGGCGTTCGTATATCGGCGGTGCGTAGTCGCCCTGCGGACGGAGGGTTATACGGACGCGTTTCATGATCTGTCGTTCGTATTAGGCGTTAAAATAACTGGGCCGGACGCAGACCGCCTGAGATCGGGTGGTTCGGCTTGCTATATAAATCCGCCCGAGCGATTCGGCTGTACTCATTACTGCGTTCGGTCCCTGCGATCGAGTATGGAACGGAACGTCGGTGGACTGGATCGAATCGTCAGGAGCGTCCTGGGACTCTGGTTGCTTGCGGTTACCGTCGCGGCACTCGTCGCCGGCCGCCGCGGGACCGCCGTCGCGACAGGCATCGCGGCGGCCGGTTTGCTGTTCAACGCGATGACCCGGTTCTGTGGCGGGAACTACTTACTCGGCATCGATACGACCGAGGCGTTCTGCTCGCGGGAGTAACGCGACGGTAGCGGCCTCGAGGAACGTCTACAGCTTGTGTCCGGCCATCGGAACTGACTCGGCGGGCACGAGCGCTTCGACGGTCTGCCCTCCGTGTTCGACGCAGGTCGGGCGAGACGCCGGCACGATGGTGACTGCGACCTGTCGACAGGGTGGACGCGGTTATCGCTCGGACGCGTCGGCGACGGGTTCCCACCCTGCTTCCCTCGCGGCTGGCAGCTCGAGCGGATCGACGACGTCGTCGAGTTGGCCGTCTCGATAGGCCTCGACGAACGGCTCGATACGTTCGGGAACGGCATCGTGATTTCGCTCGGAAAGCGTAACCAGCGCCCGGACGGCCCAGTATCGTCGATTGCCGTTGTATGCCGGCGTGTTCCCGATCGGCCCGACGCTTTCCGTGACGGCTGCGACGAGTTCGTCGGGGATTCGGACGCCGATCTCGGCGGTTGTAGCGAGAACTTGACACACGGTTCGCGGAATCGGCGGTGTCGTCTCCACGGTCTCGAGCAGGTCCGGAACGATTTCGGCGACCAGCGTCGGATGCGCCTCCGAAACGTTCGCCAGTAGCCGCCGGACGTTGTGCACGTTCGCTCCGTCAACGAGATCGGCGAGTACGGGCTCGGCCGCCGCCGGGTTGCGGTCGGCGACCGAGACGAGTAACTCTTTGTCGAACCGTCCATCGTACATATCCTCCTCTCGTAACGCCTCGTAGCCGTTCGTGAGGGCGTCGGCGACGAACGCCGGGTGATCCTCGGCGAGTGGTACCAGCGGATCGATACCCGCGTCGAAGAGCGACTGATCACCGGTTCGTTCGGCCACCGTCTCTTCGACCGACCCGAACGACTGCTCGCTCTCGCGGACGAGTCTGCCGAGCGCGTCCGCCGCGGCGGCGTGCTGCGCGTACGACCGTCTGGAATCGTTCGCCGCGAGTTCGGACCGGAGCGTCGACGCAACGTCGTCGATCACGTCCGGGCGTGTGAGAGCGACCGAGACGAGCAACTGCATCGTCTCCGCGGTCCGCAACGGATAGCACCCGTGTTCCAGTGCGTCGATGACGTCGTCGGCTATCGCCTCGCACCCGATTTCCCCCTGTTCGAGGAGGCCGATGCTCAACTTGACGATCTGAAATCGAAGGTATCCGTTGTCGCCGGTGAGGTGGGTGAGCATCGTCTCGAGGTGGGGTAAGATCAAGCCGGGACGATGCGCCACCAGTTCGACGAGCGTCTCTATTGCCGCGTTCCTCGGCTCACAGGCATCGCCTCTGTTGAAGACGGTATCGGCTGGGTCCGTCAGCGTCTCGACCAGCGTCGTCACCGCGCGGTCCGGATCTGGGTGGGCGAGCACGACCGTCGACGCGTCCTCGAGTTCGAAGAAGAGCGCGCTGGTTCGCTTGCGAATCACCGGCACTGGGTCCACGAGCCGCTGGAACAGGCGGTCCGCCAGCCACGACGCGGACGCCGACAGTGCGTCGGTGTCCACGTCGACGTCGGCGTCGTCCTCGAACGTCGCTGCGAGTATCGGGTGCAGATACCTCGGCACGAGTACCGCCTGTCTGACGGCCCAGTGTTCGTCGTCGATCCGCTCGAGCAGTCGGTCCGCGAGCGCTTCCGGTGGGTACTCGGAAAGCGCCGTCTCGGTCCCCTGTAGCTGCAAGTACATCGCGTTTCGCAACACGAGGAGCACTGCGCTCCGAACGGCCGGGTCTGGATCATCGAGATGAGGAAGCAGTCGGTCGATGGTGTCGTCCGTGAGTGCCGTCGACTGGGACGGAAGGACGGTCTCGAGCCGCCGCTTGGCGAGTTCCAGGGCCGGTCCACGGCGGTCCGCTGGCGGTGTCTCGGCGACCCGTGCAGCGAGCGTCTCCAGCGACGGGCCGTCGTCAGACGGCGGCATGTATCCCGTACTTTGCGGCGAAGTAGTCGAAGTACGCGCCCGGCTCCCACCGGAAGTCGGTTCGCAGCTCCTCGACCGCCCCGAAGCCGTCCGCCCCGTTCTCGTAGTATCTGCCGATCATCTCACCCCGCCCGCCATCGTGGTTGATCACGAGCACCGCCCGCTCGAGGGCGTCATCGACGGTGGTGAGCAAACGATCGAGCGTCGAAACCGGTCCTTCCATCCCGCTGAACGTCAGCACGTCGTCGTAGCGGTCGGCTCCGCTCAACCGGGTGTCGTCGCCCGCCAGAGCGTCCACGACCGGGTCGGGATCGGCCCCCTCAGCGAGTTCGACGGCAACGTAACTCCGATGACCCATGTCCGGTCGTTTTCGAAGGAGGTAACAAAAAGACAATCACTCGCGGACCGAGACCGGGCCCGGCTACCAGTGACCGAACAGCCGCTGAATGACGGTGCGTTCGCTGGGCCGTTCGGCCAACAGGACCGAACTGTCGACCTCGTTGACGACATCCATGTGCAGCGAGTCGCTCATCAGCCGCGAGATCACGCCCTCCTCGGTCGCGCCGATGAGGACGAGCGAGTGGTCTCGAGACTGTCGGCAGATCGCGTGTTCGACGTCGCCGGAGTCGTCGACCACGAGTTCGGCGTCCTCGAGGTCGCGTTCGGCGGCCCACTCGGCGAGGAACTCCTCGCCGCGCTCCCGGTCGTCGGGACTGGCGACGACGTGTTGCAGCGTGATTTCGGCCCCGGAGTGATCCCGAAGCGTGCGTGCGACCTCGGCGCTCAAGTCCGAGTCCGGGCCGCCGGCGGTCGGGAGCAGAATCCGGGAGGTATCCAGGCCTCGGTCCTTGAGGATGAGGAAGTCACAGGGGAGGTTGCTGGTCAGTTCGTTTATCCGCCCCTCGGCGCGTCCCTGGCCCCACGGCCGGTCGTCACCCCAGCCCAGCACCACGAGATCGGCCCGTTCCCGCTGTGCGGTGTCGAAGACGTCCTCGAACGAGCGGTGGGAGACGACCGTCGACGTCTCGAAGTCGACGTCGTAGGAGGCCGCACGCTGCCTGACGGTCTCCATGCGGTCCTCGGACTCGGAGACGATCCGCTCGGTCTGTCCCGCACCGTACCGCATCGACGACCGGCCCGGCATCTTGACGATGTGGACCGCGTGGACCGTCGCGTTCTCGTGCCCGCTGGCGAGCCGACAGGCTAGATCGACGATCGTCGACTCCGTGCGGGGGTTAGCGATCGGAACGAGAACCCGATAATCGCCGTTCTCGCTGTGGTGGGGCTCCGCGGTATCGATCAGCGGCACGTACGAGCGACCGGCGTAGCTGCCGAACAGCCACTCCGGAATCGAAAGCTGGCGGTCAGCCCCCTCGAACCGGGCCGACTCGAGGCGGTGTTCGCTGGTCTGGAAGTAGTTGACGACCGTCACGAGGACGATTCCGCCGATGGTGTTCCCCAGCAGGACCGGGAGAACGAACTCGGTCATGCCGACGAACACGTGCAGGTCACCGGCGAAGACCAGGTACAGCATCTCGGTAAAGGAGACGACGACGTGGAACAGGTCGCCGAGCGGGATCGCGAGGAAGGCCATGTAGACGACGACCAGCCGCGAGATCGTATCGCGAGAGGCGTAGACGATCCAGACGACGCCGGCGACGATCAGGCCCGCGAACGCCGCCTTCGAGAACAGCGTCCACCACGACGTTTGGATGCCGTGTCGAGCAAGTCCCATCGCGGCGGTCGCTGACTCGTCGTCGAAGACGCCGCCGTAGGAGAGCGCGAGCGCGCCGAGCGCGCCGCCGGCGAAGTTGCCCGCGAGGACGATCGACCAGTGTCGAAGCAGCGCGGGAATGCTGGCAAGCCGTTCTAGGGTCAGCGCGACCGGCGGCAGCGTGTTCTCGGTGTAGAGTTGGTAGCCGCCGATGATGATGTAGATGAACCCCAGCGGATACAACAACTTGCTCAGTATCGGGTGACCGTCGGTCGAGGCGGTCAGCGTGGCATACAGCAGGAACGTGATCGTGATGGCGAAGCCGGCCGCGAGGCCGCTGAAGAACAGTTCGCGACCCCCCGAGGTGAC
The DNA here is from genome assembly GCF_000731985.1 of Natrinema altunense. Classification (GTDB taxonomy): domain Archaea; phylum Halobacteriota; class Halobacteria; order Halobacteriales; family Natrialbaceae; genus Natrinema; species Natrinema altunense. The sequence continues at coordinate 547,577 of NZ_JNCS01000002.1, forward strand.
CTCCTCGTCGGCGGCCGCGACGATCCGCTGGAAGATCTCGTCGGAGGAGAACCGGTCGCGCACGACCGCACCGACGGCCGGAGCGCCGCTTCTGGACCGCTCGACCGCTTCTCGGACCTGTTCCTGTTCGGGCGGCTCACGAGCCCGCGACTCCCGGTTGGGGGGGTCACGGTCCGGTCGCTCTTGATCGGGATTGCTCATTAACAGGGACGCACGTCTAGAAAGACTAAGCGCTTCGGATCTCTGCCGTCGCGTCGTCTTCCAGCACCCGTCGGGAGAACGACGGCCGCCTGTCGGGACCACGACGGCTCCGCGCCCTAGAGCGAGTCCGGCTCGAGGCGACCGATGACCCGCCTGAGCGCGGCGAACGCGCCGACGGCGAGCAGGCAGTAGCCGACGAGCAGGCCCCACGTCGTCGCCGTCGGATTGCCGATCGCGAACTTCGCGACTGTGTTCGCAGGGTGTTCGGGTAACACCGTCGCGGCGACCAACGCGCCGACGGTCCCCGTGGAGTAGAGCAACTGGGCCTGCCGCCGATCGGGGGCCCACAGCGCGATCCCGATCCCCGCGGTGACGACGAGCAGCGAGAGCGCGGCGACCAGCGCGACCAGTGCGATCGGGGCCGCGATCGTCGTCCCGTTGCCCGCGAGCAAGAGGAGCCAGACGATTACCTGCAGCGGTGCCAACACTGCGAGCGCCTGCAGCTTCGCGTCGATCACGTCCGCGAGCGAGAGCGGCGCGACCCGGAGCAGTTCGAGCGTCCCTCGCTGGCGCTCCTCGATCAGCGAGTCGACGGCGATCGACCCGCTGATGAACACCGGGAGGAAGCACAGCAGCGGCAGCAGGATCGTGTAGGTGAAGCCGACGTACGGGCTGGCCTGGGTCGACGACGGCAGCGGCAGGGGCGACCGCTCGAGCCGGCCCGCGTCGGCGTTGCGCTGGCGCTCGATGCGTTCGACATCAGTCAGGGTCTCCCGAAGCTGGACGACGAGCACGCTCGTCTGCAGGTCCCCTTCGGGGGCAGTAACCCTGACGCTGAGCCGGCCGTCGTCGTTCCTGTTGGCCTCGACGACGGCGGACACCCTCCGGAGGTCGAACGCTTCGTGGGCTCGCTCGGGGTCGTCGTAGCGTCGGGCGGTGACCCCCGCTTGCTCGTTTGCGACCGCGAGGATCGTCTCGGTGTCGTTGCCGGTGACGGCGATCTCGGTCCGGTCGCCGTCGATCGACCCGGGATCGTACAGCGAGACGAGCCCGACGACCAGAAACGAGGAAAACGCCGCGATGAACAGCTGGATGGCGAGCGCCAGGAGGATCGTCTTCTCGGATCGCAGCGACCGCAACTCGCGGCGGGCGATCGCCCACCGCGCGCCCCACGTCGAGCCCGAGTCGGCCCCGTCGTCCGGTCGGGTCGGAGGGTTCGGCCCTCGGCGGCTCGAGTCCCGCGTCCGTCCGGGATCGCGATCACGCGACAAGGACGAACACCCCCAGGTTGTAGGCCACGTGAACGAGCACCGCCGTGAGGAGGCCGAGGGCGTAGCCGGCCCGACCGCGGCTCGCGCCGACTGCCGAGCAGACGGCCGTCCCGACGTGCAAGGCCAGCGGCGCGAGGAAGACGGCCCCGAGTATCAGCGGCTCGCTCGAGACGGCCGGGCCGAAGGCGGCGGTACCGACGGCCAGGTCCGGGAGCCCGACGAACTGGACGACGTGAGTGAGTTTCTCGCCGACGAAGAACCCGCTCCCCGAAAGCGCACCCACCACGACGGCCGTCCGCAGCGTCGCGTCGAACCGCGAGCGGGTTACGCCGGCGTAGACGTGGATGCTCTTTGCGATCTCCTCGACCGACGCGGCGACGAGGACGACCACCGGGATGGCGACCGACTGCGGAACGGCGAACAACAGCGCGACCGAGAGGAGTTGACTGGCGAAGACGAAGGGGAGAAAGAGGATCGATAGCAGCGGGATACTCCACGGGCCGCGGACCCGGTTCGCGATCGCGTCGAGGATTTTCGCCGGGATCGGCTTCTGGGCGAACATGTCCTCCTCGCGGTAGACGCCGATCCCCAGCAGGAAGCAGACGGCCGCGCTGAGGTAGAACGGACCGGTCGAGAACAGGTACTCCCCGAGCCGAACTGACTCGTTCTGGAGATCCATCACGACCAGCGTCAGCGGCGAGATCAACGCGATCGAGGTCACGTCGGTGAAGATCGCCGGCACGAACGTGTAGGTCGTCAGCACGACGCTGATCGTGACCGTCACGAACGTGAGTTCCTTGAACGACCGGGCGAACATCGCGCCAACGAACGCCGCCGCCAGGAAGAGCAGGGCGATCGGCAGCGCCGCTGCGACCGCGACCGGGCCGCCGTCGATCGCCAGCGCGATCGCGACGACGACGCCCGCGAGCCCGAGCAGGTACGGCAACGTCTTGCCAGCGACGATCTCGGAGCGCGAGGCCGGCGAGACCAACAGCAGTTCGCCCCGCCGCTTGACCCGTTCGTCCATGATCGTGCTCCCGTAGGCCTGAATGACGAAGTTCATCGGCACGACGAACAGGAACGCGAGGACGAGCGACGTGAATGGAAACGGCGGCGCGATCGAGCCTGGCGTTCCCGTCGACGACGCCGAGCCGCCCCCACCGATGGCCGGCACCTGTAGGGGCTCGTCACCGCCGGTATCGTCGGCAGCGCTCTCACCGTCACCGGTCTCGCTCGAGCCGTCGACAGCCCCCGTCCCCTCACCGGACTCGTCACCGTCGTCGGCTCCCGACGCGGGTGATCTGGGGCGATCGCGATCCCGATACTCGAGCGTGACGTGCACCGGATACGCGGCCGCGTGATCCTCCTCGTCGGCCATCAGGTTCGCGTTGTACGTCTCGATGGCGGTGCGAAACTCGTCGTAGGCGGCCGCCCCGTTTTCACCGACGTGGCCGATGCGGCCGTCTCGAGTTACCACGACATCGACGGTCGCGTCGCCGCGGACGACGATGTCGTCGCCGTTCGTCGCGCCGTCGTGCTCGGCGATAACGTCCGCGAGCGGAACCGGCCGGAACTGCTCGCTGTCGGCGGCGACGTCGTAGTACCGACTCCCCTCGTCGACGCCGACGACGTAGATCTCGCGCTCGAGGCCGAGTCCGTCGTCGGTGGCGGAGAACCCAGCGGTCCCGACCGCGAGCAGCATCACGACGAGGGCGATCACCGTCTTTCGATCGACGGTGCCCGCGCTCCGGCGGACTTCCCAGCGGGCGATCCGGCCCGTGCGAGCGATGGCCTCGCGGAGGCGGCGACAGGTCCGTCCAGATCGCTCGGCGAGCGCGCGGAGGCGGCCGTCGCTCACGACTCCCCCTCCGCGGTCGGCTCGCTCGCGACGTCGAGGAAGATCTCCTCGAGGCTCGGCGTCTGCGTCTGGATGTCGGTCACGCGGCCCCCGTCAGCCTCGACGGCGTCTTGGACGGCCTCGACGGCGCTCATGTCGGCGACGAGGTGACTGACCTGTCCGTTCTCGCGGGTGACCTCGATCGGATCGCGGCCGTCCGGGAGCCCGTCGCTGCCGTCGGCGGTCGCGTAGACGTGGTACTCGGTGCCGCCGTGGGCCGCCCGGATCTCCTCGAGCGTGCCGCGGGCGACGATCCGCCCATCGTTCATGATGACGATTCGGTCGCAGATACTCTCGACGTGAAAGAGGTTGTGGGCGCTGAAGACGATCGTCTTCCCCTCGTCGCTCAGTTCGCGGGTGAACTCGATGATGTAGTTGGTCGTCAGCGGGTCCAGCCCCGACGCCGGTTCGTCGAAGATCAACACGTCCGGATCGTTCACCAGCGCCCGCGCGATCGCGACCTTGCGCTGCATCCCCTTCGACATGTTGCCGATCCGTCGGTCGCGGTGCTCGAGGTCGAGCCGGTCCAGGGAGTCGTGAATCCGCTCCCGAGCCACGTCGCCGGGGACGTCGTAGAGATCGGCGAAGAACTCGAGGTAGCCGGTCGCGGTCATCTCCTCGTAGAGCGGGGACTCCTCGGGGAGAAAGCCGAGTTGCCGCTGCATCTCGGCGTCGCCCGGGGTGTGACCGGCGACGACGGCGGTGCCCGCGGTGGGTTCGATCAACCCGGCCAGCATCTTCAGCGTCGTCGTCTTGCCCGCGCCGTTGGGACCGACGACGCCAAATACCTCGCCGCGCTCGATCTCGAAGGAACTCCCCTCGACCGCGGTGAACCCGCCGTAGACCTTCCGGAGATCGGTGACCTCGAGTATCGCCATGCGTTAGCCCGACGGAGGGAGCCGCTCGAGTAAAACCTAGCGGCTCGTGACTGTCTCGACGGCCGATCGTTCGACGGGCGGCCCAAACCCCCATGATCGCGGCCCGCATAGACGGACGTATGACCCGAGTCGGGACCACGCAAACGCCGGACGGCCGCCGTCTCGAAGTCTCGCACGTCCTGTCCGTCCCCGCGACCGACGCCTGGGACGCCCTCATCGACACGACTCGGTGGCCCGATTGGTCGCCGCTCATCACCGGTGTCGAGGCGACGGACCGCCGACTGCGGCCGGGGACGACCGGCCGGGTCCGGATTCCCGGCGCTTGGCTGCCGTTTCGAATCACCGAGTGTACGTCACGACGGTGGACCTGGCGCGTGCTGGGGATTCCCGCCACCGGCCATCGCGTCGACGATCTCGGCTCCGATCGGTGTCGCGTCGCCGTCGAACTCCCGCGTTACGCCACCGGGTACGTCCCAGTCTGTCTGCGGGCGCTGGAAACCCTCGAGTCGCTGCTCGAGGACGACGAGCAGGCCGTCGCGTAGCGAGAGGACCGCTGCCCGGAACGACGGTCACGGCCGATCGATACCCGACCGAAAGCATTGGAATTTTAATAGACGCTGGCCGAACCATGCCGATCGTGAGCAGTCGGATCGCCGACCGACGAACTCGAGTCGATCCGGTCGTCTCGGATCCCGACCGATAACGCAGTCGACCACGGAAGACGATATGAGCGCCACGACAATACTCGCGCACAGCGTTCGCATCGCCCGTACCGAGTGGCGGTGTCATCGCCGCGACGCCGGTCAGTCGCGGATCCACCGGCGACTGCTCGTCGGACTCCGCCTCGTCGTTGCCGCCGCCCTCGGCGCGGCCGGCCGGTCGATCGGGCGCGATCTCGCCGCCGGACAGTCGATACCGGTCACCGAACTGTGGCTCGCCGGTGCCGTCGCGTTCGCGTGGGCAGTGTGGCGAAGCGCCACGCTGACACACGAGCGGTTTTCACGCCTCGATCCCGACATGCTCCTCACGGCCGTCCCGGCGAGGGCTCCCGCGCTTGGCTTGCTCGGATTCGTCTCCGCGCGACTCGCCGCCTCGCTCGCTGTGCCGACGCTCGGCGTCGCCGGGGGTCTCGCGCTCGGACTGCGATCACCGGCGGTCGCTCTCACGGTTATCATCGCGATCGCCGGGATGGCGGCGCTCGCGGCCGCAGTTGGCGTTACGGGTCGACTCGCCACACAACTCGTCGGGACGCGCCTCACGCGGGGACGGTTCTACAGGGATCTATTCGTGCTGTTCGGGTGGGCGGCGATACTCAGTGTGGTCGCCGTGTTTCGAAGCACCCTGGTCTCGGCACTCCCCGTCCTCGCCGGCGTCGGTTCCCTGTCGGGAGCGTGGATCGTCGATCTGGCGCTGCTGGGTGCCGGGGAACGGGCGGGCATCGAGGCGCGTCGCGGGCTGGCCGTCCTCGGGCTGATTCTCCCCTCGCTTGCGCTGTTCGCGGGCGGGACGACCGTCCTCGCTCGCCGGCTCTGGGAGGCCGAGCCGACCGGCTCCGACGGGGCCCACGGATCGCACCCGCTGGTCGATGGCGGGCGGTTGGATCGTGTTCTCGCCGGTGCCGTCTCGCGGCCCGTCCGGACGGTCGCTCGAGAACGGTGGCTCGCCGAACGGCGCGCTCCCCGCGGCGTGTTGAATACGGCGTACGTGTTGCTGTTCGTCGGCGTAGTCGGCTTTCCGGTGGTCGGGATCGTCGGGGTCCCGCTGTTGTTGCTGGTCGCGTTTGCCCTCGCCGTGGCGGTCGGCGTCGCGTTCGGGTCCGATCCGATCGGGGTCGAGTATCGCGTCCTGCCGATGCTCTTTACCACGATCAGGGGGCGGCAGTTCGTCAGCGGCCTGTTACTGGCCGCGCTCGTCGTCGGCGCTCCGACCGTGACGGCCGTCGTCGTCCCGATCGGGCTGTTCAGTTCCGCCACGCTCCTCGAGACGCTGGCGGTCGCCCTCGGCGGCGTGGCGATCTGTGCGTGTACCGCCGCGGTCGGCGTCGCGCTCGGACTGGGAGTCGACCACGACGGTCTCGTTCCCGTTCCGTCCTTCTTCACCGACGTCCCGGCGTACGCGGAGCGGGGATGGGCACCGTTTCGCAGACTGGCGGTGCTCTTCGCGGTCGTGTCGGTCGCGGGGCTGCCCGCGTTTCTGGGCACCATGCCAGCGGTGTCCGACAGCGGGGCCGGGATCGGCGCACCGGCGGCCGCCGTTCGGATCGGGTCCCTGCTGCTTACGACTCTCGTCGCCGTCGCGATCGCGAGCGGTGCCGTCCGGATCGCCGTGCGGCGATACCGGCGGTATCAATTGACGTGACTTCGAACCCATGACACCGAACACGACCGACCACCGACGAACGGACGCACCGGCGAGATAACGATGCACGAACAGCCAGCGATCGTCACGGACGATCTGACGAAGGCCTACGGCGATACGACCGCCGTCGACGGTCTGAGCCTCTCGATCGAGTCCGGCACCGTGTACGGGTTCCTCGGCCCGAACGGTGCGGGCAAGACGACCACGATCCGACTGTTGACGGCACTGGTAGCGCCGACCAGCGGGTCCGGACGCGTCGCCGGAGCACCCATCACGGACCGTGAGTCGCTCATCGATCACATCGGGTACCTGCCAGAATCGCCGCCGATCCGCGAGGCGCTTACCGCCCGCGAGCAACTCGAGTACCACGGCGGACTGCGCGACATGGACCCGGCCGAACTCGAGGCCCGCATCGAGACGCTGCTCGAGCGGTTCGATCTCGCGGCGGACGCCGACGACCGAATCGTGACCTATTCGAAGGGAATGCGCCAGAAGACCGGCCTCATGCAGGCGATCATGCACGAACCGGACGTGGTCTTCCTCGACGAGCCGACCAGCGGGCTCGATCCGCGGGCGGTGCGAACCGTCCGTGAAGCCATCGCCGAATTGGCCGCGGCCGGAACGACCGTCTTCCTCTCGACGCACATCCTCCCGGTCGTCGAGGACGTCGCCGAGACGGTCGGCATCCTCTCCGACGGGGAACTGGTCGCCGAAGGCCCGCCCGACGACCTCACAAACCGCGTCGAAACCGGTTCCGAGCGTTCGCTCGAGGACGTCTTCCTCGAAGTCACGACCGACCGGGACGGCGAGGCGGGCGAGTCCGACTCCGTCGGGGGGCGAGACGAGCGCTACAGTCCCAACTGAAACGGGTTCCACACCGATCGCACAGCCGTCGGACGATCAGGTGTGCAGCGATTTGCGGAGCGTACTATCGATCGAAACGGGCACGTCGGCTCGACCGATCCGCTCACGGTCGGTTCACACCTTTGTTACAGCGGCTGCGATAGCCGTCCGTCACACCGCGGAGAATCGAAACCGGCCGAACGGGGCGGCTCGAACCCGATTCAGTCGGTACTCGGGTCGTCGGACCGGGGGTCGAGTTCCTTGACCTCCTCGAGCGTGCCTTCGAGGGTCCCGCGAGTATCGGCGACCGTCGCGCCCACGAGACCACCGATCGCGCCACCGGTGCTGGCCGCGTTACGACTGAACAGGCCGCCGATGGCTGCGCCGACCGCTGCGCCGATCGCCGCGTATCGCGCACGGAGCAACACCGCTGTGATGCGTTCTCTCATGTCTCCTATTTGGTGACTGTTACGGATAAATATACCTCTCGAGCGCTCGCCGTCCACCATCGCGCGCGGGTGCCTCGCGATCAACCCGCGTGTCCCGATCGGCCGGTCGCTCTCAGAGCAGCGTCTCGACCGCGGCCAGCGACTCGAGGACGTGGTCGGGTTCGGTATCGGTGTCGGCGAGATCCGCGCGGTCGGTCACGCCGGTGAGCACGAGGGCCGTCTCCATGCCGGCGCGGTTGCCGAGTGCGATGTCCGTGTCGAGTCGGTCGCCGACGACCAGGACGTTCCGCGGGTCCGCGTCCAGCCGTTCCATCGCCGCCGCGGCCGCGATCGAGGACGGCTTGCCCAGAATCGCGTCCGCCTCGCGGCCGGCGACGGCCGCCATCGCGGCGAGAACCGCCCCTGTTCCCGGCATCTCGCCGTCGTCGACCGGGATCGTCGCGTCCGGATCGGTGCCGTAGAACGGAACGCCGTCCTCGAGCGCCCGCAGGGACTCCCAGAGCGTGCCGAACGAGAAGTTCCTGTCGAACGAGCCGAGCACGATCTCGGCAGCGTCGGGATCCGTCGTCAGGTCGACGGCCGCGTCGGCGAGGATGGCCCGGAGTCGCTCCCCGCCGACGAGGTAGACCGACTCGTCGGGGTGGGTCGCCGCGAGGTACTCCGCCGACACCGTCGCCGACGTGAGAACGCTGCCGGGATCGACGTCGATCCCGTGGGGCGCGAGTTTCCCGCCGTAGTGGTCGGCTCCCCGCGTCGGATTGTTCGAAAAGAGCAGCCGCGAACAGCCCGCCGCCTCGAGTGCGCGCAGTCCGTCGGTGACGCCGGGGAGCAACGCCTCGCCGCGGACGATCGTCCCGTCGACATCGAGGATCACCGCCTCGTAGTCAGTCATCGCTCGACAGTACGGCTGGTCGGCGATTGAGTGTTTGGATCGCACCCCCGACGGCCGACGGCGGATGATGCCGGCAACTCGACGGAACCAACGCCGTCGCTCGCGAAAGGGGCTCGGCCTCGACGATCGCTGATCCGGCCGACTCGCCGTTCGGCCGCCCCGACTACCGGAGGGAATTCTTATCCGGGAACCCGACCTACGACCGCCCATGACACTCGAGGTCGAGCCCCCCGAGCCGCCGGAACTGGAGTTCGTCGATCCGAACGAGTACGAGGACGCGACCATTAGCGCCGACGGGACCGCGGAGATCGACTACCGTCGCGAGGAACTCCAGGCGTTCCTCGAGGACGGCGCGTGGATGGAGGCGTTCGACGAGTGGCGCGCGGACACGGACCTCGAGGCGGCCGAGTACGACATCGCTCGCGACCTCGATCTCTTCGCGGGCTTTGACTTCTTTTGGGACGACTTCGCCGACCGCGTCGGGTATCACGCGCCCGGCATTCCGGAGGACTGGCAGGCTCGAGAGTACCATCCCGGCCTCGATACCTGGGGGACGGTCTCCTCGATCAACGCCGAACTCACCGAGTTCGGCCAGATCGTCTCGGTCACGCTCAAGGAGGAGTACGTCGACTGGGAGGCCGAGTACGAACCGCCGGAGGACCTGCCCGACTTCGAGTGAGCCCGCTCCTCGCTCCTCGAGAGCGGAGCGTGAGGCCTGCGCCGCGACGGACCGAGTCATCGAACCACGTCTCGCCGTTCCACCGGCTGGCCGTCGGGAGTCAATCCCGCGGAACCGCGAGGTTGCGCGTCCGCCCGCCGCATTCCGGGCAGGTGCCGAGCGAGTCGGCCGTCTCCCGATACCCGCAGTTCCGGCATTCGTAGTACGATCGGTCGGGCGTATACGGGTCGGCGTAGACCATGCCTTGAGTTAGGAAATAGCACGAAAAAGCGTTATGCTGAAGCAGTTGTGGGACGATATAGGTAATTCTACGGGAGAAATGCGTTTTATAATTGCCCATACGTCCAAAATAGTCGCACGCAATCTACTGATCGCGATCGTCACCAGCCAGTCACGGACGAGTCCGGTCTCGAAGCCGGGAGTCGCGAGTTGCGTCGTCGCCCCCGCGACGGCGAAGTCACACCGAGGAAAAACGCGATCGGCACGTCACCGGTTCGACCGGGCAACGCGACTCGAGTCGGTCGCGGTCCGAAACACGACGCGGAGCGGCCATTAGCCCGACCATTCGCCGGCGAGGTCGCCGGCGATGTTCTGTCGCCACTGATCGAATCCGTCTTCGCAGTCGGTGTTGTCGTCGATGTGGTCGACGAACCCAGCTCCCGGGGATGCGAGTTCGTCGCCGCAGAACGGACAGGTGATCGGATCGATCCAGTCGGTCGTCGTGTTCGTCGCCATTGTGCTCGAATCTATCAGGAACTATCATATAAGTCCCGCCCGTTAGGAACTATTACAAGTAATATGGCATATAAGGCCATATGCATGCGTGTCGTTGATTCGGTTTCTACCGTCAACCCGACAGCCATCTCGCTTCCGGAACGCGACATCGGTATCCGGTCGTGTCCGAGAACTGAGTCCGCCGCTTCGGAACGGACCAACGGGGTCGGAATCGATAGGGACTCGAGCGACCGCTCCCGAACTCGACTCACTACCGCCATCGGACTCGACGGCCGACCACTGTGCAAAGAGTTAACATACTCTGTTGTGTATGGACACTCATGACACTCGAGGAGCAACGCGAGTACGTCTGCGTCCAGTGTGGTCGGCGGGAGACAGTCGGGGACGCGCTCCTCAGCACCTGTCAGCAGTGCGGGGGCGAGATGCGAAACGTCGATCCGATCCGCGACTAGCCACACCCGGCGTCGGTCAGTGCGAGATAGTGTCTCGGCTCGAGCGACACCGTCGTCGTGCGAGGGAGTCGAGCCATCGGTCCGGTCATGTGCGAGCGAGTCCCACTGCGACCGCGATCAGCGCGGACCCGACGACGGCTGCACCGCCGCCGACGTACCAGATGTGAAAACCGGGTCAACGGCGTCGCCCGAGCATCGATCCCCACAAACCTCGAGTATGGAACCGTGGTTCGAGTCCGGCCGAATGCCGTCCCGTCCGCCCGCCGCCGATTAGAATTATTTCTTACTCGAGTACCTATTGACACACCTCCGATTACGAACTATTTTCGTTTGAGTGGTGAAACACCGTTTCGGGACCATTACAGTGGCACAAACGAGATTTTAATCATCGTAGTTGGGTATGTCGTACCACACAGCGGATAGAAACCTCCATGCTTATGCATCAGGACAGTGGTGCATCACGTGTATGTCTGAAACCGGGATGGAGTCCCGTCCGCTGGTCCGACAGCTCCCGGACCCAGCCACAGCGCCGAACGTCCGGTACGATCCGTCGCTCGAGGAACTGCGCGAACTCGCCGCGCCCGACGAGACGACCACCGAGTTCGGATCGCCGTCGTACGTCAGCGAGTTCCGTTCGCGGAGCGCCGATCGGACGAAGAACGCCGTCGACGACGAGTTCACCGACCGCGATCACGCACTGATCGACGAGGCCGTCGACAGTACCGACGACATCGAACTGCTCTGCGTCGACCGACTGATGGGGCGCCATCCGGAGGCGAGTTTCTGCTGTCGGCTCTTCGTTCCCGTCGAGCACGCCCGCATCGCCTACGCGTGGGCGAAGCTCTTCGAGCCGTCGGACGGGCGAGACCCCGATCTCTACACCGTCCAGCTTCCCGACCACGACGAGACCGCGATCCGCGTGCTTCCCGACACCGGGTTCACCGCCGTCCTCGGCAGCGACTACACCGGCGAGGCCAAGAAGTCGTTCCTCCGGCTGTTCATGTACCGGATCAAACAACAGGGCGGTCTCGGGCTCCACGCGGGCAGCAAGCGCGTCCGCGTCCGCGACGCTGACGGCGACCTCCGCACCGTCGGCCAGGTCTTCATGGGACTGTCCGCGACCGGCAAATCCACGCTGACCTCCCACGGCTGCTGGCTCGAGGAGCCGGAGGGGGCCTCGATGCTACAGGACGATGTCTGTGGCCTCCTCTCGGACGGCTCCGTCGCCGGCAGCGAGGGCGAGGGGCTGTTCATCAAGACGATCGGCCTCGACGAGGACGAACAGCCCGAACTCTACGCGGCCGCGACCGACGAG
>NZ_JNCS01000003.1 GCF_000731985.1 Natrinema altunense
TGTAGTCGTTCGAAAGGCGCTCTGCGCCTTTCGTGATGACGAGAGAGCTTTGCTCTCTCGAACCACCCGATGACGACGGCGGGTTCTTCAGCCCGCGAGGTAGCACGGTTCGCCTCACCCGAAGTCTGGCGGGATCTGTGATCCCGCTGACCTCGCGGAACTCTGTTCCGCTTAGTGTTAGCCCGTGCATGGTTCACCCTCCCGTTGTGCGATATTCTCCGAAGCGTTCAGGTCAGCGTGACGTCCACGACCACACTCCGTGCACGAAAAGTGGTCGCCATCACGGGTTCCCATCGAACCACACGCCGAACACCGCTGGCTGGTGTGGGAGGCGTCAACCTTCTCAACGCGGATACCAGCACGTTCGGCCTTGTACGTGATGAACTGTTGGAGTTGGTGGAAATGCCACGAGTGGACACCTGACCACGAACTGTTCTCACGGATGCCTTCGAGGTCTTCCATCCGAATGACGTGGTTCTCGAACTGGTCCGCGAACGTGATGAGACGACGGGAGAGTTTGTGGTTCAAGTCCGTGATTCGACGCTGTTCTTTGTCACCTACACGGTTACGTGCGCGAAGCGCACACCCGCTTCCGAAAGCGAATCGCGTAGGGAACGATATTTGCGTCGAACGTACTTCGCCTCACCACCTGACACCAGCATTGACTCGTCTTCGCCATATGCAGTCACAGCGAGGATGTGACGTTCGCCTATATCGACACCGATAGGTGTCTCACCCGACGTGTCGGCGTCGTACTCGATGTTGAACGTACAGTACCAGTCGTCGCCACGGCGGTAGACCTGTAGGCGGGTCTTGTCGGCGTTACCCTCGACCAGTCGGTCTACGGGGTCGGCAATGTCGTCGTACACCTCTATCGGGGGGTACCACCAGTGGGAGACGCACGGGAAGCCGACGACAACCGTGCCGTTCTCGGTCGTGTCGATTTCCCAGTTCTGGTTGTTGACGGCGAACGGCTGACTCTCTCGGTAGCGAACCTCTCCGTCCTTATTGTGGTCGGATTTCGCCTCTCGGATGGCTTGGTTCTGGATAGCCGAGTAGAGGTCGTTGTCAATGCTGGCCGTGGTCACTGACTTGTCGAAGTCGCCGTTCTCCCATCCATACAGAATTGTTTGGTATCACGGTAGAGGCGAGAGGCGCGTTGCCACTCTTTCCGCCGTGAGAGGGATGGGTTGTGGAACTTCGCGGTGACAGTCACCGTGACGATTACAACTGTAATTGTATATAATATCTTAAATATCTGTTGGAATATCAGGCCGTGCTATTGTCGGTAGTTTGCGTCACTTAGTGACGGCGCGTATCCACGGCCTAAAGGCCGTGGCATTGCGCCTGTTCAACCTGTAATCGAACGCCGACGCGGAGGTGCCGTTCACCTCCTGAAGTCCGCGAGATGATCAACTGCTGGTGCCGGCGGCCGTTTTATGCCCCTCGTTGGGGTGGGGACGGGCGTGACGCCAGATCCAGATCAGTGTACTCGCAGACGGATACTCGGCGCGGTCGGAGCGACCGGAGCCGTGGCGGCGTTCGGTCTCGGCGGCACCGGCGCCGGCACCGCCCAGAACGAAACCGCCGACTCGAACGCCACGGCGGGCGATGGGAGCGATGTCGACAGCCCATATACGGAGACGTATCGCAACACCATCGACTCTGTCGTCCTCGTCACCGTCTCCGGGACGGGCAGTGCTCCGGGCGGCGGTGGCGGCGGACTCGGTTCCGGATTCGTCATCGACGACCAGCACCTCGTGACGAACAACCACGTCGTCGCGAGTGCGAGCGACGACGGGATCGAAGTCCAGTTCAGCACCGAGGAGTGGCGCGCCGCGTCGATCGTCGGCACCGACAGCTACAGCGACCTCGCCGTCCTCCGCGTCGACGACATGCCCGACGTCGCGACCGGGCTCTCGTTCCTGGAATCCAAACCGGCGATCGGACAGGAAGTGCTGGCGATCGGCAACCCGCTCGGCCTCGACGCATCGGTTTCACAGGGGATCGTCAGCGGCATCGACAGATCGCTCCCCAGCCCCACCGGCTTCTCGGTTCCGGCCGCGATTCAGACCGACGCACCGATCAATCCCGGTAACAGCGGCGGTCCGCTGGTGAGCCTCGAGGGGGAGGTGGTCGGCGTCGTTTTCGCCGGGGCCGGCCAGACGATCGGCTTCGCGATCGCCGCGGTGCTGGCGAACCGGGTCGTTCCCGCGCTCATCGAGGACGGCACGTACGAGCACCCGTACATGGGGATCGGTGTCCAACCGGTCAGCCCGTCGATCGCCGACGAGATCGGGCTCGAGGAAGCCACCGGCGTGCTAGTCGTGGAAGTCGTGGCGAACTCGCCCGCGGATGGCGTCCTCGAGCCGGGGAGTACCGGTCGGCCGGGCAGCGGCGACGTGATCGTCGCCATCGACGGCACGGAGATACCGACGCAGGATCAGCTCTCGTCGTATCTCGCCCTCGAGACCTCGCCGGGCGACACGATCGAACTCGAGGTCGTTCGCGACGGCGACCGGCAATCGGTCGAACTGACGCTCGCGGAGCGGCCGGCGGCGGAACTGCCGCGGACGCCGATTCCGGGCCGCCCGGGCGAGCGGCCGCCGCTGGAGCCGTGAGGGGACATCGCGAGGCAACGCCGCGACTAGGTCCCGGTCGATCTGTACACGACGTAGACACGGGACCGTCGAGTGCAAGTCGGCGTCCACTCGCCGGCGTAATCGGTCGCGTAACGGCCGTGGTCACTGTACGGACACGAAAGACAGATAAAAGACGCCGCGCTGTGAATAGACATATATGGACGTTCCGTACGACCTCACCTCGTACGTTCGAGTGCTGAAGATGGCGACGACACCCTCCACTGAGGAGTTCCTCCAGGTATCGAAAATCGCCGGGGCGGGTATCCTGCTGGTCGGCCTTATGGGATTCCTCATCGGCGCGATCATGCTGCTCCTGCCCGGTGGTGGCGTCTAATGGGTATCTTCGCTGTCAAAACGACGGCGAGCCAGGAACGGACCGTCGCGGACATGATCATCAACCGCGAGGAGCCGGAGATCCACGCCGCGCTCGCGCCCGACTCGCTGACCTCCTACGTCATGGTCGAGGCCGAAGGCGACGCGGTCCTCAATCGCGTCCTCGAGGACATCCCGCACGCGCGGAGTATCGTCCCCGGCGAGTCTGACATTTCGGAAGTCGAACACTTCCTCTCGCCGAAGCCGGACGTCGAAGGGATCGCGGAGGGCGACATCGTCGAACTCATCGCCGGTCCGTTCAAGGGTGAGAAAGCGCAGGTCCAACGGATCGACGAGGGCAAAGACCAGGTGACGGTCGAACTGTACGAGGCGACGGTTCCGATTCCCGTGACGGTGCGGGGCGACCAGATTCGCGTGCTCGATTCCGACGAACGGTAGTTCGTCAGCCATCGGCCCGATCCGTTCCATCGCGGATCGGCCCCGACGACTCAGTGGGTGTCTCTTCTCGGCTCGTTCGCCGCAACTATCGTTCCGTCGTCAGCGCGTTTCGCAGCACTCTCGAGTCCGTACGAACCGAGAGTTCGTTTCGACCGTTCGTATATAGATACCAATATAGTATACCACAGATAAAAATTATTGCCATCTGTGCCGAAACGTAGTTCGTTCGCAGCAGATACGCGAACGATATCCAATGCCAGCACACGATCATACGAATTCGACCGCAGCGAACAGTGATTCGACGGCCCGCGTCTCGAGACGGCGGCTCCTCGGGTCGGCGGCGGCGACGATCGTCGCGAGCGCCGGCGTGAGCGTCGCGTCGGGATCGGTCGCCGCCGACACCGACGGGATCGCGGAACTCGACTTTCGGGACGGCGTCCCCGACATCACCGACGCGCCCCAGGGCGTAGCCGAGGTCGTGTTCAAGATCCACGGTTATAGTAGTTCGTCGGCCAGCGTCGAGCGGGCCGCGACGTTTCGGGAGACGGCGAGAGCAGTCGGCTACGACGAAACCGTCACAGCGGTCACCTGGGACGACAGCGGGCTGCCGACGTCGGCAATGCAAAGCGCCAGGGACACCGGAGACCTGTTCGCGACGTGGCTGGGGGACTACACCGACGCGAACCCGTCGACGACGATCCGTATCCTCGGGCACTCGATGGGTGGCATCCTCCAACTCGAAACGCTTGCGGCCATCGACGGGGCGTTCACGGTCGCGACGGCGGACAGCATCGGATCGTTCGAGACGTCCGACGCGCCCTGCGAAAACGGTCCCTTCGCCGATGCCATCCAGGCGTCGGCCGGCGCGGTTCACAACTACTACTCGAAGAACGACGGCCTCGCCAGACTGGGGAGCGGCCCGGCGGACTGCGACGGCGGATCCAGCGACGACGCTACGCCACCTAATTACCACGATATCGACGTGAGTGATTCGGTCTCCGATCACTCCGCCTACCGCAAAGAGACCGGCTGCGTGTCAGCGATCGTCGGCAACTACTGACGGCGGTTACTCGCTCGTCCGTTTCCGGCGGCGACGTGCCGACTCGCTCTCGGCGTCCCGAAAGCGGACCCGACGACCGAGCGAACCGCTACCGCTTCAGTTCCGTCGCGATCGCTTGCATGTCCGCTTCCGACTCGATCTCCTCGAGCAGTTCTTCGCGCTCCCTGACAGCCTCGGAACTGGCACCGTAGGCGCGAACGTACTCGGCGCGGCTGTGTTCGGTGAAGGCGTGTCGAATCGCGAGGTAGCCATCGGGGACGACGGTCCCACAGACCTTACACTCACGACGCTGGTGTTTCGTCGCCTGATGGACGACGGCCGACTCGACGTCCTCGAAGACTGCACCACAGCCGTCGATCCCGCATTCCCAGGCCATTCGTTACGGACACTCGAACGGCCCCCCTAATGATCCTTTCGCAGCGACGCCCCCGACCAGAAACCACCCCGAGAAACCGCTCGAACGGCGCGAGCACGAACCGGCTGATCGGTCCGCTCGATCACGGTCCCGTCGGCCGGATCGGTGACGCGATCGGGGACGCCCTCCGGTGGTCCTCGAATCAGAATTCATAACCCGGCTGTCCCGGAAGTAGTGATCGTGACCGATGGAGTGACGTTCCGAATCGACTGTCACGTGAAGGTGCTGGACGAGGCGGTCGTCGAACGGGCCAAACGGGCCGGTCTCGACGCCATCGTCTACGCACCCCACTTCACTCGCTTCCCGGAGATTCGCGACCGAGCGGCCACCTACTCCGACGACGACCTGCTGGTACTCCCCGGCCGCGAGGTGTTTACCGGCCCGTGGTGGGACCGCAAACACGTCCTCGCGATCGGGCTCGAGGCACCCGTTCCGGATTTCATTCCGCTCGAGACGGCGATGGCCGAGTTCGACCGGCAGGACGCGACGGTGCTCGTTCCGCATCCCGAGTTCGCGAACGTGAGCCTCAGCGAAGCGGATCTGCGGGCGTACGCGGACACGATCGATGCCGTCGAGATCTTCAACCCGCGGCACTTCCCGCCGGACAACCGTCGCGCACGCGAACTCGCCGAGACGCTCTCGGTGCCGCCGTTTACCTCCTCCTATGCTCACCTTCCGCGCTCCGTCGGCGTCGCCCACACCGCCTTCGACGCGGCCATCGAAGGCGAGGCCGAGTTCCGCGCCGCACTCGAGGACGGGATCGCCCGCCGCGTCGTCTACGACAACGGCCTCGATCGGTGGGCGACGACGGCCGCGGAACTCGGCCACCTCGTCTACGAGAACACCTGGAAGAAGATCGATCGTCTCTTTCTTTCGGGGACGGAACCGACCCATCCCCACCATATCGCCTACGACGGGCGGTTCGACGACGTCGCCGTCTACTGACTGCGGACCGTATCCGTGCCGCCAGTCGCACGTGGTCACGGACCAGTGTGTGAGCTGTTCTCGAGGGGCCGCCGAGTCGGAGTTCGAACGGCACTCGACGAACGGCTGCGTCCCGACACCGACGGGATCGACCGAATCGCCTACCGTTCGTCCGGCCGCTCCTCGGGGGCTCCGCTCTCCGCCCGGACCCTCGAGAGCGTCTCCGCGACCCGGTCCCAGTGGCTCCCGCGCCAGAAGTGCTGGCCGCAGTCGCGACAGTACCACACGTCGACCGCCGACGGCTCGGGCGCGTACTCCGGCGTCGACGCAGCCCGCTCGACGGGTTCGAGCGGACCGTTACACCGCCCACAGATGTCGGGATCGGCCGCCAGCGCGAGGTCGAGTCCCGCGGCGTCGAGTTCGGCGAGTTGCCCGTCGACGGCTCGGGATTCGAGCAGGATCGACTCGTCGGCGCGGTTCGCGAGGGCGACGTCTCGAGTGACGATCGTCCGGTCCTCGTCTCGAGCGACGGCGAGGACGTCCTCGTCGGCCTCGAGCCCGCGATCACCAGCGTACGCGGTGTCGTAGTTACACATCCGCAGGTACGAGACCAGGCCGCCACACATGACATCGAGGAGGATACGCGCGGGGTCGGGGCGAGATGCGGGCATTCCGGATCGGTTAGTGGAGGAACTCGCGGAGGTCGGCGAGTTTCCAGGTGTTGATCACGTCGTCCGGTTCGGCCCAGCCGCGGCGTGCCGTGTGGACGCCCCAGCGCATGTACTCGAGCGTCGCGGGCCGGTGGGAGTCAGTGTTGATCGCGATCGGTGCGCCCTCCTCGAGAGCGGCCTGGACGGCACTGCCCCAGAGGTCGAGTCGGCGGGGATCGCTGTTGACCTCGAGCGCGGTGTCGTGTTCGGCGGCGGCCGTCCCGAGCGCGGCCGCGTCGAACTCGAGACCGGAGCGCTCGTTGAGCAGGCGGCCGCTGGGATGGCCCAGCACGTCGATCGCCGGGGTCTCGATCGCGCTGACGAGCCGTTCCGTCGCGGTCTCGGCGTCCTGTCCGAGCGCGCTGTGGGTCGACGCGACGACCACGTCCAACGCCTCGATCACCGCCTCGGAGAGATCGATCTCACCCGCGGCGTCGACGTTGGCTTCGATCCCGGCGAACACCTCGATCTCGGCTTCGGCACCCACGGCGCGGATCGCGTCGACCTGTTCCAAGATTTCGGTATCGGTAAGTCCCATCCCGCCGACGATACCGGGGCCTTCCGCGTGGTCGGCGATTCCGAAATAGTCGTACCCCTGCTCCGCGGCGGCCTCGACCATCGCCTCGATCGTCGTGTTTCCGTCGGACCACTCGGTATGGCTGTGGAGATCCCCGCGGATGTCACCGCGCGTGAGCAGGTCGGGCAGGGTCCCGGCCTCGGCGGCGGCGATTTCCCCGCGATCCGTCCGAAGCTCCGGCGGAATCCACGGCAGTCCGAGCGCCTCGTACATTCCCTCTTCGGTCTCGCCTGCGACGCGGTCGCCGATCCGCTGATCCGCCTCGTGGTCCGCGATATCGCTCACATCGAAGGCACCGTACTCGTTCAGCTTCATGCCGCGATCGATCGCGTAGTTGCGCAGGCTGACGTTGTGGTCCTTGCTCCCGGTGAAGTACTGCAACGCCGAGCCGAACTCCGCGGGGACGACCACCCGCAAGTCGACGCGGCTCTCGCCGACGCGAACGCTGGCCTTCTCGGGCCCCGACTCGATCTCGTCGTCGACCGAGTCCCACGCAACGAACCGCTCGACGACCGCCTCGCCGTCTGCGGTCGCCGCGAGGACGTCCACGTCGCCGATCGTCTCGCGCCACCGGCGGATCGAGCCGGCCACCTCACACCGGTCGACCTCCGGAACCGACTCGAGGAAGGCGAGCACGTCGTCCGCGAGCGGTCGCGCCTCGCCGAGCAACTGGCGCTGGCCGACCGTCCGGGCGAACTCGAGGTTCTCGAGGATGTTCTGCTCCGTTTTCGGCCCGAACCCCGTGACCTCCTGTACCTCGCCGGCCTCGGCTGCTGCCTCGAGATCGTCCAACGTCTCGATCCCGAGTTCGCGGTAGAGTTTCCCTGCGGTCTTGGGGCCGACGCCCTCGATGCGGGTGATGTCGGCGATATCGATCGGCAGTTCGGCCCGCAGTGCCTCGAGTTCGTCGATCCCGCCGGTTTCGACGTACTCGACGATCTTCGACGAGATGGCGTCCCCGACGCCGTCGATGTTCTCGACGGCCTCGCGATCGCCGGCCTCGATCCGATCGGCGATCGGGGATGGATGCGCACGGATGTTCTCCGCCGCACGGCGGTACGCGCGGGGCTTGTACTCGACGCCGTCGGCCTCGAGCAGGTCCGCGAACTCCTCGAATCGGGCGGCCAGTTCCGCGTTGGTTGCCATCAGCGCCCCCTCCGTGCGCTGGCGTCGTCCTCCTGTCCCAGCGCCTTCTTGAGGAAGGACATCCAGCGCTTGCGGTCCTGTGCCTGCTGAACCTGCTGTTCGCGTTCCAGGTCCGTCGGCCCCAGGCTCTCGAGGGCGTTTAGCGCCCGGTCGATGCCGATGATGCTCTGCGCGAGTTCGTCGCCCACCTCGCGGCTGATATCGCCCTCCTCGATCCGCTCGAGTCGCTCGAGCCGCTCGCGTCGCAGGTTCCGCTTTGCCTGCTCGACGCGGTCGCGTTCGCCGGCCGGGATCGTCTCGCGCCGCTTGATCTCGAAGACGAACGTCCGGAGGTCGATCTCCTCCCCCTGGACCGTGATCGTCTCCGGGATGTCCGCGCCGACGGTCGCGCCCTCGCGCTCGACGCGCTCGAGCAGTTGCTTGCGCTCGTACTCTTGCACACGCCGATATGGGCGGCGGGGATGCAAAAATGTACAGTCCCGGCACGGACCGAGCGGCGACGGTGAGTCGCTCCCACTCGAGGCACGCTCACGGAATCACGCAGTTTTCCGCGGCCGGCTCTCGTCCCCCTCCTGAGTCGCCGCGATCGGTCGAAAAAATCCCGTCAGAAACCCCAAATCCCTTAGCGGCTCCCCACATACCCCCGGTCAATGGCCAAGTGCGACGTGTGTGGGAAAGACGAAAACATGCCGTACAACTGTCGGCACTGCGGCGGCACCTACTGTGCCGACCATCGGCTCCCCGAGAACCACGACTGTTCGGGGCTGCAAAACTGGAACGATCCACAGGGCGTCTTCGACAGCGGATTCGACGACGACGTCAATTCGGGCGGGAGCACGTCCCGGGCCTCGAGTCTCATGGACAAACTCCCGATCGATACCGGCCCGGGCGGGCCGCTGGCGTACTTCCGCGGGAACGCGACCTATACGTTCCTCGCACTGATGTGGCTCACGTTCATCGCCCAGTTCATCGTGGGTTTCTTCCTCGGGACCGAGACGATGCGGTCCGTGTTCGTCCTCCGACCCTACTATCCGGAGTACGTCTGGACGTGGTTCACGTCGATCTTCGCCCACGGCGGTCTCTACCACATCGCCGGCAACAGCATCGTGCTGTTCTTCTTCGGCCCGCTCGTCGAGCGCTACGTCGGCTCGAGGAAGTTCGCAATCCTCTTCCTGGTGAGCGGTGTCCTCGCGGGGCTCGGTCAGATCGCTATCCAGATACTTCAGACGCCCGTGGTAACGCCGTTAACGCCGGGCGTCGTCGGCGCCAGCGGTGCCGCACTCGCGATTATGGGCGTCCTGACGATTTTGAACCCGGGACTCAAAGTCTACCTCTACTTCATCCTCCCGGTCCCAATCTGGCTGCTGACTGCCGGCTACGCCGTCATCAGCATCACGTTCCTCTCGGGCGCTGTCGGCGGTGGCAGCGGCATCGCACACATGGCCCACCTCGTCGGCCTCGTCATCGGCCTCGCTTACGGCCAGTACGTCAAACAGAACCGGAACGTCAGCGCGCCGAACCAGCTTCAGTTCGGCGGTGGCGGTCCCGGTGGCCCGGGCGGTCCGGGTGGCCCCGGCGGTCCCGGACGCGGCCGCTTCTGAGCCGCCCGAGGGCGTTCCACGACCCCGCAACTGATTGTCTCGCGGCGTCTACCACCGCCAAACAGATGCACGACCGACGCCCCGACCTCGCTCCCGACGCCGACCTCTCGCGCGGGGAGATGGAGGCTCTCCAGCGCGAGATCGGAACCCTCGCTACATTCGAGGACGACTTCGCGTTCGACCCCGACGCCCTCTCGAACCCGCTCGCATCGACTGCGGACGGCGGAAAACCACCGGTCGTCGTCGGCGTCGACCAATCCTTTCTCACGAACGACGCGGGAGATCAGGACCGCGCGCTGAGCGCCGTCGTCGCCACCCGCGGCGGCG
Organism: Natrinema altunense; assembly: GCF_000731985.1. GTDB lineage: Archaea > Halobacteriota > Halobacteria > Halobacteriales > Natrialbaceae > Natrinema > Natrinema altunense. Next base: position 10,174 of record NZ_JNCS01000003.1, read on the forward strand.
AGGTGATCGAGCGCGTCCACGCGGTGACGCCCCTCGAGATCCCCTACATTCCCGGCCTGCTCTCCTTCCGCGAGGGCGCGCCGATCCTGGCGGCGCTCGAGAACCTGTCCGTCGATCCCGATCTGTGCCTGTTCGACGGCAGCGGCCGCATCCACTTCCGACAGGCCGGCATCGCGACCCACATGGGCGTCGTCCGGGACGTACCCAGCATCGGCGTCGCCAAGAGCCTCCTCTGTGGCATGCCCCGAGAGGATACCGACGACCGCCCGACAGGGACGAAAATCCCGATCGAATCGAACGCGAGGGTCGACGCCCCCGACGGGACGGTGCTCGGTTACGCCGTCCAGACCCGACAGTACGACTCGCCGAATCGCTCGATCAACCCGCTCTATGTCAGCCCGGGTCACCGCGTGGGTCCCGAAACGGCGGCCGACATCGCGCTCGCACTCGCCTCGTCGTACAAACTCCCCGACCCGGTCCGACTCGCCGACAAGTACGCCGACGAGGCCAAGACATCGCTCGGGAAGTAGCCGTCTCCGCGACTCACCGCCGGTGGTCCGACCACACTCGATTCCGGCAGCTGAGACTAACCGAGGCCGACCGCGTCGGGGGCGTCCGGCGTCGGTGCCGACACCGATCAGTCCTGCGAGCCGCCAGCTATCGGCTACTGTGATGGTCCGTCGAGCGCGACAAACCGTCGATACTTAGGTATCGTCTCACGAACCGGTCACACATGACCACCGCAGCGGACGTCGAAGGGACAGCCGACGACGGGCAGGACGGTACCGTCGACGAGGACGACCGCGATCGCGAGACCACCGAGACGAGCGCCGACGAGCGCTATACGCGAAAGCAATCGGTTCTCATCACCGGGTGCTCGTCCGGCATCGGTCGCGCGACCGCCCGCGCCTTCCTCGCGGACGACTGGCAGGTCTTCGCGACGGCGCGCAACGTCGACGACATCGCGGCCCTCGAGGAAGCGGGCTGTGAAGTCCTCGAGCTCGACGTCACCGATCCCGAGCAGGTCGCGTCAGTCGTCGAGACGACCGTCGACATCGCCGGCTCGATCGATTGCGTCGTCAACAACGCCGGCTACGCCCAGATGGGACCGCTCGAGGACGTCGCGACGGTCGATCTCCACCGGCAGTTCGACGTCAACGTCTACGGCCCCCACCGGCTGACCCGCGCCGCCGTGCCGCACATGCGCGCGCAAGGTGAGGGTCGGATCGTCAACGTCTCGAGCGTTGCAGGGCGGATCTCGTTCCCCGGATCGGGCGCGTACTCGGGATCGAAACACGCCCTCGAGGCGATGAGCGATTCGCTGCGCGCCGAAGTCGACGAGTTCGATATCGATGTCGTCGTGATCGAACCCGGCCCGGTCGAGACGGACTTCACGAACCGGGTCGACGAGGAACTCCCCGACGACGAGCGCACGCCGGCTTACGAGTCGCTGTACGAACTCTACGACGAGGCACAACTGATCGGCGGCGGCAGCGGCGGCCCGTTCGCCTCCGACGCCGAGGACGTCGCCGAAGCCATCCTCGAGTCGGCGACCAGTCCGGACCCGCCGGCGCGGTATCCGGTCGGCCCGCTCGCCCAGTACGGGCTGTACGCCCGCTTCCTGCCCGATCGACTGCGCGATACCGTTTACGGACTCCTGCGGAAACTGGTCTGATCGCCGGACCGTCCCCTCGAAACCCTCATCGTTCGCCGTCGTATCGCTCCGCGGCCGACTCGAACCCCAGTTCCGACTGTTCGCGGCTGCGCCGCTCCTCGAGCGCCGCGATCGCCTCGGGATCGGGCGCGGCGTCGTCGGTGATCCGTGCCCACGAGTCGTGGACTTTCGCGTGACACCACCGACAGAGATAAACCGTGATCTCGTGGGAGAGGGTCTCCCCGTCGCGACCGTAGGAGAGGTGGTGTTCCTCGAGCAGCGGGCGCTCGTCGTCGTGGTGGGCCATTCGTTTTGCTTCGAGCCCGCAGCGCACGCATTCGCGGTCGCGATTGCGCGACCGAAAGTGCGGGCAGTCGGCCCACGTCCAGTCCGATTCGGGGTCGACCACGGGACACTCGTAGTCGTCCGCGGCGCGCTCGCGGGCGAATTCGGGGTCGTGACCGGCGTACTCGAGGGCGTATCGACACTGGCCCTCGCCGGTGAGGTAGTCACAGACGCCCGCAAAGTCGTAGGGGTCGTCGACGCCGACCGAGGTACCCTGCGGCGTTTTCTCCATCGTCGGTCGACCGCTCTTGGGGGACCGAGCAATTGAAGGTGGCGGCCAGTTACTGCACGCCGACGAATGAAAAATAGAATACGTGACGCCAGTGTTCATCAGCCATGGACCGACCGTCTCCGACGCGACTCGCCGCCGTCGTCGTCGCCAGCTGGATCGTCCTCGAAGTCGCGCTGCGATGGGGCCTCGTCCTGGCCGCCGCGAGGGTCGGCATCGATCCGAGGCTGGCCGATGCCCTCGTCTTGCTCCTCGGCTTTCCGCTGATCGCCGCAGTCCTGAGCCGGTACGTGCTCGAGCGAGGGCGGGAACCGGACCGGTGGGGATGGGAGTGGACGCCCCGCTCCCTGGGCATGGGTGTTCTCGCTGCGATCGTCGGGTTCGGACTGATCGCCGGCGCGTCGCGGCTCGACGCAGTGCTGTTCGGCCTCGGCTCGGCCGCCAGTGCTCGAGACGGACTGACGACGACGACGGCGGTCATTTTGCTCGTCGGCAACGGGCTCGTCGTGCCCATCGCGGAGGAGCAGGTCTGGCGGGGGATCGTGCAGACGGAACTCGTCGAGGCGCGGGGTGCAGCCGTCGGAATCGGGGTGACGGCCGTTCTGTTCGCGTTCAAGCACGTGATCGTCGATCTCTCGATACTCCGGCTCACGACGTTGCTGACCCTCGCCGTTCTCTTCGGGATCGTGCGCCACCGGTGGGGGACCGCCAGCAGCGCCGTGACCCACGCCCTCGTCAACACCGTCTCGACGGTCGGACTCGTCGTCGCGGCCGTCGGCTGATCACACGCGAACTCGATGGCGCTGTCGTCCCGCGGACGCCCCGTCAGCGGGAAGGTTTTTGCCGCCCCCGCTCACACTCGAGGGCGTGCGACTCGTCCACGATCCGGCTCCCGAGACTCCTTCCGGCGACGGGGCCGCCCGTTCCGTCCTTGCGACGACGGTCGATCTCGCGGATTCGATCGCGAGCCAGACGCGCGGGCTCATGTTTCGGCGGAGCGTTCCGGACGACTACGCGCTGGCGTTCCGGTTCGAGTCGGCGCAACGCCGCACCCTCCACATGCTGTTCGTCTTCGTTCCCATCGACGCCGTTTGGGTCGTCGACGACGTCGTCCAGCGCGTCGAGACCCTCCGCCCGTGGCGGGGCGTGGCTCGCGAATCGGCCGACCTGATCCTCGAACTCCCCGCCGGCGCTGCGGCCGACGTCGAACCCGGCGACCGACTCCGTCTCGAGGCCGAGTGAGCCATCGGTTCGCTCCACCCGCCGGCTGCCGCCGACGGCGATCCGGCAAAACTGGCCGCGATGGTCCCGAACCGGCGGTTTTAAGGCACCGTGATACAATGTGACGAGATACAATGGCACGTCATACGCCATCTGACGAGGATAGAGGAAGTCGGGGCGACCCGGCTGGACGTGAAATTCTCCGCCGAACGTAATCGCAGTCCCAGTACTGGACCACTCTTGCCTGTACCTCACTCCCCCGAACAGACGATCGCATCGGATCGAACAGTGCGCCTTCTCGACACGACGCTTCGCGACGGCGAACAAGCACCGGGCGTCTCGCTCTCGCCCGACGAGAAAGTCGACATCGCCCGGTCGCTCGAGCGCGCCGGCGTCGCCGTCATCGAGGCCGGCAGCGCCTGTACGGGCGCGGGTGAGCGACAGGCGATTTCGCGAGTGACCGATCTCGATCTCGACGCCCGCGTCACGAGTTTCTGTCGCGGGATGAAAGGCGACATCGACCTCGCGCTCGACTGTGACGTCGACGGGGTCCACATCGTCGTTCCCGCCAGCGACCGCCACGTCGAAGGCAAGGTGGGCACGTCCCGCGCGGACAACCTCGAGAACACCGCCGAACTGGTCGCCTACGCCACGGACCACGACCTCTGGGTCGAGGTCATCGGCGAAGACGGCTCTCGCGCGGATTTCGACTACCTCGAGGGATTGGCCGAAACCGCCCTCGAAGCGGGCGCGAACCGCTTTTGTTTCGCCGACACCGTCGGCCACACCGGGCCGGAACACACCCACGAAGCGGTCTCCCGCCTCGCCGATCTCGGCCCGGTCAGCGCCCACACCCACGACGACCTCGGACTGGGCGTCACGAACGCGCTCGCGGCCGTCTCTGCGGGTGCCGATCTCGTTCACTGTACGGTCAACGGGCTCGGAGAGCGCGCCGGCAACGTCGCCCTGGAGGAGGTCGCCATCGCTCTCTCACACGTCTACGACCTCGAGACGCTCGAACTCGAGGAACTGTACGATCTTGCACAGACAGTCTCGCGGGCGACGGGGGTTCAACTCGCGCCGAACAAGGCCGTCATCGGCGAGAACGCCTTCACCCACGAGAGCGGGATCCACACCGACGGCACGCTCAAAGACGACAAGATGTACGAGCCCTACGCGCCCGAGACCGTCGGGCGCGAGCGCCGGCTCGCGCTGGGGAAACACACCGGCCGCGCGGGCGTCGCGGCGACGCTCGAGGAACACGGCGTCGACGCCGACGACGACGAGATCGCCGAAATCGCGACTCGCGTGACCGAACTCGGCGACCGGGGCCGCCGGGTGACCGACGCCGATCTGCTCGCCATCGCCGAGGATGTCACCGGCGATGACCGCGAGCGCGTCGTCGAGCTGCTCGATCTCACCGCCACCAGCGGCGGCGCCGTCCCGACCGCCAGCATTCGACTCGATGTCGACGGCGAGGAGCGCGTCGCCAGCGGCACCGGGTCCGGCCCCGTCGACGCCGCCGTCTCCGCTATCCGCGAGGCGCTCGGCTCGATGGCCGACGCCGAACTCGAGTCCTATCACGTCGACGCGGTGACCGGCGGGACGGACGCCGTCGTCACCGTCGAAGTGACGATGGTTCGGGACGACCGCTCGGTGACGGTCGCCCGCAGCGAGGCCGACATCACTCGCGCGAGCGTGACGGCGATGGTCGACGCGCTCGATCGGCTGCTCGCGGCCGATCAACAGCCGCTCACGCCGGCCGACGACTGATCGTCCCCTCCGGCCCTCGGGACTCGTCGTCGACCGGCATCGGGATCCCGTGGCACCGGTGGCGCCTCACGAGAAATCGAGGTCGACGGTCTGCTCGTCGAGGGCCTCCTGTCGCGTGTCGAGCATCCCGACGTCCGCGTACGAGACCGGCCCGGGGACCTGATGGGCTTCGGGTCCGGGTTGGTGTCCGAGGTAGGTGACGTTCGGGTTCGTTCCGATGTCCGCCAGGAGTTCGAACTGCGATTCCGGTGCGTCGACGTAGTCCCCGAAGAGCGTATCGGCGACGTCCTCTCGACTGGTCACCTCGATGTCCTGGCTCGGTCCCTCGAACCCCTCGACCGTCAGCCCGAGTTGCGTGAGCGCATCGTCGCTCTCGAGGTCGAGTCCGGTCGCTTCGATCGCGCTCACGACGTCTATCACCGTCTGCTCCTTCTCGGGCAGGGTATCGCCCGGCGGCGCTTCCTCCTCGTACTCCTCTTGGGTCATCTCGATCCCCTTCGCGAGGGCGATCGTCTCTGTGGTAAGACCGTCGACGGCCTCGACAATGGCGTCGAGAGTCGGATCGACCCCCGCAAGCGACGATTCGATCGAATTCGGCGACGGCAACTCCGTGAACAGGTTGATGATCGTTCGCGCTCGGGCCGGGTTCTCCTCGTATCGCTGCGGGTCACTCGCGGGATTGTTCTTGTCCCCGAACTGAATGACGTTCGGCGGACAGGCCTGCTCACAGGCGCTCGTGCCGATCAGTTCCTCGCCGGCATTGCCGTCCTGACGAGCCGGATCGAAGACGCACTTCGACATGACGCCGCGGGGAGCGCGACGACTGACCGGCCGGCCGCGCTTATCGTAGATTCCCTCCGAGTCGAGTTCCGACCGGTCGACGTCGGGATCGTCCCACTGGAAGTAGTTGACACCGTAGGGACAGGCCACCTGACAGTAGCGACAGCCGATACAGACCTCGTAGTCGGTCAACACCAGCCCGCCTTCGTCGCGCGTGTGGCGAGCCGTCGTCGGACACACCTTTTCGCACGGTGCGTCGGTACAGTGCTGACAGGGTCGGACGAGGTAATTGAACTCCTGGACGACCGGATTGTCCGAACACTCGCCGGGCTCGACATCGACGGTACCGGGATCCGGGGACTCGACCTCGCCGTCTTCGTAGGCGAGCACGTACATCCAGTTCGCGCCCTCGTCCCAGTTGTGTTCCTGATTACAGGCGGTCACGCAGGCCAGACACCCGTCGCAGTGCTCGAGGTCGATCGTCATGCCCCACTGCGTCCCCTCGTCCGCGCCCTCGACTTCCCCCGCCGTTTCCTCGACGGACCGGGCCGGCGCTTGCTGGTCGACCGCGCCCCAACCGAGGCTCGCGAACCCCATCCCCGCCCCCGCCTTTTTGAGCATCTCCCGACGGGACTCGTCGCCACTGGCGAGGCCCACGAGCGTCGACCCGATCCCACCGTCCTCGCCGTCCTCATCGTCCGGACTGGCGACCGGTCGTTCGTCCTCGCCGAACTCCGCCATCACGTCGTCGTGATACCGGTCGTAGAACTCCGCCTCCGAGAGGTCCCCGTTCGTGACCCGCATGGCGTCCCGTCCCATCTCCATCCCGAGTTCCGCATCGTACTCCGTCTCCTCGAGCAGGTCCTCGAGATCGTCCTGCCACGACTCGCCGAGGGGATGAAACACTTCCTCGTCCGGCGGTTCGTCGTCGGCGCTCATCGTCCCCACCGCGTTCGAGTTGCTGTCTCCGGAGTGGCAATCATTGTGGCTCCTGTCACCACACAATTGGAAGTATTCGCATAGAGACCCTGCTTGCGAGTGATGGGGTCCCGGACGCCGTCTCGATGGTCTCGCTGGCTCGCCGGATCGGGGGAGGAACGGACAGTACTGAATGCTCCGCGCTACGCGATCGAGCGTCCGTGAAATCGAGGCTCGGCCGCCGCGGGGACAGCACCGCGCGTTGGCGGCCCGTTGCGACGTGCCCCTCTCGAGAGAGACCTGTGTCGGACTGCACCACCGGCACTCGATGCGTGCCGCACGCACCGCTCATCGGTTTGGTGGTGGAAAAGCGCCGAGAGGGAGATTTGAACTCCCGAGTCCGTGAGGACAGTAGATTTCGAATCTACCGCCTTGGCCGGGCTAGGCTATCTCGGCTCACTCTCACGTACCCGGGTGACCTTTTTACCGGTTTCGATTTCCGGTCCCCCTGTCATCGATTCGCTCACGATCGAACCGGGATTCGAGCCGCTCGAGTCGCGACGCTCGCCCCGTCGCGGCGAGTCGATCATCCCGTGTTCTTCATGCCGGCTGCGATTCCCTTGACCGTCAGCCGCAGGGTTCGCTCCTCGATGTCGGTCCGATGGGTGCGGTTGAGCAGGTAGACCTGCAGCATGTTCAGCGGGTCGACGTAGGGGTTCCGCCGCTCCAGGTTTTCGCCGAGCCAGTCGCGGGTATGGAGGGTATCGCGCTGGCCGATCTCGGTGATCAGATCGGTCGTTCGCTCGTACTCGCCGGCAACCCGGGGGAAGAACCGATCGCGAAGGTCGTCGGTCGCCATCTCGGCGTACCGTTCGGCGATCTCGAGTTCGGTTCGCGACAGCGAGAGAGCGGCGTTGTCCAGCGTCGTCTGGAAGAACGGCCACTCGTCGTACATCTCCTGGAGGGTGTCCATCGAGCCACCGTCCTCGAGGTAGGCCTCGACGCCGGTCGCGATGGCGTACCAGCCCGGCAGGATACACCGCGATTGGGTCCAGGAGAACACCCACGGGATCGCCCGCAGGTCCTCGACGGTGCGCTCGCCCGATCTGGAGGCCGGCCGCGACCCCAGATCGAGGTCTTCGATGACCGTAATGGGAGTCGCCTGTTCGAAGTACTGGACGAACCCGTCGCTCTCGAGGAGGTCACGATACTCCCGGCGGGCGGCGTCGGCCATGGTCTCCATGGCGTCGACCCACTCCTCGTGGACCTCCTCCTCGGGCTGGTCGATCGCCTGTTTGCGCGCCCGGAGCTGAGCGTTGAGCATCTGTTCGATGTTGCGCTCGGCGATACGGGGGTTGGCGTACTTCTCGGCGATCGCTTCGCCCTGCTCGGTGAACTTGACCTGCCCCGTGACCGTCGAGTTCGGCAGGGCGAGCAGCGCCTCGTTCATCGGGCCGCCGCCCCGCGAGATCGAGCCGCCACGGCCGTGGAACAGCCGCATCGTCACGTCGTGGTCGTCGCAGATCTCGCCCAGCCGGCGCTGGTTTTTGTACAACGACCAGTTGGCTGCGAGGAAGCCGTTTTCCTTGTTCGAGTCCGAGTAGCCGAGCATGATCTCCTGGGTCCGGCCGCGGGCCTCGAGCGCCTGCGCGTAGGCCTCGTTCTCGAACAGCGACCCCATGATCCGCCGCGCCCCCGAGAGGGCGTACTCGGTCTCTAGAAGCGGGACGATGTCGATTCCGGCGTGTTCGGGAAGCGAGACGACGCCGGCCTGATCGGCCAGGAACAGCACTTCGAGGACGTGGCTCGGTTCCTCGGTCATCGAGATGCAGTAGGTATCGATGGCGTTGACGCCGTACTCGGTCTGCCAGTCCGCGAGGCTGTCGAACAGCCGGAGGACCCGCGCCGAGTCGTCCGAGAGTTCGTCGGTGTCGCCCAGATCGATCACCAGTTCGTCCTGTAACACGGCGTCGGTCAGGAACTCGACGCGCTCGTCCTCCGACAGGCCGTGGTAGTCGATCCCTTCGGCCTCGAGGGCGTCCGCGATGGCGTCGGTGTGTTTCGCCTGATGCTCGCGCAGATCGAGACTGGCAAGCGAGAAGCCGAACGTGGCGACCTGCCGGCGGATGGGGTCGACATGGGCGTCGACGACGCTCTCGGCCCCGTTGTTGCGCAGGCTCGTCGCGATGACCTCGAGATCCACGAGGAGGTCGTCGACGTCGTCGTAACCGCCCGGGCGGACGTCGCCCACGCGGCTGAGTCGCTCCCGCATGAGTTTGAGCTTCTGTCGGTAGGGCTCGCCCGGGTAGCGCTCTTCGGCCGTGCGAGCGCTACCGGGGAGCCGGTCCCGATCACGCTCGAGGGAGGCCTGGAACTCGGAGCCGGCGTCGATCCGGCTCCCGTCCTGACTCAGCACCCCGGAGAGGCGCTTGAGCTGGGTTCGGTACTGCTCTAAGATGACCGAGCGCTGGCGCTCGAGGGTGTTGGCGGTCACGTCGGGGGTTACGTAGGGGTTGCCGTCGCGGTCGCTGCCCGCCCACGAGCGGAACTCGAAGAGCTTCGGGATCTCGATGTCGCCGGGGATCTCCGCGTCGATCGCGTCGTCGAGTTCATCGTAGACCTCGCCAACGACCTCGAACAGCGTGTTCTCGAGGTACCACTGGACGTTGCGCGCCTCGTCTTCGGGTTCGGGCTGGCGATTGCGGACCTGCGGCGTCTGCCAGAGGCTCGTGACCTCCGCGTCGATGTCCCGCCAGAGTTGGCGCTCCTCCTTGTCGGTCAGCAGTCGCTCGTCCAAGGTCTCGAGAGACGTCGAAATCTCCCTGAGTTTGGATTTGACGGTCTTCCGACGAGCCTCGGTCGGGTGGGCGGTGAACGTCGGTTCGATCAGGACGTCGTCCAGCACTCGCTGGACGGTCTCGACGTCGGCATCGCCGAGTTCCTCGGCCGCGGTCTCGAGGCTGTCGTCGAGGGTTCCCTCGTGGGACTCAGTACGGATCGTACGAACCCGTTCGCGCTCCTCGGCGAGGTTGATCAGTTCGAAATAGGTCGTGAACGCGCGAGCGACGATCCGCTGTTGATGCGGCGAGAGCCCCTCCAGTTCCGTGACGAGGGGGTCTCGTGACTCGCGGTCCCCCGATCGGTACTCGATCGCGGCCTGTCGACTGGATTCGACGGTCTCGAACGACCTACGGGACGTCTGCTCCTCGAGGACGGTTCCGAGCAACGCACCGAGTTCGCGAACGTCTTGTCGGACGTCCCTGTTGTGGAGTCGCATATCGTGTGGATGTGCGTGACGTGGTAAAAACCCCTAGCAGGAGTAGGACCCCGCTCATACATCGTTTTCCGTGATAGTTACTGGTGGCGAGACTTTGTTTGCGGGCGGCCGTCACTATCCGTCCGGTCGTCGCCTCGGTCGCTATCGGTCCCGGAACTAGATCGCAGATGTTTACTACGAATATAAATTATTTCTTCAGACCGCGGAGTTCGGTCGGGCCACGCGAACGGTACCGGTATTCAATTTCGAACGGCGGCTAGTCAGCGTCGCCGGATTATCTCACCGGCCAAGCGCTCGGACGGAAGTCGGTCGTGTCGGATCGCCAACGGCGAACCCGAACGGTCCCGGTCGAACGTCCGGGCAACCGGACAGCGCGGTGGCTCGTCACTCGTCCGTATACTGTGCACAGACCCGCCGGATTCCCTCCTCGAAGTCGATCCGGGGTTCCCAGCCCACTGCTTCGCGGATCTTCGAGGCGTCGGCACAGGTGTCGTGGACGTAGACCGACTCGGGAATCGGGTTCTCGACGTACTCGGGTTGGACGTCGGTTCCGAGTTCGTCGTTTATCATCTCGACGACCGTGTTGAAGTCGTACGCCTCCCCCGTTCCGAGGTTATAGACGCCGTCGAGTCGGTTCGCCGCGGCCCGCTCGAGTCCTCGGACGATGTCGGAGACGTGCGTGAAGTCCCGCGTCTGGGTGCCGTCGCCGTAGAGAACGGGCGACTCGCCGGCGGCGATGTCGTCGGCGAACTGCGCGATCACGTTGGCGTACTCGCCCTTGTGTTCCTCGGCACCGCCGTACCCCTGATAGACCGAGAAAAAGCGCAGCCCGGCCATCGACATGTCGTAATGATTCGAGAAGTACTCGCCGTAGCGTTCCCGGGCCAGTTTCGAGGCCTCGTATCCCGTGTTCACGTGTACGTCCATGTCCTCCGGCGACGGCTCGGTTCGGCTGCCGTAGATCGACGACGTCGAGGCGTAGACGACCGTCTCACAGCCGTCCTGTCGAGCCTGCTCGACCACGTTGACGAAGCCCTCGACGTTCACCCTGGCACCGGTCGTCGGGTCCTCCTCGTGCATCGCGTAGGAAGACAGCGCCGCCAGGTGGAACACCACGTCGACGGCCGTCGGCAGGTCGTCGTCCAGCACGCTCGCATCGACGAAATCGATGTCGTCGGACAGGTTCTCGGGCGTCCCCAAATAACAGTCGTCGACGACGGTCACGTCGTTGTCCTCGGCGAGGTGGTTTGCCAGATTCGATCCGATAAATCCCGCGCCTCCGGTGACGAGGACGGATTGTGCCTCGAGGTCCATACCGGAGAAGTCATTCGATGGGCAATAGGTGTTGGGAAACACCGAAGGTCCGGTACATGGGTCCATCGCGGCCACGACCGAACCCGGTCCCGACCGGACGCCGACGGGTTCTCGGGCGTCTCCGGAGACCCACGGCCGATCCGTTCCCGCCGCCCAGACTGCCTCGTCCCACAGACTCTTGCTATCTCATACCACACGTCACGGGCATGCGCTACTACGAAGATATTGACGTCGGGGAAACCCACGAATTCGGCGAATATCACGTCACGAAAGCGGAAATCATCGAGTTCGCGGAGCAGTACGACCCGCAGCCGTTCCACACCGACGAGGCGGCCGCCGAAGACTCCGCGTTCGGCGAACTGGTTGCCTCGGGCTGGCATACTGCCGCCATGTGCATGCGTCTGCTCGTCGACGGGCCGCTCTACAACCGGGCCAGCATGGGTGCCCGCGGCGTCGACGAACTCCGGTGGAAACGGCCAGTCAGACCGGGCGATACGCTCTCGATCCGCAGCGAAGTGATCGACAAGCGCGTCTCCGAAAGCGATCCCGAACGCGGCTACGTCGACAGTCTTCTCGAGGGGATCACCCAGGACGGCGACGTCGTCATCTCGTGGATCGGGCTCGGCATGATCGCGCGTCGGAACCCGCCCGAAGAGTGAACTGCCCTGGCGCGTGTCGCGGCTCGAAGCCGAGACCCGGTTCGACGAGGAGCGCGATCCGTTCACCGACATCGACGCGAGTGACACCCACGTCTCCCGGTCACGGATCGGTCGCCCGATCGCCGAGAAAGGTCCCGGTCGGCGTTTCCACGCCGTCGATTGCGGCGGTAAACGCCCCCGTCGAGCTATCGAAGACGAGTAGCGTGCCCGCGTCCCAGCAACTCACGTAGATGTGGTTCCCGTCTCGGGTGAACCCCGGGTGAAGCGACCGCCCGTCAGCCCACTCGGTCGTGTCGATGACCGTCGAGACGACGAGTTCGTCGGGATCGATCTGATAGATGAACCCGTCGTTGTCCCTGTCGGTATCGTCGAAGATGACATCGCCCCAGACGTACTCGCTGTCGGGATGTGCCGTACAGAACATGCCGTGGCCCGGAATCGGAACGTCGGCGATCGGCGCCCCGCTCTCGAGGTCCCACGCCGTTACGGCGTCGGTCATCACCGTGCCCGTAATCCCGAGCCCACGTCGTTCGTCGAGCGCGCCGGGACTGGGGTGGGGTGGTCCGGCGGTCGGGACTCGGCCGACGACCTCCCGCTGCCGAACGTCGAGAACGTAGAGGCAGTCCTCGGCCTGCGAGGCGAGATAGAAGTAGCGGTCGTCCGGTGAAAACACGCCGTCGTGGAGGACCCGACCGACATCGATCTCGTCGATGATCGGGAACCCGGGGTCGTCGTAATCGACGAACCAGACCGTCCCCGCATCCTTCAATACGAGCAGAAAACAGCGTTGTCCCGGCACGTCACGGACGGTACAGATCCGCGAGGCGATCGACTGTCCGTCGGGATCGACCGCGTGGGCCGAAATTCGATGCAGCGGTTCGAGCGTGTCCGCATCGAGGATGACGGCGTGATTGGGATTGTAGTAGCCCGCGATGAGGTACGCCGAATCCGCCGAGATCGCGATCGCCCGCCCCGACGTGCCGGCACGGATCCGCCCGACCAGTTCGCCGCCGAAGAGGTCGAGCTTGCTCACCCACCCCTGCCGCGACTGGACGTACGCGTACGCGCCCTCGCGACCGTTCGCGGGCAGCTGCCGGTGGAAGACGACCGAGTGGGGCGCTCGGCCCACGCCGTCGACGCGGCCGACCAGCTCGTGGCGGGTGGTATCGACCAGCGAAACCGACCCGGGCCGTCGCTCCGCGACGACCAGGAGGTCCCGCAGATCCGTGACGCCGTGTCGGGGCGCGTCCGACAGCGTCCGCTCCTCGTACCGCGTCTCGCGGGAGTCGGCGATTTCCTCGAGTCCCATCTCGCGAAACGACGGCGGTCTGACCGTACTGGCGGCGAGTTGATCGCTCATCGGTCTCTGCGTACCGTTTTCGCTTCGTTCGAAAATACACGGTCGCGAATACGTTCGGGCAGTCACTACAGGACCGCGGAATCGGCCGGCGAGATCGAGCCGGTCACCGATCTATTTCCCGCCGATTTCGAGGTACGTCGTGTACTCCTTTCGAAGCAGTCCGTTCCGATCCGTTTCGATCGCGAGCAGTTCGTGGTCAGTCTGGGCCGCCAACTGCGCGTACTCGGTTTTCGCCCGCCGATCCGTGCTCCGGACGCGCAGTATCGCGCCGGCCGCTACGTCCTCGAGCGCGCGCTGGACGCGAGCGATCCCGCTCGCACAGCCCGTGCCGCGGTTGTCGACCGTCATATCGGGGTCGACATCGGGTGCCGTTTCGGGGATCTCTCCCTCAGTCATCGGCGTTCCCCTCCGTTGGCGCGGCGGGCGGCTCGTCCTCCCCGACCCCCTCGAGATCACAGACGCCGTCGATGGGCGAGCAGGCCCGCCACATCGGACAGAGTTTGAAGATGACGGCCAGCAGTCCGATGATACCGACCTTGGCGAGGACGGCGATCCCGATCGGCGCGGCGACGTAGGTCTCGAGCCGAACGCCGAAGACCGTGACGGCCTGAACGAGTCCCGTCAGGAACAACAGCGGGATGATGAACCGCACCGCCCAGCGGAACCGCTCGAGTTGCTCGCCGGCGGCTCGCGCGACGGCGGCCGTCGGTCGCTGCTGGCCCGTCGGGACGGCGACGAAGATGTTCCAGACGGCCCCGCCGATCCACGCGCCGAACGCGAGGAGGTGGATCGTTCGGACGGCCGCCGCGATCGGGCCGAACTCGCGGAGGCTCACCTCCGCGAGTCCCGTTCCCGCCACGACCGCAAGCGCCAGCGCCAGCGCGAAGAGGCCGGCCGGCCGCCGGAACTGTTCGTCGACGGGGCCGGACCCTCGCGTCGTCACGACGAGGGTGCCGAGCCACGCCGCGAGCAAAACGCCGAGACCGACGACGAGCGGGCCACTTTCGAGCCTCGAGGCGTACGCCGCGAGAACGACCGGCCCGGTCACCGCGAGGACGGTGACGGATCCGGTCGCGATTTGGTCGAAGCGCGCGTACATCTCCGCACAGTAGTCGCCGGCACCCATCCCGAGGTCCCGTGGCCGAACGAAGCAGTGTTTCCAGACGAGGCCGCCGGTGAGGACACCCAGTGCGACGAAGTAAAGCCACTTGGCGAGCGTAACGGCCGCCGACTGACCCCCGAGCCGTCCGCTCACCCACGTCCCGGCCAGCGAGCCCGCCAGGATCACGACGAGCGCGACCTTCGGCAGCACGTACTTATCGAAGAGATCTGTCGCGGCGGTCGTCCGCATCGTCGCCGGTGGATCGGACATCGAGCAGTCACCTACCCGACCCTCGTGGCTCACCGACGCTAAGTTCGGTCACGGACATATTCGCATCCCGGTTCACGGCGACTACGAAAGAGCGGTCGGTGCGAATATCCCGAACATCTCCGGAGACAGCGTTTGGGACGTGTACGCGCAAGTATTATCCACCGGCCGATGAGCGAGACACCGACGGCGGCGGACCGACCGACGACAGTCCAGTGGGAACGGTTACCGCACGGCGAGTTCCCCGCGCCGATCATCGCCCGTCTCCCCTACGCCGAACTCAAACTCGAGCACCCCGATCTCGAGCCGACCGGCTACGGCGAGTCGTTCTTCCCGGACGCCGTGCCGTACGCGTCCGGCGACGCGCATCGGATCTTTTACTGGCGTTCGGCGCTGCGGGACGAAGCCGGTGACATCGGGTCGCCGGCGACCTGGACGGGGATCTGTGCGACGCCCGCGACGCTCGGGGTCGTCCCGACGAGCGAATCGAACGCGTTCGACCTCGTGTCCTCGCGGGAGACCGCGACGGCAGTCACGGTCGACGCGACGGTCGCCGGCGAGTCGACGACCGCACTCCTCGGGTCATACGCCGCTCCGACCGTTCGCGTCCTCGAGCTAACTGAATCGCGCCTTCGGCTGCTCGCCGAGGGGACCGAATACGCCGTTCGAGCGGGAACGCGACGCCGGATTTCGCTCGCCGAGCGGACGGTCGAACGGGCCGACGGTGGCAACGGACCGACGACGACTACGCCCGAACTCGTCGTGCGAGTCCCCGGCGAGCGGGAACTACACCACCCGGCCCCCGGAGCCGACTATCGGCTGTTCCCGTCTTTCGGGATGAACCTCGAGACCGTGCCGAACCCCCTTCCCGTGCCGACGACGAACGGCGAACTCGACCACGAGGCGCTCGCGGAGTCGCTTTCGCTCGACTTGTCGGCACGCCCCTATCCCGAACGCGTCCTCTGGCAGGCGATCGCCACCACCGCGTTCGACCCCCACGCCCGCCCCGGGTCCGTGCCCCGTCTCTGCCAGTTTCCGACGGGACACGTCGGACTCTCGGTCGATCGGGACGCCGGCCAGTAACCGGTCGGCGAGCGGCTACCGTCTCGAGAGGGCGCCGGCCGGCGATCAGAGGTCAGCCGAGAGCAGTCGTTCTCTGACCGTCTCGGCGACGCCGGTCAGGTGAGCCTGTCCGAACATCGCGACGAGAAGCGCGCCGAGCGTGTTGAACATGAGATCGCGGACCGTATCGTCGAGACCGTGCTGGGCCAGCGGCATCGTGAGCCCGGTTTCCGCGGCGACGAGGTCGAGCGCGAACTCGAACAGTTCCCAGCCGACGCCGAAGGCCATCACGACCACGAAGATGTAGACGAACGCGATCCGACGCGGGACGTGGATGTCTTCGACGTGGAGATCGATTGCTCGAGCGGTCGTATAGCCGATGCCGGCGATCAGCGACGCCGACAGCGCGTGTGTGAGATGGTCCCACCAGCCGATACGGCCGTACAGGCCCGCCGACCCGAGCGTATGGAGGAACACGGCGGACGTAACCCACAGGGCGAGCCACGGATCAAGCGGCAGATCGTAGTTGCGTTCCAGCAACGCCGGCAGGAACGTGATCAGGAGCCCGATGCCGCCGTTGAAGACCGCTTTCGGCTGGCCAGCGAGGACGCCGTAGGCGACGAGCCCGACGAGAACGAGTTGCAACACTCGGGTGAGCCGTCGCTGAGTTCGCATCGAGGGTCGCGGGAGACGACTCATCGACGCACCACCCGTCTGAGCGCGCGACGGAGTTGTCGATCCCGCCGTCTGAAGTACGCGTCGAACAGCACGCCGGCGGCCAGTCCGGCGACGGTGACCGAGAGCCACTCGGTCATTAACGCCTCGTTCGTCGAGAGATAGGACGTACCGAACACGCGATCCAGGTTCCACCGCAGCATGGTCCACGCCGCGACCGACGCCAACGTCGTCAACACGACGAACGTGATAGCGAACCAGTGGGTTACCTGCAGCGACGTGAACATGTGGAGTTCGACCGTGATGAGCAACGCCAGCCCCGCAACCGCGAGATAGGCCGCGAACGTGCCGACGCTGCCGCCGAACAGTCCCCGAACGAGGATGGGCAACGTCGCAAGGACGAGGAGTTCCCAGGGCAACATGACGCGCCACTCGCCGGCGGCGACGGGTGGAATCAAAACGACCGTGCCGACGCCGGCGACGAAGACGAGCCACTGGCGGTCGAAATCGAGCGCGCTTTCGACGAACACCATCGCGAGGACCCCGACCACCAGCCACGCGAGGAAGGCGTTTATCCGACCGCTTCGAAACAGTCGTTCGAACGCGTCCTTCGCCGCGTCCACAGTCGGGTCCGGGGGAGCATCGCTGCCGTTCCTCGGCATGTGCAGGGGCGACACACTATCGGTCCATAAACCCGCCGGTGGGCTTATCTCGCTGACTCCCCTTCGAACTGATACATGATGCTCCCGACACACGCGCTGCTGGGACTGGCTATCGCAGCGCCGCTCGTCGTCTTCGCCCCGGAACTCGCACCGGCGGCGCTCGTCGGCGGGTTCCTCGGCAGCGTACTGCCTGACTTGGACCTCTACGCGGGGCACCGCCGGACGCTCCACTATCCCACGCTGTACGTCGTCGCTGCCGTCCCGGTCGTGATCGCGGCACTCCTCGTCGCGACCCCGTGGCTCGTCGCCGCCGCCTTCCTGTTTGCCGGTGCCGCCCTCCACTCTCGCATGGACCGGTACGGTGGCGGCCTCGAGCTCCGGCCGTGGGAAGGGACCTCCGATCGGGCGGTGTACGACCACGTCAGGGACCGCTGGCGGGCACCGAAACGCTGGATTCGCTACGACGGCGCACCGGAGGACGTGGTCCTTTCGCTGGCCGTCGGTGCCCCGCTCTGGATCGTTCTCGAGGGGCCGTTCCGGTGGCTCGTCGGTCTCGGCGTGTTGGTCGGCGGGGTGTACGGCCTTCTTCGGCGACAGCTGGCGACTATCGCACCGGTCGTATTCGGCTCCGTCCCCGAACCGGTCGCGGAGTACGTGCCGAGCCGATACAAACACGACTGACGCCGCGACGCGGCCGGCGAGTCGGGTGATCGATAAGGCGGGCCCGGCGATCGGTTCGCTACGCAATCGGCGACCGATGCGAACCCGTACTCGTGACCAGGACGGTCAGTGCGGAGCGGAGTTCTCTCATCGACTCTCTAGTCGCGGGTTTCGAATTCGAACCGCGCGCCGCCCTCAGTGCCGCCCGTCACGGACCCCGTCCAGCCGTGTGCTTTCGCGATGTCCGCGACGATCGAGAGCCCTAATCCGGTTCCGTTTTCTTGCGACGTGACGCCGTGTTCGAACACGTCGTCCCGCATCGCCGGTGGAATCCCTTGACCGTCGTCCGCCACGTAGAACCCATCCCTTTCGGCCAGGCGACCGACGGTAACCGTCACGTCGGTTCCGCCGTGTTCCACCGCGTTCCGGAAGAGGTTCTCGAATAGCTGTATCAAGCGCCCCTCGTCGCCAGCTACCGTCGGCACCTCGTCACCGATCGTCAGCGTCGCCTCGTCGGTGTCGACATACCCCCACGCTTCTCGCGCAACGCGCTCGAGAGCGACTTGCGTCGTCTCCTCGACGGTCGTCTCCCCTTGTGCGAGGGTGAGTAGATCCGCAATGAGTCCCTTCATCCGCTCGTGTGCCGACTCTACCTGTTCGAAATGATCCGGGTCGCCGGTCTCTTCGGCGATCTCGAGGAATCCCATTGCGACCGTAAGCGGATTCCGCAGGTCGTGAGCCACGACGCTCGCGAATTGGTCGAGCCGTTCGTTCTGTCGATGAAGCATCGCTTCCCGATTAGCCCGCGAGAGGGCCGCTTCGACGGTCGCACCGAGGATCCGGAACAGGTCCACGTCCGTGTCCGAAAAGGCCCGTGTCGAACGGGACCCTGTCGACATAAGGCCGTAATTACCCAGTGGGATCAGGATTTCGCTTCTGATTTCGGTTTCCGGGTTGTGCAAATCGTTGCGAGTCTGGACATCGTCGTACACCTGCAGTTCCCCTGACTCGAAGACGTTCCACGCGAGACTGTCCCCAGCAGTGAATCTTGGTGACTCGCCGAACAGTGCCGTTGCCACAGCCGTTTCAGTTACCGGAACGAGCGCGTCTCCCCGCTCGTCGTATTTCCAGATCCCCGTGATCTCGAGTCCGAGTATCTCGGCAGCCGCGTCGACGGCGATTGAACCGATCTCTTCGATCGAGTCCGCCCGGCTGAGCTGTTGTGCCGTCTCCTGGAGGGAGCGGAGATGGGTCTCTAACTGTTTCTGAGCCGTGATGTCCTCAAGGACGGCAAGCACGCTCGTCACCTCGCCGTTCTGGTCCGTCAGCGGAACGACCGACAGCAGCAGGTCCAACCGTTCGCCGTCTTTCGTCTCCCGTTGGACCTCTTTTCCGCGTATCCGGTCGCCGTTTAGTGCCCGCTCTCGATGGGTTGCGAACTCGGCCTGCCGGTCGTCCGGTACCACCGGATTGAATTCGCCGATGACCTCGTCTCGTGTCCAGCCGAACATCTCTTCCGCCCCGTTATTCCAGAGAACGACGTGGCCGTCGGGATCGATCTCCATGATGGTGAGTGGGGCGGCTTCAATGAGTGATTCCAGTCGTTGGTTCGTTTCCTCGAGTTCGCGCTCGCGGTCGACCTGGTCGGTGACGTTCCGTGCGATTCCGACGAGTCGAACGATGTCGCCGTTGACGGTAACGGGTGCGAGACTCGTCTCCCAAACCCGCGCATCCTCGGCGATCGGCAACTCTTCGCGGTACGAGATCGGCCCGCGCTGCTCGACACAGCGCCGGTAGTTCGCCGTAAGTGTCGCACCGCGTTCGTCACCGAACACCTCCCGCGGCGTCTTTCCGTACACTTCCTCGGTCGTGAGACCCGTTTGTGTCTCGTATCCCTGGCTGAGCTGTGTAAAGCGGAACGCGGGCTCGTCACCGGTCGCGTCGACATCGAGGAGGAATATCGCATCGCCGGACGTGTTCAGAAGCGCGTTGTATTCCTCGGCGAGCGCCTGGTACTCATGTCCCATGCGCTCGGTCACGTCCTGAATTACCCCACGAACAATGGGGCCGTCGTGTTGGGTGCTGTCGGCGGAGTTGACCCACACACGCACATCGCGAGCGTCACCGTCGGACCGTACGAGACGGAGATCGAGATCGTACGACTCGCCGTCTTCGATCGCTCGATCGATGACCGTCCTGATCGCGTCTCTGTCGTCGGGATGATAGCATTCGATCATCTCGGACAGCGCCGACTCGCCGTCCTCGTTGCTACCGTGCAAACGCCGCGCCCCGTCGGACCAGCGTATCTCACCGGTCGCCGGCGCATACTCCCAAATGCCGATCTCGGCCGTGTCCTGTAACTCGTCGAATAAGAGCTGTTGCCGTTCGAGATCCGCTCGCTCCCGGCTTCGGGTGAGTGCCGTACTCACGAGTCCCGCGATCAGTTCGACGACGGTCCGCTCGGTCGTACCGAACGGTGCCACCCGAGCGGTCGGACTCGAGAAATTGAGGGTCCCGTAACGGTCGCCATCGACGACGAGTGGGACGCCGATATACGATTCGAGGCCGCACTCACGGGACGCCGGATGGGTGTCGTTCCCCGCAGCACTCGCGTCGGCGAACGACTGCATTCCGTTCCGGTCGACGACCGCCGCACAGTACGTCGACTCGAGGTCGTAAGTATCCCCCACGTCGATCGCTGTGTCCGGGGCGTGAACTGCACGGACACGATAGTCCGAACCCTCGATCCGTGACACAATTCCGATCTCGAGCCCGAGAACCCGGCAGCCGACTTCGACCAACGCCTGAAGCCGTTCGTCCACGGACGCTGTATCCGCCTCCACGACCGTCCGTAGCTCACGAAGCGCATCCCGCTCCCGTTGTAATTGCCGGTGGACCTCGCTTTGATCCGTACACTCCCATGTGACGATGGCGACTTCTCGACTGCCGGAGTTTCGGACAGGCGTCACCCGAACGTCGAGCGTCCGCGTTCCAGTGGTCGTTCTTATATCGATCTGTCTCTGGGTGTTGGACAGCGCTGTGCCATCGCTATCATCGGAGACGTCTCGAATCGTTCGCTCCACCGCATTGGAGAGACGCTCTGCATCCGCTTCGGACAGGCGCGCCCCGAACAGCGACTCGAGTTGGGCTCCCTCGAGTCGAGTGGGCCGTGATTCGCCGACCACTCTAGCGGCGGCCGAATTGGCATACCGGACTGCGCCGTCCTCGTTGACGACGAAAACGGCGTCGTGGCTGTGCTCGACGATCGTCTCGTACCGTTCGAGTGCCAGGCGTCGCTCGTGCTCGTCGGTAATCTCGCGGGAGAACACCGTCAAACCGTCTTCGTCGGGGAAGGCACGTATCTCCACCCAGTAGTCGAACGGTTCTCCGACGTGGTGCTCGAACGAACGCGTACGGCCGGTTTCCATCGCCGTTCGGTATGCCTCCTCGAGATCGGTTCCCGTAATCGAGGGGAATTCGTCCCAGAGAACGCCACCGACGACATCGTCCGGATCACGATCGATCCGATCGGCCATCGTATCGTTCATGTACTCGATTCGCCACTCGTCGTCGACAGCGTAAACCGCGTCAGTCGTTCGCTCGAGCGTTCGCTGGAGTTGCTCGGTTGCTCGCTCGGCCGCGTGTCGTTCGCGGGCGGCTTCCGCGAGAGTTTTGATTCGCCCCGCGAGTACCTCGAAGTCGTTACGGTCAGCGCGGATCGGAATGTAGTCCGTAACGCCTGCTCGAGTCGAGTCGCTGGCAATCGTCTCGGTCCCTTGGCCGGTAAAGAGGATGATCGGGATGTCGGTATCCCGTTGTCGAATCGCCCTCGTGAGATCGATGCCGTTCGCCTCGGCGAGCGAGTAGGCTGTGACGACACAATCGATCCGTTCCGCGGAGAGTTTCGTCAGTGCGGCAGCAATGCTCGAAGCGGAGAGATAGTCGATCTCGAACCCGGTTCGGTGCAGTTTCGTCCGAACCAGTTCGGTGAAGTCCGGATCGGAGTTCACGTAAAGTACTCGAATCGGATCGTCCGATGGGGTTCCGAGACGGGCCATAATGGTTAGTCGAAACGGGTATGCGGAGGTAAACGTTTCCACCATGCGTAGTGTTACCGTCTGCATCTCGCATTCCCACTAAACAGCGTTAGGAGATCGCTTCCAGACGCTGTCCGCTTTCAAGTTGACAGTAGAGATCGACGAGGGTTCGAATGGCTCATCACTCACGGGGAGACGAACTGGCGACGCTGTTTCGGATCGAAATCGACGAAAGAAGGGGGGGGATGCTCCGACTGGGATTCGAACCCAGGTCATTGCCGTGAGAGGGCAATATGATTGGCCGGACTACACCATCGGAGCGGGCTTCGTCTTCACTCCATCGTAGCGCAGTACGATGTTTAAGCATTCCGTTTCGATCCAGGGATGTCGAACGGTCCCACGCGATTACGTGCCGGCGACCCACCGCCGGCGGTCGCCGTTACTCCTCGAAGGGTGATTTCGTCGCCTCGGGCTCGAAGCCCTCGAGGCTGATGATGTTTTCACGGCCGACGCGGAGTTTACTGATCGTTCCCTCGTCTTCCATGTCCGAGAGGAGCATGCTGACCTTGGATTTCGACCAGCCGGTCTCTTCGACGATGTTGACCTGCTTCATTCGGCCGCCGTTCTCCCGAATGAGCGCGACGACGCGATCCTCGTCGGTCATGAGCTCTTCTTCGGAGAGGGCGGTCCCGGCGTCAGCCGAGTCGGTTGCCCCGTCGCCCGTACTCGAGTCGCCGGCGACATCGGGTTCCGGCGTCCGCTCGGTCGAGCGGTCGATCGCAGTGTCGGCGGGGGTATCGCCGGCTCCGGGCCCGTACCGCCGGTACCAGACGGCGGCCGCGATGCCGACGCCGACGACGACGAGGCCGGCGAGATACCAGCTGCGGTCACCGCTCATCGTACCGACCGGTCCCCGTTCGTCGCTCCCGACGGCACCGCCGGTCGAACTGGTCAGTTCCGCACGCGGGCGGCCGTCGTCGAACTGCTGTTCGCCGCTCCACTCGACCGAGGTCGCGGTCTCGAGCGAACCGCCGTCGTCCTGGCCGTCGGGGTCGGGGCTGACGGACCGGAACCGGAGATCACCGCCCGCCTCGAGTTCGATCGACTGATCGGGGGCCAGATAGAGACCCCGAAAGACATCGCCGACGACGATCGTCTCGCCGTCGACGGCGGCGAAGTTCGTCCACGTGAACGACATTTCGACGACGCCGCGCGGATTGATCCGTCCTTCGTCGACCCGGATGGACCGATCGAAGTCCGTCGCGGCCATCTCCCGGCCGGTCTTCTGTGAGCCGGCCGCGGCCAGCTCACGCGATTGATTGATAAACGCCTCGTACCGTCCGGTCTCGTTGGCCTCGAACGACTCGGCGAACGCCCTGAAGTTCCGTTCGGCCTCGGTCGCGTTCTCCTCGTTGGCGAACAACCGTTCGTGGCGGAACGTCCACGTCGCGCTGCCGTTCTCGTACACCGTGATCTCGAAGGTCGTGTCGTCCCAGTCTCGCTCCTGTGAGACGAACGGGGCCGGGTCCGCGGGAGCGGGCTCCGTAGGTGACTGGGGAGCGATCCCGGCGGCCGTCAGTACGACCGATCCGCTGGCACCGGCAACGGACGTGAGGATGACGAGAGCGACGAGTCCGACGGAAACCGGCCGATTCATTCGTCTCCCACTACGTGCCGCAGCTAAAAATCCTTGTGAATACACGGATCGGATAGTTTGACTTCCAAACTGCGCCATAACGGTCGTCTTAGCCACTCGGAGGCCCATTCCCACGTGACCGGTCCTCGTCCGGCGATCGACGCTCCGTGTCGATACCCACAAACCCGACGACCGCGTACCGGGTCACGTGATCTCGAATATCGCACAGGGCGTGCAGGCGTTTACCAGCAACGTCTTTCTGGTGAGCGGGGACCGACCCGTGCTCGTCGACGCGGGCGCGAACTTCGACATCGTCGACACCGTCCGCGCCCGCGTCGACGACCTCGAGGCAGTACTCCTCACGCACACGCACCGCGACCACGTCGGCAACCTTGCCGCGGTGAAAGACGCCTTCGACGTCGACGCGTGGGGGTACGATACCTCGATCGAAGGCGTCGATCACCCCATCGCGGACGAGGAAACGGTCCGGTTGGGTGACGACGAGTACGTCGCGCTCCACACCCCCGGACACAAGAACGACCACCTCTGTTTCTACTCGGAGCCGGCGAGCGTGCTGTTCGCGGGCGATCTCGTCTTCCAGAACGGGAGCTTCGGCCGCACCGATCTCGAGGAAGGCGATCGCGAGACCCTGATCGAGAGTATCGACCGCGTCCTCGAGCGAATCGACCCCGACCTCGCGGCACTACACACCGGTCACGGCCCGAGCGTGACGACGGATCCCTACGAGCACGTCGAACTGTCGGCCCGGATGGCACGGCAGTCCTAAGCTGGGGTCCAGAGCCACGCGCCGATTCGTCGCGGTCGAGACTGCCGACTCCTCAACCCCGACCGGCGGCCTCGAGCAACGCCTCGTAGGCGTCGGCGTACGCGCGTGCGACCCGTTCGGGATCGGCCCGTCGATCGCTGCCGAGTGCCGGGAGCGACACGCGCTCGAGCGGGTCGAGATAGTCGAGCACGTCCGGAACGCGCTTTTCGATGGCTCCGTCCCTGGGACTCGAACTGGCGATCTCGCAGGCGCGACAGTAGCGATCGCCCGGGTAGATCCGCGCGCGGCCGGGTTCGACGGCCGCGACGGCGGCGATCGAGGAGGGGGAAAGCGCCTCGAGCGGCCGCGCGATGTCACTGTAGGATTCGACGACGGCGACGTCGGTCGCCTCGATGTCGGCAGCCAGTCGCTCGAACGCAGGGACGTACCGCGCTTCGGCGAGGTCGTTGAACTCGGCGACGCTCTCGATGGGGATCGCGTCCGCAAGCGGGAGCGCGTCGGCGACCTGCGCCGGCAGGTCGGCGGTCGCGTTGCGGACGAACAGCGGATCGTCGCCGTCGCGACCGATCCGGTCGACGAGGAACTCCCTGTCCGCTCGGCCGAGCAGACCGGTCCCGCCGTCGGGGGCGGGCCGCCACAGCCGGTGGACGGGGTTGAGTCGCTCCGGCGGCCGATCGCGGCCGTCCGCCGCCGAGAGGCGCGCAGCGTCCTTGCCGTAGAGTCGGCCCTCGGCGAGCGCTCGCCGGCAGTCGTCGTGGTCGAACCAAAAGTCGTTGCCGGCACGGGGTTTATACCCCACCGCACCGGTTCGCTCGAGCAGGCCGGCCGAGAACGTGGTCTTGCCGGCGTCGACGCGATCGGCACCGACCACGAGGAGGATCATTCTTTCAGGCCGTAGTAGCCGGGCTCGTCCTCGTCCCGGGATTCGGCGACCACGAGGTCGTCGGCGTTGGTCATGACCCACGGAATCGCCCAGTCGAGCAGGACGGCCTCGGTTTCGGGGTCGAGTTCGGCGTCGGGATCGGCTCCCTGCAGCATGCGGGCGATCTCGTAGACGGTGTACATCTGGTCGTCCTCGAGCAACTCCGCGGGCGTGTAGAAGTCACACGGCGGCAGCTGCTCGAATTCGGACTTCGGAACCGGCATGCCCGGCCGTACGCGGGCCGGCCACAAGACCGCACCGATCCCGCGTCCGGGTTGCGGTCCGCGCATCGGGTTTCGGGACGCCGGGTCGGTCCCGCCGGGAACGGATCAGGCCGACGGCCGTCTCGCGAGCTGTGAGCGGAAGATCGGCTCGAACCCCTCGAGATAGGCTCGCACGTCAAGCGAGTCGATCTCGCCGCAGTAGTCGGTGGCCGACTCGTACTCGCGACACCACTGGTCGATAAACTCGGCTTCGATCCCGGACTCACGGATTCGATCGACTATTGGATCGACGGTCGTATCGGTCGGTGCTGTCCGGATCGCTTGAAGGTCCGCGCGTGAAACGACTCCTGACTCGAGCGCACGAACCACGACGCCCGAACTGTAATCGCCTTCGGCGAGTTCCCGTTCCCAGGTTGCGATCCAGTTGCCGATCCGTGCCATCCGCTGTCCGTGAGCGACGACGTCCCGAACGGCCGATAGCTCCCGGGATTCGAACGCGAGGGCGTTGGCGAGATCGATATCGGCGAACGGAAAGAGCATCATGTTGTAGACGTCGTACGTGCGGAGTTCGCGTTCGCCGACGAGGCCCGGGTACTGAGCCAACAGCGCCGAGTAATCGACTGACTGCAGTGCCTGTCGAACGTCGAACCGGAACAGGTCCGCGAACTCCGCCGCGCGCGGACCAGCCGCGTACTGCTCTAAGAGCGCGTCCCAGAGGTCCTGCTGAAACCGGACGTACTCACCGCTGACGCCCGCTCGGTCCGGATCGGCGGGCCGGGAATCGAACGGGACCAGCAGCAACTCCTCGAGGGTCGTCCGGTCGCCGTGGCACTCGGCGACATCGTCGATGACGGTGATGAACATCGTTGCCAGTACCTTCGCGTCGCGAACGCGCTGGCCGTACTCGTCGCTCACACACGACAGTCTGAATTCGGGTTCGACGCGGTCGAGCCACCGCCACGTCGACCGGTCCCGGTCGGCGATCAGTTCGTCGTACGCGTCGGCGAGCGGCCGCACCGTTTCCGAAAGCGTCCGCCGCTGTGCGTCCGAGAACGGGTCCGTCTCGACCTCGAGCGGAGGGCGTTTTGCATCTATTTTCATTACTTATCGCTAGGGCCGGTGGCTATAAATTATTTGTTGACAACTAGTACGGTATTATTTCAACACTCCGGGAACGGAGTGGTGAGGGAGAACCAAGCGACCGGAGCCGAACGATGCTTTCGTGGCGAGCACGAACGACTCGAGTATGTCGGCAACTGACGACGAACGCGACACTGGCGTCCACGTGCTTCCGATCACGGTCGAGTACGGCGGACGGGAAATCACGATCACTCCGACGCTCGTCGAAACCGACCGCGGTCCGATCCTGATCGACGTCGGTCCGCAGGGTGCTCGCGAAGGCATTCGGACCCACCTGCGATCGCTGGGATACGACCTCGCCGACGTTTGGCTCGTCCTCGTAACCCACCACGACGGCGACCATGTGGGCGGGCTCGCGTCCCTCCTCGAGCGAGTCGATGCGGTCGTCGCGACCCACCGCGCGGAAGCGCCGTACGTCTCCGGCGAGTCGGAACCGATTACGGGCGACGGCGATCGCTATCCGCCCGTCGATGTCGATATCGAACTGGCCGATGGAGTTCGGTTTTCGACGCTCGCGGGACCGATGGAGGTCGTCGCGACGCCCGGTCACGCACCCGGACACGTCTCGCTGTACCTCTCGGACGCGAACCTGCTCGTCGCCGGCGATGCGCTCGTCGCCGACGGGGACGATCCCCTCGCCGGTCCGAAGCCCCACTTTACGCCGGCGATGGAACAGGCGATCGAGTCCGTCGAGAGGCTGGCGGACCTCGAGATCGATCACACCGTCTGCTATCACGGGGGGTACGTGGATCGGGGGACCGAGCGGATTCGAGAGATCGCCCGCCAGTCGCGCGAGTGACCCTGTGGCCGGCCCGCCGTCCGGCGGCGGGTCTCGTTCCGGGACGGTGAGGTCCCAAACGAGTGCGCGGACGAACGGAAACGGACGGAAGCGGAATTCTCATCGGTGTCCGGCACGAACCGACGCACAATGCGACTCGAACTCCGCGTCTGTCAGCACTGTCTCGACGGCGACCACGGCAACGAGAAACGGACCGCCCTCCTCAACGACATGGTCGACTGCGCCGAACAGATTCAGGAGTACAAGGAGGTCATCGACCTCGACGCGGTTCACATCCGCAAGGTCAAAGACGACGAGTCGGGGAAGCCGGCGGCGCTGCCGGTCGTCTCGGCGACGATCCAGAACGATCAGGTCGTCCTGAACGATACCCAACTCGTCGCCGAGGGCCAAGACGGAAACATGCTGGTCTACACCAACCCCGACGACGTACTGACGGTGCTCGCGGGGAACTTAGACGAGATCAGCAAGGCCGTCACCGAAGACGTGACCGTCGACCTCTCCGCGGTCGGCGCGGAAATCGTCTCGCAGGCCGATCTGGGCGCGAACCGGGAGCAAGAGCAGTAACGCCCACCGCGCGGTAGCCGACGGTGCCTCCAGTTCCGTTCGACCGGCCGGGCCGACACCACACCGCGACACGCATTGGCGACGTCAGGCGGCCACGATTCGCGACGGACGCCGCTCGCAACGCCACGAATGGACGTCTCTATCGACGTTCTGGAACGACTGAAATCCGCGAAAACGGCCTTAGATGCGGCCGACGTTTTCGACGCCGACGCTTTCGACGCCCTCGACGTCCGCGAAACTCTCCTCGACGGTCTCCGTTCCGCCGGAGCCGTCAGGAACGATCACGGTCGGGTAGAGCGCGACGAGACCGAACGCGACTTCGTCGCGTTCGACGCCGTTGATCTTCGCGCCCTCGGGGAGGGCACTCTCGAGGCGCTCCTGAAGCGCGTCGAGGTCGATATCGGGGCTGTCCGGCATGACCTTGATTTTGGCAGCGACTTTTCCCATGGTAGTTACGGTCCGGTGAATCCGCAGTCGGGACACTCGTAGAGGTTGCTCTGCTTGCGACACTTGGCACAGCGGTAGATCTGCTGGCCACAGTCGGGACACTTGAACGCTGCGGCGTTCGTGCCCGCGATGTTGAGCCCGCAGGAGACGCAGGAACGCGTCTCTCGGTCGTCGGTCGTACTCATACCCCTCCTTTCCCGCCCGCCGGTTTTAACTCTTTTCAAGGCACGTCTCCCATCGACAAAGACTAACACGAGACATGCAAGACGCCGTTCCGGGCGGAGTTTCTGAGCCTGAAAACGCCCTTGCGGGTACTTTACGGATCGGCGAGAAGGCTCGAATGAGGTTCGGGGGTCCGACGACCGACCGAACCTCTGCCTCTGACATCTTCCACGGTCGCTGGCAGTCACGAACCTGCACAGCGACCGGCTTCCGGAACTCAACATTCAACACCGTGCCGTCCCTACGTCGGGTGAATGCGCCTCGACGATTACATCGAGGACTTAGAGCCCGACGAGGAGGCCGAGCGTCGCCGCCTCGCCAAGGAGAAGTCCTACGCGATCACGGACCACTTAGAGGAGTTCGAACGGAAGTTCGACGACGCGCTGAGCGGTGATACCCTCGTCGGGTCGACCTCGCCGTCGATCTTCGTCGGTCGATCGAACTATCCGGACATTCCCGTCGGATTGCTCTCCCCGGTCGGCGACGAGGACGCCGCCGAGGAGTACGTCACCGACGGCGACTGGTACCGACAGGGGTACGCGATCGACGACGTGCTCCAGCGCCGGACCGGGCTCCTGAACTCGAGCAAGCGGGCGAACGTGGACTCCCCGTCGATCGCGAGCCGGCTGACCCCGTCCGTCCACGACACGTGGGACGGCTTTGTCGGCGTCCAGCGGGAAGTCGCCATCGCCGACCGTCCGGTCGACCTCGAGATCGGATTGGACGACAAGCCGGATCTCGGACTCGACGCCGGAACGGACGTGGCGACGCCGCGTGGCCCGCAGGCGAACGCCCGCAACGCGGACCTCACCGAGAACCCCCACGTCCCGCGGCCGGTCAAGAAGACCCTCGAAGACGACGACTGGCAGGCCGAGGGCGCGATGACCTACCTCTATCGCCGGGGGTTCGACGTCTACGAGATCAACTCGATCCTCTCGGCGGGCGCGCTCGGGCAGACCAAGCAGCGCCGACTCGTTCCGACGCGGTGGTCGATCACGGCCGTCGACGACACCGTGGGGCAGTACCTCCGCGGGCGCATCCGGAACGCGCCCAGCATCGACGAGGTGCAGGTCTGGGCCAACGAGTACGTCGGCAACCGCTACTGGATCGTCCTCGCGCCGGGCAACTGGGAGTTCGAACTGGTCGAGATGAAAGCCCCCGGCAGCATCTGGAACCCGAACCCCGAGGACGACCTCTGGATGGCCAGCGCCTCAGAGGGGTACGAAGGGCGCTCGAGCTACGTCGAGGAGACCGCGGGGGCCTACTACGCCGCTCGACTGGGCGTCCTCGAGCACCTCGAGTCGATCGGCAGGCAGGCGAAGTGTCTCGTCCTCCGTGAGGTGTCGGACGACTACTGGGCCCCGGTCGGCGTCTGGCAGGTCCGCGAAAGCGTTCGCAACGCCTTCGAGAGCGAGTACGGCGAGGCCGAAACGTTCCACGAGGCGGTGTCGGAGGTCGCGACCCGATTGCCGGTTTCCGGCGCGCGACTGCGGCGCAAATCCGAACTCGCGGCCGGATTGCAGTCGAATCTGAGCGCCTTCTCGAACGCGAAGTAACCGGGGACGGGGGCGTCGACCGACAACCGAGAGACCGCCGACAGCGGTGCTGCGGTCCAGCCACCGCTGGAATCCGTCGTGATTCGCTTCACGATTTCGCTCGCTGGATCGGCCGTCTCGAGCCTGGGGCCAGTCGAAATGTGGGTAGAGGTGACTGTACACTCGGCAAGAATTTGTCCACTGCTACCAGACTGCATACACCGAGGTAATAAATCGCTCAATTTTTATGCCCGAAATGCATACCGCCGATGATGACATTCGACTTTACGCCGACTACGGTCGACGACCTCGACCCCGAACGACGGCCGTCGTTCGTTCTCGCACTCGTTCCGGTGCTCGCAGTCGTCACGTTTCTCGGGATCGGGTCGGCCCTGCTCGGGCTGGCCCCCCACGTACCGCTGCTCTGGAGTATCGTCTTCGTCGGCGCGTTCGGTCGCTACCTCGGCTATCAGTGGACCGACCTCTCCGATGGGATCACCAACGGCCTCCTGATGGGGAGTCAGGCGCTGTTGATTCTCTTTACCATCTACGCGCTGATCGCCACCTGGGTCGACGCCGGGACGATTCCGGCGATGATGTACTACGGCCTCGAGTTGCTCACGCCGACGGTGTTCCTGCCGATCACAGTGGTCCTGGCCGCGGTCGTGGCGTTTTCGATCGGGTCCTCGTGGACGACGGTCGGGACGCTCGGGGTCGCGTTCGTCGGAATCGGGGCGGGGCTGGGCGTTCCCGCGCCGATGACCGTCGGCGCGGTCATTTCGGGTGCCTACGCGGGCGACAAGCAGTCGCCCCTCTCGGACACGACGAATCTCGCGGCCGGCGTGACGAACACGTCGCTGTACGACCACATCCACCGCATGCGAACGGGGACGGCCATCGCGTTCGGGCTCTCGATACTCGGCTTCGCCGCGCTCGGACTCCGGGCCGGCGGCGAGATCCCGGTCAGTCGCGTCGCCGAGATCCAGACCGCGCTCGCGGGGACGTACGACCTCTCCGTGCTCGTCTTCCTGCCGCTGGTCGTTACCTTTGGGCTCGCCCTCTACGGCTATCCCGCGCTTCCGACGCTCGTGGTCGGCGTCGTCGCCGGGGTCTGTACCTCGATCCTGGTCCAGGGCGCGGGTTTCGTCGCCGCCTGGGAGGTCTTCATGAACGGGACCGCGCCCGAAACCGGGACCGACCTCGTGAACGAACTCCTCGCAACCGGCGGCCTCACCGGGTCGGCCTGGACGATTACCGTCGTCGTCGCCGCGCTCTCGTTGGGTGGCCTCCTCGAGCACACCGGCGTACTGGCGGTGCTCGCCGATCGGCTCTCGCAGGCCGTCTGGAGTTCCGGCAGCCTGATCGCCGGCACCGGTCTCTCCGCGATCCTCATCAACGCACTCACCGCCCAGCAGTACATGAGCATCGTCCTCCCCGGACTGACGCTCAGAAACCTCTACGAGGAGTTCGGCCTCGATAGCGACGAACTCTCGCGGGCCGTCGAAGCGGCCGGGACGCCCACCGGCGCGCTCATTCCGTGGCACGCCGGCGGCGTCTTCATGGCCTCGGCGACCGGCGTTCCCACCCTCGAGTACGCGCCGTTCTACCTGTTCGGGCTGCTGTCGCCGCTCGTGTTGTTCGCGATGACGCTGACCGGCCGCGGCGTGCCGACGACCGACCGCGCCGAACGGGTCCAGACGGCCGACTGAAACGACCCGCTCGCGGCCACACCGTCGGTCACTCCGTTTCGACGACGGCCCGCTCGCGGTCGAGATCGGACTCTGACGCGTCCGGGTCGGTCCCCTCGAGCCGATCGACGACCGTCAGACAGGCCTTGAACGCCGCGAGGACGACGGGCCCGACGAACAGGCCGACCACGCCGAAGAGGTAGACGCCGCCGACGACGCCCAGCAGGGCCGTCGCGGGATGTAACCCCGAGCGCCGATCGACGAGGTACGCGCGCAGATAGTTGTCCGCCACGGTGAGCACGGCGAGCCCGTATCCCAGCAGGACGACGGCGCGGACGGGATCGCTCGAGGCCGCGTGGGCGACCGTGACTGGACCCCAGACGAGCCAGACGCCGATCGTCGGGAGAAACGCCGCGAATACGAGAACGATCGCCAGCGTGGTCGCGTACGGGACGCCGAGCAGTGCGAGCCCCACGCCACCGAGTATCCCCTGGACGATCGCGACGAACACGTGTGTCCGAAGGACCGCCCGGGTGACGACGCGGACTTCTGCGAACAGTTCGTCGAGCATGTCCGCTTCGAGCGGCGCGGTCTCGCGGAGCCAGGCCACGAACGCGGGCCCATCGACCAACAAATAGTACAACAGAAAGACGACGACGAGCACCCCGACCGCGACGTCCATGCCCGTCGTCACGAGATCGACGCTGCGGGCCAGCGTCAGTTCCGCGACATCGGGGATCGATCCTTCGAGTTCCGACCGGAGTGCGGATTCGAGCGCGGAGACCGTCTCGTCGCCCATCCCCAACTCGTTCCGTGCCGTCTCGCGGGCGGATACAACGATTTGGTCGCCCTCGATCGACTCGAGGGTCGAAACGCCGGTACTGAGCACTACCAGCGAGACGAGCACCAGCGGAACGATGCCGGCGGCGACGGCGATGCCGGTACACGCGAGTCCGGCGAGCCGCGGACCGACTCGCGGCTCGAGTCGGTCGTAGGCCGGTCGGAGGACGACAGCGAGCAGACAGGCCGCCAGCACGTACTCGACGAGCGGCAGGACCAACAGGGCGGCGAGCCCGCAAAGGACGGCGACGAGGAGGGCGAGAAACGTCGTTCGGGCGTCCATATTTCAACGTCTTGAACAGAACCCATAAGTATTGGTGTTTCTGACTGTGTGTCGCAGTTACAGGTGGCGACGGCGTGACCGTCCGGATCGGTCGTCGTCGGGTCGAGAGGGAGCGCCACCGTCGGCGGCTAGTCGCCTCCGACGCGTAACAGGCCTCCTGATCGGGCCGGGACCACCGGCCGAGCCATCGCTACACCGGAACCGGCAGCCACTCGAGGAACCGGAGCACCAGTGTCGGTTCGAACACCGGCTCGTGGAGCACGAGCCAGTCGAGCAAGACGAGTCCGCCGCCGTGGGCGACGACGGAGGGAAGGATGGAGTCGGACTTGTAGTCGACGGCACCGAACAGGACGTCCGTCGGCCCCGACAGCACGAACTCGATCGGCGGTTTCGAGGCGTGGTGGAGCATGTAGATCACGGGGCTGATGAACACCGCGACGAAGCCGAGTTTCTTGACTCCGACGCAGAGCAAGCCTCGATAGTAGGTCTCGGCGGCCAACGCGAGGACGAAGAGTTTGATCGCGTGGGGGATAAACGCCGCCGGCGCGGCCGAGGTCTCCCAGATCGGATAGAACGCGCGGATGGTCGGTAGCGTCGAGCCGACGATGTAGAACGGCAGCACGAACGCGGCCAGCAGGACCGTATTTCGGAGCGCGAGCCGATCGATTCGCCAGCCGATTCGCTTTCCCTGCGAGAGCGCGAGCGCGAGCGGCCCCCCGATCAGAAGAACGCCGTCGACGACGGTTCGGTGGGTCAACGCACTGGGAACGACGCGCATCCACAGGACGGTTAGGACGGCACCGAACAGCAACGACTGCTGGACCCAGGTGAGTCTCAGGCGATCAGGGAGCCAGTGACCGTCGCGCCGCCCCGACTCGGAGGCCACGGTGTCACTCGTCGGCGGTCGGGACGGGACCGGTCCCGATCACGTCCCGGACGTGACCCTCGAACTCCTGCCGGCGCTGGAAATACGTCTCGTCGACCGACTCGAGGACGGTCGACAGCTCCTGTGGGCCGTCGGGCGTCCGAACGACCGCGTCGCCCTCGAGACGACGGACCTCGCTCTTCTCTTTGGGCCAGGTCAGCCGCGAACTCACGCGGGCAAGCGGTGCGCCCTCGACTGGAGTGTGCTCTCCGAGCGAGACTGCCGGCTCCGCGTCCTCGTCCTCGTCGCTCATAGCGGGTCGTTTGCGAGGGCGGCGATTCAAGCTTTCGTTTCAGCGGGTGCCATCGGCGCGGGTATCGACCGGCCGGACCTCTCCGACAACCGAGGTGTGTCTGACGTATCGTTTTGTGATGGGACGCCGAACGGGCGGGTATGACAAGCCTGACGGAGGCCTACGATGGGACCGCACCGGGGGTGACGAGTCGCCGCCTGTATTCGGGGATGGCGCTCGTGATCCTCGGTGCACTCATGGCCGTCGTGGCCGTGCTCGTGGCGACGACCGACCTCCTCGGGGGGTACGCAGTCGCGCTCTCGGGGGACATGTCCGCCCGGTTCGCGACCGTCCGTGCCGCGGGCATGCTGGCCGGCCTCAGCGTCCCGACCGTCCTCGTCGGCGTCTTCGTCGTGTTGCCGGCCGGCCGTCGCGTTCAGGCCACGGCCGCGATCAGCGCGAGTCTCTGCCTGCTCGGGGTCGTCCTCTTCTGGCACGCCTACCCCGAACACTGGCGCTACGGCAGCGAACAACTCACGCTCGAGGTTTCCGCGATCTATCTGCTCGGACTCCTGCCCGCGATCTGGTGTCTGTTCAGCGCCGTCGCCACGTTCAAGCAGCGCAACGACCCCGGCGGGAACCTCGAGATGAACGTCACCCGCCACAACAAGACCGTCCTCGAAGTCGACGACGCGAGCGACGCGGGCGGGCTGGGCGGCATCGGGTTCCTCGGCGGGACGCCGAACGGCGATGTCGAAACGCAGACCAACGGGACCAACGAGGGCGACGCGACCGATCCTAGCGGCACGTCGCTTTCCTACGACGAGAGCGAGGGCGAGAGCCGGTCCACCCGACGGTCGGCCGCTTCCTCGCGGCGAACCCGCACCACCGATCCCGGCCGCCGCGCCGGCGCTGCGACCAGCGACGGCGGGTCCGCTGCGAGTGATATCTCCTCGCCGCTCGAGTCCGGCGACGGCCGCGATGCGGAGATCGTCGAACCGTCGCCCGAGATGCCCGACGAGCCGACGGACCGCTACTGTGGGAACTGCGAACACTTCGAGTACGTCCGCTCATCCGAGGGGATGGTTCCCTACTGCGCTCGCCACGACAGGGCCATGGACGACATGGACGCCTGCGACGAGTGGTCACCGAACCGGCGATAGATGCGCCGCCGTTTCGTCCCGGTTTCCGCCGGCTGATCCTCGATAGCGACGGACGGCACTGACTAGTCGCCCACGTCGGGGGCTAGATCCCGAGTCCTCGTCGTCCCATCTCGAGGCCCCACTGGGGAATCTCGAAGACGACCAGCGCGACGAGGAGGAGTTCGGCGACAGTGACGGCGACCATCATCAGATCGGCACGCTCGCTACTGACCGCGACGCCGATCGGCAGGCCGAACTCCTTCTTCCAGACGGGATAGAACAGCGCGATACCCCGCTTGCTCCCCGCGACATCGAGGACGTAATGAGTCAACACGCCGACCCAGACGTACTCGAGGTTTCCGAACACGCGCGGAAACGCCATGAAACCGGCCAGAACCAGCAGGTTGTGGAGCGTCTTGCGGTGCTTGCCGAAAGCGGTGTCGACGTCCGGAAACAGTGCGCCGAGCGAAACCGGGACGCCGATCATGACGATCGTTTTGAACGTCTCCAGGTCGCCCGTCGGCTCGAGGAGATACCCGAGCCCGATACTCAAGAGGACGGCATTCAGTACGTGCCCTTTCTTGTTCATCTAGCTGCATCTGGGGAGTCGACGACGGAATAGTTTTCTCTCGAGAGAGTCAGCCGCTCGAACGCGTTTCGACCGGCCTCACCGCGAGTCGATTTCGGCGAGCAGGTCCGTGAGGGCCTGATCCACCGTCCGTGCCCGCACGGCCGCCCGGTCGCCGTCGAAGACGTAGCGGGAGACGGTCGCGTAGGACTCCTCGCTGCCCCACGGCCCCGCGTAGGAAACCCCGATGTAGACGGTGCCGACCGGGTTCGCCGCCGTTCCGCCGGTGGGACCGGCGATTCCGGTCGTTGAAACGCCCCAAGTGACATCCGTGACGTCCCTGATCCCCCGTGCCATCTGGCGGGCGACGGGTTCGGAGACCGCCCCGTGCTCGTCGAGCGCCTCGCGACTGACGCCGAGATGGCGGCGCTTGGCATCGTAGGCGTAGGTCGTCAGGCCCGAATCGAAGTAGTCGCTCGCCCCCGGGACGGCGGTGATCGCCGCACCGATCAGGCCACCGGTGCAGGATTCGGCGACGGCCAGGGTTTCCTCGGCGTCGCACAGCGCGTCGGCAACGTCCCGCGGCAGGTCGCGGTCGATGGCGTCGTTCATGCCCGGTCCCATGGGCGGCGGCGTTGTGAAAGCGGGGGTTGCCGTCCGAACGCAACCCCGCTCCGAGCGAGTCGACCACCGTCGAGGCACCGACCCCAGTTCCGCCCGACCGGAAAACGGAAAGAAAGACGGGACGCGACCGCCCAGTATCCGACATGAACTACGAGACGCCGCTGTTCTTCCGCGTGATGAAGTACGCGGACGCGGCGGGCCACGATGTCATCGATATGGTCAGCGGGAACCCCGACTGGGAGCCCCCCGAGGCGCTCCGCCGGGGCCTACACGAGTACGCCGACTTCGAACCCGACCGGTTCCAGTACGCGCCGAGCGAGGGCCTGCTCGAGTTGCGCGAGGAGATCGCCGCACGGCGCGGCGTCGATGCCGACCAGATCGTCGTCACGAACGGGACCGGCGAGGCGAACTACCTCGCGATGGCGCGGGCGCTCGAGCGCGACCGCGGCGACGAGATCCTGCTGACCGATCCCGTCTACCCCTACTACCCGGGCAAGACGACGATGCTCGGGGGCACCCAGCGGTACGTCGCGACCGACGACGAGGGCCGACTCGATCCCGCGGACGTCCGTGCGGCCGCGAGCGAAGAAACGGCCGCGATCGTCGTGAACACGCCGAACAATCCGACCGGAGCGGTCTACCCCGCCGAGACGATGCGGGGCCTCGTCGGCGTCGCCGAGGAGTACGACGTGATCCTCATCAGCGACGAGGTGTACGACCACTACGACCTCTCGGGACGGTTCGCGAGCGCGCTCGAGACCGACTCCGCCAATCGGATCGTCACCAACGGCTTCTCGAAGTCGATGGCGATCACCGGCGCTCGCGTGGGCTACGCGATTTTCCCGCCGGCGCTCGTCGCCGACGCCAAGAGCCGCCACATGCTGGTCAACGTCGCCACCACGCGCCCCGGTCAGTACGCGGTCCTGAACGCCCTTCGGGAGACGGGACCCGACTATTACGAGCGCAACCGTGACCTGCTCCGCGAGCGCGTCGACACCTTCACCGACGCGCTCGATGCGGCGGGCGCGGAGTACACCAGACCGAGCGGTTCGTTCTACGTGATGGCCCGCTTCGACGGCTATCCGGGCACGCTCGCAAACGTCGAGCGACTGATCGACGAGGCCGGCGTCGCGGGGATGCCCGGCGACGCCTTCGGCGACTCCCGAAGCGAGTGGCTGCGGTTCGCGCTCGTGACGCCGCGCGTCGCGGAGGCGGCCGAGCGGTTGGCTGCGTACTTCGACTGACGCCCACCGACCGTTCGGCGGCGACGACAGTCCAGCCGAAACACCAATACGTCGAACGGCCAACTACCCGCGTAATGCTTCTCGAGGCCGTCGTCACGGTGTTCGTCCTGACCCAGTTAGCCTACTGCGTCGGCAACGGCGCGCTGGTGTCGCTGCTCGTTCGCCGACCCGACGCCCTGGTCGATGACGGGACCCTCGAGCGAGTCACCGCCGAGGGGGCCGAGACCGAACGTAATCGGACGCCGGTACGATCCGATGGAGGGTCGGACGGTGAGATCGGTTCCCCGTCGACGGACGTGAGCCGACCGGCGAGCGAGCCGCGACCGCCGGTCCGATCAAACTGCCGGCTTCCCGGATCAGCGATCCGTCGAATCCACGTTCTCGTGCCGATCTACCGCGAGACGTCGGCCGTTCTCGCGGAAACCCTCGACAACATCGCTGCCCAGCGGTATCCCACGGAGGCCGTCTCTGTCTCCGTGATCCACGAACCCGACGATCCGACCGTGTCGGCGATCCGCGAGTCGGTCGCCGCTCGCGAAGACGACCTCGATGTCGAATTCGTCGCCGTCGATCGAGCGGCGCTCGCGGCCGATCGCGCGCCCGGCGACTGGACGTTCAGCGGGACGGGCATCCCACGGACGAAGGCTGCCGCCCTGACCTACGCCTTTACCACGCGCTCGCTCGCGGCCGACGACGTCGTGACGGTCTTCGACTCGGACACGCAGGTCCCCCTCGATACGTTCGAACTCGCCGTCGCCGGCCTCACGGAGTACGACATCGTCCAGGCGAAACAGACGGTACGAAACGTCGACGACGGACTCCTCCCGCTGCTCGAGTCGATGGGGATCGCGGCGTGGTCCGACCTCATCTATACGAACTCGGCCGGCGGTCCCTACCAGCTGCTGGGGAAGGCTTACTTCGTCCCAGCCGGCGTCCTCTACGACCTCGATCGGTGGCAGCTCGACGCGGTAACCGAGGACATGGCGCTGGGCGTCGCGGCCCACGAACGGGGCTGTACGCTCGGGATCATCGACCGCTACGTGCAGGACCTCTGTCCGGCCGCCCTCGAGGCCTGGGTCCGGCAGAAACGCCGCTGGGTTCGCGGCCCGTACCGGCACCTGCTGACGCCGAGCTGGTCCGGACGCGAGCGCGGTCGGTTCTGGGCGGGAACCGTGTTGACCCAACTCCTGTCGGTGACGAACGTCCTTGGCCTGCCGGCCGGACTCGCCGTCCTGTGGCTGACCGTCACCGGCTCCGCGGGAGCCGTCCCCGCGGCACTGACCCCAGTCATCGCGTTCAACGGGGTCGTCTGGTGTTACTATAGCTGGCGGTCGTACCGCGCGGCCTGGGAAGCGGTCGCCTTCGACGGCCGGTGGGAGCGGGGCCGGTACTCGCTGCTCTCGAACCCGATCACGCAGGCGCTGTACGCGACGCTGTGGGCCGTCCCGATCTGTCTGGCGCTCGCCGACGCCATCCGCGGTGCCACGCCGACGTTCGACGTGACGCCGAAGAACTAACGTCTGGCCGGCACGGCCGGCCGCCGGAGACCGACGAATACTCGTGTCGGGACCGGGAACGGCGGCGTATGAGCGGCATCGACGTCGAACCGGTCGACGAGGAGGCGACGAGCGAGCGCGACGACGGCGACCACACCATCGAGGTGACGCCAACCGACTCCGTCGGCGACGAGGAGCCGGCCGAGCGCGAGACTATCGACGTCGAACCGTCCGACGAGCCGATGGACGGCCCCGACTACGTCCTCTACGGCGGGAAAGGCGGCGTCGGGAAGACGACGATGGCGGCCGCGACGGCGCTGGACAGCGCCCGCGGAGGGACAGCGACGCTGGTCGTCTCGACCGACCCCGCCCACTCGCTGTCCGACACCTTCGAGACCGACATCCCGGCGGAGCCCGACCGAATCCGGGACGACGTGCCGCTCTACGCGGCCGAGATCGATCCCGAAACCGCCCTCGAAGAGGGGGACACACCCTTCAGCGGGGCGGATGGGGGAACGGACGAGACGGACCCCTTCGCTGGCAGTGACGCGGGCGGCTCCCCGTTCCCCGGCGAGGGGGGCGAGGGTGGACCGCTCGGCGGCCTCGGCGACATGCTTGGTGGCGACTCGCCGATGGACGCCCTGTTGGGCGGCGCGATGCCCGGTGCCGACGAGGCCGCCGCCATGCAACTCCTGCTCGAGTACATGGACGACCCGCGGTTCGAGCGGGTCGTCATCGATACGGCCCCGACCGGACACACGCTCCGCCTGCTCCAACTCCCCGAGATCATGGACACGATGATGGGTCGCCTGATGAAACTCCGCCAGCGGCTCGGCGGAATGCTCGAGGGCGTCAAGGGGATGTTCGGCGGCGACGCGCCCGACGACGGCGACGACCTCGAGGACCTGGAGGTGCTCCGCGAGCGCATCGAGCGCCTGCGGGCGGCCCTGCGCGACCCCGCGCGCACCGACTTCCGGATCGTCATGGTTCCCAAGGAGATGAGCGTCTTCGAATCCAAGCGCCTGCGAGCGCAACTCGAGGAGTTCGGGATTCCCGTCGGCACCGTCGTCGTCAACCGGGTGATGGAGCCGCTGTCGAACGTGACCGACGATGTCGACGGCGAGTTCCTGCAGCCGAACCTCGACGATTGCGCGTTCTGTCAGCGCCGCTGGGACGTCCAGCAGGGCGCGTTAGCCGAGGCACAGGACCTCTTCCGAGGGACCGACGTTCGCCGCGTTCCCTTGTTCGCCGAGGAGGTCCGCGGCGAGGGCATGCTCGAGGTCGTGGCGGCCTGTCTGCGGTAGTCGTCAGCCCCTGCCGAATCGGCAGACCGGTCGCCTGCTCGAGGGACCGACGGTCCCTCGCTGTCCAAAAGAGCGCTCCGCGCTCTTTTGACGGGTTTGCCGAGTAACGAGCGGACGGTTGCACCGATAGCACGGCCGTCCGCTCAGAACGCAGAGTGAAATTCCGTTAGTCGTCCGCAGGGAGTTGTTGGCTGCCGACCTCGGGTCGGCTCACGTCACGGTCGGTCTCCTCGCCGTCGATGTCGTAGGGATACTCGCCGGTAACACAGCCCAGACAGAGATCGATGCGTTCCTTGCCGAGCACGTCGGCGACGGCGTCGGTCGAGAGGTAGGCGAGACTGTCGGCGGCGATCTCGTCGCGGATCTCGGCGGTCGATTTGTCCGCAGCAATCAACTCGTCGCGGGTGGCCATGTCGATGCCCATATAGCAGGGGGCGACGATCGCAGGAGCGCCGATGCGGACGTGGACCTCCTCGGCTCCGCAGTCTTTCAGGAGTTGGACGAGCTGGGTCGACGTGGTACCGCGAACGATCGAATCGTCGATGACGGTGACCGTCTTGCCTTCGATCGTCGATTTGATCGGGTTGAGTTTGAGCCGGACCGCGCGTTCGCGCTCGTCTTGGGTCGGCATGATGAACGTCCGGCCGACGTAGCGGTTCTTCATCAGCCCCTCGGCGAACTCGACGCCGTCGTCGTCCGCATCCCGCGGCTCGCCGTCGGCGGTCGTCTCGCTCGCGGCGTCGGCGTATCCCGAGGCGAAGGCACGCCCCGAGTCGGGGACCGGCATCACGACGTCGGTCTCGACGCCGCTTTCCTCCCAGAGTTCGCGTCCCAGGTTGCGCCGCGCCTCGTAGACCAGCGTCTCGTCGATGACGCTGTCGGGTCGCGCGAAGTAGACGTGCTCGAAGAAACAATGGGCGGTGTTCTCGTTGTCGACGAGCTGGTAGGAATCGAACCCCGAGCCGTCCGCCTGGAGGACGACGAGTTCGCCCGGCCGAACGTCCCGGACCAGATCCCCGTCAAGGGTGTCGATCGCTGCCGACTCCGAGGCGAGCATGTATCCGTCCTCGAGTTCGCCGATACACAGCGGCCGGTTCCCCTGGGGATCGCGCACGCCGAGAACCGTATCGTCGTGGGTGATCGTCAGCGAGTACGAGCCGTGAATGCGCCCCATCGTGTGCTTGACGGCTCGCACGAGGTCCTCCTCCAGGAGGTTCCGGGCGAGGTCGTGGGCGATGACCTCGGTGTCGCCGTCGCTGGTAAAGGCGTGGCCCGCGGCGGCGAGTTCGTCGCGGATCTCGTCGGCGTTGACGAGGTTCCCGTTGTGCGAGAGCCCGAGGGACCCGCTCTTAAACGAGACGGAGAACGGCTGCGCACAGGAGGAGTCGACCGAGCCGGCCGTCGGATACCGTACGTGACCGATCCCCGCTGCGCCGGAGAGCGCGTCGAGGTCGTCCTCCCCGAAGGCGTCCCCCACGAGCCCCATTTCGACGTGGCTGTGCTGTTGAAACCCGTCGTGCGTGACGATTCCGGCCGACTCCTGGCCGCGATGCTGGAGTGCATAGAGCGCGTAGTACAACGGACGTGCCGCGTCTCGACCGTCGAGTGAGACGCCGACGACGCCGCACTTTTCGGTCATTCCTGTTCGCCGGGGAGTTTCGCCCCGCCCATCAGTCATGGAAGTCAGTAGGGCACCGAGCCGATAAAAACCCCCGTGTTTGTGCTTGTTCGGCTCTCCGAAGACCAGTCTAGTACACATACCCGTGTATATGTGGTGTGTGGACACGCGGTAACATTCGAGAACCGGCCGCTGCGTCTCGCTTCCGCTGGCGGAGACCACCGGCCCGGGCGGACGTTGTGCGGAGATCACGGCGGCCAATGACACAGTGTTCAAGACACTCGCCGCGAGTCCACCACGTATGCGACTCGAGGAGTACTGGGGAGTCGGCCCGAAGACGCGGGAGACACTGGTCGACGAGTTGGGCAATGAGGCGGCGATCCGGGCGATCGAGAGCGGCGACGTGCGGGCGCTGTCCGACGCCGGACTCGCCCGCGGCCGAGCGACGCGGATCCTCCGTCGCGCGACCGGCGGGTCGGGGATGGACGTGTTGGCGACCAGTGACTCCCGCGCGGCGTACAAGGACCTGCTGGATCTGGCGGTCGATCACGCCGTCACCCAGCGTGCAGCCGACCGAATCCGAGTGCTAACGCCGCTGCACAGCCGCGAGGCGATGGACGACCGTCTCGACGACGTGCTCGCGGCGCGAGACGCCTGGGCCGATCTCGCCGAGGCCGATCGGACCGCCGTGCTCGAGGCCTACGAGCGCTACGACGAGCGCGACGAGAGCGAGCACGCGGCCGTCGAGGCTGCGCTGGCGCTGCTCGCGGCCGGCGTCGATTCCGGCCCGTTCGCCGCGATCGCGGACCTCGAGGGCGAGACGCTCAGGGAGGCCGCCGAGGCGCTGGCGGCGCTCGACGGTGACAGGGTCCGAGACGGTGCCGACGACGAACTCGATCGGCTCCGGGACGATCTGGGCGCGGTCGAGGACATGGACGCGAACGCGCTCGCGTTGATCGAGGACCTGCGCTCGGCGGGCATCCACGACGCCGAGGGATTCCGGCAGTCCTTCGAGGACCGCCTGTTGACCGAGACGGACGTGACGATCGACCGGGTTCGAGACGCGATGCCGACCGACGCGACGGACGCGACCGACTTCGTCGGCGGAACCCTGCGCACGCTCCGGTCCGACCTCACCGAAGCGGTCGACGAGCGCGAACAGACCGTCGCGAACGACCTCGAGGCCGCGCTGGCCGATGCACGCGACGCGGTCGACCGGGCCGTCGAGGCGGTCGACGACATCGCCTTGCACCTCTCGCTGGCACGGTTCGCGCTCGAGTACGGCTGCACTCGTCCCGCGTTCGTCGAGGGGGACGACGCCGCGGTCTCCGTCGTCAATGCGCGCAACCTGACCCTCGCAGCCCGCGACGACGAGTCGGTTCAGCCGGTCACCTACGCGCTCGGAGAGCACGGCATCCCGAGCGTGCCGGACGGCGTCAACGCGGTTCCCGGCGAGGAACGCGTCGCCGTCCTGACGGGGGCCAACAGCGGCGGGAAGACGACCGTCCTCGAGACGCTGTGTCAGGTCGTCTTGCTCGCGATGATGGGGCTGCCGGTTCCCGCCGACCGGGCCGAGGTGACGCCCGTCGACTCGCTGGTCTTTCACCGCCGGCACGCGAGTTTCAACGCCGGCGTCCTCGAATCGACGCTGCGCTCGATCGTCCCGCCGCTCTCGACGGGGGGTCGCACCCTGATGTTGGTCGACGAGTTCGAGGCGATCACGGAACCGGGCAGCGCTGCGGACCTGCTCCACGGACTCGTCACGCTCTCGGTCGACCGCGAGGCGCTGGGTGTGTTCGTCACCCACCTCGCGGACGACTTAGAGCCCTTGCCGCCCGACGCACGGGTCGACGGCATCTTCGCCGAGGGGCTCAACCCCGACCTCGAGTTGCGCGTGGATTATCAGCCCCGGTTCGACACCGTGGGCCGATCGACGCCGGAGTTCATCGTCTCGCGATTGGTTGCCAACGCCGGCGACCGGACCGAGCGGGCCGGGTTCGAGACGCTGGCCGAGGCGGTCGGCAACGAGGCCGTCCAGCGGACGCTCGCGGACGCTCGCTGGACGAGCGGTGAGTGAGCGGGGTACCGTGTCCGCTCTCGCGGTCACTCCTCGAAGTCGATTTCCTCGTCCGTCGGTTCGTCGTGTTCCCGACGCCCGTTCGCGAACCAGCGGTCCGGTGTGGGCGTATACGTCGACTCACCGTCGGTCGACTCGCCGTACGTGTACGGGATTCCGGCTCGCTCCTCGCAGACGCGGGCCTCGAGATACGCCCGTGCCGCCCGTCGCGAGAGCGCTCCCATCTCGATGACGTCGCCGAGAGCCGTCTTGGTCGCACGAAACCAGACCCTGATCGTCCCCTCGTCGGCGGGCCGCGTCGGGACGAGCGCTCCGCGGCCGCCGTCGCGACCGGCACCCCACTCGAGCCAACAGACGCGATACGCCTCGACGCCGTAATCGTCCGCCGGGGCGACGAGAAAGAACGCCTCGTGGACGCAGGGCTCGAGGTGGTCCCGGAGGATTCGCTCGAGCGTGATCGAGTCCGCCAGCAGGGCCCCCTCGACCGCACCGTCCGCGAGGGGAGTCGTCGCCGTGATCGCGTCCGC
This sequence comes from Natrinema altunense, assembly GCF_000731985.1. Taxonomy (GTDB): domain Archaea; phylum Halobacteriota; class Halobacteria; order Halobacteriales; family Natrialbaceae; genus Natrinema; species Natrinema altunense. The sequence goes on from NZ_JNCS01000003.1 coordinate 55,013, forward strand.
GAGCGACAGCGTCTCACCGCCCCAGTGACTGTATCGCAGGTCGTAGAGGCGATCCGGCCGCCGGTAGGCGACGAGAGCTCTATGTCCCATCGGTCACCCGGTCGAAGCGGTGCGAATCGGGCCACTCGAGGTGCGAGCGGGAATGTGGTTCGATGCTCACGGCGGATCTGGTCGCGTGCCCGTACTTGAACCTGCGGACGGGAGCGGGGACCGACCACGACCGCGCTGCTCGGTGTGCTACCGGGAAAGCGGTCCTCCGCGATCGCACTCCGTCGAGCCGTCGAAGGCCGTCAACACCGACTGACGATCAGTTCGTGGGGCGTCGGCTCGCCGACCGGGCCGTCCGCATCGACCGACTGGTCGACGCGATAGATCGTCACCGACTCGACGCCGTCGTGGGCCTGCTCACAGAAGTACGATCCCGCGGCCTCACGCGCGGGTTCGCCCGCACCCTGTCCCTTCCGTCCGTACCGCTCCCAGAGCGTCGACGAATACCGCTCCGCGACGTCGGGCGGTCCGTCGAACGTCGCCGGTCCGCCGCGAACGAGATCGGTCGACTCCCCGGCCCCGTCGGTCGCTTCGACGACGTACCAACTGTACGTATCGGGCGGGTTCGGCGCGAAAAAGGCCCAACTCGAGCGCTCGAGAACGCTATCGTCGTCCGCACTCGGGTTATCAACCAGACCCGCTGCCACGATCTGCCAGCTCGCCGCGGCGAGGAACAGACAGACGAGCAGTGCCGTCGCGGCGAGTCGCGTGCCGCGTCGGACGCGCGGCGAGAGCACGGACCGGGAACTCGATCCAGCCTCGGTTCGCTCGTCGCCTAGCCGAAGCGCGCCGAGCCGGCGTGCGAGCCCGGTCGCCGAACCGAGGTGCTCGACTTGGTCCCAGACCGACGGCGGGAGAAAGACAACCAGAACGGAGACCATGATCAGCGGAAACAGTCCCAGACGCATCGTCGCTGCCATGCTGAGATGCGCACCGACGTAGGCGGCGACGGTCGCAGTTCGGAGCCGGCCGGTCGCGAGTACGAGCAGGACCGATGCCGAGAGAACGGCGACCCAGAGCCAGTTGATCGCGGTCAAGAGAGCGGGGTAGTCCGCGATTATCGGCCCCAGATAGCCGGTGAAGCTCTCGAGTCGGAAGATCCGCTGGACCGCGATTCCGGAGAGCCACTCGTCGCTCCGGAACTTGAGAACCGCGTTGATCGCGTAGATGACGACGACGTGCAAGAGGAGGAGAGCGGTCGCCGTCGAAACAACGCGCGGCTCGTCTCGGGTGTCACGAACGGTGTCCCCTTCGGGACGGCGAGGACTGATCGCCCACCGAGCGTCGAGGGGGAGCAGTGCCGCGAAAAGCAGCAACGAGATGAGGATCGTGTCACCGCCGTTGACGAGGTACGGATTGCGAGCGTGCAGCGACGCGAGGAGAAGCACCGATCCGACGGCTGCGAGTCGATGTCTGTAGCCGAGCAGCAGACACACCGCGAGAGCGCCGGTGACCGTGAGCAAAAGGGCTTGGACCCACACCGAGCCCGACAGGGCGTACAGCGACCAGCGTGCGAGCGTCGGTGACAGGTCTTCGAGGGCGGACCGCGGGAGGATTCCCGCGTCCGTATAGAATGTGACCAGTCCCGGAGCACGGAGGACGAGCAGATCGATCACGATAACAAGCCCCAGGCCGATCCGGAACGCGGCCAGCGCCCGCGGATCGATCCCGAGACGCGATCGGACGAGCGCCCGCACAGCGGTCCGCGTCGTCGCCGCGTCGCCGGTCGCAGTCGCGGGTTCGGACGGGGCTCCTGTCATGCGAGCTACCGAGTCGATCCCGAGTTGTGAACCGATATATAAGTACTTTCTCCTGACCGTCGCCGGCAGTGGACAGTAACTCACCGCGAACGCTCGAACACCGCCCGAGTACGCGGTCGATGACGGATACGACGCCGGCACCCCTGTACATCGGACGGAAAGGCGCGTGGGGCCGCATGCGGGGTCCGATAGGTCCACGACACGGACGGCGTCTCGAGCGAGGCGGCGGCCGAGAGCGGGCCGCAGTCACGGAGTCGCGCTCGCTCGTCGCTCGGCGCGGGTGGCGATCGCCTCGTTCATCGCGACGAACGCCCGTTCGACGCGGGCCGCGTCGAAGACAAGCGGGACGAACGCGCCGCGAACGGTTTCGCGCTGGAGCAGCCGCGTGCGCCGGCCGTCGGCGATCGGCTCGAGGTGAAACTCGTGGTAGCGGTCGAACGCGAACGGGACGACGAGCCGGTCGAGCCAGGCGAGTCGGCGGGTGGGTTCGACGGTGACGGCCATCGGGCCGTCGAGGAACCGACCGAGGTCGGCCGACGCGTCCCCGGTCCGTTGCATCGAGGGATCGACTGCAACCCCCTCGATCGTCCGGCTGATCGGGTCCCACTCGGGATACGTGTCGAAAGCGAGAAGGGCTTCCCAGACGACCGCGGGCGGCGCGTCGATCTCGATGAAGACCTCGACCTGATTCATGCAACCGTCTACCACGCTCAGCGGGATGGCTGTACCGGTCGAAATACCACCGGCGACGACAGACGAGGGAACGAGCAGACACCGCTCGAACATCGGCTCGCAACCCGTCAGCCGGTTTCCGGACTGTGGACGGCAGACGAGGCGCGACCGTCTCCCCCCTCGAACGGTGGCCGTCGGCCTAGGCGCTGTCGTTGAACCGCCGGTTCGTCGAGAGCGGCGCGTCGCCCGGCTCACCCCGGACGAAGTGGCCGGCCGGGTTGATCTCGCCGTCGCGCTCCATCGAGAGGAGTTCGACGAACCACGCCTCGTGTTCGATCTCCTCTTGCAGGATGCGCTGGGCCATGTCGTAGGTGCGCGGATCGACGCCGTGGGTCATGTCACAGATCTCCGACCACGTCCGAATGGCACAGCGTTCGGCCTCGAGCAGTACCTCGAGGATGCTCTCGGCGCTGAGCGAATCGGTATCGAACCCGCCGTCGCCGGCCATCGGGACCGGGAGCTCGGCGTCGGGACAGGAAGCCCGATCGGCGAACGCGCGAATGTCGTTGGGGAGCGCGCCGCCGAGTTCGTACACCCGCGGTGCGACCAACTCGAAGTGCGCCCGGTCCTCGAGACGGGCGTCCTCGGTGATCTCCTTGTAATCCTCGTGGCCGGCGAGGTGCATTCGCAGGTTCGTGTAGTAGTAGTACGTCGTGAATTCGGCACCGATCGCGTCGATCAGTTTCTCGCGCAGTTCCTCGGGCTCGAGTCCCCGTTCGCGAAGGACGGCCATGCCGACGCGCTCGCTCGTATCCCCTGCATCGACGGTGCCCGCCGCGTGTGGTTTGTCGTCTGACATCCACCGGACCACTCCCAGCACTCGCTGCATGAATCTTTGCTTGCAACTGCAGCCCACGAGCGTCGGGATTTCGTCGGACGTGCATCCGACAGGGTGACCGCAATATCCTTACTCGTCAGCCCCCGAAGGTCGCGTATGAACGGTTCGGATCGCGGTCTCTCGCGTCGTGCGTTCGTCCGCAGTGCCGTCGCCATCGGTGGTGCGAGCGCACTGTCCGCCTGTCTCCAGCGCGAGGAGCCCGAAGACGTCCCGCAGGCCGCTCTCGCGCCGGACGAACTCCCCGACCGCCAGCACGCCTGGAACGAGTTCCTCGCCACTGACGACCACGGGAACGTCGTCCCACCCGAACACCACCTCCTGCTCGGCCTCGAGTACGTCGGCGACGGCCCGGCCGAGGTCGAACGCGAGCGCGAGCGACTCGAGGCCGCCCTCCGAACCCTCGAACGGGCCTACAAGCGCGGGAACGAGGGGCTGGCGTTTACGATCGGCTACGGGCCGAACTACTTCGATCGGTTCGATACCGACCTCCCCGACGGCGTTGACCTGCCCGAGCCGGAAGCGCTCGCGCCGATCGAGGACCCGCAACTCGACGAGTACGACGCACTCGTCCATCTGGCCAGCGACTACGGCCACGTCACGCTCAGCGCCGAGGAGGCCCTGAAGGGCGACCTCGACGAACTGAACGGCCTCGAGGTCGAGGGGTCGCTCACGGGGGTCTTCGACGTGGCCGAGCGCCGGACGGGATTCATCGGCCGCGGCCTCCCGGCGGACAACCAGGCCGGCGTCAGCGGCATCCCCGACGGCGAACCCGTTCCGGAGGACGCACCGCTGTTCATGGGGTTCAAGTCGGGGTTCAGGAAGACCCAGGCCAGCGAGGACCGCGTGACGATCGGCGAGGGGCCGTTCGCCGGCGGCACGACGATTCACCTCTCGAAGATCCAGTTGCACCTCCACCAGTGGTACGAACAGGACAGCCGCGACCAGCGCGTCGCCAAGATGTTCTCCCCGACCCACGCCGAGGACGGACTCGTCGAGGGGGCCGGCCACAATCTCGGCGACTCGAGTCGGGTCGCCGAAGTCGGCGGGAGCGCGGCCGACGACGCGCGAAACGAGGGAACGGTCGGCCACGCCCAGAAAGCCGCCCGTGCCCGCGAAGACGGGGCTCCGATCATCCTCAGACGGGATTTCGACTCGACCGACGACGACCGGGCGGCCCTCCACTTCCTCTCCCTGCAGCGCTCGATCGAGGACTTCGTGACGACGCGGCGGGCGATGACCGGCAGCGACCTCACCGAGGGATCGGTCAACTCGCGGACGAACAACGGTATCCTCCAGTACATCAGCGTCCGCAACCGAGCGAACTACCTCGTGCCACCGCGGGACCGTCGCGCCCTGCCCGCGCCGAATCCGGCATAGCGGCTCGGGTCGGCACCGCCGTGCTCGAGGCACGGTTCGATCGGGGTCGGTAATCGGCCCCTCGAACGAACCGCTCGACCACGAGGCTCGTGGCCGGGCCGCCGAAACCCGTCTTAGGCGTCCGGGCTGTGGGTCCGGGTCCCGGCGGCTGCGAGGTCGTCGAACAGCGCCGCGGCGTCGTCGGACAGCGGATAGGCGTCGTGATAGGGATCGATCTCGCGATCGGTTCCCGAGACGGACTGCACGGCGTCCGCGACCCGTTCGTAGCTCTCGTCGACGATGTCCCGGACGAGCACGGGCAATCCGGCCCGTTCGCACAGTTCAGTGGCGGCGGCCCGCCCCGCCCAGACCGTTTCGGCCTCGATATCGACGAAAAAGAGCGCGAAGGGGGTGTCGCCGAACTGGGCCGCGAGGAACGCCTGTGCGGCCGGGTCGTCCCACGGAACGACGCCGACGGACTCGAGGCGTCGCATCGCGGTCGAGGCCGCCGAGCAGAAGGGACAGTCGCCGTCGTAGAGCAGGAGCCCCGTGAACTGCGGTTCGGGCATACCGTCCGGTACGCCGCGGGAGCGGAAAACGTTCGGTGGGGCAGGTGCCGGGACCGGTGTGGTCGACCCGCGTTCGTCCCTACTCGAGTTTCGACCGCCCCGGCGGCTTGTCGTGGTCGGCACGATGCCGGAGCAGTGCCTCGGACTGTTCGACCTCGATGACGCAGTCCGATCGGGGGCGAGCGACGCAAGTGAGAACGAAGTTCGCCGCCTCGTCCGACGGGTAGTATCGCTTGGCCTGACTGTGATCCACCTCGCCGGAGCGGAGTTTTGCACCGCAGGTGATACACCATCCTTGCTGGCAATCCGCCGACAGCCAGAGGTCCGCAGCGCGGGCCGCCGCGAGGATCGACTGATCCTCGCGGACCGCGACAGTTCGGGACTCGCCCGCGGCGTCGAGGTCGGCGTCCTCGGGGACGCGGAGTTCGACCTCCCAAGTCGTGGGGGCAGTCACGGGCTCAGGTACGCTCGGGTCCGAGAAAGGCCTGTGGCCGGACGACGGCAAGCCGGGGGCCAACGGACCCGACCGCCGGGTTCGGCGCGACACCGATCCACGGCGTCGTCCTCTCCGGCTCCGACCTATCGGAACGACTCCGTCAGCGTCGTCCCCTTCCCGGGTGGGAAGGGTATCTCGACCGACAGGTGTCAGCGTTCGCGTCGTCACTCGAGTCGCCGGCGCGAGGCCGGAAGGCGCTTGCCCGACCTATTTCGGCGCGGTGACCGTCCGGTCCGTATGACGGCCATCGCAATCACCGGCGCATCGGGAACCGTCGGCAGGGAAGCCATCGCGGCGTTTCCGGACGACGACCACGTACTCACGTGCTTCTCACACAGCGAGACCGACGACCTCGACACCCAGCCCCTCGAGATCAGGGATCGCGAGGCGTTCGCGAACGCGCTCGAGGGCCAGGACGTGTTGCTCCACCTCGCGGCGAACCCGTCGCCGCGAGCCGAGTGGGACGAGGTGCGAGGACCGAACGTCGACGGCGTCTACAACGCGTTCGAAGCGGCGATCGAGCACGACCTCCAGCGGGTGGTCTTCGCGAGTTCGAACCACGCGGTCAACATGCGAAACGCCGTCTCGGGAATCCGGCCGGAGTCGACGGTGGGCCGTCCGGCCGTCGTCCGACCCGACGATCCGGCGGACCCCGACACCTACTACGGCGTCACCAAGGTGTTCGGCGAGGCCTTGGGATCGTACTACGCGAAGCGCCACGGCCTCGAGGTGGTGAACCTGCGGATCGGCTGGCTGCTCACCCGAGACGACCTCCGACGGGAGTGTCGCGACCGGGACGGCGCTGGCGAGCGCTACGCCCGCGCGATGTGGTTGAGTCCCGACGACTGCCGACGGCTGCTCAACGCGGCCGTGACGGCGACCCTCGGCGGGTCGCCCCTGACCGCACACGGTATCTCCGCCAACGCCGAACGGTTCCTCTCGCTGTCCGAGACGATGCGCGATCTCGGCTATCGACCACGAGACGACGCCGAGGCGGTTCTGAACGACGGATGAGGTGATCCGGCAGCGGACGAGGCGACCGCGACTCCACCTCGTCCGCGGTCCGTCCCCGACGACAGTATATCAACACAACAGAACGAATATGGTATCGCGGCCGCGTACGGGATGTATGGCCCGCGACTCACCATCGGACGACGCGATCATCGCTGCGGCGGACGTCGTCGACGTCCTTCGCCAGTTCGGCCTCTCCGACGAGGAGATCGTCGGCGGCGCGATCGAAGCCCCCGATTCGATACGCGACGCGACGAAAGCGGTCGCCGTCGACGGGGCCGTCGTACGGGGACTCGGTACCGGTGGCGACCCCGACCGCGCGAAAACCGGGACGGTACAGGGCGTCCTGAGCGAGAGCGGCCGCGGCGTGACCGTGGACAACACGTACCACCACAAACGCACCCTCGAGGTCCCGCTCGACAGAGCGCTGGCCGAGTTCGGGTACGGGTTCGAATTTCGGAGCGTCGGGAGCGACGAGTGGATCGAACCCGAGCACCCCGATCATCCCAGAGCGTTCCGGCTGGTCGTAGTCGACGATGCGAACGACCCCGTTGCGACGGCCGCGTTTCGATATCCGCCGACCGACGGCGCGCATCCGAGTCGCCTGTGTCGAGCCCTCGGGACGGCACTGAACGACACCGTTCTCGCCGCGATCGACGTCCGCATGCTCCTCCTCGACGACGGGAGCGGATCGTTCAAGTGGGTCGTCGTCGATCGGGAGACGCTCGAGACGCTGGCGTCGGCGTACGGGCCGACGCTTGCGGTGTTCGGGGAGCCGCTCGTGCGGCGCGGGCCGGAGTACAAATACGGCTTCCGGGAGATCGACCGGTCCGCCGCGGTCGATCATCAATCCGAATTCGGGGTTCCAGAACCCGAGAAGACGTTCGCGATCGAACGGGCGTACGACCTGTAGGGGACGTCGCGTCGTCGCTCGACCGTTTCACCACGGAAATGACAGGTAGTGAGACTGCCGACATCGGTGTCGCGGCCGCTCGAGGGGATCGAAAGACGGAATACCGACACGTTCGTAGCCGAGCACATGTCAGTCAAGGTGTCCGAGTCGACGGGCTACGGGCCGAACACCCAGATGTCACTGTTCGGCTATATCATGGCCGCAGTGCTCGTGGTCGTTCTCATCCCGTTGATCCCCGTTCTCGTTCCCGTCTGGATTCTCTGGAAAGTGTTCGTCGCGGACGAGGAGTTCGAGCACAGCTTCGAAACCTGGCGTCGCGAGTCCGGGCGCACTGGCTCGGGCCGTCACGATTCCGCCGAACCGGACGCCGAAGACGACGACTCCGAACCCGCAGATGCCGACGCTGCAGACGCCGAGTCCGACCGAACGGCCGCGGAGTCCTAACGCCGGCCCGGTAGGGTCCCGCTCGAGTGTCCCGTCCGGCTATAGTAGCCACTGAAACGATTCACACACTGACCGCAACGTCATCATGCGGTCAGGTGCGCATTGACTTTCAGGGGCTACTATAGTCGTCGGTACGCGCCGCCGCGACGAGGTCGGACGGCGGCCCGCCCGGACGGTCGTCGCGGTCGTGGGGAGCCTCGAAGTCCAGGTCGGGGCCGCGAGCGACGATCCGGTGTGGGTTCACGTCGGGGTGGGTCGTGTAGTAGTGTTCTTTGATGTGAGCCATGTTCACCGTCCCGGCAACGCCAGGGGTCTGATACAGATCCCGCAGATACGGCCAGAGGTTGTCGTACTCGCGGATGTACTGGACGTTACACATGAAGTGCGTGTGGTAGACGGTATCGAACCGGACGAGCGTCGTGAACATCGCGATATCCGCTTCGGTCAGCCGATCGCCGGCGAGGTAGCGCCGGTCCGCGAGCACCTCGTCCCAGCGGTCGAGGGCCGAAAAGAGGTCGTCGACCGCCTCGTCGTAGGGCCCCTGTTCCGTGGCGAACCCGGCCCGATAGACGCCGTTGTTGATCGGTTCGTAGATATCGTCGATGACCCGGTCGACCTCGTCGCGGTATCCCTCGGGATAGAGATCGACGTCTCGGGACGCGACGTCGTCGAACTCGGTGTCGAGCATTCGCATGATCTCCGCGGACTCGTTGTTGACGATGGTCTCCTCCTCCGTGTCCCAGAGGACCGGGACCGTTACGCGACAGGTCGCGTCCGGGTCCGCACGCACGTACAACTCCCGGAGGAAATCGGCGTCGTGGCGATGATCGCGCGTACAGCCCTCCTTGTCGGGTGTGAACTGCCAGCCGTCCGCGTCGCGGTACGGATCGACGATCGAGACGGAAATCGCGTCCTCGAGGCCTTTCAGCGCCCGCGTTATCAGCGTTCGGTGAGCCCACGGACAGGCGTAGGAGGCGTAGAGGTGATACCGGCCGGCCTCGGGCCGGAACCGAGCATCGGGATCGTCCCGAACCTCGTCCCGGAAGGGGGTCGTCTGGCGTTCGAACGAGCCGTCGTCGTCGGTCGACTCGTAGGCGTCGGTCCGCCATTCGCCGTCGACGAGCATATTCATACACGAACGGAGGGCGGCTGGATACAAATGGTCTCGCTAACACTCGTGTCACCGGGCTCGCAGGGCGGTACGCGTTCGCTCCGGTATCGGGTATCCAGCGACTCACAGAATCAGGCTCACGATCGAATACCCTACCCCGAGAACGACGAGGGAGATTCCCTCGAGGCGGGTAAGCCGCCGTCCGGTGGCGAGCACGATCGTGGTGAACACGGTTAGGACGCCCAGCCACGTCAACGCGACGAAGACGGCCGGGTCGACGGTGAGCGGCCGGAACACTGCGGCGATCCCCAGCACGCCGACGACGTTGAAAATGTTCGATCCGATGATGTTCCCTGCGGCGATACTGACGTCGTCCCCGCGAGCGGCCACGACGGAGGTCACGAGTTCCGGTATCGAGGTGCCGGCCGCGACGACCGTCACACCGATCGCCCACTCCGAGACGCCGGCGGCGAGGGCGAGTCCGACCGCCGAATCGACCAGGACGCGCCCCCCGACGATGACGAGGACGAGACCGACGAGGATGCGTCCTCCCTCGATACCGATACGAACGTCGTGTCGGTCACGCTCGGCGAGAGCGGTCGTACCGCCGTCGATCGGTTTCGACCGCCCGCCGTCTCCGTCGGTCGCCGCTCGAATCGCGAACCAGAGCACACCGAGATAGCACGTCAGGACAACGAGGAGTATCGCCCCCTCGAGTCGCGAAACGCTGCCGTCGGCGAGGACGGCGGCTGCGACGATCGTCGATCCCGCCATCGCGAGCACGTCGCGGTGGAGTAACGGTTCCGTCACGCGAAACGGCGTGATGACGGCGACGAGACCGAGGATCACGCCGATGTTGAACACGTTCGAACCGACGACGTTTCCCACCGCGACGTCACCCCGACCCTCGACTGCGGCCCCGGTCGAGACTACGATTTCCGGCGCTGACGTCCCGAACGCGACGACCGTGAGGCCGACGACGAGTGCGGACACGCCCGCCGCACTGGCGAGTCTAGATGCGCCGGTCACGAGCGATCGTGCGCCGAGCCACAGAGCGAGGGCGGCGATGCCAAACAGAAGGATGTCTTCGAGGAGCACCATCGATAGCAGTCGCTTTTCGGACGACTGGCCAAAAATGGCGGGCACGCAGCGGTCAGATCTCCCGCACGGATCGACCGGAGGCACAAGCGTTTAAGCGGTCCGAGTGAGCACTCGAGGTATGGCAGACGACGGGGATCGGCACCGCCAGAGCCGCCTGTTCACGGACGATGACGGCGCGTTCGACGCCGACCGTGCACGGGAGGAATCCCTGCCGGTCGAAGACGGCGAGGTGATCGATACCGACGACCTGGCCGACCACCAGCGCTACGTCGAGGGACGCGGGATCTACGACGAGCGCAATCGGGTGAACGACCTCACGGGCAAGGAGTGGAAATACGCCACGAAGTCCGTGATCGCCGAGGGCTACCCGCCCGCGGTCCAGCACGAGCGGCGCAGCGAACACGGCGGCCAGAAACCCCCGCGGCTCTGTGCGGACCTGATCGGTCGGTTCAGCAAGGCCGGCGACACCGTCCTCGACCCCTTCGCCGGCGTCGGCGGCACCCTGCTCGGGGCGAGTTTCTGCGAACACGAGGGGACCGGCCTGCGGGACGCAATCGGATTCGAACGGACCGAACGCTGGGTCGATCTCTACCGGGAGGTTCTCGAGGCGGAAAACGACGAGCGCCGCGATCGCGGCGACCCGCCCCTCGCCGAGCAAGACATGCGACACGGGGACTGCGTCGAGTTACTCGACGACATCCCCGACGACTCCGTCGACCTCCTGCTGACCGACGTTCCGTACTGGCACATGGACGAACTCGAGCAGACGCGCAACGAGCGCGAAACGCGCGAGAGCAAGTTGGGGTCGTTCGACGGTGCCGAGGCCAGTGACGCGACTGCCGACACCGATGCGGACGACGGAGGCGGCGGCGAGCGAACGAAAGCCGAGTGGCTCACCGACATGGCCGACAAGTTCGACCGGTTCACCGACGCCGTCACGCCCGATGGTCACGTCGTCGTCTTCATCGGCGACATGTACCGCGAGCAGTCCTACGAGTTCCTCTCGGCGGACCTCGCGCGGGCGATCGAGTCGACCGCCCCGCTCACCCTCGCGGCGAACCTGATCTGGTACGATCCGACGAAGGACCTCCACGTCTACGGCTACCCCTTCTCGTTCGTCCCCTCCATGGTTCACCAGAACGTCCTCGTCTTCCGTCTCGAGGACGGGGAGTGACACCGTGGAGTACGACCGAATCGTTTCTGCCGGCCGCCGAACGGCGAGTGACGTCCGACGGGTGGGTCGGATGTCCACTGCGGACGGGGTGACACCGGCCGAGTCTGACTCCCGTCTGTCGGTCGTCTGACGCGGTTTTATTGGGCCCCAGCGTGACGAAAGGAATAGGCGCGCGACGGTCTCCCCACCCCTCCCCCATCCAGCCGTCTGCGCGCCTACTCCCGTTCCTCTCCCCCCCTTTTGATACTGGCAGGTGAACGATAGCCGCCCGATCGAAACCCGATCGAGTGCAGCGGTCCGCTCGATCAGGCGTTCGTGGGCAACAGAGTCGACCGAACGTCGTCCGCGCGATCGCTTTCGATGATGAGCGCGACTTCGTCGCCGATCTCGAGTTCGGTCCCCGGAAGCGGAATCGTCAGCGACTCGCGGGCACGACCGTGGGCGTAGATCCGCGCGGCCTCGGGCAAGTCGAGTTCGCTCATTCGCTTGCCGACCGCCGGCGATCCCTCCCGGATCTCGAGGACGGTCAACTGGAGGTTCGCGGCGAGGTCGGCGACGACGTTGAAGTCGCCGCCGAGCAGGGCCGTCTTCGCGCCGGCAGCTCCGAGCCGTTCGGGATAGATGATCTCGTCGACCTCCTCGGCGTACTTCTCGTAGATGTCCTCGCGGTAGTCCTCGTCGATCCGCAGAACGGTCCGACAGTCGTGGTGCGTGCCAACCATACAGGCCGCGAAGTTGGCGTTGAGATCGGGCGTGAACGTGCCGATCGCGTCGGCGCTCTCGATACCGGCGTCGACGAGGACGTCCTCGTCGGCACCGTCGCCCCGGACCGTCTCGAGCGCGTCGTCGCTGGCGCGCTCGATGCGGTCCATGTCGTTGTCGACGATGACGACCTCGTGGCCCTCTTCGGCGAGGATCGTTGCCGTCCGCGAGCCGACTCGGCCGTAACCCACGATGACAAACCTCATGATACCATGGTACGCGCCCCGAGGTCAAATACGTTGGTCCGGCTGGCACTCGTCGCACTCCAGGCGATCGGAGCCCGCTCGAGCGGACTCGAGTTCGGTTCGCGTTCCACATCTATACACGATTGTGATTATATATTGCCCCGATGCGGACAAGAACGCTTAACTAATCGGTGTGGTTATGCTCGGACATCCAATATGGGGGCACTCGCAGCGTTCTTCGGCTTCGACGAACACGATACCGACCTCGAGACGGAATCGATCGCGGGGTTGACGACGTTCCTGGCGATGTCGTACATCATCGTCGTCAATCCGGCCATTCTCGGCGAGGCGATCACACTGGAGGGCTACAGTTCGGGCGAGGTCACACAGATGATCACCGTCGCGACGATCCTCTCCTCGGCGGTCGCCATCTTCGTGATGGCGTTTTGGGCGAACAGGCCGTTCGGCCTCGCGCCCGGGATGGGGCTGAACGCCTTTTTCGCGTACACGGTCGTCCTCGGGCTCGGCGTCCCGTGGCAGGTCGCGCTCGCGGCCGTCTTCGTCGAGGGAGTCGTCTTCATCTTTCTGACCGCTATCGGCGCGCGACGGTACATCATCGAACTGTTCCCCGAACCGGTCAAGTTCGCCGTGGGGGCCGGGATCGGCGTCTATCTGCTCTTTTTGGGCCTCCAGGAGATGCAGATCGTCGTGGACGATCCGGAAACGCTCGTCAGTCTGGGAAACGTCGCGACGAGCGCCGTCGCCGCGCTCTCGGTCGCGGGGCTCGCGCTGATGCTCGTCCTCCACGCACGGGGTATCCGCGGATCGATCGTCATCGGGATCGTCGCGACGGCCGTTACCGGCTGGGCGTTGACGGCCGTCGACGTCGTCGCCCCGGGGACGCTCACGCCGCCCGGTAGCTACGAACAGGTCACCGAGGAGGGGCTCCTGAGCCTGATCGCGAACGTACAGTACGACTTCACGCCGCTGATCGCCGGCTTCGTCGACGGCCTCGGGATGATTACCGAGGACCCGCTCGTCTTCGTCCTGGTCGTCTTTACGTTCTTCTTCGTCGACTTCTTCGACACGGCCGGGACCCTCATCGGCGTCTCGCAGATCGGCGGCTTCCTCGACGAGGAGGGCGACCTTCCCGAAATCGAAAAGCCCCTGATGGCGGACGCGATCGGTACCACGGTCGGGGCGATGATCGGCACCTCGACGGTGACCACGTTCATCGAATCCTCGACCGGCGTCGAAGAGGGTGGGCGAACCGGGTTCACCGCCCTCGTCGTCGGCCTCCTCTTCGTGCTGTCCCTGCTCGTCGTGCCGCTGATCAGCGCCATTCCGCAGTACGCCTCCTATCTCGCGCTTGTCGTCGTCGGCATCATCATGCTTCAGGGCGTCACTGACATCGACTGGCAGCACCCCGCCTGGGCCATCGCCGGCGGACTGACGATCACGGTCATGCCGATGACCGCGTCGATCTCGAACGGCCTCGCGGCCGGTATCATGAGCTACCCGCTCGTCAAAGGTGCCATGGGCGAAGCCGACGACGTATCGACCGGCCAGTGGGCGCTCGCGCTCGCGTTCGTCCTCTACTTCGTCGTCTACTTCGCCGTCGACGCCGGCATGGTCTCGTTCTGACGGCTGCCGTCGAGTGCCGGTTTCGGCGACCCCGCCGATCCACTCGCGGTCCCCGCGATCCCGGCAACCATCCGGTCGACCGGTGACCTGATACGTCTTCCGCGGCAAGGTCCTCGCATGGCAGACATCACGATGTACGAACTCCCCGGCTGTCCGTACTGCGCGAAGGTCCGCTCGAAGCTCGACGAGCTCGAGCTCGAGTACGATGTCATCGAGGTCCCTCGATCGCACGACGAGCGGACGGCAGTCGAGAAGGTCAGCGGCCAGACCGGCGTTCCGGTCATCACCGACGAGGCCAACGGCGTCGAGGGAATGAACGAGAGCGACGACATCGTCGACTACCTCGAGGAGACCTACGGCAGCGGCGCGGCGTAACCCCTGCAGTCGATCGCGTTCGGATGCCCGACGGCGGGTCCGGAGCGAGACCGGAATCCTCTCGGACCCACTAAAACAGACCCGTACACAGGCTGCACAGCGTGAGGACGGGATAGCCGATCGCGACGGCGACGGCGACAAACAGCACTCCATCGGCCGCCGTGGTGACGGTCGTGCCGTAGTTGAACGCGAGCCCGAGTCCAGCCATGAACCCGACGAGGAGTCCACGACGTGCGCTGACGACATCGACGGCGGAATTCGGCTTCATTGGTACTAACTGAGTCGCCGACGTTAGTTCATGCAACCGGCGCGAGCCCCTGTCAGGCCGCCTCTTCGTGCTCGGAACGCTCCCGGATGACGTCCCGGAGGTCGTCGGCGTTCCGGAACGTCTCGAGTTCGTCGCGCTCGACCAGTGCGGTGCCGTCGACGGACTCCTGTTTCGCCCGGTCGACGACGTAGACGGATCGCGTCCGCATAACCTGCCCGATCGAACTCATGATACGGGCGCGTTTCTCCGCGGCCTTCGTGAACTTCGAGTGACCGGTCAGGACGATCTCGCTGTCGTCCTCGTCCTCGCTAACCGCCGTGAACGGCGAGCGGGCCGTCGGGTGGACGCTGTAGCCGGCCCGCGTGAGGACGGCGACGACCTGTTCGTCGTCCGGGTCCGCTTCGGGATCGGCCGGCGTTGCCTCGCTCTCGTGGACATCGTCGGCTCCCTCGAGGACGTCGACCGGACTCGTCAGCGGCGCGTCGAACATCTCCTCGAGGGCCATCGCGATCTCGACGGACGCGTTCATCCCGTCTTCGTACTTCGAGACGGTCCGTCGGGAGACGCCGAGTTCGCTGGCGAGTTGGCCGAGGCTCCAGTCACGGTCCTCGCGCTCGTCGGCCAACAGATCGCCATCGATGTTGACGTAGAGGCCACCGGGGGCGGCATAGATCAGCGGCGGGACCTCCTCGATGAAGAGGTTGTACGCCGTGTCGGGGCTGAAAACCGGAACGCCGTGTCGGAAGTAGACGACGTCGGGTTTCAGGTCCTCGTCGCGGCTGCGCAGGCCGATGACCAATGGCGTCGCATTGAGGTAGGTCCCCAGGCGTCGCATCTCGTGGCCGGTCGCCTCGTTGAACGCGTCGATGTTCGCGAGGATCTTGAGGAGGATCAGATCCTCGCCGCGCCGGGCGGCGATATCGAAGCTCTTCGGCCGGATCGCACACCGATCACTCACCATGAATCCCGCGTCCTCTAACATCGCGGTCACGTTACCGACAAGTGCGGAGCGGGACATAGGGGGTTGTAAGCGATTCCTCCTATAAGACATTTTCCCCGGGCATCCGTGTGCCGTGTCGCGATTGGGCGCTGTACCGGGAGTATACTTATATACGGGTTGCCCCGGCTCGGCGATGCCCCGCTCCCGCTGGTCGTAGTGGAGACCGCTCTGTGCCGCTTCAGGCACCCTATCGGATCTTCTCTGTCGAAACGGGATACCCCGACCGGGAACGAGGCACCGCGGATCCCGCTGGCGGTACCGTCGGATCCGTTCGGGTCGCTGCTATCTCGGCGATTCGGCCCTCGATCACCCGGCACCCGTCCAGTTGGTCCCCCTACTGGCTAGCGTAGCGCAGAACCCACATCGAAAGAGGGAAACTCGCTGCAATCAATCCGTATACCCCACCCATGAGAGGGTCGATATCGAGCGATGGAGCCAAAAGATATCCCGTACTAAACCCGAGTGGATCGAGAATGAGTGCGAGAATCACGATTTGTTGTTGGAACGGTTTGGACTGTAACCAACGGAACATACTGTGAGAGGCAACTAGAGTATCGGTGTGAAGTGTTTTTTGAAGTTAAGTAACGTGCAGGAAGGATGCGTTCGGATCCGCCCTGTCCGAATCGAAACGTTCAGTTTCATACATCAGAATCGAGGTCGACGAAGCGGTCGAGCGAATCGATCACCACGGTATCGTCATAGAGGCCCAACACGATCCGAACTCCGAAGCCCGAATCGCCTTTGAAGATCCGAGCGGATACGTGATCGAACCGTTCGATCCCGACGACCAGCGCCGACCGCGAGAGTTCGGCCGCTCCCGAAAAGTGTTACCCGTTCCCCAGCCAAGCATCGTCGATGACCGTCGTCGGCCTCGACGATACCGACTCGCGCGAACACGGGATGTGTACGACGTACGTCGCTGCGCGGATCGCCGAGCAACTGCGTCGGAGCGGGTGGTCGGTCCATCGAGTTCTCCTCGTTCGGCTCAACCCCGCCGTCGAGTACAAGACGCGGGGCAACGCCGCGCTGGCGATCCACACGGACTGCGATCCCGCCCGCGCGTTCACGATCGCTCGCGACCGCCTCGAGTCGCTGGCTGAAACCGACGACGACCGGACGAACCCCGGACTGGTCGTGGCCGACCGCGCACCCGAGGCGGGCGCGATCCCCGCCGACGTGCATCGATTCACGCGCACGGCGATCCGCGACCACCTCGAGCCGGCCGCCGCCGCGGCTCTGATCGAACGCCACGGCTATCGGTCGTGGCACGCCGGCGACGGCCGCGGCCGGATCGGGGCGCTGGCCGCGATCGGCTCCTGGGCGGCGCTCGAGGAGTGGACCTACGAATACATCTCGTATCGCGAACCCGACCGCTGGGGAACACCCCGTGACGTGAACCACGAGAGCGTCTTCGCCGCGGCCGATCGCGGCTATCCCTCGGTGTGGGACACCGTCGACCGCGGCGAGGAAGAGACCGTCTGCGTCCCCCACACGCCCGGCCCCATCCTGCACGGCATCCGCGGCGACGATCCCGATGCGGTCCGTGCGGTCGCCGACCGAATCGAGAGCGAGCCCGTTGCCGGGGGGCGGCTGTTCGTGACCAACCAGGGGACGGACGTCCACCTCCGGGACGGTTCGATCGGCACCGTCGAGGACGGACGGGCCTACCGCGTCGAGGGGCGAGTCGCGAGCGAGCCCGAAACGCGTCGCGGCGGCCACGTGTTCGTCGACATCGAACCGCCGGCCGCCGACGGCGACCGGGCGGCCGAGCGGCTCAGTTGCGCGGCGTTCGAGCCGACGAAGCGGTTCCGCGATCGCGTGCGAGCGCTCCGCCTCGGCGATCGGATCACCGCCTGCGGCGAGGTCGCCGACGGCACGCTCAAACTCGAGAAGATCGCCGTCCGCGACCTCGTTCGGACCGAGCGGGTAACGCCGATCTGTCCCGACTGCGAGCGAACGATGGAGAGCGCCGGTCGGAAGCAGGGGTATCGCTGCCGAGAGTGCGAAACCAGCGCGTCGGAGCGAGCCGAGCAACCGCTCGAGCGCGACCTCGAAAACGGCTGGTACGAGGTTCCGCCGTGTGCGCGACGCCACATCGCGAAGCCCCTCGTTCGGGGCGGGTTCGATGCGCCGACGCATCCGGAGCGGTGACGCCGAACCACACGGCCGGTTGCGTTTCGGGGGACGAGACGCCAACGGATCGATCGGACCCGTCGGACCACGGCGGGCGGCGATCAGCGGACGGTGACGCCACGCCGAGCGAGGAACTCGCTTACCGCCTTGATTTCGACGGGACTGCCGATGATGCGGCAGTAGTCTTCTCCCTCCGGGACGACGGTGACGGTGAACTCGTCGTCGAGCTGCGACTCGAGCCCCTCGAGTGCCTCCCGTGGCAGGACGATCTGGGTACTGTCACGCAGCCGCGACGCGTTCGGCATAGGTATCGTATCCCCGGCCGGTCGTTTATGTGTGTCGAAGTCCCGTTTCTATCGGTAATGGAACCGAGTGGTCGGGCCCGAACTCGACGAGTCGCCCCGCTGTAACCCACCGTGGAGTGGCCCCGGGGGCTGTCTTCATCACTGCCGATTGGGCCATACTGGCGCTAGCATGCAGCCCAGCTATGTACCACGGTAGCATATGGCAATATAGTCTCCCCTCGAGCACCCGGGGGCGACTAAGAACGACGGACGAAATCCAGGACCATCGGGGGGAGACTCGGCGTCGGATCGTGTCGCGAGCGATCACCGAATCCGTCGACGAACCGACTGCACTCTCAGGTGCATTCGGCGGTCACGACTCCGTTCGGGAGGAACCGACCGACAATACCTTTTCCAGCCGACGACGGCTCGACAACGAGAGACGCGAGCGGTGCGTGAAGATGTCCAGACGCACCAGGGCGTACTCGTCCGCCATCTCGTCGCGCCGTGGGTCGGGACTCAATCCGTTCCGTAGACGGTCACCGTCCGCGTGTCGCTCGCGTGCGGCGACCGCACCATCACCGGGAACACGTCGTCGTTGGTCACGGGATAGGTCTCGTAGCCGAGCGAGACGGTCGTGGTCTCGCCGGGAGCGAGGCTCACGCTCGCGCCGTCGACGACCTCGGGCGTTCGTCCGACCACGAGTTCGACATCGTGCGTTCCGGCGCTGTCACCAACGTTCTCGATGGCAGCAGTGACCGAGAGCCACTCGCCGCCGTTGACCGGTGCGTTCGTTCCGGTAATCGAAACCGCGAACGTCGACTGCCCGTTCCCGCCGCCGTTCCGTCCGTAGACGAGCACCGTCTGCGAAGCGGTATCGTCACCCGTCCGGATGTAGACGGGGAATTCGTCGTCGTTGTTCACGGGATAGGTCTCGTAGCCGAGCGAGACGGTCGCGGTCTCGCCCGTCCCGACGGTTACCGACTGCGTGTCGACCGTCGTCGGATCGTGACCCACGACGAGTTCGACCTCACGACCGGCCGGGCCGTCACCCGTGTTCGATAGCGTCGCCGTCACCTCGAGCCACTCGCCGCCCGTCACGGGCGCGTTCGTCTCGAGGTCGGTCACCTCGAGGTGGCCCTGTGATCCACCGTCTTCGGTCCCGATGACCGTAACGTCGGTCACCGACGTGTCGTCGCGCGTTTCGACGCGGGCGGGGAACGTCTGCGTGTTGCGGACGGTCGCAGTCGCGAACTCGAGTGACACGGTCTCGGCGTGGCCCGTAAACACCGCGACCGTCTCGCTGTCGACGTGCGTGGGGTCGTGGCCGACGATCAGGTCGACCTCGACGTCGACGAACCCGTGATACGTGGCATTGCCCTCGGGTTCGACGTCGGCGGCGACGACGAGATCGTCGCCCGCTCGAACCGGCGCGTTCGTTCCGGTGATCGAGACGGTCCGGAACGCAGCGACCGACGGCCCGTCGGTCCGTGCGGCCGTCAGTCGGCCGTCGCGGCAGGCGACCCACGCGATCATCGGATAGCCGCCGATGAACCAGATGGCGTTCCCCCCGGTCGTCGCGTACGTCGTCGTCGCCGTCGCTCCCGACAGGTCAGTTCGATCGACGTACGTGGCGTTGCGCCCCTCCTGCCAGAAGAGCCGGTGAAGCCGCCCGGAGTCGTCGGCCGCCGACGCCGTCACATCGACCTCGTCGCGGACCGTGATCGTGGCGTTCGGACCGGGATCACACGTCACGTCGAGGGTCGGAGCCGCCGGTGCGCGGGACGTAACGTCGACCGTCCAGGAAACGGTCGTTCCATCGACCGTGACGCTTACGTCGTGGGTCCCCGACTCGTCGAACCGTCCGTAGGCGGCCGGGTGCCCCGTAATATGGGTGTAGCTCCAGAACGGCGCGTTCGGTTCGATCGCTCCCCCCTCCGATCCGTCGACCTCCCAATCGTTCGCCGTCGGATCGACGCCCGGCGTCGCCGCCACTTCGAACCCGATTCGGTCGCCGGGTCGAACGGCTGTCTCGCTCTCCACCGGATGAACGCGCTCGAGGGCGACCGTCTGGGCCGTCCCGACGCCCGTCGTCGCGAGGGCACCCACGCTACTCCCCACTGCCGTAACGTACTCGCGCCGTCGCATAGGATGTCATACGTTCTATAGGACGGTATAGCTAACACAACGTTGGCGATACGAACACGGCCGAGGAAACGAGTGTCCGGTTCGAGAGGAGAACGGTGGCGATGTCGCCGTCCAGATCGAGTTCCGCTCGAGACGACGGCGATCGACGCGCGGTCGGCCCGACCGACCGCGGCGTCGCCAACGTATGTCTCGAAAGGGTTTTTCGGCCCGGCCGGTTGCATACTGACAAATGGGGCTCGAGGATGAAATCGAGGCAATCGAAGACGAAATAGCCAATACGCCCTACAACAAGTCGACTGAGGCCCACATCGGCCGGCTGAAGTCCAAGCTCGCGGAGAAAAAGGAGAAACTCGAGAAACAGCAGTCCGGATCGGGCGGCGGTGGCGGCTATTCCGTCGAGAAACACGGCGACGCGACGGTCGCGCTGGTCGGATTCCCGAGCGTCGGCAAGTCGTCGCTGCTGAACTCGCTGACAAACGCCGAGAGCGAGACGGGGTCCTACGAGTTCACGACGCTCGACGTCAACCCGGGGATGTTGAACCACCGTGGCGCGAACATCCAACTGCTCGACGTTCCGGGACTGATCGAGGGTGCGGCGGCGGGCAAAGGCGGCGGCCAGCAGGTGCTGGCGGTCGTCCGCAACGCCGACCTCATCATCTTCATGCTCTCGGTGTTCGAGATCGAGCAGTACGATCGGCTGCGAGAGGAACTGTACGACATCAACATCCGCGTCGATCAGGAGCCCCCGCAGGTCACGGTCCGCCCGAAGATCAAAGACGGCATCAAGATCACCTCGAGCACCGACCAGGACTTAGACGAGAAGACGATCAAGGACGTCCTCCGCGAGCACGGCTACGTCAACGCCGATCTGAATCTCCAGGAGAACGTCTCCATCGATCGGCTGGTCGACGGCCTGATGGAGAACCGGGAGTACATTCCCTCGATTACCTGCGTCAACAAGGTCGACTTGATCGATCCCGACTACAAGGAGACGGTCGACGAGCAGTTGCGCCAGCGCGACCTGGACCCCGAGGCAGTCACCTTCATCAGCGCCGAGGAGGAGAAAGGGCTCGACGTGCTCAAAGACCGCATCTGGAAGCGGCTCGGACTGATCCGGGTCTACATGGACAAACCCGGCCGCGGTATCGACTGGGAGGAACCGCTCGTCGTCGAGCAAGGGACCACCGTCGGTGAGGCCGTCGAGAAACTCGGCGGCGAGATGGAAGAGCGGTTCCGGTTCGCCCGCGTGACCGGTCCCAGCGCGGCCCACGACCAACAGCAGGTGGGGAAGGACCACGTGCTCGAGGACGAGGACGTGCTGAAACTGATTCTGCGACGCTAGTCCTGGACGGTCGCCCCGTTCACGACACGTCACCCGACGGCTCGGCTGCCGCTCGGATCGGTCCGCATGCGGTACTGTCGAGGGATTCACACGAGTCGGATCGGAACGGTCAATAATATCCGGGGAGCCGAAGACTAGACAGCTATGGCTACGTACGGGGCACTCTCCGTGTTGCCGCCGCTGCTCGCGATCGTCCTCGCGATCGTGACCCGCCGACCGATGCTGGCGCTGTTTCTCGGCATCTGGTCGGGGGCGGTCATCCACACCGAGAGTCTCGGCATCGCACAGACCTTCGACTGGATCGTCAGCGCGGTCATCGTCGACGACGGCTTCCACGTCCAGATCCTCGTCTTTACGCTCCTGTTGGGGTCGGGCGTCGCGCTCATCTGGCGGCTCGGCGGCGCGATCGCGGTCCGCCACTGGGCGACCGAACACCTCGAGACCCAGCGGACCGTCGGGCTGACCACGTGGATACTGGGACTCGTGTTGTTCTTCGACGACTACGCCAACACGGCCATCGTCGGGAGCACGATGCGCGAACTCTCCGATCAGCTCCGCATCTCCCGGGAGAAGCTCGCGTACATCGTCGACTCGACGGCCGCGCCCGTCGCGACGCTGGGCATCTCGAGTTGGGTCGCGTTCCAGCTGTCGCTGATCAGTAGCGCGTACGACGACATGGGCGTCGCGGACGAGGCACCGACGGCGTTCGAGACGTTCGTGGGTTCGATCCCTTACAACACCTACGCGCTGCTGGCGATCGTCATGGTCGGTATCATCGTCTACACCGGGCGGGACTACGGCGAGATGCTCGATGCCGAACACCGCTCGCGGACGACGGGTGCAGTCAACCGCGAGGGCGCACAGCCGCTCCAGAAGGTCGAGGAGGACCTGGGCGCGCCGATCGACGAGCGCCCGATGCTGCGGACCTTCTTCGCGCCCGTCGTCGTCCTGATCGCGGTGACGCTCGCGAGCGCCTTCTGGACGGGGTATCAGTCGTGGCTCTCGGCGCAGGCCGAGGCAGGAGCGCCGACCGCGTTCGGTGCCGCCATCGACGACGCAGGGCTCACGCAGGTACTGATCGACATCGTCGGCGCGGGCGACTTCGCGGCGGCGCTGATCTGGGGCTCGTTCGCGATGGTCGCGACCGCGATCGCGATCGGGCTCGCCTACGGCCTCTTCGATATCGGCGACGGCGTCGATACCGTCATCGACGGCTTCGGCATCATGCTGACGGCGGTCACGATCCTCGTGCTCGCGTGGACGATCAGCAGCGTCGCGGAGACGCTCGGCACGGGCGACTACGTCGCCACCATCGCCGAACCGTACCTCACGGCCGAGTTGCTCCCCGTTCTCATCCTGTTTATCGCCGCCTTCGTCGCGTTCACCATGGGTTCGTCCTGGGCGACGATGGGGCTCGTCACTCCGATCGCCATTCAGGTCGCCTACGAGTTCGGGACCGGATTCGAACTCGTCCCGGTCGCCGTCGGTGCGGTCTTCTCCGGCGCGATCTTCGGCGATCACGCCTCGCCGATCTCCGATACGACGGTGCTCTCCGCGACGTTCTCCGGTGCGGACCTGATCGACCACGTGCGCACGCAACTGCCCTACGCCCTGACCGTCTTCCTCGTGGTCATCGGCTGTTACCTGCTCAACGGCTATCTCGGCGTCCCGCCGCTCGTCTTCCTGCCGCTCGGCGTCGTCGCCCTCGTCGGCCTCGTCGTCGGCCTCTCGAGGGTCGACGCCGGCCGCAAGGGGCTCGAGCCGGCCGCGACGACCACGGCCACCGAGATCGCCAGTTCCGAATCCGAACTCGACTCGGAGTCGCCGGAGACCCGCGAGTAGGCCCCGCAGTCGCCAATGTTTTGGAGCGCGCAGCTGTCCGTTCGCGTATGGACGGAACGCTCGACCACACGATGATCCGCGTCGCTGACCTCGAGGAATCGCTCGACTGGTATCGAACCCACCTCGAGTACGAGGAGAAGGATCGCCACGAGGGCGACGGCTTCACCATCGTCTATCTCGGACCCGAGGAGATGCACGCGGACGGGGCGATGCTCGAGCTCACCCACAACGAGGGCGAAGAGCCCGAGCTGGGCGACGCCTGGGGCCATATCGCGGTTCGCGTGCCGGAGGGCGAACTCGAGGACTACTACCAGCAGCTCATGGACGAGGGCGTCGCGGACTACCGCGACCCCGAGTCCTGTGGCGGCCGCTACGCGTTCGTGAAAGACCCCGACGGCCACGAGATCGAGATCGTCCAGCGCGATGACGGGGCGCTCTGGTCGCTCGACCACACCATGATCCGCGTCGAGGACGCCGATGAGGCGCTGGGCTTTTGGACGCGCAAGTTCGGCTACGACGAGGTCGGCCGCTGGGAGGCCGACACCTTCGCGAACTACTTCGTCGAACCCACGGACGCCGCCGACGAGGCGATGTCCGTCGAACTGACGTACAACTACGATGGCCGGAGCTACGAGCTGGGCGACGCCTGGGGGCACCTCTGTGTCCGCCTCGACGACCTCCACGACGACTGGGACCAACTCATGACCCGGGACGCAGCGGACTACCGGGACCCCGAGAGCTGCGACGACATGTACGCCTTCACCAAAGACCAGGACGGCCACGAGATCGAACTCATCGAGCGCGATCTCGAGGCCGATTCGCTGTTCCCGTTCTAGGATCGCCGCGGCCGCGGTCGACCGAACGGTCCCCGCGAACACGGATGGTTCGAACCGCCGGCCACCCTACAGGTCGGGAATCGGAACGACGACGACCGGCCGGGTCGCGTCAGCCAGGACCCGCCGCGCGGTCGATCCGACGTCTCGCGTCGCGTCCGGATCGCCACCGTGTGCGCCGATGACGAGTTCGTCGACGTCGCCCTCCGCCGCCGTCTCGAGGAGCACCGGTGCCGGGGACCCCGACCGGCGCTCCGTCTCGACGCCACCGGCAGCCGCGAGTCGAACGGCAGCGACGTTCAACGCCTCGTCGGCGTCACGGCGCGCCGTCGGCTCGTCGGCCGGGAGGACGGCGACAGCAGTCACGGTGTCGGCCGTGGTCACCCGGTCGTCGAGGTAGTCACAGATCGCCGCT
This sequence comes from Natrinema altunense, assembly GCF_000731985.1. Classification (GTDB taxonomy): domain Archaea; phylum Halobacteriota; class Halobacteria; order Halobacteriales; family Natrialbaceae; genus Natrinema; species Natrinema altunense. The sequence continues at coordinate 79,797 of NZ_JNCS01000003.1, forward strand.
GTCGTGTGGACGGAATCGGTGCCGATGAGGTACTCCATAGCGGCGCTACGGCGGCATTCTCGAAGAACCCTGTGGACGGTGGCGGGTGAGTCCGACCGAAACGCCCGGATTTTCCGATCCAGAAAACGCGCTCGTATCACTAATACGATGGGGCGGATAGGGAGGTATGGGGGACGAGAGAGGCCGCCCCACACGCCTTCGCGGTCCCCCGTGCCTCCCCGCATCCGATCATCCCATGGGTCGCGACGCCAGCCTTGCCCCCTCCGCCCCCGCGACTCCCCCTCGCGCGGGGGCGTCCTGCGTCGTTCGACCCCCTCCTCACTGTCAGCGGAACCGGTGATCCCGGGATGGCTTCGGCCCTACACGTTTGCCGATCGCGACGAACCGATCAGTGCCGTCCGTACAGCGAATAGGTGATCGCGCCCAGTCCGAGCAGTCGACTCACGTTCTCGAGCAGCGCGATGACGATCTGATCCGCGCTGACGAACGTCGTCATCACCACGTTGACCAGGAAGGGACACAGCGTCAGCAAGAGGAGTCCAATGGCGAGATAGAGCATCGACGATGCATCGTTGCGCCGGTAGCCACGGTAGGCCTGATAAGCGATAATCGTCCCGACGAGCGCGACGAGGAAGAGGCTCGCGATCGTCAACAGCTCGAACAGCGTCACCTCGTCGATCCGGACGACCTCTCGACTCATCGCATTCCCTCCCACATGCGGGTGAACTTGTCGGCGACGTCTTCCTCGCGATACGTCAACTCGAGAGTGAACGAGCCGTCCTCCAGCGACAGCTCCAGTCGGTCGAGGTTCGCACTGTAGACGCTGTAGTGGTTGCCGTCGGAGGCGAGTTCCGTCTCCTCGGTGACGAGATCACACTCCTCGAGCCGCTCGAGCCGCCGATAGATCGTCGGGAGGGACGCGTCACATCGTTCGCTCAATGTGCTGGCAGACATGGGTTCGACGCTCGTGTGGGTGAGGATATCCCGTGCGTACTCGTCGTCGAGAACCGAAAGCAATGTCGACAGGTCAGTTTCCTCACTCACTGGTATAACTGTTCCTTCCGGCATGGATATCAAAAGCGGTCCGGTTTTTCTGGACTAGAGAACACGTTATGTCCTCGCGGGCGCGAAAGGGAATTTATTCTTACCGACGAAGACGTGACTCGTCCGTCGGCACGCGAGGCGATGCGAGGTCCCTCGCCGGAACCGCGGGCAGTCCGTGCGAACGGAAGCGACCACACCACGATTTTCGTATATCGATATCCGATTTACCAGGGGAGAGGGAGCAGCGTGATAAACCGAGACGGCGGTCGATTTCGACCGACACAGCTACTGGTGAGCGTCCGCCCACGCGAGCCAGTCGAACAGTCGATCACGCAGTCGCTGCTCGCCGGCCGCCGAAAACCGGTGGCCCTCACCTGCGAACCGCTCGACGAGGACGTCGGTCTCGAGACGCGCGGCGGCGGCGAAGCTATCGGCCGGATCGACGACCGCGTCGTCGCCGCCGTGGAAGATCGCGACCGGAACGTCGAGTTCACCGACGACGTCGTCGAACGGATACCGATCGAGCGCGTCGAAAAACCGCCGTTCGATTCGGTCGCCGGTATCGAACGTCCACGTCCCCTCGCGCTCGACGACGGTCCGGTACTCCTCGAACGGTTCGCTTGTCGTCACGGGTGCACGCGTCGCGACCGCCGCGACCCGCTCGTCCTCGGCGGCAGCGTGGATGGCGACTTTGCCGCCGAAACTCGAGCCGAATACCACGTACGTCCGGGGATCGAAGTAGTCGACGACGTGGCGGAGGTCGGTGAGTCGCGTCTCGAGCGTCGAGTCGACGAACTCGCCGTCGGACTCGCCACAGCCCCTGGCATCGAATCGGACGGCGTTGTATCCCGCCTCGCTAGCCCGGCGACACCGGGCCTCGTAACTCCCCGCTTTGTCGCTGCGCAGGCCATGGCACCAGACGAGCCAGTCGTCGGAGTCGGCCTCGTGGTGGACGGCGGCGACGGTCGGAGCGGCGTCCGTCGTCGCGTCGCCGACCGGAATGCGGTGTGCCTCGGGCATCTCGTATCCCGGCGGACGCCCGCCGGGACCTTGATAGCTATGTCCCGATGGTCGCTCGAGTCGGCCCATCGCCGACGCTGAAATACCGCGGCGGTCGGCTCGAAGCGATCCCGGGATGACCCTATGAACGGACAGCTCTCCGGATCGAGGGGGTCAGACTCAGTCCCGGTTCCGGTGTACCAGCCCCACTCGAGGCCGCGGACCTGCGACCGGTGTCCTCCGGCGAACCGTTTATCGCTCACCGGCGGGTTGGTTCGTGCATGACCCGCACGACCTATCGGTGTCCGTGTGGCGCACGCATCGAGTTCAAACAGGACCTCGAGAAGGAATCCGGCGTCCCGACGCCGGACTGGAAGTGCAAGGACTGCGGGACGCCGGTCCCGGGGATGACGGCCGAAAAGATCAGACATCAACATCCCTCCTGAATCGCCGCGCTGGAATCGTGAACGACGCTGTGGCCCAATATAAATCAAATATCGATATATCGAATGGCGGTGCGAGAACGAGCGACACCGAACGGCGCATCGCTCTCGAGGGCCATCGCCGGCGGCCAGCCGAACGGATCGGCCGTGTAGAGACGTATGCTGCAAACCGTTCGCACGGATAGTCGGCCGTCGTGCTATGCGGACGTATTATAATCCGTTTTACCAGTCGTCCCGTTCTGCCGACCTGCAGATGTCCGAGACACACGACGACGAGCGACGAACCGACCACCCGGACACGTCCAGTGGCGCGCTCCGCCGCCGATCGTTTATTGTCGCGGCCGGCGCATCGGCGACCGGAATCGGCGGCGCTACAGGGGCAACGCCCGGCCGCGGGAGCGGTGACGACGCTCCCGGCAACCGCCGACACGACGAGTCGAACCGGAGCGAATTTATCGGTCGCGACGGCGAGCCGGACCTGATCGCCCATCGTGGCTTCGCCGGCCTCTATCCCGAGAACACCGTCGGCGCGGTCGACGCCGCTGCTCGTGGCGGCCAGTCCCCCATCGCCCCCTCGCGCGGTGCCGACATGATCGAAATCGACGTCGTTCCGACCGCCGAAAACGACGTCGTCGTGTTCCACGATAGCCGACTCGCCGATCGCGACGGCGGCGAGCGCGGACTCACCGACACCGAGGGCGTCGTCTGGGAGACCGACACGGCGACCGTCACGAACGCCGAGGTCCTCGCAAGCGGCGAAACCGTCCCCCGGTTGCGGTCCGTCCTCGAGGCGATTCCGCCCCATGTCGGCGTCAACGTCGAACTGAAGAACCCGGGATCGTTCGACGTGGCCTTCGCCGAATCGCTTCCGCCGGCGGAACTCGAGGAACGGAAGCAACGATGGCAGCCCTTCGTCGCGCGAGTGCTCGACGTCGTCGACGACTTCCACCACGAGTATCTTTTCTCGTCGTTTTACGAGGCGGCGCTGGCGACGACCCGCGACGCGTCCGATTATGCCGTCGCGCCGTTGCTCTGGAACTCCGTTCGGGACGGTGTCGAAATCGCGCGACGCTACGACTCCGAGGCGATTCATCCACCCTACCACATGATTCGGGGAACGCCGTTTTACGCCGATCAGCGGTACGAAGACGGAGCCGGCTGGTCCGACATCGATCTCCTCGCCGTCGCACACGAGGAGAGCCGAGACGTGAACGTCTTTACCCTCGCGACGTGGTACCAGGGGGAACAGCTCGCAGCGGCCGGCGTCGACGGGCTCATCAGCGACCACGCGGACGTGCTCCGGTTCGGTGCGACGCGGTGACTCCGGGGACAGGGCGCTTCGGATCGGATCGTGGTCGGGTCGCACTTTTCCGATCCGTGAGACCGAAACACGGATTTAGGATCGTGGAACAGTATCCAACGAGTAATGATCCGTGGCGTTCCCCACACCATCCGTTCTTGCCGCGGTGATACCCGCCACGAGCGGCGACGCGGAGGCCCGCGATCGCGTCTCCGTCCGATACCGGGGCGGGTGATCGCGCCGTGACCGAGGTGGCGATCGCCGACGCGGTCGACGCCTATCTCCAGCGAAAGGCCGTCGGCGATCCCGACGGCTCGGGCGCGGGAACCTACGCATCCAACGCGGAATCGATCCTCCGGCGGTGGGCCACTTGGCTCGAGGAGGAACACGATCTCACGTCGCTGTTCGCGCTCGAGGTCGACCACATGCGCGCCTACGCCGAGGAACTCCGCCGACGGACGGAGCGCGGGGAGTACACCGCCTCGACCGCCGGCACCTACTACGCCGTGGTCCGCGCGTTCCTCTCGTGGTGCGTTCGCGGCGGCGTCCTCGAGCGAAACCCCGCGGCGACCGACCGCGCCGAGGCCGCACTGCCGACCGCCGACACGCGGCCATCCGACGACTCCTGGACGGCCGATCAGCGGCGCGAACTCGAGCGCCACGTCCGCGAGCGGGTGCTCGAGGCCGACGCCCAGTCGACGAGCGAGCGCCGCACTCGACTGCGCGAGTACGCGATGGTCGCCGTCCTCGCTCACTCGACGGTCCGCGGCGCGGAACTGTTCCGGGTCCCGGAGGACGACCGACGCACGGGTGCGACCTGGGACGACGTCGACTTCTACACCGGGACGATCCGCGTGCTGGGGAAGTCCCAGCGCCTCGAAGACGTGCCGCTTCCCGCCCGTGCGCGGACGCCGTTGCGGCGCTACCGGGTCGTGCTCGATCCGCCGTCGAACGACTGGCCGCTGTTTCCGACGGGGCATGCGCCATCGATCGCCGCGCGAGTCCGGTCGGTGCTGGACGATCGCGGCCACGACGAGCGCGAGATCGAGGCGCTGCTCGAGGACGCGACGGCGATGGAACTCGCACGCGAGCGATCGATCGCCCCGCCGGCGATCACTACCGAGGGCGCGCGGTCGATCCTGAAGCGGCTCTGCGAGGCAGCCGTCGTCGACGTCGACGGGAACTACCTGACGCCGCGGGGCGTCCGCCGGGAGCACGACGAAGTGTACCGACGCGAAGCGACGGCGTCGAAACCGACCCTGCGGGCGTCGGTCCTCGAGCAATCGATCGTGGTACAGGAAACGCAGCGGTCGCTCGAGACGGACGCGAAGCAGCGCGACGAGCAGTCGGAGACGGAGTGAACGACGCGGGCTGTCTGTGACGGTCGATTCGCCGACGATTCTCAGACGACGAGGAGCCACAGGACCACGGTCAGGACGAGCGTCAACAGCAGGACGGTGGTCCCGATGCCGGTCCGGAGGTGGATCGTCGACGGGCGGCCGCCGTCGGTCGGCTGCCGTTCGTCGACGGCGATCAGCCAGTCGGGTAACCGTCCCGCCGCCGCGTCGACGGCGAGGACGGGGTTGTTCCCGATCCAGTAACAGCGTTTGACCGCGCCGACGACGGTCCGATCGACGGCGGCGTAGGTTCCGGTGACGCCGAGCATCGTCCAGCGACTGACGGCGTAGGTCGCGGGGTAGACGAACATCGCCGGATCGCCGAGGTCGAGTTTCGAGAGCGGCTTCCGGACGACGACGAAGGTGACGGCCGCGACGCCGGTCAGTATTCCGGCCGTCTGGAGGTGGCCCGGACTGTAGGGGTGGAGATGGCTGTGTCCGCCGTAATACTCGAACTCGAGGCCGTGGATCGTCGGCGCGAGGTCGGCAAGCCCCTGCCACCAGACGCCGAAGAGGAGGCAGGCCCCGCCCAGCCCGAGCATCGCGACGGTCTGGCCGGGTTTGGCGTCCGCGACCTCGAGATCGGTCTCGCCGTGGAAGAAGACGTAGTAGCCGAGCTTGATAAAGGAGAGCAGGGTACCGATCGCGCCGAGCCAGAGTAGCCAGTACAGCGCCTGATACTCCGGCTGGCCGTAGTAGTGGGGGTCGGCCGCATCGAAGAGCATCCCCTTGCTGACGTACCCGTTGAAGCCAGGAATCGCGGTGATCGAGAGTGCACCGAACCCGAACCCGATCGCGGTCAGTGGCATCTCGCGCCAGAGGCCGCCCAGTTTGTACAGGTCCTCCTCGCCGGTGCGATAGATGACGACGCCGACGGCCATGAACAGCAGGCTCTTGAACAGCACGTTGTTGAACAGGTGGCTCATCGCGCCGGCGGCGGCGAGATCCGACCCCATCGTGGCCATCCCGATCCCGGCGACGATATAGCCCAGTTGAGCCTGAATGTGATAGGACAGCAGCGCCCGCATGTCGTGTTGCAGCAGCGCGAAGGTCGCGCCGTAGACGGCCATCAGTCCGCCCATGTACGCGATGTAAATGCCCAGATCGCTCCCGGCATCGACCGGGAACGCCCGGTAGAGGACGAACGCGCTCGTCTTCGTCGTGTACACCGAGAGGAAGACGGAGGCCGCGATATGGGGTCGCGGGTAGGTGTCGGGGAGCCAGGTGTGGACCCCGATAAAGGCGACGTTGACGCCCATCCCGAGCACCGCGAGCAGCGCCGGAATCCCGTTTGCGATCCCGGCATCGGTGTAGACGAACGTCCCGACCTGGACGTAGTGGGCGGCGACCGCCATCATCACGAGTACGCCGCCGGTGCCGTGGAACAGCGCGTACCGGAAGCCGGCCCGAACCGCCTCGCCGCCGTAGTGCCAGACCACGAGCGTGCTGGTGACGGCCATCAGCTCCCACATGAACAGGAGCACGAGCCAGTCGCCGGCGAACGCAGCCCCGATCGACGAGGAGACGTAGACGAGCGCGAACGCGACCAGCGTCTTACTGGCCTCGCTCGAGTAGGCATAGATGACGCTACAGACCCCGAGGAAGCCGAGGCCCAGCCCGACCATTCGGGAGAAGTCGTCGACGTAGAACGGGACGACCTCGAACCCGAGGAAGGTCCCCACCAGGTGTTGCCCCTCGGGTGCGACCAGCGAGACCGCCAGAACGGCCGCGAGGCTCGCCGCACCGACGGCGAAGCCGGCGATTCGGGGCAGGACGAGTACGAGCAGCGCCGCCGCGAAGACGATGAGCGGCGGGTAGGCCATCGAGAGGACGTCGAGTGCCATCAGTGGGGCACCTCCGTCACGAGTCGGTCGAACGGAACGGCAGTCACGTCCTCGAAGGGCAGTCCGAAGACATCCCCGACGATCTGTCTCGCCAGGTCGAGGAAGACGGCGTAGTCGGGTCCGATCCCGAGGACGACCGCGCCGGTCGCGATCACGGCGATGGGCGCGAGCATCAGCCACGTGGTCTCGGTAATCGGCGACCGACGCGGCCAGCCGTCGGCCGGCGGCCCGCCGGTCAGGTGGTCGTCGAAGTCGCCGTGGTGGTCGACGGAACTGACCTGGTCCCCGTCGGGAACCTCGGCGTCGCTCGGGTACTCGTCGACGGCGTACTCGTAGTTCCCGTCCTCGTCCGCCGCGGGTCGCTCCGGATCGGATCGGTCGGCTTCACCATCGGTCGGCTGCCCGCCGTCGGCGGCGACGTCCGCGTCGGACCCGTCGGCGTACGATTCGACCAGCCCGCCCCGCGGGAACTCGAGGAGGGGTTTGGCGTCGTGGCGGTCCTCGCTCTCGAAGAACGCGGTGTAGACGACCGGCCAGAAGTACGCGACGTTGAGGACGGCCGAGAGCAACAGTGCGGCGGCGAACAGCCAGTACTCGCCGCCCATGGAGCCGGCACCGATCAGCATGTAGAACTTGCTGACGAAGCCGGCGACCGGCGGGAGACCGGCCATGCCGGCCGCACCGACCGTGAAAGCGGTCATCGTTAGCGGCATCCGCTTGCCGATGCCGGCCATCTCGCTGATGTAGTCGGTGTGGGTCTCGACGTGGATCGATCCCGCACAGAAGAACAGCGTGAGCTTCGCGAACGCGTGGGCGGGAATGTGAAACAGCGCGCCGACCATCGCGTACGGGTGCAACATCGAGAGTCCGAGCACGATGTAGGACAGCTGTGCCGTCGTCGAGTACGCCAGCCGGCGCTTGAGGTGATCCTTCCGCATCGCGATGATGCTCGCCGCGGTCAGCGTGAACGCGGCGACGATCGCGACGGGGATGTTCAGTCCGACCTCGCCGATTCCCGGGACGTCGAGCGGCAGATCGTGGATCAGCCCGGGACCGTAGACCTCGAGAATGACCCGTGCGATGCCGAACGCACCGGATTTGACGACCGCCACGGCGTGGAGCAGTCCGGAGACGGGCGTCGGGGCGACCATCGCGTCGGCGAGCCAGGAGTGAAGCGGCATCAAGGCGGCCTTGACGCCGAAGCCGGCGATGAGCAGGAAGAAGGCGGCCTGTGCGTAGATCGGCTCAGCCTGTGCGGCCGTAGCGAGAGCATCCATGCCGCCCGCTTCGAAGGCGAGCGTCGGCCCGCTGCGGACCAGACTCGTCAGCCAGTAGATCATGACGGTCCCGGCGAGCAGAAAGACGCCGCCGCCGAAGAACGTATACGTGATGTACTTCCGGCCGGCGATTCGCGCCTCGGAGTCCTCGTTGTGGGCGACTAACGGGTACGTGACCAGCGAGAGCAGTTCGTAGAAGACGAAGATCGTCACCAGATTCGCCGCAAAGGCGATGCCGACGGCGGCCGAAAGGCTGGCCGCGAAGGAGGCGAAAAAGCGCGTTTGGGCGTGTTCGTCGAGCCCGCGCATGTAGCCGATGGCATAAAAGGACGTGAAGATCCAGAGGAAGCTCGCGAGGAGGGCAAAGAAGATCCCCAGGGGATCGGCTCGAAGGGCGAAATCGATGCCCGCGAGGAACTGAACCCCGGTGCTCTCCCGGAGGCTCCACGCGAAGACGGTCCCGTCCATGACCGCGGGAAGCATGCTGACGATGATTCCGAACTTCGCGAGGGCGGCGACGACCGACCATCCCTCGCGGAGGTTCGGACGACGATGCGACGCGACGATCAGGACGATAGCGACCGCTGACACCAACACGGCGGCGAGCGGCCGGAGATCTGCAACCATTAGTTGATCACCTCGGTGAGGAACGGGTCGAGTAGTTCGGCGATCGTTCCCCCCGCGAAGCCGAGGGCAACTGCCCCGAGCGCGGCGAGGACGACGATCGCGACCATGCCGGTCGAAACGGGAGCCGCCGATCGGTCGCCGCGGATGGCGGCGATGGCAGCGCCGGGCTCATCGTGTGCGGGTTCGGCACCGGAATCGTCGGGTCCGGCATCACCGCCGTCCGTCGCGACCGGGGCCGGCGCGTGGGGCCGTTCGGCCGTCGCGGACGGCGTGAAGTACATCTTCTCGAGGAGGCGGGCGGCGTAGGCGAGGGTGAGCATGGTACTGAGGAAGATCACGGCAGCGACGGGCCACAGTTCGGACTGGACGGCACCGAGTGCGATGTACCACTTGCCGACGAAGCCGACGCCCGGTGGGACGCCGACGAGCGAGAGCAAGAGCACGGCGATCGCGCCGGCGGCGATCGGGCGCGATTTGGCGAGGCCGGCGTACTCGTCGACGGTGCGGGCGTCGTAACTCCGGGCAACGAGTGCAACCCCCAGGAAGAGACCGGCTTTCACCAGCCCGTGACCGACGAGGTGGATCGCGGCACCGATGAAAGCCGTTTCGGAGCTGCCGGCGATGACGACACCGTAGGCGGCGATAACGAGTCCGAACTGCGAGACCGACGAGTACGCGAGCATCCGCTTGACCTCGGTCTGGATGACGGCCAGTATCGTTCCTGCGAGGACGCTCACGCAGCCGATCGTGAGGACGACCGCAGCCGCGTTCGGCACCGCGGTGAGGTAATCGACGCCGAAGACGGTCACGATCAGCCGGCCGAACGCGTACGCGGAGGCCGTCGAGACGAGCGCGGCGATCAGCGGCGTCACGCCGTCGGGGGCCTGCTGGTAGGCGCTCGGTTGCCAGGTGTGGAGCGGCCACTGAGCGACCTTCACGGCGAAGCCGACGACGATAAACGCGACGCCGGTATGGATCAGCGTCTGACTCTCCGCACCGGGAATCGCCTCGGCGAGCTCGAGCATGTTCAGCGTCCCCGTCGCCATGAAGACGAAGGCGACGCCGATCAGGTACATCGACGCGGCGATCGTGCCCAGGATCAGGTACTTCAGGGAGGCGACCGCCGCTTCGGGACCGTCGCCGCTGGCGACCAGCGCGTAGGTCGCCAGGCTCGTGATCTCAAGGAAGACGAACAGGTTGAACACGTCGCCGGTCAGCGAGATGCCGAGCAGGCCGCCGGTAAGCAGCAGGTAAGCCGTGTAGAACGTGTTCCCGCGCGGGCCGCCCCGGCGCGTGTATGCGAGGACGCCGGTGGCGACGGCGGTCACGAGCAGGACGATCAGCATCGAGAACTGATCGGCGACGAGTTGGATGCCAAACTCGGGGGAGTAGCCGCCGAGTCTGTGGGTTACGTCCTCGCCGCGGGTGTAGACGACGCTCGCGAGAGCGATCGCCCCGACGAAGAGCGCGCTCGTCGTGAGCCCGGCGACGGTCCAGCCCGTTCGGTCGACCCACAGCCCGAGGGCGATCGGCAGCGTCGCAGCGAGGATCGGGACGGCGATCAGGAGCGGAAGGAGCAGATCGACGCTACTCATCGGCACGCACCTCCCGAAGCGTGTCCTCGCGGAGCGTCCCGTACTCCGCGTAGATCCGGATGATCAGCGCCAGTCCGACCGCCGTCAGCGCGATCCCGACGACGATAGCGGTCAGCACGATCACCTGGGGCAGCGGACTCGCGACCATGACTTCCAGGGGCACGCCGTCTTTGGGGACGATCGGTGCCGACGCACCCTCGGCGTCGATATAGGCCATCGAGATGAAAAACAGGAAGATAGCTGTCTGGAAGAGGTTCACCCCAATCAGTTTCTTCACGAGGTTCTTGCTGGCGATCACCATGTAGATCCCGATACCCAGCAGGACGAACACCAGCACGTACGTGTAGTGACTAAAGAGGGACTCAATCATCGTCGCTCACCTCCGCACCCGCCGACTCGCCGCGCTCGTTGCGGCCGCCGGTCCCGCTCGGTCGCTCGGGCGAGAACCCGGCCGCCATCGTAAAGAAGAGACTGATGATGGTTCCGGTGACGATCAGCGAGATGCCGCCGATCTCGATGGCCTCGAGGCCCCACTTCGCCTTGATGTGGAAAACCTCCTTGAGCATGGCGAACTCGAGGAAGTTTCCCCCCAGTGCGATCATCGCGAGGCCGATGGCTCCGAAGAGGACGACGCCGCCGGTGATGATGCCGACGAGGAAGGAATTACGGAGCCACCGGCGGGTCGGCTCGATGCCGAACGCGAAGGCGAGCATGAGGACGGTGACGCCGACGACGGTTCCTCCCTGGAACCCGCCGCCGGGGGCGTCGCCCCCGTGGAAGGTCATGAACAGCCCGTACGTGAGCGTAAACGGTGCGATAATCTTGACGGCGGTCATGATCACCTGACTCTCGGTGTAGGTATCGTCGACGGATTGCGACATTAGGCGAACACCTCGCGTTTCAGGACGAGCAGGGTCGAGACGCCGGCGGCGAAGACCACGACCGCCTCGCCGAAGGTGTCGAACCCACGGTAGGCGGCGAGGACGGACGTAACCGCGTTCTTGACGCCGGTCTCGTGATGCGTCTCGGTGATGTAGTGTTGGGTGACCTCGAGATTCGACCAGACGGGCGTCTCCGTGCCACCGACTGCGTACATTTCGGGCAGGACGACACTACAGAGCAGGAGTACGAACGCGCCGACGACGACGACCGCCGGGACGTGAATCCGTTCGCTAAGCCGGTCGGTCGACGGGCGCGTCGTCCGCGCGATCGTCAGCAACAGCAACAGCGTCGTGACGCCGGCCCCGATGGCAGCCTCGGTCATCGCCACGTCGGGAGCCAACAGGAAGGTATAGAGGATCGCCATGCCGAGGCTGTAGGCCCCGAAGACGATGATCACCGACAGAATGTCGCGAAACAGCGCCGTCGCGACGGCCGTCGCGAGGATAAACGCCACGAGGGTGTACGCGAACAGACTCATCGCGACTCACCGTCCGTTTCGGCGTCGCCCTCGGTTTCGTTCCCGTCTTCGCCCTCCGCGGCGAGGATCGGCTCGACCCCCGTCTCCGCCGCCGATCGGGAGATCGCGTGGGCCGCCGTCGGGTTCGTGATGAACACGAAAAACAGCAGGAGGACGGTGTAGACCGCCGCGTGCTGCCAGCCGAACGCGACCGCGACGCCGGCGAGCGCAAAGCCCGCCCCGAGCGTGTCAGTCTGGGAGGCGGTGTGGGCCCGCGAGTAGACGTCCGGCAGACGGATGACGCCGACCGTCGAGACGAACGTAAAGAGCACGCCCAGCCCCAGCAGGACGACGATCGCCCAAAAGCGGAGCGTCTCGATCACAGCACACCACCCCGCTCGACGGTGAACTTCGAGATGGCGATCGACATCAGGAAGTTCAGTAGGGCATAGATCAGCGCCACGTCGAGGAACCACGACTGGTCGAGTCCCGCCGCGAGCAGGGCGAGGATGACGACCGTGTTCGTCCCCAGGACGTTGACTGCCAGCAGGCGGTCCTGCGTCGTCGGACCGACGACTGCACGATAGAACATCGCGATCGCGAGGACGACGAACAGCGCGGCCGCAGCGAGGAACACGTCCTCGAGCGGGACCGGCGTCACAGCTCGTCACCCCCGACGATTTCGGCGTCGTCGCGTTCGCGCGGCGAGGCGATCGCCGCCGACTTGCGGCCGTAGAAGACGAACCGAATTCCCCGCTCTAGGCCGCCGTCGAAGAGGTCGTCGCGGGCACCCGGGATCAGCGTGTGGACGAGCAGTTGCTGGTTGTTGGCCCGGACCGTCAGCGTCCCCGGCGTGAGCGTGATGCTGTTTGCCAGCGCGGTCAGCGGCAGACCGCTTCGGACGCGGGAGTTGACCCGCGTCAGCGTCGGCTCGATCGGCATCGACGGCCGGAGGATGACGACCGACACCGCGATATTGGCCTTGACGATCTCCCAGAGCAGGTACGGGATGTAGAGGGCGAACCGGACGACTCGAAGCGGCGACTGCACGCGATCAAGCGGCAGGGTAAACGTCACTTGTGCGAGCGAGACGGCGACGATACCGGCGACCGCCGCGCCGGTAACGAGATCGAACCAGTAGGTCGGATCTCCGAGGAGGAGATAGAAGCCATAGGAGATCAGAAAGGTCGCGAACAGGCGATCGAACCCCTCCGCCCCACCGTTGAGACGGCCGCGTCGGGCGGGCCGATCGACGGGCGCTTCGTCGTAGGCCAGCCCGATGCGATCGAGTTCGCGCTCGAGGGGCTGGAGCATCTGTGCGGTGACGCCGGGTTGGTACTCGGGGTCGAGGACGACGCGATCGATCCCGTGTTCGTCGGCGTAGGCGTCGAAAATCTCGGCGTAGTCGCGGGGGCCGAACAGGTACTCGTCGGCACCGAGCGTCGTCGTCTCGATCGTCACGTCGGCCCCGCCGGCGTCCTCCTCGACCCAGTTTTGCGCCCGCGAGAGCAGCCCGTCGGCGTCGTCGCTGTACCGATCGCTCTCGGGACTGTCGTCGTCGTAGGGCATCGCGACGACGAGATGACACTCGAGCGAGTCGGCCGCCTCGAGACCGGACTGGACGGCGTAGCCGACCGTCTGTCGAACGGTCACCGTGTCCGACAGCGGAACGAGCAGGCGTTCAACCGCCACGACGTCTCCCTCCTGACGACCGTCGTTGGACACTCATGACTCTCGTTGTTAGTCGAACCAAGCGGTAGCCGTAGGAAAACGATTTCGTTATTCAGTAGCAACCGTCCGTTCCGACGGGTATATCCCAGTTATTCGTGATATTTAGGCTGCGTGCTTCCCGAGCCGTCGGGAGGAGTGGCGCTCGTGGCTACCACGGGACGATCGGTAGTTTTACAATTGTAGTTTCAGTAGGGAAAACTGACTTGCATGACGACGACTGAAACCGTTCACGATCGGATCGGGACCGCACGCGACGAACTCACAACTGGCCAGTTGCTGGCCGTCTTCGCGTTCGTCGCGGCATTGACGTTCGCGCTGCTGTTCCTCCAGGAGCCGCTGGCTCACGACTCGATGCACAACTTCCGACACGCCGTCGGCGTCACCTGTCACTGATGCTCGTCGACTATCTCGAGCGGGGCGTGCTCGCCGGGGTAATCGCGGGACTCGCGTACGGCCTCTACATGGCGCTGGTCGCGAACCCGTTGCTCGGCTACATGGAGACGGTCGCCGAGGGTAGCGAGCACGGAGACCACGCTTCCGCCGGCGAGCACGCCCATGCCGCCGGCGAACACGCACACGAGGCGGGCGAGCACGCTCACGCGGTCAGCGAAGCGACGACCGCCGCCGTGAGCATCGGCAGCGGCGTCCTCTGGGGAATCCTTCTCGGCGGCGCCTTCGCGCTCGCCTTCTACTTCTTCGAGCCGGCGCTGCCCGGTCGCGGGCGAGTCAAGACCTACGTGCTCGCCGGAGCCGGCTTTCTCGCCGTTTCCCTCGCCCCGTGGCTGGTGCTGCCGCCGACGACGCCGGGTGCCGAACAGGCGTTCGATCCCACGTTCCGGAGCGCCCTCTACGCGGGCATGATGGCCGTCGGCGCGGTCGTCGCCGCCGGCTCGATCTACGGCTACCGGCGCGTCTCGACTCGGAGCCGGCCGATCGGAGTCGTGACGGCTGCAGTCCCGATCGTGGCGCTCGTCGCGATCACCGTGGTCGCAGCGCCGACGATCGTCGAGATCGGCGCGATGCCGGCGGAGTTGGTCGCCGCGTTCCGCGGGCTAACCGTACTGAGTCAGGCCGCTCTCTGGGCGCTCGTCGCCGGCTGCTTCGGCTGGCTCCAGACGCGAGCCGGCGTGCGACCGGCCGCGGAGCGACGCGACGACCTGCTCACGAGCCCATGAAGGATCGAACCGAAGAACACCGCGACCGTCTCGACGCGCACGTTTTCGTCTGTACCAACGACCGCGACGGCGAGTACGCGAGCTGTGGCGCGGTCGGTGCCGAGGAGACGGTCGCGGCGGTCAAAGACTGGCTGCGGGAACGCGACGCCTTCTGGACCGCGGTCTCCGTCAGCGAAACCTCGTGTCTCGGGTTGTGCAGCGAGGGCGGAACCGCGATTTCGATCCAGCCGCGAAACACGTGGTACTCGGACGTGACACCCGAGACCGTTCCCGAACTGCTCGAGTCCGAGTTCGGCCCGGACGCGGATCGGGTTCGCGACGAGGGGTGACGGTGGCCCGGTCGGTCCCGACCTCGAGCGCTTCGGGACGTTTACCTGTCGCCCGCCCCCATGTTCCGGCAATGACGCTGTACTCGCGGGTTCGCCCCCTCGCGTTCAAGCTGCCGGCCGAGACGGCCCACGACCTGGGCAAACGGACGCTCCAGGCGGCGCAGTCGACGTGGCCGACGCGAACGGCATTATCCTACGCCTACGGATACGACGATCCGGCCCTCGAAGTCGACCTGTTCGACACGACGTTTCCAAACCCGGTCGGCGTCGCCGCCGGCTTCGATAAGAACGCAGCGGTCACCCACGCGCTCGCGGCGCTTGGCTTCGGCTTCGTCGAGATCGGCACCGTCACGCCGTATCCGCAGGCGGGCAACGACCGCCCCCGGCTCTTCCGGCTGCGCGAGGACGAGGCGATGATCAACCGAATGGGATTCAACGGTCAGGGAATGGAACGCGTCAAAGCCCGGCTTGAGGCCGACGGCACGCCGGACATCCCGCTCGGGGTCAACGTCGGGAAGATGAACTCCTCGAGCGAACGGGAGGCGATCGAGGACTACCGGCGTGTTTTCGATCGGCTCTCGCCGTTCGCCGACTACGTCGTCGTGAACGTCTCCTGTCCGAACACGCCCGACGAGTTCGACGAGGGGTCGCCCGAGCATCTACGGACGATCTTCGAGACGCTCGAGGCCGAAAACGATCGAAACGTGCCGCTCCTGGTCAAGATCGGCCCCGACGAGCCCGAGGAATCCGTGTTCGACCTCGTGGACATCGTCCAGGAATTCGATCTCGACGGCATCGTCGCGACCAACACCTCGACGAGCCGTGAGGGGCTTACGTCCCCCCGACGGGAGGAGTGGGGCGGGCTCAGCGGGCAGCCACTCGCGGACCGTTCGACGGCCGTCATCCGCTCGCTCGCGGACTATACCGACGGCGACCTGCCGATCATCGGCGTCGGCGGCGTCGATTCGGCCGAAAGCGCCTACGAAAAGATCCGGGCCGGTGCCTCCCTGGTTCAGTTGTATACCGCGTTCGTCTACCAGGGGCCGTCGACCGCGACGCGGATCAACCGGGGGCTGGCGGCGCTGCTCGAGCGTGATGGCTTCTCGTCGGTCGAGGACGCGGTCGGCGCGGACCTCGAGTGAGCGGCCCCACTGTCGAATCCTGCTTCGCGTAACTCTTGTATCCGCGACGTGTGTTCAATCGAAGTGAAACTCCTCGACGCGACGGACCGCGTAGGCTGCCGAGAGGAGACCGACGATCGCTGCGAGCGTACACGACGCGATGGTTCCAATGATGCGGACGACGGCCTGTGACGGGCCGATTGCCGACGCGATCGCGCCGGCGACGGTCGAGCTGTGGGCGGCGAGCGTCGGCATCGCGACGAGGAAGACGACCAGCGAGTAGACGACAAACGCCAGCGTACTCGGGACGATCGCTTCGGTGCTCCGGGAGACGCTGACTTCCTCGAAGCGGGGGAATATCGCGCCGATCCCGGTGGCGATCGGACCGGCGAAGACGGTGAGTGCGAGCGCACTCACGGCAAGCGTGACGACTGACTCCACCGAGTGGGGGCTCGCTACCCCGAATCCGATGACCGTCACGAGAGTCACCGGCCCCACGAGGAGCACACCGGCCACGACGTGTCCGACGACGAGCGCTCTGCCGGGGGCCCTGCTCAGGAGCGTCGCCGGGAGGGCGGCCCCTTCGTTCCCGACGACGTTGAGTGCGAACAGCGCGCCGGCGACCCAGGGACCGAAGCAAACGATCCAGATCGGGAGACCCCGGCCGATCGTTCCCGTCTGGACGGCGTTCATAACCGGGTTGATCAACAAAAAGAGAGGGTAGAACGCGAACGTCAGCGTGATCGGGGCTCGCCGCGCTCGCTTCCAATCCGCCGTCGCGACACCCAGTACCGGCTGTGGAAGGAGTCCCGAAAGTCGGCTCGCCGTGGACGACGATCCGGGCTCCGCTTCGTGCTCGATGTGAACGCCGTCGGCGTACCAGATCCCGGCCGCGAGTCGCGGCATCCCGGCGGCGTTCGCGAGCAGGAACGCGCCGCTCGCGAGCAGCGCCCCGACGCTGCGACCGATCGACGCCGTCGACACCGAGCCGACGAGCGCAAGGTCGCCGTACCAGCCGATCGGCGTCGGCTCGAGGAGCTGAGACAGCGGCTCGAGCACGGACGCGAACGACTGCGTGAAGATGACGCCGAAGTAGACGATCACGAACAGCCCGAACAGGACCGACCGGAGTTGCGTCAGCAGTGTCGATCGAACGCCGGCGTTTCTGATGGCAAGCGAGACGAGGAAGCCAGTCGTGAGCGCCGTCGCCAGCGTCGTACAAACAGTGAGAAAGAGGGGGAGTACCGACAGCACCGATCCGGTTCCCGCAGCGAACAGGAGTGACCCGCCCACGGCGATCAGGATGGCAGGAGCTCCCCAGACGACGCATTCTGCCAGCAGCAGGCCGGCAAGCAGCTCCCGGTGGGAGACGGTCGTCAGATAACCGTCGAGGCGGTCCGGGCGGAGTGCCGTCGCGTACGCCCGATAACCGCCGAAGCCGGCGACGAACAGCCACGCGTAGACGAACCCGAGCCGGGTCAGCGACAGCGGCGTTTCGATCTCTCCGGACGCGACGCCCGAACCGAAGAGGTAGATCCCGAACAGCCCACCGAGTCCCAGCGGAACCAAGAACAGGGCCGAGATACCGATCGCAATCAACTGGGCCGTGTTTCCGGACAGAACCCGCCAGCGGCGGCTGAGTTCGAGGCGACCGATCGTAACGACGTGTTCTCGCGTGCCCATCGTCACTGTACCGCCGCGCCGTGGTCAGTCGTGACCGCGAGGAACACGTCCTCGAGCGTCGAGTCCGACTCGCTTTCGACCTGCCGAGTCAGGGCCTCGGGAGCTCCCTCGGCGACGATTCGGCCGTCCGAGAGCACACCGACGGTATCGGCGAGCTCCTCGACGACGGGGAGGATGTGCGTCGAGAGGAAGACGGTGTGACCCTCGGCTGCCATCTCCGCGATGGCGTCCATGACCGTTCGGGCGGCCCGCGGGTCGAGTCCGCTCGTCGGCTCGTCGAGGAAGAGCACGTCGGGTTCGTGCAATAGCGCCTGAACGAGCCCGATCTTCTGGCGCATCCCCTTGGAGTACTCTTCGATCCGTTTCCCGGCATCGCCGGCCAGATCGAAGCGCTCGAGCCACGCGTCGATCCGCTGCTCCGCCGCCGAAGCGGGGATATCGCGAAGCCGTGCGAAGTACTCGAGTTGTTCGTACCCGGTCAGTTCGTCGAACACGGGCGGATCCTCGGGCAGGTACCCGATCGCGTCGCGGACCCCGTCGCGGTCGGTCACGGGGATGCCTACGATCCTCGCGTCACCTGCGGACGGCCGAGTGAGGGTCGTCAGCATTCGCATCGTGGTCGTCTTTCCCGCTCCGTTCGGGCCGAGAAAGCCGTAGACGGTCCCCCGCTCGACGGCGAGGTCGACGCTCTCGACGGCGAGCGTGTTGCCGAATCGTTTCCGTAAATCGGTCGCCTCGATCGCTAACTGGGTGGCGGACATCTGGTTGCCTCTGTCGTTTTATGGAACTAGTTACTCGTCGAATCGAACCGGTCCGCGTGTCGTCGACGGCGCTCCGATCAGCCCGTCTCCGGATCGTC
Organism: Natrinema altunense; assembly: GCF_000731985.1. Taxonomy (GTDB): domain Archaea; phylum Halobacteriota; class Halobacteria; order Halobacteriales; family Natrialbaceae; genus Natrinema; species Natrinema altunense. The sequence continues at coordinate 98,620 of NZ_JNCS01000003.1, forward strand.
GATCGCGTCGTCGAGTCCGTGGTGTTCCGCGGGGCCGACGACCTCGTCGATCCGTTCCTCGCCGCGCAGTTCTCGCGTGGGCGGCTCCTCTCGTTGGGATTCGACGACGGGCTCCGCCTCGCCGCCGGTGACCGAAAGAAACACCGACCGGAGCTGTTCGGTCTTGTCCGTTCCATTCGTTTCGTCGTTCTCGTCGGCTTCGGTTCGTTCGTTACTCATGGCTGCCGTACCCTACTGGGACCGGAGGGTTGGCGTGTGAATATAAACCGGCTGCCACTTTCACGACCTGAAAACGCGCGTGGACGACGATTCCTGAACGGACCGATACCTCGAGCCTTGCCGCACGGATTCCGTGGGCGGATAGCCGTCCACGGCCGATAAGCAGCGCCGAGACGCCCGTTCAGTCGATGTCGACGCGCGTTCCGTATCCGGACTCGCCGACGACCGCCCCATCCTCGGCCACGATGTCACCGCGGACGACCGTCGCGATCGCTTTGCCGGTAAACGTCTCACCCTCGAACGGCGTCACGCAGTTCTTCGAGTGCAGTTCCGTTCGGTCCGCGAGCGTCCACTCCCGGTCGGGGTCGACGATCGTGAAATCGGCGTCGGTCCCGACCTGGAGCGATCCCTTCTGTGGGTACATTCCCCAGACCTGGGCCGGCCGCGTCGAGTGGCGGCGCACCCACTCCTCGAGCGTGAGTCGGCCCTGATCGACGAAGGTGAGCATGGCCGGGACCTCGGTCTCGAGGCCGACGAACCCCGAGATCGCGTCCCAGGTGTTGCCGAAGGGGTCGTCGACTTTCTTCTCCGCTGGGGTGTGGGGCGCGTGATCGGTCGCGATACAGTCGATCGTGTCCTGATCGATGCCGACATCCCAGAGTGTCGCGCGCTCCTCGGCGTCCCGGATCGGCGGCTGAACGCGTGCGACGTTGCCCTTCTCACGCATGACATCCTCGGTGAACCAGAGGTAGTGGGGGGTCGTCTCGGCGGTGACGTCGACACCCCGGTCCTTGCCGCGGGCGACGGCCTCGGCGGCCGAACCGGAGGAGACGTGGAACATGTGTATTTTCGCGTCCGTCTCCTCGGCAAAGGTGATCATTCGCTCGACGGCCTCTCGCTCGGCGATCACGGGCCGCGAGTGGGAGTGATCGATCGGTTCGTTTCGCCCCTCGGCCGTGAACCGCTTCGTGTAGTGATCGATGATCTCGCCGTTCTCCTCGTGAAAGCCCAGCCGTTTGCCCGTCTTCCCGATTCGCTCCATCGCCTCGAGGATCTCGCCGTCGTTCGGCGGCGGCACGTCGCCGACCGTCGACCCGAGGAAGATCTTGAACCCGAGCGCGCCGGTCTCGTCGATCGCGGGGATCAGATCGAGGTTCTCAGAGGTGACGACGGCGTAGCTCTGGAAGTCGACGTGAGCCGACGCCTCGCCGCGCTCGAATTTGAGTTCGAGATGTTCGGGCCGGTCGATCACCGGGTCCGTGTTCGGCATCCCGACGACGGTCGTCACGCCGCCGGCCGCCGCCGCGCGCGTCGCGGACTCCCAGTCTTCCTTGTACTCGAGGCCGGGTTCGCGGTTGTGGATGTGACAGTCGACGATGCCGGGGACCAGCACGTTCCCTTCGGCGTCGAGGACGCGGTCGGCCTCGGGAAGTCGGTCGCTCCGACCGACGGCGACGATGGTGTCGTCCTCGACGGCGACGCCCGCGTCGGGCGTCCGCCCCGCGGGTGTGACGACGGTACAGTTGCGTACGACGAGATCCACGGTCATTACCGTGGGGTTGCCGAGGACCGCGCATATAGCTTCCCCAAACGGACCGTCGCCGCGGTGTCCCTCGCAGCCGGAACGTGTTCGGCGTGGACCCCCGTCCGGTTTGCGAGTGTCGGACGTGAGACCGCTCCGAGTCCCTCAGTCGGTCGGTTCGGAGGGCAATTGTTCCCGATAGGCGGCTCTGACCGACGCCGGGGCGCGATAGTCGCGCCGTTCCGCGATGGCCGTCGCGACGATCAAAAACGCGAGTAACACGGCGGCTATCGACTTCGAATCGGTCGGATCGACCCGGTCCCACGTGCGGTGGAGCCAGAAGATATCCGTCAGTACGGACGTGCGATGGAGTTCGGAAAGTCGCTCCGCGGCTATCGGACTGATCCAGTGGACGTCAGGGAGCATCGCCCACCCTCCCCCCAGTAGAATCACCGTTCGCGGATACCGGTCGGTCGGAACGAGATACGTGACGACCAGCGTCGTCATCGCCGCCCCGAACGCGAAATGGCCGATGGCGATCGACATCTACCGGAGCTGTCGGCCGTCGGACGTATACGTTTTCCCGATCGGCGCCGACATCAGGGCCGTAAGCGATCCCTTCCCCTCGAGCGAGCACGGGCACGACGGCGGTACGAGTGCGATACTAAACAGCGAGGGTCTGGTCGTGGGCGGAAATGGACTCGAACGCGATACGCGACAGCACGATCCTCGTGACCGGCGGTGCGGGTTTCATCGGGAGTCACCTCGTCGAGGCCCTGGCCCCCCACAACGAGGTCAGAGTACTCGACGACTTCACGACCGGCGACCGCGCCTACCTGCCCGACGACGTAACGGTCGTCGACGGCGACGTTCGTGACCCGATCGCCCTACAGAAGGCGGCCCGCGGCGTCGACGTGATCTTCCACCACGCCGCGCTCGTCAGCGTCACCCAAAGCGTCGACGACCCTCGCCGGAGCAACCAGACGAACCTCGAGGCGAGCCTGCTGGTCCTCGAGCAGGCCCGCCAGGAGGACGCGCGGGTCGTCGTCGCCTCGAGCGCGGCCGTGTACGGCCACCCCGAAACGCTGCCGGTGCCGGAGACGGCATCGACGACGCCGACGTCACCGTACGGCGTCCAGAAGCTCGCTGCCGACCAGTACGCTCGCCTCTACGAGGGGCTGTACGGGCTCGAGACCGTCGCGCTGCGGTATTTCAACGTTTACGGGCCGCGCCAGCGCGGACCCTACAGCGGGGTGATCTCGACGTTCCTCGAGCAGGCGCGGGCGGACGAGCCGATCACGGTCGAGGGCGACGGCCGGCAGAGTCGCGATTTCGTCCACGTCAGCGACGTGGTCCGAGCGAACCTGCGGGCGGCCACGACCGACGCGGTCGGTGAGGCGTACAACATCGGGACGGGGCAGCGAACGACGATTCTGGACCTCGCCGAGACGATTCGGACGGCCACGGGCTCCGATTCGACGATCGTCCACCGCGAGCCCCGCTCCGGCGATATCAGACACAGCGGCGCGGACACGTCGAAAGCGACCCGCCAACTCGGGTTCGACGCCACGGTCGGCATCGAATCGGGCATCCGGTCGCTGGTCGGCGACGATCGGTCCAACGCGGCGACCGACACCGCCCTCGAACCGAACCGAGGCGGCGGATCGTATCGCTGACACGGGCGATCGGTACGCTCGTGGACGGCGGTCGCGCTCGAGCGGGCCGCAGTACTCACGCGTCCCATCCGTGGCCGACGGGCGACGCGCAAACGCCGACGCAAGCGCCACCGGACCGATGAATCGCTCGGTCGTGTCCGATCGGGAGAGAGTCTCGCCAACGTTTTTTTACCGGCTAAATCCGGAGCGAATCCGCGCTAACCGTTCCAAACGTCCGGTTGCGTTTATTCAGTCCGTCGAGCAAAGGCTGCCTATACCATGCCCGGCGAGTGTTCCAGCAGTCCGTTCTCGCATCGCGACGGCGTTCCGCCGCCACACGGCTGCCCGTTTCGGATCGGCCGCGGCAGCCGACACGTCGGTTGCGTTGAACTCACAGGTGTCGTGAGATACCGGAAACACGCTAACAGAATATGTATTATAAAAAACAATTTGTGGGCCGATCACGACGGTACAGGACATGAATCACGTGACTAGAGACCGTTCACAGCCATGAGCAGCCGACGACGGGGTTCCACGCTCCGCGACGCATACGGGTCGTCGAGCAGTGGTGCAGTCGCGTCCACGATCACCGCGAGTTCGTGGTTCGGAGTCCTTCCGGGAGTGGGCCGGCCGCTCCAACTGGATGGGGGTGCTCATCTCGCGGCCATGGCCGGCATGGTCGCGCTCGCAGTGCTCGGTGGAATACTCGTCGCGCGCAACCGATACGAGGAACCGGCCTCGGCGGCAGCTGATTCGGAGCCGAGCCGTGAGGAGTTCGTAACCGACCGAGAGCGGGTACAGCAACTCCTGCGGGAGAACGGGGGACGGATGAAACAGTCGAAGATCGTCGATTCGGTCGACTGGTCGAAAGCCAAGGTCAGTCGCCTGCTCGCCGATCTCGAGGACGACGGCCGGATTACGAAACTGCGACTCGGGCGGGAGAACCTGGTCTGTCTCCCGGGCCACGAACCGACGGCGTCGAAGTCACCCGAACAGGTGAACGACGACTAGCGTCGGCACCGGTCCGGACCATCCTGAGGGCGAGATCGAACGACGGCGGTCCGGTATCCGTCGGGCGGCGGGAGGGGAAACGAGGGGGCGGTCGTTCCTATCAGCAATCGTTGGTTTCCGTTCGCGAGGATGCCACTGGTGGGCCGTAGTATTCGATTTCGGAGCGTAATGGTTCTGCTGGTTTATCCGCCGAAGGAACGACGGGATGGATGCCTTCACGGCAACTATGAACGCACGCAATCAGTTACTCGTCGTACTTACCGCGCTGATGGTCGTCAGCTCTGGCGGGGCGATGGTGGCAGCCGCAACGGGCGGTGACACCGTCGAACAGGGCGACAACGTCAGCGAGGACGAGTACGAGGGGACAGACATCGAATCGGCGGACGAATCAGTAGCCGAGAGCCAGAATCAGTCGGACACGGCGACCGGACTGCAGGACAACGCGTCCGACGACGGCGAACTCGAGCCGGATACCGAATCCGACAATCAGGCGGCGTACGTGACGTTTAACGACCAGACGATCGAGAACGACACGGTCGTCGTCGAGAACGCCACGCTCGCGAGCGGCGGCTTCGTGGCGATCCACGACAGCAGCCTCCTCGTCGGCAACGTCGTCGATAGCGTGATCGGCGTCTCGACGTACCTCGAGGCAGGCACGCACGAGAACATCGAAATCACGCTCGACGAGCCGCTCGAGGAAGACGAGACGCTGATCGCGATGCCGCATCGCGACACGAACGACAACGAGACGTACGATTTCGTCGAGACCGAAGGACAGGCCGACGGGCCATACCTCACGGCCGACAACGAACCGGTGACCGACGATGCGGAGATCACCGTCGATGGCGTGGAGGACGAAGCGCCCGTCGACGAGGAGCCGGTTGACAACGAGACCGACGACGAACCGGTTGACAACGAGACCGACGACGAACCGGTTGACAACGAGACCGACGACGAACCGGTCGACAACGAGACCGACGATGAGCCGATCATAGAAGAGCCGGTCGACGAGGAACCGGTCGACAACGAGACCGACGACGAACCGGTCGTAGAAGAGCCAGTTGAGGAAGAACCCGTCGAGGAAGAGCCGGTCGAGGACGAGCCGATGGACCAGCTGCCCGTCGATGCCGATGACCGTCCAGTCTTCGTCACGGTCGAGAACCTCACGCTCGAGGACCTAAACGCCGAGAACACGTCCGTGTACGTTCTCGTCGTGGGTGACGATCTCGATACCGACGACCTGCCGGACGAGATCGATAACATCACCGAGGAGCCGATCGTCGACGATACCGACGACGAACTGCCCGATAACGAGACTGACGAGGACACCGACGACGAAATCGACGACGACGAGATCGATGACGACGACGCTGACGACGGATTGTTCGATAACGAGACTGACGAAGACACCGACGACGAAACTGACGGGGATATAGACGAGGACACCGACGGCGAAATCGACGACGACGAGACCGATGACGACGACGCTGACGACGGATTGTTCGATAACGAGACTGACGAGGACACCGACGACGAAATCGACGACGCTGACGACGAAGTGACAGCCGAGTCCTTCGAAGTGAGTGATCTCGAGGCCCCCGAGAGCGCCACGGTCGGTGAGAACATCACGGTGACGGCGACCGTCGAGAACCCGAGCGACGAGGAACGCACCGAGTCCGTCCAGTTCCGACTCGAGGGTGACCTGGTCGCCGAGCAGAACGTGACCCTCGACAGCGGCGAGAGTGACGATGTCGAGTTCGAGGTCGAGACGAGCGCGCTGCAGGCGGGTTCGTACATCCACATGATCCTCGCCGATCAGTCCGGTGAGGTCGCGATACTCGAACTGACCGAAGAAACCGACACTGACGAGGACGACGTCGACGGTATCGATGACGAAACCGATGCCGACGAAACCGACGACGAACTCAACGAGACGGACGAGACCGATGCGGACGATCTCGACGACACGGACGGGATCGATGACGACAACGAGACGAACGACACCGACGACGGCTTGACGGCCTAACCGAGGAGACTCCAACGGACAGCGCGTCTTTTCGCGCCGTCGCGGACGCTACGGCGGCGGTGTGCGTCGACCGAACGGCGACCGGGAGTCGATTTCTTCGCCGCTCGTGTTGCTCCTCGAGCGCCGCGACAGTTCTCACGGCACCGGTACCACAAGTGGTCGGAGCGGTTCGAGCCGTCGGTCACGAAACGCAAAGCACAGCCGCGACCGCGCTCAGCCGAGCAGTCGATAGAGGCTGCTCGCGGCGACGGAGAGGAAGACGAGCACGCTCGAGAACACGGGATCGACGCTCGAGACGACGGGCAGGTCGAGTCCGGCCAACGCGATGACGGCGAGACCGAGCACGCAGAGTCCGAGGTGGACCCGTAAGACCCGCGAGTGATCGGCCGTGTGACCGTCGACGTACTGTAGGACCGCCTCGAAGTGACGGCCGGACCGAATCGTCTTCGCGTCGGAATCGTACTCGATGACGGCGTCCTCCTCGAGTTGAGGGAGATGCGTCTGTTGGAGGGAGACGTAGACGCTCTTGTAGAGGTTGTTCGGGACTGGCGTCGTGTCGGATTCGGTGGCAGCGATCTCGGTTGCGACATCGGAGACGTCGATCTGTCCGCCCTCCTCTGCGAGCAGTTGTACGATCGCACGTCGTCTGTCGTTGCCGAGGATGTGAAACACGTCGCTCTCCTCGAGCGGATCAGTTCTGTCCGTTTGGACTGACATCGATCAGGGAGAAGGGACGGAAGTGTTCGAAGGGCAGTCTACCACCTGTGACCATGTCTCCCCAGTTCACTCACCACTAACTTTAACTTTTGCAGGTTACGTCGGCGGTCGGTTCGCGCCGCGAACACGAGTAACGCGGCCGTCCGCGTAGGGAGCGGATACAGTCAGCGACGGCAACCGCTCGAGAGCGGTGCCGGTCCCGCGACCGGGGACGGTCATCGCTGGAACGGGAGAGGAGCGTGGGGACTCGCGACCAGCGGCCCTGGTACTGGGGCGGTGAGATGAATGAAAAGGCGGTTGTCAATCGGTATCGAAACGGCGGACCCAAACCGGCCGATGGCGGTGGTCAGTCACCCGGGAGATGCCCGCCGGACTGCATCTCCCGATACGTCGTACAGGACGGACAGCCGTGGACGATGTCGCCGTTGTCACCGAAGACGCGAGCGAACTGCTGTGTGACGTGCGTCCCGCAGTTTCGACAGCGGGCACCGGCTGTCGACGATTCCATGGGCTTCCAGTCGTGTTGTGTGGAGTTCATGGGTTGTGGGGGTGTGTACTCGGACGGGTCGCGCTCGACCGCGCTGCCGGTCGGGACCGATCCGTGCCGCCCGTGGTCCCGGCGGCCGCGCTGCCGCCGATCCGTCGTGATACCCGTCCGGGCATCATCGGATCAAGGGGAGCAAACGCGAATAAAGGACACAGACCGTTCACCCCGAGCGCAGGCTTGAGAACCGAGAAAGCACCTCATTATGTCCGGTAGGCGGGCTCAGACCGCTCGAAACACACGTTCGCGAAATCGATCGACAAGTCGTATCAATCCCAGTTCAGCCGTGTTGGGCGGCAGTCGGCTCTCAAACGGGGGATTGACCCGTCGGGGTACGGGTCGAAAGCCGCAGTTTCCGGGTCGAAATACGATCTTACGTCGTGTAGCCGAATGGCGGCAGGGGATAAGGTACATCGTTATAAAATACCACTATCGCTTACCGATTTTCGTGCCGGAATGTAATGGTGGAATCCCCGACGGTGGTGGCCCAACGGCCGCCCGTCTCGTATCGTCACCTCTCGCGCAGAGCGAACGGACCCTGCCCGTCCTGGACGGGTGACCACGACTATGTCAACGCAAGCGAGCAACACGCGATCGGAGTCGACCGCCGACCACGCGGCCCAGCTCGACGTCCTCGGGGACGACTGTGCCCGAACGATCCTCATGGCGACGAGCGAAGGCCCGAAGACGGCGAAAGAACTGACCAAACGAACGGATAGCTCCTCGGCGACCGTCTACCGACGAATCAACAATCTCCTCGAGAGCGACCTCATTGCGGAGTGCGTCCGGTTCGACGACGACGGCTCACATACGACCGCCTACGAGGCGACCGTCGATGTCCTCCGCGTCCGGATCGACGCCGACGGGATCGATGTTGCGGTGTCGGACGCCGACGAGTAATCCGCGACGGATCGTGGGAACGTCGGTCGACCCGTACACGTACGCCGGTCGATCGCGCCACAGCGCCGCTCGGGTGCGGCGGCGATCCGACGGACGACACGGCGCGACCGGTCGTCGAACGAGTACTTTCGCTCGAGTAAGCCCGCTTAAATCCGAGCGGTGACGCCTGTATGATACGGATAACAAATATCTACTCAGTAGAACGGTCAGTGTGATTGAGCAATGCACGATCTGACCGGCTTCCAGCGTGATCTGTTGTACGTGATCGCAGGTGCTGACCGACCGTCGGGCCAGACCGTTAAAGACGAAGTCGAGAAGTACTACAGTTCGGAGATCAATCACGGGCGGCTGTATCCGAACCTGGACACGCTCGTCAACAAGGAGTTGGTCGAGAAGGGACAACTCGACAGACGAACGAACTACTACGCGATCACCGAATCCGGCCGACAGCGGATTCAGGAGCGCCGAGAGTGGGAATCACAGTACGTCGACTTCTAGGTGCTCGAGTGCGATCGAAGCGGTCCAGCGCCGGCCCGACGGAGCGCCCTGCTCGTCGTTCGACCCCGATCCGAGCAGCAGCCGATTGCTCTCGGTAGCGCGGCCATAACAAAGAACCGGAAAGTGGTTCGATCCGACGAGAATGTCACGCGTATTGTCCGTGCGGAGATCGAACGCCGACCAGCGGCCGGTGGATCGCCGATGAGCCACGAAACGAGTCCCTGGACTCGGTTCGACGTCGTTCGTCGCTATCCCGTCGACCTCGCGGCCGTCTCGATCGGTGCGGTCGTCGCGTATCTGCTCGTGACGGCGGTGGCGATCGAGAGTTTCCTCCGGCTGTTCGTAACCGGTCCGCTCGCCCTGTTTCTCCCGGGCTATGCGCTCGTCTCGGTCCTCTTTCCGGCCGACAAGCGGGAGGCGCACGAGGCGGCGGCAGCCGAGCGCCGGCCACGTGGGATCGACGGGACCGAACGCGTGGGGCTGGCGTTCGTCCTCTCGCTTGCGGTCGTGCCCCTGGTCGTCTTGCTACTGCCGCTCCTCGGACTCGGACTGACGACGACGTCGATCGCCGCAGCTCTCGGGTTCGGAACGGTCGCCGTCGCACAGCTCGGCGTCGTCCGGCGGCTTCGGGTGCCGGACGACGATCGGTTTACCGTGTCACCGCTCTCGAGCCTCGGTACGCTCGGCGGCGAGGGGACGACCACGGCGGCGTCGTCGATACTGCTCGTGCTGGCGATCGGGACGGCGGTCAGCGCGTTGCTCGTCGCGTTCCTGCTGCCCGTGGCGGCGGGCGGCTTCACCGAACTCGCGCTCTACAGCGAGGACGAGGACGGCGAAGTCGTCGCCGGCGTGCTCCCCGACGAGATCGAGCCCGGCGAGTCGATTCCGCTGACGATCGCCATCGAGAACCAGGAGGGAGCCGAGCGGGACTACACGGCCGTCGTTCAGGAACAGACCCTCGAGGACGGGACGGTCGTCGACCGGACGGAGCTACGCCGGATCGACGCGACCGTCTCGGACGGGGCGACGGGGTCCGGGGAGCGGACGATAACGCCGACGGCAGCGGCGGGCGAAACGGTTCGAATCAGTGTCTTGCTCTACGAGGGCGATCCGCCAGCGACGCCGACGAACGGGAACGCCGCCGAGGAGACTCACTTCTGGGTAACGGTGACCGGGGAGTGAACCGCGTTTCGGGACTGACAGCCGTGGCGGAGCCGCGATCGTCCCACCGGAACCGGCTCCCGACTCGAGGGAGTGATGATCCGGTCGCCGGATCCCGGCTCGAGGGCGGGAACAGCGGCTCGACGGGAAAAGGGTCGCGACGGGCGGCGACGGCGGTATCGTCCCGGCGACGAGAGGGCGACGGCTACCGCGTGGAGAGCGGACACTGACGATGGTTAGCGGCTCGGACGCCCGATCGGAAGATCGAGTCCCGGGCGACGCGAGACGTACTGCGCTGCCGAAAGCCCGAGGACGACGACACAGACTGCCAGTGCGACGACCGGTGCGACGGCCGTCGTCAGCGGGCCGATCGCGAGCGCGGAGAGCGCGAACGCGACGAGGCCGACCGTCGCGACGGCTGCGTAGAGCCGGTGCCACGGCCGCCGGTCCTCGAGATGCCGGTCGAGGTAGGGTTCGAAACGGTCCTCGCTCGGCAGGAGTTCGATCTCGTGGCCGTCCGGGTCCCAGTCGACGATGCCGTGATCCTCGAGCATCGGCAGGTGGGTCTGGTACAGCGAGATGTAGACCCGCCGGCGCTGCGTGCGGGTCACGTCGTCGGGGTCGGCGTCGTTCTCCCAGGCAGCCACCTGCTCGACGAGCGGTGCGAGATCGCAGGTTCCGCCCTGTCGTTTCAGGTACTGGACCGTTCGGCGTCTGCGCGCATTGCTGAACACGTCGAACAGTTTCGCTTGCGTGAGTTCGCTGTCAGCCATGTGTGCCCTCCTCGTATCGGATCGGCTCCCGGTCCCGTCTGACGGGTGGAGTCGGATTCCTCACAGCACACGATGCCAGACTGTCCCACTTTACTATCGCTCTGCTACCCGCCCGAAATGGAATTGTACCAGTTAGCGGCCGTGACTGACGCTTTACTCGACGGTTCGCGGATCGACGCCGATTCGAGCGGCCGGTCGCGGCCCCACGGAGCCGAGGTCCGGCGACCGTCGGTTGGCCGTCTCGTCGACACTGTAGTTCGGGGCTACGAGGCCTGCAGGCCGGGGATAACAAAGCCTCGTTACCGGCTGTTTGAGCACGATTGCCCACGCGGGTATCGATTCACTATGACAGGCATACACGACCGACCACGATCTCGAGTAGCGGGCCGAACGGACGCGGTGCTGCGCCACCGTCGCGTTCGCTCGAGCGACGACCGGGGCGACCCCCGTTCGGACGGAGGGGAGCGGCGATGAGCGAGGCAGTACGCGACGTCGTCCGTGGGGACGGCTGTACGATCGACGACGGAGCGACGGTCGGCTACGGCGAGTTCGACGAGCCGACCCGGATCGGCGACGGGGCGACGGTCAGGACTGGCTCGATCGTCTACGGCGACGTGACGATCGGCGACGAGTTCGCGACGGGCCACGACGTCCTGATTCGCGAAGGGACGACGATCGGCGACGACGTGCTCGTCGGGACCAAGACGGTCATCGACGGACGGACGACGATCGGCTCACACGTCAGCCTGCAGACGAACGTCTACGTTCCGACCGAGACGACGATCGGCGACAACGTCTTCGTCGGCCCGGGAGCCGTGCTGACCAACGACGAGTACCCCGTCCGGACCGACGACGGGCTCGAGGGACCGACGATCGAGGACGGCGCATCGATCGGCGCGAACGCGACGGTATTGCCGGGCGTGACGATCGGCGAGAACGCATTCGTCGCGGCCGGGGCCGTCGTCACGGCGGACGTGCCGGCAGCGAGCCTGGCCGTCGGGACGCCGGCGAGCGTTCGGGAACTACCGGAGCCGCTCGAGGGGACCAATCAGCTCGCATGACCGACACCGACCCCACTCCCGAGGGCGACGCGAGCGTCGAGGCGGCCACCAGCGCCGGCGCGGGGGCCGAAGCGGTCGACGCCGAGCCCGAACTCGACCGCGACGGCACGTCGACGCCGGTTCCGATCGCCGAGCCCGAACTCAGCGACGACGCTATCGAGCGCGTCGCGTCGATCCTCGAAGCGGGACGACTCGCCGACGGCCCCGAAGTCAGGGCCTTCGAGGAGGAATTCGCGAGCTACTGCGGGACGGCCGACGCGGTCGCGACCGCCAACGGAACGACCGCCCTCCACGCGGCGCTCGAGGCGATCGGGCTCGAAGCGGGCGACGCGGTGATCACCTCGCCGTTTTCCTTCGTGGCGAGCGCGAACGCGATTCGACTGGCGGGGGGGACGCCCGTGTTCGCCGATATCGATCCCGAAACGTACACCCTGGACCCGACCGACGTGGAACGCGTCCTCGGCGAGCGGAACGATATCGTCGGGCTCCTTCCCGTGCATCTCTACGGGCTCCCCGCCGACATGCCGGCGCTGTGCGAGCTGGCCGATGCACACGACCTGTTCGTCGTCGAGGATGCCTGTCAGGCCCACGGGGCGAAGATCGACGGCCGGCGCGTCGGCGAGTTCGGCGACGCCGCGTGTTTCTCGTTTTACCCGACGAAGAACATGACCACCGGCGAGGGTGGAATGATCGTCACCGACCGCGACGACATCGCCGCACGGGCGGCGAGTTACGTCAACCACGGTCGGGAAACGGACGGAACCGGCGGCTACGAACACGTCGCCCTCGGCCACAACTACCGGCTGACGAGCGTAGCGGCGGCGATCGGTCGCACCCAACTCGAGCGCCTCCCGGCGTGTAACCGCGCCAGGCGCGAACACGCGGCTTACTACGACGACCGGCTCGCCGACCTCCCCCTCGAGACGCCGACGGAACCGGCGAACGCCCGGCACGTCTACCACCAATATACGGTTCGCACCGACGAGCGGGACGCCCTCGAGTCGACCCTCAGCGAGCGGGAGGTCCAGACCGGCGTCTACTACGAGACGCCGATCCACCGCCAGCCGGCCTACGAAACGGTCAGCACGGCCGCCGCGTCGTTACCGCAGGCGGAACGGGCCGCCGCCGATGTCCTGTCCCTGCCCGTTCATCCCGGGCTGACCGAGCGCGACCGACGGACCGTCGTCGAAGCAGTACGCGATCACTTCACCACCCAATGAGTACGGACCACCGAGCGAACGCGACGAGGGAGGAACCGATCCGGGCCGGCGTCGTCGGCGTCGGCTCCATGGGCGAAAACCACGCGCGCGTCTACGGCGAACTCGCCGGCGTCGAACTCGTCGGCGTCACCGACCGCGACGACGAAGTCGCCGCGGGAATCGCAACGCGGTACGGGACCGACGCGCTCGCGCTCGAGACGCTGTGTGACCGTTGTGACGTCGTGACGGTCGCCGTCCCGACACCCGCTCATTACGAGACGGTTTCGACCTGTCTCGAGGCGGGCGTCCACGTGTTGGTCGAGAAGCCGATCGCGGAGACCGTCGAGCAGGGCCACGCACTGGCCGAGCAGGCCCGCGAGGCGGGGTTGGTCCTCCAGGTCGGCCACATCGAACGGTTCAACCCGGCGGTACAGACGGTCGCGGAACTGATCGACGATCTGGACGTGATCAGCGTCGAGGCCGAACGCCTCGGGCCACCGATCGATCGGACGGCCCCGGGCAACGTGGTCTTCGACCTGATGGTCCACGACGTCGATATCGTCGGCTCGCTGCTCGACGACAAACCACACTCGCTGGCGGCGATGGGGACCGACAACGGACAGTACGCCACCGCGACTATCGAGTACGACGACGTCATCGCGACGGTGACGGCGAGCCGTCTCACGCAGAAGAAGGTCCGAACGCTCACCGTCACCGCCCGCGAGTGTCTCGTCGAGGTCGACTACCTCGAGCAGTCGGTGTTGATCCACCGCGATTCCTACCCCGAGTACGTCGCGGACGACGGCCAGCCCCGCTACCGCCACGAGAGCGTCGTCGAGCGACCCCGCATCGACAGCGGCGAACCGCTTCGCAACGAACTCGAGTCGTTCGTCGAAGCCGTTCGCACCGGGTCGACGCCGGCGGTGACCGCCGAAGACGGGATCGCGGCCCTCGAGACGGTCAAGCTGATCGACCGGCTCGCGACGGGACCGTCGGAAGGGACGGACGACGCCCCGCCGAAAGAACGTGAGGTGGAAGTCTGATGGCGGAGCGTTCGGTCGACGGTGAGACGACGCGCCGAGCCGGGAGTCTCGGCGGGCGGACGACCGGCGGGCTCTACGACTCGAGTCACCCGCCGGAGCGACAGCGCGACCGGGTGACCAGCGGCGAGGTGCCGGTCGCCGTCTACGGGCTCGGCAAGATGGGGCTCCCGCTCGCGGCGGTGTACGCCGAGACGACGGGCAACGTGACCGGTGTCGATGTCGACCCCGCGGTCGTCGAAACGATCGCCGACGGCGGGAGCCACGTCGTCGGCGAACCCGGTCTCGACGACCTCGTCGCCGCCCAGGTCGACGCCGGCCGGCTCGAGGCGACGACCGACGGCGAGGCGGCGGCCGCCGCGGCGCGGATTCACGTCGTCATCGTCCCGACGCTGCTGGACGACGAGAACGAACCGGATCTGACGACCGTCGAGTCCGTCGCCGACGATATCGCCGCCGGACTCGCCCCCGGGGACCTGGTGATCGCCGAGTCGACGCTGCCGCCGGGGACCTGCCGCGACGTCCTCCGGCCCCACCTCGCGAGCGAGAGCGGGCTCGCGCCCGACGACTTCGGACTCGCGTTCTGTCCGGAACGCACGTCCTCGGGAACGGCGCTGCGGGACATCCGCGGCCAATACCCCAAGGTCGTCGGCGGCGTCGACGCGGAGAGTACGCGCGCCGCGGCGATCGTCTACGACGAACTCTCGGACAACGATGTCCACCCGGTTTCGGACGCGACGACGGCGGAAGCGGTCAAAGTGTTCGAAGGACTCTACCGCGACGTAAACGTCGGCCTGGCGAACGAACTCGGCCGGCTCGCGGACGAACTCGGGATCTCCGTTCGCGAGGCGATCGACACGGCGAACGACTTGCCCATGTGTCAGTTACACGACCCCGGGCCGGGCGTCGGCGGCCACTGCATCCCGTACTATCCGCACTTCCTGCTCGGCCGAACCGACGAGCCGCTGGCCGTGACTGGGACTGCTCGCCGCGTCAACGACGAGATGCCGTCGGTCGTCGTCGACCGCCTCGAGCGGGAACTCGAGCGGGCCGGGACCGCCCTCGCGGACGCGTCGGTCGTCGTCCTCGGGCTCACGTACCGCCCCGGTGTCGAGGAGACCCGCGCCTCGCCCGCGCTGGAGTTCATCGACGTCCTCAGCGAACGCGGTGCGGACGTCGCCGGCGTCGACCCGCTCGTCGATCCGGCCGACTACGGCGCGCGACCGGTCGCGATCGACGGGCTGGCCACGGAGTCGTTCGACGCCGCCGTGATCGTCACGCCCCACGCGGCGTTCGATCGGATCGACTGGGCCGCGCTCGAGCCGATGGCGGTCGTCGACGGCCGGGACGCGGTCGATCTCTCGGAGACGGCCCATCGGGAGTACGACCTGGCTGGCTCGAGCGACGGACGGCCGCCGAGGGGAGCGCGCGGCGACTCGGGGAGCCACCGCGGAGCGTCGAGGGCGACGCCGGGCGGAGAGAACGATGTATAAGGGGCACCGGATCGGCGTCGTCGTCACGGCCTACGACGAGGCGTCGTTCGTCGGCCGCGTCATCGAGACGGTGCCCGACTTCGTCGACCGGATCTACGCCGTCGACGACCGATCGCCAGACGACAGTTGGGCGGTCATCAGGCGGGTCGCCGAGCGGGTCAACGAGGAAGCCGAGGGCGAACCACTGCCGGACCTCGCGGTGGCCGACGGCGGCGACGACCGGCGCGTCGTCCCGATCCGTCACGGGGAGAACCGCGGGTACGGCGCGGCGGTCAAGACGGGCTACCGCCGCGCCGCCGAGGACGGGATGGACGTCGTCGCCGTGATGAACGGCGACGGGCAGATGGACCCCGCCATTCTCGATCGGATCGTCGACCCAGTCGTCACCGGCGAGGTCGAGTACGCCAAGGGCAACCGGCTGCTCCGTCCCGAGGATCGCGACGGCATGTCGACGTTTCGCTTCGTCGGCAACGCCATGCTCACCGGCCTCTCGAAGTTCGCCTCGGGCTACTGGTCGATCGGCGACCCCCAGAACGGCTACACCGCCATCTCGCGGACGGCGATCGAGGACCTCGATCTCGAGGCGATCACCGACCAGTACGGCTTCCTCAATCACCTGTTGACCCACCTCAACGTGGCCGGCTTCCGCGTCGCGGACGTCCCCATGTCGGCCGTCTACGGCGACGAGGAGAGCAGCATCGAGTACGTGTCGTTCGTGCGGTTCGTCTCCCTCCTCTTACTCCGGAGCTTCTGCTGGCGGCTCGCGAACCGGTACGTGATCCGGTCGTTCAATCCGGCCGTCGTCTACTACGGTGCCGGCACGATCGGCCTGGCGGGCGGCCTGACGGGGCTCGTCGGCTCGGCCGTTCAGGCGGCTCGAGGCGAGGACGGCGTTACGGGGGCGATCGTCGCGACTATCGCCGCGCTACTCGGACTCCTCGCGCTCGGTACCGCCATCCGACTCGACGCCGAGGCGAACGCGGACCTCGAGCGCCCGTGTCCCGAGCGGGCGATGGCGAACCGGGAGCGGGAGCGAGACG
Organism: Natrinema altunense; assembly: GCF_000731985.1. Lineage (GTDB taxonomy): Archaea > Halobacteriota > Halobacteria > Halobacteriales > Natrialbaceae > Natrinema > Natrinema altunense. The sequence goes on from NZ_JNCS01000003.1 coordinate 115,479, forward strand.
GGCGAACGCCGGCACGGGACGGCTCGAGGTAACCGCGCCGGACGACGCGACTTTCGACGGGGCACGCGAGCGCGCTCGTGGTCGGCTCGATCGAGGCGAGACCCGCGGGCCGACCACGAAACCGGCCGGCAGCTACTCGATCGAATACGTCACGATGTCCTCGCCCTCACAGGCGGGACAGCGGGTCGTTCCGGCCGAGACGTTCGTTCCGCAGTCGCGGCACTCGTGGACGACCGTGACCGACGGGGCGTCGTCGCCGTTCTCGCGGGGGGTTTCAGGGGAGTCAGTCGCGGACCCCGTCCCGGAGAACAGGTGATCGAGGAGTGTGGAGAGACTCATAGAACAGGGGGCTTATCGGCTCTTTTCCGGATATGAATAAAAGTGTTTTGTGTGCTGGAGTAGGACACGATCGTTCGTGAAGGATAGGGGCAGGGGAGCCGAGAGATCTCACATCGACCGCGAACGAGGCTGCAGAACGCGCTTGGTCGACCGGTCGAGTCGATTCAGTTCCCCGCGGGACTGCGCCACGTCGACGAGCAACTCGGTGAGGTTGACGAGGTCGGCCGCGTACTCGCGTCGCCGCGCTCGCCAGCGGTCGTTCGCACCGTCGTCAGCGAGGATCTCCAGGGAGCGGTTCCGGACCGCGTCGTACTCGTCGAACTGTTCGGCCAGGCCAGCGCGCTCGAGTTCCCGGAACTCGCCGTACTCGTGGTCGTCGGTCCCGCGGTAGCGGAAGGCGGGCGTTCCGAGCAGGGCGGCTTCGTTGACCATCGTTCCGGTGTCGGAGACCAGCAGCGAGGCCTCGGCCATGGCGTCGTGGATCAACGCGGGGTGGAGGTCGTAGGACCGTGCGGGGAGGTCTCGGAGGGCCATCTCGTCGCCCTCGTCGGAGACGAAGACGGTCGCCGCCTCGCTCAGTCGCTCGATCAGGTCCCGTCGCTGCTCGGGACGGAACCCCTCGAGATCGGCGTCGTGGAGCGCGTCGAGAGCGTTGAACCGGACGATGACGTACGGTTCGTCCGGGTCGACGTCGAGATATTCGCGAACGTCGTCGTTCGCCTCGAAAACGTCGGGGTGGAGATACGCACACTCCTTGAAGCCGTCGAAGGTATAGTGGACGTCGCCGAGATCGCGCCGCGTCACGGCCGGGGAGATGATACAGTCGGCGAACGGTCGTGACACGGTGTGGTTGAAGTCGCCGGGTTCGTCGTCGAGAACGAGGACGACCGGCGTCCGCGAGACAGTGCCGGCGAAGGCGGCGTAGGGGCCTCGACCGAAGACGACGTCGGGATCGAACCGGACCGCCTCGGTTCCGATCGTCAGGAACTGGCCACCCAGTTCGCGGGCGAACCCTACCCGTGAGTAGCCCTCGGTTTCGTGGTCGCCGTACACTCGATAGGGCATGTCGAAATAGTCGAGTAGATCGGTCGTACAGGCGTACTCCCGAGTAAGCACGAGCACGTCGTGTCCCGCCCGCTCGAGGCGGTCGACGGCGTGTCGGTACAGGTGCACGTGTGCGGGCGTATTGGCCAAGACGAGGATCCGCATCGACGCCGACTACCGGGCCTCGACCCTTTGTAATAGCATCGCTACGGGGGGAGTCGGTCCGAAGTCACCGAATACGGACGGCTCGTCTAGTTGTACGTGAAGAAAACTCGCGTGCCTGTACGGATAACAAAGCGGCCCCGCTGCGTCGAGCCGGCCACCGAGATGCACGTCCTCACGCTCACCACGAACGCCGACGCTCCCTTCATGACTCAGCAGTTGGCGGCGCTCGAGGAGCGGGGCGTTTCCGGGACCACGATATCGGTGGCCGGCGAGGTCGACGCCGACACCGATCGGTCGCCGACGGATTACGTGCGGACCGTACCGCGGGTCATCCGAGCAGCCCGAAACGGCTACGATCTGATCCACGCCCACTACGGGCTGACGGCACCGATGGCGCTCGCACAGCTCCGGCAGCCGGTCGTCCTCTCGCTGTGGGGATCGGACGTGCACGGTCCGGCCGCCCCCGTCAGCCGGCTCTCCGCGCCGTTCTGTGACGCGGTCGTCGTCATGTCCGAAGGGATGCGCACCGCACTGGGCCGCGAGTGTACGGTGATCCCCGACGGGGTCGACCTCGAGAAGTTCCGGCCGGAACCACAGGACCGAGCGAAAAAACGGGTCGGCTGGGACGACAACGCGGACGCTTATGAAGTATTGTTTCCGTACTCGCCCGCACGCGGGGTGAAAAATTATCCTCGCGCAGAGCGCGTCGTGACCGTCGTCGACAACCTCCTCGAGCGACCGGTGCGACTCCGAACTGTCTACGGCGTCGACCACGACGCCGTTTCGGACTACATGAACGCCGCCGACGCGCTCCTGTTGACCTCCGACAGCGAGGGGTCGCCGAACTCGGTCAAGGAGGCCCTAGCCTGCAACCTTCCCGTGGTCGCCCTCGACGTGGGCGACGTTCGGGAACGACTGGCCGGCGTCGCCCCCTCGCACGTCGCCACAAGCGACGAGGAACTGATTCGCGGGTTGCTCGACGTCCTCGAGCGCGGGGAGCGATCGAACGGCCGCGAGGCCGCCCGCGAGGTGAGCATCGACCGGACCGCGGACCGACTGCTCGCGGTCTACGAGCGGGTCGCCGGCACGACGAGCGAGCCCGAGGCCGGCGGCGAGACGCGGCACGCGGAGGGAGCCGCGGGCCGACTCGAGTGAGTGGTCGAACGGGATCGCGTGGTCCGGGCGGTCGAAAGCGTCTTCCGGGACCGATCGGCCGACCCGCGTTTCGATCGCAAAGGGCCGACTACCTGACTGCCGTTCGATACCACGCCATGGTCTCGGGCAGGTGGGCCTCGAGCGGCCGGTACTCGTACCCCAGTTCCTCGCTGGCTTTCTTCGAACTGTAGAACAGCCGCCGGGTTGCGAGACGGGCCATGTCTCGATCGAATGGGAACACGCGCCGGTCGGCGACGGCGTCAACGACTTCCGCGACGGGGCCGGCGGCGTGGATCGCCGTCGCGGGAACGCGGATGCGGGCGGGCGAGCCGTCGACGGCGTTGGCGATCCGGGAGACGGCGCTGTCGTAAGTGAGGTTCTCGCCGCCGAGGATGTAGTGGTCGCCGCTGGTTCCACGGCCGGCCGCGGCCAGGAGGCCGTCGACGACGTCCGAGACGCCGACGATGCTCAGGCCGCCGGGGAGGTGGGCTGGCATCGTCCGGTCGACGCCCATCGAAAGCAGTTGGGCGGTGAACGCCTCGTCGCCGGGGCCGAAGATCGAGGTCGGGTGAACGGTCACGGCGTCCCCGTCGGCGTCGGCGTACCGATCGACCAGGGCCGCCGCCTCTGCTTTCGAGGCCTGATAGGCCCCGATCGGCTCGGCCACGTCCGTCTCGTCCGCGAAGACGTCGTCTCCCTGCGGACGGCGCGTCCCAGCGGTACTGGTGAACACCACTCGTCCCACGTCGCCGTCGCGACAGGCCTCGAGCACCCGTTCCGTGCCGTCGCGGTTGACCGCCCAGACGGTCTCGGGGCCGGCGCTCCAGAGGCCGACCCCCGCGAGGTGGAAGACGGCGTCGGCCCCGTCGACGAGTTCCCGCAGCGTCTCGCCGTCGAAGATATCGCCGACGAACCAGTCGACGTCGCTGAGGTCGCCCCGATCCGAGCTCGGCCGACTGAGTCCGCGAACCGTCCAGCCCTCCTCGAGCAGGCGCTCACAGAGCCGCGAGCCGAGGAACCCGGTCGCTCCGGTGACCGCCGCCGTCCCCGGTTCGATCCTCCCGGTCATCGGTCGCCCTCGAGTTGCGGCGGGACGGCGTCGCCGGTCACCGCCGCGTAGACGCGGTAGGCGGTCGACACGGCGGGATGGGTGTCGTCCGCCGGGGGCAACTCGCCGTCGGGGAGTCGCGCTCGCAGCGCCTCGAAGTCGGCGTCGCCCGCGACGGAAATCGGCCCGCGGTCGCCGCGTGCGGTCTCGAGCGCCCCGTCGGCCGCGAGCGAGCGGTCGAGCAAGGTAGTTGCGACGGCGTCGACGGCAGGGGCCGAGCCCGCGAACAGCGCGTTCCCCGCGACGGGGTCGCCGCCGTAGGCGGTCGTCGCATCGAGGACGGCGACCGCGGGATCGACGGCCCGCGTCGCCGCGACGGGGGCTCGATCGGGTCCCGCATCACAGTCGACGAGGGCGTCGAGCGTCCGCATCGCGCCCGCGACCGGCCCGTCCGCGGTCGGCCGGAGCGACGGAACGACGACCACGGTTCCCTCCGCGAGACGGTTCGGGACCGAGAGCGCGATCGACTCGTCCGCGATCGCACAGAAATCGCCGGTACGAGAGTCGTCGGCGAGATCGGCAAGCGACGCCTCGAACCGCTCGAGAAGACCCTCGTAGCCGAGATACCGCGCCGTCCGGTCGAACGAAATGCGGTCGTCGCTCGCGCCGGCGACCGCGACGTCGGCGTCCGTCTCCCGCTCGAGACGGGCGACGATCGCGCCGACGACGGCGGGATCGGTGACCATGCCCGACGACGGGTGGAAGGGGTAGTGTGCGTCGGGAACGAGCGTCACCCGATCGGCCTCGGCGAGCGCCTCGAAGGCTGGCTCCAGAACGGTTCGAACCGGCGACTGGAGCGCGGCCATACGGGCGTCGATGTCGGGAACCCAACCGCCGCGGCGTTCGGCGGCGTCGATGGCGGCCGCGCGAACCGATGCGGTGCTCACGGGGACACCTCCGGGGCCTCGAGACCGTCCGGATCGTCCGCGTCCGCCGCCGCGTCCGCCGCGGCCAGTTCGTAGGCCGTTTCGGCGAGCGCGAGCGTTCGGCGACCGTCTTCGCCGTCGACCGGTGGCCGCTCGCCCTCGCGAATCGCGTCACAGAAGTCCGCCAGGGCGTCGTAGTGGGCCTGCAGGTAGAAGGTCGGACCGAAGACGTCCGGCTCGTCGCTCGTGAATCGGCTCGCGACGTTCGACAGCGCGGATGTCGCCGCGCCGGCGTAGAAGTTCGTCGGCAGGTGCTCCCGGTTGCTGATCGTCCCCGTCACACCCTCGAGACGCAGCCGAGTGTTGACTTCCGGGAGCTGTTCCCACTGGTAGGTGCCACAGTGGAGCGTGATCGTCGTGCCCGTCTCCGGTGCGTTCATGAGCACGGTGGCGGCGTCCTCGGCCTCGGTCTCGAGCGTCCGTCCCATCGAGGCGTCCTTGATCTCGAGGTCGCCGAACAGCCACTCGAGGACATCGAAGCAGTGGACGCCGAGTTCGACGAGGGAACCGCCGCCGGCGGCCTCGGGGTCCATGGGCCATTCCGGCGGCGCGTCACCGGCGGGGGGCCGACCGAGTGGGTGGTCGTTGAGCCGCGTGATCGAGGCGTAGGGAACGTGACCCACGCCGCCCTCGTCGTAGGCCTCCTTGACGCCCATCATATCGGGCTGGTAGCGCAGCGTGTGGTCGACGCCGACGGCGATTCCGGCCTCGCGGGCAGTCTCGAGCAGCCGATCGGCCTCAGCCGTCGAGCGGGCGAGCGGCTTCTCGACGAAGACGTCGACGCCGGCCTCGGCGGCCCGCTCGACGGCGTCGGCGTGGAGGAACGGCGGTAAGGCGACGACGGCCGCGTCGAGGGCTTCCGCGTCGAGCAACGCCTCGTAGTCGTCGTACGTGCGGGAGACACCGTCGTTCCGGGCTCGAGCGCGATTCTCCGGCCGCGCGTCGGCGGCCGCGACGACGTCGACGGCCGGCATCGCGACCGCCGATTTCAGGTGTACCATGCCGATGTTGCCGACCCCGAGGAGGCCCAGCGAGAGGGCGTCCGAATCGGTCCATCGGTGTAAAAACGGTAGTGCCATCTGCCCGCATTCGGCGGGCTGCGGGCTTTGTTATCGTCGCCGTACCCGCCCGGGCGGACGAGTAGCGGACGCCTTCGGCTGCCTGCTGTCGACGGCGACGGCGGCCGTGATTCACTGCCAGCTCGCCGTCGCCCGTTCGGCGCTACTCCGGGGACCCGCGACGCGACGGGCGACGTCGGCCATCGTCTCGACGGTGAGATCGGTCGCCGACCGCTGGCGGTCGAGGTACGACAGGATCGCCCGCATGCGGCGGTCGTCCCGCTCGTGGGTCAGGTTGTTCGGATGGAGCCACATGTGAAAGAGCCGGTCAGTGCGTGCCGCCTCGTCGATTCCGCGGCGAGCCATGGCGACCATCGGGTCCGCCCAGATCGACTCGGCGACGGTCCGGGCCGGACCTTCGAACCCGAAGAGGAACATCGAGGCCGGCACGTTGACCAGTCCGTACTCGTCGATGGTCGGTTCGACCAGCATCGACCGGTCGCGAACCGTCGAGTCGAAGACGCCCCGAACGCCGTCCCTGGTCGGCGACCGCCCGCGGTAGGCGGTCACACTGTGGTCGGCCAATACGTCTCGGTGTCCCACGTCGTTGCGCGGATAGACGAACGAGTCAATCGACTGATCCCAGTCGGCCGCGAGTTCTCGGCTGCGCTCGAGTTCGGCGTCGGCGAGTTCGCGGTCCGTCTCCGCACGGCCGAACAAGACGTGGGAAAAGGAGTGGCTGGCGAACTCGTGTCCGGCGTCGGACGCGAGCACGTCGGCGACGAGGTCGGGACCGTATCGGAGGTCCTCACGGTCGGCCCACGTGTTCCGTTCGCGCTCGAACCAGCCCTCGGGGGCCGGATGATCGGCGTGCGTCCCATCACAGGTCTCGAGCATGAGGTGGCCGACGACGGCCCACGTCGCCGGGACGTCGAATTCCTCGAGCAGGTCCAGCATGACCGACCAGCCGCGGCGGCCGGCCTCGACGCGGTCCGCCGGCGGCGTCGCAAAGTCGTGAAAGCCCCAGCCGAGTTCCGCGTCGAGCGACATTACGACGCTACCCACGGATCCCACCACGCTTGAATGCGTCTCATATCCGGACCGTCGTGGGTGGGTGGCTTTGTTATGGATGTCCTGTTGGGCCGGTGGCTGACGATCGCGAGCCGTGCGAATCGAGCGCGGGACGACGAGACCGCCTCGCACACTGACCGACGAGTTAACGCCACCGAACAGCGACGGCTCGAGGCGGCCGCTGGCTGAAACCGCTCTATAACAAAGCGCTCACCCGGCAACCGCCCGGACAGCAGGCGTCTTCGACGTCTCATACACCAAGCATGAGCGGATCTACGACTTCCTCCGAGCGAGCGTTCGTGCTCGGACTCGACGGCGTGCCGTGGAGATTCATCGAGCAATGGAGCGACGAGGGTGCCCTCCCGAACTTCGCTCGGATGCGCGACGAGGGTGCATCCGGAACGCTCGACAGCACTCGTCCGCCGACGACGCCGCTCGCGTGGCCGTCGATCGCCACGGGGGTGTGGCCGGACAAACACGGAATCTACGGCTTTCAGAACCTCTCGTCCGAATACAGCCACGAGATGTATACGAGCCGCGATCTCGCACAACCGGCCCTCTGGGATCAACTCGGGCCGGCCCACGTCGGAAACGTCCCGATGACGTATCCGGCCCGCGAGATCAACGGCACCATGGTCACGGGGATGATGACGCCCTCGACGGACCGTGAGTTTACCCATCCGCCGGAGCTGCAAGCCGAGATCGACTCCCGGATCCCGAACTACGAGATCAGCCTCGACTATCCCGAGTACGCCGACCGGCCGGACGACTTCGAGGACGCCGTCGACGACGTACTCGCGAACCGCCGCGACCTCATGGAAATCCAGATGGACCGCGCCGGCGACGACTGGCAGCTGTTCTTCTTCGTCTACACCGCGCCCGACCGGTTCCAGCACCTCGTCTGGGACATGGACCGACTGCGCGCCCACTACGCGCAACTCGACGAGATACTCGGCGACGTCATGGCGTACGCGGACGACCACGACGCGGACCTCTACGTCGTCTCCGACCACGGCTTCGGCCCGATCGAGGGGCTCGTCTACGTCAACCGCATCTTGGAGCAGGAAGGGTACCTGTTCCGGCGCGAGGACGAGGGTACCCGCGGGGCGCTCGCGAGCCTCGGCATCTCTCGAGACGCCATCACCGGGGCGCTCAACCGGGTCGGAATCACCGAGGAAACCCTCGTCCAGTCGCTGCCCCGACGGCTGGTCGACTCCGTCGCCGAGCAGATCCCCGGCGATCACGCCCTCTACGACGTCGACTACGACCGTACCGTCGCCTTCGTCCACGACACGGGCAACTGCTATATCAACGACACGGAGCGCTTCGACAGCGGCATCGTCTCGCCGAGCGAAGTGCCCGAGGTAAAGGCCGACCTCAGGGCCGCGTTCGAGTCGGCTACCGACGACGACGGCGATCCGCTGCTGGTCGTCCACGACGGGGACGACCTGTTCCCGACTGACGAGGGGTCGCCGGACCTGGTGGTCTGTGGCCGCGGCGTGTACGAATCTCGCAGCGGGATGGCAACCGAGATCTGCGGCGAGACGGGGACCTACGACGCGAGCCACCGCAACGACGGGATCGTCCTCTGTCGCGGCCCGTCGATCGCGTCCGGCGCGACCCTGCGCGGGGCTCGAGTGGTCGACATCGCGCCGACGCTGCTACACGGGATCGGCGAGCCAGTGCCGGACAACGCGGACGGGCGGGTCCTCTTCGACGCCTTCGACGACGAGAGCACGCCGGCCGCGACCAAGGTCGAGCGGACGACGGTGGATCGGATCGAGAGCGACGAGGCGGTCGAGGAGGACTTCGACGACGTGGCGGATCGGCTGAAGGGACTGGGCTATATGGAGTGATCAGGACCGGCTGCGCGGCACCGTCACGGTGATCGCGTTGCCGTTCTCGGTTCGTTCGAAGGCGATACGGCCCCCGGAGAGATCGACGGTCCAGTAGACGAGCCACAGCCCCAGTCCGGACGTGTGATAGACGTCGTCCATCTGCCAGTCGCCGGTCAGGACGCGAAACTCGACCTCCGGAATCGGCGGGCAGTTGTCTCGAACGACGACGGCGACCGTTTCCGGGGTTGAACTGACGGTAACCGACAGCTCCGGTTGGCCGTCGGGTTCGTGTTGGGCAGCGTTCTCGAGGAGTTCCGTGACGGCCAACTCGATCTCGTGGAGGGTGGTTGCGGTCGCTGACGCCGGCAGCGTCGTTTCGATCGTCGCGTTCGGATACCGCTCCCGGATCGTCTCGACCGCGTCAGTGACGACCGCGGCGAGATCGATCGGCTCCGGCACCGCCCGATCAGTGAGGAGGTCGATGATGTCGCGTTGTTTGTCCGCGCTCTCGAGGAGATCCCGTCCCTGGTTGCGGATGATCTCCGCCCGCCCGCGAGACGGAGCGTCGCCCTCCCGGGCGATACACTCGGCGTTGCCGAGGATGACGGCCATGTCGTTTCGCAGATTGTGCCGGAGCAGGTTGTCCATGACTGCGAGCTGGCGTTCCCGTCGCCGCCGGTCGGTGATGTCTCGGGAGAAGCCGACGATGCGGACGACGTCGCCGTCCTCGATGATCGGTTCGGAGCGAACCCAGACCCAGTGGCTGTACTCCGCATCCGGGTTGACGCGATACTCCACGTCGACGGATTCGCCGGCCGAGGCGCGATCCATCGCCTCTCGGACGCACGGAACGTCGTCGGGATGGACAACCTCGAGGAACTGCTGGGGATCGGCCTCGAGATCGGCGACCGGTTGACCGAAGACGTCCTCGTAGGCGGGGTTGACGAACAGCAGTTCCGACCAGTCGCCGTCGAACATCCACAGTACGTCGCCGACGGTGCCGGCGATCGTTCGCAGTCTGCTCTCGGCGTCGCGGCGTTCCTGCTCCGCGGTCACCTGATCGGAGATGTCCCGCGAGCTGACGACGTAGCCGTCGAGCGCCGCGTCCGGCAGGTTCGTCACGCGACTCTCTAGCCACACCCACCCGCCGTCCGCGGTCGCGTGGCGATAGCGGACCGTCGACGACGCTCCCGTCGCACTGACCCGCTCGAGCCGATCCGCGACGGCTCGCCGGTCGTCGGGGTGGATGTACGCCGCGGACGGCTCGCCGACGAGTGCCGCCGGCTCGTAGCCGAGGATCGGATCGCTCGCCGCGTTGAGGTAGACGTACGTGCCGTCCGTATCGACGATGGCGAGCTTGTCTTGGGCGTGCTCGAGCAGGACGGAAGCCAGATCGCCGAGTTCGACGGTCATCGCGATACTGTGGTACAGTTTCCCGTAGCGGAGGAAAAGCGTGGTGGGAGCGTGACCGGACGGAGGCGGACCGACGCGGTTCGAGCGGGTTCCCAACGAGATGTCGAGCCGAACGCTATCGATCCGAACGGACGCGTTGCAGGCCGGTTTTCGCCGCCATCCAGGCCGGGTACACGGTGTTGTAGACGGGTGTGGGGGCGTTTCTCGCGCCAGCACGGAGGAGCCGATGGGTGAGCGGCGGTTCGGACGCCGAAATCAGGTCGTCAAGATCGACGCCAGCGAGCCACTCGAAGAAGGCCCGTTCGGCCGGCGTGGCCGGGTCCGTGTCGCGGGCGCGCTCGCGGATGTCCGCCCACATGTGACGCTCGTCCTGGCCGAGCACCCACTCGCCGCGCTCGAGGGACCGCCGGAGCCGACGGTAGTCCCCCTCGGCGAACGGATAGCCGTGATCGGCCGGCTCGAGGCCCGAGAGACGAAGCCCGACGGCAGTTCGGTAACACTTTTCACACCCGCCGCAGTTCCCGTCCATTCGGTCGTTGCAGGTCTGGAGTTGCAGCGTCGGCTCCTCGCTGCGGACGTAATCGGCGATGACATCGAGCCGCTCCTGTCGGGTGAGTTCGTAGCCGTCGTGGTGACACCGCGTCCCGGTCCACCGGACGTGCTCGTCGATGTCGGGCCGCGAGCCCCACTCGAGGTCGATGCCGTCCCAGTGAGTCGCGGCGACGTAGAGATCTGTCATCCCGCGCGCGTAGGCCATCGGGGCACAGAGACCGAGCAGCCCCAGCCCGTGGCCGACGGAGCTGTACCAGCCGCCGTCGACGTGCCGTTTGTAGTGAGCCAACAGCATCGCATGGTCGAGAAACGACAGCATGTTCGACTCGACGAACGCGGTCTCACAGTCGTGGTCGTCGGCGAACCGCGAGACGCGCGTTCGCAGCGCGTCCCACTTCCCGTCGTCGTCGGGGCTGGGGGTAATCGTCCAGCCCCGAATGCTGATCACCGTCGGCGACTCCTCCCGGTGGCGGACGTACGAACACGTCGAGTCGACGCCGCCGGTAAAGAGCAGTCCGCTCCCGTCGCCCGGCTCCGGGTCCGGGTCGATGGTCCGCCGCGCGTAGAGGGTCCCACCTTCGAGGAAGTCGTGCATCTCACACAGGGTCGTCTTGACGTCCGCAAGGGCGCGCGCGAACGTCGCGTCGACCTCGTCGACGTAGATATCGGCCCCGTTGGCCCATGCAACGGGACAGACCTGCGCGAGGACCGGGATCGCGAGCACGCCGTCGGGAACGGCCGCGATCGGAACGTCGTAGTCGGTGCGGAACGATTCGTCGGTGAAGAACCGCTCGAGGTCTGACGTGGCTCGAATCGAGCACTCGAGGGTTCCACTGTCGGCCGTCAGTCGGTCGATGCGGATCGATGACATAGTGAAGACGTCTCGCGCTCGAGTGAGCGGACCACGACCGACTACAAAAACGACCGGAACCGTTGATCGATCAGCGCTCGAGAAATGCAGCCATAGCTGACTGTCCCGACTCGATAGGGACCGGATACTTCGACTGCGGGGTTCCTGCCCGCCCCGTTTTCGGCCGAGCGAACGCGACTCGCGCGCTCGAGGGAGGCCCGCGGGGCGAAAGTTCGGACGCGACGCCGGCCGTACGGCGTGGCACTCGCCTCCCGAGCTGATTTCGAGGGTAGGTGCCGGATAACAAACCTCGCCAGCGCCGACGACTGGCTCGAGAGATGCGTACCGAGACTGGCCCGGACGAACGCGGTGGGATGAGATGAGACGATCGACGCTCAACGTGACGGTCGCGGTCGGGTTTCTCGCAGTCGCGGTCGGCACCCTCATCGCGAGAGCGAACCCGGCGACGGCCTACGAGTCCTCGGTGTACGTGGGCTCGCCGACGAGCACCTGGGTCGTGTTCGCGTTCGCGCTCGCCATCGCAGTCGGGACGACCCTGTCCTGTCGGGGTCGCCGACAGGGGTACGGGATCGCGCTGGGCGGGACGACGGTGACCGCCATCGTGAGCCTCCCCGTGATCCGGAACTATCGCTTCGCCGGGATGGGCGACGCGATGACGCATCTGGGCTGGACCCGAGACATCGTCTCCGGGGGAACCGCGCCCCACGAACTGTTCTATCCGGGGTTACACGCCATCGCGACGGTGTTTCACGTCGTCGGCGGTGTCCCGATCGAACGCGGACTCCTGATCGCGATGGTCGTGCTCTTCGTTCCGTTCGTCGTCTTCGTTCCGCTCGCCGTCCGCGATATGGCCGGCAGCGGACTGGCGGTCGGGCTGTCCGCGATCGTCTCCTGGATGGTCCTCCCGGTCAACAACATCGCGACGTTCATGGGCGTCCATACCAACTCGAACGCACTCTTTCTGGTTCCGCCCGTCGTCTTCGCGCTCGTCACCTACCTCCGGCGACGATCGACGGTCGAACGACTCCCGTTCGGGCTGTCGCCGTTCAGCGTCCTCGTCTATCTGACCGGCCTCACGCTCCTGTTGGTCCACCCCCAGCAGATGTTCAATATCATCGTCCTCGTCGCCGCGATCAGCGGCGTGCAGTTCCTCGCTCGCCGGCGGTTCGACGAGCACCCGATGCTCGAGCACCCGACGACGTACGCGCACACGATCGTCCTCGGCGGGATGTTCGGGCTCTGGGCGCTGGGGAACGAACGGTTCAGAAGCGCCGCGACCGGGCTGGTGTACGGGTTGCTCTCGCAGGACGTCGGTGCCGGGGCCGAGGTCGACCAGCGAGGATCGTCGCTGACCGACATCGGCGGGAGCCTCGCCGAGCTCTTCGTGAAGATGTTCCTCGATGCCGCGATCATCGGACTCCTCGTCGGCCTGTTCGTCCTGGCCGTCTGGCTCGGTCGGACGAGCCTCGACGCCGAGAGCAGATCCGTCGTCAACTACGTCAGCATCGGGCTCGTTCCGCTGGGCGGCCTGTTCGCCGTGTACTTCGTCGGAACGCCCACGATGGCGTTCCGACAGGTCGGCTTCATCTACGTCCTCCTGACGATCCTCGCCGGCATCGCGCTGGCACAGTTCACGGGCGGGCTCTCGAGCCTACTCACGAGACCGGGCGCGAACGCGGTCACCGCGCTGGTTCTCGGCTGCTGTCTGGTGCTCGGGCTGCTCACGGTGTTCGCGTCGCCGCTGATCTACAACCCGGGCCAGCACGTGACTCCCGAAATGATGAGCGGCTACGAGGACGGCCTGGATCACGGGGCCGAGGGCGTTCCCTACGCGGGGATGGGGTACGACCCCTACCGATACGATCACGGCATCAACGGTATCCCGGGCGGCGGCGATACCGTCGGTGGCGCGTCGGCGGCCACGGGAACCGTCAACGCGACCGTGTTCTCGGCGGGCAACTACAGCGGGGCCTATCCGACCGACGAGTACTACTTCGTCTTCACGGAGTGGGACAGAACGAAAGAGATCGACGTCTATCAGGAACTCAACTACCGCGAAGCCGCACTCGAGGGGCTCGATACCGACCCGATCGCGAACAAGGTCGTCTCGAACGACGAGTTCGAGATGTACGCCATCAGGAGCGGGTCGTAGCGACGCTCCCGTTCCGCCGGCCGCTGCTGCCACTGCTGACGGAGCGAGCGAGTGTCGGCCGACGTCGGCTCGCGATCCCACGACGAACTGGGGGATCACTTCGCGCACGCGAGCGCGTTTCGGATTGACCGTCCCGTGACGGGACACGCCGTCGACTCGAGACCGACGTACCCCATCCGGACCACCGAGACCGGTCGGAACGGTCGGTAAGAACTGCTTACGACTCGAGAAAGACGGAACTGTCCGTCCGAAACGGTGTCGGCGACGGCGAGCGCCCGCGTTCGTCTTCCCCGTCGGGTTCGGGGTCGAGAGCGCCTCTCCGCTCGACACGCTCTCGTTTCCTCGACAAAGGGTCGATTACGGCCACGGAAACTGTCATCAATTCGTTCATAGATTCGTGGACGAATGTCGGTAGATTGTGTCTCAATACCCAGTGTTAGAAATATATTCTGTAAATTTAAGCCATAGCTCCAAGAAAAAGTTTATGTGTGTAAGACGGAGTTACGGACATGTATGGCGCAGAACCCCCGTACGTCCGAGACGGAATCCACTCCGACTGCAGGCCGTAATAGCGGATTAAGCCGCCGTAACTACGTTCGCTCGCTCGCCGCCGTGGCGACCGCGGCGACCGCGATCGGCGGGGCCGGCACGGCCGCCGCTCAGGACGACTACGAGGTCATCGAAGCCGAGGGACAGACGATCACCATCGACGCCGGTGAGACCTGGGAGAACAAACTCATCGACATGACGACCGGTCAGGACATCATCGTCACCGCCCATAGCAGCGACTGGACGATCCGGAACGTCGGTTTCAAAGGCGAGAACACTTCCGGCACCGGGACCGCCACGTTCGGCATCTCCGACACGAGCGGCGGCACCTGTACCGTCGAGAACGTCTACCTCGGGGACGGCTCGAGCACCGGGAACGGGAACCCGAACGGCCACGGGCAGACGGCCTTCTGGGTCGCGCCGGACCACAACGGGCACATCGACTTCGAGAACGTCAACATCCAGAACTTCGCGGACAACGCGATCTACGGCTCCGCACCCGGCACCAAGGGCGGTGGGACGATCCACATCGACAGCAGTTTCGCCGCGAACTGTTACGTCTCGCACTTCCGACTGGCCACCGAAGGGAGCAAGGTCACGAACTCGAGCGTCTACGTCGACGGGAGTCACGGGTACGTCGGCCGCGGTATCTGGGGCTGGGCCCCGGGGACGATCGAGGTCGAGGACTGCCAGATCGAGATGAACGGACAGAACACCGCTATCGACGCCGGTGCGAACGGGAACCCGACCGAGATCGCCGTCACGAACACCGACTACGACGACGGGGCCGGCATCGCCGAACACGCCGGTTCGAACGTCCAGCTCGGCGACGGCGTCGGGACCGACCCCGAGGCGTTCATCCCGCAGGGCGTCCCGACGAGCCCCGAAGAAGCCGCGTCCGGTTCGCAGAAGTAACGACGCTGCCCGTTTTCGCGGAGCACCGACTCGCTGACGCGACCGAGTCTACCCTCCACCGCGTGTACGTACCCTCTCACACGCCGTTTCGGCCCCCGCTGACGTGACGCCCTCCACCGCGTGACGCTCGGTACGCGGACACCATCCGCGCGACCGGTTTCCGTCTCGTTTTTCGGACCTGACTCGAGCGATACACTGACCAGCCGCGCCTCTCCACGGTCTCGCGGGCCGACCGCGACAGCACGACGGAACGGCCGAGACTCCGACGCCAGCGAACGGTCGGCGTTCAGAGAGTCGACTCGAGAACGGAGTACGTCCGTACCGGTCGTGGCCGCTGTCGTCGGTCGCGGTCGACAGCGACCGACAGACGGTGGTGATGCGGATCGGGTGGGAGAACCGTAATCGGGAGGAGAGCGGTACGAGAGTGATAGCGTCTTCCCGCGAGTGTACATCAACCCCCGACGGCGACCACGAGCCGGTTACGGCAGCGGGCCGTGGCTGGTGGGTTCTCGCGTCCCGAGAATCGAACCGGAACGCACAAAACGAGTATGGATCGCGCCGATCACAGGTCCCGCATCGCGGCTCACTGACGCTGCGTCAGTGACCGACGCCGGCTTACTGTTCGCGCGCGTTGTACTGCACGTCGACCGTCGCGTCGCCGAGGATCCGGAAGTCCTCGATATCGCCGTCGAACCAGTAGGCGTCGAGCCAGTTGCCGACGCCGCCGCGGACCGTCGTATCCTCGACGATATCGTTCTCGTTGACCGACGCGTCGCGGTACTCGGCCTGGATGACCTTCCCGTCGACGCGGAACGAATACGTGCTCGGCTCGGCCGTTTCGGTCCCGTCGAAGACGACCGCGTGTGGGAGCAGTTCGGGGTCGCCGTACTCCTCGAGATCGATCTCGTCGCCGTCGACCGTGATGGTGGGCGTCCCGTTGATCAGCGAGACGTCGGTCAGCGTCCCGGAGAAGCGAAACCGGAGGCTGCCGTCGGTGACGGTGCTCTGGACCGTCGAGCCGGAGATCGTCGTCGCCTCGTCTTCCGGCGCTTCGTCGGAAGCGAGTTCGATGTCGCCGTCGACCGTGATCTCGAAGCCGACCGGGGTTCCCGTCCCCTCTACCTCGAGGACGTGGGGGAAGTCGGTCCCGTAGTCGGCGGGATCGACACGGTCGCCGTTGATGGAAACGGTGCCGGGGCCGTCGACGGTCAGTTGGTCGATCTCGCCGCTGTACCGGAAGGCGTCCTTCCAGTCGGCGACGACACCGTAGACGGTGCCGTCTTCGATGGCATCCTCGTCGTCGATCGAGGCACCGTCGTACCCGCTCCGTTCGGCCTCGCCGCTGACGGTGAACTCGTAGCGAGTCACGTCCTCGTCGCTCCCGTCGATGACGATGATGTCGTCCAGAACGTCGTCGATATCCGCGGGATCGATCTCGACGCCGTTGACCCGAACGGTCGCGTCGCCGTCGACGGACAGGCGCTCGATTTCCCCGTCGAAGCGGAACGCGTCGAGGTAGTCGGCGACGGTACCGCTGGCGCGGGTGCCGTCGACCGAGGCCGCCGCGTCGATCGTCGCGTTCTCGTCGGTGCTGGGCTCGACCGCCTCGCTGACGACGAATTCGTAGCTCGTCGTGTCCGACGTGCCGTTCCCGTCGAAGACGACCGTGTTCGCCAGCGACGAACCGTCGGAGTCGTCGGTCGACGACTCGCTGCCGGACTGACCGCCGGACGAGCCGCCGCTTGCGGCCTCCGCAGCCGAGGTCGGTACCCCGTCGGGCATCGAGAGGTCGGGGTTCGAGCCGAGTCCGTCCCCGCGGGTGAGGCGAACGTCACCGCGCTGGCTGATGCCATCGAACTGCGTGTCCGCGATGCGGATCCGCGTCGTCTCGCCGTTTCGGCCGAGGTGGATCGCGTCGTTGTAGGAACCGGAACTGAAGTCACAGCCCGTGACCTCCATCCGGCCGGGGTTCCAGCCCCAGAAACACCGACCGTTGTAGCGGCCGTCGCCGTCGTTGTACGCGACGGAGTCCGTACACTTCGAGCCGTCGGAACTGAGACGGAAACTCGAGACGTAGTTGTTCGCCGCGTAGCAGCGATCGATGTGGACCGTGCCGCCGTTGCCGTTGTACCCGGGCGCGGACGCGTAAATCCCGTTGTTGGGCCAGTCCTGAACGTTACAGTGCCGAATGTCGATGTGCCCGCTGTGTTCCGGCGCGACCCAGATCCCACACTGTCCGTGGGAACTGTAGCTGCTCGGGCGCACACAGCCGTCGCCCATGTAGACGTTTTCGATCGTCGACGTGTTGCCGTCGACGTCGGCGACCGCGATCGCGTGTCTGTCGTAGCGGTGGGTCCCGACGAAGCCGACGTTCCGGATCGTCCAGTTCGTCGACTCTCGAGCGTAAAGCCCGAACCAGTTGCCGTTCGAAAAGTCGATGATCTTGTTCTCGAAAACCTCACCGTCGTCGATGGTGTACCACTCGTTGGACGCCTCGATGACTTCGTAGTCGTCCTGCGCGGCCGCGGTACCGGTCGCGAACCCGCCGCCGATCACGGACGCCGCACCAGTCAGCTTCAGATACGAGCGACGGTCGAGTAATTCGTTATTACCGCTCGTATCACTGCTTTCGAGGGCGTTATCCGCGGAATCGCCATCATCCAATACCGAATTGTCGCGTGCCATGCGTTCGGTTAAGGAGAATATGTCCCCATAAACTTTCCGCTTAGATCTGTATAAAATAAACAGAGATTCAGACATTCGTCGATGTTTGTTGGTTAGTATAGGGAATTATGGGTTGTATGTTTTATATTGAAACCGCAGTACGGCGTCGCGGTAATACCGTTTTACCGACGCTTCGTCCGGACACACTGACACTCTCGGCTGTCGATCAGTCAAGTATTACTGCTATCGAACACGTTAGGGGTTTTGGTCCGGTCATCGAGCGCCGACCCGCTCGGAGTCGACCGCGTCCGGAACAGCGCGCACACACGACGGTCGTCGACGGCGAGACGAGTCAGATGTGGGTCCTGATCTCGTAGATGTCGACGAGACCACTCGCGACGGAAAGCACCGCCCAGACTGCGACGCCGACGGCGATGACCGCAAGCAGCGTAACGAGTCCGGTGACGAACGGCTGTAACGCGACGACGGCGGCGGTCATCGCGACCGTCACGCCGCCGGCCGTCGCGATCGATGTCGCGAGTCGCCGCCAGTGCAAGGCGAGTTCCCGATCGATAAGATAGACGTTGTAACACACCATGAGCGCGTAACAGAGCGCCGTCGACGTCGCCGCGCCGACGACGCCGATCGCCGGGATCAAGACGAGGTTCAGCCCGAAGTTCAACGCGCCCGTGAGTCCCTTTCCGACCGCGCGTTCGGTCGCCCGACCCAGGTAATCGAGGCTGTCGTTGGTGATCTTGTCGATCGCCTGAAACAAGACGAAGACGCTGAACACCTGCAGGACCGGTGCGGTCCCGGCGTACGCGTCGCCGAAGACGAACCGGACCCCGGGTTCCGCCAGGAGGACGATGCCGGCGACCGCCGGCAGATACACCAAGAGAACGTACTCGAGCGACTGTTCGTACACCCGAGCGGCGCGCTCGAGTCGGTCGGACGACTTGTGCTCGCCGAACGTCGGTGCGACGGTGAAACCGAGCGAGTCGGCGGGCGCGATCACGAACGTGGAGATCTGTTTGGCGAGTTCGTAGAAGCCGACCGCGACCGGCGTCAGAAAGAACCCGACCATCAGCGTGTCGACACGCTTGTACAGCACGTTCGCGCCCTGCGAGGCCGTCAGCGGGAGACTGTACCTGCCGATCCGCGTCGAGAGGCCGGGTTCCGGGGATTCGGTCGCGGGATACGACGAGAGGATTCGGTAGAGGAAGTATCCGCCGACGGCGACGGAGACCAGATATCCGGCGACGAAGCCGGCCAGCGCGCCGTACGCGCCGAAGCCGGCGATCAGGAAGAGCACGATGAAGCCGAGTCGGCCGACGCTCGAGACCGTACTGGTCGCGGCGGTCAGGGTGACTTCGCCAAAGCCCTGGAACGCGATCAGCAGGTAGCCGTGGGCGACCTTGACGACGATGAAAGCGATGCCGAGCGCCAGCAAGGGCTCTAACCGCGGCTCGCCGTACGCGGCTGCGATCGTGCCGCGAAAGAGGAAGAACAGGACGCAGACGAGCCCGACGGTGACGACGTTGAACGCGATCGAGGACCGGACGATGTGGCGGATCTGGGTGTCGTCCGTTTCCCGGTACTCCGTGACGAACCTCGCCATCGACTTCGGGATCCCGAGGGTCCCGAAGAGGGTCGCGATCGAGAAGACCGCGATGGCGAGGAAGATGAGTCCGTACTCGTCGGGCGAGAGGAACACCCGCGTGAGCAACAGGGTGATGGCCCCTTGCGCGCCGAGTCGAAGCAGTTCAGCGCCGAACGTGGCCTTGACTCCGCGGACGATACGCTGTGACAGTGACATTGGAAGCGAGGAACGGCTGGGCTACCGGGAGTTTCTAGAGGTCGGTCGAGACGGACTCGGCGTCGGCGGTCGCCTCGGCCGCGTCGTCGCCGTCCGCCGCGTCCGCCGTCTCCGTTCCGTCCGCCTCCGGACGGGGCTTTGCGGCGTCGCGAATGGTCTCCATGATACGGATCGTCCACTTCGACTGCTCGAGGGGCACCGGCACGTCGGCGTCACCTTCGATCGCATCGACGAACCCGTCGAAGATCGCACAGTGGGAGTTCGTCTCCGTCTCCGCCTCCCAGCTATCGTCGAGCCGGGAGGTAGCGACCGATTTCGCGTTCTCGAGCGTGCTGGTGACCTGGGCCAGCGAGACGTCGAGGCTCTTCTTCGAGCGGGCGATGACCGAGGAGGTGTAGTCCTCGTCGACCTCGTAGAGCGACTGATTGATCTCGTCGACCACGAGGGACTTCTCGGAGCCGGTGATCACGTGGAGGCGCTGGGGAAGCGTTCCCGAGAGCATCGTCACGGTACAGAGCGCGCCGTCCTCGGAGACGTACTGGACTTGCGCCTGATCGTATTCGAAGTCCTCCTCGTAATGGTCCGAGAGGACGGTCTGTGCGGAGATGTCGTCGTCGCGTTCCGGCCAGCCGCCGATGCCGAGGAGCGAGTAGATCGGGTGTGGCAGTCCCTCCTCGAACTCGCCACCGGGTAGTTCGAACACCCACGACCCGCGGTTGACCTGATCGGGCGGCGTCAGTCCCGCATAGAGGGTGTCAACGGACTTGATGTGGCCGAGTTCGCCGTCGTCGATCAGCTCCCGTGCCGTGCGAACCGCCGGATAGAACAGGTGGTTGTGGATGACCGTCGCGGGCGTGTCGTGCTCGCGGGAAAGCGCCTGCAACTGCTCGACCTCCTCGGCGGTGACGGTGGCGGGTTTCTCGATGATGACGGCGACGCCGGCTTCGATCGCCTGCCGAGCGATGTCGAAGTGCGTCTGGACCGGCGTACACACGTGTAGACAGTCGAGTTCGTCGAGCAGTTCGGTGACGTCCGTGACGGCCATCGTCCCGAACTCCCGCGCCCGCTCTCTGGCCAGGTCCTCGTCGAGGTCACAGACCGCGACCAGTTCCATCTCGGGGTTGTTCCGCGCTCCCGCGAGGTGGGCTCGCGAGACCGTTCCTGCGCCGACGACTGCGGTTCGAACGACCATGAGCGGACGGACAGGACGCCGGTCATTAGTTTTAGTCCGATTACTTCACGAACCCTAACTCGCCCTCGGGACGGCGACCGGGTATGGACCTGCTACCGAAACCGAGGGTCGACGCCGTCGATCCCGACCGTTCCCCCGATCCGGAGCCGAAACGAACGGAAAACGGTCCCTCGTCGAGTCGCGACTCGAGGACGGGTCACTCCGGGGGGTAGGGCTCGGTGGCCAAGGCGGTACGATTCGAAAGACGGCTCCCGCGCCGGGAACAGCTGCTGGCACGCGACTGCTCCGGTATCGGATGACGGTCGTCGGGAGCCAATCGAACGTACGTAATCGCGTGATAAAAAACCTTCTCGGCGATCCGAGACGAGGGTGGCCGAATCGAGAGCCGGCGGCGTGCCGCTGGCGTCGAGCGGTGGCCGCGCTGGCCCCAGTACGCAGCACTCGAGCGATGGTGTGTCAGGAACGCAGCGACTCGCCGAACGGGACGACCGTCACTCGAGCGGACGGGCTGACGGGAGAGTCATCGCGGGCTCGGGACACGGGAGCGCCGTCACGAACGTCGAGTCACTCGATCCGGGACAGTTTGCCGTCGACGGTCCGTTCTTGCGAGCGGTTCCAAACGACGTGAGCGACCGAGAGACAGAAGAAGGCGACGACGACGGTGCCAGCGAGACCGAGCATCGGGAGTGTCGAGAGCAGCGGTGCGCCGAGCGCCGCTGCGCCGAGGAGGGCGGCCCCGACCACGCTGAGGGCGGCGTACCATCGATCCCACCGGTCCTGTCGGTGGCTGTCCGTATCGAGATACATCATCAGCAGGTCCGCGTTGTCAGCGAGCGAGATCAGGCCCCGGTCCTGGTCGTACTCCACGATGCCGGCGTCGTCCATCTTCGGCAGATGGGTCTGATAGAGGGCGACGTAGACGCGTTTCCGCTGATCGGAACTGAGCGCGTTGACCTCGGTATCGTTCTCCCAGGCGGCGATCTGTTCGGCCAGTTCACCGAGGGTAACCGTTTCGTCGGCGTCGAGCAAGTACGCGAGGACTTCCCGTCGGCGGCGATTCTTTAAGAGTTCGAAAATGACGTCCTTCGAGAGGCGTTCGTCCTCGTCGGCGTCGGCGACCGAGGCGATCTCGTCGGGTAGCGACGTATCGATCGAGGACATTACGACGACCCTCCGGTTGTAGAGACACCATTCGAGGTCGGCACCGTTCGGACCTGCTCCCCGTCACCGGAGCGTCGTCCCGACGGCGACCGCTGTACGTTCGAACGGCGAGTCGAAATCACGATTGACACACCAGGTTGTACACCAACAGAGATACTCTTAAACACGGCCACGTTTCGCACCGTCTGCAAAGGAGGTACGGAACGACTTCTCGACGGCACTCCCGCGGCGCTCGGCCGCCGCCACGGCGGGCGATTTCGAACGCCCGCGTCGCCGCGCCGTACCTGGCGATTGTGCCCGTATATCGACTGCGTACGAACGGTTGGCTCGGCGAACGGCCGACGACGAACACGATCCCGGGGACTACGTACTAACACAGCACTGGGTCCGAAGGTTCGAACCAGCCAACCTAAAAGCGAGCGACAGTTCACAACCGAACGACGGATTTACGTCATGAATGGGCGATTTATGTCGACAGGTCACAACAACGATCGCCACTATTCATGTAGTATGTGTTCATTGCTCACAGTGGGTCGAAGCGACCGATCCGTGGTCGTTTCACCCGGACACGACCGATGGGACACGGTCCCGATACGGCCGCCGCTCTGTTTGCTCGAGGCAGCTGGCGGCCGTATCGGTCATCTGCCGTTCTCTCTTCGAGCGGTGACGGTCGGCCCTCGCTGTCGCGGGAACGACACCCCGCCGTAACCGGGTATGTAATTCGCCGCGCTCGCTCGGGCGAACCATCACGCAGACTGACAGCCGGCGGCATCGTAAGTCGGTGTTTCCCGCGAAACCATGTGAACCCCTTACAGTGCCGGCAGGGTTTCCTCCGGCTACTGATGACGCGGTCTATCATCGATCAACGCAGCACCGAATCACAGTCGGCGGAGGTCGAGACCGGTCTGTGTCCCGACTGCGAGACCGACACGATCATCCACGACCCGGACCGCGGTGAGCAAGTCTGCGAGGAGTGTGGGCTCGTTCTCACCGAGGACCCGATCGACTACGGGCCGGAGTGGCGCGCGTTCAACGCACAGGAACACGACGAACTGTCGCGCGTCGGCGCGCCGCTGACCCAGTCGATGCACGATCGCGGGCTCACGACGACCATCGACTGGCGCAACAAGGACGCAAACGGTCACTCGATGTCGGCCGACAAACACGGCCAACTCCATCGACTCCGGGTCTGGCAGGAACGCATCCGAACGAAGAACGCGGGCGAACGGAACCTCAAGTACGCCCTCTCGGAAATCGACCGCATGGTGAGCGCGCTCGGGGTCCCCAAGCCCGTCAAGGAGACCGCGAGCGTCATCTACCGACAGGCGCTCGAGCAGGACCTCATCCGGGGCCGATCGATCGAAGGCGTCGCGACCAGTGCGCTCTACACCGCGTGTCGAAAGGAGGACATTCCGCGCAGTCTCGAGGAGGTCACTTCGGTCGCACGCGTCGAACAACGCGAGATCGGCCGGACCTACCGGTACATCGCGGACGAACTCGACATCAACCTCGAGCCGACGAATCCCAGACAGTTCGTCCCGCGGTTTTGCTCGGAACTCGACGTGGATACCGATGTCGAGACCAAAGCCATCGAAATCATCGACCGGACGACCGAGCAGGGACTCCACTCGGGCAAATCACCGACGGGGTTCGCCGCCGCGGCCATCTACGCCGCCGGACTCCTCTGTGACGAGACCATCCCCCAGCGAGCGGTCGCCGAAACCGCCCAGACGACGGTCGTCACCGTCCGCAACCGCTATCGGGAGCAACTCGAGGCGATCGATCAACAGCCGGCTACATGATCGATCGCTCGCCCTCGCTGGTGCTCTCGGTGTAGAGTCGTTCGTCGGCCAGCGCGTGGAGGTTCGCGTACGGGATGAAGGCGATGAACGTGCCGTCCTCGTCGTAGAGTTCGACGCCGTTCTCGACGTGGTCGTACCGGTCGCATTCGATCTGTCCTTCGGGAAGGATCGCGCGGTACATACCGGAAGGCAACGCCGTCCAGCCAAATATAGCTATCCTGGTCCGGAGACGCTCACCCCGGAAGGACACGCTCGACGCCCCGCCGTCGGCGAGCGAAATCGGTTTATCCGCACCGGCGTTACGACTCGCCAGTGACCGACGACCGTTCTTCGACGCCCGCCGACGAGCAGCGAAGCGACCCCACAGCGTCGGGTGACACGGAGCCGATCGACGCCGGCGACGAGCACGAGACGGGCGACGCCGAGTTCACGATCGCCGACTTCCACGACGCCAGCCAACGGGAGGGGCGGCCCGTGCTCACCGCCGCGGCCGTCTCCCGTGCGCTCGAGATGCCCCATGAGGAAGCGACCGAGCGACTCGAGGCCCTCGCCGACAGGGGCGAGCTACAGCGCCACGCCGTCTCGACCGACCCCGTGATCTGGTATCCCAGCGAACTCGAGGATCTGACCGACCGCGAGCGGGTCGTCGTCTTTCCGAAGCGACGGGAGATCGTGGTCGACCGCCCCGCACAGTTCACCCGCGCGCAACTCTCGCAGTTCGCCCACCTCGCGGACGGGAACGGCGAACAGGGCTATCGCTACGTCGTCCGGCCGGAGGACGTCTGGGGGACGCCCCACGACACCTTCGACGAACTCGTGCGGACGATGCGACAGGCGCTCGGCCAGCGGTCCGACCAACTCGAGGACTGGGTCGAGAGCCAGTGGGACCGCGCCCACCAGTTCCGGCTGACGACCCACGAGGACGGCTACACCGTGCTCGAGGCCCAGAGCCCGGAGATCATGGGGAACGTCGCCCGCCAGAAGTTAGACGAGGAACACGTCCACGCGCCGATCTCCGAGACCGAAGACTGGGTCCGGGAGGGGGCGGAGGCCGCGATCAAGCGCATCCTCTACGAGGCCGGCTATCCGGTCCAGGACCACCGGGAACTCGAGTCCGGCGAGGAGTTACCGATCGATCTACGGGTGTCGCTGCGGGACTACCAGCGGACGTGGGTGGATCGCTTTACCGAGGCCGGCGAGGGCGTCTTCGTCGGCCCGCCGGGCAGCGGGAAGACGGTGGCCGCGACGGGCGCGATGGCCCACGTCGAGGGCGAGACCCTCGTCCTGGTCCCGAGCCGCGATCTCGCCCAGCAGTGGGCCGACACGATCGTGGAGTACACCTCGCTCGAGCCCCACCAGATCGGCCAGTACCACGGCGGCCGCAAGGAGGTGCGGCCGGTGACGATCGCCACCTACCAGATCGCGGGGATGGACCGGCACCGCTCGCTGTTCGACGACCGCGAGTGGGGGCTGGTGATCTTCGACGAGTGCCAGCACGTCCCCTCGGACGTCTACCGGCGAAGCACGCACCTCCAGTCCAAACACCGGCTCGGGCTGTCGGCCAGCCCGATTCGGGAGGACGACCGCCAGACGGAGATTTTCACCCTCGTCGGACCGCCGATCGGCACCGACTGGGAAGCGCTGTTCGACGCGGGCCACGTCGCCGAGCCCGAACTCGAGATCCGGTACGTACCGTGGGGCGACGACGAGCAGGCAAACGCCTACGGTTCGGCCGACGGCAGGGAAAAGTACCGGATCGCCGCCCGCAATCGGGGCAAGATCGACGAGGTCCGCTACCTGCTGTCGGCCCACCCCGACGCGAAGGCCATCGTCTTCGTCGACTACTTGGAGCAGGGCCGGGATCTCTCCGAGGCGCTCGACGTGCCCTTCCTCAGCGGCGAGACGCCATACCACGAGCGCCGGCGACTGCTCGAGGAGTTCCGGCGCGACGAGCGCGACCTGTTGCTCATCTCGCGGGTCGGCGACGAGGGGATCGACCTGCCGACGGCCGATCTGGCGATCGTCGCCTCGGGACTGGGCGGCTCGCGCCGGCAGGGAACCCAACGCGCCGGCCGGACGATGCGGCCCGCCGGCGGCGCGCTCGTCTACGTCCTCGCGACCCGCGGGACCCGCGAGGAGGACTTCGCCCGGAAGCAACTCCAGCATCTGGGTCGCAAGGGGATGACGGTCCGCGAGCGGACGGTCGAGCACGACGCGGATTGATCGAACTCGAGAACGCCCGTCGGCCGATCCCACTGGGGCACAGGCGGCGTTTGCCGGCCGACATCGACGGCGGAATCGAGGCCAATATTGAAGGTTGCGTGTTCGAACTGTACAGATAGTATGAACGAACCGCGCACGACCGGGGTGGTCGATCGGTGAGCGACGGCTCCAGGCAGCGCCTGATCCACGTCGGCGAGACGGCCGACGGAGCCGACCTGCAGTTGCCCGTCGTCGAACTCCTCACCGGTCGCGGGTTCGTCACCGGCAAGTCCGGCTCGGGGAAGTCAAACACCGCGTCGGTGATCGCCGAAGAATTGCTCGAGGCCGGGTATCCCCTGCTCATCGTCGACACGGACGGGGAGTACTACGGGCTCAAAGAGGAGTACGAGATGCTCCACGCGGGGGCCGACGAGGAGTGTGACATCCAGATCGGACCGGAACACGCCGAGCAGATGGCGACGCTGGCGCTCGAGGAGAACGTGCCGGTCATCCTCGACGTGTCGGGGTATCTCGACGAGGACGTCGCGGACGAACTCCTGCGGAAGATCGCCCGGCAGCTGTTCGTCAAGGAGAAGAAGCTGAAGAAGCCGTTCCTGCTGGTCGTCGAGGAGGTCCACGAGTACATCCCGGAGGGCGGCGGCGTCGGCGAGACCGGCAACCTGCTGATCAAGATCAGCAAACGCGGACGCAAACACGGCCTGGGAATCGTGGGGATCAGCCAGCGGCCGGCCGACGTGAAGAAGGACTTCATCACGCAGGCCAACTGGTTGGTCTGGCACCGCCTGACCTGGGACAACGACACCAAGGTCGTCGGTCGGATCATCGACACCGAGTATT
The DNA here is from genome assembly GCF_000731985.1 of Natrinema altunense. GTDB lineage: Archaea > Halobacteriota > Halobacteria > Halobacteriales > Natrialbaceae > Natrinema > Natrinema altunense. The sequence goes on from NZ_JNCS01000003.1 coordinate 142,330, forward strand.
CGGAACTCGTCTCGGATCTCGACGACGGGCAGGCGTTCGTCCAGACCGACTGGACCGAAGTCGACGTCCGGAAGATCCAGTTTCGCCGGAAGCGGACCTTCGACGCCGGGGCGACGCCCGGCCTGGACGACTTCGAGCGCCCCGAACTCAAGTCCGTCTCCGACGCGCTGGTCGGCGACCTCCAGCAGATCTCGGAGCGCAAGGACCGCGAACAGGACCGGATTCAGGAACTCGAGGCCGAACTCGAGAAAAAGCAACAACGGATCGAGACGTTGGAGGACGACCTCGCCTCGGCGCGGGACGTCTCGAGTGCGGCCAGACAGATGGCCGACGCCTTGCAGAACACCGACACGATCCAGTCGCAGCTCCCCGGCGGCGGCGAGGACTTGCGCCGACTCCACGAGGAGATCGCCGACCTCGAGACCGAGCGAGACGAACTCGAGGCGGACCTCGACGCGCGCGACGACCGTATCGAACACCTCGAGGAGCAGCTTGCGGATCGGGCAGCGGAAGTCGATCGGCTCCGGGACGAAAACAGGCAGTTGCGCGCGGTCGTCCGCGACCTCGAGCGCGAGGAGCGTCCCGAACGGGATGTCGACGATGCGACGGTCGGGGCCGAGGAGAGCGGTACCGACGCGGACGGGACGGCGATCGTCCAGGCCGGCGGTGACGACATCGAGTTCGGATACACGCCCGCCGACGCGGACGCGGCGTCGGAGCCGGACACGGTGGACGAGCCGGGGTCCAGCGTCGCGGACGAGGAACGCGACCGCACGGAACTGCTCGAGACCCAGGGGATCGGCGAGCGCGTCACCCGCGCGTGCGAGGGGTCGCAGTGTTCGCGCGAGACGGCCGTGGCGGTTCTGCGCGTGTTCGCGCGACACGGTCCGCTGGAGACGGCGGCCGTCGCGGCTCGCGTCGACCGATCGCGGGTCGCAGTCCAGAGTCTCGTCTCGGAGCTCCGGACGGACGGGTTGCTCGAGCGGTCCGGCGAACGGACGTACGCGCTGGCCGACGACGTGCGGGCGGAACTGCCGGCTGCGGCGGCAGGCGAGTAACGGAGCGCGACCGATCGAATCGAGACGATCGGTCGGTGCTACAAGTCACCACTGACAGTCACTACACCCCCAACCGCATGACGGCGTCGTAGCCAGTGTGTCCATCGTTCCAGTGGCGACGACACCTCACGTTCGAAGCCGATCGTCGACCGCCTCGATGGCCGACGGCTCGATCCCCTGATGGACGGGAAGCGCGACGAGACCGTCCGCGAGTCGGATCGACGTCTCGTACGTGTCGTCCTCGCGGACGGCCTCGCGGAGGATCGGCCAGGAGTGGGCACCGACGACGCCACGCTCCTCGAGCGCCGCGAGAAACGAGTCGCGATCGGGCGTCCGGACGGGGAACTCGTACGGGCTGATGCCCTCCGGCAGTCGGTCGAAGAGCGGCGTCACGCCCTCACGATCGGCGACGACTCGCCGCCACGCACGGAAGTTCGCCCGACGAGCGGCCCGGATCGCGTCCGGGTCGACGGCGTCGGCGACGATCGCGGACAGCTTCGACATCGGGACTTTGGCGGCCTCGTATCGGCCGTCCGGGTCCACGGACGACGAGTCCGCCGTCCCGTCCGCGAGGAGTGCCTCGACCGAGCGGTACAGCGACGGGCTGGTCCGAAGGACCCGTTCGGCGATCGAGGCGGCCACGAACCGGCAATCAGCGGTCGCGATGCGATTCGATCGGCCCGCCAGCGACGAGGGCGCGAACTGCGCTGTGACCGTCTCGTCCGTACAGTAGAGGACCGCCCCGTCGGGGACTGGAAGGAGTTTCCGCAGCGTCGTGATGCCGAGGTCGCCGTGCGTTCCGAGCAGGGTCCCGTCACGGACGCTCAGCGGTGCGTGCGCGTTGTCGTCGACGTGGTAGCAGTCGTACTCGTCGGTCAGCGCGGCGATCCGCTCGAGGCCGGGCTGGGGGAAGCCGAAGTAGTTGACCGACACGATGGCGGCGGTGTCGGCGTCGATCCGGGCCTCGAGATCGGCGATGTCCGGTGCGAGCGACTCCTCGATGGCGTAGTACCGCGACTCGAGGCCGAGTTCGTGGAACGGCTCGACGACGGCGGGCGAGAGGAAGGCGGGAACGACGACGTTGTCGCCGGGTTCGACGAGTCCGGCGAGCCCGTCCCGGAGTGCGACTTTCCCCGAACCGTAGTACGTGTGCATGCTGTCGGGCGCGTGCCGGTCGATGAACGCATCGATCCCCGCCCCCGTCCCCGAAAGCGACGCGTCGAACACGGACGGGGTGGCATCGATCATACGAAGCGGCGGGCGGGGAAACCAGTAGTAGAGACGATCATCGACGTAAGACGGACCCGGCCGTGGCCTTAGTGATAGGGGCGATACAGCCCGCGGTCGCGTGCCAATCGAGTATTACAGTCAGCCGACGCGATCGACACTCACGCCGTTTGAACTGCTATTCCGTCCGTAGAACCGCCAGTGCGAACTTACAGTCGGCCAGCAGTTGCATAACAAAGCACGGGCGAACGGACAACGCTGCCATGGCAGGTTCGACCGACAACGAAGACCTTCGTCTGCTCGTCGTCGGGCTGGACGCCGGCTGTCGGCCGGTGCTCGAGCCCTTGTTCGAGTCGGGCGAACTTCCTACCCTGGAGGGGCTGTTCGATCGCGGAACGGCGGGACCGCTCGAGTCCCAAATCCCGCCGTGGACGGCCAGCGCCTGGCCGTCGCTGTACACTGGCAAGAACCCGGGCAAACACGGCGTCTACGACTTCCTCTCGTTCGACGGCTACGAGTGGGACGTCGTCAACGCGACCCACGTCAGGGCGCGGCCGGTCTGGGAACTCCTGAGCGACCACGGGTTCTCGAGTGTGGTCGTCAACGTGCCCGTGACCCATCCAGCGCGGGCGTTCGACGGCGCGTTGATTCCGGGTCTGACCGCCCCCGAGAACCCGGACTGCCACCCCGACGGGATTCTCGAGGACGTGAAACTCGCCTGCGGCGGCGAGTACTGGGTCTATCCGCAGAGCGGGCCGGCACCCGACCGGTCGATCGAGGGGTACGAGCGGACGATCGAACTCCGAGGAAACGCGTTTCGCTATCTCACACGCCGGATCGATCCCGATTTCGGCTTCCTCCAGTTCCAGCAAACCGACTCGGTGTTTCACGAACGACCCGGGGACAAACGGGCGATCGAGGCGGTCTACCGCGAGGTCGACAGACAGCTCGCGGCGACCATCGAGCGAACCGAGCCCGAGAACGTGCTGGTCGTCAGCGACCACGGGATGGGAAAGGTGACCGGCGACGAGTTCCGGGTCAACGAGTTCCTCCGCGAGCGCGGCTACGTGAGCGCTCGGAGCGGCGGCGACGGGATGCCCGACTGGTCGAAGTCCTGGGAGAACGATCTGCTCGAGGGAGCCGAGCCCGGCGATCACACGGCGGGCCCGCTCGAGCGGGCGATGAACCTCGCCGCGGGCGTCGGGCTCACGACCCAGCGGGTGGCGAGCGCGCTCGACCGCGTCGGGCTGAAAGAACCGATCGGCAAGCGCGTCCCGGACGACGTGATTCGGGCCGGGAGCGAACAGGTCGACTTCCCCGAGTCGAGCGCCTACGTCCGCTCGAAGAGCGAACTCGGCGTCCGGATCAATCTCGCGGGCCGCGAGCCGAGCGGACAGGTACCGCCCGAGGAGTACGAGCCCGTCCGCGAGGAACTCATCGAGACGCTGTCGGCCGTCCGAACGCCCGACGGAACCCGGATGTTCGACGCCGTCGAACCGAGGGAGCACTACTTCGACGGCCCGCACGTCGACGCGGCACCCGATATCGTGACGGTTCCCCGGGCGTTCGACACGGCGATCGACGCCACCCTCGGAACGGCGCAGTTCGGCGAACCGATGGAGCCGTGGAATCACAAGCGCACCGGCGTCGTCGCGGCCGCTGGACCGGCATTCGACGAGTCCGCCGCCCTCGAGGGGGCGACGATTTTCGATATCGCGCCGACGATCTGCTCGCTCTTCGACGTCCCGATCGACGCCGCGATGGACGGGGCCCCGCTCCCGGTCGTCGACAGGACTGCGGAGCGATCGTACCCGGCGTACGATCCGGAGCCGATCACCGCGACCGACGACGAAACGGTCGAAAACCGGCTGTCCGATCTGGGATATCTATGAGCGTGGACATCCGCGCCCTCGATCCACGGACCGATGCCGACGAGTGGAACCGCTACGTCGAGCGCTCCGACGGAACGAACCCCTTCTTCCGGGCCGAGGCGCTCCGGTTGCAGGCCGAGGACACCGGCACGACGCCCTATCTGCTCGCTGGCTTCAAAGGCCAGGAGCCGGTCGGCGTCTTTCCCGTCTTCGAATACACGAAGGGGCCGGTCACCGGTGCGTTCTCGCCGGCTCCCCACTCGTGGACGTCGTACCTCGGTCCCGCCTTGCTCAACGTCGACAAACTCAAACAACGGAAGGCCGACCGGCGAACCAAACGCTTCATCGAGGGCTGTCTCGAGCGGATCGACGACGAAATCGCGCCGCTGTACAGCAAGTTCGTCACGGCGGAGTTCGACGACATCCGGCCGTTCGTCTGGAACGAGTACGACGTCGAACCCGGCCACACGTACGTCGTCGATCTCGAGGGCAGCGAGGACGCGTTACTGAAACGGTTCAGCAGCGACGCGCGGAGTAACATCCGGAACGCCGACGGGGACCGCTACACGATCGCGGAGGGCGACACCGACGACGTTGCGCGCATCGTCGAAAAGGTCCGCGACCGCTACGAGAGCCAGGGCCAACCGTTCCGGCTGAGCACCGACTTCGCACGGTCGCTCCACGAGATGCTCCCCGAGGGCGCGATTCGGCCCTACGTCTGTCGCGTCGACGGCGAGTTCCTCGGCGGCATCCTCGTCGTCGAGTCCGACCGGACGCGGTATCGATGGCAGGGCGGCGTCAAGCCGGACGCCGACGTCGACATCGCGATCAACGACCTGTTAGACTGGCACGTCATGCGCGACGGCCTGCACGGCGGCATCGACGAGTACGACCTCGTCGGGGCCGGTGTCCCGAGCATCAACCGCTACAAGGCGAAGTTCAACCCCCGCCTCGAGATCCAGTACGAGATCACGGCCGGCGCGTTCGGGATCGACCTGCTCGTCGATCGGTATCAGAAACACCGGTAGCGTAGTCCGACGGCGACCGTCCCAGTCGACCGGTCGTCCTATCGGGTTCAATCCGTCGGGTGCACGGTCCCTACGCCGCGAGCTGATACTTCGACTGGCGAGCGTCCTCGAGACAGGCGCGGCTGGTGATCAAGTCCTGCTCCTCGAGTTTCCCCAGCGCGTAGCGGACGGTTCGGGAACAGAGCCGCGACTCGGCTGCGATCCCCTCCTGGGTCAGCGGTGCTTCGTACTCGAGGACCTTGTAGACCAGTTTCGCGCTGGGCGGGAGTTCGGAGAGGCCGTCATCACGGTCCCACTCGTCTCCGCCGTCGCCGCGGTCGTCGGTCTCGCCGTCCCCATCGAGTTCGGCGTCCGGTTCGGTCGTGCTCATCGGTGTCGACCACTCCGTTCGGCCCGCGAGCGGTCGGCGTAGGGGACTCGGGAGGACGGTCGCTCGTCGCTTCTCACGTCGGTCGGTCGAGGCCGCGGCGCGGGTCCGTCGGCCGCCGGAGCACGTCCGGCGGCGGAAGGCTCTGCCGGTCTCATTCTCGCTCGAGCGTACCGGCCAGACTCATATAGACAGCCCCGACAGTTCAGAAATATAGGGGGCGACTAACGCTCGGTCGTCGCCAGCCCGGCCGAGGCGCGCCGTCACGAACGGCGGTCGCCGGGCGTGCCTCGAGACGACGACACAGCGGCGATGCACGGACCGAAACCGCGGCCGACTTCGTGGTTAACCCGTGCATAGTAAGGCACTCGCCGCTCTCAAGAGCGGCTATGTTCGGAACCAGCGGCATTCGGGGACGGGTCGGGAGCGACGTAACGGCGGAGCTGGCACTGTCGGTCGGTCGAGCGGTTGCCTCGGAGGGATACGAGCGCGTCGTCGTCGGTCGCGACGTCCGTGAGAGCGGTTCGATGCTCGTCGACGCGGTCAGCGCGGGGCTGTGCGAGTGCGGGGCGGACGTGATCACGGTCGGCGTCGAGGCGACGCCGACGGTCGCGCGGGCGATCACCCACCTCGATGCCGACGCGGGCGTCGTCGTCACGGCATCGCACAACCCGGCGACGGACAACGGGATCAAACTCTGGACACCCTCGGGGAAGGCGTTCGGACCCGACCAGCGCGAGGCGATCGAGCAACGGATCCGGGAGGACGACTACGATCTCGCAGCGTGGGACGGCGTCGGCGATCGGTCACATCGGACCGGCGTTCGGGACCGGCACGCCGACGCGCTCCGGACGGCGGTCGCCCTCGAGCGATCGCCGAGCGTCGTGGTGGATAGCGGTACCGGTGCCGGCGGCGTGACGGCGGCGGTCCTCGACGATCTCGGATGTCGGGTGCGGACGCTGAACGGGCAGGAGGACGGCTCGTTCCCCGGCCGGCCAAGCGAACCGACCGAGGAAACCCTCGAGACCCTGTCGACGCTCGTCGCGGAAACCGACGCCGAGGTGGGAATCGCACACGACGGCGACGCCGACCGGATGGTCGCGGTCGACGAAACGGGATCGTTCGTGCCGAAGGACGTCCTTCTCGCCATCTTCGCCGGAGAAGCGGCGGGTGAGGGCGACCGCGTCGCCGCTCCCGTCGACACCAGTCTCGCCGTCGACGACGTACTGGACGGCGTCGGCGCGTCGCTGACCCGGACGCGAGTCGGAGACGTCTACGTCGCGGAGCGGACGACCGAACCCGACGTCGTCTTCGGCGGGGAGCCGAGCGGTGCCTGGATCTGGCCCGAGGAGACGCGGTGCCCGGACGGGCCGCTGGCGGCCTGCAAACTGGTCGAACTGGTCGCCGACGGGGGGCCGTTGTCCGATCGCGTCGCCGGAATCGATCGGTATCCGATCCGGCGAACGTCCCTCGACGTCGCGGATAAAACGGCGGTTATGGCCGACGTGACTGCGCGCGTTCGAGCGCGATACGAGGAGGTCGATACGCTCGACGGCGTCAGAGTCGAGACCGAGGACGGCTGGTTCCTGCTTCGCGCCAGCGGAACTCAACCGCTGATCCGGGTAACCGCGGAAGCGCGGTCGGAATCGGCCGCGGCGGACCTGTTCGAGACCGCGAAGGGGCTCGTCACCGAGACGACGGCGGCAGACCACTGAGGACAGCGAGGAACGGTCCGAGTCAGTTCGGTACCGGGACGGTAGCGCCAGCGGCGCTCGAGGGGGGACATCCGGACGGACCGGCTATCTGGCTTCTTCGGGAATGAAATCGGAGGTCTTCATCTCGCGGTACGTCGCACAGTCGGGACAGGCGTGGACGACGTCGCGGTTATCACCGAATACGCGGGCGAACTGACGCGTCACCTGGTTGCCGCAGTTGACACAGCGAGGGGCGCTCGTTTGCGATCGTGACGACATCGGCGTCCACTTCGCGGATTGATCCGTCGACATCAACAGCCCGTACCGACAGAACGGTATTTACTATAGACTCCATAATCAATTGGCTCGCCGTTAGTCAGCGCTTTCGCCCGTGATCTACCAGTGAACAAGACACTCGGAATATCGAGAGTGTCAACGCCTCGCGTGCGAGAAATAGAGTATTTCGGACGAGTAATCCGATATTACGCGATCGAAACATCGGCTACCGGCCGGACGGTGAGGCAGCATCGAACGAGTCGGGCGACCCTCCCACTCTCCGGGCCGTCGATAGATGCCGTCGGGGTCGTCCGCTCGAGCACCGGTCCGGTAGCGATCCGGGATCGACCGTAGCTATCAGGTGTGCCCTTTATATTACGGGCGATTCCTAGTTCAATTGGAGGGTATCGGTCGATACCCACGAGCCGGGTGGTCCGTCGCCGCGGCTCGATCGCACAGACCCTCCACGTTCGATTCCGACATCGTTCGAGTACGGGTCGCGACCACCGACGCCGTGCGGACCGGGCTACGGGGGTGGTCTCAGGTCCTGCGGCTTCGATGACCCGACTCGAGTCCGATCGGCGGTACGTCTCGTCGCACTCGCCGCGGAGCGAGTTCCTTCCTGCCGACTCGTCGCGACGCTCCGATAGCCGTCGGTGAGGATCGTCGTCACCCGGCTCTACTGGGGACGGAGACCGCGCTCGGAAGCTGGACGCCGTCGGCGAGTACTGTCCGCGGCCGGTCGGAACGGGGGATCAAGAACGGCCGTCCTACTCGACGGTGACGCTCTTGGCGAGGTTACGGGGCTTGTCGATCGGCCGGTCGAGGAGGTCGGCGGCGTAGTACGAAACGAGTTGGAGTTGGACGTTCGCGAGCAGTCCGGCCAGATCGGGCTCGGTCTCGGGAATCGCGAGCTGCTCGTCGGCGGCCTCGACGGCCGGATGGTCGTCGGGACAGACCGCGATCACGGGCGCGCCGCGGGTCTGGGCCTCCTCAGCGTTTTTCAACGTCTTTTCGTCCTCCTGACCGGTGAAGATCGCAAACACCGGCGTCTCGGGCGTGACCAGCGCCAGCGGGCCGTGCTTGAGTTCCCCGGAAGCAAACCCCTCGGCGTGCTCGTACGTGATCTCCTTGAACTTCAGCGCACCCTCGAGTGCCACGGGGTAGCCGAGTCCGCGTCCGATAAAGAAGTACGACTGGCTTTCGCGGTACCGCTCGGCGATCAGGTCGGCGTCGGACTCGTCGAGCAGGGTTTCGATCCGACCGGGCATCGACTCGAGTTCCGGAAGGAGGGTCTCGAGGTCGGCCGCGGGCTCGCCCCGCAGGTCGCCGGCGATGCGCTGGGCCAGCAGCGTGAGCATGACGGCCTGCGAGGAGAACGTCTTCGTCGCCGCGACGCCGATCTCCGGACCAGCGCGGATGAAGAGGGCGTCGTCGGCCTCACGGGCGGCCGTCGACCCGACGACGTTCGTCACCGTGAGCGTGGCCGCGCCCTCGGCCCGTGCTCGCCGGAGCGCGGTGAGCGTGTCGGCCGTCTCGCCGCTCTGCGTCACTGCGATCACCAGCGTCTCGTCGTCGATCGGCGGGGCCGAGACGCTGTACTCGTTGGCCAGGAGCGCGGTCGACTGCACGCCGGCCTGGTTCAACGCCAGCGAACCGTAGAGCGCGGCGTGATACGACGTCCCACAAGCGACGAACTGGACGCTATCGATACCGTCGAAGGTGCCCGGTTCGAAGTCAGACAGGGCGATCCGTCCGTTCGTCGGATCGACCCGCCCTTCGATCGCCTGGGCCAACGAGGTCGGTTGCTCGGTGATCTCCTTGAGCATGAAGTGATCGTACTCACCCTTGCCCGCCTGCTCGGGGTCCCACTCGACGGTCTCGGACGGCCGCGTGACCGGATTCCCGTCGAGATCCGTGAACTCGACGCCGTCTTGGTCGACGATGACGACATCACCGTCCTCGAGATAGACCACGCTGTCCGTGTACTCGAGGAAGGCCGGCACGTCGCTCGCGAGGAAGTACTCGCCGTCCTCCATGCCGACGACGAGCGGGGAGCCCTGTCGTGCGGCGTAGAGGACGTGCTCGCCGGAGACCATCGCGGTGACGGCGTAACTACCCTCGAGTTCGTCGATAGCCTGGCGAAACGCCGCCTCGCTGTCGAAGCCGGCATCGAGGTAGTACTGGACGAGGTGCGGAATGACCTCGGTGTCGGTGTCGCTCGTGAACTCGTAGCCGGTGGCCGCCAGTCGGTCCCTGAGCGCGGCGTAGTTCTCGATGATCCCGTTGTGGACGACGGCGACGTCTTCGCTCTCGTCGGTATGGGGATGGGCGTTCGCGTCGGTCGGCGGCCCGTGCGTGCTCCAGCGCGTGTGGCCGATGCCGACCGTCCCTCGGATGGGGTCCCCGATCGACTCCTTGAGTTCCTCGACCCGCCCGGAGCGTTTTGCCACGTTGATTCCCGAGCCGTTCTGGACGGCGACGCCGGCCGAATCGTAGCCACGATACTCGAGGTTCTCGAGTCCCGTCAGCAACGGTTCGAGCGCGTTGCCATCGCCGACGTGGCCGATGATTCCACACATCGGTTGTTCACCGACCGTCAGGCCGGCAGGGATGCTCGTGTGGCCCGGACACGGTATCGGTTCCCAGGGACGACGCGCCGTCGGCTCGGTCCCCCACCGACGACGGTAGGAGCGGCGACGTGGTATCCTGCCGATCCATCGAAAGTGATCGAGACGGTAGACGGTACGCAACCATGAGCGGAATTCATCCCTCCCGAACCCATTACTATAGACGGGCTACTGAATCCCGTAGTCCGCAGGTACTCCGCCGCTGCCTGTCGATGACAGTCGTTTCGAGTACCGTATCATGACTATCCGTTCTGCGAGTTCGTTCCGCAATACGGCTGTTTTAGCGTCGCTCGCCGCGTCGTATCGGATCGAGGGCGGACGTCCGAAAAGTATGATACCCGAACAGGCGACCGACGCTCGCGTACGGAGCGTCGAACGCCCGGTATCGGCCCCCAACGATCGGTAGGGAGGGGAAACGAGCGGACACCGATCGTCGCCGCGCCGAGCGCGGTCGTCGATCGAATGGCGCGACTCGAGACGCCCGCGAGCGGACGGCCTTCGGCCGCGCAACGCGGTGGGACATCGCCGGCCGACCGTCGGTGATGGAACGAACCGCCACACCTTTTGCGGTGGGGCGGGACGTGTGCATATGGGTTTTGGTAGCTACGACGAATCCGAACAGCAAGAGCAGACGACGGACGACGAGGACGTAGAGGCGGTCAACGTCCACGAAAACGACCATCAGGGCGAAATGTCGTTCGAGTCCGACGTCTCGACGGACGAGCTGGTCGATCAGCTCGGGTCGATGAAAGACGACGACGAAGAGTAAGGACCGCCGCGGAACGGGGTCGATGGCGGCCGGAATCGGCCGCCCCCGACCGACGCCCCTCGAGACGACCTCGAACTGACACGGTTCGATACGATCGACGAATCGCTTTTTCTCGCGCGCGAACTCGGACGGCGCTGCCACGGCCGAACACCGCTTGCGGTCACCGATCGGGACGTGCGATCAGGGGAGCGTCGCGGCGCACAGTTCGCCGATCGCCCGCCGCAGTCGCTGGGAGACCGCGGACTTCGAGACGTCGAGCCGCTCCGCGAGTTCGTCCTGCGAGATGCCCCGCGGCACGTCGAAGTACCCCTCTTCGTGGGCGACGGTGAGGAGTGCCTGTTGTTTGTCGGTCAGGGCGACGACGCCGTCGCTCTCGTCGTCGGAAACCCGAAGGTGATCGACCGTGACTGAAATGTCGTGCTCGCGACAGTAGTCGTTGAACGCGACGAGTCGCTCGCGGTCGGGGAACCGAAGCTGGACGAGCCAGCCGTCCCGGGAACTCGAGAGGTCGAGCAGGCGACCACCGAGGGCGGCGGTTTCCGCGGTAACCGTCACTGCGCGGTCGGTACGCGTCACGCGGTAGACTCGGCTGTCGGGGTAGCGATCGACGAGCACCGGATCGGCGACGGTCGGATCGGCCGCGAGAGCGGTTTCGAAGGAATCGAACTCGCGTCCGTAGACGGTGACGAAGACGACCGTCCGTCCGGGCTCGATGGTGGTCCAGTACTCCGGTTCGACGGTGACGTCCGGTGCGTTCCGCAGGGTCGGTCGCAGGAACAGGGCCGCGTGATCGAGGCGGAGTTGGGCGACGATGCCGCCCTCGGCCTGGGATCGAATCCCCTGCCGCTCGCCCTCGGAAGCCGGATCGATGACGGTCTCGGTGTCACCACCGGTCACCTCAGCGTTCGAGACGCCCTCGGTCTCGGTCGCGTCCTCGGAATCGGTGATATCAGTGCTCATCGAGCCATCCCCCGCCCGGAGGGACGGCCGTCGTAAGTACGACTTACCTCGAACGCGCTCATTGAATGGCACATTAGGAGCCGAGTACATGATCGTGGACGCTATACACGGACATCGGCTCGAGTTCGACCTCAATATTGATTCAGCAGTCAGATCGCTACGATCTCTCGACGGCGCGGAAAGAGCGAGTTACCGGGTCGAAACGCGTCAGTAAAAGCGTGCTACCGACCGAAATCGGTCGGTCGCCGTTCCCGTCTCAGTCCTCGGCCTCGTCGAACACCGAGGCGAACAGCTTGCGCTGTGCGATCCGGAGATGCCGGCTGAACGTCGGCTGCGAGACGCCGAGGGACTCGGCGACCTCCTCGCCGGTGTGTTCGCGGGGCCACTCGAAGAACCCGCCGTGGTAGGCCGCCTCGAGCGTCCGTCGCTGTCGCTCCGAGAGGGACTCGGCCAGCGTCTCGAACGGCCGGGTCGAACGCGGCGGCCGCTCCCGCTCCCGGCGGGCGGCCAGTTCCGCGCCCGAGTGAGCCGCCTCGAGCGCGCGGAGGAACGAGCGGACGCCGATCGGCTCCCCGAGGTCGATCACGACCCTGGTCCGATCGTCGACCGGCGTCACCGAACGGAGGACGCCGCCGTGGTCCGCGACCGTCCGCGCGATGGACGGCTCGGTTGCCTCGGTCAGTCGAATCTCGACGACGGGGTCGCCGTTCCCGCGGCCGACGATCGAAACTGAGTCGACCGCCGGCAGCGAGCCGACGGCCTCGTGGATACCCTCCGCGTCGGAGTCGCGGACCGAACAGAACACCGTCGAACCGCCGGACGACCGCGGAATCACGGCCCGAACGTCGATTCGACGGTCGAGCCGCTCCGCGATCGACGAGAGCGGTTCCGACTCGTCCCGAAGGACGACCTCGAGTTCCGTGACGCGATCGGCGAGGAACGCGCGTTTCGTCTCGATCGCAGCGATCGCGTCGCCGGCCACCGCCGCGAGGTGTTCGCAGGCCCGGCGGGTGGCGTCGCCGAACGCCGACGGCCGCGTGGCGTACGCGGTCAGCGTTCCGTACCGGAGCGCGCCAGAGTCGAGCGGGAGGCTCAGCGCGGACCGAATCCCCCGCTCGAGGAGCGGTCGCCGCCACGCTCGTTCCGTGGCGTCTCCGTCCGGTCGGCCGGTTTCGGCGGCCTCGAGCGTCTCGAGAACGACCGGTTCGCGGGTCGACGCAGCGTCCGCCGTCGGCGACCCGGTGTGTCGGTCGAGCGAGATCCGAACCCCCTCGAGAAACTCCGCGTCGCGACCGGCCCACGTTTCGGGAACGATCCGTTGGCCGCCGTCGTCCGCGTGGCCGACCCAGGCGAGTTCGATCCCGCCGCCGGACTCGACGGAAGGGAGGGCGACGACGGCCTCGCAGAGCCGTCGTTCGACCGCCTCGCGGGTCGGCGCGTCCAGCAGCGACCGCGTCGCCTCCCGGACCCGTTCCGCTCGTGCCGTGTGGGTCCGTAGTCGCTCCCGGTCGCGCTGACACCCGTCGAGAGCGGCGAGGCGCTCGAGCCCCTCGAGCGTCAGTACGGCCGCGTCCGCCAGGGTTTCGATCGGGGCTGTGTCCAGCCCGTCGAACGCCATCGGCTCCGTGCTGGTCGCGAGAACGAGCCCCCGGTCCCCGATCGGGACGGCCAGGAGCCGTTCGGCCCGGAGCCCGGGCCGAGCGAGGGCGGCATCGAGACTCCCGCCCTCGTAGACGGTCGGTTCGCCGCGCTCGAGGGCGTCGGCCAGCGGGGTGTCGCCGGGATCGATCGCCGGCAGCTCGAGCGCGTCCCGATCGCGTTCGCCCGTTCGTCCCGTCGCCACCGTCGCCGGACGGAGGCGGTCGTCGACGAGATACCAGATTGCGATGTCGGCGTCGGTACACTCGCGAACGGCACCGGTGACGGCGTCGCGAACGGGATCCGGTGAGTCGGCACGGCGGAGGGTCGCGACGGCTGCCTGGACCGTCGATAACGCGGCGGCCAGCGAGCCACGCCTGTCGCGGACCACACAGAGCGTTCGATCCGAATCCGGCAGCGGTGCGACGGAGACGGCGACCGGACGGGGCTGGCCCACGTCAGTCGCGAGTTTGCCCGTCACGGGCTCCATCCACCTGACGACGGGTGACCGCGCCCGCTCTCGGACCGTCGCAGCGAGCTCGTCGTCGAACACGTCCCCGAGGTCGCGGCCGACGAGCGCATCCGCCTCCGCGAGTTCCAGCAGTGCCGCGTTATCCAGCCGAACCGTCGTTCCCTCGAGCACGGCGATGCCGTCGTCGATCGCGTCGACGACATCCTCAAGGAGCGCGCAGCGATCCCGGTCCGACGCCGCTGGGGCGGCGGTCTCGGCGGGCCGCTCCCTCGCGGAGACGGAGACGCCGTCGTCGCCGGGGTGGACGGTGACGGAGAGCCGGCGCTCGCGATCGGGGAGTGCGGTCTCGAACTCGACGGACTCGCCCGTCGTGTCGGCCTCGCGGAGCCGGTCAGCGAGTCGGTCGCCGAGTCGATCGGGGAGCAGGTCCCAGACGACCGTCCCCGTCGGAACGGCGTCGCCGTCCGGTCGGTCGCCAGCGGAAAACAGTTCCAGCGCCGCCTCGTTGGCATACCGAACCTCGCGGCGCGGGCCGAGGGTGAAAAACGCGTCTCCGAGCCGATCCAGCCCCGCTCGTAGCTCGTCGTCGACGGCCGTTTCGTCGGCTGGGACGCCGGTTCGCGTGACGACGATCCCCTCGACGGCCGGGTCCTCGAGTCGGTTCGTACAGGTCAGTGTCGCGACCTGCCAGGTGCCGTCGGCGTGACCTAGCCGGCAGGTGAGCCGTTCGGTCGTCCCGATCGGGGCGGCGGCGACGGCGGCAAGCGTCTCGCGAACCGCCTCGCGATCGGCTGGCCGGACGAGTCGCGTAATCGTGGTTCGCTCGAGTTCCGTCGGTGTATACCCCAACCGGGGCTCGACGGCCGGGCTCGCGTACTCGATCTCGCCGTCGGCATCGAGCACCCAGACGACCGCCGCGGCGTGCTCGAGGATCGACCGGGGACGCGCAGCCGTCGTTGTCGCGGCCAGCCGGTAGCGCTCTCGCTCGGCGGCGGTCCTGACGCGGGCAGTCAGGACCGCGTCGGACGCGGTCGGTTCGACGACGTCGCTCGCGCCGGCCGCGAGCGCTCGAGCGGCGTCCCCGTCGTCGACGAGGGCCACGATCGGCCGCTCGCCGGTTCGGGCCGCCAGTTCTTCGAGGAGCGCGTCGGTAGCGGGCGATCCGGCGTCCGCGCTCGCGAACGGACAGACCAAGCAGTGGACCGTTCGAGCGGCGAGTCGCTCGAGCGCGCCCTCGAGCGTTCGTGCTCTGAGCAGCGCCCCGTCGTCGAACGCCGCATCGAGTGTGGTCATCGCGTCGTCGGCGGAGTCGGAGTTACCGACGACCAGGACATGAAGCGTATCGTGGACGACGGTGGCGGTGCCGTCGCTCATCCGGCGGCACCCTCGCAGACGAGCGGACGAGCGGGTACGGTGGAGTACTCGTCACTGTTCCGCATGGTGCGTGTCGAGTTCGTATCGACGCGTAGCACGGGCGTAGGTGTCCGGGTCACTGGAACTGCGTCGTCAGGGAGTGTCGCGAACGGTGAGAACCGGCACCGGTGCGTTCCGAACGATCTCCTCGGCGACGCTGCCCGAGATCAGGTGGTCGAGCCCGGATCGACCCGCCGTCCCGACGATGACCATATCGACCGGGTTCGTCTCCGCGAAGTCGACGACCTGTTCCTGCGGAACGCCGTGACGGATGTCCGTCGTGACGTCGACGCCCTCACGCTCCGCCGTCTCCGTTGCGCGTTCGGCGGCCGAAGCGGCCTCGTCCTCCGGATCGGACCGCAACCGGTCCTGTTTCTCCGCGGCATGGGGGCCGTCCTCGGAGACCGACAGGACGTGGAGCGTCGCGTCGAGTTCCCGCGCGAGTTCGACGGCGTGATCGGTCGCTCGATGGGCGCCGTCGCTGCCGTCCGTCGCGAGCAGTAGGTCCTGATACATGGTTTGTCTCCCGTTCGGGAGACCGGGGGATAGGTTTCGGACTTGCCGTTGCCTGCCGGGTTCCGTTCGACGGCCGCTCGGACGCGACTACCCGGGCGGGCCGTCGCTCCGGCGTAGACGGAGACAAACGATCCGTCGAACGATACCGCTTCGACTCAGAAGACGCCGAACACGTCGAGCACGACGACCGCGAGATAGAGCTGCCCGACTCCGGCGACGATCATCACCGCCCCCGCAACGCGCTTTAGGAGTCCAGTATAGGCCGCGAGTTGGCCGGCACTCGCGACGAGTCCCATCCCCGTCGCGACGGTCAACGAAACCATGAGGGCCACGAAACTGCCCACGTACGTTCCGAGGAGCACCGCCGCCTCAGTCGTCGGCAGCGACAGTGCCCGGGTGACCACACCGATGAATATCGGCGCGACACATCCTGCCGCCGCCAGCGCGTAGCCGACCCCGAAGATCGCGAACCCGAGCACGCTCGAGCGCCGCTTGGGGAGCGTGATCGACAGCGTCGGCGCTCGCTCGAGGACGACCAACAGACCGAACGCGATCAGGACGAGTCCGGCGACGACTTCGAACCACTTGATCGACGACAGCGTCGCGTGACCGACCCAGAACGTCGCCCCAAGCAGGGCGCTGAACGTGACGAGGACCCCGAGACCGGCGATCAGTCCCCGACTCAAGGCACCGCCGAGCGACGCCCGCTCGCCGTCGGTCTGACTGACGTAGAAGCCGACATAGCCCGGCAAAAGCGGGAACGAACACGGAGAGAAGAAGGTCCCGATTCCGGAGATCAGCCCGAACGAGAGGGTCATGACGAGCGTCGAGTCGACCATCCTATTCGGCCTCGTTCGCTGATTCGCTCGCCTCGAGTGCGCGTTCGATACCGGCGACGAGTTCGTCCGCGGTCTTGATCCCGGTTTCGGACCATCGAACCGTCCCCGTCGCGTCGATCGACACGGCGGACGGGTAGGGCGTTCCCCAGTATCGGGACGTGAGTTCCGCAGTCGGATCGAGACCGATCGTCCAGTTGCCGTCGTGTTCCGCCCACCAGTCCCTGAGTTCGGTATCGCTGATCGATTCGGTCGTCACGGACAGGAAGACGACCTCGTCGCCGACGCGCTCGTGTGCCGTCGCGAGTGCGTCCATCTGTTTGATACAGGGAGAACACCACGTCGCAAAGAAGTCGACGAACGTCGGCCGATCCGGCGTCGGAACGCGGACGGTACCGGCCTCGCTACCCGGGGCGTCGACGGTCTCGATTTCGTAGGGGTCGTGTTGTTTCCCCACGATACCGGACGAGTCGTCGCCATCGTCCTCCTGCTCGGTGACGGTGGCCGGAGACGGGACCCCGAACGCAGCGACCGCACCGCCGCCGGCAATCACGCCCGCACTGCCGAGTCCAGCGAGGAGGTCGCGGCGACGCATCGCTACTCGTCCACCCCCACGACCGTTCTCGTGTCGTCGACCATCACCTGCGTGTTGACCGCGTCGCGCTGAGTCGCCGCTTTCGGATACGCCCGCTCGACGATGCCGCGCTCGTTGACGAGTTGGACGAGCGCCGAGTGCGTGAACGTGTATCCGCTGCCGGCGTCCGCCGACTCGTTGTCCGATGTGGCGGTCGACTCACCGTCGTCTCGTCTGAGCGGCAGCCCGAACGTCTCCTCGAGCATCGTCTTGGCCGTCTCGTTGTCTTCCGGTCGAAGGAAGTGCCAGTGTCCCGCATCGACATCGATGCCCATTCGCTCGCCGTGCGTGCGAAGGGCGTCGGCCGTATCGCGATCGGGATCGAACGTAAACGCGAGCAACGCGAGATCGTCCTCGTAACCGCTCTCGAGGGCGTCCGCCTGTATCCGACGGAGGTGCTGGAGCAGTTGCTGGCACATCCCGTCGGGACAGGACGCATAGAAGTACGTGATGACGAACGGGCGTTCGTCGATGACGTCCTCGAGCGACAGCGTCTCGTCGGCGAGCGGGTCGCGAATGGAAAATTCCGGAAAGTCGTCGCCGTGAATCGGATACGAGGGGTCTCCGCGTTGCTGTTCTGGCGGATCGAGCACGGTATCGCTCGTTCCGCCACCGAGCGTCTCACCGAGACAACCGGCAACGCTTGCGAGTCCCGCGATTCCGACCGTGCCGAGATATGTCCGCCGGTCCATATCTGACTCGAGGGAACGCCCGATCAAAGGTTCATTGGTTCGGTTCACGAAGACCGAACGTTCATCGAGGGGAAAAGCGAGAGGCGTGGGGCGGCTGTCGGCGGTCCGGGTACGGACTGCGCATCTCGCGGAGCGTTCGATCGGTAAGGGCGTTCGAACGGCAAACCAACAGGCGTTTTATCGGCGGCGGCGAAGGGCCGCCTAATGAATCGTCGGGGCTTTCTCCGCGGAACAGCCACGATCGGAACCGTCGGAATCGCCGGCTGTCTCGAGGGACTGGGGTTCGAAGAAGAGTCCGCGTGGGCGAACCCGCCGCTCGTCGAGAACCGTCCCGACGCCGTCTACCTCCCGTCCTCGCGCGAGGAGATGCGAACCTACGGAATGGCGGCCGACGGCGACTACGCCGTTGCACTTTCCTATACCTTTCCACACCGGTTCTGGACCGTCGAGGCGACCAGCGACGGGAAGCAACGCGTCGAGGTCGAAACGGACGATACCCTCCATCTCATGACCACTCTCTGGGATCGCGAAACCAAAACCGTCCTACCGGTGGACATGCGAGTCGAGCTCCTGCAGGACGGCTCGCCGGTCGACGCGGGCATCTCGTCGCCGTGGCCGATGCTCTCCCAGCGGATGGGCTTTCACTACGGCGACAACGTCGGGCTGCCCGGCGAAGGCGAGTATACGGCCCGCATCCGGGCGGGTCCCGTCGCGCTCGAGCGAACCGGCGCGTTCGAGGGACGACTGGACACCGCGGCCTCGCTCGAGGTCGACTTCGAGTACGCCCGGTCCGACATCAACGAACTCTCGTTCGAGACGCTCGACGAGAGCAAGTGGGGCACCCGTGATGCCTTGTCGCTGATGGACCACGGCGACGGCAGCGGTTCACACGGCGGTGATCTCGGCCCGCCGCCGACGGGCCAGGAGCCGCGGATCGCGGACATCCCCGGTGACTCGCTCGGGACCCAGCGCAGCGGCGACGCGGCGATCACCGCGTTCGTGACCGATGCCGACCGGTTCACCGACGGCGGCTCCTACCTGGCGGTCTGCCCGAGAACGCCGTACAACGACATTATCCTCCCGCTTACCGCTTTGTCCGCTACCGTCGAACGCGACGGTGAGGTCGTCCGTGAGGAGGGGCTCGTGGAAACGCTCGACGGCGAGCTCGGCCATCACTACGGGCTCGAACTCGACGAACTCGTGGCGGGCGATCGGGTGACGATTACCGTCGATTCGCCCCCGCAGGTGTCCCGTCACGACGGCTACGAGACGGCGTTTTTCGAGTTCGACGAGATCACGTACACGATCTAACGGTTCGGACGCTGTCCGGCCTGAGAAGCGAGACGGTCGTGGGACCCGATCGCCGATTTCGGGCCGGAAAGAACGGCTTTCGGAGTGGAAACAGTCCCTCCAATCGAGTCGAACCGACGGACGGGCAACCGATGGAACCGTCGTATCAGCTCCGGTCGTTTCGCGACGTAAATCACCCTCTACGGCGATCTGCCGGCCGGAAGGAAGCGACAGCGGTCGCGTACGACTCCGATAACTATCGGAGAGCGTCGACTACGCTCGAGCGATGTCCCGGACAGGTCATGCGGAGATGCGGATCGGCTGCCCGGAATGCGAGACGACGGTCAGCGCCACCGTTCCGCCGGGACCGGGTATCCATCCGGAGAGCGATTCGAACCCGCTCCGGGGGACGGAGACCCGGTGTCGGAACTGCGGTCACGAACTCGAACTCTACTACTACTGAGGCCGACCGCGACTGCCGAAATCGATGTCGAGTGCCGAACTGACTGGCATCGAGTGCCGAAGCCGACTGCCGAACCGTCCTTGGCTTCGTCACATCCTCGACTCCGTTCCTCCCTCGACTGTTCCTCATCTCCACCTTGGCTATTATCTTCCGTACTACACCCACACCGGGTTTCCGGTGAAATGTCGGCGCGTTGCGATTGGCGCGTGCTCCTCGACGGCCGGTCCGCGTCAGCGGTGGCGGACGGCTACGACTCGTCGGTTTCGACGAGCACCGTCCGGACGACGTCCGGGTCCTCGAGCAACTGGTGTTCCGTGTAGCTCCCCTCCGCGCTCCCGCCGCTCCGACGGGTCTGCTCTAGAATGTCGAGGAACGCGTGTTCTTTCAGCAGGTCGCGAACCCGCCGGAGCGAGAGGGGATCGGAACGCTCCTGGCGGCAGATCTCCTCGTAGACGTCATAGATCTTCGTCGTTCGGAACCCGTCCTCGTCGGCCGCATTGAGCGAGAGGACGGCGAGGGCCTGCAGGACGTACCGGGAGTGGGGCGTCGATCCGCGGATGAGTTCCCGGAACCGATCGGTTTCGGCCCGCTCGCGCGCCTGCACGACGAACTCCTCCCGAACCGTCTCCTTGCCCTTCGACTGGGCGATTTCCCCGGCGTATCGGAGGATATCGATCGCCTTCCGCGCGTCGCCGTGTTCGCGGGCTGCAAGGGCTGCGGCCCGCGGAATGACTGACGGCTCGAGGACGCCGTCCTTGAACGCATCGCTGCGGGCCTGCATGATGTCTCGAAGCTGGTTCGCGTCGTACGGCGGGAAGACGAACTCGCGTTCACAGAGGCTCGACTTGACTCGCTCGTCCAGTCGGTCCTTGTACTTGATCTTGTTACTGATCCCGATGACGCCGATCTTGCACGACTCGAGTTTGCCGGCCTCGCCCGCACGCGAGAGTTGCATGAGGATATCGTCGTCGTCGAGTTTGTCGACTTCGTCGAGGATCACGAGGACGACATCGTACTGGGTGTCAAGCACCGTCCAGAGGCGCTTGTAGTACGTCGAGGTGCTGAGCCCCTTGTCCGGGATTCTGATGTCGGTGATCGCCGGCTCGTTCAGCGAGTGGGCGATCGTCTGGACGGCCTGCGTCTCCGTGTTGTCCTGTGCACAATCAACGTAGGCGAACGCGGAGGTGACGTCTTCGTCCCCCGCGACGCGGACGGCCCGTTCCGAGATGTACTTCGCACAGAGGGACTTGCCCGTCCCCGTCTTCCCGTAGATAAGGAGGTTGCTCGGACTTTGTCCGAAAATCGCGGGGTTGACCGCGTTCGCGAGTTCCGAAATCTCGTCGTCTCGACCGACGATCCGGCCTTCCGCTGGGAGATGATTGATCTCGAGGAGTTCCTTGTTCTCGAAGATCGGGTCGTCGCGTGTAAACAGGTCGTCGCCGGAACTCGACATAGTCGAACACCGTGTTTCCGGTGAAATAGCCCTTCCGTTTGCCACCGGCGACTCGAGCGGCGAACTCGATCCGGTGACACAGTCCAGTAAACCGGGTCGTGTGACGGCTGTGGACCGGTAGTGTGGCGACTGCAGGTTCGACGTGCCGGTCAGACCCGTTTCGTTCGTCAAAACGAGGCGTGCAAGATCGACTGCGAACACACACCGTGTTTCCGGTGAAACGGGAGAAAGGCGTGGGCCGTGTCCAGTTGAAACGGAGGTTTCGACACGTCGGAAATCCGTTATCCGAGGTTATCCGCGCGGAAATCACCGGAATCGACGGGCAATCCCGACCGACACCAGTGACGGAAGCGAGCGTCGTCTCGCCGCTCGCCTTCTTCGATCACGGGCAAAGGAAAGCCCGATCCACTTGGCGAACTTTTCTCAGATTTCCCATTTATATATTTCTATAGAGCGGGCGCAGAGCGAGAGAAGGATTGTCAGTTTGCAGTGAGATATTGTAAGGATATTGTAAGTTGGATACTGTACTGATCCGGGTCGATAATCCAACAGAACCGAACGGGTCCCTTTCCGAGCAGTTTCACCGGAAATCCGGTGTGTGTCCGAACGAGGGTCGGCGGCCGTCGCTGGCTATGGCCGGTCCCGTACTCGAACTCGGTCGGAGGTCGCGTCTCGCCTGGTGTCGCCCTCTTTTGTTGCTGTTGCCACGCTGTCGTCGCCACACGCTGTCGTCCCACGTCCGTCTCTGTTTGTCCTTTAACTACGGTGACGATTGCCGATCGAACGCGGGTACAGCCCCGAATCGGTCGGTCTGAGCCAGCCACGGATCGGAGTTCTCGAGTTCATCATCCCGGTCGACATCGGTCCGCAACCCGACGTCGTTTCACCGGAAACACGGTGTGGGTGAGAGCAGTTCGCACTGCTTTGATCCGCCCAGCCGGACCTGATATTCCATAAACATCGCCGGTCGGTAAATTCACCGGAAATCCGGTGTGCCGACGCCTCGGACTTCGATCGGAGTCGCCGAGAGCCGTTCACCGGAAACGCGGTGTGTGCCCCCGTCCCGGCCCCAGCCTCGTATCTCCGGCGACCGATCGGATTTCACCGGAAACACGGTGTCCCCGTTCGACGCGGCCGAGCCATCGACCGACTCGAGCGGAACTCAGCGGCCGCTTTCCCAGCCTCGCGGCGTGTCGTTCAGTCGCTCGGCACCGTCGTCGGTCACGACGACGAGATCCTCGATTCTGACGCCGAACTGCCCATCGAGGTAGATCCCCGGTTCGACGCTGAAGACCATGCCGGGCTCGAGTTCGCGGTCGTTGCCGGCGACGATGTAGGGCGGTTCGTGGACCTCGAGCCCGACGCCGTGACCGGTTCGATGGACGAAGGCGTCGCCGTAGCCGGCCGCTTCGATGACCGACCGGGCGGCGCGATCGATCGCACCGGCTTCGACGCCGGGTTCGACGGCGTCGATCGCGGCTTCCTGTGCCTCCCTGACGGTGTCGTGGACGTGCTCGTATGTCGCAGGGGGGTCGCCGACGACGATCGTTCGCGTTTGATCGCCCGGATACCGGCCCGTTCCGCCCTCGAGATCGGCCGCGACGAACGCGCCGAAATCCAGGACGATCGGGTCGCCGGCCTCGATCGGCCGCGAGCCGCTGTGGTGGTGTGGCCGGGCTCCGTTCGGGCCGGCGGCGACGATCGTTTCGAAGGCGGGCTCCTCGCCCCCGTGGGCGGCGAGCAGGCGGTCGATCTCCGCCGCCAGTTCCGATTCGGTCGTCCCGACGAGGTCGTCGCCGCGGTCGCGGATCTCGAGCGAGACCCGATCCGCGATCGCGCCGGCCCGCCGGAGCGCGTCGAGTTCGACGTCGTCTTTCCGGATTCGCAGCGGCTCGAGGACGGTACTGGCGAGCCCGAACTCGGCGTCCGGACACAGTTCCCGGAGGTCCTGGGTGAACGTCGCCCACAGTCGATCGTCGACGAGGACGGTCGCCGGGTCGGAGCCGCCGAGGCGATACCCCTCGAGCACGGTCGCGACCTCCTCGAGCGGGTCGTCAGCGTCGGTCCACGGCCGCAGCTGCAGGGCCGGGATCGGAAGGTCGGAGAGTTGGTCCTCGTACATCGCCGGCGCGACGAGGGCGGGATCGCCGTGCTCGGGAACGAACAGCAAGAGGTGTCGCTCGGACGGCGTCTCCTCGAAACCGGTCAGATAGGTCAGATTCGGACTCGGGAAGCAGACGGCCAGGTCGGCCTCCGCATCCTCGAGTCGGCGCTGACTGGCCGCGATCCGGCGCTCGAACGGGGGTTGCATGGGCGGGGCTTCGCTCGAGCGAGAAATCAACGTTTGGTTCTGGCGACATCGGCGGTGAGGTGTCGTCGGCTCCCGGCTGCCACCACGCACTGGTCGCTTCGCCAGCGGGGTGCGTCGCTCGCGTCTCGGCCAGTTGGGTGTGTCCCGTTTCCATCACCGCGGTGCAGCACACGCCCCGCGTCCCGGCACGTCCGGGATCGGTCTCGAGCGGCGACTGTTCCGGTGGTCGAACAGTCGGGACGCCGCGAGTGCTAACGGGAACGTATTAACCCCCTGGCGATCGCAAGCGGCGAAGCAACCCGTCGGGATGCTGTGGTATTTCAGCGAATGCGAGTTCCCGAGCGGTTGTCGTCGACGACTGTACGAAATCGACAGCGAGGGGCCGACGGTCGCGGCCGAACGGACGAGGAGTCCGCGTCCGACGGCCCCAGCTGTCCCGGTTCGCTGATCGTTGTTTCGAACCGGCAACCGTATCGTCACGAGTACCGAGACGAAGACGCCACCGCGCCGTCGGACGACGGCGCGACGAGCCCCGACGGAACGGGACCCCCGCGGACGGGAACGGACGGCGGTGGCCGTTCCGCGGCCGAGACGCAATCGATCACGGTCGACGAGCCGACAGGCGGTCTAACCGCGGGTCTCGATCCCGTCATGCAACGAACCGACGGGACCTGGATCGCCTGGGGCGACGGCGACGCTGACTTCGACGTGACCGACGAGCGGAACTGCGTGGCCGTCCCGCCGGATGAGGGGGCCTATACGCTCCGCCGGCTGGACCTCTCGGATGAAGCCGTCGACTCCTACTACTACGGGTTCAGTAATCGCGTGCTCTGGCCGCTCTGTCACGGCTTTCCCGACCTGATCGAGAACCGGCCGACCGACTTCGACTGGTACCGGACGGTCAACGAGCGCTTCGCCGAGGCGGTGGCCGACCACGCGACGGACGAGTCCGTCGTCTGGATGCAGGACTACCACCTCGCGCTCGCGCCGCGGATGATTCGGAACTCGGTGCCCGCCGGGGCGACCGTCGCGCACTTCTGGCACATCCCGTGGCCGTCGCCGGCGACGTTCCGGCAGTGCCCCGCCGCCGGCCGCGTTCTCGAGGGGGTGCTGGGCAACGACCTGATCGGCTTCCACGTCGATCAGTACGCCGAGCAGTTCCTGCACTGCGTCGATCGCTTCCTCCCGACCGCGACCGTCGACCACTCCCATGGAACGGTTCGCTACGACGGGCAAACGACTCGCGTCGTGGCGACGCCGATGGGCGTCGATGCCGACGCGTACGAGCGGGACGCCCGGGCGGACGATCCCGACCGGCTTTCGGACCTACTCGAGGAGTACGGGATTCCCCAGGGGACGACGATCGGGCTGGGGCTGGACCGGCTCGACTACACGAAAGGTATTCCCGAACGGCTGGCGGCCCTCGAGCGACTCCTCGAGCGGAATCCGGAGTGGCGCGGCGCGTTTACTTTCGTCCAGAAGGCGACACCCTCCCGGACCGACATCGAAACCTACGAGCGATACGGCGAACTCGTCCGCGGCGAGGTCCGGCGGATCAACCGCCGCTTCGAAACCGACGGCTGGCGACCGATCGTCTACACCGAGGACGTGCTGTCCCAGGCGGACATCTGCGCGCTCTACCGCCGCGCGGACGTGATGGTGGTCAGTCCGCTGATCGACGGCATGAACCTCGTCGCACAGGAGTACGTCGCCGCGAGCGTCGACGGCGACGACGCGCTGGTGCTGAGCGATCGGACCGGGGCGCACGAACGTCTTGGGTCGCACGCGCTGACGATCGATCCGACCGATATCGACGGGTTCGCGGCGCAACTCGAGCACGCGCTCTCGATGTCGTCGTACGAACGGCGACGGCGGATGAACACGCTCCGCCAGCGCGTGTTCGACGGCGACCTCGAGTCGTGGATGGCGACTCAGTTCGACTGGATCAGGCGGGTACACGGCGATCGTGGGCGCAGCGAAACGAACACCGACACCGACTCCGATTCCCGGGAACGGACGCCGCCGGTGTAGCGATGACTGCGACCGAGACAACGCCACGGCCGCTCTGGGAACGGTTGTCGCGGGTCCGGGCGACGCTCGCGGACGCCGCTGGACTGCTGGTCTGTCTGGATTTCGACGGGACGCTCGCGCCGATCGTCGACGATCCGGATGCGGCGGTCCCGACCGAGTCGAATCAACGGGCAGTGACCGCGCTCGCGGAGACACCGGGCGTGACGACGGCGGTCGTCAGCGGGCGCGCACTGACGGACGTCCGCGAGCGGATCGACGGACCGACGATCTACGCCGGCAATCACGGACTGGAACTCGCTCGAAACGGGTCGGTCGCCGTCCATCCAGTTGCACGCAAACGTGCGATACGAGTCGAGCGACTCTGTGCGATGCTCGAGACCGTGCTGGTGTCCGTGCCGAACTGTCGGGTCGAGAACAAGCGCCTGACCGGAACGGTCCATCTCAGATCCGTTCCGGCGGCCGCCGAGACGACCGTCCGGCGGATCACCCACGATCTCGTCGACCGCTTCGGCGGTGACGTCCTCGAGATTTCGACCGGGAAACGAATCCTCGAGATCGGACCCGATTTGCCGTGGGGCAAGGGCAACGCGGTCGAGTTGATCGCCGCCGCCGAGCCCCCCGGAACGGCCGTCGTCTACATCGGAGACGACGTTACCGACGAATCGGCGTTCCGTGCCGTCGAACCGGACGGAATCGGCATCCGAGTCGGCGACGACGCGCCCTCGAGTGCGTCCTATCGGGTCGCGTCACCCGCCGATGTCGCGTCGTTTCTCTCGTGGCTCGAAACGATCCAGAACGAACGCGGCAACCGAGTACGGCGACGAGGGCCCGAATCGGCTCTCGAGAGCGACTCGTGGTCACGCACGGATCACGAGGAAAACGGGAACGGCTAGAGTGGGGCGGGTGGGAGCCGAGTATGGGCAAATCGGGACCGAGTCCGGTATGGGGGAGCGGCGTACCGGGACTCTGCTCGGTCCGGCACTGACGGTCGGGGAACCGTCCGCGATCGCTCGGCCCACCCACCGGGATCGTATGTACGCCCACTACTTAAGGTTGCTGATGGGAATAACCAACAGAAACAACTCGTCTCGAGCCGAAAGTATTAGTTACCACTGGAAATATAGTCCGGTACGAGAGTGAACGAGAGTGAAACTCCGCCAACCAACTGATTTCCTGATTCTCGAGGCGCTCGAGGACAAGGGACGAAACGTCGCAACGAACCTGGCTGCACACACGGGAAAGAGCCGAAAGAACATCAACACCAGACTGCCGGTGCTCGAGGATTACGGGCTCGTCCGGAAGATCGGTCCCGCCGAGCGATCCGGTCTCTACGAGATCTCCTCGACGGGGAAGGCGGCGCTGGTGTACCGAGACCAGTACGACGAAGTCGACGACTTCGAGGCGCTCATCGACGGGCCAAACGCCGCCGCGGACCAGAACGGAGAGTCCCAGGCCAGTTTCGCCCGCGGTGAGAACGACGACGAAACCGACGAATAACCGCACGGCCGTTCGATCGCGCCGTCGGCCGTTCGGTATCGGCCGTAGTGGCAACTATCCGGTCGCGATCGGGTCTCGATCCGTTCCGACGGCGTCCGAGAAGAGTCCGCCGTCGTACGTCGCGAGTTCGCGGCGGGCACACGCCGAGAAAGCGAAGCTGAGCCGTTTCTCGAGTCCGTCCGACATCGGCGGCATCGCCGACCCGCAACGGGCACGATCGGCCCGGTACGACGGGTCCCACGCGTAGCTACTGAGCATCGGCGTCGCGATCACGGCTTCGCCGTCGCGGATCGCCACGCCGTGTTCGTGGTCCAACCCGAGTGCGTGTCCGATCTCGTGAACGAGGACCTGCATCGTTCGCGTCGGTGCCGTGTTCGGGACGATCCACCGCGTGCCGTCGATGAGCGACGCGTCGAACGGCTCGAGGTCGGCGATGTGTCGTGCCCCGCCGACGGATGCAATGTGTGGGACCCCGTATCCGGTCGGTGCTTCCCCCATCCGTCCGTCGGTCACCAGCAAGTTGACGTCCGCCACCGGCTCGAGATCGCGTCGGCCGAGTCCACCCGCCACGACGGCCTTCGGCCACTCTCCGCGGGTCATGAGCCGGGCGGCATTCTCGGTCGAGACCGCGACGGTCCCGCCGAAAGAGAGGTCGACCGTCCAGTGCTCGAGAGAGCGGATCGCCGCGAGGTACTCGCGGATGCGGTCGGTGACTCCCTCGTAGGTCGCGGCCCGCTCCGAGAGCCAGATCCGAACGGAGAGCGTTTCGGGTGGCTCGCGCGACGCCTCCGACAGCGCCCCAAGCGAAACCATCGAGCCGAGCGCTCCGAGGACCACGCGACGCGTCATTCGTGTCATCGTACTGCTGGACTCCCGTTGCGGGTGGACATCGACGGACTACCCCTCGTGTCCGGTTACACCGCTTCGCTCACCGTCGGCCAGCGGTGTGCGCGGTGCCGTTACGGACGGCCCCGCTCGAGTATCGACGACTCGAGCGCGGTCGTCGGCGACGCGAATTTCGACGCCGGCGGGCAATTCGGCGGGCTCGATCCCCGCGAGCAAGAGCAACGCCCCGTCCCGGGTTTCGACCAGCACCTTCTCGGGAGCCTGCTGTCGCAGACAGAGCGTCCACGCGCCGGTTCGAAGTCGCCGTTCGATCTGCCAGTCGGTGACGTACCGCCCGTCGGTTCCTTCGAAGAGAGTGTCAACGGGTGGCACGAACACGCCCCTCCGCCACTCGCAGGGTGGCACGCAGCTCCGGTTTCCGAACGGTCGTCGTCATTTCCTTCGATCGATGCGCTCCCGACCGGATCGGTGCTGGGGTTCATATGGCACGCTTTAAAGAAAACGTGACTATCAGACGAACCCGAATGCCACGCCGAAATCGAACGGATCGGCTACGGCTGGCCGAGGGTGGAGTCGTTATGGGACGACGGAGCCCGCTTTCGACGGCCGGCGACGGCGACCGCTCCCCCGCGTTAGTTGTGGCCGCCGTTCTCGAAGAACTCCCCGAGAATCGCTTTGAGTCCCTTTCGAAGGTGCTGGTGCATCGTCGGCGGTGAGATGTCCATCGCCTCCGCGATCTCTTCACCGGTGCTTTCGCGGGGCCAGTCGAAGAACCCGCCGTAGTACGCGAGGCGCAACGTCGTGAGCTGCCGATCGGTGAGTCGATCGAGGATTCGGTTTCGGCGCTGGGCCGCCGTCCGGACCGGCCGATCGACTTCGCGTCTGGCGACGAGTTCGGTGTTTTCGTAGATGACGGTCAGTGCCTCCGCGATTTCGCGGACATCGGCGTCCTGGGAGACCTCGACGAGACAGGTCCCGACCCCCGACTCGACCGTCACGTCTCGGATCGTCGCCCCATGGTTCGCGAGCGTCCGGACTCCGGATTTGGCCAACTGCATCTCGAGCGTACAGCTTTCCTCGCCGTCGTGAATGAGTCGACACCGCTCGATGGACTCGTGGTCGCGCGCCTTTTCGAGGACCGTCTCGCCGTCCAGTCCGTCGACCGTCACGTACTGGAAGGTCCGTCCGTTGGCCGTGGTGCCGGCCCACTCGAGCGAGCAGGTGCAGTCGTACGCTTCGGAGAGGTCAAACGAGAACGTCTCGCCGCCGTCGATCCGGAACTCGAGTTCGACGACGGTGTCGGAAAAGAGCAGTTGACGGTTCTTCACCGCCATGATGGTAAAGCCGATCGTCTCGCCGAGCAGCCTGAACCCGGCCCGCTCGCGCTCGCTGAAGGCGTCGTCTCGGCTTGCGAGGACGGTGAGCACGCCGTAGGTCGCGTCCTCGTGGGTGATCGGGACGGCGATCGCGGATCTGACGTCGTCCTCGCGGGCGGCCTCCTGAAGCGGTTCGGGGACCGTCCCGCCCTCGTGGATCCGGTTCGTCGTTCGAATCTCACCGGTCTGGACCGCCCGCGTGACCGGCCGCTCCTGATCGACCGTGAGATCCCGGACGCCGTCGAGATAGGTCTCCGCCTCCCCAGCCCCGGTCCGATAGGACAGCCGCCCGTCGCCGGCCCGTTCGGCGATCCACGACCCGCAATAGAGGTCGGAATCGACGAGTTGCTCGCAAACCTCGCGTTCGATGGCATCCCGGGCCGGTGCCTCGACGAGCGTTTCGATCACCTGCCGGACGACCGCGTTGATCCGGTTGAGCGTCTCGAGTTGGTCCTGTCGCGATCGGAGTTGCCGTTCGCGCTGTACCCGCTCGGTGATATCCCGGGCCAGCCAGACGACGGCGCGTCGTCCCTGAATTCGCTGGTCGATCGGGACGACGCGGGCCTCGAACCGGCGGGGACCTTCGGTCGTCTCCGCGTCGTACTCGACCGACTGGACGTCGTCCGTTCGGATCGCCCGATCGATACAGTCCTGTAGCTTCGTGGCGACCTGAGCGGGGAAGGCATCCTCGAGTTGGGACCCCGGAAGGTCGTCGGCCGCCGTCGAGTACAGGTCGGCCGAATCGGGCCGGGCCTTCGCCTCGAGATAGGTGCCGTTCTCGCCGATGACGAACGCTTCGTCGGGCAACTCGTTTGCGAGGATGCGGTGATATCGGCCGTCGTCGGCCGACGGCGACTGGGGCTGGGACCGGATCGTCGCGACGATTCGATCGATCGGGTCCTCGTCGCCGGCCGTCGGCACGTAGTCGGTCGCGTCGGCCCTGAGAGCGACGGTCGCGAGCCGCTCGCTTCCCTTTGGGGGCGCGACGATCGTCGGGACGGTCGCCATCCGAGCGTGAACGCGCTGCAGAATCGTCTGTATTTCGCCGGGACAGTCGAGTTCGAGGACGACACCGCTCGGGACGGTCGCCGCCGTTTCACCGTCCGCGTCGGGCGGATCGGTAGCGTCCGTCCCCAAGCTGTCCTCGAGGTCCCCTGTCGCGGGGAGCGTTCGAACCTCGTGGTCGGTTGTCCGCTCGAGTCGCGAGCGGAGTTCGCTTGTCTGTTCTCGAACGTCCGTTACGACGATGATCGGCCCGGATCGATGTGTAGCGGTCATCCTATCTCCTCCCTGTCCCGCATGAACGCGGACGGATTCAGCCAACGAGACTCTATTCTAGCAAGACATGTTGTGGAATAAAAGCTTACTGGTCGTTTCGTGCCCGTTCGGCGAGTCCCGGCGTGATTTCGTCACCGACCTCGGAACCGTCACGCGTCCATCTCACCTCGATCTCGAAGCTCCGCGAGCAGGTCGTCGACGAGCGATTCGACGTCGTCGTACGGAAAGTCGCCGCCGGACGTCTTCGCGTGCAGTTCCATCACGGTCATCGAGAACTCGCCGGATTCGAACGTCGTTCCGGGTCCGTCCGGCAGCGCCGGAACCAGTTCCATCGGTCCCGCAACCGGGTACTCGGCACCCTCGAACGCGTCGACCAGTTGCGCGCGGAGTTCGGCTTCGTCCGTCATCAGGGACCACAGTTCGACTCCGAAACGGATAAGCGTGCAGGTGCTAGCCGGTTCCGAACTGCGGAACGCGCAACCGTACGACATCGGGACGGCCCGCTCCCCGACGCGAGCAGGGCCCTACTGGTTCCGTCCGCTCGAGCGCTTCGGCTTCGAAACGACGCTGAACAGTAGAAACAATAATTAGTCAGCGGCGACCAGTGTCGGGGTATGGCGAAGGATACCGTCAGGTACCCCGACGACGTGGTCGAAGAGATCGACGCGCTCGTCGAAGACGGTATGTTCGAGAGTAAATCCGAGTTCTATCGCTTCTCCGCGGAGTACGTGCTCACCCTGATCGACTCCGACCACGAGGTGAAGACGTTCAACTTCGACGAGATCAAGTCCGAACTCGATATCAGCCAGGAAGACCACGCCAAAGCGCTCGGGGCCGACGGTGGTACGTTCTTCCTCGACGCAGTGATAAACGTTCGAAAACACGGCCTGCGCGGCAACTACGAAGCTGCCGAACGGTTCATCGACACCCACTACGACGAGACCGATCAGGAGTGTATCATTCTCGAGGAACTGCTCGGCACCTATCGGGGCGAGTCGGGCTAGGCGACGGTCACTCGCGTCCGTCGTCCCGCTCCGAACCGTTCTGGACGTTTTCTCCGCGATCGTTTCCATCGGGTCAGTCAGTTCGGATCGAACGGGCCGCCGAGCACGGCCAGATCGACGTTCTCGCCGACGAGCTGCGCCGCACGATCGTACGGCGTCGCGCCAGTCACGTCCGCCTCGGCTGCTGTGGACGTCGCACACGCGGGCCGATCGACGCCGGCCGTCGACGCGACGTGCTCGAGAAACGCCGTTCGGACCGACTCGTTGTCGAACAGGCCGTGCAGATATGTCCCGAGTATCCGTCCGCGGGCCGCGCTCGAGTCGCCCAGCGGCCGGGTCACGTCGCCGACGGCCGTCGTTCGCCCCGCGTGGATCTCGTAGCCCGAAGCGGGACCGTCGGCTCCCGACAGCAGCGGCGAGGCGGTCCCGTCGACGGGAACCGTCGTCCGCTCGAGGCGCTTGTTCCCCTCGAAGCGGGTTTCGACGGGTAACAGCCCCAGTCCGTCGACGACATCGTCCGCGCCCGTTCCCTCGAGCGCGGCGTTGGTGATCCGGTCGCCGAGCATTTGATAGCCGCCACAGACGCCGACGACCGGGCCGTCGAAGGCCGCGAGCGCGTCGGGGAACCCCGCTTCGTGAAGCGCCAGAAGGTCGTCGACCGTGTTCTTCGTCCCCGGAACGACGACCGCGTCGGCGTCGACGCCAGCGAGGGGAGCAGCGTCGCCGTCGCCGACCGGCACGTATACCACCGAAACGCCGGGTTCATCCGCCAACGCCTCGAGATCGGTCGCGTTCGAGATTCTGGGCAGTCGGGGGACGGCGATCCGAATCCGGCGGTCCGCGGGCACGTCGTCGTCCTCGCCGACGACGCCGCGTTCTTCGGTCCCGGGGAGGCCGACGCTGTCCTCCTCGGGAAGCCCCGGGTCGTCGTAGGGTATCACGCCGAGGATCGGGACGCCGGTCCTCGACTCGAGTTCCTCGATCCCGGGCTCGAGCAGCGACGGATCGCCCCGAAATTTCGTAATCACCGCGCCGACGATCCGCTCGCGGATGTCCTCGGGGACGAGTTCGATCGTACCGTAGAGGCTGGCGAAGGCCCCGCCGCGTTCGATATCGACCAGCAAGAGGATGTCGGCGTCCGCGAACGCGGCGGTCTCGACGTTCGCGAGGTCCCGATCGTGGAGATTGATTTCGCCGATGCTACCCGCACCCTCGGCGACGATCACATCGGTATCGGCGGCCAGCCTGCGGTAGGACGCTTCGGCGGCCTCGCGCGCTCGCTCCCAGTAGTCCTCGTAGTAGGTGCCGGCGGGCACGTGGTCGTGGGCCGTTCCGTGCACCACCAGCTGGCTCTCGCCGTCGCCCCGGGGCTTGAGGAGAACGGGATTACAGTCCGTCGTCGGCGTGATCCGGGCTGCGCGAGCCTGTACGAACTGCGAAACGCCGATTTCGCCCCACTGATCGTCGGTGGTATCGCTGTCTCCCTCATCACCGCTCCGTTCGCTATTCGGCTGGCCATCCGCGTCCGGCCGCACGACGACTCGAGCGTTGTTGCTCATGTTCTGGCCCTTGAACGGGGCGACGTCGATTCCGCGATCGGCGAGCAGCCTGCAGAGGCCGGCCGCGACCGTCGACTTGCCGACGTGGCTCGCGGTTCCGGCGACGAGGAGAGTTTTGGTCATCCGCGTTGGGCGGTACTTGAGTAGCGGAAGGTATCGTCCTATCGGTTCGTGTTCATACCGCACTCGTTATCTCAGAGAACTGGTACGCACGTTATCCACTGAAATATCTTGATCACATGCGGAATCACGAAGCGCGCTATCTTCAGTCACCAGTGTGAGATCATTCCGCTCTGCAGTAGCAAGATAAGCCGCGTCATAGAACGTGAGTCCGTTTGCTTGAGCGACATCCATTGTTGGAGGGAGGTTTTCGTTAATCACGGTACTCAGTCTCATTTCCGTCCCAAGTCGATCGAGAATATCAATCGCGTCTTCCAACTCATCATCAGTCAGATTATCGTTGACCATCCCAATCTTCCAAAGCGAATTCGCTACCTCATACATCGTCAAATCTAATATATATTCGTCAAACAAGATGCTGATGTCTAAATCGGAACCACTTTCGCCAATGAGTATATCTACCACAGAGCTAGCGTCAAAGACATATTCAGGCATTAGTTCTCCTGACGGGTTTCACGAACTGCTTCAACGATCTCATCAGTTTCTATACCATCATCTACCTTCTTTCTGAGGGAATCCACGTCTCGTCTCAGTTTTTCCCTCCTACGTTCGGTGATTTCCTCCTCGAGAGCATTACGAATAACCTCGCTCACATTGATATCTTCCTGTTCCAGTTCCTTCTTTAGGTCATCGGGGATCTTCGCTGATACTGTCGACATACGTGGTCGTATTACGCCACAGTATTACTAAAAGGTTTTCTCCAAAGTTAATAGGGTTGAAGGAGAGCAAAGAGATCCGTGTGAGTAGATCTATCCCGCTCTCGCCTCCTTCACGACTGTTCAGTCTCCTTGGGCCCCGATTCCAGTCGTTTGCGAGCGACTATTCTGCCCGATATCGTGCGTCCCAGCGCGGGCCGGCGCGACTCGAGAGGACGAGTCCGACGATCCCCACGACGATCCCGCCGAGGGCGAGCGCGACGGCGAGTGTCGCCGACGGCGGGACGACGACGAAGCCGGCGACCAGCGTCGGCACCAGCGGGACGGCGACGCCGACAGTGAACGTCGCAAAGCGGACGGCGTCGAAGAGGAACTCGTTGGGATCGAAGCCCGCGATGTAGACGGTGAGGCCGTAGTAGTACAGCGCGTAGCCCGCCAGCAGCACGGCGCCGACGACGGCGTCGACGAGCGTCGCGTCGAACCAGATGACGGCGGCGAGATAGGGCACTGCGACCGCCGGCGCACCCACCAGGACGAACGCGATCCGCTTCGCACGGAAGACGTCGGCGATCGAGACGGGGTAGGTGAGGTAGGCCTCGAGCGAATCGAACTGGGTCAGCCAGTTGTACGTCGTAAACGCCGAGAGGCCGAGGACGCCGCCGAAGAAGATCCCCGGCGCGGGCGCGACGCCGGTGATCGAGTCGACGACGCCGACGAGCGCGGCCACGAGCGCCAGCAGGATGCTGGCGGAGACGAACGGCTTCCAGACGCCGCCCGAGGAGCGCGCGAGGTCGAGCAGCGACTTCGTGACCAGCGGGGCGTCCTCGAGCGGCAGCGCATCACTGATCCGGGCGAAGCGATCGCTCGCGGTCCGCGAGGGTCGCCCGTAGGTCGGATCGTAGACCGCGAGCGAGCCCGCCGCGACGGCGAGGGTTCCGACGGCCAGTCCGCCGGCGGCGGCCGGGGTGCCGTCGATCGGGACCAAGACCGACCGAACCGGTCCCAGTCGACCGGTCGCCCAGCCGCCGACGACGGCGAGTCCGATCCCCAGCCCGATGACCCAGGACGGGACGCCGCGCGTGCGGACGGCGATCAGTGCGACGGTGGTGGCCATCCCGACGGCGAAGACGAGGGAGAGCGAAAGCCAGAACAGGCCGATCGAGAGCGGCGGCGTCGCCGACGGCCCGTCGACCGCGAGACCCCCCAGCGACATGGGCAACACGAACGCGACCGCGTAGAACAGCCCGTCTTTCAGGAGGAACGCGCCCAGCAGCCGTCGGCGCGAGAGCGGCAACGTCGTCGACGACGAGAGCAACAGCGACAGCCGCCCGAAGACGTTCTCGAGCATGTCCGACCCGGCAAAGCCCGCGGTCCCGCTGTAGAGCCCGAAACCGACGGCGAGGACGTGGAGCCCGCCGACGACCGTCCCGGGTGCGGTGCCGGTCTCGACGAGCGCGACGGTCGCGCTCACGGTCAACAGCGCGATCACGAACGGGAAGAGCGCGAACCGCCAGCCGCCGAACAGTTGCGTGTGGAGCCGCCATTCCTCCCGAAAGAGGATCGCGAGCAGCCGCGGGGTCGACAGGCCGGCGTCGGAGCGGGTCGCGTCCGTCGCGCTCGCGCCGTCGGTCGTTCTCGGCTCGCTCATGTCTGCAGTTGCTCGAGCGCCGGCGTGTCTCGCGCGTCCTCGCCCTCGACGCGGTCGAGGAAGAGGTCGAGCAGCGACTCGTCGGGCGCGTCGTCGGCCAGGGAGCGTTCGGCCACGAGCCGCCCGTCGGCGACGATGCCGACGCGGGTGCAAATCTCCTCGGCGACGTCGATGTTGTGCGTCGAGACGAAGACGGCGTTGTCGTCGGCCGCGTAGGAGACGAGAAAGCGCTTGACCTGTTCCTGGACGAGCGGGTCGAGGTTCGCCAGCGGCTCGTCGATGAAGACCACGTCGGGTTCGTGGACGAACGCCTGCGCGATCATCACTTTCTGTTGTTGTCCCCGCGAGAGGTCCGTATGCAGCGTGTCGAGTTTGCTCTCGAACCCGAGCCGCTCGGCCCACGTGTCGGTCCGTTCGGCGACCCGATCGGGATCGAGACCCCGCACCTCGCCGACGAACGCGAGGTATTCGCGGGGCGTAAGAAAGCTCGGCGGCGATTCCTGCTCGGGCAGAATGCCGACCTTCCGGCGCGTCTCGATCGGGTCGACGACCGGGTCGGTTGCGAGGACGCTCACGTCGCCCGCGTCCGGCTCGATCTGTCCGGTCAGGACCCGAATCGTGGTGGTTTTCCCGGCACCGTTCGGACCGAGAAAGCCGTATACCTCGCCCCGGTCGACGTCGAACCCCATCCCATCCACTGCGTTGACAGTTCCGTATGTCTTTCGCAGTCCGGCGACTCGAATCACACCCATTGGCTTGCCAGTCTTTCTCAGTATCTGATAATAATTGTGTTGGTCGGCACGGAGTGCTGCCGGTTGGCACGTCCGATGGCGCGTTCGCAGCGAGTCGGTCAGAACTCGGTTCCCCGTCGCGCTCGCTGGCCATCGTCGATCGGATGTTTCACCTTCCGAACGTTCGTGATCAGGTCCGCACGATCGGCGAGGTAGTCGGGTTCGGTGTGACTCCCCGACAACACCAACTCGAGGGCGGCCGGCTTCGCGTCGATGAGGTCGTGTACGTCCTTTTCCGAGAGCAGGCCTCGATCCGCGGCGTAGAGCACCTCGTCGAGGAGCAGCATGTGCATGCCCGCCTCGGGCGGTGCGTCGAGGTCGATCGGCTCACCGAGGTCGGCCTCCGCGGCGGCCGCGAGCAACTCGTGAGCGCGCTCGAGGCCGGCCTGTGCCTCGGCCTCGTGGTCGGCCTCGTCGCTCCCGTCCGCCATCCCGTGCCAGCCGTAGTGACCAAGGTTCTCGTAACTGATGCCCGGCAGGGCGGCCATCGCGTTGTACTCGCCGCGAACGGCGTCGACGCTCGAGGCCCCGCCTTTCATGAACTGGAGCATGTGGACGCGGTAGCCGTGGCCGGCGGCGCGCATTCCCATGCCGAGCGTGGCGGTCGTCTTCCCCTTTCCGTCGCCCCACCAGACCTGAACGAGGCCGAATTCCTCGGGCGCGGCCGGTTCGATCCGCTCGGCCGCCGGCGTTCGTCCCTTCCCCGGCGTGTTCTCGACCGTGGACTCGGGTGTCCGATCGTCACTCATACCCGTGCCCTCGGGCCGGTTGCACATGTAGTTGCCCCATCTTAATTCAAGTAGGGAATCCCGCCCTTTAGGGCGGGGAGGATGTCACCGATTCGTCGCCACCGACCGTCCCGGTCCCGCTCGGTGACACCCCTAACCAAACGTGTCTTTAGGCCTCGCTCCTAACCTCCCGGCACCCAATGTCCCTCGAGTTTTCCTCGTCCGGCGACACTCCCGGCTTCGGGTGCGTCATCGCCGCGCTCGACGACGAGGCGTGTCGGGAGATCATCGCGGTACTCGAGGAGCCGATGACGGTCGAAGACATCGCCGAGGCGACGGACCGGCCGCTCTCGACGACCTACCGTAAACTCGACTGTCTGACCGAGGCGGGACTCGCCGAGGAGGCTGTCGGGGTCCGCGAGGGCCGCCACCGGAAGTCCCGGTACGTCGCCAATCTCGAGGCGATTTCGATCGCCCTCGACGACGACAACGAGCTGTGTATCGACATCGAACGCTCCACGGCGTTTGGCATCTGGTCGGAGCTCCAGCGGGAGTTCTGAGGGCGGCCCTCGCTCGGCTCGAGTCGCGGCCGCCGAGCCGAGCGTGGCCACTGCAACGCTCTCCGCGCTGGTCGTACGACCGTCGCGCGCTCGGATACGATGACGGTCAGTCGCGACTCTCGCTCCCGACGAGATCGGCGTCCGTCGGTCCCTGTCCGTCGAACTCCCGAACGAACGCGTCGAGTCGTGCCGGCTCCGACGCCCCCGGCAGTCGCTCGTCGGCGGTGGTACAGTCGGCGGTCACCCCGAGCCGGTCACAGACGAGATCCGCGGTCGTCTCGGCCATTCGGCGGTAGGTCGTCAGCTTCCCGCCGACGACGCTACAACAGTTCGCGACGCCGTCGTCGGTGTGATCGAGCAGGTGAAAGCCCCGCGAGATCCCGCGGCCGCCGCGAGCGGCCTCCTCGGGTTCGTACAGCGGGCGAACGCCCCACCACGTCCGAACGCGGGGTGCGGTAGCGACCGGCGGCAGCATCGCCGCGCACTCCCGAACCGTCTCCGTGATCTCCCACTCGGCGTGCTCGTAGTCGTCGGGATCGTCGACCGACACGCTCGTCGTGCCGAGGACGACCTCGCCGCCGTGGGGCACGATTATATCGCCGTCGTCGGGCTCGCGACACCGGTTGAGGACCGGCTCGAGGCCGTCGTACTCGACCGAGACCATGACGCCGCGTGTCGGCCGCATCTCGACGGTCGCCCCCACCATGTCCGCGATCCGGCCGGCGTGAGGGCCGGTCGCGTTCACGACGTAGGTCGGCCGCACCGTTTCGTCGGCGTCGCCGCCGAGGGCGACGCTCGTCACCCGCCCGTCCTCGACGGTCACGTCCGTGACCGGCGCGTGCGTGCGGATTCGCGCGCCGTGCTCGCGGGCGTCGGCCGCGTTGGCGGCGCTCAGCCGCGAGGGGAGGACGACGCCGTCGGGAACCCACATCGCTCGATCGACGTCGTCTGCGAGGTCCGGAACCGCCTCGCGGGCCGCGTCCCCGTCGACGACCTCGGTCTCGATTCCCAGGTCCTCGCAGGCGTCGCGCTTCGCATCGAAGTACGCCGGCTCGTCGTCCGCGAGTTGGACGAACAGTCCGCGGGTCTCTCGAACGCACGCGCCGCCGATACGGCGCAGGATGCGGTTCTCCTCGAGACACGCCTCGGCTTCCGGGCCGTCGGCCTCGGCGTAGCGAGCCCCGCTGTGAAGCAGGCCGTGTGACCGGCCCGACGTTCCCGACGAGAGCCCGTCCCGCTCGACCAGCGTCACGTCGACACCGCGGCGCGCGAGATCCCTGGCGATTCCCGTCCCGGTGGCACCGCCCCCGATCACGAGGGCGTCCGTTCGGCTGTCCATACTCGAGCAACGGCTCCCAGACGGACGTACCTTTCACCGTGGCCGTCGGTGGGCGTCGCGTCGACGAAAACGGGATGTCACGAGCCGGCGGCCGTGTCGGGATCGGTTCGTGGGACTGTGCCGTGCGTTACGGGCTGTACTCCGGCGACTGGGCTTCGATCGTAGCCGCGACGTTCTCGAGTTCCTCGCCGATCGTCGCGATCAGATCGTCCAGCGTGGCGATGCCCGCTAACTCGCCGTCGTCGTCGACGATCGGGAATCGACGGACGTTGTTGTCGCGGATCGCCTCCGAAATCGCGACCGGATCGTCGTCCTCGTGGACCGTTACCGGCCGTTCGGTCATCACGTCCTCGACCGAGACCGACCCGACATCGTCGTGGTCGTGGATCGCGAGCGCCGCGTCGCGGTCGGTGATCATCCCGACCGGTTCGTCGTCTTCGGTGACGACGACCGACCCGACGTTTTCGGACTCGAGCGTCGCCGTGATCTCCTCGAGTCGACTGTCCGGACTCGTCGTGACGACAGCCTGGGGACCGAGTTTGCCAATGGACATACGTCGGTTCGACGGACTCCGAGCCGACTATTCAAATCGCGCCTTTCACACGAAACCGACCGCGCCCGAAGCAGCCGGACGCCGGCTCGAAGCGTGGTCGCTACCGATAGCCGAGTACCCGGAGCTTCTCCGTTACCTCGTCCTCGTCCATGCGAACGGACTCGACCGGCGGCTCCTCGACGATCCGTCTCCGATCGTCCCCGTCGACGACGTGCCAGGGAACGCGTCGCAGCGACTCGGCCGCCAGGTACTCGAAGTGCCCGTACTTGCGGCCCGTCAAGGGCAACAGCCGTTCGCCGAGGAGTTCGCCGTGGTCGGCGGAGATGACGGCTTTCCCGTCCACCTCGCGGATCAATCGGTCGGCGTAGGGGAGGACGATCTCGAGGGTCTCCGCGTACGCGCGTCGCAGATCGCCGACGTCGATGCCGAACGTATCGTCCTCGACGATCTCGTAGAGTTGCACGTTCAGCGCGCCGAAGCGGTCCCCGCGCCCGCCGCGGGATACCGACGAGAGGTCCCGCTGGGACGCGATCCGCTGGTAGATCTCGAGTCCGGTCTCGCCGATGAGCGGGACGTGCGGTTGCAGGAAGTGGACGAGCAGCCGCTTGGTGGGGTGTCGCTCGTGTGCCTCGAGCGCCGTCTCGACGACGGTTTCCGGGTCGATCACGTAACTGTCCGCCAGGAGACGGGCGTCGAAGACGTCGGCCGCATCGACGGCGGCCGACTCCGCGACCGGGTCCGGTGACACCGGATAGATCGCATGAAACACGTCGTCGCCGATGTCGGCCGTGAAGGCGTTGCCGCTGACGTAGACGGTGTCGTGGTGCGTTCTCCCCGTGAAATTCGCGTCGATCCACCCCGGGCTGCTGGAGCCGGCGGACAACCGGGACTCGAGGGTGCCGTCGATCCAGTTCAGTTCGGCGAAGAAATCGTATCGGCAGGCGTCGAGGACGAGGAGCGTGTCCCAGTCCTCGGCCATGACGTCGATCCCGCTTCCGTGTCGGAGTTCGAAGAGTTCCCGATGGGCCGACCAGAGGTACTTGCAGAGCTCCGTCCAGACGAGCCGTGGCTCCCGGATCCCGTTGCGAACGCTCTGCATCGAGTATTTCGTGCGCGACATGCCCACGTGAGACTGTGCCGAGACCAGCACATATAAAACGGGGACGGACTGCTGCTGGCGAGAAGACCGGTCGACCGGGCGGGGTGGGGCATCCGCGTGCCGGTCCCCCAGCTGTCGGTGTTTTGGGACAGTGCATCGCTACTTCCGTCGGCAGCGATGCACCGCTCGAGCGACAACCCTGTTTCCCGAGTCGCTCACTCGGGCGGCGAGTAGCCGGAAAACCGCGGCTCGATGGAGCCGTCGTTACCGTTTCGCGGCGACCTTGTCGGCGAACCGCTCGCGGACCTTCTCGACTTTCGGGGCCGCGTGCATCGTACAGTAGGCGTCGTTCGGGTTCTTCTCGAAGTAGTCCTGATGTTTCTCCTCGGCGCGGTAGAAGGTCTCGAGGGGCTCGAGTTCGGTCACCACGTCGTCGTCGTACTCCTCGTCGAGAGCCTCGATGTAGGCCTCGGCCTGGGTTTGCTGGTCCGCGTCGTGATACAGGACGATCGAGCGATATTGCGTGCCCACGTCCGGCCCTTGCCGATCGAGTTGGGTCGGGTCGTGGGTGGCGAAGAACACCTCGAGCAGGTCGTCGTAGCCGATCTCCGCGGGGTCGTACTCGACCTGGACGACCTCCGCGTGGCCGGTGTCGCCCGAACAAACCTCGCGATAGGTCGGCTCCTCGACGTGTCCGCCCGCGTAGCCGGACGTGACCGACTCCACGCCCTCGAGTTCCTTCATCGCCGCTTCCGTACACCAGAAACAACCGCCGCCGAACGTGGCGCGTTCCATACCCCGTCTTACGGCGCGACCGAGGAAAGATGTGACGGGAATCCCGGTGGCTCCGACGGCCCGCCGTCCGCGCCTCGCGTCCTCAACCGCGCCGTCCGTGACGCCGCGTCCGGCCGCGGTCGACCCCGACGGCCCGCCCGTCGCGCGTCGGGTCGGCCGCGCCGCGCAGTTCGTCGTCGCCGATTTCGATGACCTGGACGTTGCCGAAGTCACCGCTAGACGCGTCGCTCCAGACCTGTCCGAACCGGCTCGTCGCCTCGCGAGCGCGCGCCGGGACGCCGTCTTCCCACATGATCGGCGGACACTCCGTGGTGAACACGGTCGGTTCGGAGAGGGCCGCGAGCGGCTCGAGTCCGTAGACGTAACGGTGGAGGAGCGTCTGTGCGACCGAGGTGATGATCGTCCAGCCCCCCGGCGAGCCCACGGTGAACTCGGGGACGCCGTCGCGCAGGACGATGATGGGGCTCATGCTGCTCAGCGGCCGCTTCCACGGTGCGACCCTGTTCGGCCCTTCAGGGACGGCATCGAAATCCGTCAGTTCGTTGTTGAGCATGAAGCCGCGGCCGGGGACCATCAGCCCCGACCCCATGAGCTGCTCGATGGTCGAGGTGTACGAGACGGCGTTTCCGTCGGCGTCGACGACGGAGAAGTGAGTCGTCGAGCCGTGCTTCGGATCGGGTGACGGCCCCCGCGCAGGCTCGACGCCGGACGGGGTGCCGGGAGCGACGCACTCT
The DNA here is from genome assembly GCF_000731985.1 of Natrinema altunense. Lineage (GTDB taxonomy): Archaea > Halobacteriota > Halobacteria > Halobacteriales > Natrialbaceae > Natrinema > Natrinema altunense. The sequence goes on from NZ_JNCS01000003.1 coordinate 184,602, forward strand.
CCCGCCTCGTAGTCCGCAAGCGTTTCTCCGGTGCGGACGAGTGCCGCACGCTCCTCGAGATACGCGTCGGAGAGCAGGCCGTCGATCGGAACGTCCACGAACTCGGGATCGCCCATGTACTCGTTTCGGTCGGCCCAGGCCAGGCTCGTCGCCTCGGCGATCAGGTGATACATCGCCGGCGACCGCCTGTCGTACCGTCCGATGTCGAGGAACGAGAGCAGTTTCAGGATGGCCGCCACGGTGCTCGGACCCGAACTCGGAAGCGGTTGGCCGACGATCTCGACGCCGTTCCACTCGGCGCGGACCGGGTCGTCGATCGTGACGTCGTAGGCCGCGAGGTCGTCGGTGGTCATGCTCCCGCCGGCGTCCCGGACCGTCGCGGCGAGATCCGCCGCGATGGGACCCTCGTAGAAGGCCTCGGCCCCGTCTCGTTCGATCGCTTCGAGCGTCTCGGCGAGATCGGTGTTGACGTGCGTGTCGCCCTCCGTGAGGGGCCGCCCGTTCGCGTCCGAGTAGGCCGCCTTCGCCGCGTCGTTGAACTTCTCCCAGTTCTCCGCGATCTGTGCGGCGAAGACTGCATCGATCGGGAAGCCGTCGGCCGCGAGGTCGATCGCGGGGGTGAGCAGCCGCTGTCGTGGTCGAGTCCCGTGTCGATCCAGTGCGGTTTCCAGTCCCATCACGGTCCCCGGAACGCCGACGGCCTGGCCCAGTCGGATTCGATCCGCGAAGGGGATCGGGTCGCCGTCCTCGTCGAGGAACATGTCCGCGGTCGCACCCCGAGGTGCGCGCTCGCGGCTGTCGATGACGTCGACCTCGTCCGCGTCGGCGTCGTAGATCACCATGAACCCGCCGCCGCCGATCCCCGATCCGTGGGGCTGGGTGACCGTCAGGACGTACTGTAACGCCACGGCGGCATCGACGGCGGTTCCCCCCTCGCGCAGCACGCCCGCGGCGACGCCGGAGGCGATCGGATCGACGCTCGAGACCATGCCGTCGGCCGCGGTCACCTGCCGCCCACACGTGAACTGCGGGTGTGCACACTCGATTCCGCGGGCGTCGAGAGTCGACCATCCGTCGCTCGCCGCGACGGAGCGTGTGCTGATGCCGAGCGCACCGGCGGCCGTTCCGGCGCTGGCCAGAAACGCGCGTCGCTCGAGTCCCGGCTGATCGCTCCGCCGTGACGTGCTCCCGTCGCCTTCGTTCCCACCGATCCGGTTTCTCATGTTTCGGATACCCGGCCAACCGTCGACAGTACCGGTCAAAACACCTTCGGCGGATACGGTGCCGCTACCGGTTGGCTCAGCGGCCCCGTCCGAGTAGGGGCCGCCAACGGACGGTCTAGTCGCATCGTACTGTGCTCGAGCCCAGCGATCGAGCGGGTCCGAGACGACTGCGTGAGTTCACCGGTCGTCGGTCTGCCAGGTCAGCAACACGCCGTCGTCGAGTCGGTCGACGGCTTCTAACTCGAGCGCCGGAAACGCCGCGACGAACCCCTCGCCGTCGGCGAGGGTCGGCGCGTCGCGACCGCCGATGAGTGTCGGCCCGACGAACGTCCGGAGTTCGTCGACCAGTCCGGCTTCGAACAGCGAGAAGATGAGTTCGCCGCCGCCTTCGACCATGAGCCGCTCGAGGCCCTGTTCTTGCAACGCCGCGAACGCCCGCAGGAGGTCGACCCGGTCGTCGCCCGCGGTGAGCAACTCGGCGTGCTCGGCGAGTGCCAGCCGCCGGTCGACGGGCGCGGCCTCGCTCAGACAGAGGTAGGTCGTCGCCGCGTCGTCGAGAACCGCCGCGTCCGTTGGCGTCCGTCCGATCGAGTCGACGACGACCCGTGCGGGAGATGCCGGTCGGCCGTCATCGCGGCGACGCTCCCGGAGCGCGTCGTCTTTGACGGTCAGATGCGGGTCGTCCGCGAGGACCGTCCCGACGCCGACGACGACGGCGTCGCTTTTCGCCCGGAGCCGGTCGACGCGCGCGAAGTCCTCGTCGCCGCTGATCGCGAGTTGCTCCCGGCGTCGCGAGGAGAGTTTCCCGTCGGCGCTCATGGCGGCGTTGACCACGACGTGCATACCATCGCTGCGGGTGCGACGGTCAAGAACGCTGCCCTCTCGCCGCTCCGGCCGCTCGAGTTACCGCAGGCGGTTGCGCCTCGTGGGACGAACACACTCCGACAGGGAGGCACGCGGAGCAGCCACTCGACGAACAGCTAACACCCGCGTTCCACAACAAAACATAAGTAATAAATCTTTCTGGTTCTATTCGTAGACTGTATGGGTGCGGAAGGCAGCCGGAAAATAACGCTCCCGCTGGTGTTCGTGATCGGGTTCAGTTTGCTCTCCAGCGGGCTATTCGGATTCCCACCGCTCCCTCGAGACGGGGTCGCCCTTGTCGTCTACGGATCAATTCTGTTTGCCGTTGGGATGTGGCGCGGAACCGCTGCCGAGGACTCCCGTCGGTGATCGTCGGGAGCGCGGGATCGGCAGGCACCGCGACTCAGTTCGGCTATACGTCGGTATATACCATCGCATACCGAACATATAAACGACTTATCGGGGTTCGCGGAATCGTTCGGACGCTACGCGTGACGACCGCCAACACCCCATCCGACGACGCGGTATCGTTCGACCACCGCCACATCGACCTCGAGAATCGGGACGAGGTCTACGTCATCGGCGACGTCCACGGCTGTTTCGACGCGCTCGAGGCGCTGTTGGGGACGCTGGATCTCGGCGCGAACGACCTCGCCGTGTTCGTCGGCGATCTGGTGCGCAAGGGACCGGAGAGCAAGGCCGTCCTCGATCGCGTCAGGCGGTCGCCGCGGCTGCTCTCCGTCCGCGGAAACAACGAGCGAAAACTGCTCGAGGGCGAGGCCTCGCTGTCGGCCCTCGACGCGGTCGACTACCAGTATCTCGAGTCGCTTCCGACGGCGATTTCGTGGGACGGCGGACTCGTCGTCCACGGCGGACTCGACCCCAGCCGACCGCTGTCGGGACACTCCGACGACGACGTGCTGACGATGCGGTCGCCGGTCGGCAACGGCTACGACGGCCCGTTCTGGTTCGACCGCTACGAGGGGCCGCCGCGGGTCTTCTTCGGTCACACCGTCCTCGCGGAACCGATCGAACGCGAGTGGGCGGTGGGCCTCGATACCGGGTGTGTCTACGGTGGGCAACTGACGGCGTACGACGTTCGCCGCGGGGAGTCCGTTAGCGTGGCCGGACCCGGCCACGTCGAGCGGTCGTCGGAAAAGATCGTCGGAGCCGATCGCGAGTGAGATGCGGGGGGATTCCGGGCCGAACGAACGGGACGCGACGGAGCGCGACGATCGGGACTCGCCGACGGACGAACGGTCGTCCGAGGGGACGCCGAGCGATGACCCGACAGTTTCGTTTCGGGAACTCCTCGACGGGAGCGACGCGGACGCGCCCGCCGCTGCCGACGGGACGGACGAGCGATCGGTCGACGAGACGCCGGACGCGACTGACGCCAATCGGGACGAGGAATCCGTGATCCTCAAGCGGACGGACGCGACCGACGATCTCGTCCCGGCGACGGGGTCCGACCGGGACGTGCTCCCGGTCCCCGCGTCCGCGGAGATCAACCCCGCGCGGTCGGACGTCGATCTCACGGCACCGGCCTACTACCTGAACCGCGAACTCAGCGAACTCGCGTTCCAGCGACGGGTCCTCCACGAGGCGCTCGACGGGGACAACCCGCTGTTGGAGCGCGTGAGGTTCCTCGCGATCGTCACCACGAACCTCGACGAGTTCTTCCGCAAGCGCATCGGCGGGCTGAAACAGCAGATCGCGGCCGGCGTGACCGAGGAGACGCCGGACGGGCGCACGCCCGACGAGCAGTGGGCGGCGGCCCTCGAGACGGCTCGGCCGCTGTTCGAGCGGCAGGCGGCGTGTTATCGCGAGGAGATCCGCCCGGCGCTGGCCGATGCGGGGATTCACATCGCCGACTACGACGACCTTTCGGCCGTCGAACGCCAGCAGTTGCGCGAGTACTTCGAGAGTTCCGTCCTGCCGACCCTGACCCCGCTGACGTTCGATCCGGCCCACCCGTTCCCGTTCATCTCGAATCAGAGCCTCTCGCTGGCCGTCTTGACGCGGGAACGACCCGGCGAGGAGGTGACCTTCTCCCGCGTGAAGATCCCGCGCAATCAGATGCGGTTCGTTCAACTCGGCGACGACACGCGGTACGTCCTCCTCGAGGATGTCGTCCGGGCGAACCTCGAGTTGCTCTTTCCCGACGTCGAAATCGTCGACACCGCCCTCTTCAGGGTGACGCGAAACGCGGAGGTCAGACGCGACGAGGAAGTCGCCGAAGACCTGATCGAGATGATCGAGGAGGTCATCGAGGAACGGCGCTTCGCCACCGCCGTTCGACTCGAGATCGAGCGCGACGCGCCGGAGGCGGTTCGCGAGATCCTCACGCGCGAACTCGGACTCGACGAGCGGGAGGTGTTCCACCTCGACGGCCCGCTGGATTACCGCGACTTCGCCGATCTGACCGACCTCGATCGCCCCGACCTGAAACTCCCCGCGTGGTCGCCACAGCCCCATCCGCGGTTGGGTCGTTGCGAGGACGCGACGAACGTCTTCGACGCGATCAGCGACGGCGACGTGCTCGTCCACCACCCGTACCACTCCTTCGAGGGGACCGTCCAGCGCTTCCTGGAGGCGGCGGCCAACGACCCCGACGTGCTCGCGATCAAAGCGGCGATCTACCGCACCGCCAGCGATTCGCAGATCATCGAGAGTCTGCTCGAGGCCGCCCGGAACGGCAAACAGGTCGCCGTCATGGTCGAACTCAAGGCCCGCTTCGACGAAGAGAACAACCTCGCGTGGGCGAAGAAACTCGAGGAGGCGGGCATCCACGTCGCGTACGGGACGATCGGCTACAAGACGCATACGAAAACCTCGCTGGTCGTCCGGGAGGAGGACGACGGGGTCCGGCTCTATTCACACGTCGGCACCGGCAACTACCACTCCGAGACCGCCAAGCAGTACGAGGACCTCGGACTGTTGACGGCCGACCGGGACATCGGTCAGGACCTCGTCAGGCTGTTCAACTACTTCACCGGCCACTCGATGTGTCGGGACTACCGACGCCTGCTCATCGCGCCCGGAAACATGCGCGATCGGTTCGTCGACCTCATTCGAGCCGAAGCCGAGCACGCGCGCAACGGTGAGGACGCACACATCGTCGCCAAAATGAATCGGTTGGAGGACCCGGCGATCGTCAGAGAACTCTACGAGGCGTCGATGGCCGGTGTCGACATCGACCTGATCGTCCGGGACATCTGCCGGCTCCGCCCCGGGCTCGAGGGGGTCAGCGACACGATCGACGTCTACAGCGTCGTCGGCCGCTTCCTCGAGCACTCGCGGGTCTTCTACTTCCGAGCGGGCGGGGACGAACGATACTACATCGGCTCGGCGGATTGGATGACTCGCAATCTCGACAACCGGGTGGAAGCCATCGCGCCGATCGACGAGCCGCGACTCCGACAGCGACTCGACGAGATCCTCGAGACGCTGCTCTCGGACGATCGGAACAGGTGGGTGATGCGATCGGACGGGACCTACGAGCGGTGCCAGCCCGCGGCCGACGGTTCGAGCACGAACGTACACGAAACGCGTATGCGATCAGTTCTCGCGGAGACGCGGCGCGATACTCGTCGGTAGGGCGGATTGACCGAGTACTCGACGGTGGCTTGCGGTCCGTTCCGTTGTTGGCACTCGAGGGACGCGGACCCGGTTTCCGACGGCCGAGGCCGGTCGGTCGGCGACGAAACCGACGCCGGCCGCTATACCCGTATGGAGCGAACAATAGCACAATTAGCAGCCGCTTTGTACGTGTCGTCGCTCGGTTCGCGTACGCACGAGACCTATGACCGGACCCACCAGCGGTTACGGCGATCGGTCGCCTCGACAGCGGCTAGCCACGGCTACGCAGTACTCGACCGACGGAACCGACCTCGAGTCGATCGTCGTCCGATACGAGGACCGGCCCGATCGGTGGACCATCACGCCGCGGGAGTGCCCGGATTCGGACCGGATGACGACGTGGCTTTCGGCGGACGCTCGGGCGACCGTCGACCTCGACGACGTCCGATAGCCGACGTGATCCCTCGCGGTGGGTCGCGCATCGGTATTTCCGTTCGGATCGATCCGGCCGGTTCCATCGCTCGACTGTATCATTTACTATATAGGTCTATATATGGCAACTGTTGTCGATGTATGGGTATCGATCATTATGGGGGAAAACACGCGTAGTATGGCCTCTACTAATAGATCTGCTCTACGGCAACCTCTCTATAGACGGGTGGATTTATATTGTTGCGATCGGAAGCGGGGCGTATGGAGACGCGCAAGGTTCAGGTCACGGGTGGGTCGACGTTCACCGTTTCGTTGCCGAAGACCTGGGCGACCGACAACGACGTCAGCAGCGGCACCACGGTCGAATTCTATCCCGAAGGGGACGAACTCCTTTTGACGCCCGAACGCGAGACCCGACGCCAGGAAGGGACGCTCGACGTCTCGGGTCTCGAGGACGAGGAGTTGATGCGGGCCGTGATGACGATGTACGTCAGCGGCTTCGATGTCATCTCGCTCGAGGCGGGGCGGATCACGACCGAGCAGCGCAGCGCGATCCGCGACGCGACCCAGCGACTCGTCGGCGTCGAGGTGCTCGAGGAGACCAGCGACAGCGTGGTCATTCAGGACCTGCTCGACTCCTCGGAGCTGTCGATCGTCAACGCCGTCACGCGCATGCGCCTGATCGCCCAGTCGATGCTCGAGGACGCGGTGACGGCGCTGATCGAGAACGACGACGACATCGCCCACGACGTAATCGAGCGCGACGACGACGTCGACCGCCTCTGGCTGGTCGTCTCGCGGATCTTCCGCGCGACGCTGCGATCGCCGCGTGCGGTCGAGGAACTCGGCGTCTCCCGCGAGGACTGTTTCGACTATCATTCGAGCGCCCGCCAACTCGAGCGGATCGCCGACCACGCCGTCAAGATGAGCGACATCGCGCTCAAACTCGACGATCTCCCCGCCGACGTGGCCGACGCGATCCATGGACTCCACGCCGAAGCCGCGACCGTCTTCGAACAGTCGATGGACGCACTGTTCGCCGACGACGCCGACGAGGCCAACCGACTGGGTCACGACGCCCTCGCGGCCGTCGTCGAGATCGACGAGCACACCCGCCAGATCGACGACATGCTTCGGGACCTCGAGCCGGCACAGGCCCAGTCGCTGGGGCTGATCGTCGACTCGTTGTCACGAAGCGCCGACTACGGCGGGAACGTCGCCGAAACGGCGCTGCAGAAGGCCGCGCCGCGCCCGTGATAGGGTGCCGAACGCGCAGGTGGAGTTAAGTCCGTCCGCTGTAGACGGCCGCTGTGACTACCGGCCGCAGTGGCTGACGGCGTGCTCGTCTACGGCGACGACTACGGCAACATCGTCGCGCTCGGGGAGCCGTAACCCGAGCAGTAGGAAACTGCGGTCGAAAAGTCGTTACTCGACGAGAACGGCGTTGACCTGCCCGGTCTGGCCGGGGCGGGACGTGACGCGGGCCTGTCCTTCCGAGGTCTCGATGACGGCCCCCTTCGTGACGATGTTCCGGCGGACGTAGTTCGGGTTGGCGTCGTTCTCGACGACGTCCTCGATCTCCGCGGAGACCGTTTCGCTGCCCTTGTTGACGCTCGCGACGTTCGTCGCGAGTGCGCGGGTCTTCGATCCGTTCCCTCGAACGTCGACGGTTCGGAACCGCGGCTCGCCGACCTCGGTCTCCGTCGGGAGGCGACCGAGTTCGTTCTTGCGGCGCTTTCGAACGTTCTTCAGTCGACCACCGGTTCGCTTGCGCGTAGAGCGTCCCTGATCTTGCATACCCGATAAAAATCCGGGCGTATACTTGAATGCACTGCTACGAAATTTCACCACCGAAATTTCACTCTGCGAGCGCGGCCAAGCCGCGCTCTCGGTAACATTTCGATCAAAAGCACTCCTCCCTCCGTTCCGGGCCGCTTCGCGGCCCTCTACATCGGTCGTCGGCCCGCTCGCTCCCTGCGGTCGCTCGCGGTGAGTCTCAGTGGCCCGCACTCAGTCATCCGGTACCAGACAGTAGGCGTGACCCGGCTCCTCGAGCACCGTCTCCTCGTCCTCGTCATAATAGTTCGAGAAGTCGCCGCGCTCGGCGTAGTAGATCCGGTCGCCCCGCGGGATCGGGCCGCTGGTCACGTGCCCGCGGTTTTCGACTCGCCAGCGCCGGTCGCCGGTTTCCCTGTCGAGGGCGTACAGGTGCGTATCGTAGGACCCGACGAGGATCGTCTCGGCGGTGGCGGTTATCGAGCCGATGACCCGCCCGCCGACGTCCGCCGACCACAGTTCGTCGCCCGTTTCGGTATCGAGCGCGTACACGTGATGATCGTCGCTCCCGACGTAGACGATTCCCTGCTTCGGATCGATCGCCGGATTCGACATCACGATGTCGCCGGTCTGGAACGACCACTCCTCGCTGCCGTCCGCGAGGTCGAGGCGGTAGAACCGACCGTCCCACGAACCGACGAAGGCCGCGCCGTCGTAGACCGGGATCGTCCCCTTGATCTGCGCGCCGAGATCGAACCGACCGCCGGCCATCGGCTTGCCGTCGGGACCGCCTTCGCCGCCCGTCTGGAACGACCAGGCGAACTCGAGCGAGGGGAACTCCCAGCAGTAGACGACGCCGTCGTTCGAACCGGTGACGAGCCGGCCGGCCTCGCAGTCGATCGCCGGCGAGGGATGGGGCATCCCCCAGAGACGGTCGTCGCTCCAGGTCGGGTTGCCGGTAGCGGCGTCGACCTCCCAGAGCGCGCCGCTGGCGGGGTTCTTGTGCTCGGTCAGGAGATAGAGCGAGCCGTCGACGTACGCGGGGCTCGAGCCGATGGCGATCGCGTCGCCGAAGTCGCGAGTCCGGGTGTGCCAGACGATGTCCCCGGTCGGAACGTCCACGGCGTAGAGTTCGCCGTCGTAGCCGCCGATGTAGGCGGTGTCGCCGACGATCGCCGGCGTTCCGTGGAAACCGAGGCTCCGGCCGGCACCGGTCTCGAGGGTCCAGCGGCGCTCACCGGTCGGCGCGACGGCGTGGATCGTCCCGGTGTCGCCGGCGACGAGAACCGTCTCGCCGTCGGGCGTCGGCCGCGGCGTCGACTTGGCCGCGGTGTGTCCGATGCGGTTGACCGGGAACGACCACGCTTTCCGGACGGCCTCGGGGACGGTCGCGTCGGGATAGTAGCCGTACCGGCGCAGTCCGCGGCGGAACATCGACTGCCCGTCGTCCGCCGGCAGCGGGACGTAGCCGTCGGCGGCGTCCGCGGCGCTCGCGACGGCCCCGCAGTCCGGCGGTGACCGGTACTGGCGGGCGGTACAGCCCGCGAGGCCGACGGCCCCGGCAGTCGCCGCGGTCCCGAGAAGCGTCCGTCGCGACACTCGAGTGCCACCGGCTTCGGAGCGGTCCCGATCGGATGCCGCGTCGGCGGCGTCCTGATCGGCGTCACCGTCCCGAGGGGCGGCGTGCTCGCTCACGCGTTCACTCCTGCTGGGCGTCGACGACCGCGACGCCGGCCAGGTTGACGATGTCCTTGACCTCGTCGCCGCGCTGGAGGACGTGGACCGGTTCGTCCATGCCGACCAGCATCGGGCCGATGGCGTCGGCCCCGCCCAGCCGCTGGAGCAATTTGTAGCCGATGTTGCCCGATTCGAGGTTCGGGAAGACCAACACGTTCGCGGGCTCCTCGAGTTCGGAGAAGCCGTAGGTCCCCTCGAGGATGTCCTCGACGACGGCGGTGTCGGCCTGCATCTCGCCGTCGACCGTGAAGTCGACCTCGGGGTCGTCCTGCAGCATCGCGGCCGCCTTGCGGGGTTTGCGGGTCCCCTCGTTGTCGACGCTCCCGAAGTTCGAGTACGAGAGCAGGGCGGCGCGGGGTTCGATGTTGAACCGGCGTGCCAGCTTGCCGGTCTGTTTCGTGACCTCCGCGAGGACCTCCTCGTTGGGGTCCTGATTGACCGTCGCGTCGGCGACGAAGATCACGCGGTTCTTGAACGTCAGCATGTAGACCCCGGCGGCGTAGTCGACGTCCTCGTCGGTCCCGACGACCTGCAGCGGCGGCCGCAGCGCAGAGGGGTAGTGATGGGAGAGCCCGGTCAGTAGGGCGTCGGCGTCGCCCTGTTCGACCATCACGCTCCCGAAGTAGTTCGAGTCGCGCTCGATGAGTTCGCCGGCCTCGCTGCGCGTGATCCCCTTCCGAGCGCGGAGTTCGTGAAGCCGGTCGGCGTACTCCTCGTAGTCGCCGACGGACGGATCGGCGACCGTCGGGTCGAAGTCCAGTCCGAGGTTGGCGGCGGTCCCTCTGATCTCGTCCTCGTCGCCGATCAGGACCGGCAGGGCGATCCCCTGCTCCTGAATCTGGTAGGCCGCGCGGATCATCTTCTCGTTCTCGCCCTCCGCGAGCGCGACCGTCTTGGGATCGCTCTTGGCCTTATTGAGGACGACCCGCATCATCTCGCGGGACTTGCCGAGGCGGGCCTCGAGTTCCTCCTCGTAGGCCTCGAGGTCGATCTCGGTGCGGGCGGCACCGGACTCCATCGCGGCGTCGGCGATCGCCGGCGCGACGCGGAAGAGCACCCGCGGGTCGACGGGCTTGGGAATGATGTAGTCGGGGCCGTACTGAATCGGCTCGTCGCCGTAGGCCTTGACGACCGCATCGGGAACGTCCTGTCGGGCGAGTTCGGCCAGCGCCTCGGCGCAGGCGACCTTCATCTCCTCGTTGATCTCGGTGGCGCGCACGTCGAGCGCCCCGCGGAAGATGAACGGGAACCCGAGGACGTTGTTGACCTGATTCGGGTAGTCCGAGCGGCCGGTGGCCATAATGACGGTGTCGTCGCGGGCCGCCTTGGCCTCCTCGTACCCGATCTCGGGATCGGGGTTGGCCATCGCGAAGACGATCGGGTCGGCGGCCATCGACTGGACCATCTCCTGCGAGACGATGCCGCCGATCGAGAGCCCAACGAAGACGTCGGCCCCCTCCATCGCGTCCGCGAGCCCGCCCTCGGGCACGTCGCGGGCGAACTGCTGTTTGTACTCGTTGACCTCGCCCGCGGCGGCGCGGTCCGCGGTGATGATCCCCGAGGAGTCACACATCGTGATGTTCTCCTTCCGGACGCCAAGCGAGACGTAGAACCGCGCCGTCGCGATGGCACTCGCCCCGGCTCCGGAGAAGACGACCTCGAGTTCGTCGAGACTCTTGCCGGCGATGTCGGCGGCGTTGAGCAGGGCGGCACCCGAAATGATCGCGGTGCCGTGTTGGTCGTCGTGGAAGACCGGAATGTCGATCTCCTCGCGCAGCCGTTCCTCGACGGTGAAACACTCGGGTGCTTTGATGTCCTCGAGATTGATGCCGCCGAACGTCGGCTCCATCATTTTGATGGCCTCGACGAGCTTGTGAGGGTCCGAGTCGTCGAGTTCGAGGTCGAAGACGTCGATGTCGGCGAAGCGCTTGAACAGGACGCCTTTCCCCTCCATGACCGGTTTGGAGGCCTGTGCGCCGATGTCGCCGAGGCCGAGCACGGCCGAGCCGTTCGAGACGACGCCGACGAGGTTCCCCTTCGCCGTGTAGCTGTAGGCGTCGGTTTCGTCCTCGTCGATCTCGAGACACGGCGCGGCGACGCCGGGCGAGTACGCGAGCGAGAGGTCCCGCTGCGTGTTCGTCGGTTTCGTGGTCGATATCTCGATCTTTCCGGGCGGATCGGTCCGGTGGTACTCCAGTGCGTCCTCGTCTAGTCCCATATCGGGGACACTGCAGGGGACTACTAAAAACAATGCGAAGGGGAGTTTCGACGACTGTCGAACTAACCGCGTATACCGGGGGGTCGACGTTCCGTGAGAAAAGATGATGATTCGACCGTTTTATACGCCCCGCGGGACTGACGTGGGGTATGGACGTCGCGCTTGGTGGGACCTTCGACCCCGTTCATGACGGCCATCGACGGCTGTTCGAACGGGCGTTCGAACTCGGAGACGTGACGGTCGGGTTGACCAGCGACGAACTCGCGCCGAAGACACGAGACGTCGAGCGGCGAGTCCGATCGTTCGACGACCGGAAGGCGGACCTCGAGACCGAACTCGAGTCGATCGCGGCCGACCACGACCGCGCGTTCGAGGTCCGGAAACTCGAGTCGCCGACGGGGATCGCAACGGAACCGCAGTACGACTACCTCGTCGTCTCGCCGGAGACCCGCGAGGGCGGCACGCGGATCAACGAGATCCGTCGCGAGCGCGGCCACGATGCCCTCGACGTGGTCGTCGTCCCGCACGTCCTCGCCGACGACGGCGACATCATCTCGAGCACGCGGATCGTCACCGGCGAAATCGACGAACACGGGACGGTCATCGACGGCGACTGATGTGCCGCGGTCCCCGGCAACCGCCCCACCATCGCGGCGCGTGCCGCTGGACTCGGGGCGCGGCGTCCGTTCTCGTATCGGATACGTAGCCCGATTCAGTCCGCCACTGAGCGGCGACCGAACGGGTGTACGACGGCGTTACCAGCGCGGCGGCTCGAGTCCGGCCGCCTCGAGCAACTCCTTCCAGCGGGATTGGATCGAGAGCCGAGAGACGTCCGCGGCCTCCGCGACCGCGCCCTGCGTGCGGCCCTCGCCGGCGACGAGCGACCCGGCATAGAGGCTGGCGGCCAGGACCGCCCGTTTCGAGCGATCGGACGCCGGCACGTCGGCGAGGAAGAGATCGACCGCACACGATCGCGCCTCCGTCGAGAGGTCCAGGCGCTCGGCGGCGGTCTCGAGTTCCTCGAGCCACGGTTCGTACTCGATGCGATCCCGGGCGCTGTGCATACTGCCGGGTATCGGGTCGGACGGCATAAACCTACGGTCGCCGACCCGCCGCGGCGCTCGACGGCGATCGCGTCGGATCGGGTCGCCAATGATGCACTACGACCGGCAACGTTCAGATACGAATAGCTCGGAAATACGGCCGTTCTCGGCCGATTTCACTAGGCGACGACTACTAAACCAGCCGTCGCCCCAAGGGCGGGACGTCGGTCGCCGGGGCGGTCGCACCTGTCCATGAAAGACCCAACCTGCAAACTCGTCTGTACCGGGTGCGGACTCGAGATGCCGTACCGGGAGCGGTCGCTGGCCGAACAGGCCGCGGAACTCCATCAGCTTCGGGACCCCGAGCACGTGACGTTCATCGTTCCCCCGGACTGGTCGCCGGAGGAGCCGGTGAAACACTGTTAGCGCCACACGAGGGGCGGGCGGGACGATCCGGCGGCCGGCGCGCCGTTAGCGCGGACCGACAGGTACTTACTCGATTCGTGAAAACTCGGGAGTGAGCGCGGGTAGCCAAGCTAGGCCAACGGCGCAGCGCTTAGGACGCTGTCCCGTAGGGGTCCGCCGGTTCGAATCCGGTCCCGCGCATTCTCCGCGAACAACTTCGTGAGCGGAGACTGCGGTCAGCGGATTCGAACCCTGGACATCGCAGCGCTCGAGCGAAGCGAGAGCGATCGTCTTCCCCCGGTTCGAATCCGGTTCTGCGCACTGACCGGAACCCTGCGAGCGGAGCGAGCAGTTTGGAGTGAGAGAGCAAGAGCGGAGTCGTGGCCCAGCGGACGAGCAAAGTGATGTCTGCACGGTTCGAATCCAACTGCGCAATCTACATTGCTTATCTCTCACATCTGCCGTCGTTGATATTTATACCAGGAGTTTTATTCGAGACATTCATATCAGTACAAAATATCGGATTAGACGTTTTCCATACACCAGATTTCGTTCACAATATCTGCGAGTTCTTCACTTCGTTCTACAATCTGCTCAATACCCCACTCGTTATAATTATCTGCGACAGCTTCTGCCATTTTGAATTCTGTTTTATGCGAATAGATACGGCACTTCTGCTCGAAGGGATTATCAGATGCACTCTGATTCACACGGTCTTCGAGGAGAGTTAGGTTACCAATCCGCTTCTTGTATTCCTCGAACTCTTCTTCTGTACAGTTCAGATAGCGCTTCCACTCACTGTATTTATCTGCTGTGAATGCACTCTGAGGCGCGATGTGTTCAATATCAACTTTGGACCTATCGTTCACACCTTTTCCCCGACTGGAACGCATGTAATACTCCTCCTCGATACGGTCAAGAACGTATTTCGTAAAGTCATTATTCTTGAATTCTCGATTAACCATTCGCTCTCTCAGAACAGTATCACTGGGCGACCGCTGCTCTGCTAACCGTCTTAGGTATTCGTTTTGATTGTCTTGTTTCGTCAACATTGTGCAGGCCCGACACCAAAATCTATCTCGACTAGTGTTAGAGTTACGACCAGCAATTTTGTTACGAATGTTTAGAACTTCTAAGATATAAAGCGCTTCAAGCACATCATCTGCATCATCATATTCTGTGATGATACGTAGCAATAGCGTACGAATCCGTTTGTTTTTGAGTTGAGTAGATTCTATCTTTTCGTTTAGGTCGTTGGTGTATTTACGGAATTTCTTAACCTCTCCATTTTTGATGTTTACATAGACTTTGGATTTTCCATACATATCCTCAAGTAATTCCTCAAGGGACATGTCATGAGCTTGAAGACGACCCTCAAGTAGCTCGTTCACATAATCGTAGAGTTTCCGTTTAGATACATTGTCTGTTGCTTCGGGCTCTTGAATAGACATGAAATAGTGACAGAAGAATCGATATTGTTGAGTGAGTTCTGGCCGGATGACACTGAGAATATCTTCCCAGATCTCTTTCACACGGTCTTCATCAATATCCTCGTCTTGGTTCGCTTCCATAAAGATACGATTCTTTACAAGGTCAACAGACCCGAGGTCCAGACCTTTATCATTCAGACTCTCGAAAAGTCTGAATGCAGACACTTCGCTACTACACTCAATCTGGACCATAGAAATGGATTCAATCAATTCAATCCAAACGTTATCTAACCGTTCAAGCGTCTTCTCATCTATTTTCTCTCGATAGTATTCGTATGCGTCCTTCACTTGGGAATCTTCGATCTCGTCCGCTTCTCCTTCAAGTATATGTCTAAAATATGGATTATTATATTCATTCAATCTTACTTTTTGATATTCTTTCCTCGTTCGTTGGCTAGTTATCCAAAGAATTTCATCAATCAAGCTAGCAACATCATCGTCATAATCCTCACCATCTTCTTCAAATCGGTCACGGATGGCACAGAGGAGGATACAGATTGTCGTTATACGTTGTTGGCCATCGACTAGCTCGAGATGTTTTATATCGTCTCCCTGTCCCTCTATCACAACGACAGAACCCAAGAAGTGATTGTTTCTATCTTGCGTGAGTGCATATACGTCGTCCCAAAGCTCACTCCACTGATCTTTTCCCCATGAATATTCTCGCTGATAATCAGGGACACGAATCTGTTTAGACCCTTCTAGAACCTCTCCAACATTATGGTCATCTGCTGAGAGGTTAAACCCCATACTGGACATGTCGCTTAAACGGGGGGCACTCTATAAAACTCTAATGGGAATAGAAAGTCACTATCAGATAGTATAGCTCGGCGGTCTCTTCAATCTAATACAGTCTTCGATAGCTATGAAATGGAACTATTCATAAACATAAATCGATCAGTCATACTCAACGCTCGTTACTCGTCGTCCGATAACGTACTCGCGTCTAATTCGCCCTCGAGATACGCCGTCCCCGCGTCGGTGATCACGTAGAACCCGCGCGATGGCCGCTCGACGAGGCCGTACGAAGCGAGTTTGCGGCAGCGAACGCCGATGTAGTTGTTGTTTCGGTCGATTTCGTCGGCGATCGATTTGGGCGTCCCAGCGCCCTGCGCTCCTAGATACTCGAGGATTTCGTCGTCTGCCCGCGTCATCCACTCAGCGCGCTTTCGCATTGGTAGAGCTATGCTAAGCAGTACTCCATCAATGTACGCTGGAACGTTGTTATGGGCAATGAACGACTCCCTTACGAGAGTTATCTAATCTTTGTAAATATGTAAGGCACAGTTTTTTGTTAGTAGAAAATACATTGTCGAGTACGGGAGCGAAGCGACCGTGTCGTTGAACGCTACGTAGTGAGAGAACGACGGTCCGTAATCGCTCCCACGACGACCAATGCCAACCGACGACTCGCGGGGGTCCGACGCCCCCGACCGACCGGACGAATCGACCGACACCGACACGCAAACGGCGTCGCTCGCGGGCTACGGCGAACGCCTCGGGGCGATCGAGGCGATCAGTCGCGACCTGCTGGCGGCGGTCGAGGCGACGGCCGACGCCGACGACTGCGAGCAGGAGTGGCGACGGGACGCGGTCCGGCACCTGCGGGAGATCCGCGCCGAAGCCGCGTTCGCCCGCCGAGCGCTGTCGAGACGCCCCGTCCACGAAGGCGTGACGACCGACCGGGACGACGGAACCGTGCCGATGATCCGGACCAGCGGCGGCGGGGGCACCGTCGTCCACGGCCCCGACCCGATCGCGTTCCAACGCACCCGCGGCGACGCCGACGAGCAGTAAGCCGCCCGCCGCCACCGATCGTTTCGAGCGACAGCCGCGGAGCAAAACGACAGACGCGCGTCAGACGCTCCATAACGCTTATTCGCGCAGGGCCGGGTTGTAGTATCAATGGCCGGGTTAGACGACGTGTTCGGGGACCTCTTTGCGAGTGTGGACGCGGTCGTGCTCTTTTCACCCAGCGGTTCGTACTACGAGCAGGTCATGGCCGTCGACGATCTCGACATCGTCGTCGTCGGCACCGAAAACGACGTCGGCGCGGAGACGTTCGTCGAACTCCCCCTCGAGTTCGCAGACATCACCGACCGGATTCGCTTCGGTCTCGAGGGCGCCCTCGAACAGGGTGTCGTCGAGGACGGGGACGACCTCGCGTGTGCGACGAGCGTCTTCAGCGACGAGATCGATACGGTCTCGCGCGTCCGGGCGGACGCGGAGACCCAGACGGGGATCTACGACCTGTTCGTCAAATCCCGGGCGGACCCGGAGGTCGTCAAGGCGGTTCTCGAGGTGGCGATCGAACTCGGCAAGAAGGGTCAGAAGGGCAAGCCCGTCGGCGCGCTGTTCGTCGTCGGCGACGCGGGGAAAGTGATGAATAAGTCGCGGCCGCTCTCGTACAACCCCTTCGAGAAGTCCCACGTCCACGTCGGCGACCCCATCGTGAACGTCATGCTCAAGGAGTTCTCGCGGCTCGACGGCGCGTTCATCATCTCCGACGCGGGCAAGATCGTCTCGGCGTATCGCTACCTCGAGCCGTCCGCCGAGGGGATCGACATTCCGAAAGGGCTGGGTGCGCGACACATGTCCGGCGCTGCGATCACGCGGGATACCAACTCGATCTCGATCGTGCTCTCGGAGAGCGACGGGCTCGTCCGGGCGTTCAAGGCCGGTGAACTCATTCTGGAGGTCGATCCGGAGGCGTACTGATATGGTAGCGTGGCAGCCACTCCTCGACGAACCGGCCGTCATCGCGGCGGCGGTCCTGGCACTCGGCCTCGTCGTCGGCTATCTGGTCGGCCGGCTCAACGAGGAGTTGCTCTCGGCTTCGGGCGTCCCGGAGACCGTCGAAGGCACCCCCTTCGAACGGACGGCCCAGTCGATCGGTACCTCGACGGTCGAGATCGTCGCGCGGCTGAGTTCGTGGTTCATCTACGGGATCGCGGTGTTGACCGCGATCCACATCGCGCAGTTGCTCGACACGGACGCGTTCTGGCTGCGGGTCACGGAGTTCATCCCGCAACTGTTCATCGCCGTCCTCGTGCTCATTCTCGGCTTCATCGTCGCGGACAAGTCCGAACTGATCGTCAGCGAGTATCTCCGGGGCGTCAAGCTCCCCGAAGTATCCGTCATCCCGAAACTCGTCAAGTACTCCGTTCTCTACGTCACCTTCATCATCGCGCTCGGACAGGTCGGCGTTCACGTCCTCGCGTTGCTGATCCTGCTGACGGTCTACGCCGTCGGCGTCGTCATCGTCGGCACCGTCGCGTTCAAGGACTTCCTCGTCTCGAGCGCCGCCGGCATCTACCTGTTGCTCAACCAGCCCTACGGGATCGGCGACGAGATCCGGGTCGGCGACCAGACGGGGATCGTCCAGGAGGTCGACCTGTTCGTCACGAAAATCGAGGACGACTCCGAGGAATACATCGTTCCGAACCGGAAGGTCTTCGAGGACGGCGTCGTCCGGATGCGGGACTGACGCGGCCGCGGGCTACTCGAGCGACAAGCCGGCGTGCCAGCGGTCGACGCCGGCCTCGCGTTTGACGGCGTCCATCTTCGCGAGGAGGTGTGTCGCGAGCGTCGCGGTCTCGGCGGCACGGGACTCGCCGTCGGTACGGAAAGTCCCGGTCTCGCGGTTGGCGTAGACGGTACAGACCGCGCCCGCCCGGAGCCCGTACAGGTTCGCAAGCGTCAGGATGGCGCTGGCTTCCATCTCGATGTTTTTGACGTTCGCGGCTTTGAGTTCGTCGATCAAGTCGTCGGCCCCGGCGGCTTCGAAGCCGTCGACGCCGGGCCGCCCCTGGCCGGCGTAAAACGAGTCGGCACTCATCGTCACGCCGGTGTGGTAGTCGTAGCCGAGTCGCTCGGCGGCGGCGACCAGCGCCGAGACGACCTCGTGGTCGGCTGTTGCGGGGTAATCCTCGCGGACGTATTCGTCGCTGGTTCCCTCCTGCCGGACCGCACCGGTGGTGATGACCAGATCCCCGACGTCCATCTCGGGCTGGATCGCGCCACAGGAGCCGACACGAACGAACGTGTCGACGCCGACGCGGGCCAGTTCCTCGACGGCGATCGCAGCCGACGGACTCCCGATACCGGTCGACGTAACCGAGATCGGCGTTCCCTCGTACGATCCCGTCGCCGTCCGGTACTCGCGGTGACGGGCTCGAAGCTCGTGGTCGTCCCAGAAGGCGACGATCTTCTCGAGGCGCTCGGGGTTGCCGGGGAGCAACACGGTGTCGGCGACGTCCGCCGAGTCGATCTCGAGGTGGTACTGTCGGTCGGCGTTCGGGTCTTCGCTGTCGCGGGTCATCGATGAGCGGCGGTTCGGGTCGGCGCGGTATATAAATGCTGGACGGCCGTACGCGAACGTATGGCACGTGGGACGCTTACGGACGCCTCCGTCAGGGCGATCCGACACGGTCTGGCCGACCTGCCGGCGGATGCGACGCGTATCGGCGTACTGCGACGGCCGCCGTCTCGG
This sequence comes from Natrinema altunense, assembly GCF_000731985.1. Taxonomy (GTDB): domain Archaea; phylum Halobacteriota; class Halobacteria; order Halobacteriales; family Natrialbaceae; genus Natrinema; species Natrinema altunense. The sequence goes on from NZ_JNCS01000003.1 coordinate 203,864, forward strand.
GCCCGGTCGGTCGTCGACGAGACCGTGCCGGAACTGGGACTGCCCGACGATCTGCTCGCGTCGATGCGCGACGCCGCGGCGGAGATGCGACTGCAGGGGCTCTGCGACGAGGGGGCTCACAACGCCGCGTGGGAGCAGGTCGGGGTCGGCGAGGCCTATCGAAAGCACCTCGAGACGGACGCCGACGCGCGGGACGCGCTCGCGGCGCTGGACGACAGGCTGGCAGCCGGCGAGTCGCTCGTGCTCGTCTGTGTCGAGAATACGGATGCGAAACGCTGTCACCGGACGATTCTCAGGGCGGCGCTCGAGGGAGCCGAGTCCTGACAGCGCTCGCTGTCGGCTCGTCTGCGGGACGGGCCGACCGCCGTCCCGATCCGAAGCGGAGCCCGCCGCGGCCTCACTCGAGCGTCTCCTGACTGATCGTGTTCGGCAGCAGTTCGTCGAGCGTGTACTCGGTCACCGCGTCGCCCTCGTCACAGAGCACGACGAGATCGCCGTCGCAGAACTCCGTGAGCGTCTGTCGGCACATCCCACAGGGGGTGACGCCGTCGCGGCGGTCCGAACTGACCGCGAGCCGTGCGAACTCGCGGTGACCGTTCTTGACCGCCTCCGCGACCGCGACCTCCTCGGCGTGGAGGCTGTTGCTGAAATTGGCGTTCTCGAGGTTGCAGCCGACGAAGACCGTGCCGCCAGCGGTCTCGAGGGCCGCACCGACCCGGTACTCGGAGTAAGGCACGTGCGCGCTGTCCTGAACGTCGCGGGCGGCGTCGATGAGATCGTGGTCGGTCACGAGCGGTGGTTCCTCGAGCGAGTGCAAGAAGCCATCGACCGGGCGGTCTCGATGGCGGGGGTCAGTCGTCGCCGGACTCGTAGTGGTCGCCGGCGGCGTCGGGCAGGCGGGTGCGCCCGACGAACACGAGGACGACGATGACGGTCATGTGCGGGATCGTCCGGATGAGTTCCGTCGGGATGGCGTATCCCGCCGCCTGTAGCACGTCTTGCATCGAGTTGAGCCCCGCAAAGAGGAACGACCCGAGGAGGGCACCGATCGGGTGGTAGTTCGCGAGCAGATAGGTCGCGATCGCGATGAACCCGCGACCGTTGATCACGGTGTCGCCGGTGCCGGCGAACGTTCCGAGGGTCCCGAGACCGAACCCTGCGCCGCCGAGGCCGGCGAAGACGCCCGAGAGGAGGACCGCGGCGTACCGGACCTTGCGAACGTCGACGCCGGCCGTATCCAGCGCCTTCGGGTTCTCGCCGCTGGCGACGACCCACCGCCCGAAGGTCGTCCGGGAGAGGAGATACCAGCCCGCGACGGCCCCGGCGAGCATGAGATACACCTGCGGTTCGGTATCGAACAGGAGGTAGCCGACGAGCGGGATCTCCGACAGCACCGGGACCGTCACGTTCTCGAACCGAGTGATGTTCACGGTGTTGGGACTGTCGAAGAGGATCCGCGAGATAAACGGCGCGAGTCCGAGCGAAATGAGCCAGACCGCGAGGCCGGCGATGATCTGGTCGGCCTCGAACTCGAGACAGACGACCGCGAAAAGCAGCGCGAAGAGGACGCTGACGAGGACGCCGATCAGCATGCCCCACCACAGGTTCGGCAGGCCGGCCGTCGCGCCGCCGTCGCCGAGCCAGTCGACGACGACGATCGCGCTGAACGCCGAGACGATCAGCAGTCCCTCGATGCCGATGTTGATAACGCCGCTCTTCTCGGCGAAGATGCCGCCGATCGCCGCGAGCGCGATCGGGACGGCGAATCGGAGCGTCGACGTCTGCCAACTCGCCGGCGTCGTCCAGAGGACGAGCAGGAAGACTGCAACGCCGCCGACGGCCGCCGCAAGCGGGCGCTGTTCGAGGCTCGTTCGCGCCCGATGGATCGCGTTACGCATCGGCGTCACCTCCGTCGTCGGCCCCCGCGTCACCGCCATCGGTTCGGGCGGGTCTCGCCGAGTCGACGGTGACGTACCGCCGGCCGAGCATGCGGAAGAATTCCGGCATCGCGACGAAGAGGATGATGAGGCCGGTCAGGATCCCGACCAGCTCCGGCGGAACGTCCGTCGCGGTCCCGATCGAGTTCCCGCCGCTGTCGAAGATGCCGAACAGGAACGCCGCCGCGCCCACGCCGATCGGACTGTTGCCGGCCAGCACCGAGACAGCGATCCCGTCGAACCCGAGCGACGGCACGTTCTCGAGCCAGCGGCCGTGGACCATCAACACCCAGAAGGCACCGCCGATCCCGCCGAGCGCTCCCGACAGGGTCATGCTGGCGACGGTCATTCGCTTCTCGTCGACGCCGCCGTAGGCGGCCGCCCCCGGCTGGATACCGCTCGTCCGGAGTTCGTAGCCGAACGACGTCCGAGCGAACAGCCACGCGATGCCGACCATGAGCGCGACGGCGAACGCCAGCGCGAGCAGGGAGAAGTTCATCCGACCGCCGAAGCCGACGACCGGGAGGGTCGGTATCTCGGCGTACTCCGGGACCGGTGCCGTCTGCGGGTTGGTACTGTTGGGGTCCTGGAACTGCCAGGAGAGCAGCGTCGACGTGATGCCGACCGCGATGATGTTGAGCATGATCGTCGTGATGACCTCGTTGGCGTCGGCGTAGGCTTTGAGCGCGCCCGGAACCGCACCGTAAACCCCGCCGGCGAGCGCGCCCGCGAGGACGCCGAGCGGAATGAGGACGACGGTCCCGATGACCCCGGCAGGAACGACGACCCCGAGCGGAAGGACGATGCGGGCGGGAACGACTGCCGACGCGTAGACGACCGTAACGGCCGTCGCGAGGCCGCCGACGACCAACTGGCCCTGCGTCCCGATGTTGAGCAGGCCGGCGCGGAACGCGACGGCGACCGACAGCCCCGAGAAGATCAGCAGTGTCGTCCGTTGGAGCGTCGTCGCGAGGCTGTAATTGGTGAGCGTCCAGCCGCCTTCGAGGGGGTGGCCCAGGGCCCCGAGGAACAGTTCGTAGTAGACCTGCATCGGGTTGTAACAGAACGTCGCGCCGCCCATCTCGAGGCCGGTCCGACAGGACGCGAACGCCCCGGAGACGAAGACGAGGACGCCGCCGATGAGGACGGCGGTCACCAGCGCCGCGAGGCTGATGACGATTCGGTCGACGACCGACGCCCGAGCGAGGCGCTCGGCGATCGACTCGAGTCGGTCCCTCATCGTGACTCACCCGGGTTGGGGTGGCGGTCGGCCTCTCCGTCCGGCCGCTGGCCGGCCATGCGCAGTCCGAGTTCCTCCTCGGTGACGGCGTCGGGGTCGGTGACGTCGATGAACTCGCCCTCGTACATGACCGCCAGGCGGTCCGACAGCGATCGGATCTCGTCGAGTTTCGAGGAGACGAGCAGCACGGCGACGCCCTCGCGCCGAAGCTCGAGCAGGCGGTCGTGGATGAACTCGGTCGAGCCGATGTCGACGCCGCGGGTCGGGTGGGTCGCGACGACGAGCGAGGGGTCGCGCTCGAACTCGCGGCCGGCGATGAACTTCTGCTGGTTGCCGCCCGAGAACGACCGCGCGGCTGCGGTCGCGTCCGGGGGCCGTACGTCGTAGGTCTCGATGATCTCCTCGGCGTGGTCGCGAACGCCGGCCCAGTCGATGCGGCCGCCACTGGCGAACCGCCCCGATCGCTGACTCCCGAGAACGCCGTTTTCGACGAGGTCGAAGGGCATGACGAGCCCGCGCTCCTGTCGGTCCTCCGGGATGTAGGCCATCCCGTTCTCGATGCGGCGGCGGCGAGACCACGCCGTGATGTCGTCTCCCGCGTAGTCGATCGTTCCCTCGTCGGGGATTCTGAGGCCGGTGATCGCCTCGATCAGTTCGGCCTGCCCGTTGCCGTCGACGCCCGCGATGCCGAGAATCTCGCCGGCGCGGACGTCGAGGTCGATACCGGAGACGACCTCGACCCCGCGGTCGTCCTCGACGGTGACGTCTCGGGTCGAGAGGACGGTGTCGCCCGTCTCGACGGGGTCGGAGTCGGCCTCGAGGATGACCTCCCGGCCGACCATGCGCTCGGCCAGCGCCTCCCGATCCGTTCGGTCGGGATCGACCGTGCCGACGGACACCCCATCCCGGAGGACGGTGATCGCGTCCGCGGCGTGGGTCGCCTCCTCGAGTTTGTGCGTGATGAAGATGATCGTCTTCCCCTGGTCGGTGAGTTCCTCGAGAACGTCGTAGAGACCCTCGACCTCCTGGGGAGTGAGGACGGCGGTCGGCTCGTCGAGAATGAGAACGTCCGCACCGCGGAACAGCGCCTTGAGGATCTCGACGCGTTGTTGGACGCCGACGCTCACGTCTTCGACGGTGGCGTCCGGATCGACCTCGAAGCCGTATCGGTCACAGAGGTCGCGAATCTCGCGGTCGATACGGTCCCGATCGACGGCCATTCCGAACCACTTCGTCGGCTCGTTCCCGAGCGCGATGTTCTCGGCGACCGTCATGGGATCGACCAGCATGAAGTGCTGGTGGATCATCCCGATACCGGCGTCGATGGCGTCCCTGGGCGAGTCGAACGTGCGCTCCTCGCCGTCGACGACGACCCGTCCCTCGTCGGGCTGGTAGAGCCCGTAGAGGACGTTCATCAGCGTCGTCTTGCCGGCCCCGTTCTCGCCGAGTAAGGCGTGTACGGTTCCGCGCTCGACGCGGAGGTCGACGTCGTCGTTCGCGACGACGCCGGGGAACCGCTTGGTGATGCCGTCGAGGTGGACGGCGAGGTCACTGTTCGTCACGTCGAGATCGGCAGTATTCGTCTCCACCGCTGCGGTCGGTCCAGTCCCGTCAGTCGTTCCCGCTCCGGGCTCACTCATGCGATTACAGTTCGCTTGGGACGTCTATCTCGCCGTCGATGAGCGCTTGTTTGGACTCCGCGAGGGCGTCCTTGATCTCCTGGGGAATTTCGGCACCGAGTTCGTCGCCGTAGACGGCACCGACCCCGTCCTGCTCGAGTCCGAGGGCCTTGGTTTTGCCGCCCTCGAACGTCCCGTTGACGACGGATTCGATAGCGTTGTAGACGGCGGTATCGACGCGCTTGACCATGCTCGCGAGGATGACGTCGGCGAAGTCCGCGTTGGAAAGCGACTGGTCGTCGTCGACGCCGATCGCGAATCGGCCCTCGTCTTGGGCGGCTTGGAAGACGCCGACACCGGTGCGGCCGGCCGCGTGGAAGACGATGTCCGCGTCGTTGTTCTTGTACATCGATCGGGCGGTCGACTGCCCGCGGCCCGTATCGTTGAAGTCACCGACGTACGACGAGACGACCTCGGCGTCGTCGTTCGCGTACTCGACGCCGGCACGGAAGCCAGCCTCGAACGACTCGATCAGGGGCGTTCTGGTCCCGCCCACGAAGCCGACGGTGCTGGCGTCGGGGTTCGTTTCGCCGGCACCGGCGGCGAACTCGCGATCGGTCAGCAGGCCGGCCAGGTGACCGACCTGAAACGACCCCTCCGGCTCGTTGAAGGTGTAGCTCCGGACGTTGTCCGCATCGACGACCTCATCGACGATGATGAAGTTCTGATCGGGATACTCGGGGGCGTTTTCCCGCAGGGCTTCCGCTTGCGCGTAGCCGATGCAGTTGATCAAGTCGTAGTCGCCGGACTCGGCGAAGGTCCGCTGTGCACTCGGAAATTCGCCTTCGTTGCCCGGCTCGGTCTTTTCGTACGAGAGATCGAACTCCTCGAGTGCCTTCTCGAGTCCCTGCTTGGCCATGTCGTTGAACGAGTCGTCGCCGGTCCCGCCGGTCGCGTACACCATTCCGACTCGATACTCCGCGCTGCCACCGTCGCCGAACCCGCCAACGCAGCCGGCGATGCCGGCGAGTCCGACTGCGCTTGCACCCTCGAGAAACTGGCGTCGATTTCGCGTCATGAGGCGGGCTAGCGTAGGGTGTCGATATATACCCGTCGAAACAGTAGAAGTCGACCCGGCGGCTGACAATCCCCTCTCCGGGCGTTCAATGGGCGATCGGCAGCCGCTGCCGCATCGCTTACGCCGTTTCAGAGACCGTCGTTTCGATGACGGCACGCGCATCGGCGACGAGTTCGTCGACGGCGTCGCTCTCCGCGTAGAGGCGCACGTAGGGTTCGGTGCCGCTGGGTCGGACCAGCAGCCACGACGCGTCGTCGAACTCGAGGCGGACGCCGTAGTCCGTGTCGACCGCCGCGTCGGGGAACGCCTCGGGGAGCGCCGACTCGAGGGAGGCCATCGCGTCGGCCTTGGCGGCGTCCGGACACTCGACGCTGACCTTTCGGTAGGGACGTTCGGTGACCGGCGCGCGGAGGCGATCGGTGTCGCCGGCGTCGGCGACGAGGGCGGCGACGACCGCGGCGCTGGCGACGCCGTCGATCCAGCCGCCGAAGGCGGTGTGGATGTGTTTCCAGGGTTCGGCGGCGAAGACGATCTCCGTCCCGTCGGCTCCGGCGGCGCGTTCACGGGCGATCCCCTCGTGGAGCGCACCCAGTCGGACGCGTTCGACCCGCCCTCCGGCCGCACGGACCCGCTCGTCGATACGGGCGGAGGCGTTGGGGGTCGTGACGACCACGGGATCGTCGGCGTCGCTCACCGCCGTATAGTGGGCCGCGACGACCGCGAGAACGGTATCCTCGTGGATCACCTCGCCGTCGGGACCGAGGACGACGAGTCGGTCCGCGTCGCCGTCGTGGGCCAGCCCGAGGTCGAAGTCGCCGGTCGCGGGCTCGGTTCCGTCCGCAAGGAAGTCGGTAAACGCCGCGAGCGTCTCCGGCGTGGGCTTGCTCCCGCGGCCGGGGAAGTGGCCGTCGACGGAGGCGTTGACCGCGACGACCGTCGCGCCGAGGCGCTCGAGGACCTGCGGCGTCGCGAGCGCGCCGACGCCGTTCCCGCAGTCGACGGCGATCCGGAGCCCCGAGAGGGGGGCGTTCGAGGCGGCGTCCGCGTCGGTCCCGGGCCGCTCGCCGAACCGTTCCCGGACGTAGTCCTCGACGGCGGACCGGTACTGCTCGAGTACCGGGAGGTCCTGTGCGTCGCCCCACTGGTCCCAGCGGGCGAGCCCGGCGTCGTCGCGCGCCACGTGGTCGTCGATGGCCCCTTCGGCGTCGCTGTCGTACTCGACGCCGTCCGCGAAGAGTTTGATGCCGTTGTCCGCGGGTGGGTTGTGACTCGCGGTGAGCATCACGCCCCGTCGTCCCTGCGAGGCGAACGCGAGCGCCGGCGTCGGTACCTGGCCGACGCGGCGAACGTCCGCGCCGGCGCTCTCGAGGCCGGCTTCCATCGCCGCCGCGAGTGCCGGCCCGGTCTCCCGGCCGTCACGACCGACGACGAACGTTTCCCCGGGGTCGCCCGCCGCCTGGCCGACGGCGAGCGCCAGCGACGGCGAAACTTCCTCGACCGGGCCACGGATTCCTGCAGTCCCAAAGAGCGTCATAGCCGTCCGTTCCGCGAGGAGCCACTTAGCGATATTGCACTCGCCGCTGTGCGGAGCAAAGGGGTACCTCGATGTGGCGGCTACTCGGCCGGCAGATCGTCGATCAGAACGACGGCCTCGCCGTCGATCACGGTCGCGTCGTCGTCCTCGTCGCGGACGAGCGTCTCGAGTCGATACTGGTCGTTGCCCAGATCCTCGACGATCTCCACGCGGGCGGAGACGCGGTCGCCGATACCGACAGGGCCGCTGAACTCGAGGTCCTGGGAGAGGTAGATGGTGAGTCCGGGGAGCCGAGCCAGCGCGGCGCTGATGAGACCGGAGACGAGGGTCCCGTGGACGATGCGCCCGCCAAAGCGGGTCTCGGACGCGAACTCCTCGTCGAGGTGGAGTCGGTTCGTGTCGCCGCTGACCGCGGCGAACGCCCGGACGTCCTCCTCGGTGAGGGCCTTCTCGAAGGTGACGGTATCGCCGACGCTGATTCCGTCCGGATCGTCGACGGTACGGTCGAACTGCCAATCGAGATCGGAGTAGTCGACCGACGGGATCGACGGGGCGATCCGGTCGGTCTCCGCGCTGGACTCGCCGTCGGTCGGCGGAAGCATCGCGGAGACGGCGGCACGGTTCGCCGCGGTCGCAGTTCGAAGAAACCCTCGCGTCATGGCCGACCACGCGTTCGTCATGGCGGCGAGGTTGTCTTCGCCAGCGTTCTGGTGGGACATCTACGGGCGGCTAGGCGTGGTGTGTATATGACTTCTTTGGCTCGCTCAAGAGCGTTTTACCGCACGACAGAGCCAGTAATACCGTATTAGGACCTCTCTTCCGACCCCGTTCGAACCTGAACTTGAACTATCACGTCCGACAGTCCCTCTCGATCGTTGTCCGATCGACCCCGGTAGGCGGCCCGATCCATCCTATGCCATCTCATGTCCTCTAATGGTATCTAGTGGGAAGGCTTATTGTGTCCGCGATCTAACGTCCTGTTGATGACGGACGACTCCGACCGGTCGGCCTGGTTCCCGCCTGCGATGTTCACCGAACAGATGCAGGAAGCGGGCGAGCAGGTCGCCGAATCCCAGCAGGAGATGATGAAACAGTTGCTACAGACCATGTCGGCGAACCCGCTCGAGAACACGTCGGCCTTCGGGCCGATGAATATGGGCACGGCGACGTTCAAGGCCCGCGTTCAGAGCGGCGGTCGGATCAGCATTCCCGGTCCCGAACGGGAGGCCCTCGACATCGAGGAGGGCGATATCGTCCAGACGATCGTCGTCCCCGTCAAACGCAACCGAGAGGATCACTCATGACACAGAACCCATTCACTGCAGTACTCGACGCACAGCGCACCGCACTCGAACAGTCCCAGCGCCTGACCCACGACGCTCTCGAGGCCCAGCAGACCTCGATCAGCGCCTTCGCGGACGCCGTCGAAACCTCGAGTTCGATGGCCGAATCCAACGCCGAGCTGACCAAGGGCGCGATCCACGCCACCTTCGACGCCCTCGAGGCATCTATGCCCGAGGAAGCCGCCGACTTCGGCGAACTCCGCGACCTCGTCGACGACGGCTTCGACTCGGCTACCGAGGCCCAGTCGCAGTCGATCGACGCCTATCTCGAAGCGCTCGAGGAGTCGGAAGTCGCCTACGAGGAGTTCGCCGCCAGCTACTCCGAGGTCGTCGATACCTCCTTCGACGCGGCACTGGAAGCCCACGAGCAGGTCACGGAGAACGTCAGCGCCGTCGCCGAAAACGTCGAAGAGGCCGCCGACGAGTTCGACGTCTCGGCGTAAACCGGGCTCAGCTTTTTATCGTCCACCGTCAATTTTCACCCATGTCAGATTCACAACCCCCGATGCAAGACTGGAACGCGTTCGCCGAACAGTGGAACGAACAGTTCCTCGACGCGCTCGAGGACAATATGGAAGCGCAGGCGCAGTTCGTCGAGAGCTGGTCCGAAACCGTCGGTGAGGTCAGCGAGGATGCCGAATTCTCCGACGGCGTCGAGGGGTACGCCCGCGCCTACGAGACGTGGATGAACGCCTCCCAGCAGATGGTCGATCGGATGAACGACCAACTCGAAGGCGAGGACGTCGACATCGAGGAGTTCCGCGACATCTGGCTCAACACCGCCAACGAGGCGTTCAAGGACGTCATGTCGACGACCGCGTTCGCCAGGATGACCGGCGAAACCGTCGGCGACGTCCTCGAGATGCAACAGCAGGCCGACGAGGCGGCCCAGGAGACGCTACGCTCGCTTGGCTTCGCGACGCAAGACGACGTCGTCGAGATCGGTGACCGCCTCGTCGAACTCGAACGCCGCCAACACGACGTCGAACAGAAACTCGACCGCGTTCTCGAGCACCTAGACGAGCAATGAACAACCCCTTCGCAACCGCACTGACCATGCAACGACAGGCCTGGGAGGCGACCGCCGACCTGGCCGAGAAAACCCGGATCGCCCCCGATCGAACCGACACCGTCGAGAACGTCGCCGTGGGGCAGACGCCCAGCAAAGTCGTCTACGAGGAGAACAAACTCGAACTCCTCCACTACGAGCCGATGACGGAGGAGCAACACGACGTCCCGATCCTCATCGTCTACGCGCTGATCAACAAGCCGTACATCCTCGATCTGCAACCCGACCGCTCGGTAGTCCAAACGCTGCTCGAGGCCGGCTTCGACGTCTACCTGATCGACTGGGGTGAGCCGTCCACACTGGACCGCTCGCTGTCTATCGACGACTACGTCAACCGGTACATCGACAACTGCGTCGACGTGGTTCGGGAGCGGTCCGGACAGGACTCGATCAACATCCTCGGCTACTGTATGGGCGGCACCATGTCGGCCATGTACGCCTCGCTGCACCCCGACAACGTCGAGAACCTGGCACTGATGGCCTCGGGGCTGTGCTTCGCCGGCGACGGCGGCGTCCTCGAACTCTGGGGCGGCGAGGAGTACTACGATCCCGAAGTCGTCACCGAGACGTTCGACAACGTCCCCGCCGGGTTCTTGGACGTCGGCTTCGCGTTGATGGACCCCGTCGCAAACAACGTGACGAAGTACGTCCGCTTCTACGACAACATGGAGGACGAGGACTTCGTCGAGAACTTCGCGCGCATGGAGCGGTGGCTCGACGAGGGTATCGACATGGCCGGCGCGGCCTACGAGGAGTTCATCCGCGACGTCTATCAGGACAACAAACTCTACGAGAACGACCTCTCCCTGGACGGGGACCACGTCGACATCAGCAACATCGACATGCCCGTCCTGCAGATCGTCGCGGAGTACGACCACCTCATCCCGCCGACGGCTTCGAAACCGTTCAACGACGTGATCGCCTCCGAGGACACCGAAATCCTCGAGTTCGCGACGGGCCACATCGGGATGTCCGTCTCCTCGCGCAGCCACGAGGAACTCTGGCCGCAGGTCTGTGCGTGGTTCGAGGAGCGCTCGAACGGTTCCGAAGGCGAAACCGACCCGGAGACGCCCGACTCCGAGACATCGGACGCCGCCCTCGCGGAAGACGTCGCGGGCGACGAAACGGGGACCGCGGACCTCGCCGAGGGCACCTCGAGCGTCGAAACGGACTCGAGTCCCGATCTCGACAGCGAGACGACCGACCGCTCGGACGCGGACCTCGCCGAGCGCGGCGAGGACGACATCCAGGCGGAACCCGCGGAACCGGGCGAGATGACCGTCGACGAAGACATCGTCGAGGACATCGTCGACGAGGAAGCCGCATCCGAGATCGACACCGAGACCGACGATCTCACCGAGCTACGGGGCGTCGGGCAGGCGTACGCCGAAACGCTCACCGCGGCCGGGATCGAGACGATCGACCAGCTCGCCGCGGCCGACGCCGCCGACCTCGCCACCGAGACCGACATCTCGCCGAGCCGACTCGAGGACTGGATCGAGCAGGCACGGGAGCGGTAGTCGAGTCGACCGTCGGTTGCGGACTCGGGACCGCGGGTTCGTCTCGGTCGGACAGGACGGATAACTAACAGGTCGTTATTTATCATCGGCCGTTGAATGTGTGAACTATGTCCATGGATGGTCGTACCTGCGTTATCACGGGCTCGGCGAAGGGTATCGGTCGCGGGATCGCCGAATATCTCGGCGAGGAAGGGGCGAACGTCGTTATCAACTACCGGACCTCCGAGGGTGCCGCCCACGACGCCGTCGACACCATCGAGTCCGCCGGCGGCTCGGCCGTCGCCGCACAGGCGGACATCTCCGACCGTGCCGACGTCGAGCGGATGGTCGAAGTCTGCCACGACACGTTCGGCCCGGCGGACGTCCTCGTGAACAACGCCGGCATCACCGCCGACAAACAGTTCACCGAAATGTCCCGCGAGGAGTGGGACCGCGTGATGGACGTCAACCTCGGCGGCATGTTCAACTGCACCCAACTGTTCTACGACGACATCTGGAACGCCGAGGAGGGCCGGCTGATCAACATCTCGAGCGTCGTCGGGAAACAGGGCAACTACGGCCAGGCCAACTACGCCGCCGCGAAAAGCGGCATGTTCGGCTTCACGCGAACCATCGCCCTCGAACTCGCCAAGGGCGGCTCGACGGCCAACTGCGTCGCGCCCGGCTTCACCGCCACCGACATGCTCGAGAGCGTCCCCGACAAAGTACTCGACCGGATCATCTCGGGCATCCCGCTCGAGCGGCTGGCGGAAGTCGAGGACGTCGCCGCAGTCGTCCGGTTCCTCGCGAGCAAGGACTCGTCGTACGTCACCGGCGAAGTGATCGACGTCAACGGCGGGATGGACCTCTAATCGGGCCGCCGTCCGTCCGTCGGCGACCCCGCCACGATGGGTTACCACTCGCGTCGCTCCGGAGACGGTCGGCCATCGTCGCCGTCGCCGCGGGCCACGATCAATATATAGTCGCTCGTCGGCCCAATAGCAGTTCCAAAGGGTATATGTCCGTGTAGTTCCCTTTCAGTTACCAGATGCTTACCGGCTGGCGGTATCGGCTCGCAAGCGCGACCGGGACGGCGTTCGTCGTCGTCGCTGCGGTGCTCGTCGCGAACCACCCGGTCTCCCAGAGCGCGTTCACGACGGTCGTTCCCCTTTTCGATCGGTTGGAGCCGACGGTCCTCAACGGCTCGTCGCTCCGACGAGCCATCGCGCTGAGCGTCCTCGCGGTTGGGGGCGCGGCGTGGCCGCTCTACAAACCCCGTCCTCGACGAATCCTCGATACGGTCGTGCTCGTCCAAAAGCGGGTCTTCGTCGGGGGGTTCGTGCTAGCGACGCTCGGCTACTTCAAGTGGTCACACCGGCTCCCCCGGGCGACGCTCGTGATGACGGTCGGTCTGGTGGCGGCCGTCCTCCCCGCCTGGTTTCTGCTGATTCGCGCCAGCCCGACCGACGACGACGGCCGGATCGTGATCGTCGGCGACGACCCCGCACAGATCGCGCGGGTCACGCCGGCCGTCGACGCGCCCGTGATCGGCTACCTCTGCCCCACCGTCGCCCGGCTCGCGACATCCGGCTCGGCGAAGAGTTCCGAAGCGCCGATCGCCGACGGCGGGGTCGAACTCCGCCACGACGATTCCGAGTTCGCGGACGACGCTGTCCAGTCGACCGTTCTCGACTCGATGACGCGTCTCGGCGGCCTCTCCCGGCTCGAGGACGCACTGGTCGAACACGATATCGACACGGTCGTGCTGGCGTTTCGCCACGCCGACCGCGCCGAGTTCTTCGGCGCGCTGGATGCCTGCCACGAACACGGCGTGGACGCGAAAGTTCACCGCAAGTACGCCGACAGCGTGCTGGTGTCGGAGGGCGACATCGGCGCACTCGTCGATGTCGATCTCGAGCCGTGGGATCCGCTGGATCACCTGTTCAAGCGGCTTTTCGACGTGGCGTTTGCCGGTGTCGGGTTGCTCGCTCTCGTGCCACTCCTCCTTGCGATCGCCGTTGCCATCAAACTGGACGACGGCGGTTCGATCCTGTACAAGCAAGATCGGACCGCCGTGTTCGGCGAATCGTTTCCGGTCTACAAGTTTCGGAGCATGATCGAGAACGCGGAGTCCGAAACCGGCGCAACGATCAGTGCGGAAGACGCCGGCAGCGTCGACCCACGGGTGACTCGCGTCGGACGCGTCTTACGGAAGACACACCTCGACGAGATTCCGCAGTTGTGGTCTATTCTCGTCGGGGACATGAGCGTCGTCGGCCCTCGCCCGGAGCGGCCCGAACTCGACTCGGAAATCCAAGACGACGGCATCGACTGGGAGAAACGCTGGTTCGTCAAACCCGGACTGACCGGCCTCGCACAGATCAACGACGTCACCGGCCACGAACCGGCGAAGAAACTGCGGTACGACCTCGAGTACGTCCGCCATCAATCGTTCTGGTTCGACGTACTGATCGTCATCCGCCAAGTCTGGAAAGTATTATCCGATATCAGGGAGTTCACTTCTGACGAATGACTTTCCAGGCAGATCTGCCGTCGATTTCCGGACACCGGATTCTCGTTACCGGCGGTGCCGGATTTATCGGCCGTAACATTGCGAGTGCGCTCGTCGCCGACAACGAGGTCCGTATCCTCGATAATCTCTCGACCGGTTCCCGATCGAACGTCCCCGAGGGCGCGACGCTGATCGAGGGCGATATCAGAGACGACGACGCGCTCGACCGAGCCACCGCCGACGTCGACATCATCTTTCACCACGCGGCGCTGATCAGCGTTGAAGCGTCCATCCGCGATCCCGAACGGACCCACGACGTCAACGTCACCGGGACCGTGAAGCTACTCGAGCGCGCACGCGACGAATCCGCGCGGTTCGTGTTCGCCTCGAGTGCGGCCGTGTACGGCCATCCGGACACGGTACCGATTCCGGAAGACGCGCCTACCGAGCCGACGTCACCGTACGGTCTCTCGAAGCTTGCCGCCGAGCAGTACGTACGACTATACGCCGATCTCTACGACCTCAGTGCCGTCGTACTTCGCTATTTCAACGTCTACGGCCCGGGACAGTTGGACGGCGATTACAGCGCCGTCATCAGCGTCTTCGTCGATCAGGCAGCGAACGGCGACCCGATCACCGTAGAGGGAGACGGCTCGCAGACGCGCGACTTCGTTCACATCGACGACGTCGTCCAAGCGAACCTGTTGGCGGCGGCGTCCGAAGACGCGGGCGTTTTCAACGTTGGGACGGGCGAGAGCGTCTCCATTCTCGAACTCGCCGAAATCGTTCGTGATGTTATCGGCTCCGACTCACAAATCGTTCATACCGAATCGCGGTCTGGGGATATCGATCGAAGCCGAGCCAACGTTTCGAAACTCGAGTCCGACCTTGGGTTCGAACCGTCCGTCCCGCTCGAGAACGGATTGGAAACGCTTAGCGGTCAACGATAGATCCGATATCAACACCACTGATTGGTAGCCGATAATAACTGAAATACAACTGATGACAGACATAGCCAAATGGGATTATAGTGTATGAACGACATCTCTGTCCTACTCCCTGTAGCCACTACAGTTGACCCAGACGAGTTATACCGAGCACACCAGAGTATCGTTAATCAAACGACACCACCTACGGAAGTTGTTCTGGTAACGAACCAGTCGCTTCCGGATCGAATCGAACAAGCACTTACCGATTTAGTTAAGACGAGTGCTGGAAGTCGACACGAACACGTTCCGGATGCGGAAGGATTAGGCGGCGTTCTGCAGGCGGGTCTCAAACGCTGCTCGGAGCCAATTGTTGCACGAATGGATGCCGACGATATCGCCGATACTGAACGATTTGCCAAACAGCAATCTGTACTCATGAACACCGACGCAGATATCGTTGGTTCTCACCTCGCAGAGTTTCGTGATGACCCCTCCCAACCGGAACGAACACGAAAAGTTCCGATCACTCATGAGGAGATCGCCGATTGGATGTCCTGGCGATGCCCTCTGAATCATCCGACAACGATGTTCGATCGCGAAGCAGTTCTTAATGCCGGAGGATACCGTCACTTTCCGATGATGGAAGACTGGGATCTGTGGGCACGCTGTCTCGCTGCTGGCCTTCGTTTTCGAAATGTAGACCAGACACTCGTTCGAGCACAGATCGATGAACTTACCGACCGCCGAGGCGGCTTCGATTACGTACAAGCGGAACTCCGGATGGCCCGCTTACTTTGGGAACTCGATATTTCAACTCGACGGGATGCAATATCTCATCTCTGTCTCCGAACACCCCCTAGACTACTCCCAGGAAAGGCCCGCCAAGCAGTTTATCGACTATTTGCTAGATAATCTTTGATTATTTGTATCCGAGCGCAGATAATCTCTCATCAATAGCTCCACTCTCGTTCTGTTGTGTTATCGATGGGCTATGTGTGCCTTTATCTACTGCCGTCGTTTCGACCCAAGGCACATTTTTAACTGCTGGATGGGGGAACCCAATTGGATGATCATAGATGCCCCACTCTCCGATCGCGTTTCCATGGTCAGCTGTGATGACTAGTTTATCTGCTGCTATGTTCTCTCGTAGCAGTGAAACATCCTCGAGGACGTAGCGGAGATTCTGTTTGTAAGCCTGCCAAGCCATTTCTTGAGATACTTCCCCTCGACGAAGAGTATCCCAAACGGTCAACGATTCAGAGACTCCATCATTATCTCTTCCAAATGGATCCGGATTAAACGAGGAGAGGGACTCTGTCTCACCGATGAATGGATGATGAGGTTGCATATAATGAATTATCATGCGCTCCGGGGATTCTGAACGCATTATATCAATTGCGCTATCTGTTACTGGTCTAGCGGGAATTGTATTCAGTTCATCATCCCACCCATGTTTCCATACCTCATCAAGCCTTGAAAACATGCTCTCGTCGCATGCATATTTGCTGAACAGATTCGCTGTTATATATGCAGTTGAAGCTAACTCTTCATCCGGCGCAGTAGAAAATGTTTTTTCCATCCATTCAAGAGACATACTCCCCGTTGATGTTATCTCACCAACACTATCGATAAACTCATATTCGTCTTCAACCTCTTCCATGAGATCAACCCGACACCCGTCAAGGATAACTAGAACGTCCCAATCCCGTTCGAAAATATTTGTTTCAGATATTGGAAGTAGTTTTCCCATACGCCACGATGCGGAGTATAGTTCGTAGCCGCCTTCGAATATAAGTTCTTTGACCGCACCTCTCTTTGCTCTGTTTAGATTTCTACTAAATAGATCACTTATTCCCATGGTGTCCATAGGTCACTACTTCCTCTACAAATCACAATCGGTTTGAAGCGGTATTTAGCGTGGTGCAGACGCTTAATCGTGGAGTGTTTCTGCGACAACGTCTCTGATTTTCTTCTTAAAACGATCCGGGCCAAATTGTTCATCAATCTCTGGCAAACCTTTCTTTATTGACTTTTGTATATCGCTTTCTGATAAGACGATATCTATCTTTTTCATAGCACTTGGTACCGAATCATATATGATCTGCTCTTCTCTATTAACTATTTCTTGTTGTCCACCACTATTTGGCACAAACGGTATGGTACCAGCAGCAACAAGTTCAGCTACCGCGATCCCAAAGTGTTCATTCTCCATTCCATGGATACCGTATCGATGAGTACACACAAGATCCACTAGTCGATCTCGAGAGACTTTCCCCTCTAATGAGATATATGAGCGGTCCTCTGCTAGGTCACAAATCTTCTGAGAGTAATTCCCATTAGATATTGGGCCAATAATGTGAAGATGGACGTTATGGCCTTTCTCACGAAGCCTGTCAATAATTTTAATATTTCGGTGTATGTTCTTTGACGGTGTTATACGGCCAATACAAACAAAACCGTTCTCACGCTCTTTCCAAGAAACTTCGTAGAGATCGTCTGTTTTTACCGGTGGATAAATCGTTTTTGGAGATATCCCGTATATCTGTTCTACTACTTCCCCAGTCCAATCCGAGTTTGTTATAATATTCTTAGATGATATATTACTGTACTCGTGTCCGGAAATGCTTTCACAGAGTCGATCATGTAATCTCTCCCACTGTGAAAGATGTTCAAGTTCCTCGGGCAATTTTTCGCGGCCGTACCATGGGTAGTGAATGTATTGGATAGACGGTCCATCTATCGTTAGCTCGGATCCTGTTGCAAAGGTAAGATCGAAGTTTTCTACTAGCCATGAGCGTACTAGGCGATCAAAAACAGCGGCATGAAGACGCCCGAGTTGGATGCCAGAAATCATCTTCGAGATTTCCAGTGACCTCCGGACTATGGGTCCAAACGAACCAACCTGATCAGTGTGGATATTATTTACATTTGTTTTATAGTGTTCGTTTTGCTCTTGTAGGTTTGGGTCGGTAAAAGTCACAAGCGTGACATCATACTTCTTTTGGAGAGCCTCCAAGACATGCATGCAAACGATTTCTGAACCACCATAGCCAAAGTATGGATGATATACAGCGATCTTAGTCATAATTCTCACGTCCACTCTCGATATTTATCATGATGTCAAACCACATTCTAACTGCTCACTTCTTCGTAGAGATTGATAATCCGACTACAGACATAGTCCGATGAATATTGCTCTATAATTCTGTTCCGGTTCTGTGCTCCAATAGTCTCTTGATGTTTATGAGCATACTTGATTGCATCGGCAATTGCTAGTGCATCAGCTGGTGGACAAAGTAGCTGTTGCGAATCGATGATGTCCGCTGGTCCTCCAGTGTTAGTTGCTACAACTGGTAAACCTGCTTCCATCGCTTCAATAACAGTCCGTCCGAAAGGCTCTGGCCAGATACCCGGATGAACAAATACGTCCGCCTTTGCGTACTCAGCATTAATATCGGAGTACGGAATATTCCCCATAAACTCAACCTTCGTCTCTACACCGGTTTCAGACGCAAGCTTCTCCAACTCGACACGCTCCTCTCCGTCGCCAACAATTCGAATTTCAAAGTTATGAGGCAGATTTGATGCTGCAGAAATAAGATATTTTACACCCTTGTGTTCCGCGAGGGTTCCTACGTATAATACGCGAACCTTTTGACGGTCAGATGGTTTTTGTGGTACATTGAATTCCGGGTCTGCCATGTTGGGTATCACTTCTATATTGTCCTTCTCGAATCCATATTCAGTGTAAATATTTTTACTAGCGTTGCTTAAGCAGATGAGTTTGTCAACCAATCCCGATAGGTGTCTTAGAACTCTCCCGGTCGTTGGCATAAATAACTCGTCATAAATTCGCCTCGCTCCGGTTGGAGTGAAACCGCTTGCGGATCGAGGAAGCAGTACGTACGAATTAAGTGTTGCTACAGCCGGCAGAGAAAGCAGCTCGCTTATCACGCCAATTGCAGGTGTGAAGTATACATTATACGCGTGAATAACGTCATAGTCTCTAAGTAGATCTTTATACTCAAATAGCTTTTTCGCCACTCTGGCATTTGATATTTCAAGAGGTGTCTCTGAATAGTTTGTGATACGCCTTACTCGAACTCCGTTGATCTCCTCTATGCGCTTACCGTCGAAACTAATAACCAGAACCTGCTTAATGTCCTCTCTTGAAGCAAGTTGCTCCGCAAGGAGGCGTACACTAATTTCACCCCCTCCTTGAACATTCGGCGGATATTTGGGTGTTATGAGACAGATTTTCATTAGTAATGGTAGTAGTAGTCTACTTAATCAAGTTACCTTCGTTTTTCTATCGATAAACTATTGTTAGAGTACGCACCTTCTGTGTTCATGGTGGATTTTACCGACGCCAAGTATTTGCTGAAACATCTTCCGGGTCTGCGCTATTTGCCATCATCCACCATCTGAGTTGCAGCTGATAGCAGGAACCAGAAAGGGAGGAAAGAAGTATAGTGTTTGATAGGGCTGGGATCAAGCATTCCAAAGGCGAGATATCCAGCAACTCCCGAGAGAATACCGATTAGTAGGATCGGTGAATCAGATATGGAAATATCCTTCCAGATTTCAACTACTGCAGATATAACCGAGGAGAGATACAGTCCCACTCCAATGAGGCCAGTTCCTGCCAACAGTGATAGATAAATATTGTGTATCTCTACACTTTCGATCCCATATTGAGGTGAGATAAACTTGAAATTCATCGCACCAATTCCGAATAGAGGATGTTGTAAGAAGAGGTCAAACGAAGCGAGATACTGGTGAATTCGAGTCCCAAGATGGGAGGTATCGAATAGAGGTACTTGTATCGGTGTTGCCGTAACCCCTTCAGCTGGGGAAGATCCGGCACCGCTTGGGTCAGGTGCTCCATCATTAATAGGAGTTGAAACAGATGAGCCGTTCTCAATAGGGGCTGAATCGGGTGAACTGTTCTCAGTAGGGACCATGTTTGATGACCCGTTTCCGGTTGTCGAAGAGTCGGAAGAAGTTGACGTGGCCGATTGATGAGACATCTCTGATGGTGTAAGGATGAAACCACAAGCAAGTGTGAGACCACCGACTACTTTCCAGATGATCGTCCGGTAGAGCAAGTCCCGATAGAACCACGCTCCGAGTAGAATAAACACACCAGTAGATATAAGAAACGCACCTCGAGCGCTATCACTGGTAGTAGACCGAACGAGTAAACCCATCACCGGTACCAGTATGAGTGAAGCAATGGTCCCTTTTCGCTCATGGATATATTGTAAACTAAGTCCCAAGATCACGGGAGTGAAAAGGACAAGCAAACTTGCAAATATATACGAGAAGTCAGTAAAGCCCGAAACAAAGAGGCCTAGGCCGATTGAAAAACCAAATCTATTGACTTCGGTAACTACTGGGAAGCCGTTGCCTCCAAGGTAGTTGAATCCAAGGCCCGATTGATTGATGAATTGTATAACGCCAATGAGTATATGGCCAAGTAATGAGATTACAAGAGTGTGAATCGCTTCTATAGAAGTGAGAATTTCAGACTGAATTGCCTTCGTCAGAATGGAAAATGCAAGCCAACCCTGAAGCATGAAGATACCGAACCAGACAGCCTGACTAAGGTGAGTTGCATCAGCAAAGATCGTGCTAACGAATATCCAGATAACAAAGCATCCGAATATGATTTCAAGAGACGTTATCGGTAGTTTCCGATACCAATCTTTCCAAATAGAGATGAATAAAAGTATTACTAATGGGATTTGAAAAGCGAAGAGTTTCGGCCCCTGATGGCCGGAGAGCATTGCGACTGAGTCCGAGGAAAATAAGGGAATATACGGTTCAGTAAGTGGTATTTTTAATGCGATTGTTGACAAAAATACTAGCGAAATTACGATACCTTGTAGTTGAGACTCAGACCAGTAGAGGAGAAATATATAGACGATACCGATAAGAGAAACACCAATAAGAGATGGATACGGAACAGAAACCGATAGGACTGAAATGATCTTGGAGAGAAGAGGCGTCAAGATAAAAAGTCCACTAAAAAGAACCGACCAGTATATATAATTTTCATCGTTTGTCGATGGGAAATCACACAGGATTGAGAACGCCATTATCCCCTTTTGAGAGGGGACCATCTATTAAAAGTTCTGTTCTTCTATGAGTATTTATTGAAACTCTTCCACCATTTGTGAGTTTTCATTTGAGAATATCAGACGGCGATCAACCAATCGTATTTAGTGAGTCCATACAAGATACGATACCGATGGAAGAACTAGGAGTTCTCTACTATGTCGACTCATTCCCAAAATTATCGGAAACATTTATTTTAAATGAGATTTATGAGCTTTATCAGAGGGGGTATAATGTTGCAGTATTCGCTCAGAATAATCCAGAAGAAGATATCTCTCACACAGAATATAGAGGTATCAACATTCCAGTCTACTATGTTGACACCTCGTGCACCAGTCTTCACCAATTGTTCTCTAAAAAATCCATCCAAATGGCCAAGAATACTCCAATAAGCAGTGTCTTTAGCAACCTATCGTTAAAACAATCTACTTACAATTTCTTCTTAGGAAATGAGTGCAGAAAATTTATTGACTCACTTGACTTCGACATAGATATTATTCATGCGCACTTTGCAAGCACTACCAGAATTGGTGGACTGCTTGCTGCGCGGTACCATGATATTCCGTGTACTGTTACTGCCCATGCGGTCGAAATATTCAAGAATCCAAATCCTGATGAAATAAAGTTTATTTGTGATAGTATGAATCACGTCATTGTTCCTTCCAAGTACAACTACCGATATCTACGTGACGAAATTGGTATTGATAATGATATAACTGTTGTCCCTGCGACAACACGCATTGAGAAATTTGAACCATCAGCGTCTCCTGTTAAGAACCGTCTCCTAACTGTGGCTCGTTTAGTTGAGAAGAAGGGATGTAGTTACGGAATTGAGGCAATAAATGACCTAGTTGAGAAGGGGTACAATCTCGAATATCATATTATTGGAACCGGCGATAGAGAAGATCTATTACGACAGCAAGTCCAGAAGTATGGCATCGGTGACCACGTTAAATTTTTGGGAAATGTCTCAGATGAAACTCTTCAGAAAGAACTGAATGATGCTTCTATATTTTTATTGCCTTGTGTTATTGCTGATGACGGTGATCGAGATGCAATGCCAGTTGTTTTAAAAGAAGCCATGGCATCAGAAACAGCATGTGTGTCAACAACTGTTTCTGCTATCCCAGAACTAATAACAGATGGACACGACGGACTGTTGGTACCCCAAAAACAGTCGGAAGAGTTGGCTGCCGCAATTAGGCAACTTCTTGATAAGCCCCAACAGAGAAGACGTATAGCAGAAAACGGACGAAAAACGGTACACAATAAATTTGATATATCTGGGTCTGTTGACACTCTAACTGAGATATTTAATTCAGTACAAGTGTGATGAGCAGATAATGACTTATAATACAGGCAATAAAATATTAATTAAAACTGATAAAATGCGATGACATCTCTACTTCGATCAATTCTTTCGGTCTCTTCTGGGAAGATAGCCGGTATATTAATCAGTTCGATATTCACTCCAGTCCTTGTTCGATTGATCACTCAAGCACAGTATGGCCTATATGCAAGTGTTTTAGCAGCGTTTAGTATTGTAGCCCTGATCTCGAAAGGAGGATTGTTTGATGCAACCAGGAAAACTATTGCCGAACATGCTAGTCAATCGGACGAAGTCTCATCTATTCTCTCCGTTTCTTTGCTTCTTAGCACAGTATATGCAATCTTGATCATGTCTCTTATGCTTTTCACCCTTCGAATAGGATTCATTCCTTCGACATATGTTCCATATATCTTAGTATTAACTGGGGCAATTCTTTTTGAGAATATATTTACTATTGTCCGTGGTACTTTTTATGGCCTCAAGAAAGAATCGATTGCTGAGGTTTTAAACATCAGCCGACGGTTTGTATACCTGGTTTCTGGGTTGGCACTTGCGTATGTTGGATATGATGTGTTAGGTGTATTTACCGGTTATATGGTGTCATTCTTTGTATTGTGTATATTGGGTCTGATTGCACTTATGAAGCATTCTTCTTACAGACTTCCGAAGGTGAGGGACATAAGGAAATACGGGAGAAAGATCGCCTCATTCGGTGGCTATCAACTCATCGGTGGTCTGAGCGCGGTGTTATTATATAGGGCTGATATTCTTCTTGTTGGGTATTTTCAGGGGTCTACATCAACAGCCCTCTATCAAAGTGCAATAGTACCGGCCGAAATGATTTGGTTCCTCCCTTCGGCGATTCAACTCGCGTTTCTACAGCACACTGCAACTCTTTGGAGTGATGGGAAAATAGACGAAATTAATGAAAATATCAAGATAGGTGTTAAATACGCAGTCTTATCACTTACCCTGTTTGGAGTGGGATTATTTGGACTCACTGATCCGTTTCTTCACGTCTATTTCGGTCCAGAATACGCAAGTGCATCAACAACGTTGCAGGTACTCATTTTCGGAACATTCTTTTTCGGTATTACACGTGTAGTAGTTCCAGTATTACAAGCGACGGGTTGGGTACGGCATACAGAACTTATAACGGTTGGTGCACTTTTCCTCAATCTTCTACTGAATCTCATTCTTATCCCGAGATACGGAATCATCGGTGCTGGAGTCGGAACCGGAATTTCCTATATCTCTATATTTATTGGGAACACCGCCGTTTGGAAGCGCTCACCGTTTGAGTTGGTCTCTTTAATATGGGTCTGTAAGCTAGTGACCGTCCAGGGTGTTTTTGCAGTCCTGTTTTTAACTACTGTTTCATTATTGAATTTTTCTCCACTTATTTCACTTCTCCTGTTCCCTCCAGTTGGTCTTCTTATGTTTCTTGCAATCAATATGATTGCTGGATACGTACCGACCGAACGAGTATTACCTACGGTCAGTTGGTGGTGATCTATCCTAGTCTGTTCGGCACTGTCCGATCGGTTGACCAGAAGTATTAGTTTCATATCCTACAAATTATGGCGAAAACCCAGAGACAGATAATGTCTTTAGTTCGTCCACTAATATCGATCATGGTCAATACTGACAACAACGTGCCACTGCTCACGATGGCGATAAAACGAGTGAGTCGGTGTTGCCCCACCGTGTCCACGGTAGCTCCCGTCCACATCCACGGAAGCTATGTGCGACAACGATCCACGGGATCTTGAAAACCCCGACCGATCACCTGCATCGTCACGAGATGGAACCTCCTCGAACCGGACTGACCACTCAGACAACCGTGCGGCCGGCTACCGCATGGCTCTTACCCGGATCGATCGTCTGGTGAGTGGTCTCCTCACCCACCTCGAGCGGGACGACGAACTCGACGACGAGGCGACCAGGCGCTGCAAGCGCCACGTGCGCGAGATCAGGGCCGAGGCCGACGCGGTGCGCGTGCTGGTGCCCGTCGAACCGCGGCCGGAGAACGAAGCCATGCCGATGGTCGTCGATCGGGGGCCGGGGACGGTGTCCCAGCGCGGACCCGAGCCGGACGCGTTCGAGCGACGACGGGAGCGGTCCGACTCCGACGGACCCGAGTGAGAAAGGGGCCGCTTACGCTCCGACTGCGACCGAGCGCCCGTCCAGCACGTCGTCTTCGGTGACGGTCGCCGTTCGGTCGCCGACCGCGTACTCGCCGGCGTACGGGACCGTCACCGTCGCCTGTCCGCCGTCGCCGACCGTCGCCCGCCGTTCGTACGTGATCGTCTCGTCCGAGACGGAGACGTCCGTCTCGACGGTCACGGTCGTCCCCGACTCACCGGACACTGTAAGCGTCGCCCCGGGGACCACCGCGAACGCTGCGACATCGTCGGTGACGGAGAGTGCCTGGTAGTGGGCGACCCCGTCGGTGCCGGCCCCGCCCGCGCCCTGGTTCTCGAGCAATCGTGCCTGCGCGCTATCGTCCGGGATATCCTCGTCGTTGGACTCGGTCACGACGACGTAGCCGACCCGACCATTGAATTTGTCGTACCAGCCGTCCGGATCGGTACCGGTGACGAACGCCTCGTAATTGTTCCGGGCATACGAGTATCCCTGGGACTCGCCGTTGACGAAGTGGTTGTACATCCGGTTGTCGCCCCACTCGCTCAGCACGAAGGTCTCGGGATAGGTTCGGTTCGCCGCGTCGGCGTGGTCGTCGATCGCGTCGACCGCCTCGAGCTGGGCCTCGCTGTAGGTCACGTCCGCCGTCAGGGTGGGGACGTAGACGAGGCTCAGCCCGAACACCAGCAGGCCGATGCCGAGCAGGTAGGCGAGCCGCCGGCCGTCCGGCATCGCGATTGCCGGCTCGAGCCCGCCGTCGGCGGCGACCGTCGGGTCGGCTTCGAAGCGTTCCGACCGACCCGGTTCCGAATCACGGACCGAAACGGGCGGCCGGGCTAGATCGACGACCGCGAGCAATCGGACGAGCCCCAGGCCGGTGAGGACGGCCAGCGGAATCGCGAGCTGGCCGGCGAACCGCACTTGAATGCCCGCGAGTACGAGGAGGGATCCCGCGTAGGTACCGACGAGCAACCAGCCGGGTTCGTACCGCCGGGAGACGAGCCACGCGACCCAGCCGAGCACCGCCAGCGCGATGTAAAACCCCATCCCGAGCTGGTAGAGCGGCCCGAAGATGACGAAGTACTCCGTCGAGAACAGCGAGGCCGTCTCGGTCGCACCGCCACGGCCGAACAGATCCTCGACGCGAGCCATCGCTGCCGCCCAGTCCGCCGGCTGCAGCTGTCGGAACGCAAACAGCCCCGCAATGGCGACGCCCCCTTCGAGGGCGAGCAACCCTCCGAGATGAACGGGTAGCCGCCGCCACAGTTCGCCGAGCGCGGCCACGGCGATCGAGCCGCCGAGCACCAGCGCGGGCGTCGTCGCGACGAACTCCGCGTGCCAGCCCCAGCGGTGGTGCAGGGCGAGCGAGAGGGCGCTCCCGACGGCCAGCCCGGCGAGCAACGGTAGATTCGCGCGCATCGGTGAGAGGCCGGCTCGAGCGTCCATCGCGACCCGTAACGCGACGTAGCCCGCGAGCGGGACCAACAGGAGCGGCGAGCCGCCCCAGGCGTGAACCCCGGCGGTCACCGAGAGCCCGAAGGCCGCGGCGACGAGCCACGTCGCGGGGGCCCGGAGGTGGTCGCGAACGGCCGTCCGCCCGTCACCGCCGGTCTCGAGTCGCTGCTGGAGGTCGACGGCGAGTCGCGTCAGCGTCAGGATCGTGATGCCGAGCCAGAAGTACTGATGGAGCTGATGATCCAGAAAGCCGAGCCCCGTGTAAACCGCATTGATCGGCGTGACGGCGAAGACGAGGACGGACGCGACCCCGACGCGAGCGTCCCGGGTCAGCGAGACGGCACACGCGTAGATCGCGACTCCGAGCGCGACCGACGCGACGACGGGGAGCCACGCCGCGACGGTATCGGCCGCTCCCTGTCCGCCGCCGAGCAACTCGGCGACGACCCAGTTGGTCGCGTGTGCGAAGGGGCGCGTCCCGAAGACGCCGGCCGGCGAATCCACGAGGACGCCGTAGTCCAGCGGTCCCGAGGCGTCCCCGACCAGCGTTTCCATCCAGTAGCGAAAGTAGTAGGGATCGTTGCCAGGCGAGACGACGCGGCCGCGCTGAAAAACGGCCCGAAACGCCGTCGCTCTGGCACCGGCGACGACGATCAATGCCCCGAGCAGTGCGAGCATCGCTCGCGGCTCGACGGCCGTCCGGAGCCGTTCGAGTCCGACTGTGCGGTCGTCCGGCTCCGTCTCGCGGTCCGCCTCGAGTTCGTCCCCCGCCAGGGATGCCTCGACGGCCGCGGGGTCCGCGACGTGATACCCGCCGTTGGCGTTTTCGACGATGCCGCGTGAAACGAGTTCGCCGAACGTCCCCGAGTCCAATTCGATGTCGTCGAACGTCCAGGTGGCGTGTTCGCCGTCGGTCGCGAGGACGGTCTCGAGCACGCGGTCACCGTCCTCTTGGGCCTCCAGGAAGGACGCCGTCGCGTCGGCGATCGCCCTCGAGTCGCTGTCCTCGGCCATTGGAACGCAAATTCGGGCAGGAGGCAATGATAGTTACGCTCTATCCGAACCGGCAACGGAGGTCGGGCGATCCCGCTGTTCCACCATTGGTTACGTACAGGTTCTTAGACCAACGCGGAGACGATGCCGCCGCCGACGATCGCGAGTCCGCCGAGGCCGAAACAGACGACCCAGAAGGGTACCCGGTCGACGACCCGCATGAGGGCGTCGATCGTCCAGTAGCCGACGACCGAACTGACTCCGAGCGCCACGAGGGCTGCTCCCGGCGAAATACCCGGTAAGCCGCCGGCTTCCGCGACGGTCAGCGCGGCTGCGCCAAGGCTCGCAGGGATCGATAGCAGGAACGAGAGCCGGAACGCCGCCGGCGGATCGTAGCTCCGGAACAGCAACGCGCTCGTCGTCGTCCCCGAGCGGGAGATCCCCGGCAGGATCGCGACGCCCTGGACGGCCCCGACCAGGATCGAGTCGAGCAGCGTCGGCGCGTCCCGGCCGCCCATCGAGACCGATTCCGAAACCAGTTGGAGGAACCCCGTGAGGACCAGCAGGACGCCGATGAGCGCGATGAAGACGCCACCGGAGACCCGGCCAGCCAGATCGACCGCGGTCAGGTACAACGGGATGCCGACCACTCCCGTCATGACCGACGCCACGACGACGTACGAGGGGATGGCGTTCTCGCCGCTGTAGGCCGTCCCGGGCCGCCACCCGGGCACTGCTCGGAGGGCCGTCGCGATGTCGTCCCGGTAGTAGAGCGTCGCCGAGAGCGTCGTCCCGACTTGCAGGAACAGCGCCAACTGTACCGCGTTCGCGGGGTCGGTCCCCGCGACCGTCAGAAACAGCGAGAGGTTCCCCTGGCTCGAGACGGGGAGCCACTCGACGATTCCCTGGACGATGCCGGCGAGTATCGCGACGACGAGCTCCGCGCGGTTCACTGGTGGAACTGGGAGAACGCGACTACATAAATCGGACTCATTCGACGTGGGACTCGACGACCGCACGCTCGTACGGGTTACTCGACGGTGACGCTCTTCGCCAGGTTCCGCGGTTTGTCGATCGAACGGCCGAGCAGGTTCGCGACCCAGTAGGCGACGAGCTGGAGTTGTACGTTCGCGAGCACCGACGCGCCGAGGTCGTCGACGGCGGGAATCTCGAGGACGTGGTCCGCGTACCGCGCCACGTCGGACGTGCCGTCGGTAATCGCTACGACGGGCGCGTCGCGAGCCTCGACCTCTTTGACGTTCCCGATCGTCTTCCGCGCGGTCTCGCCATCACCAGTGACGACGGCGAACACGGGCGTCCGCTCGGTCACGAGCGCGAGCGGGCCGTGTTTCAGTTCCCCGGCGGCGAACCCTTCCGCGTGCCGGTAGGTAATCTCCTTCATCTTCAGCGCGCCCTCGAGCGCGACCGGGTAGTGATACCCCCGTCCGACGAAGAAGTAGGCGTCCGCGTCGACGAACGTTTCGGCGACCGCTCGGGCGTCCGTCGTCTCGAGGACCGTCTGGACCTGGCCGGGGATGTCCCGAAGCGCCTCGAGTTCCCCACGCGTCGGCTCGTCGCCGAGTTCGAACGCCAGCAGCGCGAGGGCGAGTTGCTGGCTCGCGAACGTCTTCGTCGCCGCGACGCCGATTTCGGGACCGGCGCGGATGTAGAGGGTGTGGTCGCACTCCCGTGCGGCGGAGCTCGCGACCGTGTTCGTCACGGCGAGCGTCGTCGCACCGGCGCGGTCGGCCTCGCGTAGTGCACGCAGCGTGTCGGCCGTCTCGCCGCTCTGGGTGACGCCGACGACGAGCGTGTCCTCGTCGACCGGGACGCGATCGCTCGCGTACTCGCTTGCGAGAAACGCGTGTGCGTCCACACCGCTCGTTCGCAGTCGCTCCGCGCCGAACAGCGCCGCATGATACGACGTGCCACACGCGACGAACTGAATCGGACCGTCGTGGTCGATGGCCTCGAGTTCCGGGAGATCGACCGTCCCTTCGAGTTCGTCGATCCGACCGCGGAGACACTGACGCAGGGAGGACGGCTGCTCGTGGATCTCCTTGAGCATGTAGTGGTCGTAGCCGCTTTTCTCCGCGTCTTCGGCATCCCACGCGACGGTGTCCGTCGCCCGATCGACGCGACGACCTTCGGCGTCGGTGACGACCGCCGAATCGGCACTCAGCCGGGCGATGTCGCCGTCCTCGAGGTAGCGGACCCGGTCGGTGTGCTCGACGAACGCGGGGACGTCGCTCGCGAGATACGTCCCGCGGTCGCCGAGGCCGACGACCAGCGGGGAGTCCTGGCGCGCCGCGTACACCGTCTCCGATCCCTCGACGACCGCGGCGATCGCGTAACTCCCCTCGAGATGATCGACCGCCAGCCGGAACGCCTCCTCGGGGTCCGCGCCGCGATCGAGATAGCGCCCGATCAGGTGGGGGACGACTTCGGTGTCGGTCTCGCTGCGGAACGCGACGCCCGCCTCGACGAGATCGTCGCGCAGTCGCTGGTAGTTCTCGATGATCCCGTTGTGGACGACGGCGACCCGACCCGCTTCGTCACAGTGTGGATGGGCGTTGTCGTCCGACGGCGCGCCGTGCGTGCTCCAGCGCGTATGCCCGATCCCGACGGATTCGCCCGCGAGTTCGTCCCGCGACACCGTTTCCTCGAGCGCCGACAGTTCGCCGGCGGCCTTGGAGACCGTCATCTCGGGGGTCGGGATGGCCACTCCGGCGGAGTCGTAGCCGCGATACTCGAGCGCCGAGAGCCCGTCGAGGACGACATCGATAGCGTCGTTTCCGCCGGTCGCGCCGACGTAGCCGACGATTCCGCACATCGTTACTGCACCTCGGTTTCGGTTTCGATCGTCCCCCGAACGGTCGTCCCGGCGTTGACGACGGCATCGGAGCCGACGACCGTTCCCGGCTCGTAGGTCACGCCGCCGCGGTCGCGAACGCGGTCGGCGAGCAACGCGCCCAGTCGCTCGGCTTCATGGACGCGGTCACCGACGCGGACGTCTCCGGGGCCGCCGACGACGGTCGAGCCGGTGCCGATCCGAACGTTGCGACCGGTAACGCAGTCGACGAGCGTCGCTCCCGACCCGACGCGCGTATCGGCGTCGACGACGCTGTCCTCGACGACGGCGTTCGCACCGACCGTCGCGTTCTCGCCGAGTGCGACGTTCGGGCCGACGACGGAGCCGGGGCCGACGACGCAGTCCGCCGAGATCGCGACCGGTTCGACGATCGTCGCCGACTCGTGGACCCGCGCATCCGCCGAGACCGAGCTTTCGACGCCGTCCGCGTGCTCGAGGAGCGTCGCCGTCACCTCGAGGAGGTCCCACGGGTACGTCGCGTCGATCCAGATGCCGTCGGAGGTGACGCCGCGGACGGTCGCCCCGGCGTCGATCGCGTTCGCGATGCCGTCGACGAGCGAGTACTCGCGCAACTGCGGTTCCGGGCCGCGGAGATACTCGAATAGGGCCGGTTCGAACGCGTAGACGCCCGCGTTGAGCTGATAGGTGCGGTCGTCGCGGGGGTGCTCGACGATCTCGGCGACGTGGCCGTCGTCCCCGCAGATCACGCCGCCGTACTCGGCGACGTTCTCGTCCCGAATGAGGCCGAGCGTGGCGACGGCATCGCCGTCGTCGTGAGCAGTGCGGACGTCCTCGACGATTCGCGGGGCCACGAGTTGATCGCCGTTGAGGACGAGTCGCGGCTCCGAGACGTCGGATTCGGCCGCCAACAGAGCGTGTCCGCTGCCGAGTTGCTTGTCCTGGCCGACGTACTCGAGGCTCGCGTCGCGGTACGTCGATCCGAAATGGGACTGGACGTGCGTCCGTCCGTAGCCGACGACGACGGTGATCTCCGTGATGCCGGCCTCGACGAGCGCATCGAAGACGTATTCGATGATGGGCTTGGTCGCTGCGGGAAGCATCGGCTTCGGTCGATACTTCGTCAGCGGCCGGAGGCGAGCCCCCTCTCCCGCCGCGAGGACTACCGCAGAACGGATCGTCATAGCGAGACTGAGAGTAATCGAGTCTTATGAGTCTTGTGTCTCAACCGGCGGAGTCCGGTGCCAGCACGTCTCTCTCGTGACCCGACGACAGCCGCGCCTGACGGCGCGGCGGTCCATTAGAACCGGTTGGCGAAACGAGCGCCCCCGCCGGGGTCATAACAGATGATAGCAACGACGGGGACGAAGACGAGCACCAGCGGAACGAAAGCCAGTAGTTGCGTCACCGGATCCGGTGGCGCGACGAGCGCCGAGACGATGGCCGCGGCGGTGCCGCCGATTCCGAACGCGCCGAGTCGGCGTTCGAGTCGTGCGGGCGGGTCGTCACGCGCGGGGAGGCGCGTCCTGTACATCACGTAGGCCGGACCGGCGATCGGCAGGAGGAACACGGAAAACAGCGCCCAGCCGACGCCGCTCGCGCCGCGAGCGGCCGCATCCGCTCCGATGATATAGCAGAGACAGATCGTCGACGAGAGCGCCAGGAGACCGCCGAACAACGCGATTGCGATCCCTAGCAGGGGTGTGATCGAACTCATTCCGTCCGTCCGGATACGAGCCCGGCGGGGAAATAAGTAATTGTACGATCACTCTTCCGACGGAACGAAGCCGTCGCGAGAACCGCGAGCGAACGCCGGCCATCCTTGGTTCCGACTTAGCCGTCCTCCCGTCGTCGACCCGGGAACGCATCGATCGCGTCTCGCGTTTCCGCGGTGAGCGTCGCGACGACGCTGCCAGCGGGGCGGACAGTCTCGGTTAGCCCGACGCTCTGGCCCGCAAACAGCGCCATCGACTCGACGTCGCCGTCGACGTCCGGCGTCGCGAGCGCCTCGTCGTAGCGCTCGATCCGGTCGCCGCCCCCGGTGGTCGCGACGATGTCGGTCTCGCCCGGCCGCTCCCCTGCGGGCGGACGGCCGTCCCCGTCCCACCGCTCGAGCGTCTCGTTTCGCAGGACGCGATGCGGCGTGCCGGGCCAGCCCTTGTCGAAGAGCGTCGTGTACTCGGTGTCGGTCTCGTCGCTCTCACGGAGGCGGCGCTGGTAGGTGTCGTGGACGGCCGCTTCCTCGGTCGCCACGAACCGCGTCCCCAGCCACGCGCCGTCGGCACCGAGCGCGAGCGCGGCCGCGATCCCCCGGCCGTCGGCGATCCCACCCGCCGCGACGATCGGGACATCGTCCCCGACGGCGTCGGCGACGCGCGGAACCAGTGCCGTCGTCGCGATCTCGCTCTGGACGTGGCCGCCGGCCTCGAGACCTTGCGTGACTACGATGTCGACCCCCGCGTCGACCGCCGTGCGGGCTGCCTCGGCGCTGCCGACGGTCTGTGCGACGAGCGCGCCCGCCTCGTGGATCCGGTCGACGTAGGGGGCAGCATCCCCGAACGAGAGGCTGACGACATCGACACCGGTTTCGAGGATCGTCTCGAGGTGGGTCGCGGTGTCCACGACGGTCGTCGCGTCGTCCAGCACGAGGTTGACCGCGAACGGTTCGTCGGTCAACTCGCGCGTATCGCGGATCACCGCGCGCGTTTCCGCCGTGTCCCGCCACGTGACCGCGAGGTGGCCGAGGCCGCCGGCGTTCGAGACGGCGGCCGCGAGTTCCGGGGTCGTCGCGCTGCCGATCGGTGCCTGGACGATCGGCGACTCGATCCCCAGCACCTCACAAAGTGGGGTCCGCAGCGTCATCGGCCACCCGGATTGGCTCGTCGCTTCTCCTTCTCGAGGACGCGGACGTTCTCGATCCCCGTGTCCGGGTACTGCCCGTCGTCGTCCTTCTCGATGGCCTTCACCATGTCCCAGACGACGTTCAGGCCGGTCGTCACGCCCTCGAGGGCCTCCATCTCGCAGCCCGTTTTGCCGGTTGTTTCGACGGCGACCCGGAGTTCGATCCGGTCCTCGGCGAGCGAGAAATCGGTATCGACGTTCGTGATCGGGATCTGGTGGCACATCGGGATCGTCTCCCAGGTGTGCTTGACCGCCTGAATCGCGCCGACGCGGGCGGTCGCGAGCACGTCGCCCTTGCCGACCCGATCGTCCCGGATCGCCTCGATCGTCGAGGGCCGGAGGTGAATCTCCCCGACGGCGACGGCACGACGTTCGCTGTCCGGTTTGTCGCCGACGTCGACCATCTGGACGTCGCCGTCGGCCGTGGTATGGGTCAGTTCGTCGGCGGTCGCCGACTCGTCCTCGGACTCCTCACGCATCGCGATCACCCCAGAGGACCGCCGGCAGTTCCTCGACGACGTCCGACGCGAGGAAGCCGAACTCCTGGGTTTCCGCGAGACGTTCGCCCGCGATACCGTTGACCTGTGCGCCCGCCGCGGCGGCCTCGAGCGGCTCGGCGTGTTCCAGCAGCGCCGCGACGACGCCGGCGAGCGTATCGCCGGTCCCCCCGACTTTCATCCCGGGCGTTCCGGACCGGCTGATTCGCGTCCGTTCCCCGTCGGTAATGACATCGTTTGCGCCCTTTGCGAGGACGACGTGGCCCAACTCGGCCGCAAACGACTCGATCTCGTCGGCCGCCGCGGCCAGATCGTCCGCGTCCGGGCCGCCCATCCGCGCCAGTTCGGCCCGATTGGGCGTACAGACCAGCGTGGCGTCGGTCTCGACCGACGGCACGATCTCGAGGGCGTCCGCGTCGACGACCGCCTGCCCCGTGTACGAGGCGAGGAACTGCCGGACGGCCCGGCGGGTCTCGTCGGCGGTGCCGAGTCCGGGGCCGATGACGACGACGTCGTCGTAGCGCTCGGCGGTCTCGAGGAGGTCGTCGGCCACCGCGGGCGTGAGCACGTCGTTCTCGTAGGGCTGGACGATCAGGTCCTCGCCGTAGCCCTGGATCTCGCCGGCGACGGCGTCGGGTGCGGCGACGAAGGCGAGTTCCGCGCTGGTACGTAGCGCGGCCTGAGCGGCCAGCGCCGGCGCGCCGGTGTAGGGACCGCCGCCGATGACGTACGGCCGTCCCTCGCGACCGTCGGGCCGCGCGAGGGCGATATCGCCGGGCCCGACGAACCGCTCCGCCGCGGCCGGGATGCCGATGTCCGCGACGGTGACGTCCGCGTCGAGGTTCGCGAGTCCCGGCTTCGCGTCGTGGAAGGTGACGACGCGGTCCGCCTCGACGCCGTTGGCCGCGTGGTCGCCCCCGTCGGCGTCGAAGCCGGAGGGGACGTCGACTGCCACGACGGTCGCGTCGGCCGCGTTGATTTCCGCGGCCGCGGTCGCCGCCGGCTCTCGGAGGTCGCCGCTAATCCCCGTCCCCAACATCGCGTCGACGACGACGTCGCAGTCGGGGAGATCGAAGCCACTCGAGTCGGTGATCTCCCGGGTGTCGTAGCCGGCTCGCTCGAGGGCGGCCCAGTTCTCGCGAGCGATCTCGGTTCCGATCAGTTCCGCACGGCCGAGCAGCAGCGTCGTCACGTCGTAGTCGTCCAGAAAGCGGGCCGCGACGAAGGCGTCGCCGCCGTTGTTCCCACGACCCGCGACGATGACGACCCGAGCGCCGGGATCGGCGACCGCACGGATCGCTCGAGCCACCGCGTGCCCGCTCGACTCCATCAACTGCTTTCGCGGCACGCCCAGCGCCGCGGCGTTCGCGTCGACGGCGGCCATTCGCTCGCCTGTGATCATGGCTGGCAGTTCGACGGGCCGTCCGTTCAACGTTGCGGACACCACCGGCAAACATCGATAGGCAGCAGACCCAACCCCTTCGGGTCCCGTGCTCCGGTATGAACGTCTTCTGGCTCGACGAGGACCCGCGACTCGCCGCGCGCTATCACTGCGACCAGCACGTCAACAAGCTGTTGCTCGAAGCCGCGCAGGTCCTCTGTACCGCGGCCCGGGAGAACGGCCACGAGGCCGACTACCTCTACCGAGCGACCCACGTCGATCACCCCGTCACGAAGTGGGCCACCGAATCCCGCGCGAACTGGCTCCGCCTGCGGGAGCACGCCGCGGCGCTGAACGAGGAGTTCGTCGAGCGTTACGGGAAAGACGACGACCACGCCTCCTGGCAGGTGATCGAGCGCATCGATCCCGCCGCGATTTCGTTTCCCGCCGACGAGCCGACGCCCCGTCCACAGGCGATGCCCGACGAGTACACGCGGGCCGACGACCCCGTCGCCGCTTACCGCGCCTACTACGCCGGCGAGAAGGCCGACTGGGCCGAGTGGAAGTACACCGACGAACCGCCGTGGCTCGAGGCCTTGCTCCCGGAACGCGAGTGAGGGACACCCGCCTCCCATGCGGTTTCTCGCACGACCACGGCCGTACGCGAATTTACTGATTCGTCGATCCGCCGAGGTGACGACGGTCGTCTCGAGCGACGGCCGACTCAGTACCTGATCTCGAACCCGTCCTCGCCTCGGGGTTCCTCGTACTCGACCGTGACATCTTCGACGTCGGCCGCGGGACTGCCCGTGTAACACCACTCGACCATCCCTTCGACGGCGTCCTTCGAGCCCTCGAAGACTGCCTCCACTCGTCCGTCGTCTAAGTTCTTCACCCAGCCGTCGACGCCCATCTCTTCGGCCGTATCACGGGTGTTCGCGCGGTAGTAGACGCCCTGTACCGTCCCCGAAACGAAAACGTGTGCACGGGTTCGTGTCGCCATGTGAGTGGCATCGATCGCGACCGTGAAAAATCCGCTTCCGATCACCACACGGCGGAAGTAACGGAGATACCTCGACCGCCCATTCCGGTAGCGGGACGGCATCGCGACGGGGTTCGTTTCGACCGATACGAATGACGGTCGTCCCTCGTCATTGCGTTCACTCCCGTCTCGGACCCTCGGGAACCGGATGCGAGGAGGACGACGAGTAGCGTCCGTCCGTGATTTGACTCGTCGCAAGGGTCGGACACACCGCGATTTAGGCCGACCTAAATAGTAAGACGTAAGTTGTTTTAGGCGGGCCTAAAAGTCGTATGCCACGATCGAAACGAAGCGGTTCGACTCGATTATTGACGGTGCTCGTTGCTGGACTGCTCTGTTGTTCGCTGCTCGGCGGAGTGGGAGCCGTCACCGCCTCCTCCACCTCGAACGTCTACGTCACCGTGTCGGATATCGCCGTCTCGGATGACGATCCGACGACCGACGACGCCATCACGGTCACGCCGACGATTCGACACTCGAGCGGGCACGACGGCGGCTTCCAGGTCACGCAGGTCGTTCTGGAGGCCCCCGACCGAGGCAAGGTCGACGACGCCGACGATCTCGGCTCGATCGCCTCCGGGGAGACCATCGACGTGCCCCTCCAGACGACGTTCGACACGGCGGGGGAAAAGCGACTCATCGTCAAAGTACGCGGTATCAAGGAAGACGCTGACGGGAACACCCAGCAGGTCGGTGTCATCGAGCGGCCCGTGTACGTCAGCGTCTCCGAACCCTCGTCGGACTCGGCGACGGACCCGCGGCTCCGGATCGACGCCAACCGCGCGGTCGCCGGCACCGAGATCCCGGTGACGGTCACGGTCTCGAACGGCGACGACGAGGCCCTGACCGACCTCGTCGCTCACCTCGACGGCGACGGCACCGTCGAAGAACCGACTCGAATTCACCCGACGCTCGAGGCCGGGAACATGACGACCTTCGATTTCCGCGTCCGGGCCGACGAAGCCGGTCAAAGCAGCCTCGAAGCCGCATTGGAATACGACGACGGCAACCGAGTGGAGACCGTCCAATCGATCCGAGTCGAACCGCTGCGCGAGGACGTCGATCTGTACGCGTCGGTTCTCGAGCGTAACGAATCGACGGTGCTGCAGTATCGCGTCACCAACCGGGGGAACGCTCCGATCGACGACGTAAGCGTCTCGGGCCAAACGGGGAGCGAGCGGTTGCCGGGCGCGACGATCGCGACCGTCGACGCTGCTTCGGCCGAGACGGTGTCCATTCCCATCGACGAGACGCTGACCGGGACTGCCGAGATCGAGGCGGCGTACACGATCGACGACCGCAGGAATCGGACGACCCGGACGATCGAAATCACCGGCGCGACCGCGACCGAGTCCGACATCGCTTCCATCGGTGGACAGTCGATTATCGCCGCCGGCGCGTCGGGCGCGGGATCGTTGTTCGGGGCGGTAATCGTCCTTCTCGGCCTCGGTGGGATCTCGTTCCTCGGCTATCGCCAGTGGAATCGGTAAGCAAGTCGTAACGACGGGACTCCGTCGTCCCGCGCTATGTACCCGTTCTGAGGTGGTGAAAGACGTACGTCTGTGCGTAGCCGGCGTACTCACCGCCGAGTCGGTCGCGAAGCGCTCGCGAGGTCTCGGCGTAGGAGCCGCGATCGCACTCGGGATAGTACTCCTCGATCGCCGACTTGATCCACGTATCCAGCGGGACGGCCTCGTCGAAACCCAGCGAGAACAGGAGCACGCAGTCGGCCACCTTGTCGCCGACGCCGACGAACTGCGTCAGGAACTCCCGCGCGGCTTCGTACTCGAGGTCGCGTGCGTCGGCCGGATGGGCGTTGCCGCCCGCGACCATCTCGGCAGTCCGGACGACGTAGGGAGCACGATACCCCAACCCGAGGTCGCGGAGTTCGGCCTCGGTGGCAGTCGCGAGCTGGTCCGGCGTCGGGAACGCGTGATAGGTTGCCCCGTCGAACGCGATCGGACTGCCGTATTCCCGCGCCAGCGCCGTGACCATGGTATGAATGCGGCCGACCCGCATCTGTGCCGAGCAGATAAACGAGATCAGACAGCCAAACGGCGGGTCCCGAACGAGTCGCATTCCGGGATGGGCCTCGTAGGCCTCCCGAAGCAACGGATCGTCCGGCCCGGCCGCGGCGATCGCCTCGAGATCGTCCTCGAGACGCAACAGGCGACGAACGGTCGGCTCGGCGTCGGCCGTCGATTCCCATTCGAGGCGTCCGTCGCGGGTCCGAACGCGAATCGCCTCGCCGTCGACGACCGTCGCGTACCACACGCCGGGGGCCGGCGTGTCGGTATACATCTCGCCGTCCTCGCGCCGCCAGAGGTAGCTCTGGCCGCTCTCGAGCGTTCGATACAGGTCGAGTCCCCCACCGAGATCGTCGATCGGGATGGTCCCCGTCTCCATTCGGTCGGCCCTTCGGGCGTGTGGGTCCTTTGCCTTTCGAAGCGAGCCGCCGTGGGACGGCCGCCGAACGGAGACGGCCCGTCGCGACGGCCCGACCGCCACGAGGCGAACCTTCTTACTGTATGCGATACAACGTCTATACATGAATTGCAGGGTCGTCGTCGAAGCTGCCGTGCCGGTATTCGACGTTGAAACGGAGGACGAGGCGATCCGTATCGCCATCTCGAAGACGGGCGAGATGCTGAACCCTGACCTCAATTACGTCGAGATCAACATGGGCGAGCGAACCTCGCCGTCGGGCGAGGAACTACCGCCCGCGTTCATCGCGGCCGACGAAGCGCTCGTCGCGCTCGAACTGGAGATGACCGTCTTCAACGTCGAGCGCGAGGAACACGCCTCGCGTATCGCCCGGAAAGAGATCGGCCAACTCCTCGAGAACATCCCGCTCGAGGTCAAGCGGGTCGATGTCCTGGAAGACGAGGACGGCGACGAAGTGGCGGAGACGGGTGACGACTCGGCGGACGGCGATCATGCGGACGAGCAAGTCGACACGGCCGGCGCCTCGGACGCCGAACCCGACGAGGAAGACGACGAGGAGATCCTTCCCGAGTTCGAGGACCTCGTCGAGTAATTCCGACCGGCAGCCCCGTCGATCGGATCGTCGGCCCGCCCGAACGAGTTCTGACGCTTCGTAGCAGCCACCTACTGAGCGGCGAGTACGGCGATCCCAGCCGATACTTCGGCTCGTCGTGTTCGGCGGCGGCCGCCAACAGAGACGGCTGGACGAGTGACGGAAATGCGTCTCACTGGTTGGTATAGCGATCTATCGGAGGATGCGACGAGTTGCTCAGTCTGCAGTTGCGGCGACTGCTTCCTGCTCCCCTTCCCGCATGTTCTTCGTAATTCCCCCGGCGAGTGCAAAAACAGCGGCTTTGTGGTCGGTTTTCGATTTGTGGATCGATGTCGGTCGAATACCCCGCGACTCGTATTCTTCGAGGTCGATCTGACAGTCCTCCCACGCTGCACACTGATTGGATACCTCTGCGAGAAGGCCGTGAAGGTGAATGAGCTCCTGCTTCTTCATAACCATCTGCTCCTATCCACTGCAGGGTTATATTATTATCTTGAGTCGCGTTAACACACCTTCAACGTTGTACGTCTGATGTATCACTGTAGAAGATACTTCGAATGCTGTCCCTACACGAGGAAAACCGCACGACGTAGCGGGGGTACGATTCTATTTACGCGCATAATAACTGCTTTCTTTCCAGCTTCCGATACGCTGCGTTCGGAGAGTTAAACCGTGGCTACTACTGGAACGACGGTGTGAAAATGTTAGTTGGGGTATCAGACGGGAGCGCGATTTCGACGCTACCCGAGCTGTTTCAGCGTCTGTAGATCACGGTCGGTTCGCATGAACTCGGCGGTCCGACGGGAGGCATGACAGTTCGGACAGTGAAACATCTCGGCGGCCGCGGGGAGGTCGTCCGGAGAAGTCTGCCAGTCCTTCGTACACTCGGGACACAACAGTTGGACGGTCGTTCTATCCATGTCACATTCTTTCACATGAGCGGTAAAAAACGTTGTCGCGGTTCCAGACGACCGAAAAAGACCACCCGCGTCATCACGACGCGACAGACACGGCCGCAGACTCGGCCGATTTAGGCGGGTGCGGCCGTGTCCGAGGCCTCGAGCAGTTCCTTGTACCGGTTGCGGATGGTCACTTCGGAGATGCTCGCGACCTCGCTGACCTCGTTTTGGGTGACCTTCTCGTTGGTCAGCAGGGCGGCGGCGTACACCGCTGCTGCGGCGAGGCCGACCGGGGACTTCCCGCTGTGGACGCCCTCCTGACGGGCCGATTCGAGCAGTTCGCGGGCCATGCGCTCGGTCTCGTCGGAGAGATCGAGATCGCTGACGAACCGCGGCACGTAGTGTTCGGGATCGGCCGGTTTGACCTCGAGGCCGAGTTCCCGGATGATGTAGCGGTACGTGCGGGTCAGTTCCATCTTCTCGACGCGGGAGACCGCGGAGATCTCGTCGAGACTGCGCGGCGTCCCGGCCTGGCGGGCGGCGGCGTACAGCGAGGACGTCGCGACGCCTTCGATGGAGCGCCCCGGAAGCAGGTCCTCCTCGAGTGCGCGTCGATAGATGACTGACGCGGTCTCGCGGACGTTCTCCGGGAGGCCGAGCGCGCTGGCCATCCGATCGATCTCGCCGAGCGCTTGCTTCAGGTTCCGTTCCTTGGAGTCGCGGGTACGGAAGCGCTCGTTCCACGTGCGCAGGCGCTGCATCTTCTGGCGCTGGCGACTCGAGAGCGACCGGCCGTAGGCGTCCTTGTCCTGCCAGCCGATGTTCGTCGAGAGTCCCTGGTCGTGCATCATGTTGGTCGTCGGCGCACCGACGCGGGACTTCTCGTCTTTCTCGGCGGCGTCGAACGCACGCCACTCGGGACCGCGGTCGATTTCGTCTTCCTCGACGACGAGGCCACAGTCCGTACAGACCGTTTCGGCGTGTTCGTCGTCCGAGATCAGGCGCCCGCCACATTCGGGGCAGTGTTCCTGTTCGTCGGATACCGCCGTGTTTTCCTCCTCGGTTTCGGGCTCCCGCTCGTTCGTGTAGGTTCGGATGCTTGTGTCTGTCATAGCGTATCGGGTGGGTTACTCGGGGCTCCCGGGTGGGGTAACCAGAAGAAACCCGGTCGCCTCGGCTAACATAGGGTAAGGTCGTAAGGCATATAAACCTTTCGCCTACTTTATAAATTGACTGGGTTTTCTGTTATATAGGTTCTGGTTATATACTTATTAATCGTTTGAAATGGTACGGTGAGGACTCAGACTTCCCGGCGAACGGACCCCGCTACTCGACGGTAAAGAGGTGGCCGTCCCTCGGTACGTCGAACAACCCGATGCGGGCACCG
Organism: Natrinema altunense; assembly: GCF_000731985.1. GTDB lineage: Archaea > Halobacteriota > Halobacteria > Halobacteriales > Natrialbaceae > Natrinema > Natrinema altunense. The sequence continues at coordinate 244,641 of NZ_JNCS01000003.1, forward strand.
GCGTCGAGCCACGCGTGTCCGTAGGAGAACGACGCGAGCGCGTTGACGGGATCGCCTTGCTCACGAAAGTGCCTCCCGTCCTCCAGATAAGACGCCGCCATCTCGTAGCAATCGGCGGCGGCCTCGGCCATCGGCGTCCCGTCGGGCGGCGCGATCGTTGCCGCTTCGAGCGCCGCTGCTAACAACTCGCCGTACCGGTTCGTCTTCTCCTCGAGATCGGCAGCCATGGTCGACTCTCGTCGCTCGGCCCCGTAAGTGCGTCGGCGTCCGTGGCGACCGGACCCGCACAGTAAGGAGGAGAGATTGCTGAGAGCGCAAGGCGTTTAGGCGCTCTATCCGAAATGAGGGACATGAGCGACCAGCCACGCGTCGAGATTTATACCAAGACGGACTGTCCGTACTGTGAGATGGCCAAAGACCTCTTCGATAGCAAAGGCATCGAGTACGAGACCTACAACGTCACCGACGACGACGACCGCTTCGAGGAAATGGTCGAGCGTGCGGATGGCCGCAAGACGGCCCCCGAAGTGTTCATCGACGACGAACTCATCGGCGGCTGGGACGACACCAGCGCGCTCAACGAGACCGGCGAACTCGACGAGAAGCTCGGCATCGCCACCGCAGACGACGGCGAGATCGTCGAGCACCGGACACTGATCATCGCCGGGACCGGCATCGCCGGGCTGACCGCCGCGATCTACGCCGGCCGCTCGAACAACGAGCCCCTGGTCATCGAGGGCGACGAACCCGGCGGCCAGCTCACGTTGACCACCGACGTCGCCAACTATCCCGGCTTCCCCGAGGGAATCGGCGGTCCGGAACTAGTCAACAACATGAAAGAGCAGGCCACGCAGTTCGGTGCCGACCTGAAAAACGGCATCATCGAGTCCGTCGACGACTCGAGTCGGCCGTTCCGCGTCGAGATGAAAGACGGCGACATCTACACCGCCGACGCCGTCATCGCCGCTTCGGGTGCCAGCGCACGGACGCTCGGTGTTCCCGGAGAAGACGAACTCATGGGGTATGGCCTCTCGACGTGTGCGACCTGTGACGGCGCGTTCTTCCGCGGCGAGGACATGCTCGTCGTCGGCGGCGGCGACGCTGCCATGGAGGAAGCGACCTTCCTGACGAAGTTCGCCGACACCGTCTACATCGCCCACCGCCGCGAGGAGTTCCGCGCGGAGGACTACTGGGTCGACCGCGTCCACGAGAAGGTCGAGGACGGCGAGATCGAGATCCTGAAGAACACCGAACTGACCGAGATCCACGGCTCCCAGGAGGACGGCGTCGACCACGTCACTCTCGTCGAGAACGACAAGGGCCATCCCACCGACCGCCTCGACGACCCCGAGACCGAGACGTTCGACTTCGATGTCGGCGCGGTCTTCTACGCGATCGGCCACACGCCGAACACCGACTATCTCGAGGAAACCGATGTCCGGACCGACGACGAGGGGTACCTGAAGACCACCGGCGGCGACGGCGGCGGCCAGACCGAAACCCACGTCTCGGGCATCTTCGGTGCCGGCGACGTCGTCGACTACCACTACCAACAGGCCGTGACCGCCGCCGGTATGGGATCGAAGGCGGCCCTCGACGCCGACGAGTACCTCGAAGACCTCGAGCGAGCCGACTCGAGCGCGGAAGAAGTCGAGCCGGCCGCGGCGGACGACTGAGAACCAGGTCCGATCGGTATCGTAGTCGACTATTAACCGTTACCTTCCGACTCGATTCTCACCGGTTTCACCTCGATTCCGTTCTGTCGATCGCTGTCCGTTTCCCGGATCCACTCGGTCTCGACCCGTCGTCGGAACGACAGCGCGCTCGATGACCCCTGTCCAGTGGGCACACTGTCGGGACTCGGTGAGAAACCAATACCCCTATATGAGACGATCACCGTATTCTCTCTTGAATGAGTATTCAAGACCGCTTAGTACGTCGACATAGCGGACAGGACGGGAACCGAATTCCGTACTCGAGACGGGCAGACCAATGAGGACGGGTCGCACACTCGGCTGTCTCCTCGTCGTCGTCCTGATCACCACCGCGGGTATCGGTCCCGCACTCGCCCAGTCGGGGCAACGGTCGGGCCAGGTCGTCGGACAGCCGGATATCACCATCGAATCGTCGGCCGGCGAGCTGACTCCCGGAACGTCGGTCGAACTCCCGCTTTCGATCACCAACCGCGGGCAGATCGACCGTGCCGGCCCGTCGCAGTACGAGCAACGGGTCACGACGGCACGCGGCCTCTCGCTCGATTTCCAGGACGAGAACTCGCCGATCGATGTGGATAGCGGGCCGGTTTCCGTCGGCAACGTTCCGACGGGGACGAGAGGCGTCTCGCCGGTTCGGGTCACGATTCCCGAACACCTCGAGCCGGGGAGTTACGAACTCCCGGTCGAATACGAGTATTCGTACACGCGCGTCGTCGAATACAGTCAAGCGAGCGCGGAGTACAACGACCTGACGCGGACGCGGACGGCGACGCTGACGATCGAAGTCGAAGACAAACCGCAGTTCGAAGTCGTCGGTGTCGAATCGAACGCCCAGGTCGGCGATCGAAACGACGTCTCGGTGACGCTCCGGAATACGGGGACCAAGACGGCACGTGACGCGAGCGTGACCGCCAAGTCCCAGACGGCCGAAATGTCGTTCGGTGCCGGTCCGGAGACGTCGACGGGTTACGTCGGCGAATGGAAACCCGACGAGACGAAAACGGTCACCTACAGCATCGCATTGTCGGACGATGCCCCGCATCGCGGCTACTCGCTCGGTCTCAACGTCGGATACACTGATAGCGACGGTATCGAGCGAACGTCACCTCCGTTGGAGACCGGCATCTCGACTGCCGCCGAACAATCGTTCGCCCTCGAGAACGTCTCCTCGACGCTGCGGGTCGGCGAGGACGGGAGCATCTCGGGGACCGTCACCAACACGGGCCCGAAACGGGTCAACAGCACCGTCGTCCGGTTCACCGACGAGGAGTCGCCGAACGTGATTCCCATCGAGCGCTCCGTCGCCGTCGGGTCCCTCGAGCCCGGTGACTCGGCGTCGTTCCGACTGCCGATCGAAGTGAGTAGCGAGGCCGAAGCCGGCGCGAAATCGCTTAACTTCGCCGTCCGCTATCGGAACTCCGAAGCGGAGATCCGTCAGTACACCAAACTCGACGTGACTGCCGACATCGCTCCCGAACGCGATCAGTTCGATGTCGATGTACAGGAGTCGACGATCACGGCTGGCGGCGAGCGGGCGATCTCCGTGTCGGTCACGAACGAACTCAATCAGACCGTGACCGACGTCGAGGCGCGCATCTTCGCCGACGATCCGCTCGACACCGGTGACGACGACACGGGGTACGTCGAGTCGCTCGAGCCCGGCGAGTCGGTCACGATGACGTTCGAACTGAGCGCGGCGGAGTCGGCGACCGAAAAGACGTACCCGGTCTCGTTTGACTTCCGATACGACGATGAACGGAACAAGAGCCAGCTTTCGAACACGATTCGCGTACCGATGTCCGTTACGGCCGCCGACGGCGGCTTCCCGCTGTCGCTGGTTCTCATCACGGGCTCGCTTCTCATCGGCGCGGTCGGCGTGTTCTGGTATCGGAGGGACTAATCGATGACAGCGGGCGAGCGAATCGAGACTGCGACCGAAACCCTCAATGACGTGATTATCTCCCGATCACGGACGGTCGTGATCGGGTTTCTGGTCCTCACCGTCATCTTTGCCGGTGGCTTCGGCCTGGTCACCACCGACACGGATGCGACGGACTCGTTTACCGACGATCTCCCGGAGCAAGACGCGCTTGACTCCGTCAACGAGGAGTTCGAGGGCCCGTTCCAGACCTCGGACGAGACGACACAGCTCGTCCATACTGGAGAGAACGTCCTGACCAAGGAAGCACTCGTCCGGAGCCTGCTGGTCCTCGAACGCGTCGAACAGGGCGAGGACCTCCGCATGGAGTCGGCGAACGGACCCGCACCGCTGATCGCCCAGACCATCGATCCGACGGCGACCACACCGTCCGAACAGCGGCGGGTGATCGAATCGGCGACGACCACCGAGATTCGACAGGCGATCCGGGAGCAGAGCGACGATCCGACGTTTAAGCGCACCCTCTCCAAGGATTTCAACCCGACGACGGCGTCGGCGTCGGCTTCGATCACGGTGATCTCCCACGACATCCCTAACGAGTTCACCGACGACGACCTGACCGACATCCAGCTGTCGATCAAGTCGATCGCGAGCGACCAGCCGGGCGACATTCGTGCGTTCGGGAGCGGTATCACCGACGCGGAGACCGCGAACGTCATCGGCGACTCGATGACGCTCGTTATGCCCGTCGTCGTCCTCCTGTTGCTTGCCTTCCTCGCCATCTCGTACCGGGACCCGATCGACCTCGCGCTGGGACTACTGGCGCTGCTGATGACGGTCATCTGGACGTTCGGTTTCCTCGGGTACTCCGGGATCCCGTTCAACCAGCAGATGATCTCCGTTCCCGTCTTGTTGTTGGCGGTCGGCGTCGACTTCGGGATACACATCGTCAACCGGTACCGTGAGGAAACCGTACAGGGGTACGAACCGCTCGAGGCGATGCGGACCGCGAACAACCAGCTCATGATCGCGTTCGTCATCGTCACGGTGACGACCGTCTTCGGGTTCGGTGCGAACGTGATCTCGGATCTCGGCCCAATTCGAAACATGGGGATCGCCTCCAGTGTCGGGATCATCTTCACGTTCTTCATCTTCGGGATCTTCCTTCCGGCGGCCAAACTGGAGGTCGACCAACTTCGCGAGCGGTTCGGCATCCCCGAGTTCGGCTCGGACCCGATCGCGTCCGAGGACTCGTCTCTCGGACGCCTCCTGGCGATGCCCGCCAGGGCGAGTCGCCACGCACCGCTCGTGTTCGTCGTCGTGATCATCGTCATGGGCGGTGCGGCGGCCGGGTACGGGGCGGGAGTTGACACCTCGTTCGACACCGAGGACTTCCTGCCTCCCGAAGATCAACCCGCGTACGTCTCATACGTCCCGGCCCCGCTCGCCCCCAGCGAGTACACGGTAACGGAAACGATCAACCTCCTCGAAGACAAGTTCGCCACGGACCAGGACGAGTCAGTCAAGATATACGTCGAAGGATCGTTCGAGGAAGACCACGCGCTCGAGGCTCTAGCCAACCCGAACGACGATCCGCCGAGCAACCTCGCAGTCGGTTCCGGCGGCAAAGCGGAGGCACGGAGCATTATCACGGTCATCCAGAGCCACGCCGCCGAGGATCCCGAGTTTGCCGCACTCGTCGAACGGAACGATCGCAACGACAACGACATCCCCGACCGGAACCTCGATCTGATCTACGACGAACTGTTCGCGTCGCCGGCCGGCTCGCAGGCCGAACAGTATCTGACCGAAGACCGGCGCAAGGCCCAGGTCGAGTACGCCATCGACGGCGATGCGTCCCAGCAAGCGGTGGCCGCGGATGCCGCCGAGTTCGCCACCGACTTCCGCTACGACGCGACGGCAACGGGGAACATCGTCGTCTTCGCAGCGGTGACCGACCTGATCTTCTCGTCGTCGGTCCAGGGGCTGATCCTCGCAATCGGTTTGACAGCCCTGTTCCTCGTCGTTACGTACGCCGCACTCGAGCGAAAGCCGTTACTCGGGATCGTAAACGTGTTCCCGATCCTGATCGCGATCGCGCTGTTGATCGCCACGATGCGGTCCCTCGGCATGTCGTTGAACGCGCTGACGGGGACGATACTGTCGATCTCCATCGGGCTCGGGATCGCGTACTCGGTCCACGCCACGCACCGGTTCATCGACGAGTTCAAAACGGATGACGCGTTCACCGCGCTCACGACGACGCTCTCGGGAACCGGCGGCGCGCTCATGGGGAGCATGCTCACGACGGCTCTCGGAACGGGTGCACTCGCACTCGCGATTACCCCCGTGCTAGGTGACTTCGGCCTGCTGATGGCGCTGAGCGTCGTCTATTCGTTTGCGACGTCGATCGTCGCACTCCCACCCGCGATGCTCCTCTGGGCCAGCTATAACGAGTCCCCGTCGCTGTGGCACCGCGTGGCCACTGCGGTCGGCATCCGTAACTGAACGCCTCCCCCAGCGAACCCCCGGGTTCGACTCGAGGACGGTCGATCGGCCTCACGCGACTGACTCGGACCGCCCACCCGTCGTCGCCTCTCCTCGAGCAGCCCGACGCAGTACGTGGCTGCCCAGACAGACTACACGCGGGCCTCTCGAGATCGCGGCCCTCGATGCCGACGTTCCAGTCGAATACCGCTCGCACCTCGACACACGAGTCACACGTGTCGTGTGTGGAGTCGTTGCTTATCGCACACTCGGGACGCATTCTGACGGCTACGACGACTGTTGGGTCACGGAATCGCCGTAGTTCTGGCCGCCACTGAACGGCAACGCACACCTGATCGTACGACGGCTGTGCGATGGCTGTCTCAGTCGCTTCGGTCGTTACTATCGCAACGCGTCGTCGAGATACCTTCCGCCCGAAAACCAGGTGTCGATTTCACGCTGAGACCATCGCTGAGCGGACTCCGAACGGTTGTGGACCCCATCCCCACTCGGTTGGCCACTTCGGACTCGAGAACCGTGCTCTCGAAACGAGAGTACCTACGCCGAGATGCTCTCAGACCGAGCGCGAGGGAAAGGTGGGCCCAAAGTAGTGTTGCGGACCGCGACGAACTAGCGTTCCGTTGCGTCCGGCAGTTCGTACTGCACCGGCTTCGCGAGTTGCGTCCCGCCTCGTCTAATGGTGACGTTCAGCGGCGATTCGGTATCCGGCAACTCGTACTCGCATGCTACCGACCCATCTCTTTCGACGGTCGCGTTACACTCGAGTAGGTATCCCTTTCGTAACGGATCCGTTTGCACTCGCATCGCGACATCGTTCTCCGGGGCGAGGTTCGTCGTTGCGTTAACGACGAGCGTCGATTCGTTCGTCAGCGTTGGCTCCGACACGGTCGCGGACTGGGGAACGACAACGAACCGTTCGGTCACGACGCTCCCGTCGTCGGAAACGGGTGAATCGTCGTAGACCTGGAACCTGACGGTGTACGTTCCCGGCTCGAGGTGGGTGGTATCGACGTCGGCAACGAGCGTGTCCGTCGTCGAGTTATACGTGGTCGTCAGCGACCCGAGTGGTGCCCCGATCCGCGATCGGTCGTCTGCGGATTGGAGGCGTAAATCGACGCCGTGAGTGAGCGTCCCGAGACTGTCTGCTCCATAGCTGATCTCGCCCGTCTCGACGTACCGATCCGATCCGAATCGAACACGAACGTCGGCAGTCCCCGTCTTGCCGGGATTCGTTGCGGCATACGCCGCAAAGAACGTTTCTGACTCCGAAATCGACACCGGCTCGTCGAATCGAATCGAAATCTCACCGGCGGATGTCGTCCGGACGCCCGATACGGACCCCGTCAATGACCGGTCGATGTGTCCGTCGTTGTCCGTATCGACGCCGAGGATTTCAATATCGTTCCAGGAGAGACTCTGAATGTTCGGGGCGACGCCGCCGGACTCATCGTAGTCGATCGATATCGTTTCCACGTGCTCGATGTTTCGATCGGGCGTCTGCTGGACGCGATGCGTCGTTTGAGCTCCCGGACGACTATCGGTTGCAGTTACTAGCTGGTCACGTGCTGTCGGATCCTGTAGTAGCCCTTCGACACCACTCACGTCGAACTCGGCGCGGCCGATATCGCCCTTTGCGACCGTCGTTTTCCCCGCAGTGGTTTGCATATCGACCCCACTGGCAGCGACGGTCTTCACATCGGTTCCAGGTGCGATCGCCCTGCTTTGACTCTCGCCGACTGTTGGCTCTTCGAGTTGTAACACACCCGCGATACGGGACGTCTCTGTCGATGCGATCATATTGTACCGGCCAGCCTCGAGCATCGGCAGCGATTGGGTCGTCGCGTGCGTGCGAACGGTCACGCTGTCGTCTCCAACGGCAGTGAAGGCCGGACGATTCCCGTGTTCGACTCCGTAAAACGTGTTGAACCGTACGCGGACCGTCCCGTCACCGTCCTCGTCGCGGACCCGGAGATCCGCTCTGAAGTCTCGTTGTGCGGACCGAACCAAGAGACTCGTCTCGTCGGTGTTTGTCAACTCGAGTTGGATCGTCGCGACGTTCCCTCGTTGTTCGGCGACGTTCGAATCGGCAAAGTCGACGGTCTCGTTGATCGGTTGAGGCCCGATCTCGGCACCGGTATCGGCTTCGGTTCCGGATCCGGCACCCACGACTGATACCGAGAAAAGCAGACAGACAGAGAGTACGGCGATTGTTGTCCATAGCAGAGTACGATGCGTCATAGTAGTTGTAGACTACTTCTTTTCTTCCGGTAAGTACTTTCTGGACAGATTCTTGTTCGGTGTCATTATGCGAGACCCTCACCACAACGGTCACACAAGGATGGACGGCCACCAGCCGATGGGAGGGAGATCTGTTTTGAAACATTGTATCGTATTTACATGAGTTAGAGAGCCGACACGCGAATACGAGCAGTATTATTGAACCGTCCGCTCACTATTGGGCCGTCTCGACGGCGTGGGACTCAGTGGCGAGTTGGGAGCCGCCTGCCAATTCTCTTCGGGTTGACTCGACAGGACGATCAGATCCGGTCGCTGGCATCGGATATTCGCTGCAGTCCGTCAGACAGGCAGCGTCGTCACTATCCGGTCAGCACCTCAAAAGAAAGGAACGTTCGGCAAGAACTGGGTAAAGACCCAGTTAACGGTTATCGCTCAGCGCTTAGTTGTCGCGTCGGAGTGCGACCAGCGCGGCGCCGAGCAGTGCGACCAGCGCGACACCGACACCGAAGCCGGGCGTGCTGTCGTCTTCGTCGGAGTCCTGGTTGTCGTCGGAGTCCTGGTTGTCGTCGGAGTCCTGGTTGTCGTCGGAGTCCTGGTTGTCGTCGGAGTCCTGGTTGTCGTCGGAGTCCTGGTTGTCGTCAGAGTCCTGGTTGTCGTCGGAGTCCTGGTTGTCGTCGGAGTCCTGGTTGTCGTCGGAGTCCTGGTTGTCGTCGTCGCCGTTGTCGATTTCGTCAACGATTTCGATGTCTGCACGGTCGGTGGTTTCACCGTCATCGGACTCGATCGTGTAGGAGCCGACATCGATGTTTTCAGTGCTGACCTCGACGGTCCACTGGCCGTCAGTGTCCCACTCGTCCGTGCTGTTGATTTCTTTCGATTCGTCGTTCTCGTCCAGAGCCTCTACCGTGATCGTGTTGTCGTTCGGCTGGAGGTTGGTCGTACCTTCGACGACGATCGTGCCGTCGTCCGAGACGGGGTTGACGCCGTCGGCCTCATTCCCTTTGGGGTAGACCGATTCGATCGTGGTCGAGGCGTCAGTGTAGCGGAACGTTTCCGTGACCATGCGGTCGTCGCTTGCCGACTCGTCGACCGTCTTGTCAGCGAGTTGACTGCGGATCTGTTCGCCGCTCAGGGAGGAGTCACGGGTGTTGAACCAGTTGACCATGTCCTCGATTTCGCCGTTACCCCACGACTCGTCACGGCCATCGGAGAGAACGTGTGCAGAGACGGTTCCCTGCGAGAGGTCACCAAGCGAGATGTCCTCTTCATCGAACGTGTAGTCGTCGCTGTCGACAGAGGCCGCCATCGCACTCGTACGGCCACGTTCGTCGACGAACGCGATGATGACCTCGTCCTCACCGCGTGCAGCACCGTTCACGTCGATATCTCCGTCGACGTCCTGGGAGATTTCGCCGTTGATCGTAACGAACTCGGCGGTCAGGTCACCCTCGACGACTCGGAGTGAGGAACTGGTACTGGTTCCCTGGTTGAAGTCCGAAGTGCCGATGGTGTAGAAGTCCCCTTCGTCGACGTTGGCTTCTTTCCGCACTTCGTCGGCATCGGACTGGTCAATAACACCGAAGCGGTAGGTGCCGGGGAGACTGAAGACGTCCGAACCCTCGTAGTCCGTGTTAGAGAGCGTGATGTCTTCTTCCTCGAACGTATCGTCGGAGTCAACGTTGATGTTCTCTGCGACGAGTTCCCAGTCACTGTTGTCGCGAGCAAAGATTGCGACTTCGTCGGAGCCGGTCGCAGTACCGTTCACGTCGATTTCGGAGCCAACGACGTAGGTACCGTCCGGACTCTCGATCGTGATGTCGCCCGTCTCGACGTCGAGGGAGACATCGTCCTCACTCATTGCGTCGCCGTTAACGATATCGGTGATCTCGGCAGTACGGTCGTCACCAGCAGTGTACGACTCGTACACGTCGATATCGATCGAGGAGTCGTCAAGGTACTGGGTTTCGATCGAACCGACAGCAGTCGTGCCGTCCATTTCGACCTCAGCCCAAGCGAACTCGCCGTCCTCGTATCCAACTGCGTTCGTGTCGTCAACGTTACGGAAGATGTTCTTGGCGTTTGTCTTGTCGAGGTTGTCGCGGAACTCGGACTCCTCGATCACGACGAGGTGGTATTCGCCGTCGGTCCCGCCGGTAACGGTGTACTGAACGTTGTCACCGCGAGTTGCGGTGTCGTCGCTCAGTTCGAGACCAACATCGTTATCGGTGGTCAGCTCAACCGTCGTAGTTTCGACAGCTTCACCGAAGTCGAGGTTTTCCGAACCCTGCGCGGTGATCGTGTATTCGCCAGCGTCCGAATCCGAAAGGTCGATCAGGACACTCTCACCGGAGTCGTCGATCGTGTCGGTTTCGCCGTCCTGAAGGACCTGATTCGTGATGTCGGAACCGTCCTCGTCCTCAACGACAACTTCGAGGAGTTCGGCTTTATCGAAGTTGTAGTCAACGACGACTTCCATCTGGTCTGCGTCGTCAGTCGAAATGCTGGAGCCGTCGATGTCGGAGATGATGTCTCCGTTATCGTCAAGGTTGTTGACGGTCAGATCCGTAACGCGAGCGGTCTGAACGTACACGTAGTCAGCATTGGATTCTCCACCCTTGGAATAGCGACCCGGAGTCTGATCTTCCGGAATCGAGGTCTGGAGGTCGAGGAGTTCGCCCTCAGCGTTACCGCTCACACCTTCGAGGGAAGGCGTATTTGCGAAGTCACCGTTCTCAAGGACGAAGTCGTCTTCGCCCTGGAAGAGCGTGTCTTCCGATACAACCGGGCTATCTGGATTATCGTACCGCTCGTTTACTGCCGCTGCTCCGCCCACGAACGCCGCGGACATCGCAACGACAGAGAGTACCATCATCGCGGTCAGGAGCACTGCGCGTCCCTTCTCGCGATAGGTTATGTTGTCTGTTGTCATATTATATCGTAGTCGTGTGTTCTGCACGGCCACGCTTGCGTTCCGATCGGGCGTTCGGTAATCGGATATTACATCCGACCCCGACTCGTCCGTCGATCCTACTTGCTTGCATGACCATGGGTAGGGGTACAGTACAACCGTTGCGAGGCTCACCATATATGCTTTGTTGTCCACCCCCGGCATTTCAGAATAATTGATCGTGAAGATATGTTCGATTTATCGTATATTACTAGATCGTGCCCTCCGTCGAACCCCGTCTCGAGCGGGAAGATCGCCGTCCGTGACTGCGATTCGACCCGCGGACCCACATCCGCACTTCGGTGATGCACCACTAGAGGTCGTTTCGATCCCGTCTCTCGTCTCGAGTTGGTAATTAGATTTTACCGCAGGTGGGAAATCGAGATCGCTGCATCCAAACGGGTAAGAACGGCTTTCGATCGCTTACTATACTCGGCCAATCGGGAGAAGCGGTCGAAACTACTCCGCGTACACACGCGACTCAAGATATAGTTCGACTTCGTTCGAGACGGCTTCGGCCCACCCATCGGCATCGGTACTGAACAGGCGACTGAGCATCCCGAAGAACACCGTCTGTAACGTTTCCGCGACCGCGTTCGGGTCACACTCCCGGAAGTCGCCGGTTTCGATTCCCGCACGGATGATCGCTGCGATCGTCTCGGCGAACACCTGATCGCTCCGCGTGAAGTGGGCCCGGTAAGCCGGATCGTGGATCGCCTGGACGCGGAGTTCGAGTACCGTCCGGACGAACGGCTGCCGATCGTCGTCGGTGTCGGCCGTTCCGAAACACCAGTCGACCACCTCCTCGAGTCGCTCGCGCGGGTCGTCGATCGTCTCGTAACTGTACTCGTCCCGAAAGTGCTCGAGGAGGTACTCGAGACACGCACGCACCAGTGCGTCCTTGTCCTCGTAGTGGTGGTAGACCAACGAGGGGCTTTGGTCGAGTTCCTCGCCGATCGCCTGCATCGTCAGGTCGGCGTAGCCGCGATCCCTGAGCGTTCGATAGGTCGCTGCGAGGATCTCCTCGCGGGTGTTGACCGGGTTGTCGAAGATGTCGCTACCCACGCGAGTCACCTCGATCGCGAGCCGGTCGTGGGGCCGTCTCTACGACGGTTTCGGACGAATTCTCGTCGGGCGCGTTCATACTGGATGGAGCACGTCGCACCGTCATAATCGGTTTGATTCGATTTCGACGTGAGAAAAGTTATAACGATAGCCTCCGCGTCCTCGAACAATGTGTGACAGTCCGCCCGCTGGACGCGTCGATCACGTGGCTCCGATGGCGATCGGACCGACGGTCACGCTCGGGGCTCGCTCGAGGTGGATGCCGTGAGGACGCACCGCGCTGCCGCCCTCACCCTCGCCCTCGTTACGAGTCTCGGGTTGCTGCTATCGCTCGCCGGACCGGCAGCACTGGCTCAGCAGGCCACCGGTGAGGAGACGAGCGGCGAGCCGATCCTCGAAACCGTCGATTCCAACCCCGAAGTGACCCCCGGGACGGAATCCACGCTCGAGGTCCAACTCAAAAACGAGGGGAGGCTGGGGACCGGTGCCCAGAGCGATCGCGTACTGACTGCCCGGGGTGTGACTGCGAGGATCGACGACGCTGGTCCCTTCGAGTCCGAATCCGGAGAAGTCGGCGTCGGCCCGATTCGCGACGGCGAGATCGCGACGGCACCGCTCGATCTAACGATCCCCGAGAACACTGACCCCGGCGAGTACGAGATCGAAATCGAGGTCGAATACGCGTATACGGCATGGGTTTCCGACGCCTCGGAGTTACAAAAGCGGTTCACGAAGACCGAAACGCTCGAGCTGACGGTCACGGTTCCCGACGAGCCCCGGTTTTCGATCTCGAACGTCAATACGGACGTCGCACCGGGTGGGAACGGCGACATGACACTCGAGATCGAAAACACCGGAACCGAGGCCGCAACCGAGGCGCGCGTCGCCGTGACCGGCTTCGGTGGCGTGACGATCGACGGTGGGACGAGCGAGACCGCCGTCGGCGACCTCGAACCGGGGGAGACGACGACCACGACGGTTGAGGCGGCGATCGCGAATTCCACCAGCGCGGCGGCCAAGTCGATCGAGGCGACGGTCACGTACGAGGATCGGTCGGGCGTCGAACGGACATCGACGCCCGTTCGGTCGACGTTCGCGCCCGCAGGCGAGCAGTCGTTCTCGATGCGAACGCTCGAGGGGTCCCTCTCGGTCGGATACGAGGGAACCGTGACGGGCGAGCTCGTCAACGATGGCCCGCGACCGGTCGACGACGCGGTGTTGATCGTCGAACCGATGAGCGACTCGCTGTTCGTCGAAGACACCCGCTATGCACTCCCCGAACTGAAGTCGGGTGAGGCCGCGACGTTTACCTACCCGATGGAAGTAAGCGGCCAGGCCGACCCGGGTGCCCGGCAGCTCCGGTTTACCGTCGAATACACCGGCAGCGGGGACGCGACCCTGCGGGACGGCCCGATTTCCGAGCGGGTCGTGGTCGACGACCGAACCGACGAGTTCTCGATCAGCGACGACAACGCGTCGGTCCGGCAGGGCGAGACGAGTGATCTCGTCCTCGAGATCACGAATCAGCGGCCGGAGACGGTGACGAATATCGATGCTAGACTGTACACGGAAGGGGAGCTCGACACGTCGGACGACGAAGCCTTCGTCAAGGAACTCGAGCCCGGCGAGTCGGCCACGATTCCGTTCGATATCTCGGCGTCGATGGCTGCGACCGTCGAGACGCATCCGGTCGAGCTCGACTTCGAGTACGACACCGCGCGAGGGGAGACGGTCCTCTCTGACGTCTATACCCACCCGATCGACGTCGAACCCGGTGAAGACGACGGTGGCGGGTTCCCGTCGCTGATCGTCGGCACGCTCGGTGTCCTCGCCGTGACCGGAATCGGGATCGGCCTCTGGTTGCGACGGGACTGACCGATGCCGGACCTCGACGAGATCCGCGACGGGACCGACTCGACGGAACACGAGTCGTCGCTCGGGAGCCGGGTCACTGCAGTGATCACCGACCGACCCTGGCAGGTCGTCCTCGCGTTCGTCATCGTTACCGTGCTGTTCGTCGGTGGCATGGGTGGCGGTGGCGAACAACAGGCCGGAACCGACCAGTTTACTGACGGACTCGAAGAACAGGAGGCCCTCGAGGACATGCAGGACGATTTCCAGGCCGAGGGCCGCGAGAGTGGCAACTCGAGCGCGAACCTCTTCATCACCGACGAGCGAAACACCCTCTCGAAGCCGAGTCTCCGTCGGATGCTCGAGTTCCAAGAGCGTGCGGAAAACGCGGACGGACTCAGGATCGCATCGACGACGAGTCCGGCTTCGCTGGTCGCTCGACAACTCGATCCGGACGCCGAGACGCGCGAGGAACAGCGACGCGCCGTCGAGCGGGCCACACAACGGGACTTGGAGGCGGCGATCGCGGATGCCGACGAGACGGCGGGGCTGCCGGTGAGTACGGACTTCACCCGGGAGTCGGCACAAGCCGACGTCGCTCAGATCGCGGTCACGTACGAGACGCCCCCGAACGCCGATTCGGACGACAGAGCCGAATTACAGACGGGGACCGCCGAGTTAGCGAACGAGATCGACGGCTACGAGACGGGTGAAAACGTCGAGGTGTTCGGCGACGCGATCATTCAGGAAGAGACGCTGCAGTTGCTCGGCGACACCGCGATCGTCGTTTTCCCGGCGGCGCTGGTGTTGATCATGTTCTTCCTGTTGGTCGCGTACCGCGACCCGATCGATCTCGCGCTCGGATTGGTCGCGCTGGTCATGACGTTGATCTGGACGTTCGGATTCATGGGCTATGCGAAGATCCCGTTCTCGGACTCGCTGATCACGGTCTTTCCGCTGTTGCTCGCCGTCGGGATCGACTTCGGTATCCACATTATCAACCGCTATCGCGAAGAGCGGGCGGCGGGAGCGTCGATCGGCGACGCGATGGGGATTACGTCGCGACAGCTCTCGGGTGCGTTCTTGATCGTCACGCTCACGACCGTTATCGGGTTCGCCGCGAACCTGACGAGTTCGCTCTCCCAACTTCGTGATTTCGGCATCGTCGCCGCCGTCGGTATTAGCTTTACCTTCCTCATCTTCGGTCTCTTCCTGCCGGCGGGGAAGGTCGGCCTGGACAGACTCCGTGAGGGGACCCGTATGCCGAACTTCGGGACGAGACCCCTCGGAAGCGAGGACTCGTTCCTCGGACGCGTCCTCCCCGTGGGAACGAAAGCGGCACGGATCGCTCCCGTCATCGTCCTCGTGAGCGCGCTCGTCTTCGGTGCGGCAGCGGCCAGCTACGGGACGGGCGTCGACACGGAGTTCTCCCAGGAGGCGTTCTTCCCGGACGAGGACCGCATCGCTCAGTACGAACGGCTTCCCGAGCCGTTTGCACCCGGCGAGTACACGTTCATGACCGTCCTTGACTACCTCGAGGAGGACTTCGATCAGGGGTTCGTGGGCTCGGTCACCGTCTACGTCGACGACCCCGACGTCAGATCGGCCGCCGCCTTCCGCGAGGTCGACCGTGCAGTCTCCGAGCCGCCCGACGCGTTCGTCGAAACCGACCGGCGGGCAGAAGCGGACAGTCTCGTGAGCGCTCTGGAAGAACGGCAATCGACCGACCCCGAGTTCGCAGCGACGGTCAAGCGAGCCGATTCCAACGGCGACGAACTGCCGGACCGAAACGTCGATCAGGTCTACGACGAACTGCTCGAGTCGGACGCCGCTCACCAGTACGTCACGAGCGACCGGAGCGCGACCCGGATCGTTTACCAGGTGGACGTCGACGCCGATCAGACCGATGCGACGAACGCCGCCGAGGCGGTCGCCGCCAACATGTCTATGGACGCGACGGCCACGGGGAGTCTGGTGGTCAATCAGGCCGTCATCGACCGCATCAGCGAGTCGGCGATCAGGAGCCTCATCGTCGCGTTCGTCCTCACCGCGGGCTTCCTGATGCTGTCCTACTGGTGGCTCGAGGGCCGGATGATCTACGGTGTGATCAACCTCGTGCCGGTCCTCGTTACGGTCGCGATGCTCGCGGCGTCGATGCGGCTGTTCGACGTCCCGTTATCGCCGTTTAACGCACCCATTCTTTCGGTCTCGATCGGACTGGGTGTCGACTACACGGTTCACTTCATGCACCGATTCGTCGACGAGTACGAGGCGGGGGCTGACGTCCACGAGGCACTGGCGGTTACCGTTCGTGGAACCGGCGGTGCCCTGACGGGCAGCATGCTCACGACCGTCTGCGGGCTCGGCGTGTTGTATCTCGCCTTGATCCCCCTGATCATGGAGTTCGGACTCCTGCTCGCGCTGGGGGTCTTCTATGCCTACCTCACGTCGATCCTCCTCCTTCCCTCGACGATCGTCGTCTGGGACCGCCTCGAGCGGCGATTCGGCCCACTCGGTGACGTTCAGTGGCGGGCGTCGGTTCGATCACTGACCGGGAAGCACTAGACGGCTCGACCGATTCGAGACGCGCTTTACCACCGTGTTCGTCTCTGACGGAATGAAGAAGGGCGACACATCGGTCTCCCGATCGTTACCGACTCCGGTTCGGGGACGACGGCGTTCATCCGAGACGGACTACGAAGACAGCGAGGAGGAACGAGTCACGCTAGAACGGTTCAAAATAGTCCCGTAATGAACCCAAGTCCCATGAGGACGAGGACCGACGCCGAAAACGCCGGGAGGTAGGGAGTGTACTGCTCGACTTCGCGTTCGAAGTTCTGATACCCTGCGATCAGGAGCAGCGTCAGACCGACGATCCCGACGACGACCGTCACGGCGTATGCGCTCATCAGTTCGAGACAGTAATTCGAGCCAGCGCACAGCGCGATGATCTCGAACTCCTCCTCGTGAGCGAATCCGAGAACGAACGCGAACCATGCGATTCCGAGGAGGCCACGGGCAGCGGCATCGTCGGGTTCATCGTGCGAACGAGTGTGCGAGGAGTCTCCGACGAACGGAAGACGTCGCTTTAGCCGAGCCAGTCCCCCATCCGACGAATCGATGTCGTGCTCGTGGCCGTGTTCTGCGTGGGAGTGATCGTGGCTGTGGTCGCCGTGGGTGTGACCGTGCTCTGCGTGGGAGTGATCGTGGCTGTGGTCGCCGTGGGTGTGACCGTGCTCTGCGTGCGAGTGGCCGTGGGTGTATTCGCGAATCCCGAGTGCGATAAGCAGTATCCCGGCGACGAGACTCACAGGGCCGCCGATTTGGATGTCGCCGAGAACCGTGAGTGGATCATTGAGTCGCGTGAGGTCGAAGTAGTCCTTCGCGTAGAAGAAGACGGCCACCATTGCGAGGCTGCTGATGAGGTGGCCGATTCCGATGAGCAGACTCGCCGCGAGCCCGTACACCCATTTGTTCGTTTGATCGAGCGCGTACGAGGCGGCGACCGGCCAGCCGTGGCCCGGTTCGATCCCGTGGATCGCACCGAGTACGACCGCACCGACGAGCGGACCGAGTATCTCGTTTGGAACCATCGACTCACTCGACACGCAGAAACCAGCACGCTTAGAGATTGTTAATACCGAATCGGGGGGTTCGTCATAACGACCCTCTTGTATCTGCACGAGTCAGTTGTACCCGATGCGAACGAGTTTCAACATCCCCGACGAAGTAGTCGAGGAGTTCGACCGCGTGTGGCAGGACGAGGGGCTCGAGAACCGGTCCCGGGCCGTCAGAGAAGCGATGCTGGAATTCATCGAAGCCCACTCTCGACTCGAGGATACGATCGGTGAGATCGTTGCGCTCGTGGGATTCGACTACCGTCATCACGACGTGATTCAGGAACTCCACGGCGTCCAACACGAGTATCAGGACGTGATCCTCAATACGAGCCACACGCACCAGGGCGAGTGGTGTCTCGAGTCGCTGTTTTGTCGCGGTGCTGCCGAGCGAGTACGCGAACTCACGTATCGACTCCGTGATTTCGACGGGGTGCGCCGGGTAAAGGTGATGGTCATCCGCGATAATGAGCTGTGACGGAAGAACTACCCGCAACAAACTGGTTGAACACCAATACCGTCGGAGTTCGATCTTCGTCTCTTGAAATCGGGGCTCGACTGAGTAGAACGGTCTCTATTAGCGTGCGTGATCGATTCGTTCGTTGAGCGGTTCGGAATCGTCCCTAATCGAGGCATACACACGTTCGGCCCACTCCCGCGCGATCGGTGCATCAGTATCGACGAACACCCGCATCAGCCCCGTCGTCTCGTCGTAACCACCGATTCCGACGCGTTCATCGAAGAGAGCGAGCCCGTACGGCAGTTCGTCGCGCGTTCGGAGGGTGAGGTGTCCGCTCTCGATTGCTTCCCGGGCACGCTCGGGGTACGTGTCGAAGAGTTTCTCGGCGATGCGTGGGAGATAGATAATTTCGGTGTCGGTTGCATCGAACAACTGCTGGTGGAACCCGCCGAGAACGAGCGGTGCCATGTGCGTCGTATTGAATCCTCGGAACGTCTCCGACTCCCGGACGAGTGAGATGAACCGCTCGATGGGCCGATACGGGTCATCTGGTCTCGCGACGGTAACGGTCGCGTCCACGAACGGTTCGACGACGAACTCCCGGTGGTCCTCACAGATCACATCGAGCAGCGGCGTCAGTCTGTGTGCGGTTTGTACGTTCGCCTCGAAGCGGAGGACCTCCTCCGCGACGACTTCGCCTCGTCCAGTCAATTGCAATCGTCCATCGGTCTTCTTGACGAACCCCTGTTCATCGAGCCACTGCGTGAAGCGGTGGCTCGTCGCCCGCGAAACGTTGAGACGGTCTTCGATCTCCCCACGATCGAGGGGGTCGTTCAGCAGCGCCTCGAGGACCGGACCGTGCCGAACGATGTCGCTGAGCAGGTCCGCGTCCACACGATCCCCTGTTTCGCTCAGGCGCTGGCCGAGCTGGCGACGGCTTCGCGCGTTCTCCAGGATGGCCTCAAGGACCGGCGACCCCGGTTGTGGATGCCTATCGTCGGTCGGTCGTTCGTCTTGATCAGACGTCATGGCGCACCCCTGCTGGAGAATAGATACCTGCGGTAGTAACTCTAGCCCGTCCGGAACCCGTACGCAGTTTCACCGTCTGAAACACTATTCCCGGTGTGGAACGCTGCTCGGTGGGTGAGGCCAAGATCTATCGAAGCGTATCATTTGGCATGTCATCACAGACCATTGGCGACGAGCAACTACACAAGCTCGAGGGGACGTTTCGCGGGACCGTGATCCGCCCCGACGACACGGACTACGATGACGCTCGCGCGGTGTGGAACGGGATGATCAACAGGTACCCGGCACTGATTGCTCGGTGTCGCGGTACCGCGGACGTCATCAGCGCGGTGAATGCCGCCCGCGAGAACGATCTTCCCGTGGCGGTACGCGGCGGGGGCCACAACGTTTCTGGGAGCGCCGTGTGCGACGACGGCCTCGTGATCGATCTGTCGGAGCTGACCAGTGTTCGTGTCGATCCTGACTCGCGAACCGCGCGGGTCGAGGGAGGCGCCACGTGGGCGGATGTCGACCATGAAACGCAGGCGTTCGGGCTGGCAACGCCCGGCGGTGTCGTCTCGGATACGGGCGTTGCGGGACTCACTCTCGGCGGCGGTATCGGCCACCTCCGGTGTAAGTACGGCCTCAGTTGTGACAACCTCCGCTCCGTGGACCTCGTCACCGCGGACGGCGAGTTCCTGACTGCCAGCGAGGACCAGAACTCCGACCTGTTCTGGGGGCTTCGCGGTGGCGGCGGGAACTTCGGTATCGTCACCGCTTTCGAGTTCGAACTCCACTCCGTCGGACCCGACGTAGCGACGTGCTTGGTGTTCTATCCGAGCGACCAGCTGGCCGATTGTCTGCGAGCGTACCGGGAGTTCGTCGAATCAGCGCCCGACGAGGTTAGCACCCTGGTCTTCGCAGGTGAACTGCCCGACGATGACCTGTTCGAGGACGACGACGTCCATCGGCAGAAATCCGCCATCATGGGGTGCTACGCCGGACCAGTGGATGACGGTACGCGAGCGCTGTTGGCCCTACGTGAACTCACAGAGCCGATCGCCGATTTCAGCGGTGTGATGCCCTACACTGAACTCCAACGGATCCTCGACGAGGACTACCCCGACGGGATGCGCTACTACTGGAAGTCGCTGTATCTCGACGGTCTCTCGGAGTCCGCCATCGATCGCATCGCCTACTGGGCCGACGTGGCACCTTCGCCGCTCTCGACGGTCGATATCTGGCAGCTAGGGGGCGCAATTGCCCAGATTGATGCCGAGGCCAGCGCGTTCGCGGGGCGGCACGCTCCCTACTTACTGAGCGTCGAAGCCAACTGGGAGCGTCCGGAGAACGACGGGGCTAACGTCGAGTGGGTGCGTGACTGTCTCGACGACATGCGGCAGTTCTCGGACGGTTCTGTCTACCTCAATTTCCCGGGCTTCCTCGAAAACGGTGAAGAGATGATGCGGACCACGTTCGGACCGACGTACGAGCGATTAGTTGCGCTGAAGGACGAGTACGACCCGACGAATTTCTTCAGCCATAACCAGAACATCGCACCGTCAGGATCCGACCGGACCGACGGCGGAGCCAATACGAACCCGTAAGTCCGAGAGCGAATCGGTGAGTGCCCTGGGGGATCGGCGATCATCCACGTCGTGTCCGTGAGTGCGCTTGGCGCTCGCATCGGGGCGTGACAGCAACACGCGTCATGAGGACGAGACCAAGGGGGTGGTTCCGAACGGTGCTCGTACTGCCTGAACGCCAAAGGAACGGGCACCTGCCCGAAAATCCCGACGCGCTATATCAGCCGTTCAGGTCCCCGCTTTCGGCTACCGACTTTCCCTTTGTTCCACTTTGTTCAGGTAGCTAAAGTCCATGATGTACTTCCGTGAAAATAGGGTGAATTTCGGGTTCAAGGGTGTCGTTATCGATGGGTACAGTCATTGAAACGCATTCGCTTATAAATACTCGATAATGGTGATATGTAAGGAGTCCAGCGAGGCCCGCTCAAACGAACCGAATCGTTCTGTACAGCCAGGATTTTAGCATGGGTGTACTGTGAGAGTCGAGTGTAGATGGAGAAGTTGGCAAAGAAGTACGACACGACAACCCCTCAGCGACTGTTAACGACTCGGGAAGGGTCTGTGACGTTCCCGCAACTGCTCCTTGACTTGCTTCTCGCAATACCGTTCCCCCGACACCGACGACATCCACACCTCCCCATCACCACACTCAACAAATTCACCTCCCGGTTTCCCCTCCGCCATCTCCCCTTTCCAGCGACTCCTCCACGACCGCCGCGTGTCCTTCTCAATCTCTCGCTCGTCCATACCCTATCTTTTCGACTGCTTACTTCTGAACTCTTTTTTCAGATGCATCAGTGCCAGTGCTGGCGCATTCCTGATGAAATCCCAAACAGCCTGTGGGCCTGCATTGGCTAGCACTCTCGTGGCCCCTTTCTTCTGTGTGAAGAATACCGGGCTGCCTCGGTAGATCTCGCGTTCGTAGATTCTGTTCTCGTCCCTATTTTTGAGTACCTCCGTCACTGTCCATACGTTGTTCCAGTCGCCTCTCATCACGACCACGCCGTCGGGGTTCACGATGTGTACCGAGTTCGGCATTCCCCCGTATTTCCTGTGGGCGGTTCCTTCAACGTCGTCCACGAGGACGGTGCGCTCAACGTCGTACTCGGCTGCAAACGTCCGTGCTCGTTCGAGTTTGGCTTCCAACGAGTCGTGAGCCTCGAAGTGTTCTCCTGGATGAGCCTCCCTCGTATACAGCAGGATGAACATCACGTCTTCGAACTGCTTCTGGAGTTCGTCCATCACGTGGACTTTCGAATCCGTGATGGGACACGTGATGCTACCGGTCTCTAGGACGACCCAACTCCCCCTGAAATCCGAAAATTCGACCGTCTCTCCTTCCAGCGTTATAGCTTCGAAATTGGGGGCGTCGTCGCCTGGCTCGGGCCCGTCGAAGCTTCTGAAGTCGTAGTATTCCGGGCTGAAATGCCTGTAGTTATACGACTGATTCGTCGGTTCGTCTCCCGTCGGATCTGTTCGTGACTCAGCCATGGTTCTACCAGTGGGTAGGGTGACGAGACAGGTCTGGAGACTGCCTAGTATTATCGGTAGTATATAAGTCGAAGTGGAGCGAACTATGAGCAATGAATCCAGAGAGCATCGAAACGGAGGCCGACTAGCGCATGCGGGCTGTCACCTTCACGCTTGACCAACCGGACAGTTCACACATCGCATATAGAATGTTCGGTGCGGACTCGGAATTCGAAAGAGAGCAAATCTACCATCTTAACGTCCTCGCGGATGAAACCGTCATCCTGCTTGGTCGGCTCCGAGGTGACCTCGACGAAGCGAGACGATTGTTGGGTGACCACACGGACGTACTCGGGTACAGTATCTCCAGCGAGGAGCCACAGAACGGGCTCGTGTATATACACGCTCGGCCACCGCCTGCCATGAAGCGGTTCTTAGAGCTCCCCCGAATCCACGAGGTGTTCTTCAATTTCCCGATCGGGAGTACCAGCGACGGACGGCTCAGCGTGGAGATGCTTGGCGAGACGAACGATGTGTTACGAGAGGCGCTTGCTGACGTGCCGCCGCAACTCGACGTGACTATCGAGCGTATCGGCCCGTATCCGGACGCAGGAGGACACATCGTAGCCCTGTTGACCGACCGCCAACGAGAGGTTCTGGATGTCGCTCTGTCCCTCGGATACTACGACGTTCCACGGCAGGCGACCCATAGTGATATCGCGGAACAACTGGACTGTTCTGTTGCCACCGTAGGCGAGCATCTCCAGAAAATCGAATCGCGCGTATTCAAGCATATCCGTCCCTGATCCGATTCGATGGACACCCCCTCTGTATGCAGCACGCGACACCTGTCAGCTGAAGGATTCACGGACGTTGATTTTCGTGATGCATCGATCTCTGCCACGTGGGCCCTCTTTGATTCAGTGACCCCGGACGGCTATGGAGCCGTGTCATCTGTCATCGATTGAGGAACGAAAGAGCAACTGCCGGAAGAAGAATCAGCAACCAGACCGACAATAGAAGGTCTGAAATAGTCGAATTCGGCTACCTGCTTTCACGCTGCTCAACTTTGTTCAGCTCGATCAGGAGCCGGAAGATCGCCTTGACGAGGTTCGCGTCGACGTCGAACCGTTCGGCGTTCTCCCCGGCCCGCTCCATGACTTGCTGTTCCTGTGTCTCGTCGGTCGTCGGCAACCCCTGTTCGTCTTTGACCGCCGCGATGGTGTCCGCGACATAGGTTCGCTGGGCGATCAACTCGACGAGTTCCCGGTCGATCGTCCGGATCTCCTCGCGCAGTTCGTCGAGGTCCATCTCCTCGGGTGTCCGTTCCTCCTCGTCGATTCCGCCGTCCGTCGCCGCATCAGTTTGATCTCGAGTCATATCCGTCGTGTGCCGTCCGTTCGCGTTCGCAGTAATCGTGTCGTTCCGTCCCGCTCGGCCCATCGCTCTCGGACCGTCTCGAGCGCGTCTCGCTCCCCGACGGCGACGTAACTCGGGCCGGTGCCCGAAAGCGAAACGCCCGTTACGTCGGGCAAGGCGTCGATCATCGGATCCGTCGAGAACTCGAGTGCGCCACAGAAGGCGAAGCCGTTGACGGTCATGGCCTCGCCGTAGCGGCCGTCGAGCGCGAGTTCCTCGACGAGATCGGCCATCGGGGCGACGCGTTCGCAGGCCGATACGTCGGCGTCGGCGCTGTAGGCCTGTTCGGGCGGCGTGTAGACCAGCGCGTTCCAGTCGACCTCCTCGCGAGCGAGCAGTGCGTCGGCCGTATTGTCAGTTACCGTCACGCCGCCGAGCATGCTCGCGCTGGCGTCGTCGAACGCCCCGGTCGCCGTCACGCCGGCGTCGCGGGCGGCTCGAACGCCCAGTCGGCAGGCGTCGATCCGCTCGACCGCGTCGGCGACTGCGAGGGCGTCCAGCGTCGCGAGCACCGTCGCGTTGGCGGCGGCGCTGGAACTCTTCAGCCCGGCGGCCATCGGCACCTCGCTTTCGGTGTGAACGCGAGCGCCAACCGTGCCGGCGTCTAACCCGGCCCGCGCGGCGTACTCGCTGATCGTCATCGCAGCACAGCGTTCGACGAGCGTCGTATCGGCCTCGGGCTGGCCGGCGACCTCGCCGACGACCTCGCCGTCCTCGGTGAGTTCGACGGTCGCGGTCGTCTCGAGATCGATCGCGAACGCCGACCCGGTGCCGGTCGCGAGCGCGTTGAGTACCGTCCCGGCTGCGGGGGCGACAGCACGGCCATCCATACCCGGACTCTCTCAGAGCGCGTACTTACGGCTGACGGTCTCGTGACTCCGCCGGCGACCGGTCGGTAGCGATCCGGATCCGCTCGGGCTCGTTCGCGACGCTCGACTGCTGTCCGGCTATAGTAGCAACTGCAACGATTCACACACTGATCGCAACGCAGTCGTACGGTCAGGTGTGCGATGACTTTCAGTTGCTACTATATTCTGGCCGGGTTCGAAACGCCGACTCGGCAGCCCGTAGAGAACGGCGTCCGCCAGGACGCGCGCGTAGCGTGACTCGAGATGACGGACCGATAGAGCACACCGCTTTTCCCCGATCCGACCCAACGAGTCGGTATGAGTGCACGCAACGACGTCCCCCCTAGTACGATCGGCGTCGATTTCGTCGACGGTGGCGTGGTCGTCGAGTACCACGACGGTCGAGAGGTGTTCTACCACGGTCCCCCCGAGCCCATCGAAGGACCGCTAACGACCCCGCCGGGGAAGGAGGTCCACGTCCTCGTCACCGATCCCGACGGGGTCGAGGGTGCTATGACGTACGTCAACGATCGGAACACCCACGACGACATCCTCGAGTCGACCGGCGTCGGCCGCGTGATGCTCGACCGCGACGACGAGGCGGAACTGTTTCCGGGCGTGACCGTCGCGACGGACGCCTACTCGGTCCGCGTCGAGGCGGACCTCTCGGTCGTCGACGGGAGGGTGTTCGTCTTCGCCGAGGACGAACTGAGCGAACTCGCCTACGAACTCGTCGAGGACACGGATTAATGCCGCTGCAGAAACCCTGGCGCGACCTCGAGCGCGAGACGGCCGCCGCCGCGCCGGACCGGCCCGGCGTCTACGAACTCGGCGACGGGTCGGGGACGGTACTGGCGGTCGACCACGGCGTTCTCCGGGACGAACTCAAGACCGCGGTCGCCTACGGCGACGGCGATCGGGTCCGCTGGACGGAGACGCACACGCTCGAGGGAGCACGCGAACTCGCGGCCGAGCACCGCGACCGACTCGAGTAGCCGCTACTGGATGTACGTCGGATCGGAGCCGTCACACCGCTTTTCGTGTGCCGCCGCGTCGGACTGCTCGTCGAAGAGAAGCCCGCAGGTCTCACACTCGTACCAGGTGGTGTCGTCGCGCTCTGTCTGGACGACCATGGGAGACGATGGAACACGGACGACAAAAGGCGTTTCTCCGGGCACCGTCGCCGTCGAACGGGGCGTCGGCCCGGACCGATCGCGATCAGGCGTCGAGTTCGGTTAGCTCTTCGACGGCCGGGATCTGCTCGCTCGCGGAGGTGATCTGTTGCATTCGCTGTTCGTGTTTCGTGTACGCGTAGTCGGCCAGGTCGGCGGGGTTCGGGCCGGGGCCGTCCTCGGAACTGGCCCCCTCGTCGCCCGCGATACTCTCCTGGACGAGCGGCACCAACTCGTCGATCGTCTCGCGGAGGAGGTCCGGCTCAACCGCGCCGTCGCTGACGAGTCCCTTGAGTTTCGCCATCCCGAAGCCGACGTGACGGCCCTCGTCGCTGCGAATCAGTTTGAGCCCCTCCACCAGTCCCGGGAGATCGGGCAGTTCGGGCTCGTTCTCACCGTAGGCGAGGGTGAGCCCGTAGTAGCCGGTCTGAGCCAGAATCCCCTCGATCGTCAGGTGATAGTGACAGTATGCACGCGCTCGAGTCTCGGCTGTGTCCTCCTCGAGAAGCCGTGCCATCGCCCGCTCGTTGCGTTCGAACAGTTCGTCGTAGGGCTCGTTGAACCACCGCTCGTCGGTCGGCGAGGAGCGGTCCTGCCCGCGTCGATCCTCTTCGGCGTGGATCACCTCGCGCCAGTAGCGATCGAAGAAGTCGGTGTGTTTCGACTCCTCGTAGAGTTGCGTCGTGATGAACATCTGATCGTCGATGTCCGCCAGCACGATCGCCAGCGGCGCGAGGTCCTCGGTCACCGACTGCTCGCCCGCGCCGAACAGCGCGAGCGACTGCTTGAGGCCCGTAAAGGCGGAATCGGGAAGTTCGGCGACGCCCTCGAGATCCGCCTCGAGATCGATCTCGTGGGGGTCCCAGTGTTTCTCGACCGCGTTTCGGTAGTAGTTGTGCGATCGAATCGTCGTCTCGAGTTGCATCGCGGGGTGGTCGTTGGCGGCCATACTCACCCGAACATATGCGTCGCAGTCCGATGAGCTTATATCTCATACAGTAGGGCGTTTATATAGTCCGCGGTCGAAGGCCCGCTATGGGACTCATCGCCGAGTTTCAGCTCAGCTCCCCCGACCTCCCGCTGACGGACGCGGTAGCGGCCGTCCCGGACGTCACGCTCTACATCGAGCGGATACTCGTCATCGATCCCGATCGACCGGTCGTCCTCTGTCGCGCAGTCGGAGCCGACGACGGGTTTCTCGAGGCGCTCGCGGCGGACCCGACGGTCGACACGTACGCGACGATAGACGACGGTAACGGGGAGGGCAGTGCGATGTACCGCATCAAATTGCGGAACCCGCCGCTCCCGATCTACCGGAAGTACGTCGAACTGGGGACCACCCCGCTTGGTGGCATCGTTACCGTCGACGGCTGGTGGGGGCGGGCCCGGTTTCCCGACCGGGACGCGCTCGCGGAGTACCGCGCGTTCTGTACGGACCGCGGCAGTGCGTTCAAACTCGAGCGACTGACACGCGAGTCGTCGACCGACGATCCGCCGTTCGGGCTTACCGACGAACAGTACGAGGCGCTCGTCACGGCCCACGAAGCGGGCTACTTCGCGGTCCCGCGAGAGGCCTCGACCGAAGTCGTCGGCGATCGCCTCGGTATTTCGGCACCGTCGGCCTCCGAGCGGTTGCGACGCGGGATCGATCGGTTACTCGAGAACGCCCTGTGATCGGTCTCCGCCCCGAATCGGCGGCGACGGGAAACTGCCGGTGAGAGGGCAATTCTCAAGGCGACTGGTCCGAAAGGAACGTGTATGAGTTCGTCGGAATCGGACGGCGTGACGCTGTCGGTCCGCGCTGCGGAGAAAGGTGACGCCGGCCGGGGCGTCGCACGGATTCCCGAACCGACGCGTCGCCAGCTCGGTATCCTGAGCGGCGACACCGTCGTGATCGAGGGCACGGAGACGACGGTCGCAAAGATGTGGCCTGCCGACCAGTCGGTCCCCGAGACCGCCATCCAGATCGACGGGGACACGCGTGCGAACGCCGGCGTCCACGTCGGGGACACGGTTTCCGTTCGCGCGAAGGACAAGTCGACCATTACCGACGCCGACCGGGTCACGCTGGTCGCGCCGCCGGGACTGCCCGAACGCCAGCGGCGGGCCGCCGAGAACGAAGCGACGGAAAAACTACGGAACCGGCCGGTCCGTGCCGGTGAACAGGTTCGGATCGAAGGGATCGACCAACAGCCGTTCAGGGTCACCGACACCGATCCCGACGGCGACGTTCGAATCACGAACGCGACGACGATTCGGATCGTCGACGCCGAGGCGGGACCGGGCGGTATCGCGAGTTCGAGCGGCTCCGGGACGACCGATCGCGGCCGCGACTCGACCGATTCGTCGGGGACGGCAGTCACCGCCGATGCCGGTTCCGAAGGCGGCATCGACGGCCCCGGAACGAACTCCGGCGTCACCTACGAGGACATCGGCGGGTTGGACGAGGAACTCGAACTCGTCCGCGAGATGATCGAGCTCCCGCTGTCCGAGCCGGACCTGTTCCGCCGGCTCGGCGTCGAGCCCCCGTCGGGCGTGTTGCTGTACGGCCCGCCGGGAACCGGCAAGACGCTGATCGCCCGCGCGGTGGCCAACGAGGTCGACGCCAATTTCGAGACGATCTCCGGCCCGGAGATCATGTCGAAGTACAAAGGCGAAAGCGAGGAGCGGCTCCGCGACGTGTTCGAAACCGCCGAAGCGAACGCGCCGACGATCGTCTTCTTCGACGAGATCGATTCGATCGCCGGCACGCGCGACGACGATGGCGACGCCGAAAATCGGATCGTCGGCCAGCTGTTGACCCTGATGGACGGCCTCGATGCCCGCGGCGAAGTCATCGTCATCGGCGCGACCAACCGGGTCGATACGATCGATCCCGCGCTCCGGCGGGGCGGTCGCTTCGACCGCGAGATCCAGATCGGCGTCCCCGACGAGGACGGTCGCCGCGAGATTCTCGAGGTCCACACCCGCGGCATGCCCCTCGCCGACGACGTCGACGTCGATACGATCGCGCGACGGACCCACGGCTTCGTCGGTGCGGATCTGGATGCCGTCGCGAGCGAGGCCGCGATGGCCGCGATCCGCGACCGGCCGACCGATACCGACGAGCGCCGGGACTGGAGCCGGAACCCGACGGTCCGGAAAGCGCACTTCGATGCCGCGCTCGCGTCCGTCGAACCGTCCGCCATGCGCGAGTACGTCGCCGAATCGCCGACCACCGACTTCTCTGACGTCGGCGGCCTCGAGGCGGCGAAACAGACGCTCCGGGAGTCCGTCGAGTGGCCGCTGACCTACGATCGGCTCTTCGAAGAGACCAACACCGAGCCGCCGTCCGGCGTCCTGCTGTACGGCCCGCCGGGGACCGGCAAGACGTTGCTCGCTCGCGCGCTGGCGGGCGAAACGGACGTCAATTTCGTCCGCGTCGACGGTCCCGAGATCATCGACCGCTACGTCGGCGAGTCCGAAAAAGCGATCCGCGAGGTGTTCGAACGCGCCCGCCAGTCGGCCCCGTCGATCGTCTTCTTCGACGAGATCGACGCGATCACGGCCGCCCGGGGCGAGGGCCACGAGGTCACCGAACGCGTCGTCTCACAGCTGTTGACCGAACTCGACGGGATGCGGGAAAACCCCAACCTCGTCGTGCTGGCCGCGACCAACCGCAAGGACCAGATCGATCCCGCCCTGTTGCGTCCCGGCCGACTCGACACCCACGTCTT
Source organism: Natrinema altunense (assembly GCF_000731985.1). Lineage (GTDB taxonomy): Archaea > Halobacteriota > Halobacteria > Halobacteriales > Natrialbaceae > Natrinema > Natrinema altunense. Next base: position 274,140 of record NZ_JNCS01000003.1, read on the forward strand.
CGTCGGCGAGCCCGATCTCGAGGCTCGAGAACAGATCCTCGGGGTCCACACCGACGGGAAACCGCTGGCCGACGACATCGATATCGGCGACCTCGCGGCCGAGCTCGAGGGGTACACCGGTGCCGATCTCGAGGCGCTGGTCAGGAACGCCTCGATGCGAGCGATCCGCGAGGTCGCCGACGAGTACGGGCCCGAGGCGGCGAACGAACGGGCGTCGAAGGTCGTCGTCGACCGCCGGCACCTCGAGGCCGCGCGTGAGGAAGTGGACACGGCATAAACCGGGCGGCGGACGACGGGCAACGGGTCGTCCTATCGGCATCGAAGGACCGGTCACGCCTCCTTACACGAACTGCTGCGAGGCTGTCCGTCGGACGCCACGCACACGTTCAGCCACGGGTGATCGGCCCGGCTGATCCGTCGAACACATCGGCCGCCATCGCTGACGATCGTGGCTCCAACGGGTCGGGCACGGATCGCTGGCTCTCGGGGCTCGAGAGAACTCCTCGCCAAAAACGAAACCTACCCTCTGGGCATCGAGGGTGATCGACGACCGCGACTACTGGAATCCGATGCGGCTCCCGCGACGCCCCGTCGGATCGGGGCCGCTCGTGCCGCCCTGGAACTCCTCTTCGATCTGCTCGTAGTAGTCGAGGATATCGTCGGTGATCGTCGGCCGGACGTTCTCCATAGCCTGCCGGAAGTGACGCATCTCGACGATATCGGCTTCCTCGTCCTCGCGCAGGGCTTCGATCGCCGCCTCGCGGGCGATCGACTCGAGGTCGCTGCCGACGTAGCCGTCCGTGATCTCGGCGATCTCGCGCAGCGTGACGTCCGCGGCCAGCGGCGTGTTCTCGGTGTGGATCTCGAGGATGCGTTCGCGGCCGTCGACGTCGGGTTCGCCGATCATGACGAGTCGATCGAAGCGCCCCGAGCGCAGTAGTGCGGGGTCGATCATGTCGGGCCGGTTGGTCGCGCCGATGACCATCACGTCGCCCATCTCCTCTAACCCGTCGAGTTCGGTCAGGAGCTGGTTGACGACCCGCTCGGAGACGTTCGAACCGGTTTCACCGCCCCGGCCCGGCGCGAGCGCGTCGAGTTCGTCGAAGAAGATCACCGTCGGCGAGACCTGGCGGGCCTTGCGGAAGGTCTGGCGGATGGCTTTCTCCGACTCGCCGACCCACTTGCTGAGGAGCTGCGGGCCGCGCACCGAGATGAAGTTCGCGTTGGTCTCGTTGGCGACGGCTTTCGCCATCAGCGTCTTCCCGGTCCCCGGCGGACCGTACAGCAACACCCCGGCCGGCGGATCGACGCCCAGCCGGTCGAACCGCTCGGGGCTCGAGAGGGGCCACTCGACGGATTCTTGGACCTGATCCTTGGCGTCCTGGAGTCCGCCGACGTCGTCCCACGAGATCTTCGGGAGTTCGACCAGGACTTCCCGCATCGCGCTCGGTTCGACCTCGTTGAGCGCGCCGCGGAAGTCCTCGCGTTTGACGATCATCCGGTCGATCAGGCTCGGCGGGATGTCCTCCTCGTCGAGATCGATTTCGGGGAGGTAGCGCCGGAGCGCCTTCATCGCGGCCTCCTTGGTGAGGCTCTCGATGTCGGCCCCGACGAAGCCGTGGGTCTCGTCGGCCAGGTGGCCCAGACTGACATCGTCCGAGAGGGGCATGCCGCGGGTGTGGATCTGGAGGATCTCCTCGCGGCCCGTCTCGTCGGGGACGCCGATCTCGATCTCGCGGTCGAAGCGGCCGGGGCGGCGCAGCGCCGGATCGACGCTGTCGACGCGGTTGGTCGCCGCGATGACGATGACCTGGCCCCGGGACTCGAGGCCGTCCATCATCGTCAGCAGCTGGGCGACGACCCGACGCTCGACCTCGCCGGTGACGTCTTCGCGTTTCGGCGCGATGGAGTCGAGTTCGTCGATGAAGATGATCGACGGCGACTCCTCGGTGGCGTCTTCGAAGATCTCCCGGAGTTGCTGTTCGGACTCGCCGTAGTACTTCGAGATGATCTCCGGCCCGGCGATAGAGAAGAAACTGGCGGAGGTCTCGTTGGCGACCGCTTTGGCCAGCAGGGTCTTCCCGGTGCCCGGCGGCCCGTGGAGGAGCACGCCCTGTGGCGGCTCGATACCGAGCTTCTTGAAGATCTGCGGGTGTTTCATCGGGAGTTCGACCATCTCCCTGACCCGCTGGATCTCGTTTTGGAGGCCCCCGATGTCCTCGTAGGTGATCCCACCACCGGTCTTCTCGAATCCCGAGATCGGCTCCTCGCGGAGTTCGACGTCAGTGTCCTCGGTGATGAGGACCACCCCCTCGGGCTCGGTCTCGACGGCGATCAGCGGGATCGCCTGGCCCGGCGACCGCATGAACGGATGGTTCGTCGAGGACATCACCGGGACGATGTCGCGACCGACGACCGGCCGCTTGAGGATCTGCCGTTTCACCATGCCGGCGGCGTCGGAACCGAACTGGACCGACGCCTCCTCGGGCGGTGCGAGCACCAGTTTGTCGGCTTTCGTCGCTTCCGCCTTCCGGATGGTCACCCGTTCGCCGATACCGACGTCGGCGTTCTGACGGGTGAAGCCGTCGATACGGACGGTGTCCGTGTTCCAGTCCTGCCGGTCTGCACGCCAGACTTTCGCGGCAGTCGTATCTGCACCCTCGATCTCGATGATGTCGCCCGGACTCAGCTTCAGATGCAACAGCGTGTCCGGGTCGAGTCGGGCGATACCACGACCCGAGTCGTTCGGGTACGCCTTCGCAACCTCCAGTTGAACTTCGTTCATATTTTAGGGACGGCGATGTCAATGACTCCGATTCGTGCGCGGATAGGTTTTTTGCTAGTGTGAGTCATTTCCTGTGCTAGTAGCTATCACACACAGATAGGGCCGGACGTTACAAAGATGTACCGGCCTCGGTTGGTTTTGGCCCTATCGCGTCGTCCGGATGCAAACGGTGAGAGATGGCTCTTTGCGTCTTCCGGCCCGAGAACGGACATGCGAACCCTCGTTTTCGACGGCCGAATGGGTGCCAGCGGCGACATGATCCTCGCCACGCTCCTCGACGCCGGTGCCGACCCCGCTGCCCTCGAGCCGGCGGTCGAACGCGACGCGCTCGCGATCCTCGAGCGGGCGGAAGCAGCCGTCGAGCGCGGCCCTCGCTACCCGTCTCGATCGGCGGTCGAAAAAGCGATATCGCGATGGGGAGGCTCCTCAGCCGAGGAGGAGTCCGACCAGATCGGCAATCGCGGACGACGTCTGGGTGTCAGAGTCGGTCGTCGAGTCGACGATCTCGTCGACGGCCTCGTCGATCGTCCCGTTGTCGGGGACCTCGTCGTCGCCATCGGTTTCCTCACCGTCGTCGGCGTTGTCGTCTTCGCCGTCCTCGCCATTGCCGTCCTCGCCATCGTCGTCATCGGCGAAGTCACAGGCAGTCGCCGTGCCGGTGAACGGATAGGTGGACGAGTCGACCGCGTAGTCGCACGTCTCACCGCCGGCGTTGACGCGGACTAGATCCGGGTGGTCGCTGCCGACGTACCCTTCGTACGTCCACTCGACTTCGACCGGGCCGTCGTCGGTGTACTCCGTGGCGGTCAGGGAGACGTCGTCGTTGCCGTCCAGTTTTTCGATCACGAACTCGTCGCCGGTCCACGTCGCCTTGGCGAACTGCTCGAGATCGCCGTCGTCGTTGTAAAACGTGATGGAGTCGATCGCTTCCGCTTCGGTGTCTTCGTTCTCGCCTGCGGTTGCCGTGCCGGCAACACCTGCAACCACCAGGCTCCCGACGAGGGCGACTGTCAACAGTGCGGTGAATATCCGTTTCATAGTGTGTTGAAGTTCGGGTGATCGCACACGTACTCGAACACTGCCCGAGGGGACACGGGTCGTCACGGCTCACCGCGTCGCACGTCGGCCGTGACTCGCTTTTCCATGCAGATCACCCGTCGAAATCGACCGTGTACGGCCATATGAAGGCGAAACACCGTTCAAACTGATAGTCGATATCTAAATTGTGCGGGTTACAGGACTGTATGAAATAGACGACACTAAATCGTTTCAACGTGTACGAATCGGTATTGTAGAACGGAGTTAGGGGACTGATATACCGCTGCTTCCGAATTACAGCGCTCGTATCAGCTTTGACGATCATATCACGAATGTCATAATTCAGGAAGACGGAGAGCGAGTCGGTCGCTTGCCAGTCGGATGGTCACCGATGGAACGAACACGCAACCCCGGCGACGGTCGTCGTTATCACGGTTTTCGACCGATTCGAAGCGAGGACTCGAGACGCGACTCGTCGTCTCGGCGTCGCCGTCGGGACCCGTCGGTCGATCGCGGCGACCCGAACGCCGACTCACTCCCCGTAGTCCCTAACCACGACCTTCCGTTTCATCGTCCGGTCTCTGCCCCGGTCGATCCGATAGCGTACTGGGCTCTCGGTGTGCCTACCGACGGCCGCGACCGGTCGGTAGGAGCGACCGCCTCGAGTGTCCCGGCGGCCGGGCTGGGGCCACCATCGCTCCGAGTCGTGGTCTCGGCATCACCGAATCGCTCTGTACAGGGGGTCTACGAATCACACCCGACTGGTGGCATGCGGTGGCGCGCGCTGTCGGCTGCTGTTTCCGCCGTGGGTGACGGTGTGGCGATCGGAAACGGCTGGACTCGAGGCCCGTTTGCGAACCGACCGGCCGATCGTGTCGACGGGGCGGTGTCGACAGTAGGGTGCGTCGACGGAGTGGTGGTGGTGTCGACAGCAGGGTGGTGTGGTCGTGCGTTCGACTCGCGACGCCGACCGGTCGGCTGACCGCCGGGGCTCGAGCGCCGAGCCCCGAGTTACTCGTCGTCCTCGCACCCGGTCTCGCGGTGGCCGCCGCTATCGCGCTCGCGGTGAACCAGCCCGGGTGCGACCGAACAGCCACAGGGCTCGACGACGCCGGTATGGGGTCCGGTCGACGTCAGCGCGGTAATGGGCTGGCCGCAACTGGGACACGAGAGCAGCGCCGAGTCGTCCACTCGCCGCTCATCACCATCCGTCGGCTCCTCGCTACACATCGCGATCGTACCTCCCGGTCGAGAGCGGCGTCGACACTAGTCGCGTCGGGCGATTCTGTCGTCGTGCGGGACGTTTATATCCCGGTAGAATCAACGTAATCATGGCAACCGAATCCGGCCGTGGATTTGGAAGCCACGTCTCGGGTGACCTGACCACCCGGGGCATTTCGATATAGCCCCCTTGCCGCTGGAGACCGGCTTCCGGTTTTCGGTTTGATGTGTTGTCACTTATATCTACTGTTAACAAGCCGTAAGGATACCGCCTCGAGCGGCGGGGCTCGATGCGACTCCGCGAACGCGAGCGTGAAATCCGCCGTCGCCGTCACTCTGCCTCGAGTCGGGCCGGTCGCGTGGTCGATACGGTCGCGTAGTCGACTCGAGCACGGCGCAAAAAAGCGAAGGTGGAATCGTCCGGACAGCGACCGTCTCAGCCGGCGATGATCGAGGCCAGGTCGCCACTGAAGGCGTCCGCGTTGGCGCTCTGCGTGTTCGAGTTCGACGCGTTAGCGTTCTGCTCGACTAGCTGGTTGACAGTTTGATCACCGGTGGAGTCTTCGATATTGTCGCCGTTGTCACCGTTGTCGCCGTTGTCGCCACCATCGTCAGTGGTACACGCGGTCACTGTTCCGGTAGTGGGGAAGGTAGGCGGCGACCCAAGGTCGGGGACGGTGAAGGAACAGGTCTGGCCATCCGACGTGACGATTGCAGTGTCAGGGGCTTGTCCGGGTGGGAGTCCGTCGTTGAGGGAGTACTCGGCTGCGATCGGCTCATCCTCATCGTTGAACGAAGTCGCCTCAACGGTGATATCTCCTTCTTCAACCGACTGGAGGGACGCGACAAGGACGAACTCTTCATTGTCACTATCCCATTCGAACACAGCAACTGGGTTTGGTCCCTCTGATTGGGTGAACCTGATGGTTTCAATACTGCCTTGCATGTCGCCGTCAGTCCCATCATCGCCATCGTCCATGACGTCGTCGAGGTCGACGTCGACCCCGATCGAGTCCTGATCGGCGAACTGGCTGGCGTTCTGCTCGATCACGTTCGTCTGCGATACGCTTTGGGACTGACTGACGCTCGAGAACGACGCTCGATCGTCGCTGCTGTCGTCGTCATCGTGGTGATGGTCGCCACCTGCGGCAGCCATTCCTGCAAAGCCCACGAAGGCCATGCTTCCGACGAGAGCGAGCGTCATCAGTACCGTTATTGTCCTTTTCATAGTTTGGTAGATCTCTGGTTGTCCGGGTGGGCACACACGGGCCATGCGGGATTTCCGATAGGACACTGGCCATCGAAACACACGACACCGCGTACCGACCGCGTCTCGATTTTCTCCCACATTGTCGTGGTGCCTCGCCCGGTCAGACCGGACCATAGCAGCCCATATGAAGGCAAATCACTGTTCACAGTACTATCCGATTCCTACATTGTACAGGTCAGTATATCATCTAAAATTACAGAATAGCATCGCCACTTGTATTTCGAGCGGAGAATAGTGTTTGTGATCCATCATAGTGCTTCGAACGGTAGTAGAAACCGATACAGATGGCGACTCGAACCGCCGGCTGCTGGCATCGAAATCAGGGCAACACTATCGATCGCTATTCGACTGCTACAGACGGCCTCCTCGCGAGTCGACTCGGAGTCGGAGACTCGAGATCTGTCGGTCGACGGAGTTCGTTTTCCAGTCCACTTCGATAAAAAAGTACTATCGCGAACCGAGCGGTGAGACTCCTCTTTAGAAGTCGTAGTTAACAGCGGACGCACTACCGGTCTGTGAGTTCGTGTTCGACGCTTCGGCCGTCTGGCTGATGTTCTGCTCTATCGTCTGGTCACCAGTAGTGCCGATCTCGAGGTTGAACCCATCGCCGTTTTCCATACCGTTGCTGCTATCGGCCAAACCCTGACTTGTGGCCTGCCGATCGAAGATCGGGAACTCGTTGTCTTCGTTGAAGCTCTCGCTGATCTCGACTCCGAGTCCAGTAGCCTCCTGATCGGCAGTCTGGTTGGCGTCTTGGTCGATGTTGTTAACCTGAGAGACCTCTTGATTCTGGAGGACGGCTGCCGCTGCGACTTGATCGTCGTCCGACGCAACGGATGTACCGCCGGCTGCTGCTGTTCCGGCAAAACCAACCATCAGCAGGCTGGCGGCGAGTACGAGCGTCAGGATCGTGTTTCGTGTCACCTTCATAGTTTCAATCTTTCCGGGAGACACGAACGCTATCGAGTCGGCATGCGACGGATAGCTGCCGCTCGTCGGATGTAACCGCCGTTAGCCTCCCGTTTGCTGCGTGTCTCCCGACTAAGGCACACTTCGGAGATTCATATGAAGACAGGGCACGGTTTCGCTCCATAGTAGCGGTTGACCGTACCGTTTCAATTCCTATCTCGAATTGACCGATCGTTTCAGCGTAGACTCGAGGCTCGAGACTATCGATCGCGTATGGCGTCCGTACCGATCCGAAGCTGGGCCGCACCGATCCCACGGAAGAGGGGATTCCAGCTTGAGACGGGATTTTCCGCCGGTACACCCGATTTCTTGCCGATTCTAACCCAAACTTTCCGCTCCGTAACAGCTACTCGAGTTACCGATCAAATACTCTGACAGTCCCGGCGTCACAATGGTCCTGTAGAAGCGATGCTTCGGGGGTTTCGATCGTCTTTGGGGCCTCTGTGGGACCGAGCTGGGCTCAGAGAGTAATCCGGCGGTCGCGTTTCGAACCATTCTCGAGACCGATCGCGTAAGGACTCCCTTCAGTTCGGTATCAGCCTTCTTCCCCGCAGAAATATACAGATAACAAAGTCTGTAATCGGGATAGAAGGGTTTGCGACGCACAGACCTAGCAAGAAATCACAATCAAAACACAAATCAAACGATCAATGAGAAACAAGACAACGAGACGCTCACGAACTACGACACTCCTTATGGCCTGTATGGTCGCCTTGTCCATGATCGCGGCCGGTGTACCGATGGCAGCTGCAGGGGGCGACGGCGACTTCGAGAACGGAACGGTCCACGCACTCGAGCAGGGGGAGGAGTTGTACCTAGTATTCGGGGCGGATCTCGGCGACCAGTCGCTCGAAGAGTATATCGACGAGCACGCGAAGGAGTCGGCCGACTCCTCGGCTGAAGTCATCCAGTACCAGGATGTCGATCAGGTCAACATCAACGAGCAAGGCTCTGCGGTGTCGATCGCGATCGACGGCGGCGAGGCAACCGCCATCCAGGAAGCCAACCAGGAGAACGATAACGTCCAGAGCGGCGAGGCGATCACCGAGAGCGGCAAGGTAGAGACCGCGACGACTCAGTTCGAGAACGTCGGCGACGTCAACCTCATTATCGGCAACGGCGGCGACCAGCAGTTCGATGGCTGGGGAGTCAAGGACAAGAAGGGCGACGACGAGACGATCACACAGGAAGCGGTCGCCGGCGTCGCTCAGTCCCAGACGGTCGGGCAGATCAACTACAACAACCAGAGTACCGCCTTCGCCTTCGCGATGAACGACAGCGATGCGACCGCGCTCCAGCAGTCCTACCAGCGAAACGAGAACCTTCAGGAGGGGATGGCCAACGCATCGAACGTCTACCTCGGTGACGGCAAGGTCGGGCACAAGAAAGACAAGTCGGGCGACCACGGCGCTGGCTCGAGTACGGGCCAGGACGCCGACGCGCTGCTCGAGCAGTCACAGGACGTCGTCCAGGAGAACGTCAACGAACAGGGCGGTGCGGTCGCCATCGCCATCGGCGAGAACAGTACCGCCACGGCGATCCAGTTCACCGATCAGAGCAACCTCAACGAACAGATCGGGAGCGCCGACGCCTCGAACCTGATGGCGACGGCCACCGGAATGAACGTCGCGACCGCGGGCAATGTCAGCGGTGACATCCTCTCGACCGAGACCCAAGTCAGCGAACCGGACAAGGAGGACAAGAAAGACGGGATCGACGGCGAGCAGGTCGCGACCGCCGGCGTCGCCCAGGAGCAGGAGGTCGAACAGCGGAACATCAACCTGCAAAACACCGCACTAGCCATCGCACAGAACGGTAGCGAATCCACCGCGGTTCAGCTGGCCTACCAGCAAAACTACAACGCACAGGTCGGCTACGCCGACGCCATCAACGTCTACGCGAGCCCCGGCTACGTCACCGACGACGTTACCCGGACCTCGAGTACGACCGTGACGGTCGACGGCAACGCGGGCGAGGCTATCCCCGGTGCGTCGTACGACTACGCCGGGACCGCGAACCAGACGAACGACGCCGAGCAGACCGCGAGCGCGGCAGTCGAGCAGAGCCAACTCATCACACAGGAGAACCTCAACGAGCAACACGCCGCCGTCGCGGTCGCCGAAGACGGCGGCAGTGCCGGGAGCTCACAGATCAGCCTTCAGGAGAACGAGAACGTCCAGCTCACGTCCGTCGCCTCGACGAACGTCTGGGCCGGCGCGTAACTCATCACAGTGTGTCACACGGCCGACGTTCGGCCGCAGTGACCGACAGCTTTCGTTTCTTTCGAACCCACCGCGACCCCATCGGAGCGGCGCGTCCCGTCGTCCCCGACGGACGCGAGTGCGGCCTCGAGAACGGCCGCGCAGCCGGTACGGGAGCCGACTACGACTCGTCCGGGTCGTCCGGCGTCGCCGATCCGTCCCCGTCGTCTCGATGTTCGGCGAGGGCTTCGTCGACCGTCAGGTCGCCGGCGGCGACCCGCCGGGCGAGCACCTCGTCGATCGCCCGGTTGTGTTCGCTTCGCTCGCGCGAGCGGTCCTTGATGACCTGCAGTTCCCCCTCCGTCGGTTCGATCTCGCGTGCGTCGACGACCTCCCCCTCGAGCCGGGCGATGTTGACCGCCGCCAGCACGTCGCCCATTCCCCGCGCGCCCGTACCGAGATAAGGGGTCGTCCCCGTCTCGTCGACGAGTTCGACCTGTACGGTATCGAGTTCGTTGACCAGTTTCGCGCTCTCGAGGCGGGAGCCATCGCCGATCCGGACGACGGGCGACGGGGCCTCGGCGGCCTCGCGCTGGATCACGTCGACCGCGTCGCCGAGGGGGACCTGAAACGTTGCGACGATGGTCTCGCCGGTCAGGACGGCGATCCCGGGTTTCTTTCCCGGATCGACGCCGATGACCGTCCGGCCGCCGTCGCCGCGAACCGCCGCCAGCGCCCGGTCGACCGTCCGCCGAGGGTCGTCGGGGTCGGCGACGATCGTCGGCACGTCCGCGAAGGCGTCGGCGTTGTCGGCGTCGGTGACGACGACAGTTGCCTGCTCGGGGAGTTCCGCGTCGGACTCGATAGTCGTAAACGTCGTTCCGCGGTCGCGGAGTTCGTTGACGACGCCGTGGTATACCTCGAAGTCCGCCGTAGCGACGACGATCACGAATCCGACTTCGCTCCGGTGGGGAATAAACGTACCCGAACCGCGAGCGGGCACCCGTTCCGGGGCCTTTTTGCGCGTCCCACCCCAACTCGAACCGTGATCGACGAGGCGATTCCGACCGGCTGTGGCCCGATCGACGAGTTGCTCGGTGGGGGGTTCGAACGCGGCACCGTCACGCAATTGTACGGCCCGCCGGCCGCCGGGAAGACGAACCTCGCGCTATCGGCGGCCGTGGAAACGGCCGTCGACGGCGGGACCGCGGTCTACATCGACACCGAGGGGGTGTCTGTCGACCGCTTCCAGCAGTTGCTCGAGGCAACCACCGGCCGGTCGTCGCGAGACGGGGCCGAGCCGGACGACATCGAGGCCGTCGCCTCGCGAATCGTCATCGAGGACGTACTGGACTTCGAGGAACAGGCCGAAGCCGTCCGCGACGCCGAGGAGTTCGCCGAGCGCGCGGCCCTGATCGTGGTAGACAGCGCGACCGGCTTCTACCGCCTCGAGCGTACCGCAGACGGTGACGAGGGCGAGGCGCTCCGGAGCGTCACCCGGCAGGTGACGCATTTGCTCTCGCTGGCCCGAAAACACGATCTCGCGGTCGTCCTGACCAATCAGGTCTTCGCCGATCCCGATTCGGATCGCACTAGGGGACTCGGCGGCAACACCTTGGAACACTGGACCGGAACGGTCGTCCGCCTCGAGCGCTTCCGCGGCGGGAAACGACGCGCGACGCTGGAGAAACACCGCTCGAAGCCCGCCGGGGAGTCGGCGCAGTTCCGGATCACCGAGACCGGACTCGAGGGCGACGACGACACGCGACGGGGGTGACACGCGTTTCGGTCCCGTTCCGAAACCGATCGGCGAGTGCGACGATCCCCCGGCCCCCAGCCGATACGACTCGGTTACCGGGCCGTCTCTCCAAAAAAGACGCAACCGCCGGAGACCCGCGAGTTCGACGCGGTGTGAGCCGCCTTAGATCTGGTTGAGTTTCCGCAGGAGCTGGCCGCGGTACTCCTCGTCGCTGGTGACGCCTTTGAGTTCCAAGACGTTGCGCTCGAGTTTGTCGAGCGCGACCCGGAACGAGTTCTCCGCGCCGTAGCCTTCACCGGTGCCGGCGACCTGATCCTTGTTCGTCCGCAGGCGGATCTGACACTGCACGAGCGGCGTCCCACGGAGCTTCTCGTTGTGCTCGTGGAAACGGACGTGGGCGTGCATCACCTGCATGTCGGCGTACTTGTCCGCGACATCTTCGATGCTCTGGACGATCGACTCCCGGGTGATGGTGTCGAGCATCGAGATGTTCGTGATTTGGACGTCCATGTGCTCCTCCTCGGTGAACGTCAGCGCGCGCAGGACGTCCGTCTTGGTGATGACGCCGGTGACGACGCGGTCGTCGTCCGCCGGCGTGACCATCAGCCCCGCGAAATCGTTCTCGAGCATCGTCTCGACGGCGTCCTTGGCGGTGGCGTCGAGCGTCGTCGTCTCGACGGGGCTCGTCATGATGTCGTAGACCGGCACGTCGAGCAGGCGCTGGGTGTCGCCGACCCGGTCGCCGGTCGTCGTCGTGTGGTTCTCCCGGATGACGAAGTCGGCGATATCGTGGGTCGTCACGACCCCGGAGAGGTAGCCGTTTTCGTTCATGATCGGCAGCCGGGAGATGCCGTGCTCGCGCAGGTGGTTGATCGCCTTCCCGACCCCGTCGTCCTCGGTGAGCGTGACCGGATCGGCGGTGTAGATGTCCTCGACGGTCAGCGTGTCGAGGTTCTCCAGGACCGCCTCGAGAATGGCGTCGTCGGTGATGACGCCCCAGAGGTCGCCGTTCTCGAAGACCGGCGCGACCTTGGCGTTGCTCTCGACGAGCACGCGCGCGGTTTCTCTGACGTCTTCCTGCCGGTCGACCTTGGGCGACGGCGTGCTTCGGCTCGGTTTGGTGAGTGCCGCGACCTTGGCGTCGTCCTCGACGTGGGATTGGAGGATCTCCCGCTCGCTGATGACGCCCTCGTACTCCCCGTCGTCGGTGACGATGATTCCCTTGGGGTTGCCGTTCTCGAACATCGAACGGACCTTCCCCATGCGTGTGCCGACGTCGACTTCGATGAACTCCGTGGTGGCGATATCAGCGATATTCATCCTTCTAGGAGTAGCTACTGTCGCAGAGGTATTTAAGGTACTGCCCGTTTTATCGATAGGGGATCACCCAGGGGGTTTTTGTACTAGCCGTTGAATCGGCGGCCGATGCTCGATATCAGCGTCTTCGGTCGCTACACCTACCTCCTCACGGAGGTGGTCTGGGGTACCGTCGCCGTCCTCCTGTTGCGTCGCGCGAACGCGCTTCGGAAGGCGGCGGTGACCGTCCTCGCGCTCTACCCGATCGCCTACGTCTGGGACCGGTACACCCTTGCCGTGGGCGTCTTCGACATCAAACTCCGGACGGGCATCGACGTTGCCGGCATCCCCCTCGAGGAACACCTGTTCATGGCGGTCGTCCCCGGACTCGTCATCGGGATTCACGAGACGATCTTCGGCGACGGAGCCGCGAACCGCTGAGAGACCCGTTTTCCGTTCTCGACGGGGCCTGCTCGTCTCACTACGTGGACACACCGTCTCACGACATGTAAGCGATCGCGACTGTCTTGTACCGGGAGATCAATACCTGAACTAATGGACGGTCCGCGGCCCGCGGCGACGGCACCCGATACGGCGGAGAGCACTGACCGTGCGCTGCTTCGGGGCGTCGCGACGATTCTCGTCGCCGTCGCCCTCGTCTGCTCGCTCGCGCTCGGAACGGCGCTGTTCGCGCCCACCCTCATCGACGGCCTCGGCTTCGAGGACGGACCCTCGCCCAGCTCCGAGCCGCCGCCGGCCGGCGAACGCACCCCCGCGGTGACCGATCCGGACGATCCCGGGAACTCGAGTTACGAAACCGATATCGAGACGATCAGGTCCCCCACCGTCGAGGACTTCGTCCACGCCGAAATCAACGAGCGCCGGGCCGAGCACGACCTCCCCCCTCTCGAGTGGGACGGGACGGTCGCATCCGTCGCTCGCGCGCACGCGTACGACATGGCCCGCAGCGAGTACTTCGATCATACGAACCCCGACGGCGAAGGACCCTACGACCGATTCGAGGACGTCGACAGCTACTGCCGTGGGTACGGCGAGAATATCGCCATGACGTGGGTCGATCGGCGCGTCCAGCGACCCGATAGCAACGATGTCGTCCGCTATCAGACCGCCGAGGCCCTCGCGAACGGGCTGGTCGATCAATGGATGAACTCCACGGACCACCGGCATGCGATCCTCGAAGCGGGCGAGACGCCCCGCTGGGATCGCGCGGGCGTCGGCGTCTACATCGCCGAGGACGGCTCCGTCTACGCAGGCCAGAACTTCTGTCGCGAATGGTGACCGTCGGTCGGACACACCGTCTCGAACGGTGACGGAGACGGCGAAAACGTGGAGGTGACCGGCCGTCGGCACGGCGAACCACGTATACGTTAGTAGACCCGACCGTCGTACGGTCCGTATGGAGTTTCCGGAGACACTCACCGCGATCTATCGGACGGCGAGCGACCGCGATCTCAGCTTTCTCGCAGCTGGCTTCGCCTACTACGCGTTCGTCTCACTGATCCCGCTCGTGTTGCTCGCGCTCGTGGTCGGATCGGTTGTCGGCGGTGAACAAGCGGCCCAGCGGCTGATCACCGCCGCCGGCGATTTCCTCCCGGCGTCGGGCGAACAGTTAGTCACTGACGCGTTGTCGACCGAATCGGGCCGTGCCGAGGCGACCGTCGTCGCGTTCCTCGTCGCTACCTGGGGCGCGCTCAAGGTCTTTCGTGGCCTGAGCCTCGCGTTCGACAAAGTCTACGACGAAATCGCCGAGGATACCCTCGTCGATCAGATCAGGGACGGGCTCACCGTGATCGTCGCCGGTGCAGTCGCCCTCGCCCTCATGATCGGGATCGGCGCGGCGCTCCGGGTCGTCCCCGAGACCGTCCCGTTCGTCGGCCTGCTCGGCTGGGTCGCGCTACTGGCGGGACTCGTCTTCGTCTTCCTTCCGATCTACTACGTCCTCCCGCCGATCCCTGTCACTCTCGGCGAGGTGCTCCCGGGCGCGCTCTTCGCGGCGGTCGGCTGGACGATCCTCCAGTTCGGATTCCAGCTGTACGCGTCGAACGCCGCCCAGTACGAGGCCTACGGGGCCGTCGGGGCCGTCCTCCTGTTCGTCACCTGGCTGTACTTCGCCGGCATCATCATTCTCGTCGGTGCCGTCCTCAACGTCGTCCGCGCCCAGCCGCCGCTCGCCGACTAACGCGGTCTCGCGTCCGATTCCGTCTCGGTCCGCTCGCCGGGTAGAGTCGGCGTTCGTGGCGGCCACCGCCGTCAGGGCTCGGTTGCAGCCGTCGGCGGGACGGAGATCACACCGCTCACCGGCTAAAGAGCGCGCCTTTGATCTGATCGTACAGGGATGTCTCGCTGGTCGGATCGACGAGTCCACCGAGTTCCGCGTCCGAGATGGGGAGTTCGGGCACGAAATCGTGGCTGTAGCCGGGGATGGCAGCGTCTTTGTCGTAGTATTTTGGATAGCAATCGAAGTGCTGGTACTTTCCGGTAAAGCGGTACTGGCCGGGACCCAGGACCTTGTACGTTTCAGGCGGTTCCAGCCCCATCCCGACGTAGCAATCCCGAATCTGACAGCGGAGATTGTAGACGAGGTAATCCCGGAACGGTTCGGGTGCTACGAACGGCGCAGGCGATACTTCCACGCACGCATCGGGGTCACGATCGGGGGTCTCGCCGTGACGAACGGTCGTCCGCTCGCCCCTTGCGACGTAGTAGGTGATCAGGACGCCCGAGACGGCCTCGATGTCGCCAGCGTCGTCAAGATAGAGTTCCTGTTTGTACAGGACCGCATCGTCCGTTCCGATCTTGTCCGCGGGCAGGTCGAACGGACGGGAGACTCCCGCGGTATCCACGTTCGGATCGTCGCGATAGTGACTCAGACTCTGGGCCAGCAAGTCGCCGAACAACTCCTCGATTTCATCGCTCGAGAGTGCCATGAGCGCCTGACGAACGTCCTCGAACCGGTCGGGGCTCAGATCCCACGGGAGCGTGTCGTGCTCCGTCTCCTGAGCGACGTAGTACTGTGCGTATCGGCGGGCCTGTGTGAAACGTTCATCTTCAGTAGTCGTGCGCTCTGACGGATCCGCTGGGATCTCATCTACTGAGTGGTAAACAATCTCTCCATGTAGATACATCTCGATTCTATGCTCAACGCCACTATTGTCGAAGACTTTTATTCCAATTCCTTCGTCGGTTTTGCCTTCAATAGATGCATCCATGTTTATAGAATCCCAAAGTAACTGTCTCCTTCATCACCCTCTTCTTTCGTCTCGAATTCCTGATCGGTGCTAAGATCGAGTAAGTCTCGGAGACGCTTTTGTATTTCGCCGGCAGTGGTATCGCCGAACTTCTTCGCGAAGATGTAGCCGATGGACATGCCGGCGAGTCCGCCGCCGATGGTCCCGGTCGGCCCAGCGAACATTCCCGCTGTCGAGCCCACTTTCCAGCCTCTGATAGCGCCCTTGGGGCCACTACTCATGGAATCCTGTAGCCGACTCGCCGCGTCGATATCGTTCGCCTCGATGTAGGCGGGTAGTTCTTCCGCACTGTCGACCTGTTCGACCAGATCAGTCAGTTGTGCGCGTGTCAGCCTGTAAGTCTTGGTCGTGAGGTCGTCGATCGTCTCCTCGACGAAACCCGGACCCTCGTCCGTCGACAACCGCTCCACATTCGACGGCCCCGCGTTCCAATCCTTCCGCTGGACGTGGATCTCAGTAGTGGCCATCCGCTGAATGCCCAACTCGCCGCCGTTCATGACCTGCTGCGCAGTCTCCTCGGCTTCGCGCTCTAACTGCGGATCCGGATCGATCTCGAGGCCGAGATCCTCTTGGGGAAGCATCGACACCACACCGCCGGTCTGCTGGCGGACGTGTGCGAGTTCGTGGGCTAAGACGTGTTGGCCTTCAGGACTCGAGGGGTCGTACTCGCCGGCATTGAACGCGACGTGGTTGCCGACCGTGAACGCTCGAGCGTTGATCTGATCACACGCCTGCGCAGCCTTCGGCCCGGTGTGAATCCGTACGTCACCCAGCGAGTCGCCCATCCGATCTTCGACTGCCCGCTGGATGGAGGTATCCAGCGACCGGCCGGGTGAGGAGATTACGTCCCGAACTCCCTCCGGGACCTGTGTCTCACCAGCCTTACCGGTCTGTGCTCCGCCTGCCGCACTGCGCTGGAGTGCGCCTGAGGTGCCTCGACCCGATTGGGTGCCAAGTCGAGGACTACTGCCCCTCCGAGATGACCCCGGGCTGTCGGGGCCGGTCTGCTCTTTGACTCGTTGCAGCCGGGCAGCGGCACCCAATCCGCTAGTTGCCGTGAGATCCGTACTCGAGTCGACCTGTTGTTTCGCGCGCTGGAGGCGTGCCGCACCATCGAGCGCGCCGATCGAGTCCGAAGCGGTTTCGGACTGCGAGGAGTTGGCGAGTTCTTTCAGCCGCTGTACTCGCTCGCTTGTTGACCCGAGCGACGCGGGCAACCCGTTCGACGCCGCCGTTGTCCCCTCACTGCTCGTTCGGTCTACCGCACCATTCGGATCAGTGGACTGGTGTCGCTGAACCGAGAACGAGGAGTCGGAGTCCTCGTCGGACGAGCGCCCCGGGCGCGAAGAGTATCGTCCCATCGCTGTACTACTCCGACCGTTTTGGTTCCGGAGCCATAGTGGTTACTATTAATTAGTGTTCGGATTGAGTGAGTCTCGGTGCGGTCTGTGGTTTGCAGCGATGGTTCAACGATTGCGAATTGGCGTGTCGAAAACAGTACAAAATCTGACTGAGCGGACGGTTTCATTCGTTGAACGAATATTAATCGTGCACTAGCCACATGAAAACGAATACCGAACTCAGTAGCTCGCGTAGAGTCTCCTCGCGCTGCACAAAATCGAACACGAGTGAGTTACGATTCCCGCTGAGGCAGCTGATTTCCGGCAGAGGTACCACGGACATTCCGCCGCCCCACCCGTCGATCTACTTTGAACACTGCCCGTGCCCTGGGGGAAGGATTATGTCCCCAGCAGCGACAGAGCATCACGATGAGCGACGAGCAATCGACCTCCACCGCGACCGACGACGCTGGCGCGGCCGACGAGACCGATTCGACGGGCAGTTCCGAACCCGGCGGCGGTCCCCAGCGCGTCGTCTCCGAGGAGAGTGTCGACGACATCCTCGAGTCGCTGGATTCGGCGCCATCGGACTCGACGGCGTCGACCGACGCGGCCGTCACGACGAGCCTCTCGAGCGAGTCCGTCACCACCGTGGCCGACGACGACGGGACGCCCGCAGCTGACGAGTCGACGACCGACGACGGGCAACCGACGCCGGAGCCGACCGCAGAAGCGACCGCCGAAACGGAATCCGCCGACGGCGGATCGGACGAGGGAGCGAACGCAACCGACGGCGCGACGGTCGACGCGGCCGCGTCGTCGCTCCCCGACGACGCCTCGCTCGAGGACCTCGCCGCTCGCGTCGACGACGGAACGGTCACCGGGGCGGACGTCCGCGCATCCGAAGCCAGCGACGGTCGGGAATCGACGCCCGAGATCGACGACGTCGATCTCTCGATGGACGACCTCGAGACGAGCCACCGCGGCGGGGCCGAGACCGAAACGGCGGTGCCCGACGATGCCGGCCCGCTCGCCGGCTCGGTCGACCGGGACGCGGGCACCGAGACGAACGACGACGAGGACGATAGTCCCGGACTGCTCGGTCGGCTCGCGCGACTCTTCTCGAGATAACTGCCCCGATGCGGATGCCGTCCCGGCTCGCCGCCGCTCGAGTCCGAGGAACCGATCGACGGGAGGCTCCGTCCATCGGAACAGTGATGACACCGTATTGAACACTAGTACCCAATGTCATCGGACGACACGCGTGAGTGGGCCAGCCGTCGAAAAACGACGAACCTGCTTCTCGGGACGAACATCGTGGTGCTCGCGGCTGGGTTCATTCGGCTCGGCAACGTCGGGCCGCGGACGATACAAGTCCTCTCGGAACTCGTCCTCGTCCTCGTCATGATCACCGCGGTGCTCCTCGTCCTCGGGAGATTCTTCGGTCACGAGTAACACCGATCGCGGTCACAGCACTGCTGCCCCCATTCGAATCCGTCCGCACCCGGACCCGTAACTCACGAACTCGCTCGCGAGCGAAGAATCGGAGGATGAGTGTAATAGCCGGATTCACCGCTCCGTTCATCGCGTTAGTTCGGCAGAAGTGGGTTGGAGCAGATTTGAACTGCCGGCCTCCTCCATGTCAAGGAGGTGTCGTAACCAGACTAGACCACCAACCCTGGTTTAGCTTTCGTCCGTGGCCGTCGTCGCCACGCTTTCTGACTGCACTCGTTCGTTGTTCCCCACACCAATTGAAGGTTTCGAATCGGCCGCCGTACGGGAGTCGGAACCACGCACCCGGTCGACACGCTTAAGACGATGTACTGATTTGGGCATTACAAGACAACAACGTACATTGGTGTGCACTATGCAGGAATACGTCGAACGAGTCACGGACGGGGAGGATCTCACGCAATCGGACGCTCGAGCGGCTTCGACGGCCGTTTTCGAGGATGCGACGGAGGCACAGATCGGCGCACTGCTGGCGGCGCTGCGCGCGAAAGGAGAAACGGAAGCCGAGATCGCGGGCTTTGCCGAAGGGATGCGCGACGCGGCCAGAACGATCGCGCCCGACCGGGAGCCGTTGGTCGATACCTGTGGCACCGGCGGTGACGATTACGATACGATCAACGTCTCGACGACGAGCGCGATCGTCGCGGCCGGAGCCGGCGTCCCGGTCGCCAAGCACGGCAACTACTCCGTTTCCTCCTCGTCGGGCAGTGCGGACGTCTTGGAGGAAGTCGGCGTCAACGTCGAAGCTGAACCGCCGGCCGTCGCGGAGGCCATCGAGGACGACGGCATCGGTTTCATGCTCGCGCCGGTGTTCCACCCGGCGATGAAGGCCGTCATCGGCCCGCGCAAGGAACTGGGCATGCGGACGGTCTTCAACGTCCTCGGGCCGCTCACGAACCCCGCCGGGGCGGATGCACAGGTCGTCGGCGTTTACGACCCGGCCCTCGTCCCCGTGCTCGCGGACGCCCTCGCTCGCATGGCCATCGAGCGCGCGCTGGTCGTCCACGGTTCGGGAACCGACGAGATCGCAATTCACGGCGAGACAGTCGTCGCGGAGGTCGACGGCGATTCCGTCGAGGAATACGCGCTCGAGCCGGCCGCGCTCGGTCTCGAGGAACACGATATCGCGGCCATTTCCGGCGGTTCGCCGGCTGAAAACGCCGACGACATGCGCGGCATCGTTACGGGCGACGTGACCGGCGCGAAACGCGAGGTCATCCTCGCGAACGCCGGCGCGGCGATCTACGTCGCCGACGAGGCCGACTCGCTCGAGGCCGGAGTCGACGCGGCCCGGGAGGCGATCGACTCCGGCGCGGCGGCCCGAAAGCTCGACCAGCTCCGCGGCGCGACGGTACACGCGGAGGGACAATGACGCGGGTCAAGATCTGCGGGCTGACCAGCGAGGCGGATCTCGAGGCCGCGATCGACGCGGGCGCGGACGCGGTCGGGATCATCTGTGATGTCTCGGTCGACACGTCCCGTGAGGTCTCGATCGACCGGGCCGCGGCGCTCGCGGCGGCCACCCCGCCGTTCGTGACGAGCGTCCTCGTGACGATGCCGGCCGGCCCCGAGGAGGCGATCGAACTGGTCGAGACGATCGAACCCGACGCGATTCAGATCCACAGCGACATCCGGACCGGCGACCTCGCGTACCTGCGCGCGAACCTTGAGACGGACCTCCTGCTCGCGGTCGACGCCGACGACGCGTCGACCGCGGAGACCTACGACGACATCGTCGACGCCCTCATCGTCGACACGCCGGGCGAGGGCGGGGGCGGCGGCACCGGGCGAACCCACGACTGGGACCGGACCCGACTGGCCGCCGCCGACCTCGAGTCGCCGCTGATTCTCGCGGGTGGCCTGACGCCCAACAACGTCGGGGAGGCGGTCCGCACCGTCGAGCCCTTCGGGGTCGACGTCGCGAGCGGCGTGGAAAAACGCGGCGGGGTCAAAGACGCCGACGCCGTCCGATCGTTCGTCGATCGCGCCAAGAACGCCCGCAGACCGGCGGAGCCGTAACCGTGACCGGACACGACTCCGACTCGGTGCCGGCCGACCGGCCGGCGTTCGACGTCGATCGGGAAACCTTCCGCGACCACGCGGGCACGAGCGCGGACCGGGCGGATCGACCCGTCGTCGTCCACGCCGTCGCGACGCTCGAGATCGAGACGACGCCGCTGGCCGCCTACGCCGCGCTCACCGGTCGCTCCGAGGCGACCGATCGCGAACGGTCGCCGTAC
This sequence comes from Natrinema altunense, assembly GCF_000731985.1. Taxonomy (GTDB): domain Archaea; phylum Halobacteriota; class Halobacteria; order Halobacteriales; family Natrialbaceae; genus Natrinema; species Natrinema altunense. Next base: position 295,040 of record NZ_JNCS01000003.1, read on the forward strand.
GCCTTCCTGCTCGAGAGCGCGGAGAAAACCGCCTCGAGCGATCCGGACGGGGCGTTCCGACCCAGCGCTGCGGGGGCCGAACGGCACGCGCGCTACTCCTACGTCGGGTACGACCCCGAGGCCGTCGTGACGGTCGACTCCGGCGCGGCCACCGTCGACGCGCTGTCCGACGACGCGCCCCTCGAGTCGATTCGGACGGACGCCGAGGGCGACACCGTCGACGCGCTTCGGGCCGCGATGCCGGACGTGCGCCTCGAAAACGCGCCCGACCACGACCGCCAGCATCTTGACGGTGGACTCGTCGGCTTCCTCGCCTACGACGCCGTCTACGACCTCTGGCTCGAGGAAGTCGGCTGCGAGCGGCCCGACTCGCGGTTCCCCGACGCGCAGTTCCTGCTGACGACGAAGACGCTCACCTTCGACGAGCGCGATGGAACGGTTTCGCTGGTCTGTACGCCGGTCATCGAGGCTGACGACGACCCGGACGACGTGTACGACGCGCTCGAAACGGAAGCCGCCGCTGTCGCGACGACGCTGCGCGAGGCCGACGAGCCACGGACCGACGGCTTCACCCGCGAAGGCGAGCGTGCCGGACCGAAAGCGGAATACGAGGAAAGCGTCCAGCGGGCCAAAGAACACGTCCTCGACGGGGACATCTACCAGGGCGTCGTCTCCAGAACGCGAGAGCTCTACGGCGACATCGATCCCATGGGCTTCTACGAGGCGATGCGGGAGGTGAACCCGTCGCCGTACATGTACCTGCTCGACCACGACGATCTCACCGTCGTCGGGGCCAGCCCCGAGACCCTGATCTCGGTGCGCGGCCGCGAAGTCATGTCGAACCCGATCGCGGGCACCTGTGATCGGGGCTCGAGTCCCGTCGAGGACCGTCGACTGGCGGGCGAGATGCTGGCGGACGGGAAGGAACGCGCCGAACATACGATGCTGGTCGATCTCGCGCGCAACGACGTGCGCCGCGTCTCGGAGCCGGGCTCGGTCCGCGTCGACGAGTTCATGAACGTCCTCAAGTACAGCCACGTCCAGCACATCGAGTCGACCGTGACCGGGACGTTGGCCGACGACTCGGACGGGTTCGACGCGACTCGAGCCGCCTTCCCCGCGGGAACGCTCTCGGGGGCTCCCAAGATCCGGGCGATGGAGATCATCGACGACCTGGAGTCCGAACCGCGCGGGCTCTACGGTGGCGGCGTGGGCTACTACTCGTGGACCGGCGATACGGATTTCGCGATCGTCATTCGGACTGCAACCGTTGAGGACGACGGCTCGCGGGATCGGATCACGGTCCGGGCCGGCGCGGGGCTGGTCGCGGACAGCGACCCCACCGCGGAGTACGAGGAAACCGAACAGAAGATGGGGGGCGTCCTCGCGGCCCTCGAGGAGATCGAACGCCCGACCGCGGAGCAGACGGCGGACGACGATCCCGACGCGACGGCGGAGGTGACCCGATGAGCACCGCGAGGACCGAGCACGACACGGACGCGACGGCGGACGATCGCGGCGACGCGGACCCGATCACGGTCCTGTTCATCGACAACTACGATTCGTTCACGTACAACCTCGTCGAGTACGTCAGTCAGCAGGCCGGCACCGAGACCGCGGTGTTGAAAAACACCGCTTCGCTCGCGGATGTCCGCGCCGTCGACCCCGACGCGATCGTCATCAGTCCCGGTCCCGGTCACCCGAAGCACGACCGCGATGTCGGCGTGACGATGGCCGTACTACGGGACCTCTCGCCCGAGATACCGACGTTCGGGATCTGCCTCGGTCTCGAGGCCGCCGTCTACGAGTACGGCGGGACCGTCGGCCGTGCGCCGGACCCGATCCACGGGAAGGCTTCCGCGGTCGATCACGACGGCGAGGGGGTCTTCGAGGGCCTCGAGCAGGGCTTTCGGGCGGGCCGCTATCACTCGCTCGTCGCGACCGCGGTGCCGGACTGTTTCACGATCTCGGCGACCGCCGAACACGGGGATGAGACGCTCGTCATGGGCGTCCGCCACGAGGCGTTTCCCCTCGAGTGCGTACAGTTCCATCCCGAGAGCGTCCTCACGGCGAACGGCCACGACGTGATCGAGAACTTCCTTTCACGGGTCTAATGAGACCTCCTTCGGGTCGCCTTCGAGACGGGAAGTGAAAACACAGCGGGTCCGGCGCGGGGGTGGACGCCGCGCCGGTAGTCAGTCACTGGCTGCGCCGGACTCGTTAGACGCCGGGGAGCAACTCGAGTTGTCCGACCGCGTAGAGGGCCGCGAGAACGACTGCGGCGGCGATACCGACTCGAACGGCGAGTTTGATCGCGATTCGGAGCGCGATGACGGCGACCGCGAAGGCGGCAAGTAGGGCCAACACCAGCAGAATCGGTGGTGCCGACGTTAGTGCATCGAGCATATGCCAGTACCCACGCCCCAGGGACGTAACCTTTCTGGATATCGTGACTGATCCGCGGCGACGACTGACTCTCGAGAAACCATTGGTAAAAGAGAAAATCACGGGACTGCGACCCCATCTCGTCGGTTACAGTCACTTTCAGTCCGGTCTGAAAATCGTTAAGACGGTCCGCGACGTAGCTATCGTTGACCACACAGGCGGCCGTTTCGGCGGTCGTGGGAGAATGGATCACGATAGGTTACAGAGATATCTCTACAACCATATTTGTACTACTACAAGAAAAGTAGGACAACAACACCACGTTTTATGATGGATGCATGAATACCGAACCTTCGTCACGAATGATGAGCGCACGGAATCCGACTCACGCCAGAATCGACGCGCGGAAGCGGTATAGCGACGAGGTGACCCGCACATGAGCGATGCCGAACTTTCCGCGGCGGATCTCACTCTCCCGATCAAACGCTCCGACGGGGAGACGCTCGAGGAGCGATTGACCGCCAACGCCTATCACAACATTCTGCCCGCCCGTTATCTCCGCAAGAACGCCGACGGCGACCTCATCGAGGACCAGGAAGATCTCTTCGACCGCGTCGGCAAGAACATCGCGCTGGCCGAAGCCGTCTACGAAGCCGAAAACCGCGACCGCGAAATCACGGTCACGCCCGACCAGCTCAAGCCCGACCACCCACGACGGGACGAACTCGCCGCCGAAGTGTTCGGTGCGGGGACGACCGTCGAGGACAGCGAGGGGTCAGAGACCCCTCGAGCAGACGGCAAAGCCGTCGACGACGCCGAAACCACGCTGTCTATCTACAACGTCAACAAGTTCGCCTACGACACCGTCGTCCCCGAACTCCCCGACGAGATCCGCGATCACGTCGAGGACATCGCCGATGAGTTCCAGGGCATGATGGAGAACCTCGATTTCATGCCGAACTCGCCGACCCTGATGAACGCCGGCGACGAACTCCAGCAGCTCTCGGCGTGTTTCGTCGACTCCCCCGAGGACGACATCGACGACATCCACCAGACCGCCAAGGAGGCCGCACAGGTCTTCCAGAGCGGCGGCGGCATGGGCTATGCGTTCTGGCGGCTCCGCCCCTACGGCGACGCAGTCGGTTCGACCGGCGGCATCGCCAGTGGCCCGATCACGTTCATGCGCACGTACGACCAGATGTGCGAGACGATCGCTCAGGGCGGCGCGCGACGCGGCGCACAGATGGGCGTCATGCGCGTCTCCCATCCCGACGTCATCCAGTTCATCCACGCCAAGAACAAGGACGTCTCGCTGGCTGAGACGCTGCGCCTGAACGACCCCGACGACTACACGCACACCTCCTTCCAGGACGCCCTCGAGGAGGCTCGTGAACTCATCGACGACGAGGGCCGAGTCCCCAAACACCTCCGCAACGCCGTCGAGGGCCACCTCTCGAACTTCAACATCTCCGTCGGCATCACCGACGACTTCATGGACGCCGTCAAGAACGGCGAGGAGTTCACGTTCACCAATCCCCGAACGGGCGAGCCCCATATCGCCACGGCGGAGACGAAAGAACTCTACGAGATGTTCGGCCTCGGCGACCACGTCGAGGTCGGCGCGGAACTGTCGATCCCGGCCGAGGAGCTCTGGGACGACATCGTCGAGGGCGCCCACGAGAACGGCGAACCCGGCGTCATCTACCTCGAGCGAGTCAACAAGCAACACTCCTTCGACGTCGAGAAACACCCCGACCACCGTATCCTCGCGACCAACCCCTGCGGCGAGCAGCCCTTAGAGGAGTACGAGGCCTGTAACCTCGGCCACATCAACCTCTCGACGCTCGCGGATCTGGAGGCCCCCGACTGGCGCGTCTGGTACGACGACCACGGCGACGAGTACGAGTCGCTCGAGGCCGCCGTCGACGCCTTCCTCGAAGAAGCGATCGACTTCGAGGAGTTCGACCGCCGCATCGAGATGGGCACGCGCTTTTTGGAGAACGTCGTCACGATGAGCGATTTCCCGGTCGAGAAGATCGAGCAGAAGGTCCGGGAGATGCGCAAGATCGGCCTGGGGATCATGGGCCTGGCACAGCTGTACATCCAGCTCGGCATGGAGTACGGCAGTGAGACCTCAAACGAGGTCGCACGCCAGCTGATGCGCCACATCAACCACACCTCGAAGTGGACCTCCCACGAACTCGCCGAGGAGCGGGGCAGCTTCGACGAGTGGGACAAGTCCAAGTACGCGAACCCGACCGAGTACCGCGAGTGGTTCGAGAAGCAAACCGGCCTCGATGCCGACGACTGGGCGGACGGATTCGCCATTCGGAACCACAACACGACGACCATCGCGCCGACCGGCACGACCTCGATGGTCGGCAACACCACCGGCGGCTGTGAGCCGATCTACAACGTCGCCTACTACAAGAACGTCTCCGACGACGTCCAGGGCGACGAGATGCTCGTCGAGTTCGACGACTACTTCCTTCGCGTTCTCGAGGACAACGACATCGACGTCGACGCGGTCAAGGAAGAGGCCAAAGAGCAGATGGCGACCAACCAGTTCGACGGGGTCGAGGGGCTCTCGACGGTACCCGACGCCATCGGCGAACTGTTCGTCACGACCGGCGATCTCTCGGCAAAAGAGCACGCCGGCGTCCAGGTCGCCTGTCAGGAAGGCGTCGACTCCGCGATCTCGAAGACGGTCAACGCGCCCAACGACTCCACGCTCGCGGACGCCAAAGACGTGTTCGAGTACATTTACGAACACGGCGGCAAGGGCGTCACCTACTACCGCGACGGCACCCGCAGCAAACAGGTGCTGACGACCCGCGCGGACAACGCCGACTTCGCCGACGAGACCGAAGCCGCACAGGCCCTGGTCGAGCAGATCGACGAAATCTTCGGCGGTCTCGAGGCCTTCCTCGAGAGCGACGAAGTCGGGGACGTTCTCGACGCGGATGTCGGCTCGCTGGCCGACGACGATCGCCAGCCGGTCGAGATCGACTTCACCGAAAAGCGAGAGCGGCCGGACGCCTTACAGGGCGTCAGCCAACGCATCGACACCGGCTACGGGAAGATCTACGTGACGATCAACGAGGACCCCGAGACCGGCCAGCCGTTCGAACTGTTCGCAAACATCGGCCACTCCGGTGGCTTTACGAACTCCTTTACCGAGGCGCTGGCGAAGGTCATCTCGACCTCGCTGCGCTCGGGCGTCGACCCCGAGGAGATCGTCGACGAACTCTGCGGGACCCGATCGCCGAAAGTCGCCTGGGACAAGGGCGAGCAGATCCAGTCCATCCCGGACGCCATCGGCACCGCGATGCGCCGCTACCTCGACGGCGAGATCGACAAACCGTACCCGAAACAGCAGACGCTCGAGGAGTCGGCCGACGCCGAAATCGCCGACTACGACGGTCCCCAGACCGACGGCGGCGCGTCCGCCACGCAGGGCGGTGCACCCGCGGACGCCGACGACACGACTCAGGACCTCATCGACGCCGGCGAGTCGCCGGAGTGTCCCGACTGTGGCTCGATGACGCTGTACTTCTCCGAAGGCTGCAAGACGTGCGAGTCCTGTGGCTGGAGCGAGTGCTGAGCGCTGACTGAGGCCGTTTCGACGCCGTTTTTCTCGGTCGTGTTTCCGTTCGGGTCGCACGCGACGACTCGCCGAGACGCCACACTTAGCATCGGTCGGCGCGAACGCCGTCGTATGACTGCCGACGGCGGGCGGGGAGCGGACGGTGGCGTCGGGACGGACGGCTCGAGCGATCGGACGGCCGCCGGCCCGCGCTGTCCACACTGCGATGCGGCGATGTACAAGCGCCACTGCAAGTACGTCTGTCCCCAGCACGGAGTCATCATCGACTGTAGCGATCCCTTTCGCTGAGCGCCCGCTCTCGAGACCTGACGAACGGATGGCGGCGACGAGTACTCGGCGTCGTTAGCTGTCCGTCGATCGCCCCGTCCCGTCCGTCGGCGACCCGCTCTCCGTTCGAATCCGGCGGTAGGCGGGTCCGGCAAGGAGGAGGACGGCAGCGGCGGCACAGGCCAGCGAGAGCGCCACGCCGATCCCCTCGAGCCCGCCCGCGGTGACCGTCGCTGCCGAGGCACCGACGACGACCGCGGCGACCGTCCACGGGAGTTCGCCGACCACCGTCCCGAGCACCAACTGGCGACACCCGACGCCGCTGACCGCCGCGGCACACGTCGCGACGTCCGAGGGAATCGGTGCCAGCCGGGAGGCGGTGACGCCGCGCAGCGGGCCCGCCGTCTCGTAGTAGCGCGCGACGGCCGTGCCGGCTCGCTCGAGGAGGGCCGCGTCAGCGTCCTCGCCGGACGCGCCGGCGGCCAGCCAGCGCGCCGCGACGAAGACGGGGAAGACGGTCACCACGACGCCACAGAGCGCGATGGGGACGCCGACGGGGACGCCGAACCCGTAGCCGACGACGGCCGCGAGCGGCGTCGTCGGCCACGCGAGGAGGGGACGCACGAGGTAGAGTCCGGCGACGAGGAGGCCGAACAGGATCGGGTCCGCCGCGACGGCGTCGACGGTCCCGACGATCGTCGACGGCGAGACGAGCACGCCCGCGGCGACCGCGCCGCTGGCCACGACTGCCCCGATGAGCGCACGGGTTCGAACCGACCACAGCGACATCAGCCGACGATTCCCCTCGAGTATTGAAACCTTTGTGTCTCTCGTGAGGCGGCGGTCGCTCGGACGGGCCGACGGAGCGTCGGCGGGGCAGCGCCCGTCGCCCACTGGCAGACGAGTGACGGAAGTGACGGGCACTCGCGGGTCCGGTTCCCGTGGGACCCGGCCGCAGTCGCCGACCTAAAGGAAAGGGCTTTTATAATCACACTGGATACGAATGAGTGCAGACAGAGACCGCGAGCGTGGGTAGCCAAGCCAGGCCAACGGCGCAGCGTTGAGGGCGCTGTCCCGTAGGGGTCCGCCGGTTCGAATCCGGTCCCACGCATCGCATCGGTGGACGATCTCCACCATTACGATGCAGGTGATCTCCCTCCGAGGACATCACCCACGCATAATCCTTTCCGACGCTACGACCGACGAGCGATAGCCCCGTTGATCGGTACGCTATCGCGCCCCTGTGGTTTCTACTGACGATTCCTCCCAAACGGGCTACTTACCGGCTGTCGACGGGCATCGTCATCCGACGGCGATCCGTTTCGAAGCCTCGTTTCTCGTAGAAGGCGATGGCACGATCGTTATCGACGCCGACCTCGAGTACGAGTTCCGTACACGTCGCCTCCCGCGCCCGCTTCGTGACGCGGTCGATCAAGTCGTGGGCCAGACCGGTACCGCGGTAGGGCTCGCGAACGTAGATGTCGGTAACGACCAGGCGATCCGGTCGGTCGAAGACAGGTGGCGACTCGTCGATCTCGGTCGCCACGAAGCCGGCGAACTCGCCATCAGCGAGGGGTCGATCGCCTGATTTCCGGCTACAGCACCCATCGACGGCGATCCACGTCCGATAGTCCGCCGTCTCGAGGCGCTCGAGTCGGAACGCGACTTCCACGGCAACGAGGTCCATGGCGTCGGTGTCGGCGAGGGCGTGGGCGTCGACGATCGTTTCGAGTTCGCGGTGAGACGGAAGCCACAGTTCGTCGACGTAGCGACGGACGGCGGCCTCATCAGCCGGAAGCGAGTAGAACTATCTGATTTCGACCTGATGAGAAGCTATTAGCCGTGGCGATTGTAAAACGGCTGCACCCGGTCGCTATCGGTAATCGGTCAGAGACGGTAATCCCTTTGCCGATGCACTCGAACGAACAGCTATGGAATACGTCTCTCGAGAGCGCGTGCGCCTGCTCACCGGCGTCCTGAGCGTCGTGTCGCTGGCGGTGGTCTTTGCGGCCGCCGGCGGCCGGATCCCCTCCTCGAGCGTGCCGGCGGCTCCGGCGTGGGTTATCGAGACGATCCCGCTCGTCAACGCCGTGCTCAGCGCGGCCGCGATCGGCACGATTACGCTCGGCTGGCGGGCGATCCGACGCGACGATATCGAACGCCACCGCGTCGCGATGGTCGCCTCGTTCGGGCTGTTCGTGGGTTTTCTCACCCTCTATCTCTACCGGCTGACCGTGACCGGCGGCCCGCAGCCGTTCCCCGGGCCCGATTCGGTCTATCAGTTCGTCTACCTGCCGCTGCTGGCGATCCACATCTTCCTCGCGATCGTCTGTATTCCCCTGCTCTACTACGTGCTCTTGCTCGCGCTCTCCCGTCCGATCGCGGAGCTACCCGAAACAAGCCACGCCCGCGTCGGCCGCGTCGCGGCGACGCTGTGGCTGATCTCCTTTTCGCTCGGGATCGTCGTGTTCGTCCTCCTGCACGTCGTTTACTGAGCCGGTCGCCCGAACCCCGAACGGCGACCGTCTCTGATCCCGCAGGACGGCTCAGTCGAGGATGTCACCGATCCGTCGGGGTTCACCCTGTAGGTTCGGCTGTTCGGCGACGATCTGGAGGACCTCGTGGTCGGTCACGTCGTAGTAGGACTTTTCGGTCGCGTCCTCGATGAGGGCCTGCTCGAGGCGGAACTCGGTGCCTTCGTAGACGACGTCGACGCCCTCGTCGTCGAATGCGAGCGTTGTCATGGTCGGACGTACGCAGTGGGATACTAAAAGCGAGGCGACTGTGGTCGGTGACTGCTGGGTGCGAGCGCCGACGGCGACGGACGGGCGTCTGACGGACGACTGACGACGCGCGAGGTTTATTAGGCGGTACTCCCTTTGAGCCCGAGTGTGGCCTTCAGCAGGGATCCGCTCGACGAACTCGTCGTCCCCGACGGCACGGAAGCCCAGGAGCGCGACCTCGTTACCGACGGGGACGTCCTCGTCGGCGGGCGCTCGAGCGTCGAGTTCGGCGTCCGCGGTCGGAACGTGCTGGCCGGCGAATCGGCCGAGTTCGGCGGCGGGATCGAGGCCGAGGGCGACTGCCGGCTCGACATGTGGTGTGATGTCGCCGAGACCGTCCTGGTCGGCGAGGACGCGTACATCGGCGAACGCGTCCACATCGGCGGCCGACTGAAAGTCGCCGGCGACCTCGACATCGGCGACGATGTCGAGATCGAGGACGGGTTCGAAGCCAACGGCTGGATCGTCATCCGGAACCCGATGCCGACGATCGTCTTCCTGTTTGTCTACCTCAAACACCTCCTCCTGCTCGGCGAGGAAGACGCCGCCCAGCGGCTCATCTCCGAGATGGTCGACGAGGAGGACGACGAACCCGACACGGAGCCGCTGGTCATCCCCCGGAACGCGACTGTCGGCGACGACGCCTGGCGCGTCTCGACGCCCGCGACGATCGGCGACGACTGTCGACTCCACGGGAACGTCCGCGCCGAGACGATCGACATCGGTGCGGACTGCAACATCTTCGGGAGTCTCCGGGCACGCGGCGACGTTTCCGTGGGCGAAGACACCCGCATCCACGGCGACGTGACGACCCGCAACGGCGATGTCGTCATCGACCACGACGCCCGCGTCCTCGGTGACGTCTCCTGTGCGGACCTCGAGCTCGGCCCCGACGCGGAGGTCGACGGCACGATCCGGGCGGACGGCGAGATCACGATGCGGACGACCGAACGCGAGCGCGAGTAACGCGATCCGATTTACCCCGACCGATTCTCCCGACACAGCGTTCGAGCCGTTCGCGTCGCCGCGCTCGAGCCTGAGCCGGCTCCGCCGAGATACGACGCTGTGACGACGCAGTCGGTTCCGTTCGTCCGAACCGAATACGGCAGTCACGACGCCGCCGCTATCTATCGGCGAGTTTGACCCCTATTCTTAATACTGATAATCTGATAGGGTGCGACAGGCATGCTAAATATAGACATATACCGACGGGAGGAGTCATGCGATCGATCGTCCTGACGAAAGGCGTCCCGGACTTCTCCGAGGGGGCCGTCTCGTTCGACGAGGACGGTCACCTGGAGCGGGGGAAGACGCCGACAGTGATGAATCCGAACGACGAGTTCGCGCTGCAAGCCGCGCTCCAGACGACGGTCCGCCACGGCGGCCACGTCAGCGGCATGAGCATGGGGCCCCCGGGGTACGGCGAGGTCCTACAGGAGGCGATGGCGTCGGTCTACACCGACGACAGCTACCTGCTTTCGGATCGTGAACTCGCCGCCTCCGACACGTGGGCGACGGCGATCACGTTGAGCGCCGGCCTCGAGACGTACCAGGAGGAAGTCGCCGACATCGACCTCGTCTTTGCCGGGTTCAAGACGGCGGACGGCGAGACGGGTCAGACCGGCCCGCAGACGTGCTGGGCGATGGAGTGGCCGATCGTCACGCACGTCATCGCGCTCGACGTCGACCCCGACGAACGGACCCTGCGCGCGAAACGGCTCGTCGAGGGCGATCTCGACGAAATCGAGACGGTCGAAGCGCCCTTGCCCTGTTTCGTCGTCACCGATCCGGAGTTCGAGCCGACCTATCGGAAGGCGTCTCATCGGTTGACGCACAAAGCGCTCCGAGCGGAAACCGAAGAGCGGGCCGCCGAGCACGACGACCACCTGACGACGTGGGATCACACCGATCTGAACCTCGATCCCGACTATATCGGGCTCGACGGCTCGCCGACGATCGTCTCCTCGGTCGACCCGATCCCCAAAGCACCATCCGAACGGGAGGCGACGATGATCGATCCCCACGACGAGGGCATGGGTGACGTACTCGAGGTAATGCAACCGTACGCCGCCGAGGTAGGTGAGTAACATGACGGAACTCGATCCGGACGACCACACTGTCGACGAACTGACCGCGGCACTCGAGACGATCGACGACGCGGACGACCTGCAGTCGATTCTCGAGGCGGAACGGGCCGGCCAGGACCGAGCAACGGCTCGCGAGGCGGTCCACCGGCGGCTCGAGGAGATCGGTACCGCATCGGACGCCGAGAGCACGGACGGTGACGGCGGTGACACCGACGACGCGGAGAGCGAGCCGGACGAGGCAGACGGTGAAGACCCGGAGGAGGACGACGCCCTCTCTCATCCCACCCGTGACAAGAAACACGTCCGGGCGCTCGAGGACGGCGACTACGCGGACATGTGGATCTTCTGTGAGACGCAGGGCGGGGAGTTGCTCGACGTCTCGCGGGAGATGCTCGGCAAGGGCCGTGAACTGATGGATCAGTTCGAGGCGGACTACGGCGATCAGGAGGCGGTCGTCGCGTTCCTGATGGGCGACGACTGCGAGGATCTCGCCGAGGAGTGCATCGCCTACGGGGCCGACGTCGCGGTCTACCACGAGGACGAGCGCCTCGAGCGGTTCCTGCACGACCCCTACACCGAGATCGCGGCCCACATGGCTCGGGGAGAGGGAACCGTCGAGAGCACCGACTGGCGCGAGTACGACGAGCCGCGCTACATCCTGTTCCCGGCGACGAACAACGGCCGCGATCTCTCGGCGAAGGTCCAGGCCGAACTCGACTCCGGACTCGCCTCGGACTGTTCGGACCTGTTCATCGAGGAAAGCGAGGTTTCCAACCCGGTCAAGACCGGCGAACCGGGGGTCAAGAAGACCGTCGAGAAGGTCCTGCACATGAAACGACCCGACTTCTCCGGCTTCGAGTACTCGACGATCCTCTGTCTCGACAACCCGAACCGGGACTTCCACCCGCAGGGGTGTTCGGTCATCCCGGGTAGCTTCGACCCGATGGAGCCGGACGCCGACCGTGACGGGCTGATCGTCGAACACGACATGGAACTGGCCGACGACTGGTTCCGCGTCGACATCACCGAACACGACCGGCTCGAGGCCGGAATCGACCTCACGGGTCACGACGTGATCGTCTGTCTCGGCCGCGGGATCGCCGACGATCCCACCGCGGGGATGGAACTGGGTCTCGACCTCGTGGACGCGTTCGAGGACGCCGCCCTCGGCATCACGCGGGGGATCGTCACCTCCTCCTACCAGTTCGAGGGACACGTCGAGGCGTACTCGGCGGAGGAACGCCAGATCGGCGAGACCGGCCAGGTCGTCGCGCCGGATGTCTACATCGCCGCCGGCGTCTCCGGCGCGGTCCAGCACAAGGTCGGCATGGACGAGTCGGATACGATCGTCGCGATCAACACCGATCCCGACGCCCGCATCAGGGACTTCAGCGATTACTTCGTCGAAGGTGACCTCTTCGAGGTCCTGCCGCGGCTGACCGAAGCGATCGAAGCGGGCGAGACCGACCTCGAGCCCGAGGCCGTCGCCGACGGGGGTGAGGACGATGACTGACGATCACGAACACTACGAGGCCGTCGTCGTCGGCTGTGGACCCGGTGGGGCCGCGGCGGCCGCGCGGCTCGCCGACCACGGCGTCGAGACGCTCGTCCTGGAGCGGGGTCCCGAAGCGGGCTCGAAGAACGTCTCCGGCGGATTGATTTACGCCGAGGAATCCGCGCCGTACACGCTCGACGACCTCTTCGATGGCTTCCGGGAGGCGGCGACCGAACGGCCCGTCACGGACTACTACATCCACAACGTGGCCGGGAACTCGGTCAAGACTTACGACCTGACCGACCTCCACGAGCACGACACCGACTGGTGTGATGCCGTGCTCCGTCGTGACATGGACTCCTGGCTCGAGACGCGGGTCCACGAGCAGACGAGCGAGACCGGTGGCGGCGTCCTGACGAACGTGCGGGTGAACGGCTTGCTCCGCGAACACGGCGAGATCGTCGGCGTCACCTGCGACGAACTCGAGCCGATCGAGGCGGACCTGATCGTCGCGGCCGACGGCGTCAACTCCGAACTCGCCCGCGACGCCGGACTGATGGACTGGGCGGAGCCCGAGGAGTGGTTCCAGGGGGTCAAGGCCGTCGTGGACATGCCCCCCGACGCGATCGACGACCGGTTCCACATCGGCCCCGAGGAGGGGGCCGCCCACCTGTTCTCGGGCGACCTCTTCGAGGACGTCCGCGGCGGCGGGTTCCTCTATACCAACGAGGACTCGCTGTCTATCGGGACCGTCTTCCACCTCGACAGTCTCGTCGAGCAGGCGGCCGAACCCCACGAACTGCTCGACGCCCTGCTGACCCACCCGCTGCTCGCCGGCTGGTTCAAAAACGAGTATCAGGAGCGCGAGTACGCGGCGAAGCTCGTTCCCGACTCGAAGAAGGTCGCCCACCGCCGGCCCTACCGCGACCGCCTCGTCCTCGTCGGCGACGCCGCCGGTCAGATGCAGGCCCAAGGGCCGATCATCAAGGGAATGAACCACGCCGTCACCGCCGGCGCGCTCGCGGCCGACGCCTTCGCCGTCACCCGCGGCAACGCCGACCCGGCAGCCGCCGGACGGCGCTACACTAAACTGCTCGAGGACTCCGGCACGATGGCCAAACTCCGGCCCCGCCGGTACGACCTCGCCCGAACCGTCGGCGAGCGCGACGCCGTGACCGACGCCGTCGAGCGAGTGCTCGCCTCGCCGCTCGGCTCGCTCGCGGTCGGGAACCCGATCGCGGACCGCCTGCTGCAGCGAGCGTACAACTCGCCGTTCCTGGTCTCGATGCTGCCGGATACGAAAACCGGCTACGTCTCCCTGCCGACGCTGATCGCCGAGGAACACGGCAAGACGATCCACTGGGAGAGCGACATCGAACCGCCGACGCTCGAGGAGCGCATCGGCGACCTCACCTACGATACCGACGTCGGCAATCCCCACATCGAACTCAGAGACGAGTCGGCCGAGGCCAGCGGCGCGGCAGTCACCGCCTGCCCGGTCAGTGCGCGGGACTTCGGCGGCGGCTGCTACCGCTCGGAGGCCGTCAAGACCAACGGGACCGAGGAGACGCTGGTCAGTCTCGACACCCAGCCCTGCGTCGAGTGTGGGACCTGTGCGATCGTCGCCGACACCGAGTGGGAACACCCCCGCGGCGGCAAGGGCGTCGAGTATCGCGAGGGGTAGAATGAGCCGGTACGGACCCCGCATCGCCGCACTCGCCCGCCGCGCCGAGCGCGATCGGGCGGCGTTCGACGACCACGGGTCCGACGAGTCGGCGGACACGGTTCCGGCCCACGATGACGCCGAGATCTACCTTCGCGAGGGTGCTGGACCCGCCATCTGGCTCTACGTCGAGGCCCGGACCGGCGGCCGTATGGTCCCGTTCACGCGACCCGAACTCGCCGCGCTCGAGGATGCGATGAACCGTTGGCTCGAGTGTTATGCGCGCTGTCACGGCGTGGCTCTCGAGGCCGAGTTTACGGTCCGCGAGGCGGCCGAACTCCTGCTCGAGACGCGCAACGTCGTCGATACGGCCCAGTTACTGACCCGCGTTCCGGAGCGACATCGGCGGTCGACTCCAGACTGACGACCACCCTTGTTCTCCCGAGCGGCGCGCGCCGATCGCAATCGGAAACGGGCGAGAGGCCGCCCCAAACCGCCCCGTACTTGACTCCCACGCAGTAGACGGGTATTCGACTATTCCCGTTGAGCGCAAAGTCAACTCGATGGCACGAGACGATCGGTTATCACGACGGCGAATGCTTCAGTTGACCGGTGTTGCGGCGTCGACGGCGTTCATCGCAGGCTGTGGCGGTGGTGGCAACGGCAATGGGAACGGTAACGGCAACGGCGGTGGCGGCGGTAACGGCGACGGGTTCGAGATCGAACCCGGCACGACGATCGATTTCAGTGGCGAGACCAGCCACTGGGAAGGACTCGCCCCGTCCGCTATCGAGGGCGAAGAGAACCCGACGCTCATCCTACAGGAGGGCGAAGATTACACGATCGGCTGGTCGGAAGGCAACGGGCAGCCACACAATATGGAAATACGGAACGAAAGCGACGAAGTGATCGGCGATCTCTCGACCGAAGTGGTGTCCGAGCCTGACGAGAATCAGATGCTCGACATCACGGCGAGCAGCGAGATGTACCAGTACGTCTGTCAGCCCCACGAGGCCCAGATGCGCGGCGATATGGAGATCGCGGGCGGCACCGGCGGCGGTGGCGGCAACGAGACTGCCGGCAACGAAACCGGCGACAACGAGACCAGCGGTAACGAAACCGGCGACAACGAAACCAGCGGTAACGAGACTAGCGGCAACGAGTCCGACGGGAACGAAAGCGGCAACGAAACCAGCGAGTGAGACCGGTCGGCGTCCGACGGGACGCCGTCCGCGACTCCCTCAGTAGATGAGTTCGTCGTCGTTCTCGACCATATACAGGGTCCGCGCAGCGATGTTGACGGTGTGATCGCCGACGCGTTCCAAGTCACGGATCGTCAACAGGAGCCGCGAAACGTCCTGTAGAATCCGTTCGACCTCCTCCGTCGACTCGAGTTCGCGCTCGATGAGGTCTCGAACGACGATCTCGCTGGCCCGTTCGGCGAACTGGTCGAGTTCGTCGTCGCGGGCGGCGAGCGCTCGACAGCTGTCGGTATCCTCGGTGTCGTAGGCGAGCATCGCGTCCTCGAGCATGTCGAGGGTCAACTCGCCCATCTCCTGAACGTCGACGTCGGGGAACAGGTCCCGCTCGGCGTCCATCGTGTACTCGCCGAGGTTGGTCGCCAGGTCGGCGATCCGCTCTAGGTCGGTGATGATCTTGAACGAGGCGGCGATGAACCGCAGGTCGCTCGCGACCGGCTGCTGCAACGCGAGCAGGTCGATGCAGTCCTGTTCGAGATCGAGATACATCCGGTTGATCTCGCCGTCGCCCTCGATCACTTCGCGGGCGAGGTCCTCGTCTTTCTGCTCGAGGGCGTCCATGCCCATTCGAAGCCGTTCCATGACGACCTCGCTCATGTAGAGGACGTCCTCACGGAGGTCCGTGAGCTTTTCCTGGTAGGATTGTCTGGCCATACTGGTTGCAACCTGCCCATCCGTGATAAAGACTGCGTGCGATACCACCTCGATCGCCGTCCCGTCGAGTCCGTGCTCGGCGTCTCCGACGGTCCCGATTGGCGGTTCCACCGGCGGACAGCGTTTGGTTATCGGAACCATTCGAGTATCGGCTCCGCGGTATCCGACCGGGTTCCGGTCTCGAGGCCGTATTTCCTGCCGATTAGACCGCCGAGAATGACGGTTACGGCGAACGCCGATGTCAGCGCGTTCAGAAGTAGCCAATCGAACGAAAGTCCGTACAGCGTTCGATCGAAGGGGGCGAGCAGTCGGACACCACCGGAGAGGAAATCGAAGCCGACGTGGGAACCGAATCCGATGGCAGCGGGTCGCCGAGGGCCGACGGACGAGAGGAGGGCGATCACGACGATCCCACCGAGCAGCGAGTGTGTAAGTCCCCGATGGGCCCACAGGACGCCCCCAGCGTAGCCGCTGTCGACCAGCGGCCGAAACACGAACGTGTCGCTATCGGGGACGGCGGCGGCGAGCGCCCCGACGAGGTACGGTTCGGCTCGTCCCGGCCGACGGAGAACCGAAATCAGTGCCAGACTGAGCAGGATGTGGACCCCGGTGGCGACCATGGGTCTCGAGACCATGCGATACCCGACAATAAGCGGCATGGTCAGCCGGAGATAATTAGTCGACTGCTCGAGGGTCTCGATCGAGAGACTCCCACCCTCGCACGGATCGACGCGACGATGACTCGATCGAGACCGGACGGCACGCGACGAGCCGGTTATCCGAACTTGCCGGTGATGTAGTCCTCGACGCGGTCGTGCTCGGGGTTCTCGAAGATTTTGTCAGTGTCGTCGAACTCGACGAGTTCGCCGCCGGTCAGGAAGACCGCCGTCTTATCCGAGATCCGGGCCGCCTGTTGCATGTTGTGAGTGACGATGACGACGGTATACTCCTCGGCGAGGTCCTCGATCAGGTCCTCGATCTTCGAGGTCGCGATCGGGTCCAGCGCGGAGGCCGGCTCGTCCATCAGAATCACGTCCGGGTCCGGCGCGATCGCCCGGGCGATACAGAGGCGCTGTTGTTGGCCACCCGAGAGGTCCAGTCCGCTCGAGTCCAGTTGGTCTTCGACTTCATCGAGCAACGCCGCCCGCTCGAGGGCGGTGTGTACTTTCTCGTCGACGTTGTCCTTTTTCCCCTGGACTTTGAGCCCGTAGGCGACGTTGTCGCGGATGCTCTTCGGGAAGGGATTGGGCGACTGGAAGACCATGCCGATCTTCCGGCGCAGGGCGACGGGATCGACGTCGTCGTCGTAGACGTTCTTCCCGTCGAAGCGCAGTTCGCCCTCGACGCGGGCGCTGTCGACGAGGTCGTTCATCCGGTTGATACACCGGAGGAACGTCGATTTCCCACAGCCCGACGGTCCGATGACCGCCGTGACTTGCTTTTCGGGGATCTCGATGTCGACGTCGGAGAGCGCTTGTTCCTCCCCGTAGTAGACGCTCAGGTCTCGCGCCTCGAGCAGGGTCCGGTCGGTCGTCGTTTCCCAGCCGGAATCGGCAGTGTCGGCGAGGCCGTCGGTGCCCGGCGTCGGGGTGGTCTGGTCGTCGGTCGGTTCCGTTTCCGAGGGAGTCATCTGTTCGTTAGTCATTGTCAGGTGCGCTGTTGATACCGGTTCCGGATGACGATCGCGATCGAGTTGATCGTAAGCAAGACGACGAGGAGCGTGACGACGCCGGCGGCGACGACGCCGTACTGGAACTCCGTCTGTGGATAGGACGCCCAGTTGTAAATCTGGAGCGGCATGGCGCTGACTTTGCTGAAGAAGCTGTTGGGCAGTCCGAACACCGTCGTCGGCGCGGCGATCATGATCAGCGGTGCCGTCTCGCCGATCGCGCGGCCGAGCGCGAGGATCGTCCCGGTCATGATGCCGGGCATCGCGCGGGGCAACACGACGTTGCGGATCGTCTGCCACTTCGTCGCGCCCATCCCGTACGACGCCTGTCGCTGGGAGTCGGGGACGGCCCGAATCGCCTCTTGGGCGGAGATGATCACGATCGGCAGGATGAGCAGGGCGATGGTAAACGCGGCCGCCAGTACCGTCCCGTAGCCGATGTTGAACAGGCCCACGAACAGGCCCAGTCCCAACAGGCCGTAGACGACCGAGGGGACGCCTGCGAGGTTCGCGATATTGAGTTGGATGAACCGCGTGAGGTAGCCGTCGTCGGCGTACTCCTCGAGGTAGACCGCGGCCCCGACGCCGAGCGGGAAGGTGACGAGCGCGATCATCAGCATGATCGCGATCGAGCCGACGAGCGCGGGCAGGAACCCGGCTTCGTAGGGGTCGGGGTGTGGCGGGTTCGTGAGGAACTGCCAGTCGAGCCAGCCGACGGCGTCGACGGCGACGTTCAACAACAACGCCGCGAGTGACACGATGCCGATCAGCGTCGCCGCGAGCGCGAGCAGGCGGAACGCGACGTCTTTCGTCCGACTGACGCGCCCGAAGCCGTCGGCGGGCGTCTCTCCGGTGTCGGCCGCCATCAGCGATACACCTCCCGATACCGCGACGCGACGAGTTCACTGATCAGGTTCATGACGAAGGTGATGACGAACAGGGTCAGACCGACCGCGAAGAGGCTCTTGTACGCCGGGCCTTGCCCGACGATGTCGCCGGTGCCGATCTGGACCATCGCGGAGGTCATCGGCTGGATCGAATCGAGGAACATCCCCGCCGGGTCGGTCAGGTCGATCATCCGCGGCGTCTGGCCCGCGGCGATGGCGACGATCATCGTCTCGCCGATCGCCCGCGAGAGCGCGAGGATAAAGGAGGAGAAGATCCCCGATAGCGCCGCCGGCACGACGACCGACGTCGAGACGGTGAACTTCGTCGCGCCGAGCCCGTAACTGGCCTGCCGCAGCGAATCCGGAACGGCGCTCATCGCGTCCTCGCTGATCGAGGACACCATCGGGATGATCATGATGCCGACCATGATCGAGGCCGACAGCGCGTTGAACGTCGAGAGATCGACCGGCAGGATCGCATCGATCGCCGGCGTGACGTAGACCAGCGCGAAGTAGCCGTAGACGACCGTCGGGACGCCGGCGAGTACCTCGAGCGCCGGTTTGAGATAGGCCCGCTGTCGATCGGAGGCGTACTCGCTGAGATAGATGGCGGTCAGGAGTCCGATCGGGAGTGCGACCATCGCCGACCCGATCGTGATGACCAGCGTCCCCGAGATCAGCGGGAGGACGCCGAAGGCGATCGGCTCGTTCGTCGGACTCCAGCGCGTGCCGGTGAGGAAGTCGACGAGCGAAACCTGCGCGAAGAAGTCGACCGCGTCGAGCAACAGCGTCAGAATGATCGCGACGGTCGTCAGGATCGACAGGAGCGCACACAGCATGAAGAGATAGCGGAACGCGGTACCCCGCGCCGTGCGGATCCCGTCGTGGGAGAAGTCCGGCTGGCTCATGCCGTCACCTCCGCGATCGCGGTCTCGAGTTTCTCTATGTTCTCGTCGCGTTTCTCCTCGGTGATCGGCACGTAGCCGACCTCCGAGACCAGGTCCGTCGCGGCCCGCTTCATGTAGAACCGGACGAAGTCACGGACGGCTTCCTTCTCGAGCGACTCCTTGGCGACGTAGATGAATAGGGGTCGCGAGAGGGGCGTGTACTCGCCGTTCATCGCCGTCTCGATCGACGGCTCGACGCAGCCGTCGCCGTCGTCGACCGAGATCGCCTTGATCGAGTCCGGGTTCTCGCTGTAGTACGAGAAGCCGAAGTAGCCCATCGCGTACTCCGATCCCTGCACCCCTTGGACGATCGTTCGGTCGCGCTCGGTCGCGTGGTAATCGCTGCGGTGGTTTTCCTCCTCGCCGATGATGGCCTCGTTGAAGTAGTCGAACGTGCCGGAGGTCGTCGCGGCCCCGTACAGTTCGAACGGTTCGTCGGGCCACTCCCCGTTGATATCGCTCCAGTGAGTCGCGCCGTCGGCGCGCCAGATCTCGCGGAGCTGTTCGACGGTGAGACAGTCGATCCAGTCGGCGTTGGGGTTGGCGACGACCGTCAGCGCGTCGGTCGCGACCTGGAACTCGATCGGCGTGATACCGTTGTTCCCGCACTGTTCGATCTCGGCGTCGGCGATCGCCCGACTCGCGTTGTTAATGTCGGTTCGTCCCGCACAGAAGAAGTTCCCGAACCCACCGCCGGTTCCGGTCTTACTGAGCGAGAGGTTGACGGTGGGGTTCCGCTCGGAAAACGAGGAGGCGATCGCCTCGGTCACGGGGAAGACGGTACTGCTCCCCGCGATGTTTACGTTGTTGCCCTCAGTGGCGAAAACGCCGGCACAACCGGCCAACCCGCCGGAGAGGCCAACACTTGCCGCGGCGAGAAAATCACGCCGACCGAGTCCGGCCGGCAAAGACGCCGTGGAATCTCTCGACATCACCGAATCGAAGCCACAGAGCGGATAAGTATACTACTATGATCCCTATATAGTGCTATATACTGTCTGCCGGCGCTGATGGGGACACGTCGAGTACCGACAGCGGTCCAGGGAACGCGTACATATGCCAATAGTTACCGTTCCGTTTATTCGGACCCCGCGAACGGAAAACATTCCGGACCGGTTGCGAGCGGAATAACGACGACATATATAGATTCGATCGCCGTACCACGGGCAGCCGACTACGCGACGCGAGGTTCGTCCGAGAGCGCACCGCTACTCGAGGGGGACCGTGACGAATTCGTGGCTATCCGTGCACCGGACGGTCTCTTCGGAGGGAAATGTCGAGCGGCCGGGCCACTGAAGCGAGGGACTTCGGGTACTGTCCGTGAAAAGAGGGGACGACGAGGAATCGATAGCGACTCGTAGGACTCCGGGGATCGAGCCGATCCACTGTTTGGGTGCTCGTGGTACCGACTCGACGCGACGGACGCTCACCGAGAACCGAGAGCGGCCGTCAAACGAGCAACTCCTCGCTGTTCTCGAGGGCGTATACCGTGCGTGCGGCCACGTTTACCGCGTGATCGCCGACCCGCTCGAGGTCGCGAACGATCACGAACGTCCGCGAGACGTCCGTAATCACGTCCTCGACTGGTGGTCGACTGTCACCGTCTCGGAGCCAGCCGCCGTTTCTCCTACCGTCTTCGATGCGCCGCTCGATGAGCGTCCGTACGATACGCTCGGTGACGCTGGCACAGCGCCCGTCCAGTTCGTCGTCACGGTCGGCGATATCGAAACAGGCCTCCACGTCATCCGCGACGAACGCCTCGAGTGCCCGCTCGACCTGCTCGAGGGCGAGCGCGGCGAGCCGTTCGAAATCGACATCGGGGAGCGGGGGAGACGACCCGGTCGAATCCAGCGTGTATGCCGCGAGATTGGTCGCGAGATCGCCGATCCGTTCGAGATCCGTGACGATCTTGAACGCGGCGACGACGAACCGGAGGTCGCCGGCGACGGGTTGGTGAAGTGCGAGCAGGTCGAGACACTCCCGCTCGAGTTCGAGGGACCGGTCGTTGACGGCGTCGTCGCTCGCGATCACCGCACGTGCGAGCGCACGGTCGTCGGTAAACAACGCGGTGACGGCGTCGTCGAGTTGCGCATGGACCCGGTCGCCGATCGCGACGACTGCGTCGCGAAGCCGCTCGAGACGCGCCCGATAGTCCTCGCGGGTCATTACCCGAACTTGCCGGTGATGTAGTCCTCGACGCGGTCGTGTTCGGGGTTCTCGAAGATTTTGTCGGTGTCGTCGAACTCGACGAGTTCGCCGCCGGTCAGGAAGACCGCCGTCTTATCCGAGATCCGGGCCGCCTGTTGCATGTTGTGGGTGACGATGATCACCGTGTACTCCTCGGCGAGATCCTCGATCAGGTCCTCGATCTTCGAGGTCGCGATCGGATCGAGCGCGGAGGCCGGTTCGTCCATCAGGAGCACGTCCGGATCGGGCGCGATCGCCCGGGCGATACAGAGGCGCTGTTGTTGGCCACCCGAGAGGTCCAGTCCGCTCGAGTCCAGTTGGTCTTCGACTTCATCGAGCAACGCCGCCCGCTCGAGGGCACGATGCACCGTTTCGTCGACATCGCCTGCTTTGTCCTGTACCTCCAGTCCGAACGCGACGTTGTCGCGGATGCTCTTCGGGAAGGGATTGGGCGACTGGAAGACCATGCCGATCTTCCGGCGCAGGGCGACGGGATCGACGTCGTCGTCGTAGACGTTTTTCCCCTCGAATCGGAGTTCGCCCTCGACGCGCGCAGCATCGATGAGATCGTTCATTCGGTTGATACACCGGAGGAACGTCGATTTCCCGCAGCCAGAGGGGCCGATGAGCGCCGTGACGCCGTTTTCCGGGATCTCGATAGTGACGTCCTGTAGGGCCTGGACGCCGTCATAGAAGACGTCGAGATTCCGCGTCTCGAGCACTGCATCGGCATCCCCGGACAGGGACCCGCTGGTGACGTCGAACGAGTCGTCGAGCAGCGAGTCGCTCGTCGCGTCGGGTCGTGTGGTCGGTTCGGAGACGGCCGGTCCGCTGCCGTCAGTTCGCTGTTCGTCGCTGTCGTCGGCTTTCCGTGTATCGTTTCGAGTCATCTCAGTCACGTCTCTGGTACTTGTTGCGAAGCAGGATCGCGGTGCCGTTCATCATCAGGAGGACGACGAGCAAGACGAGGACGCCGGCCGCAAGGACGCCGTGATAGAAGTCCGGCTTGGCCAGTTGCGCCCACGAGTAGAGCTGTCGGGGCATCGCACTGAACAGTCCGAAGAACGACCTCGGGGAAATCCGGACGACCGCTGCGACACCGACCATCAACAGCGGTGCCGTCTCGCCGATCGCGCGGCCGAGCGCGAGAATGGTTCCGGTCATGATGCCGGGCATCGCTCGCGGCAAGACGACGGTCCGCACCGTCTGCCATCGCGTCGCGCCGATCCCGTAGGCTGCCCGCCGCTGGGAGTCGGGCACCGCCCTGATCGCCTCCTGTGCGGAGATAATGATGATCGGCAGAATGAGCAGCGAGACGGTCAGCCCGCCAACGATGACGATTCCGGGCCGCAACTCACCCACCTTGACGAACAGCGCCAGGCCGAGTAGTCCGTAGACGACCGACGGGACGCCGGCGAGATTCGCGATGTTGATCTCGATGAGTTCGACGATCGATCCGCTCAGTCCGCTCGTCGGCGCGTACTCCTCGAGATAGATCGCGGCCCCGACACCGACGGGAAACGCCGCGAGTGCGACGACGATGATCATCATCACCGACCCGACGAGCGCGGGATAGATACCGGCCTCCCGCGGCGTTCGATTGTGAGCGCTGGTCAGGAACTCCCAGTCGATCCAGACGTCAGGTCCGGCGAACCCGGCCGTTTCGACGATGACAGCGCAGACGACGACGCCGGCCGCGAGTGCGACCGGCAGCGCGAGTCCGGAAACGCCTTTCCCACCTCTGTAAACCCGCTCGACGTACAGTCCGACGGGAACACCGACGACCGTCGTCAGAACGAGCCACGTCGTCCAGGAGACGCCGACGACCGGTCCGGCGACGGCACCGATGGCGGCCGCGGCGACAGTCACCCCGCCAGCGATCAGACCCGCACGGTCGCTTTCGCGGGCGCGACGGACGGACCAGCCGGCTCCCACTCCGATCGGAACTACGAACGTTCCCAGAAGCGCCAGCGGGGCCATCGGGAGGACCGGAAGCGAGAGGAGTAGCGTCCGGAGGCTGGGAACGAGTCCGGGAACGCCGACGATCGTGAGTCCGATCACGGCCGCACCGACCACGACTCGCTCGAGTGCCCCGGCATCCCGAGCCCGACCATGGAACTCGAGTGCGCCGTACGCCACGAGCGAAGCGACGACGAGCGCGAGCCACTCGTGTGGGCTCACGATGTGTCTGAAAACGATGCTAACGCCGCCAGCGAGCAGCGTCGCGGCGACGGGCAATCCAAGCGCCGTGTACGCGACTTCACCCGCCCGGGGAGCGAAACGATAGTAGTAGATCGAGAGGACGATTGCCGGACCCGCGACGGTCGTCGCGACCGTCGCCCACCACGCCGGATCGGCCGTTCCGGGTTCGATCGCGTCGATCGCTACGTAGACGAGAAAGACGAACACGAGAAACAGCGCGAGCAGCGTCGCGCCGAGGCAGCCGGCTTTGAACAGTAGCCCACGGAGCTGGCTCACCTGTCCGTCCGCGCCGAACCAGGTGCCCGTCGACTCGTCGGTCGTGGCCATCAGCGACCCACCTCCGTTGTGACCGCGACGGTGACGGTGGTCCGAGTCATTGGTATTCCTCCCGATACCGAGCGGCGATACGGTTGCTGAGCAGGTTCATACTGAACGTGATGGCGAACAGTGTCAGTCCGATCGCAAACATCGAGTAGTACCCGGCGGTTCCGCCGGACAGGTCCGTCGTCACCGCCTGTACCATGGCAGCGGTCATCGTCTGCCCGGAGTTGAGAAGGTTCGCGAACGGCTCGGACGGATCGAACATTCGAGCGCGGCTGCCGCCGGCAACCACGACGATCATCGTCTCGCCGATCGCCCGCGAGAGCGCCAGAATGTACGAGGAGAAGATTCCCGAGATCGACGCGGGAATGACGATCTTCGTCGACACCTCGAACTTCGTGGCCCCGAGGCCGTAGCCCGCCTGGCGCAGCGAGTCCGGGACGGCGCTCATCGCGTCCTCACTGATCGAGGACACCATCGGGATGATCATGATGCCGACCATGACCGACGCGGACAACAGGTTGAACAGGCTCACGTCGAGGCCTAATCCCTGAAGCCATGGCGTCAGGTACACGAGCGCGAAGAACCCGTACACGACAGTCGGAATCCCCGCGAGGATCTCGAGTGCCGGTTTCAACACCGACCGCATCCGATCGCTCGCGTATTCGCTCAGATAGACCGCGGCCGCCGTACCGACCGGGATCGCGACGAGCGCCGAAACGATCGTCACGATGAGGGTGGCGGTTACCAGCGGCAGAATACCGAGAATCGGGTTCTCGCTCCGCAGCACCCACTCCGTACCGGTGAAGAACGCGTACGGATTGACGCGTCCGAAGAACTCGAGGGCGTCGATCGCCAGCGTGGCGACGATGCTAATCGTCACGAAGACTGTCAGTGCCGCACAACAGAACAACAGCCCGTGGTACAACCGTTCCTTTGCGATCCGTCCGTTCGCCGATCGTGTGAGATCGGCTTCTATTGATGTATCACTCATTCTCTATTCGGTTTCCTCCGGAAAATCGACTCCGTTGCCGCGTTACTCGCCCGCTGCGTTCTCGAGTTTGGTCATATTCTCGTCGACCATGTCCTGATTCGCGGGGACGTAGCCGACCTCGTCGGCGATCCAATCGGCGCTCGTGTTCTCGAGGTAGAACTTGACGAACTCGTAGACCGGTTCGCGCTCGAGAGCGCCTTCCGCGGGGTAGATGAACAGCGGTCGGGCCAGCGGATACGTTCCGTCGCTTGCCGCCTGCAGACTCGGGGCGGAGGGATCGTCGCCTTCGCTCTCTGCGATCTCGAGGGCTTTGACGCGATCCTTGTTTTCGGAGTAGTACGCGTAGCCGAAGTACCCCATCGCGTACGGGCTGTTCTCGAGGCCCTGAATGATGGTGTTGTCGTCCTCCGTACCCTCGTACTCGGTCCGGTGGGTGCCGCCGTTGACGTTCTCGGTGAACCAGTCGTAGGTCCCTGAGGTCGTGTCGGGGCCGTAGAGCTTGAGCTCTTCGTCGGGCCAGTCGGGATTAACGTCGGACCACGTGGTAGCGCTGTCGTCGCCCCAGATCTGGGCCAGTTCGTCGAAGGTCATGCTATCGACCCAGTCGTTCTCGGGACTGACAGCGACCGTGAGCGCGTCGCCCGCGATATGCATCTCGATCGGCGAGACATCGTTTTCGGCGCAGTGATTCTTCTCCTCCTCCTTGATCAGCCGCGATGCGCCGTTGATGTCGGCGTTCCCGGGGCAGAAGTGATTCTCGAAACCACCACCGCTCCCGGTCGGGTCGACCGTGACGTTGACCTTCGGATGGTCGTCCATGAATCGCTGGGCCATCTCGTCCGAGATGGGGAAGACGGTACTCGATCCCTTGACGATGACCTCTCCGGAGAGCTCGTCCCCGTTTCCGTTCCCGTCACTCGTCTCGCTGCAGCCTGCGATGGCTGCGACACTGACGGCACCCGTCCCGGCGATGAACTTCCGTCGCGATACTGCGTCGCGTCCGAACTGGTTGTCTGCCATCACGTGATTGATTCGATGGGGTATAAAAAAGGGATGCTATGAGCCATATATATGGATCAGTGACCACATATGTCTATATAGCACAATCGACGTGGCGGCGATGGGAACCGGAATCGGTGCCGTCGGCCGGAGAACGGCCGAAGGTGGTCCGACCGACTCGAGCAGCACCGTACGCTCGAAACGACCGCCTGGACGTCGAACGTCGGCAGTATCGTTCGAACCGCCGGCACCGAACCACCCCGCTAGCCGGTCGAGACGAGACCGGAGTCGTCAGGGTTCGGCGATTGCGTTCCGACTGCGGACATCCGAAGTTCCGGCCGACAGTACCGGGGATATCGGGTCGCAGTCGAAAACCGATCGCCGCCCCTTAGCTATGAATGACTATATATTACACAGACATTATCGATATTTCTCTGCACGTCTCCTGCCCGGAATCAGTCGAAAACGAGACGGTAGCGGAGGATATACGCATCTACGGACCTTGCTCTATAGTTCCACCTGTATTTATATTCTGCCGGCCGAAACCCCGCTCCATGGAGACGCGCAAGGTCCAGGTGACGGGCGGATCGACGTACACCGTCTCGCTACCCAAAACGTGGGCGACGGACAACGACGTCACCGCCGGAACGACCGTCGAGTTCTATCCCGAGGACGACGCGCTCTTGTTGACGCCCAAGAGCGAAACGGACCGGCAGGAGGGTACCCTCGACATCTCGAGTCTCGAGGGCGAGCGCCTGACTCGGGCCGTGATGACGATGTACGTCAGCGGCTTCGATCTCATCCGACTCGAGGCGGGGCGGATCACGACGGATCAGCGGCGGGCGATCCGCGATGCGACGCAGGGATTGGTCGGCGTCGAGGTGCTCGAAGAGACGACCGACAGCGTGGTCATTCAGGACCTGCTCGATTCCTCGGAGCTGTCGATCGTCAACGCCGTCACGCGCATGCGCCTGATCGCCCAGTCGATGCTCGAAGACGCCGTCCGGGCGCTGATCGAGAACGACGACGACATCGCCCACGACGTGATCGAGCGCGACGACGACGTCGACCGCCTCTGGCTAGTCGTCTCACGGATCTTCCGCGCGACGCTGCGCTCGCCCCGGGCCGCCGAGGAACTCGGCGTCCCCCGCGAGGACTGTTTCGACTATCATTCGAGCGCCCGCCAACTCGAGCGCGTCGCCGACCACGCCGCCAAGATCAGTAACATCGCGCTCAAACTCGACGAGATTCCGGAGCCCGTCGCCAGGGGACTCGAGGAACTCCAAGTCGACGCCTCGACGGTTCTCGAGAAGTCGATGGACGCGCTGTTCGCCGACGGGACCGCGGAGGCGAACCGCCTCGGGCACGACGCCCGCGAGGCCGTCCTCGAGATCGACGAACACACCCGCCAGATCGACGACATGCTCCGGGACCTCGAACCGGTTCAGGCCCAGTCGCTGGGACTGATCGTCGACTCGCTGTCCCGAAGCGCCGACTACGGGGGGAACATCGCCGAAACGGCGCTGCAGAAGGCCGCACCGCGGCCCTGAGAAGCGATCGGTGACGGTGGGAGCCGTCCCGACGCCGCGCGTCGGGGATGCAAGCGCCGACGGGGAAACGGGTTTCACGCGGGTCGTCCTAACGTAGGACGAGTGACACGATGGCAGACAGGACTCCACGGTGTGCCGCGGGCGATCGGACGATCTCCCACCCCGCGTTCGCCGCGCTGTACGATCGGTTCGTGCCGGATCGGTTTCTGATCGGCCCCCACCGCGAGTATCTCGCAGCCGACCTCTCCGGACGCGCTCTCGAGATCGGCGCGGGAACCGGCGCGATGATATCCTACGCGGCCGACGCCGGCGACGACCTCGAGTACCACGCGATCGAACCGGACCCGCACATGCGACGCCGGGCCGCCCGCGAGGCGGCGGGAACCGACCTGCAGGTCTCCCTCCGGGACGCTCGTGCCGAGTCGTTGCCCTACGTCGACGACGCCTTCGAGGCCGTGCTCTCGAGTCTGGTCTTCTGTACCATCGGCGACCCCGACGCGGCGATGGAGGAGGTCGCCCGCGTCCTGACACCCGGCGGCGAACTGCGATTCCTCGAGCACGTCCGCAACGACGGCTGGCGCGCGCGGGCGCAGGACCGGCTGAATCCGATCTGGGAACGCGCCGCGGGCGGGTGCCAGTTGACCCGCGAGACGGTCGAGCGGTTCGTCGGACACGACGCGTTCGACGTCCTCGAGGTGGAGCGGGTCGACGTCGGGGTGTTTCCGGTGACGCCGATCGTTCGCGGGCGGCTTCGACGCCGGCGGGACCCGTAAGTGTCGCCGCGAGCGGCGGGGCCGCGTTCCGGATCGGTTCGCGTCCGCCCGGCGTGTGCGACGTAAACCCATAGTGTACCGCCGTCGTACGCTCGGGCGGAACCATGTTCGACGACAGAACCGACGCGGGCGAACGCCTCGCGGCGGAACTCGAGGCCCGCGACCTCGCGGTCGACGTCGTCCTCGCGATTCCCCGCGGAGCCCTGCCCGTTGCGCGGCCGGTCGCCGACACGCTCGACGCCGACCTCGACGTCGTCGTCGCGCGCAAGATGGGGGCACCGCAGAACCCGGAGGTAGCGCTCGGCGCGGTCGCCAGTGACGGCAGCGTCTGGTACAACGACGACCTGATCGATCGGCTACATCCCTCCGAGGAGTACCTCGAGGAGGTTCGGGCGGCGGAAGCCGAGAACGCGCGTGAGAAGGCCGACCGCTACCGCGAATCGGGCGGCGTGCCGGACCTTCGGGGCGAGCGAGTCCTGCTCGTCGACGACGGCGTCGCGACCGGCGCGACCGCGACGGCCTGCCTCCGCCAGGTCCGGGGGGCCGAAGCCGACTGGGTCGGTCTGGCGGTCCCCGTGGGCTCGCCGCGGGCGATCGACGCCCTCGAGCGGGAGGCCGACGCGGTGATCGCCTTGCAGACCCCCGCGGACTTCCGTGCCGTCGGCCAGTTCTACCGGACCTTCGACCAGGTGAGCGACGAGGAGGCCCTCGAGTACCTCGACCGAGAACCCTGAGTCGGGCGTCGAGTCGATCCGTCCGACCCTGGGAGCCGACGCACCCGCTCCCTTAGGGCCAGAGCCCGCGCATCTCGTGGGAGTCTCCGATGCGGTCGAGCGCGACTGCATATGCAGCGTCGCGCCACGTCACGTCCCGGCGTTCGACGTGGTTCTTGAGCGCGTTCCAGGCCGTCTTCATTTCGGCTTCGAGTTCCTCGTTGACCCGCTCGAGGGACCACTGGCGGCGGTTGATGTCCTGGAGCCACTCGAAGTAGCTGACGGTGACGCCGCCCGCGTTCGCGAGGATGTCCGGGATCACGTGCACGCCGCGTTCCTCGAGGATGGTGTCGGCGGCGAAGGTCGTGGGGCCGTTCGCGCCCTCGACGACGATATCGGCGGCGATCGCGTCGGCGTTGTCCGCGGTGATGACGTTGCCGACCGCGGCCGGGACGAGGACGTCGACGTCGAGTTCGAGGAGGTCGTCGTTCGAGATGCGGGATACGTCGTCACCCTCGTCGAGTTCGGTCGCGAACCGCGTGACCGCTTCGGGCTCCTCGTCGTGGGAGGGAATCGCCGAGACGTCGATCCCGTCGGGGTCGTATACCCCGCCGTTGACGTCGCTGACTGCCACGATCGTCGCCCCCCACTCCTCGAGCAGGCGGGCGGCGTTCGCGCCGACGCTCCCGAAGCCCTGCACGGCGACGGTCGTCTCGGCGAGCGGGTAGTCGTAGTAGTTACAGGACTCCCGGGTCACGATGGCGACGCTCCGGCCCGGCGCTTCCTCGCGGCCGTAGGAGCCGCCGATGACCGGCGGCTTGCCCGTGACGACGCCGGGGATCGTCTCGCCCTCCTGCATGCTGTAGGCGTCCATCAGCCAGGCCATCGTCTGCGGGTCGGTCCCCATGTCGGGGGCCGGGATGTCCGCGTTCGGCCCGATCACGTCGCGGATCTCCTGTGCGAACCGGCGGGTGAGCCGCTCCTTTTCGCCGTCGCTCAACGACTTCGGATCGACGACGATCCCGCCTTTCGCCCCGCCGAAGGGGAGGTCCATCACGGCACACTTCCAGGTCATCCACATCGAGAGGCCGACGCACTCGTCGCGGGTCACGTCGGGATGGTATCTGAGCCCGCCCTTGTAGGGCCCGCGGACGCTGTCGTGTTGGGCCCTGTATCCGGTAAAGACCTCGACGCTGCCGTCGTCGCGCTCGAGGGGCACCGTCACTTCGTGGACCGCCCGCGGGTGAGAGAGGCGTTCGATGACGGCATCGTCGACGTCGAGCTGTGCGGCGACGCGGTCGAGCTGTCGCCGCGCGGTCTCGAGTGCGGTCTCCGACGGGGTCGATTCGGCCGTCGCTTCCCGGGTCGTCGTCGAACGGTGCTGAGAGGCCATGATTACTCGATCGGTGTGCGTCGATTCCGCATCTCGGCACCGCACTCGGGACAGGCGTCCGGCGCTGTCGCACGGACGACGGTTCCACAGTCGAAGCATTCGTAGGTCGATTCCGTTTGAGGATCGAGTTCCGCGTCTTTCTGGTTCATTGGAGAGACAACGAGCGGTCGTGCTCGCGGTGATTGCGCACCTAGGAATACTAGGGATATTAGGATGAGCCTATCCGTCAGATAACTAGCGGCACCGAGCAGAGCCCGTTCACTATTCAACCCCCATCGACGCCTTTGCCGGAACTCCGATTTCGTCGAACACGACGTCGAAGAGCACCCCCTGGACGGTCCGGATATGACGGTAGAACGCAGCCGGCGAGATATCGAGTGTTTCGGCGACGTCTTCCCCCGAATTCTCGCGCGGTGATTCGAAGTAGCCGCCGTAGTACGCGAGCTGAACCACCTCGAGCTGGCGGTCGGTCAGTCGCTCGCGCAGTTCCGACCGGAAGTCCCGTGGCGCCGTCCGCTCGACGGTCCGTTTGGAGCGCAGTTCGGCGTCCGAGAACGCCGTCGAGACGAGCTCGGCGCTCCCTCTCGCGTCGGCGGATCGCGGTACGTCGACCACGAGCCGAGTGCTCGAGGCGGTCGCCTCGATGCCCCGCAACACCACTCCGTGATCCGCGAATTGCTGGGCGAGGAGCGGCCGCGAGAGGTCCAAGCGGATCGCCCCGCCGAGGTCGGCGTCGTCGCCAGCGTCGTCGGTCGCCCCGTCGTCGTTCCCACGGCTGGCTCCGCCGGTAGTGACGACCTGTGCGCGCTCGACGCCGACGAGTGCGTCGGCCGCGGTCACGACGGCGTCCGGGGACGCACCTTCGACGGTCGCGAACACCGTCGTCCCGTGCTCATGGTGGCGAATGCCGCCATCGAAGGAGAGCACGCAGTCGACCTGGCGGGCAAGTCGGGCGAAGACGAACGAGTCGTCGGCCACGTCGAACTCGAGTCGCGTCCGCGCGTCGGCGACCAGTGCACGCTTGCGCTCGACGGCGGCGATCGCCGAGGCGATCGTCTCCCCGAGTTCCGCGAGGACGGCACGGATCATGTCGTCGAACGCGTCCGGCCGGTCGGCGTAGACGGTCAACGCCCCGTACGCGAACTCGTCGTAGGCCAGCGGGACGCTCACCGCGGACTGGTACTCCCTGGCGAGCGCCGCCGATCGCCACGGCTCGTCACGGAGCCCGTCGGCGACGTTCGAGACGACGGTCACCGACCGGTCCGTCGCCGTCCTGACGGCGGGTTCGCTCGAGTCGGCGAGCGAGAGCGAGACGGCGTCGAGATACGCTGCCCCCTCCGCCGGGCCACCGTGAGCGCGCGACTCGAGGCGGTCGCCGCCGACGTCGGCCCGACCGATCCACGCGAACGAGAACCGATCGGCAGCCGTGAGCCGATCACAGACGGCACGTTCGATCTCCTCGCGGGTCTCCGCGCGAACCAGCGCTTGATCGAGATCCCTGATGATCTCGTTGACGTCGTTGAGGCGGGTGAGCTGTCGGTTCCGGCGCTCGAGTTCCCGATCCCGTTCGCGCAGCGTCCGCTCGCGCTCGACCCGATCGAGCGCGGCTTCGGCGGTCGCCGCCAACAGGTCGGTCAGTTCTCGGGACACCTCGTCGAACGCGTCCGACTCCGTCGAGCCGACGACGAAGACGCCGTGATCGCCGAGCGGAACGTACGCGGCGCTTCGCAGGTCGGTCCCGGGATTCGAGAGAATCGGGGAGTCGTGCACGTCGGCGAAGAACCGACTCTCGCCGTCGACGAAGACGTGTCCCGGGATGCTGTCGGTCGTCGCTCGGTGGTCGCGAGTCGGGCCGTGTAATCGCTCCATCCCCGTGGAGGACGCGGCGGGCCGTAACACGTTCTCGTCCGTATCGAACAGGTACACGGCGCTCGCCTCGCAGTCGAGGACGCCCGTCGCGTCGTCGACGGCGAGGGCAGCGATTTCGCGATCGGTTTCGGCGTACAGCAACTCGCGAGCGGTCCGGTGGAGCGCCGTCAGCGCCTCCTCGCGGCGCTTTCGCTTCGTGATGTCCCGACAGCTGTAGAGGGTCGTCCCGCCCTGGATCGAGACCTCGCGGACGTTGACCAGCAGCGTGTGCTCGCGGCCCGCCCGATCGGTCGTCGTGCACTCGATGTTCGTGAGCACGCCCTCCCGCTCGAGGGCCTCGCGGTCGAAGAGATCCGGTCCGAGCAACTCGTCGATCGTCCCGAGTTCGTGGATCTCGTCCTCCGAGTAGCCGAAAATGAAGTGGACGTTCGGACAGACGTAGGTGAACGCGCCGTCGTCGTCGGTGATGAGGACGGTATCCGTCATGTTGTTGAGCGTCACCCGGTGGAGTTCCTCGGACTCGCGTAACTCCCGCTCGAGTCGGGCGCGGTCGGTGATGTCGGTCGCCCGTGCGAGCAGCGAGGCGATGTCGCCGGACTCGTCCCGGATCGGTCGGACGGTTACCTCGAACGTGTGGGTCTCGGTCGCGTCTGCACCTGCGTTCGACGGGGCGGTCGCGTCCGGGTCGGCGGACCCAGCGCCATCGGTGCGGACCCGCGTCAGTTCGCGGTGTGCGACCTCGCCGGCCGCCGCCCGTTCGATCGCGTCCCCGATCGCGGCGCTCCCGTCGGCGGTACACCGCCACCAGGGCAGGTCCCGTAACGGCCGGCCGCGAACGTCGCTCGCGGCCGCGTCGATCGCCTCGAGCGCGGACTCGCTGGTCCGTCGAACGGTGCCGTCCGTCTCGAGTACCCACGAGTACGTTTCCGGATCCTCGAAGATCGCGTCGAACCGGCGAGCGCGCTCCCGCCGGCGGCGTCGCTCGCGGCCCGTCGACAGCGCCCGCTCGATCGCCGCGCGGCAGTCCGCGATCGAATCGTCGCCGGGTTCGTCGCGCGGCACGTACGCCGTGACGTCCGCGGCGATCGCCGCGCTGGCCAGCGACTCGTCGCCGTCGGCCGGGGCGAGCACGACCGGGAGATCGGGATCGCGCTCGCGAACCGTCTCGAGGAGGTCGAGCCCGGTCGTCGCTGCTTCCGGCAGGGAGTGGGTGGTCAGGAGACAGTCGACGGGGCGGTGCTCGAGGTGCTCGAGCGCAGCGGCCGCGGTCGAGACTGCGGTCACGGCGTGCGTCTCGTCCGCCAGCGCGTCCGGCAGGCCGGCGGCGCTCCGATCGGGCGGTGCGACGACGAGGAGCCGGGCGTCGTCGAGCGGGCGTGCGGAAGCCATTCGTCCCCGATACGACCGCCTGCGGATAGAACCCATCGGTCCGGTTGCGCTCGCTGCGGCAACGCCCGGTCACCGCTCGAGCGCGATACTGCGCGTCCGCGTCGCGACCGACGTCGAACGCGAGACGCGGCGACGACCCCGTTGATCGATGGGTTGCGGGACCGCAGACGACGGGATCGGGTGGATGGGATGACGATACGTCGCGGTATCGTCCGCGATGGCGGTTCCGATGGCAGAAGGAAAGCGCGGCTAGCGGTCAGTACGGTTCCGAAGCGATTACCGCCACTCGTCGAGCGCGGCCACGTCGGTCTCGGTCATGGCGATCCAGCGCTCGTCCCGTGCGATATCAGCGACGACGAGGTGCGGGGTCCCGTCGATCTCGTCGACCGCCGCGACGACATCGGCTGTATCGCTCGATCGGCTGCCGATCGAGTCTGCTTCGGGCACCATACTCGGGAATAATACTCTGCCGACTATGAATGTATCGATATAGCCCGAATACGTGATTGGATATTAAACTGAAATCGACATATTTCTGTATTTTTTAAATCACGTGTCGGCGGCGGTCGATGCGATCGAGCGGTCTACTCGTCGGGAGCGACCGAGCGAACGTGACCGACGACGCCGCTTTTCAGTTTCACGTGGGGTCCGTCGGGTTCGTCACCGTAAACCACGCCGATCTCGCCGATGATCGGCTCCGTGTCCTCGGAGCGGGGGTCCGCGTCCTCCTGTACGATCTCGACGGTCATTCCCTGTCGGAGTTCCTCGGCGGTCGGTCGTTCGGCGGACATGACTGGTGGTGATTCGGGTGTCTTCAAAACCGTGGTGCCTGCATTCGCTAGCTCGGCCGAGCGTTTCTCCGCCGTACGCCCTCGGTCCGAACGCCGGCGCTACTCGTCGAACTCGAGGGCGACGGAGTTGATGCAGTATCGCTTGCCGGTCGGCTCGGGGCCGTCGTCGAAGACGTGACCGAGATGGCCGCCACAGTTCGCACAAACGACTTCGGTGCGGCGCATGCCGTGGCTGGTGTCGGTTCGGGTTTCGATCCGATCGTCGTCGGCGTCGTAGAAACTCGGCCAGCCACAGCCGGAGTCGAACTTGGTCTCCGAATCGAACAGTTCGGCCCCGCAGCCGGCGCAGGCGTAGGAGCCGTCCGCCTTGTGGTCGACGTACTCGCCGCTGAACGGGGTCTCGGTGCCTGCTTCGCGAAGGATGCGGTACTCCTCGTCGCTCAATCGTTCGCGCCACTCCTCGTCGTTCGTCGGGACGTGATCCGACTCGTCGCTCATGGGCGTTCGTAGGGGAGAGACACTCAAGAGTCTGTCTGCACGGTCGCCGATTCCGGCAACGTCGACCGGAAACGGTCGCACCGATGTCGGTACCTGGGCGTCGCAGTCACCGGCTGGTAATGATATCCGTGCTCTCGCAGTCGGGACACTGGGTCATCCGGCCCAGTTTCGGGACCTCGATCCGCCGCCACTCGTCGTCCCCGCCGGGCGCTTCGAAGCCGCAGTTCCGACACCGTGATCGTTCGTGTGTCATCTGGTCGCTTCCCATGTCTCGACATATGCTATAGGGTTACATAGTCGTTTGTTCAGCCATCAAAGAGCGTCACGAGTGCCAACGGGTCGTGCGACCGTTGGCGACGGGAGGCTCGGTCACAGGCACGCCATCGGTGATGGGGTGAGCGTGGACGACGCGACTCGGTCACACCGCACCGCCCGTTGTGCCAATCGTGTTAAGCCACAGCAGACCGTACGTCCGAGCGATGGTTTCCCGGCAGGAACTCGCCGCAGCGACGCTCGAGACGCTCCCCGTTACCGTCGCTGTCATCGACGACGAGGGTGAAATCCTCCTGACGAATCGATCCTGGCGCGACTTCGGCCCGGGACCCGATGACCACGTCGGCGCGGATTACGTCGCGACAGCCGCGACTGCGGACGACGAATACGCCCGGCAGGCGACCGCGGGAATCGAAGCCGTTCTCGCGGGCGAGCGGGACTCCTTCGAGCTGGAGTACCCGTGTCACTCGGCGGACGAGAAACGCTGGTTCATGATGCGTGCCAGTCCCTTTACCGACGACGGCCAGCGACTGGTCTCGCTCGTTCACCTCGAGATCACCGAGCGGAAACTGGCCGAGATCGCCGCCGAAGAGAACGCCCGCCAGGTACGCGACGAACGGGAGGCACTGGAACACGTCCTCGAGCGCGTCGACGGTCTCGTCCGGAACGTCACCGACGCCGCCGTCGGCGCGGGAACCAGAACGGAGATCGAACACGAGGTCTGTGCGTGTCTCGCCGAGACGGACCCCTACGTCCTCGCCTGGATCGGGCGCGCGGACGTCACGGCACAGCGGCTCTCACCCCACGAGTGGGCCAGTCAGGGGGACGTTCCCCTGGAGGACGACGAACTCGTCATCGGGACCGACGAGGAGCACCCGGCCGTTCGGGCGTTCGTTGACGGCGAGCCAGCGGTCATCCAGGACCTCGAGTCGGTCGCGGACGCCAACCGGTGGTGGCCGACCGGGGCCGGCGGTGCCGTCCGATCGGTCACCGCCTTGCCGCTTTCGTACGGCGACCTCACCTATGGCGTCCTCGTCGTTTTCGCCGAGGACGCCGACGCCTTCGACGATCGGGAACTCCTCGTGCTCGAGTCGCTCGCCGGAACGATCGCGACCGCGATGAACGCCCTCGAAGTCAGGCGCATGCTCACGACCGAGACCGTCGTCTCGGTC
Source organism: Natrinema altunense (assembly GCF_000731985.1). Taxonomy (GTDB): domain Archaea; phylum Halobacteriota; class Halobacteria; order Halobacteriales; family Natrialbaceae; genus Natrinema; species Natrinema altunense. Next base: position 331,867 of record NZ_JNCS01000003.1, read on the forward strand.
GAGGTCGCCATCGAGGACCCGTCGCTGTTCGTCACGGCCCTGTCGGCGACGCTCGAGGCCGCGATCAGCTACCGCGGCGTGACCTACGACGGGGACGGAACGCCGCATCTCTACCTCCATGCCGATCGGGCGATCGCCCCCGAAGACGTCCTCGACGCGTCCCCGGACGGCGGCGACGTGACGATCCTCTCGAAAAACGACGGGCGGGCCATCCTCGAAGTCACCACCGACGACGGACTGGTGGCGGCTCTGAGCGAGCACGGCGCGGTGATTCGGGAGCTGACGGTCGCCGATACGGTTGCCGACCTCACCGTCGAGCTTCCGGACGGCCGCTCCGCTCGCTCGGCGTACGACCTGCTCGAGCGTCGATACGACCGCGTCGAACTCGTCAGCTACCACGAGACCGACGAGCCGACGCCCACTCGAGAAAGCATCACGACGCGCCTCGAGTCGTCGCTGACCGACCGCCAGCTCACGGCGCTCCGGAAGGCCTACTACGCGAACTACTTCGAGTGGCCCCGCGACATGTCGGGCGAGGAGTTAGCCGAGTCAATGGGCATTTCGCGGTCGACGTTTCACCAGCACCTCCGAACCGCCCAGCGGAAACTGCTCGACGAACTCCTCGAGTGACGCTGTCGCCGACGGACCGCCCCGGCCCGGCTGAACATAGTGAGGGGGGGTTATTTTATATGCATCTGTCGTAGTGGAGACATCCGATCACCGTCGGTAGGGTCTACGGGACAGAGAATGCAACAGGAACACATCGACGCAGGCAAGGCGATACAGAAGCGAACCGGGAAGACGTTCTATCTCGCGACGCGGTTTCTGCCCGAGCGAGTGCGACACGCGACCCACGTCCTCTATGCGTTCTTCCGCATCGCGGACGAAGTGGTCGACGACGCTGACGACGTCGATCCGGCGACACAGCGGGCTCAGCTCGAGTCGCTCCGGGCGCAGGCGGTAGGCGAGCAAGCGCCCGACGACCCGGTGCTCGAGGCGTTCGGGGAGCTCAGAGAGCGGTACGGGATCGACGACGAGGAGATCAACACGTTCATCGACGCGATGGCGACGGACATCGAGACCAGCCGATACGAGACCTACGAGGACCTCGAGTCCTACATGCGCGGGTCGGCCGCGTCGGTCGGCGTGATGATGACCGCGATCATGGAACCCGATGCCGAGGACATCGCCATCCCCCACGCCGTCAAACTCGGCGAAGCGTTCCAGATGACGAACTTCCTGCGGGACGTCCGCGAGGACATCCGCGACCGCGACCGGATCTACGTGCCACAGGAGACGCTTCGGGACCACGGAGTCGACCCGGCACAGATCGAGCGACTCGAGTACTCCGAGTCGTTCGCGGGGGCGATGGCCGCCGAACTCCAGCGCACGGAAGACCTCTATCGCGAGGGCGTCGCCGGGATCAGGTACTTACCCGAGGACTGCCAGCTCCCGGTCCTGTTGGCGGCGGTTCTCTACGCCGAACACCACACCGTCATCCGCAACCAGGGGTACGACGTGCTCTCGCGGGAGCCGTCGCTGTCGACGGCCCGGAAGCTGTGGTGTCTGGCGAAGACGCGCTGGCACTGGCACTGGAATCGGGACCCCGAAGCCGTGTTCCAGCGGGTCTCGGCGGTGCCGACGACCGACCGTGACCATCGACACCCGGAACACGGGGACGGCGTGCCGACACGATCCTGACCGGCAGTTTATCAAATCCCACGATATAGTGGCCCGACTTTCGTAGCCACTGCGTTCGAAGCCCAGTGTATGCCCACAGAGGCGAACTCGGATATCGTCGACGAAGAACGTCAGATGGGCCGAACGACCGCGATCGGACTCGGCGTATGGCTCGCGCTGATCGTCGCCGCCGCGATTCTGTTGTTCGTGTTCGGCGACGCCATCTCGAGCCTGTTCGTCTGAGCGGACCGGCAGCGAGTGGTCACCGCACGTCGTTACTCGGAGACGTCTTCGTTCGTTTGCACGGTCGTTTCCGCGACGATGAACTTCGCGAGTTTCCGTTTCGTGTGCGTGGACACCAGGTGCTCCTCGAGTTGCTGGTTGGTGGCCGGGGGCTCCCGGCAGACGGGGCACTCGATCGAGTTACGCGTTGCCATAGCAATGGCAGGGCGGTCACGAGCAAAAGTGACGTGCCGGCATGTTCGTCCCGTTCCTCGCAGGGAACCGAACTGCCGTCGGTCACCGACCGCGCCACCGCTCGGGGAGCGCCGTCGAAAGCATCGCGAGGTCGTAGCGGTCGGTCCGGAACAGGCCGAGACAGAACAGGCCGGCGACGCCGGCCGCCAGCCAGTTGCCGTAGAGCACGTTGATCGCCCCCCACAACAGGACGAAACTCACCAGATCGTCGAGTGCGAACTCGCAGGTCCGGACCCGCTCGAGCAGGACCGCGCGATCGAACGCGCAATCGACGAGGACGACGGCGACGGTCCCCGAGAGGAGCCACCCCCAGTAGTTCGAGCGGGGAACGCCGTAGTAGTCGCCCGGCGGAACGTACTCCCAAAACCCGATGGCGACGGCTCCGGGGTCGAGAACCAGATCGACGGCGATGATAGCGACGATCGCCGCGAGCAACCGGGGAACGACGCGTCCGGCTCGGTCGCGAAGCACTAGCACCGTCAGCAGGGTGGCGTTGAGCACTAGCGGGACGAAAAACAGCGGCAGGGCCAGGGGCACGTCGCCGCCCAGCATCGGCCCGAGTCGAATCCCGTATTCGAACGTCCCGTAGGGCCAGCCCGTCCGGACGCCGACGAGTTCGATGGCGTAGGTGTAGCCCGTCAACACGCCGAGGAACGCGACCGCCCGTCGATCGATCGTCGGCAGCAAGGCGACGATCAGCGGCGACCGCATCACCAGCGTTCCGAACAGAATCAACAGCGGATTGTACGCGAGCGGTGCCGGGAGCATCCCTTCGGCGCTGCCGACCAGCGTCACCGCGCCGACGACCGGGAAGACCACCGCGACGGTAACCCGGTTCTCGCGGACGAGCGCCTCGAGTCGCCGCTGTACCGTCTCCCGTGCCGTCCCGCTGGTCACTTCCGCGGTCGGACGCGATGGCGGGTCCGCCGACTCGCCGCTATCCATAGAGGAGCCTCCAGAGGCCGCCCATGGTCAGGAGCGCGCCGACGACGGTGTTGATCGCCGGGAACCACCAGTAGGCCCGATCGACGGCGACACTCGCGGTCGCGATCGCGGCGACGAGCCCCGGATACACGAGCATGAGTGCACCAAGTCGCCCGTCGAGCGCGCCGAAGGCGACCGCACTCGCCAGCCAGCACGCGCCACAGTAGGCGTAGGTCCGTCGCTCCCCGAGCACCGTCGCCGTCGTCCGGGTCCCGGTTTGGCGATCGGGCTCGATATCGGGGATCGCGGAGAACGTGTGCATTCCCATGGCCCACAGCCAGCCGCCAGCGATCGTCAGTACGGGCGGCTGGGAGCCAGCGACGGCGGCGTACGCGGCCACACCGGGCGTAATGTAGAGCCCGTTGGAGACCGAGTCCAGCACCGGCGTCGTCTTGAATCGGGCCGGTGGGGCGCTGTAGGCCGCACCGAGGGCGAGAAAGGCGACGAGCCACGGGATCGCGGCCGCCGCGAGCAACGGCGCGAACAGCAGCGGCAGGGCCGCACAGAGGGCGACGGCGACGGGAACGGATCGCTGTCCCCGATAACGCGCCTCCCGATCGTCCTTTTTCGGATTCGCCGCGTCGATCTCCCGGTCGTAGATATCGTTGATGCCATAGAGGAAGACGTTCGCGGGGAGGAGGAAGTACGTGAACAGGACGGCCGTCGTCGGCGTGAACAGGTCCGCGACCGACCCCGCGGCGTAGGCGACGCCGACGAGGACCGGCCCGGCCAGATAGAGCCAGAACCGCGGCCGCGAGAGCGTCAGCAGGTACGACAGCTGTTCGCCGACGCTGGCCTCGCCTCCCCCCGTCGGCTCCCCCCTCATCGCTGGCGTCTCGAGCGGGCGGGTGTTCGGATGCGGACGGTCATTTCGGTTCCGGAAGCAGGTCGGTTCAGTTGCTCGTCTCGAGCCGTCCCTCGCGGTTCCGGCACGGTCAGCCCTCGATTCCGTGATCCTCGAGCACTTTCTCCGCCGTCAGGTCGCCGCTGATGAGACACATCGGGACGCCGATCCCGGGTGTGGTATCGCCGCCCACGAAGTAGAGTCCGTCGACTTCCGCCGACCGGTGTGGCGGGCGGAAGAGGGCCGTCTGGCGGAGGGTGTGGGCCAATCCCAGCGCCGTCCCGCCGTAGCTGTTGTACCGGGCCGCGAAGTCCGCGACGGAGAACCGCTCCTCGAGGACGATCCGGTCCCGGAGGTCCGTCCCCGTGTTTTCGGCGATATCGTCGAGGACCACGTCCCGATACTCGTCGCGGATTTCGGGCGTATCCTCGAGACCGGGCGCGACGGGCACGAGGACGAACAGGGCGCTGTGGCCCTCGGGGGCAACGTCGTCGTCGGTCTTGGAGGGGACACACAGGTAGTAGGCCGGGTCGTCCGGCCACTGGGGGTCCTCGAAGATCTGATCGAAGTGGTCCTGCCAGTCGGTCGGCAGCACGAGCGTGTGGTGGGCGAGGTCGTCGACGTCGCCCTCGACGCCGAGATAGAGGAGGAACGCGGAGGGCGCGTAGGTCCGGTCGTCCCAGTAGTCGGCGTCGTGGCCGCGCCGTTCGGGGGTCAGCAGTTCCTGCTCGGTGTGGGCGTAGTCGGCGTTGCTCACGACCAGATCCGACTGCAGGGGGCCGGCCGGCGTTTCGACCTCGAATCCGCCCGTGCGGCCTTTGATCTCCGTTGCCGGGCGATCGGTGTCGTACTCGACGCCGAGTTCCGCGCCCAGGTCCGCGATGCCGTCGATGACCGCGCCGATCCCGCCGTCGGGGTACCAGACGCCGAGGTTGAAATCGACGTGGCTCATCAGGTTGTAGAGCGCCGGCGTGTTGGTCGGCGAGCCGCCGAGAAACACCAGCGTGTACTGCATGATCTGCTGGAGCTTCGGATGGTCGAAGTAGCCCTCCACGTGACCCTGCATCGAGCCCAGCAGCGAGAGGCCCCGCGCCTGTCGCGCCACGTCGAGGTCGAGGTAGTCCCGCAGGCGCTCCCGGTCCTCGTAGACGAAGTGTTTCATGCCGACTTCGTAGTTCTCCTTGGATTTCTCGAGGTACCGCTCTAGGGCCTCGCCCGCACCCGACTCGTACTCCTCGAAGACGGCTTTCGTCCGCTCTAAGTCGGGCGTGACATCCACCCGATCGCCGTCCTTGAAGAAGATCCGGTAGTGAGGATCGAGGTGCTCGAGATCGTAGTAGTCGCCCGGCGTCCGGTCGAAATCAGCGAAGAAGCGCTCGAAGACATCGGGCATCAGATACCACGAGGGACCCATGTCGAACCTGAAGCCGTCCTTCTCGAGGCGGCTCGCTCGACCACCGAGCTGTTCGTTCTTCTCGATGACCCGAACGTCGGCACCCGCGTCGGCGAGGTAACAGGCCGTCGAGAGCCCGCCGATCCCGCTCCCGATCACGACGACCGACTCACCGGCCAGCGATTGCATAGTCGACCGTGAGTATCGGACCGCTGTTAAACGTGTCTCATACATAGGTAGGGAATCCGACCGGTCGTCGGCGCGGCGGGCGGCGTCGAGTTCGCCACGAGCCCGGCGGTCGTCCCCCCGTCCGGTAGGTTCCTGTGGATCGCGGCCGTACGGTGCGTATGGACGGCCAGACAGTCATCGTGACCGGCGGAACACGCGGCATCGGTGCTGCCGTCGCCGAGGCGTTCGGTGCGGACGGTGCGACCGTCGTCGTCGGGGCTCGAGACGCGGACGAAGTCGACGCGACCGTCGACGCGCTCGAAGACGCGGGGACCACCGCGGCGGGGCTCAGAACCGACGTTCGCGACGAGTACGACGTAGAGCGGCTGACGGAGACCGCCTCGCGGGCGGGCGAGGCGGCCGGTATCGATGTCGTCGTTCCCGCGGCGGGCGTGTATCACGGCGAGGCGGGAGCGACGCCGACCGACGACGAATCGTATTCCGCGTTCGACGACCACTGGCGGACCAACGGACGCGGCGTGTACGCGACGATCCGTGAGTCGCTGCCGCACTTAAACGACGATGCGCGAGTGCTCGTTCCGACGGGCTCGGTCGCTCGAGACGGGACGGCGGGCTACGGTTCCTACGCGATTTCGAAGGCGACGGCGGAGGCGGTGACTCGCGGCTTCGCCGCCGACACTGACTACGTCGTGGGCTGTCTGGACCCGGGGATCGTTGCAACGGGACTGTCGGGAGAGACCGGCCGCGATCCGGACGCCGTCGCCCCGATGTTCGTCTGGGCGGCGACCGAAGCGGACCCAACGGCCGTCGACGGGGCGGTCGTCGGACTGCGCGAGTGGAAACAAGCGACGCGGTAGTCGCGTCTCCCGTCGGCTCACCGACTATGCTCGACTCGTGACGTACAGTTCGCTCTCCGGAGGGACGGGAGACGTGACGGCGCGCGGGCGCTCGCGCCGTTCAGCGGGCATAACGTGGCTCCGGGCTCACAGCGTCTCGACCTGTCGGACCTCGAGGAGTGTGCGGCATCGGCCGTTTTCCGCTTCGTCACTCGAGTGTGGCTAAACGGACGGTTACAAGCGCCGACGCGGCCGCTACGGGCGATCTATCGGCAGTAAAATCTAGTAGTTACCGGAGCCGCGACCGGGGTTCAATCGATGTGGCCTTCGCGACGCAGTTGATCTGCGTCCTGGCCGGTGTAGCGCCACTCGATGGTGGCCTTCTCGTCTTGCCAGTCCCACGGTTCGGCGACGACGATATCGTCTTGCTCGATCCAGGTCCGGTATTTCATGCGACCCGGGATGCGGCCGAGTCGCTCCTCGCCGTCCTCACAGCGGAGGCGCACGTGGTTGCCGCCGAGGTGTTCGGTTACGACGGCGAATACTTCATCGCTGTTGGGCATACGGAGGTTCCGTCGCCCGGAGTCTTCTGTCACAACTTAACTATGTGCGGCAGACGTTTAAACGCTTGGAAAGACGTGGTATCCCACAGCATAGTATTGTCTATCTATATAGCAACCGGTCATCTCGACTGACATTCGTCGTCGGCCGACCGATCGCTACCGGCCTAGAGTTCGCGGTCCGAATCCGGATTCTCGAGGTCCCACAGCAGTTCGGGCAGAAAGGCCTCGAGGTTGTCGATGACCGACCGCTCGCTGACGTTCAGCCCCTCGCAGTGGTCGTGGGCCGAGTCGCGGATATCGACGTGGAGGTCGCCGTCCTCGAGCCAGACGGCGAGCGGAAAGACCGAACACCGGGTGGGTTTCCAGTCCGCGTCCAAGTGCAGCGAACAGAGGCCGTCCTCGCGCAGAAAGGCACACGCGTGGCCGTCCTCGGCGACGTGCTCCTCGCGGTCTTTGGCCTCTCGAGTGACGAACTTCTCGCCGCGGAAGTCGGTCGTCGTCTCCGCGAGGTTGGCCCGCTGGGCCAACTCGAGGAGGTCCCGGTCGTAGAGGAGCACGCCGTGGTGACAACACCACGTACAGTCGTCGACGCACTCGAAGGTGAGATCGGGATCGAACTCGACGACGACCTCGCGGTCGGGGTAGACCTCGACGCGTCGGGTGTCGGCGCTCACGTGTCGTCGGTGGGCGGTCGCCGTGAAGTGCCTTTCTACCCCGGATTTGTGGGGGTAGTTCGAGTCGACGTTTCGGCCACGCTTTCAGTCCCGCCCGGCGGTGGGTCGGTGGGGTTGCTGTCGCGCGTTCGAGGCCACCTATGCGCGAACCGGGTCCGCCTCGAGCGGGAGGTTCTCGCGCTCGCTCGCGTCGACGACGGTGTTGCGGAGCGTCCCGACGCCCTCGTAGGTAATCTCGACGGTGTCGCCGGGTTCGACGAGGCCGGGGTTGGCCGGACTGCCGAACGAGACTACGTCGCCGGGCCGGAAAGTGACCCGCTCGGAGAGGTGCGAGATGATCTCGTCGGGATCGAACAGCATGCGGTCGGTGGTGGCCTCCTGGCGGCGCTCGCCCGCCACGTCGGTGTACATGTCGATCCCGGTGGGGTCGACGGCGGTCTCGATCCACGGTCCGAGCGGGCCGGACGCGTCAAACGCCTTGCGGGCCGTGCGGCCGTTCTGGTCGAGCGCGTCCAGATCGTTCAGGATCGTGTAGCCGCGGACGACTTCGGACACCTCGTCCTCGGCGAGGGTCCGGCAGGGGTCGTCGATGACGGCCGCGAGTTCGCCGGCATAGGTCACCTCGTCGCTGAAACCGGGCGAGGGAACCGGGTCCCGGTGGCCGACGAGCGATGCGGGCGGCTTGATGAAGAAGTCGGGTTCGTCGGGCCGTTCGTACGCCATCTGGTCGAGCGTCGTCGCGAAGTTCCGGCCGACGCAGTACAGTGCCGAAGGCTCGCAGGGCGGCAGGAAATCGGCGTCCGTACCGACCTCGTAGACGCCGTCCTCCGCGTGGACGACACCGTCCTCGTACCGTCCCGCGACCGGGCCGTCGTCCGTTGCGATCCGCGCGAGTTTCATTAGCGGGCGTCTCGAGTCCGAGCGATTAGTGGTATCGATTCGTCGGCGTCCCGGCCCGGCCGACCCCGTGTTTCACGCCGCGAACAGCAGGGACGGTCGGCCGCTGCGCGGTGCTCGCGGCCTCGCTAGCCGAGCGTCTTGAGGTCGACGCGGTGCGTTCCGTCGTCGGTCTCGAGCGTGATCGAATCGGCGATCGCGTCGCGTGCCCGCGTTCGCCACTCCGCGACGGCGTCGGCGTGGCGGTCGCGGAGCCGGTCGTCCGCGGCGGGGTCGTCGTCGGCCTCCGCCAGCGCCGACTCGAGGTCCGGGTACGCCGCGAGGACATCGTCCGCGATGACGGTTGCGGGGGAAAGGTGCACCGCACCGGTTAGTTCGGCGTCGTCGACGTGGTAGACGTGGATCCGGGCCCGCATCCGGCCGTGAAACGGCGGCGTTACCCGGAGGACGGCCTCCCCCGGGTTTTCCCGCCCGTAGACGTAGGCGTCGACGGCGTCCTCCGGCGAGAGCGCGATCGACCGAATGGCTGACGGACCGTCGGCTTCGGCTGACGGGTCGTCCTCGACCATCGGCCGACGGTTGGACTCGCAACGGATTAACTGTCGGGTTGGGAGCGCTCGCTCGCGAGCATCGGCTGAAAAACGTCGGCCCGACGGGTGGTCGAAACACCGTACGTCGCATCGTCGACCGCTGCCGGCAGCTCCGCGTTGGCGGTCGCGTAGTGGGCGCTCAGCGACGCCCGGACGGCCTCTCGGACGCAGGCACGCACCGCCGCGCCGACGTCGGTGCCGCTGCCCGAAAACGCCGCCGACGACCCCGACGGGTCGTGGCCGACGATGATCGCGTCCGTCGTCGTCCCCGGGAACCCGGTCTCGGCGAGCAGCGTCGCCGCCTTCGCCTCCGCGGCGACCGCGATCAGGTTCTCGAGCGCGCCCGACGCGAGCGCCCGCGTCGTTCCGACGATGACGTTGACGGTCCCGCGCCCCTGCCCGGGTCCCGCATCGTCGGCTTCGACCGCAGTCGACTCCGACGGGTCGGTGGGAGTCGGTTCCATCGGTAACGCGGCGGGGTTCGAGATGCCGGCCGTCGCGTAGGCTGTCACGGACCCGCACCGAGCACCGCGAGCATCCGCGATGTCGACGCCGGTCAGCAGCGCCGGGCCGGCCACGTCCCCGGCAGTCGACTCGAATCCCGCCCGCTCGAGGCGGTCGCCGATGTAGGGTCCGAGTGACGTTCGTTCCCATCCTTCCGGGACCGAGATGTTGTAGGCGCAGTCGGCCGTCCGGCGGCCGCCGTTCCAGCCGGTCGAGAGCCATTCGGTGTCGGGTCGGCGAACGCGAAGCACGCCCGCCCGCCGAACCGCGTCGTAGGCCGGGGCCGTCATCGCTCCGTTTCCGGATCGTCGGCCGCGCGCTCGCGAACGCCCAGCGCGGCGAGCAGCCGGTCGTTGGCCGTTCGGTCCTTGACCGCGACACGGACGTGAGAATCGAGCGTCCGGAACGTCGTCGCGTCGCGGATCGCGACGCCGGCCGCACGCGCGTCGGCGATCACTGTCGCCACGTCCCGGTCGCCGACGTCACAGAGGAGGTACGGTGCGTCCGAATCGTGGACGTCGAACCGTTCCTCGAGCGCCTCGCGCAACCGCTCGCGCTCGCTGGCGACGCGGGCGCGCGTTTCGCGGACGAACGCCGTCCGTCGCAGGCAGTGTGTGCCGACCCGAGCGGCCGGCGTCCCGAGCGACCACGCGCGGCGAGCCGTTGCGAGCGTCTCCCGCCGGTCGCCGGTCGCGACGGCGAAGCCGGCCCGAAGCCCCGGCAGCCCGAACAGTTTGGTCAGCGAGCGCGCGACGACGACGTGCTCGCGGTCCAGGGTCGCCATCGACCGGCGATCGGTAAATCCCAGGAACGCCTCGTCGACGAGCAGCGTCGTCTCGGCGTCCGCACAGCGGGCGGCGAACGACGCGAGCGCGTCCGGATCGATCGCGTCGCCGGTCGGGTTGTTCGGCGTACAGCACACGGCGAGCGCACACGGCTCGAGCACAGTCGGGCCGAGTTCGGTCAGGTCGTCATAGCGAACGAACCGCGGCGTCGCCCCCTGTAATTCGACTTCGCGGGCGTACTCCCCGAAACTGGGGTACGGGACGAGCGCCTCGTCGCCCGGCTCGAGGGCGGTCTCCATCGCGAGCCGGATCGCGGCCAGTCCGCCGGGGGTCGGAACCACTCGTTCCGGCTCGCAGCCGACGAAGTCGGCGGCGGCGGCGCGAAAGGCCGGATAGCCGTCGTCCGGGTAACGCCGGGACGCCTCGAGCGCGGCCGCGTACGCGTCGCCGACGCCCGCGGGGGTTCTGGGGTTCGTGTTGGCCGAGAAGTCAAGCAGGTCGCGGTCGGTCTCGCCGCCGTGGGGCACCCGTTCGCCGGCGCTGATGGCGTCAGGGTCCACGACCACCCTCCGTCGGACCGTCAGTGTCTACACCGTCCTCGGCGCTCGAGTCGGCGTCGCCCTCGATTCCGAGCCGGCGACAGACCGTCTCGAGGCGATCCCTGACTGCCGCCATCTCGCCGTCGGGGACGAGCGAGAGCGCGCCCCCCATCCCGACGCCCTCCTTGGCCTCGCCGGCGCAGTAGCGGTCCATCGCGACGTGGTCGCGCTCGTCGAAGCCGGGATCGGTGACGGTCAGTTCGCAGTCGAACCGCTCGCAGGCGTCGGCGAGCCGATCGCCCTGTTCGTCGGCCACGAACGAGGTCGTCGCGACCGACAGCGTCGCGTCGATGCCCGCGTGGCGCAACACGGCGGCAACGGCGAGCATCTGGGTCCCACCGGCGAGCGTCACCGCGGTCCCGGTCTCGAGCGCCCCGGCCGCGATCCCGGCGACCGTCGGCTGGACGGGATCGCCGACCGCTTCGATCGCCGCGAGCGGCGTCCCCTCGCAGTCGCCCGGCTCGAGGTCGCTCGCGGTCAACGCCTCGTCGACGACGCGCCGTTTGCGCTCGATCGGGTTCTCCGGGAGCGACGAGGAGACGCCGGCCGGCTCGCCGAGCGCGGTCAGAACGCCCAGTGCGGTCGTCGTCCCCCCGGGAACTGTCTCGCCGATCAGCAGTTCGTCGTCCGGCAAACTCGCGCCGTAGTCGAACGCCCGGTCGAAGGTCGCGTCCGCGTCGGGCACGGCGACCGCTTCGCGAACGTCGTTCCCGGGGCCGCCGCCGAGGTCGACCGTCGGCGCGGCCGTCGACTGCGTGAGCCCCGCGTCGATCACCGACACGTCGAAGCCGACGACCTCTCTGACCGCACGGGTCACGGCAGCCGGCGTCGGACAGCCGTTCGGGCTCACGGGCGTCACCGGCGACATGATCGGCGCGCCGTGTTCGACGATTTCGACGTCCGCCGAGGGCGTGTGTTCCATCAGCTCCGGTGCGGCCCCGGCGGCGCTGATGCCGTCGATCAGCGCGGTCTCGGTCGTTCCGGCGGGCAGGACGACGCGCATCTCAGCGCTCCTCCGCGGTGCGATCGCGCAGCATGTCGGCTGCGACACGGGCGTCTTCGCGTCGGTTCACGTTCACCGCAAGTCGTGGATCGTAGTGTACGTCGGTCATCGTCGTGGATTCGTCCGTGGTGCCGACCACGTTGACCCCGGTCGGCGCGAGGTGGTCGTCGGGCTCGAGTCGCGCCTCGGTGCTGACGCCGAGCCGCCGTTTGAGCGCCGCGGGAACGCAGACGGTGCGCGAGGCCTCGGCGTCGCCGTGGGCCGCGAGTATCCGGTCGACGACCGCCGCCTCGAGCAGCGGCAGGTCCGCGGCGACGGTCAGGAGCGGCGGCGACAGTTCGGGCCGCTCGAGGACGGTCAGTAGATCGGTCACGTAGCCCTCGCCGGCCGTCTCGATCGTCGCGATGCCGTCACGCTCCTCGAGGTGGGTCCGCGTCGCCGGTGCGTTCGGCGAGACGGCGGCGGCGATCGTCTCGACCCGGCTCGCCTCGAGCGCCGCACGAACGCGGTCGACCATCGCGGTCCCGTCGATCGGGTGCAGGGGCTTCTCGTGGGGGCTCTCGAGGCGGGTGCCTTTCCCGCCGCACATCACGAGAGCGTCCACGCGATCACCCCCACGTGAACGCCGGCGATGCGGCCGATCTCGTTGACTGCGCCGAAGATGTCGCCGTTGATGCCCCCCAGCGAGCGATCCGCCCAGTACCAGGGGAGTGCGATGCCGGCGACGGCACCGGGAAGGGCGACCACACCTGGGTGAGGCCAGCCGAACACGGCTGCCGGGAGGACGATCGTTGCGGGCGCGAGGAACGACCCGGCAGTGCTCACGTCGGTGAACTGCTCGCCCATTCCCTCGTAGGCGGCACGCCCGAAGCAGGCCATCGCGGCCATCCCGAGTTTCGTCCCCACTTCGGCCCCGATCGCGATGCCAACCGCCGCGAGGACCGGCAGGCCGGCCAGTCCGAGCCCGCCCAGTGCCAGCGCGGCGACGGTAAGTGCCACCGCGAGCGACGCGCCGACGCCGGTCGTCGTATCCGTCAGTACCTCGCGGCGGCGCTCGACATCGCCGTGGACGACCAGCGCGTCGCCCAGATCGGCGATCCCGTCGAGGTGGTGGATTCCCATCACCGCGTAGACCGAAAGCAGGTAGCCCAGCGCGACGGTCGGCGCGGGCAGCGTGTCGGCAGCGAGCAGCGGGACCGCCGCCAACGATCCAGCCACGAGACCGACGACGGGGAACGCGGCCGGCGTCGTGCGGAACGCGTCCCAATCGCCGTCGCGGTGCCCGACCGGCAGCCGCGTCAGAAAGCCGAGCGCGCCGCGAACGGCACCGATCCAGCGGCCGATCACGGTCCCGCTCGCACCCCCGCGATCGAACCCGTACTCGAGGCGATCATCGACTGCCAGTACGTCCCGAAGCCACCTGCAAGCTCCGGAACGGCAATCGACAGCGCGATGGCAACGAGGATCGAGACGACGGCCGCTCGCCCGACGAGGCTGACGGCCCGCTCGCCCTCGGCCAGCGTCGGGCGGTCGGCATCGGGATTGAGGACGTAGACGTCCCCCTTTTCGAGCCGAACGCCGAGGGCGCAGGCGAGCGTCGCCATCGGCCACCCGGAGTTGGGCGACGGCGGTGCGCGCGCCCACTGCCGGGCACGCACGATCGCAACCGGATCGACCGCGGCGACGGCGATCGCCCCGGCGGCGAGTCGGGCGGGCAGATACATGACGAGGTCGTCCAGCCGCGCGCTCGCGGTGCCGATCGGTTTCGAGGGGTAGCCAAGCATCGAGTCGAGCGTGTTGACCCCCTTGATCCATGCGGCGGCGGCCGCCGCGGCCGGAAGCGAGATCGGCGCGAGTATCGCGAACGGTATCAGGGTCGCGACCAGCCCGTCCGCGAGGTTCTCGGCCGCGCTCTCGACGGCCGCGCTGCGAAGCGCACCGGCCGAGAGCGTCGCGGTCTCTCGACCGACCAACCCGCGGACCCGGTCGCGAGCCAGTTCGAGGTCGTCGCCCGTCGCCCCGACGACGTCCTCGGTAAGCTCGAGCAGCGACCGCAGACTGGTCGTCAGGAAGAGGGCGATCGCGGCGGCGATACCGCCGGCCATCGGTCCGATCGAACCCGCCGCGAGGACGCCGCCGCCGACGACGACGGCGGGACCGAGCGGCGCGAGCACGGCGATCGCGACGCCGGCGAGGCGCTGGCGGCGCTCGTCGTCGCTCCACGGCCGATCGACCGCATCGACGAGGCGGCCGAACCACGCAACCGGATGCGCCGCGGTCGGCGGTTCGCCGAACAGCAGATCGAGGCTGAACGCCAGCCCGACGACCGCGAACGTCCTCAACACGCCGCCCTCGCCTCCATACTGTCGTCCGAATGGGGTCGCTCAGTCATTACTGCTGTGTTCGTCGGGCGTCGCCGCTGCCAGTCGCGCCGGCACGGCCGCGAGCGACAGGTCCTCGAGTAGCACCGCCGTACCGCCCGCGGTTTCGATCCCGCCGTCGGTCCGAGGGTCGTCGCCGACGTGGACGAGGTCGGCGGTGGCGACGCCGAGTTCGGCGGCGGTCCGGTCGAAGATTTCGGGGGCCGGTTTGCGCCAGCCACAGCCGACGCTCGTGACGATCGCGTCGAAATCGTCGCGCTCGAACGCCGATCTGACGAGCGTGCGCCCGACCAGTTCCGGGACGCTGCAGTTCGAACAGATCGCCACTGGCCCCCGCTTTCGGGCGGCGTCGACCGCCTCGATCGCCCCAGGCCTCGTCTCGACGGTCGGGTCGAACGCCGCGACGACGGCCCGTCTGGCCGCGTTGTGTTCGGCATCTACACCACGACTCGCGAGCGCACGCGAGACGTGGGCCGGAAGCGGGACCTCCGCGCCCTCCGGTGCGTCGACGTGTGGCTCCGCGTAGGCCGCGGCCCAGTCGTCCGGGACCGCGACGTCTCGCTTTGCGAGTTCCGTCGCGACGGCGTCTGCCGGATCGTCCGGCCGGTCGGCGGTCACCAGCGTCCCGAAGAGGTCGAACGATACTCCCACACCAGTGTGACTAGCACAACCTACCTTTAATTTCGCGGTATCCGGGTGGGGGTTGTTTGGACGGTTTTGTGCATACCCCTTTGTTCACATGGCCGCCAGAACGGAATACAATGTACGGACGACGGAGTGCGAGCGGTTCCCGGCTCGTAACTGCTGTCAAACGAACGGTTCGGTCCTGCGTCGCTACGGTGGACTCGAGCGGCACGAACCGACGTGCCGAGCGGTCGGCGATCGGTTACCGCGGACGGTGCGAGGAGCGACCGGACCGTTTCGTGGCCGCTGTGGCCCGTTCGGCCGACGACCCACCCAGTGATACGTCGGCGACGGGAGCGGACAAGGACCGATCACCCACGGGAGATCTCGTCGATCCCGACAACGGTCCCACGAACAGGAGCGATCTCCTCGAGTACGGCGTCACGCCCGAGGAATACGTTCGCGCCGTCCTCATCGAACACGGCGGCCGGATCAAACAACGGCGGTTCGCCGAGCGATACGGCTGGGCACACGCCACGCTCAGCCGCCTCCTCTCGGAACTCGAGGAGCGCGACGTCATCGACCGCTATCGACTCGGGCGGGAGAAAGTAGTCTGTCTGCCGGATGCGATTCCAGAAGCAGCGCGCTGACGCCCGCGTCGCCGTGCTTCCGTCGCGAGTCGTCTGCCGCGCCTCCGAATCGAACCGCGGTCAGTCGAGGCGGGCGAACGCCAGGTTGCCCGAGATGTTCTTGATGTAGATGTCCACGACGTCGCCCTCCTCGGCACCGGGGACGAAGATCGTGTAACTGCCCTTCTCGGCGACGCCGTCGCCCTTGCGACCCGTGCCGGTGATCTCGACCGTGTAGGTCTGGCCCTCCTCGACGGCGTCTTGCTGTTGTTGCTGCTGGCTGCTGGTCGAGCGCTTGGTGACGGGGCGGAACGCACCACAGGCGTCACAGCGCAGCATCGGCGTTCGGTCCTCGCGGACGAGGCGGGTGTCCGGCAGGCCACACTCCGAACAGAGGACGTACTCGTCGACGTAGGCGTCGATCGCCGCGTCGAGGTCCGTCTGTGAGAAGGTCCCGTTGTACCGCCCGCGGCCGTCCTCGAGTTTGCCGCTGGTCCCCAGTTCGCGCTGGATGAACCGGTGGAGGTGTTCGGTATCGCGCGAGAGGACGTCGGCGATCTCGTCGAGGTTCGTCACTCGCGTGAACGCGCCGTCTTTCTGTGGCTGCGGGTCGGGGATCTGCAGTCGCTGTTCGTCGCCCCCGATATCGGGGACGTCCTCCATCGCTCGGTCGAGACTCGATTCGTAATCCATACGCGAAAACAGGTGACGCGAACGTAAATCCGTTCTGCTATCACAATCCGCCCGACAGCACGGCGTTCGGGCGGGAAACGGCGACCGTCGAACGGCCGGCCAGCCGATTGAGGCTGCCCCCAGCGACTCCGTCTCGGTGGGCCTGTCGGTCGACTCGAGCCTCGACGCAGTCGGAGCCACGTACGGTCGACACTGGTGCCCCACAACCGGCGGGTCGACGGACTCGTTTTGCACGTGTCGGAACCGATAGGTGTTGCTCACGCCGTCACAGGAACTCTTCGTGAAACCGGTCCCGACGTGGGCCGCGATGATGGGCGGAAACGACTGCCTACCCCGCGTAACGACTTGCTACTCCACGGGTACGCTGCTCATATATACGACGGGGAATCCGGTACCTCGGATCGATGACCAGTACTGTCACACGACAGTCGTCGTTACAGAACGGTCGTCCGATCGAATCACTCGGTATCGAAACGGGGGCGGAAGCGTGACCATGTCCGGCGCACGTGGGTCACGAAGACCGGTCCCGAAGGGCTGGCGGAGGCTGCTCGCGCTCGGGTTCGGGCTGGCGGTAATCGGCAGTCTCGTCGCGACGGGTGCCGGAGCGTCCGCGAGTCTCGTCGATCCGGAGTCGAACGGGTCCGTCTCGGAGGCGGAATACGTCGAGCCCACGCCCGAACCGGGCGATCCCTACTTCGAAGCGGCAGCGGAAGACGGGAGTTGGATCAGCTACGAGAACCCGCGGGACGAGTATCGGAGCCCGTACCTCGGCGAGGGCTCCGGAAAGATCTGTGTCTCGCTGCTCAACGAAAACGGCGATCCCGTCGTCGGCGAGTCGGTCCCGAACACGTCCGTTACGATTCCGACGAACGACGCGACGAGCTGGCACTCCAAGGCGAATCCGATGACCGTCAAGTTCCCCATGACCGACCACTATGACCGGCCGCTCGACGGCGACGAGTTCGGAACGAGCCCGGAGATGTCCCAGGGCGACGGCTACCTGGATTCCCACTGTATCGAGCTGCACGGGCAGCCCGAAGACGCGACCATCGAGTACGGCGAAGCGGAGATCAGCGGCGAACACGCCGACAAGATCGACGTCGTGGGGTACATACAACAGGTTCCCGAAGGTGACGGCTGGGACTCGGATATCGATCCGGTCGCCGCCGCGGAGCCCTACGAAGAAGTCGGTGGCAGCTGGACCTACGAACCGGGGGCCACTCACGGACAAGTCAGCGTCATCCTACAGCTCAATGCAGCGCCGGGCGGCTCCGCGACCCCGTCCGATCCAGCCGGGAACGGCTCGAGCGGCACCACGAGCGGGACCGATCAGGAACCCGACGACGGCGACGAGACCGAGGACGGGAATCCGATGCCCGGATTCGGCGCGCTCGCGGCCCTCGTCGCGCTGTCGGTCGCCGTCATCGCCCGCCACCGCAACCGCGGATAAGACGGTCCGGAGCCGGTCTCGATCAGACTCCGAACCCGGTCCGGGGACGACCGCCATGACGGCGTCGTCACTCGGCGGGAACTGATTCGGTCCGAAAGACAGGGAACGGCTACGGATGTAGCCGGGAACCATGGAGCTCCTCGCACGTCATGACGGGGCGGACGGATCGGGTGGACTGCCCCACCGACAGACTGTCGTACCCCCCGTCTACCTGACTGTTCGCTCGAACCACAATAATACTGCTGGCCAATTCGCGGGGAAACCGGCGAAAACGGACGGAAGATTTCCACGGTGGAAGTGTGGTATGATATCATGAGACAACTTCGATACGCGGACCGAACGGCGACTCGGATCCGCCCGTCGGCCGAACCAATCAGGTTTTATCGGTCGGCGCGAGATATCCGACAAATGACGAACACAAGCGAGTCGGACGGGGATGCGCCGCGCGTTCCGGTCGTCTGTCCTGACTGTGACACGACTTCACGCGTTCCCCTCTCGGACGTCGCCGACGCCGTCGAACGGCACAACGACCAACTCCACGACGGCGACGACGTCGCCGAAGTCGATCCCGACGTCGCCGACCGCATCGCGGATCTGGTCGCCACCGAGCTCGGTCTGCTCGAGGACGGCGACTGAGACGGGCCGCTGTCAGTTCGGACCGCCGAACCCACTACCGGGTCGTCGGTTCGCCGGGCAACCGGGACAGCAGACCGGATGAACACCCTCGAACCGGTCGCATACCTCGATTTATCGACTGAAGTACTCACGGAACCTGTCGACGAGCGAGCGGACGGATCGCTGCTCTCGGTTCCGTTTGGTGACGAGACCGTCCTCGTCGGGCTTGTCGTCGAGTTGGACGTCGGGCCGTTTCGAATCCATACCGAACGGCTACACTAGTCGCTGGAACACGTCTTGCCCCTGCAATCGTACCCGACAACCGAGTCGTCGATGCTCCTCGCTCGATGGGGGAGCAATCCGGGACGCGTTCAAAATTTCGCCGACGTTCCGCTCGAGACGTTATATTTCACCGAATCGAACCGTTGGTTCAGTGAGAAGGCTTATGCTGTCATACCCGACTCTACCCACCATATGGCACGCGAGAAAGCGACAGCGGCTCCCGATACTGGAGTCGGGACAGCCGACGGCGAGGCCGAGGACGCGTCACCGCTCAGCACCGACCCGACCGCGATGGCGACGATCGCAGCGACGCGGGCGGGAGCGGACGCTGGCGGTGCGACCGCCCTCCCGAACACGCTAACGATCATCGGACAGGGACTCCCCTCGAGCGTCGAACTCACCGTCGACGGCGAGATCGAACCGGCCGGTGAGGACGGAACGAGCGACGTGACCGTCCTCTCGGGGACGACGGTGGAGGGAACGGTCGAGGACGGTACGGTAACGGTCCGCTTTAGCGGCGAGTTGACCGACGTGACGTTCGTCGATCGCGGGATCACCGGCCGGACGCCGGCGACGACCCCGAACGTCCACGTCGATTACGGCACGCCGGAACGATCGCGGTCGTAGTCGACCGAGGCGATTTCGTCACGGCGTGGTTCGCCGATCGGGACCCGAGCGGCCGCTCCCGACCGGACGCTCCCGGCGATCCGAGACGTAAACATACTCCCGGGCGGGAATCTAACGTCACCACATGGACGACCACACACCCGACGCCGACGCGGAGAGCGACACCGGTGTCGAGGCAGACACCGATGTCACGGTCAAAACGGAGGCTCACAGCCACACGGAAGGAGGACACACCGTCGAGACGAAGGCTGGAGCCCCGATCTATGCAGACGCCGGATCGGAAATCGACGCCAGGTGGATGGAGGCCGCCGACGGGCGCATTCTCGAGTTCATGCAGTCGGAGGACGTCTTCGAGCCGCGCCAGCTCGAAGAGGAGGGGATCTGCCCGGGCCGGTTCGCGGCCTACCGCTGTCGGGAGCTATCCAAGTACGGCCTCCTGAAGCGGCACATGCCCGGCGTCTACGAACTCACCGACGCGGGCGAGCGGTATCTCGCGGGCGACCTCGATCCGAGCGAACTCGAGCCCGACGAGTAGCGATCCGAGATCGAGACGGGTGGTCGACGCTCGTCTCGAGCGTGACGGAGTCACAGCGGCGGGCCAAAGTTCCGCCCCGCCTTCGGATATCACCGCGGCAGACGAGTGAGCGACACGACGGATGTAGCCGCTCGATCGCCGTGCCACGCTCTCCGACTCAGTCGGCGTCGACGGCGTTCGGAACGTGGTTTTCGAGGAAGTCGGTCACCGCGTCGCCGCCCTGGAACCCCTTCGCCAGCCGCGCGGTCTCCGCTCCGTCCTCGAACAGGATCAGCGTCGGGACCGACCGGATGTCGAACCGATCGACGAGGTCGATGTCGTCGCCGGGATTGACCATTCCGATCGCGACATCCGTTGCGCGGGCGACGTTACCGAGCACCGGTTCCATTGCCTGACACAGCGCACAGCCGCTGGTGTAGAACTCCACGAGCGCGATCTCGTGGCTCGCCACGAACTCGTCGAGTTCGTCGCCGGTCTCGAATCGACTCGGTTTGCTGGTCACGGCCATAGAACGGCTACGCGTCCGCGATAGAAACCCCTGACGGACGCAGCAGGCCTCGAACCCGGAACTCTCGTTAGCCCGGTCTCGTGTTCGGGAATCGGAATCACGATCCCGTCTCGCACGTTCCGATTTGGATGATGGTGTCGTATCGAGGATTCATCGGTCGGCTGCATTGTGTGAATGGGACACGGAGTGTGACTTTATAGCTGGATTCTGTACCCACGCCCGATGACTCGACCCGCAACTGACCGCGACGACGGTGTGCCGGTCCAGCGGAAAGCGACGCTGTTCTGCTGGGAGTGTGACCACTCGAGTCCGGTCGACGGCGACTGGTCGGTGGAGCCTCGTGGCCGGTGTGTCGCGTACGTCTGCCCCGAGTGTGAGACGACGCTCACGAAGCGGCCGCGGTCGATCGAGCCGTCACGCGACCGGGCAGCGACGGGACCGCTGGCGGCGTGGCAGCGAACGGTCCGCGCATCGGCGATGCTCTGGCGGGCGAGCGTCGACGTCGGGGTCTCGAGTCTGGCCGCGTTCGTCGGCGTCGAGGCGACCGCCGATATCCAGGGACGTCCCGACCCGTAGCCGATTCGTCGAACGGCATCGGCACCCGACTGTAGGCACAATTACTGACGGTGTATTCGGAGCTTCCGAAACGATCTTTTACTTTCACCGTTGTTTTTTGTCCAATACCAGATCTCGATCGCCATATGCGATCGAGAAAATACATTTGGACATTCCTGGAGAGATTTGCGGATATTCGCCAACAACAATAGAGCTTTAATAGTAGAATCCGTTTGAGTAGTCGAGTAGAAGATGACGAACGGGAACCCAACCGCTGCGGAAGAGGAGGTACTGGACGAAATCGAAGCGGAAGACATCGATTTCCTTCGACTGCAGTTCACCGACATTCTGGGAACTGTGAAGAACGTCTCCGTGCCGGCCAGACAGGCCGAGAAAGCGTTCACCGAGGGCATCTACTTCGACGGGTCGTCGATTGAGGGCTTCGTTCGCATTCAGGAGTCGGACATGCGCCTCAAGCCCGACCCCGAGACGTTCGCGGTACTGCCATGGCAGAACCGCGAGGACGGGGCGTCCGCCCGGATGATCTGTGACGTCATCGACACCTCGACCGGCGAACCCTTCGAGGGCGATCCGCGCCGCGTGCTCAAGAACGCGCTCGAGCGCGCCGAAGAGATGGGCTATACGGTCAACGCCGCCCCGGAGCCGGAGTTCTTCCTGTTCGAGGAGGACGAGGACGGTCGTGCGACGACCGAAACGGGTGACCACGGCGGCTACTTCGACCTCGCGCCGAAGGATCTCGCGAGCGACGTTCGCCGGGACATCATCTACGGACTCGAGGAGATGGGCTTCGAGGTCGAGGCCAGCCACCACGAGGTCGCCGAGGGCCAACACGAGATCAACTTCGAGTACGACGACGCGCTCTCGACGGCCGACAACGTCGGTACCTTCCGAACGGTCGTCCGCGCCATCGCTGCCCAACACGATCAGCATGCGACGTTCATGCCCAAGCCGATCCCGCGGATCAACGGCTCGGGAATGCACACCCACCTCTCGCTGTTCACCGAGGACGGCGAGAACGCCTTCCACGACGAGGACGACGAGTTCGATCTCTCGGCGACCGCACACGCCTTCATCGCCGGCATCCTCGAGCACGCGCCGGCGATCACGGCGATCGCGAACCCGACGGTCAACAGCTACAAGCGGCTGGTGCCCGGCTACGAGGCACCCGTCTACGTCGCCTGGTCCGATCGCAACCGCTCGGCGCTGATCCGCAAACCGGCTGCTCGCGTCCCTGCGGCGTCGCGCGTCGAGTTACGCTCGCCGGACCCGTCGTGTAACCCCTACCTCGCCCTGGCCGTCATGATCCACGCCGGACTCGAGGGGATCGAAAACGACCTCGAGTGTCCGGACCCGGTCCGGGAGAACATCTACGAGTTCGACGAACAGAAGCGCGAGGAGTACGGCATCGACACGCTGCCGTCGAACCTCGGCGAGGCAGTCGCGGCCCTCGAGTCGGACGAGGTCATCTACGACGCGCTTGGCGACCACGTCGCGCCGAAGTTCGTCGAAGCCAAACAACAGGAGTTCCAGGACTACCTCGTCGACGTCTCCCAGTGGGAACTCGACCGCTACCTCGAAACCTTCTGAGGAACCTGCGAACGGCGATTTGGCTCTCGTGTCGGCACCGCCGACGGATCAGTTCGCGACGTACTCCGGGCCCGTTCGTTCCACGTGGCCGGCGCTCGAGAGCGAACGCAGGACGCTCAGGACGTTGATCTTCTTCATCGCCAGTATCTCCCCCAGTTCGTCGACCGTCGCACCCTCGGTCACGTCGAGATAGATGTACACCAGCTTCGCACGGGCCGATTCGAGGTCGTCGGGAACCGGCTCGAGCTGCGTCGCGGGACGGTGCTCTTGTGAACTCATTGTCAGCAATAGCCACCTCGTTCGTGTATATAAATCCACGCGTAAGTTGAGTACCAATGGATACTAGGACTTGATATGTTCCATGATACCGCACTCCGGTTCGCGGGCTCGAAGCCCGGCTCGGGCCGAACAACGAGTTTTAGGGATCGGCAGTTCCCAGCAGCGAGTATGACCGCGGACGAGCGGCCGAGCCTACCGGCGGAACTAGACCGCGTTGGCCACGAGGCACTCGACGAACTCGCGACCCGGGAGCCGGCGGCGCTCCGTGCCGCGAGCGAGTACCTCGAAAACCTAGCGGCGTGGAAAGAGGCGGAGGGGGAAGACGTGCTCTCCCCGGACGACGGCGAACCGGTTACGTATCCCGACGGCGTCCCCGAACGGGCGAGCGTCTCGGTGACCGAGATCGCCGGTACCGAGTACTACTATTATCAGTGGCGCGAGGGCGACGAGATCAACTCGGAGACGGTCCGACGGTAGGCGGCGGTCCTCGCGTGACGGCCGAGAATCGTTAGTCGGCCGCCGATGCGGACTCGAGGACCCGTTCGAGCGCGTCCGCGACACGGTCCGGGTGTGCCATCGTCGCCGTGGCACACCTGATCGGGAACGGCCACGGAAGCCCGCGTCCCACCTCGAGACGGTCGGCAGCGAGATCGACCGCCCGTAACTGCGATCGGGGAACGAACTGGTAGTTGATGGTCTTGGACCGATGGACGCACAACCCGCTGTCGAACAGCGTGTAGGTTCGATACCGGCCGACGGTGATCGCCTGTCCGATCACGGCACCGCCGAACGCGGGCAGCGGATTGACGCTCGTCTCGAGGGCGAAGACGAGTGTGAATCCGACGACGAGGCAGCCGCAGCCGAGAACGAGCAAGCCCGCCCGAAGCAGTCGTCGATAGCGGGCGTCCGGTCGGGCATGCCATTCAGCCAGCACTGATTCCCGTTCGCGGAGCGCGGTGACGTGGCGATTTATCGTGACTAGATAGACGACTGCGCCGCCGAAACTGAAGACGACGATTTCCACGACCCACGTTCGTAGCCACGGCTCGACGCCGTGCACTCCGATCGTCGTGAGGACCGAGACGATGACGGCTCCGAGGACGATCACCGCGAACGCGAGGGCGTACAACCGCGTTCGGACGAGGGTCGCCGCGGGCGTGGGTCGGGTATAACACTGGCCGGCCGCAACCAGCCCGGCACACGCACCGATCGCGACGGGCCATAGCGCCGTGTATTCCACACCGAGCACGCGACTGGCTACACACAGCGTGAGCAACCCGACGTATCCACCGAGGACGACGGAAAAGAACGCAGCCGATGGTTTCCGGAGGGACATCTCTCGTTGGGCTTACCTCCCGATAATAGTTATACAATTGAATCGTTTTTGGTCGGACCGCGGTGGTACCGCTGCGAAAAGCGTGACGAACTCCGTCGCTTGGATGGGACGACCGACTGGAGACCAGTCAGAGCGCACCCGGGTTCAGACGAACTCGTAGGGACCGAGCCGCGTTCCGTCCAGCAGATAGGCCTCGCCGTCTGCAACTCCCGACGGAAGAAACGGGGAGAGAAACGACTGTCCGGACACGTTGATCCAGGTCCCCCCGACGAGGTCGTTGAACGCCGGCACGACGATCGCCGCCGGGGGCGATTCGTCGGCACGCTCGAGCCACGAAACGCCCTCGTATTCGGGCCGGTCACGGAACGGGGCCGGATCGAGTCGCCCTCGAAGCCACGCACGTTCGACGCGGCTGCCGCCGACCGCGTCCTCGAGTCGCACGCAGGGGTGTTCGTGGCCCAGACAGAGGACGTCGCTCTCGAGGGCGGCCCGCGAGGGCCACGTGTGGCCGTGACAGACGCCGACGTCGCCGAGTGCGACACCCCCGCCGGGAACGACGTCGACGGTCGCCTCGACAGCGTCGCTCTCCGCGAGCCAGGTCTCGATCCGACCGTCGTGGTTCCCTTTGACGACCGTGACCGCGAGGTCGCTGGCGAACGATTCGAACAGCACCTCGAGCTCGCCGCGCTCGGCCCCGCCCGGGTCGCCGATCGAGTGCATGAGGTCGCCGAGCACGACCAGTCGGTCGGGGTCGGTCCGCTCGAGCAGCGCCGCGAGTCGCTCGCGGCGGTCGGGGGCCCGGCTGGGAACGTCGACGCCGCGCTCGTATCGCAACCCGGACTCGTAGCCGGCGTGATAGTCGGCCACGAGCAGGGCACGTTCCGAGCCGATCGCGGCAGTCGCGGCCGGCTCGCCCGGAACGGGCTCGACTCGAGTCGGCGACGCCGACCCGGCCGCGGTACGTCGTGGATCGTCTCGCATCGTCGCCCGATCAGATCGCTTTCAGCGTCTCGTCGTCGGGCTCGTAACACTGACCGCCCATCAGGGCGTCCTGGATGGCGTTTTCGACATCGTCGGCGGAGGCCTCGGTGTCAGCGGCGACCCGCTCGATCACCGCCGTCCGCTCGGCACCGTCGCCGTCGTCGAGTTCCGCCATCGTCTCGACGACGTACGCCTCGAGATCGATGTCGGCGGCCGCCTCGGTTTCGGCGTCGTCGGCGTCGCCGGCATCCGGTTCCGACGTTGGCTCGCCTTCGGTTTCGAGTCCGGACTCGGGCGGCGCGCCGGGATCGCCGGCCGCTCCGGTGTCGGTCTCACCGGACCCATCGTCGGCCGCGGGCTCGTCCCCGTCCGGTCCCGATTCGGCCGCCGGTGCGTCGCCGTCGACACCCTCCGGTTCGGGAACGTCGATATCTGCCTCGCCGGGGTCCTCGACCTCGGTGCCGGTCGTGAACTCCGCACCGAACTCCTCCTCGAGTTGTTCGCGCTCCTCCTCGTCCATCTCGTACATGCTGTCGTCGATGTCACCGGCGTCGAAATCGCCGAGTTCGTCGTCGCCGTCGTCGGACGCCGACTCGGCGACGTCGTCGGCTGCACCGCCGGCGTCACTCGTCGCCGCTGCGGGCGCGGCCTCGAGCGCGTCGTCGGAGGTCGTCCTGTCACCGACCGGTTCGGAGTCGGCCGCTGGTTCGTCGGCCGTCGTTTCGGCCGCGCCGGCGGCGGTCTCCGGCTCGTCGGTAGCGTCGGTGACGGCCGGGTCGTCGGCACCGCTCGCGTCCGCCTCGCCGGGCTCGATCGCGTCGGGGTCGGCCTCGGATTCGACGTCGACCGCGGCAGTTTCGGTCGCGTCGCCGGTCGCCGTTCCGGCTGCAGAGCCCGAGTGGGCATCCTCGGGGTCGGTCGCCGCGCCGCCCTCGCCGGCCGCGACCGGTTCTGTCGGTGCTGAGTCGGCGTCGGCACCGGGCTCGGCGGCGGCAGCCCCGAGCGACTCGGTATCGACGCCGTCGAGATCGGCGAGCGAAGCGACCGTCGCATCGAACTCGGGACTCGTCGCGTCCGGCGCGATCTCGAGCCCGCTCACCTGATCGCGATCGCCCGCGACGACTTCGCAGGCCTCGAGCGCACAGTTCCGGAGCGCCGCGAGGTACGACGGCGTCGTCCCGTAGTGGTCCTGCGCGAGCGGAATCCCCGCCGCCAGACCGGCGTCGACGCCGGCCTCGAGCAGGGCGTCGGTCAGCGCCTCACCGCGTCCCTCGAGTTCGAGTTGGGCGGCCCCGGCATAGGTACCGATACGGTCGATCGTCCGTTCGGCCGCGCTGACGACCCAGCGATCCCGGGTGTCGGCGTCGACCGTCGCGATGCTCTCGGGGCGGATCGAGGTGTAGACCTGGTCCGAGTCGTCGGGCTGGAAGGTCCGCGCTTTGCCCGTTACCGCGACGAATGCAGGCGGTTCGGTCTGTTCTAGGAAGGCCAGTTCGTCGGGCTGGTACTGGCCGGCGTAGACGACGAACGCGCCCGTGGGATCGACGACGCGGGCGCGGACCATCTCGTCGTTGACCGACGTGACTTCGGTCAGCGTCCCGACGACGAAGACGCGGTTGAGCCGCGCGCCGGTGGGCGTGATCACGTAGTTGGGTGCCCGTTCCTCGTCGCTCTCGGCGTAGGAAAGCGAGGCGTCGTCGTACTCGGCCGCGAAGAGCCGGTACGCGAGCTCTCGCCCCGGCACCTCGTCGTCGCTCTCGCCGTTTCCGTTGCCGTTCGCGCTCATGCGTCCACCTCCTCTAAGAAAGCCGTCGCACGGGCGGCCGGATCGTCGTCGCTCTCCTCGAAGCGCTCGGCGTCGAGGTTCGCGCCGTACTCGTCGACCGAGAGGTGACCGCGCACGCGGTACTCGCGGCCGACGATGCGCTCGCGGATTCGATCCGCGACGACTTCCTGATCCATCGCCTCCCGGGCCTGCTCGAGGGCGTCGTCTAAGCTACCGCCGTAGACTCGCTCGGTGAGTTCGTCGTCGAGGACGACGGTGACGGTCCCGGTGCCGTCGTCGAGGATACCCTTGACGCGCATGTCGTCGATCCCGTCGACGTCGCCGTGGGTCCGGCACTGTCCCTTCTGGATGACGCGGTAACACTCCGGACAGCGTTGGATCAGTCCCGACCCGTCGCGAACCGCGAGCAGGTTACCGACGACTTCCACGTCGTAGATCCCGCCGGTGGCGACGGCGTCGCCGATGTCCATCGTCGAGGTGTTACTGCCGACATCGATCTCCCGGTCGAGCGCGGTGACCGTCGAGAACTCCGAGACGTTGACTTCGGGGACGCCACGGAACTCCTGCACGTAAGCGTTCTCGATGCGAACCGTGCCGCCGTCTTCGATCTCGGGAGCCGGCTCCCAGTTCGTGAAAGGGAGCCGTCCGCTCTCGTCGCCGACGACGCCGCTCAGGATGTCCGTTTCGCCGTCGCGACCGTCGATCGTCTTGCGCTCGCACTCGAGGATCGAGACCTCGATCGTGACTGCCCGGTCGCCAGTTCGCAGGTCGGCAAGCTGTGCCTCGCCGCCGACCTCGTAGGGCACCTCGAGCGCGTCACCCTCGAACGACAGCGAGGTACTCTCGCCGAGGTTGAGTTCGGGTTCGCCGTCCCACTCGCGGACGCCCGCGTTGCCCGCGGTGATCGCGTCGCCGGGCTCGAGGCCGAAGTCCTCCCACGCAGTGTAGTCGATGACGCCGGTCTCGTCGGCCAGTCGGCCTTCGACGATGACGTGATCGGAGCCCTGATACCGGATCGATCGCTCGCCCGCCGTCAGGACGACGCCCGTCACGGTGACGTTGCTCTCGTCGGGCGTGATCTCGGCGATGTCCTTCGCTGACGGCGTGGCGCCACCGCCGCTGGACCCGTCGCCGTACTTCCGTCGGAGGCTCTGTTTGGCCTCGTCGACCGGGACGCTGTACTCCACGAGGTTCTCCAGGTCGTCTGTGACCTCCTCTTTGTCAACACCGAGGTCGGAGGCGAGATCCTCGGCATGATCGTCGAGTTCCATCACTTGCCCTTCGAGTTAGGGCTTAAAAAACGTTCCCGCAGGAGGGTGAAAGTGAACCGCCTCGGGGTCGAGCACCGCGGCATTCGCCTCGACAGCCTGTCAACACGTCGGTTGCCGGCTCGGATCGCTGCCTCTCGACGGCGGCTCCCTCGGAAGCGCACGTTCCGTCTCACTCGCCGACCCGCTCCGTTTCGAACTGGCTCGCCCGGACAGCGCCACTCCGTCGCGCATCCCCCACGGCAGCCACAACGGGGCAACGATTCGAGACGGGACCGAAAAACGCGTTCGAAACCCGATCCCCCTCGAGTAGCTTTATGCCCGAACGGCCCGGTACCAGCCGTATGACCGACGATCGACTGCGCATGACGCCCGGTCCGACGGCAGTGCCGGCGGCCGTCCGCGAACGGATGAGCGAACCGACGCCCAACCCCGACGTCGAACCCGCGTTCTTCGACTTCTATCGCGACCTCACGGGTAAGCTCGAAGCGCTCTACGGCGGCGACGACATCGTCATCCTCGGCGGCGAGGGGATCCTCGGGCTCGAGGCCGCCATCGCGTCGCTGGTCGAACCGGGGGATCGGGTGCTCTGTATCGCGAACGGGCGCTACGGCGAGGGGTTCGCCGAGTTCGTCGAACTGTACGGCGGCGACGCGGTCGTCTGTGACGTCCCGTGGCGCGACCCGCTCGATCGCGCGGCCGTCGAAGCCGCGCTCGCGGACGGCTCGTTCGACGTGGCGACGCTGGTCCACTGCGAGACGCCGACCGGCGTCCTGAACGACATCGAGCCGGTGCTCGACGCCCTCGCGGACCACGATGTCATCAGCGTCGTCGACGCGGTCTCCTCGCTCGGCGGAGTCCCGGTCCCGACCGAGCGGATCGACGTCTGTCTGGGCGCGTCACAGAAGTGTTTCAGCGCGCCGCCGGGACTAACCGTCTGCTCCGTCAGCGACCGCGCCTGGCGGAAAATCGAGTCGTTCGAGACGGACGGGTTCTACACCGACCTCGAGCCGTGGCGCGACGCCGCCGACGAGGAGTGGTTTCCCTACACGCACCTGTCGTCGAACCTGTACGGACTCGACACCGCGATCGACCTGCTGCTCGAGGAGGGACTCGAGAACGTCTTCGAACGCCACGAGACGGCTGCGACCCGGTGTCGCGAGCGAGCTGACCGGCTCGGGCTGTCGATCTACCCCGACGCGGCGCGGTCGTCGCCGACCGTGACGGCGCTCGAGGTCCCCGGTCGAGCGGCGCCCCTCCAACGGACGCTGGCCGAGGAGCACGACATCGTCCTCGCGACCGGCCTCGGCGATCTCGAGGCCGACGTGCTCCGGATCGGCCACATGGGCCACAACGCTCGCTGCGACCGCGTCGACCGGACGATGGACGCGCTCGAGGCCGTCCTGTAGCTGCCGGGCAACTCGCTGTCCCCCGAGTCGCACGTCGACCGGTCCGCCTGTCCGCCGTGCTCGCTTTCGCACCGTTTTCGGCCCGGCGAGGAGTAAAACCGAATAGAGACGTTCTCGTGTCCGTTATTCCCCGTTCGGTGCGTCTCCCGACGCTATTCATGTCCACAGACGATCGAAAGCGACGGCTCGAGGCGCTAATCACGACAAATAACAATTAAGGTCACTGGTCTCCCTGGATTTGTGTAGACGTAGCATGACACAGGTTATCTGGATCATCGCGGCAGTACTGGTGACCTTCACCGTCGGTTACGTGGGGTACTCGCGGTATCTCACGCGCTTCGTCGAACTAGACGAGGACGCCGAAACGCCAGCACACAAGTACGAGGACGGGCAGGAGTACGTTCCGTCGAAGAAACCGGTGTTACTGGGGCATCACTACTCGAGTATCGCGGGTGGAGCGCCGATCGTGGGGCCGATCACGGCGGGTGCCATCTGGGGATGGGTGCCCGCTTTGCTGTGGATCGCCCTCGGGAATCCGTTGATGGGTGCCGTTCACGACTTCGTTTCGCTGTCGGGGAGTCTCCGACACGAGGGGAAGTCGATCGGCTACATGATCGGCGAGTACGTCGGGAGGAGCGGCAAGAACATGCTGTTGTGGTTCGCGTTCCTGACGATCATGCTGGTCGTGGCAGTGTTCGCGCTGGTCGTGGGGATCGTCTTCAACAAGTATCCACAGGTGGTCACGGCGTCCCTGCTCTACATCGGACTGGCACTGGTGTTCGGGGTCTATCTCTACCAGTTCAACGGCCCGTTTATCCCCGGGACGGTGCTGTTCGTCGCAGGGGTCTTCGCGGCCGTCTGGGTGGGGCTCCAGTACCCGCTGGCGTTGTTCGCCGGGGACTACCCGGCCGGGACGATCGTACTGCTCGGCGGTGACGGGAGTTGGGTGCCGGGAGCGGCCGCGCTCGGCGGTAATACGGCGGGGTGGATTCCGGTCGTCATGATCTATGCCGCGGTCGCGAGTGCACTCCCCGTGTGGGTGTTGCTCCAACCACGTGACTACCTGTCGTCGTTCCTGTTGTACACCGGCGTCGGCGGGGCGGTCGTGGCGATCATCGTCGGAACGGTCCTCGGAACGTCGACCGACCCGCTCGTCATCGACAGTTCCATCGGCGCGTTCGAAGGGTTCTGGGGCGTCGAAGGCGCGGGATTAGCGCCGCTGTTCCCGCTGCTGTTCATTACGATCGCCTGCGGGACGATCAGCGGGTTCCACTCGCTGGTTTCTTCCGGGACGACCGCCAAACAGCTCAACAACGAGACCGACGCCCGGCTGATCGGCTATGGCGGGATGCTCGGCGAAGGGCTCCTCGCGGCAGTCGCGCTCTCGACGCTCGCGGTGGCTGGCTTTGCCGATCCCGAAGGCGGGATCGGCGCTGCGTTGCCGAACTTCGCCGAAGGCGGCGGTATGATCCTGACGAGCCTCGGCGTTCCCGCGACGGTGGGGGAAGTGTTCATGGCGCTGGTCCTCTGTAGCTTCCTGCTTACGTCGACCGACACGGCCGTCCGCCTCGGGCGGTACATGATGGAGGAAATCGTCGGCACGCCCGCGGGACGGACCGACACGGGACTGAACCTCAGCATTCGCTCGATCGTCCGCGGCCGGTACACGAACCCGATCGTCCAGATCATTCCCGCGTACCTGCTGGTCGTCTCCGGCCAGTGGGTCGTCCTCTGGCAACTGTTCGGCGGTGCGAACCAGTTGCTCGCGGCGCTTGCACTGCTGACCGCGACCGTCTGGCTCGCCAACTGGGACGACAACAAACAGCTCGTCTCCACTGGTGTGCCGATGGCGATCATGGTCGCGATCACCGTCCTTGGGCTCTCGATCCTGGTGTTCTACGAGAACCTCTACCTGAACCTGATTCAGGGTGGCGCGGCGACCGTCGGTGCCACGATCTCTTCGGGAGTACAGATGCTCCTCGGACTGGTGCTCATCGGGCTGGCGCTCGCGCTCGTCAGGCTGGGCTACAAGAACATCCGGACCGTCCGCCGTGGCCCCGAGCCGTCGGCCGTCGAACCCGGCGACGACTAACGGCACCCGACCGCCGCCGTTTTCGGTCGGCCGCTGACCGGGACCGGTCTCGGTGATCCGAACCGACCGTCACCTACCGCCAGAACCGCTTTGCGAACCGCGACAGCAGTCCCTCCTCGGGTTCGCTCACGGTCTCCCAGAGGGTAAACGCCTCCACGACGTCGGCGGCCTCGCTGCCGACGTACGCCTCGGACTCGGGATCGACGACGACGAGATTGATCTCGTAGTGGCCGTGATACCCGAACTTCAGTAACGTCCGGTCGCGGAATCCGGCAACGAACTCGCGAACGTCGTCGGGTATCCCGTCGGCGACGAGGACGAACGTCACGTCCGTCCCGAAGTGTTCCTCGTCGGCGACGACCCGGTCGTCGGCGAGGTCGTGACCGAGGGCGACGAGTCGCTCGAGTTCCGCGACCGTCGGCCGGGAGTCGCGTCGAACGAAGAGGTACTCCTCGGCTTCGTGGTCGGCATAACTCAATGCCGGATGGAAGAACTGTTTCTGGCTGCGCACGCGCAACTCCCCGTAGAGGTCCCACCGTTCGCCGCCGCCGCGGTGGTCCTTCTCGAGGTCGTAGCTGTACAGCAATCGGTCGGACACCCGATCGAGATACTCGTCGTCCCAGTCGGGCACCGCCTCGCGGATCTCCGCCGGCAGTTCCGCCGGCCGTGCGTTGTCGCTCATCGTACGTCGGTGGCGCGTGACTGCGATCGGTCACGACCCGGCAGCGGTTCCGTGCGATCGCGGCCCATGTCGCGTTCACTCATACCATCGGTTACCGTCGTGGTATCAAATAATCGTCGGTGAACCGGGATCGAGACCTCACCGATCGTCGCCGCGCGCCGACAGCCGGTAGGTTTTAGCCGTCGGGGACGCACTATCGTGCAAGGGGTTCGCATGGGTGGGAAGCAAACCGAAGCCTGCGGCCGGTGTTCCATGTCCGCGGTCGTCGACATCGCCTCGTCCGGCGACGAAGACGAGGGAGCCGACGGCGACGCGGGCCGGGACCCGTTCGGCGAGGCCGCCATCGAGGTCGACGACGACGAACTCCGACGGGTCTCGCCGGGTGCCTGGGCCGGACGCATGACCGAGCGACTCGACGCCCTCGGCCGGCGGCTCATTTACGGCCGGTAGGACTGCTGCCGGTCGCAGGCGACGCGGTCGCGCTCACGACATCGTTACGAGATACGTCATCGCGAACAACAGTATCGCGGCCGTCGCGACGTTGACGAACCCGAATTCGAGAACGTCCAGAAACGACAGTCCCCAGACGACCGCCCACGCGAACAGCGCCGACAGCACGGCGTTCATCGCGATCAACACGCGGGGATCGCCCTGCGAGGCCGAAACGCCAGCCTCGAACCCGTCCCCGGCACCGTCACGATCAGTGTCACCGTCGCTCATACAAGGAGAGGTCGATACCGCCACTTATACTGTTCGCTGTCTCTACCCGGCACGCCCACCGATGGGGCCGGGAAACGCGGACGACCGTGACGGCACACGGTGTCGTTCTTTGTCGTTCGGCGGGGAAGGGGTCGTATGTACCTCCGAAACCGTCACGGCGTGCGGATCGACCCCGTACCGTTTGTCGTGGTCGTCGGGCTCGCGTTCATGTTTCTCCTGTCGTTCGGGCCGCTGTACGGGCAGGCGCTGGGACTCCCCCTCGAGGTCGCGATCGCGCTCTCCGCGGCGGTGTGTACCGTCGTCGCCGTCGTCGCGTTCTATCGACAGGTATGGACGTGTCGGCCGAACCACGTCGGGACCGTGCCGGCCGCAGTTCGCGCCGAACGACTGTTTCAGCTCATACCGATCCTCGCGGCGCTCCTCGTCGCGCTCGCGATTCCGCTCGTCGTCGGCTATAGTAGCAACTGAAACGATTTACATACTGATCGCAACGCCGTCGTGCGATCAGGTGTGCAATGACTTTCAGTTGCTACTATAGGTGATCGGTCCCGTAACAGACGGTTCCCCGCCCATCACGCGTCATCGGTCGGGAAACTATGTCACACAGACACATACTGTTATTGCCGTCCCCGGCGAACCGTCGACTATGGGTCTCATCGAATCGGTGAAATCGGCCCTCGCGTCGCCCTCGCCGAACGGCCGTCCCGACGACGGCTCCACGGGTGCCTACTGGTGTGACGACTGCGCCGTCCGGATCAGGGACGTCGATCTCGAGGGCGAGCCGGTCTGTCCGGACTGCGGCGTGGCGATGCGCTTCGAACGCTCGACGGGCCGGGACTGCGCGTGCTGATCAGGGCTCCCGAACGACGGTTTCCGCACCCTGCGTCGTGGGGAAGGGACCGCCATCGAACGCCGTCTCCCACTCCTCGTCGGTGACGAGTGCGTCCTCGAGCGCCGCCCGGAGCGCTCCCTCATCGTAGTCGGTGCCGATGACCACGAGTTCCGTCCGTCGGTCGCCGTGCTCGTCGTGCCACTCGAGGTCGGGCCGGTTCGACCGGTACATGTCGCGCTCGACCTCGGGCAGGCTCGCGATCCAGGGCCCCTGTGCGGTCGCCCTGACCGATGGCCCGGCCTGCGCGATCGAGAGCCGCATCTCGGTGCCGGCGAGCCAGGCTGTCCCCTTCGAGCGGACGATCGATCGCGGCAGGGTCCGGAGGACGGATGCGAACCGTTCCGGGTGGAACGGCCGGCGGGATCGGTAGACGAACGACGAGACGCCGTACACGTCCTCGGGGTGGTGATGATCGTGGCGCTCCCCCGTCTCGGCCCGCTGGCCGTCGTGAGCGGCGTGCTCGCTCTCGTCGTGGTCGTGATCCGCGGTCGCCTCGAGCGCTCGCCGCCAGCCCGGTCGATCGATCACGCGCCCGGAACCGAACAGGCCGGCACCGAGCAGGCGGTCGGGGTCGACCGCCGAGAACGTCGTCGAAATCGTCTCGGC
This sequence comes from Natrinema altunense, assembly GCF_000731985.1. Lineage (GTDB taxonomy): Archaea > Halobacteriota > Halobacteria > Halobacteriales > Natrialbaceae > Natrinema > Natrinema altunense. The sequence goes on from NZ_JNCS01000003.1 coordinate 366,443, forward strand.
CTCGGGCTGGAGCGCGGAGACGAGGTCATCGGCCGTCTCGAGTTCGGCGTCGGAACACAGATCGGCCTTGTTGAGCAAGACGAGGTTCGAAACCTCGACCTGTTCGACGAGCAGATCCGAGAGCGGCCGGTCGGCCTCGTCCCCTCGCCGCGTCGGCCGGTCCTCGCCCGCGAAGGTCTCGAGGAACGCGGGCGTATCGAGGACGGTCACGAGCGTATCGACGTCGTAGCGCGCCGCGACGCGGGACTCGGTGGTGAACAGCCGGGCCACGGGTGCGGGCTCGGAGATGCCGGACGACTCGACGACGAGGTGGTCGAACGAGCGATCCCGGGCCAGCCTGACCACGGCGGTCTCGAGATCGTCCTGCAGTTCACAGCAGATACAGCCGTTCGAGAGTTCCGCGACACCGTCATCGATCTCGAGGTCCGAGCCCTCGGCGACGAGTTCGGCGTCGACGTTGACGTCGCCCATGTCGTTGACCAGCACCGCCAGCGTCCGGTCGGCGCTCGAGAGCAGGTGATTGAGCAGCGTCGTCTTGCCGGCACCCAGGCTCCCCGAAAGGATCGTCACCGGGATCGCCCCGTCCGTATCCGTCTCCATACCGAGTACTGGGATCGGAGCGCCTTGAAAGCGAGCCACGAGGGTTTTTACCGTTCGATACACAGATACTGCCATGGATCTGGCCGATCGGATCGACGCGTTTCGCGAGCGACTCGACGAGTGGCTGCGGGGCCTCTATCACGGCATGATCTCGCATCCGGCGTACGAGAAGATCGAGAAGGAAGCTGAAGACGCCGAGGACGCGTTCGTTCTGGCGTGTTTTCCGGACGCGTTCGGCATCCCGTCGCCGGTGTCCTACTACACCGCGGAACTGCTCCCCTACCTCGAGGACGAGTTCGAATCGTGGGAGCGGCGGCTGTGGGACCGCGGCACGTACCTCGAACGGAAAGGGCAGCAGTATCACTTCTGATGGAACCGTTCGTCTTCTTCGGCGGCAAAGGTGGCGTCGGCAAGACGACCGTCTCGTGTGCGTACGCGCTCCGCTGTGCGCGCGACGGCCAGCGAACCCTCGTCGTCTCGACCGACCCGGCCCACTCCGTCACCGACGTGTTCGACCAGCCGTTCGACGACTCCCCGCGATCGGTCGACGGGATCGACGGACTCGACGCGGTGGAGATCGATCCCGAAGACGAGGTAACGCGCCACTTAGACGAGATCCGACAGGACCTCTCCGAGCAGGTGTCCGCATCGATGGTCAACGAGATCAACCGCCAACTCGAGATGGCACACGGAACCCCCGGGGCCTACGAATCGGCGCTGTTCGACCGGTTCGTCGACGTAATGCGGACTGCGGAACCGTACGACCGCGTCGTCTTCGACACCTCGCCGACGGGGAGTACGCTCCGGCTGCTCGGCCTCCCCGACCTGCTGGAAGGTTGGATCGACCGACTGATCCACAAACGACGGACGAGCATCGACCTCTTCGAGAAGGCCGCCGTCGGGAACACCGAACCACGCCGCGTGATGGAGGGCGATCCCGTCCTCGCGCGCCTGCAAGACCGCAAGGAGTTCTTCGAGTTTGCCGGGTCGGCGCTGCACGACGATGCCGCCTTCTTCCTCGTCTTGAACCCGGACGAACTCTCGTTGAACGAGACCGAACGGGCGATCACTGCCCTTCGGGAGGAGGACCTCGCGGTCCGCGGTCTCGTCGCCAACAAACTCACGCCGTCGCCCGATCCCGACGAGAACGGCCGCGGCGCACGCTACCTCCGCGACCGCGTCGAGACAGAAGCGGCCCGTCTCGAGACCATCCGTTCGGAGTTCGACCCGCCGCTGGTCGCCGAGATCGGCTGGCGGAGTGCGGAAGTCACGGGCGACCTCCTGGCCGACGTCGCCGACGAACTCGACATCGAGACGGCCGCCGAGCCGCCGACGCACGTCTCTAGTGGGCACTGAAACGAGTGACACGCTGATCGCGATGCCTGTCGGACGATCAGGTGGCACTGACTCCCAGTTGCGACGCTCGCTCGAGCCGGCCACGCGGACGTGCCACGCCCACCCATACCACTTCGCCCGCGGACAGAAACCCGTTTAGGCGGGCCGCGCCACCGACGGATAATGAGTACGAGTTACCGGATCGGGCTCGTCGGCAAACCCTCCGTCGGCAAGTCCTCCTTTTTCAACGCAGCGACGATGAACGACGTTCCCGAGGGGGCCTACCCGTTCACGACGATCGACCCCAGCGTGGGCGAGGCCTACGTCCGCGTCGACTGTGCGGCACCCGAGTTCGACGAGGAATGCACGCCGAACGTCGGCTACTGCGACCACGGGACCCGCTTCGTCCCGACGAAGCTCGTCGACGTGGCCGGGCTGATTCCCGGCGCACACGAGGGCAACGGGCTTGGCAACCAGTTCCTCTCCGATCTCAACGAGACCGACGTGCTCGTCCACGTCGTCGATTTCTCCGGGAAAACGGACGCCGAGGGCGAACCCACCGAGGGACACGACCCGCGGGACGATATCGCATTTCTCGAGGAGGAACTCGACCAGTGGTATCTGGGCGTCTTGGAGAAGGGCATCGAGCGCTACGAGACCGGCTACACCACCGAGGACGACGCCATCGAGGCGGAACTCGCCGAGCAGATGAGCGCGTTCAAGACGACCGAAGACGAGATCAAACGGCTCATTCGACGCGTCGGCGTCGGCTTCGATCCCGACGCATGGGACGGGGACGACCAACTCGAGTTGGCCCGCGAGATCCGCAAGGAGACCAAGCCGATGGTGATCGCGGCGAACAAGATGGACACGCCCGAAGCGAAGGCGAACTTCGAGGCGATCACCAACGATCCCGACTACGACCACCTGACGATCGTTCCCTGTAGCGCCCACGCCGAGAAGGCCCTAAAGTCGGCCGACAAGGCCGGCGTCGTCGACTACCGGCCGGGCGACGGGGAGTTCGAGATCACGGGAGACGTCTCCGGTGAGCAGCAACAGGGATTGGAGCAGATCCGGGACTTCCTCGAGGAGTTCGGTGCAACGGGCGTCCAGGCGGCCCTCGAGACGGCGCTTTTCGACGTCCTCGGCGTCACGCCCGTGTTCCCGGGCGGCGCGAACGGACTGGGGAACGAACAGGGCGAAGTGCTGCCGGATTGTTACCTGATTCCGCCGAACTCGACCGCGGAGGACTTCGCCTACAGCCTCCACTCCGACATCGGCGACGGCTTCCTCCACGCGATCGACTGCCGGACGAACCGTCAACTGGGCAAGGACTACGAGGTCGCGTCTCGTGACGTGATCGAAATCATCACGACGAACTGACCGACCGCAGTTGGCGACTCCTGCGGGACCGTCCGCACGTCGCCGGCCCGGCCTGCCGGGGCAGAGCCAGTACGCGTCCCCGTTCGGGGCGACCACGGACGACAGCGGAGCTGTCACGCACCTCCTCCGACGACCGACCCGGCTACCGCTGCGGTCCGGCGACGCCCGACAACAGACGCGGCGAGGTCGGTGGTACGCGGCGCGGATCGCTCACGGATGACCGCGGGAATCGTTACTCCTACGATAGAATGACGTGACCGACTGAACCACCGTTGATGCCGTCGTACAAGAGCATCGCGTGCCGGATCTCGTCGGCGTCGGCATCGACGGAAACGGTATCGCCCTGTTCGAACTCACCGTCGATTTCTTCGCCGAGGTCGATCTCATTGAAGCCGTTTTCGGTCATGACCCGGAGGGTAAGCTCCGACGCGGAGACCGAATCGCCGCCGACGTGTTCGATCGCACCCTGGTCCTCGTCGAACTCGAGTTCGATCCGCGGTCGCGGATTCGTTCCGCCGACACGGACGTCGTCGTCACCCCAGACGACGGTGACATCCGCCCCGACCTCGACATCGTCGACTTCGATCGTCGCCCCCGAAGAGACGGTGTCCGCCTCGTCGGCCCACTGCGTCTCGGCTGACTCGTCGTCGATCAGCAGTTCGTACGCGTCGGCCGGGCGCTCGCGTTCGCCCTCGAGTTCGAGCGTCGCCGAGAGCGTCTTGCGCTCGAAGTCGTAGTCGAAGGTCACGGTCCCCGGCGGCCGGGCACGGAAGTGTGCGATACTGTCGTCGGCGGCCGTTCCGTCCCAGCAGACGAGGACGGTGTCACCCGGGCGGATGTCCTCGAGCGTCGTCCCGTCGCCCGAACGCATCGTTCCGGACCACGGCTGAGCGGTGGTTCGTGGCTCGATCTCCTCGTCGGGGGCATGAAACCACGGTCGGTCGTCGTAGACGGCGATGGAGACTCGCCCGCCGTCGAGCGGGAACTCGTCCGCGTACTCGACGGTGAGCGTTCCGGCGTCGACGTCGTACTCGAACTCGAACTCGAACCGATCGAGGATCGACGTCCCGCTCGTGCTGCTCCCGGCCGCGTGGTCGTGGGTGAGGGAGATCGACAGGTTCGGCTCGACGTCGTCCATGTCGATGACGATCGTATCTCCCTCTTCGAGGGTACTGTGGCCGTTGGTCCAGATATCGCGGTCGTACTCCTCGTCGTCCACTTTGAACGTGAGCTCCTCGACCGGGGTCGGATCGCCGCGTCCGATCTCGATCTCGAGTTCGTCGTCCTCGAGATCGATGTCCTCCTCGGGCCGGAGACTGCCCGGGCTCTCGTGGTCGTTGGCTTCCCGTTCGGCAGCGAGATCGCGCTCGGCGGTGATGGTGACGAGCGACCCGTCCCGTTCGACCGTCGGCTCGCCGGTGAGTGCCATGTAGTTCAACTCGCTCGTGAGCGCATCGACCAGTTCATCGGTGACCTCCGTGGCGTCCTCGAAGGCGACGCCGATGGTCACCTCGAGGGTATCCGGATCGAGGACGGTCGTTGCTCGGGCTTTGTATTCGATAGCGGTCTCGTCGGTGAGTTCGGGGAACTGATACCCCTCGCCGATCTGGACCGTGTAGTCGGCATGCGCCCCGTCGAAGAGGCCGAACGCCTCCTCGAGCAGGGGTTCGGCGTCCAGCAGCCGCTTGGCCTCGCCCGCGTTCGCCGCGAACGCTTCGCCGATCCGCTCGTCGTCTTCGGCGGCGACGACGACCGTCTCGGTGACGGCGGCGACCATCTCGTTGTCTTCGCGGCGCTCGTACTCGACGCCGCCGTCGGTCTCGCGAATGTCACCGTCGTCCTCGAGTTCGAAATCGCCGGCGACGACGACGATCGGCATCGAGAACTCATCGTCGCCGGTCGCGTAGACGTAGGCCTGCTTCGAGATCGACTCGGGGTCGATCCCAAGCCCTCCGCCCGTCGACATGTTCCCGTAGGGTTCGTTGGCCTGTCGCTGCTGCTCGAGATCCCTCGTCACAACTGCCATCGAGTCCGATCCGGCCGAGGCCGGGAAATAGTCGAAGAGGGAGTCGAACGCCGGCTCGCCGGGGTCGCTGGTGGACCGTTCGTCAGTCGCGCTGACGGCGTTTCCTGCCAGTGCGACGGTCATCGTCGTGCCGATGCTGCCGAGGAGGGTACGGCGGGGACACTGTGGCATACGATCCGGATTTCTTCCCAGCAGTACAAGTAGGTTTTCATCACATTCTGTTTCGGTAACTGCTCCCGTCGGCTGGATAGAAAATCGCCACGAGAGTCCCTGAAGACGGCATCTCGGCTCGATCCTGCTCACGACTCACCGGTAGCTTGACGGCGCAGCGAAGAAGGCGACGCGAGTCGCGGTGACGACGAAGTGAGGCGACAGGTTCTCGGCGGCGGCTCACTACTGTCCGATAATGAGTGTGCGGCAGCCCTCCGCCTACCGGCCGACCAAGCCCGATATCGCGGTGTTCGTGTCCGGCGTCACGAGTATGGGGCTGGAGATTCTCGCGGGCCGGATCATCGCCCCCCAGTTCGGGAGCAGCATCTACACCTGGGGCAGCATCATCACCGTCTTCCTCACCGCGTTGAGCCTCGGCTACTGGCAGGGCGGCAAACGGGCGGGAGAGGCGTCGAACCGACGCATGTGCTGGCTCATGCTGGGGACCGCGGGCTACGTTGCGATCGTCGTCTACGGGAGCGATCAACTGTTGCTCTCGGCGTCCGCACTGCCGTTGCCGGCCCGGTACGCCTCGCTGCCCGCCGTGCTCATCCTCTTCGGGCCGCCGACCTACCTGCTTGGATTTATCAGCCCGTATGCGGCCGAACTCTCCGCGAAGGAGGGCACCGGTGAGGCGTCGGGCCACGTCTACGCGCTCGGAACGATCGGCAGCATCGTCGGCGCGGGCGCGACGACGTATTTCCTGATTCCGGCGCTCGGGATCGACGCGATCGGCCTCCTGTTCGGCTTCGTCCTCGTCGGCACCGCACTCGCGCTTACGCTTCCCGCTCTCGCCCCGACACCGGCGGCGGCGAGCGTCGCCATCGCACTGCTGCTCGTCGTCGCGGCCGGTATCGGCCCGGTCGCGTTCGACCACCGCGGTGACGTCGTCTACCAGACCCAGACGGCCTATCAGGAACTCGAGGTCATCGACAACGGGGACGAGCGGACGCTGTACTTGGACGGTGCGCGCCACAGCGCGATGGATCTCGGCGACCCCGACCGACACGTCTTCGAGTATACGCGGTACTTCCACATCCCCATGTTGATGGTCGACGACCCCGACGAAGTCGAGAACGTCCTGTTCATCGGCGGGGGCGGGTACACCGGCCCGAAGGACTACGAACGGACGTACGACGTCGACGTCGACGTCGCCGAACTCGACCCCGAGGTCTCGCAGGCCGCCAAGGACTACTTCCGCCTCGAGGAGAGCGAGAACATGACGGTACACACGAAAGACGGCCGGCAGTTCCTCCGAGAGACCGACAAGAACTACGACGTGATCGTGCTGGACGCCTACCAGAAGGACCAGGTCCCGGTTCACCTGACCCAACTCGGATTCATGGAACTGGCCGCGGATCGGCTGACCGACGATGGGGTGTTCCTCGCGAACATCATCTCCGCGCCCAGCGGTGCCGGCTCGGACTTCTATCGCGCGCAGTACAAGACGATCGACGAAGCCTTCGCCTCGACGTACAGCTACCGCACCTCGGACTGGGGGTCGGTACAGAACATCGAGGTGGTCGCGACGAAAGCGGACACCGACTTCACCGAGGCCGACCTCGCCGAGCGAAACGAGCGCCGGGACCTCGGACTCGACCTGCGTACCGAGATCGACGCGTCACTGGACCCGCCCGAGACCGACGACGTGCCGGTGCTGACCGAGGACCACGCGCCCGTCGAGAACCTGCAGGCGTCGACGGTCGGGCAGGAGTACGTCATCGAACGGACCGGAGAGGAGGAGACGAAGCCGGAACCCGCGTCGATCGCAGTCGGCTCGGAACGCTACGACCGCGCGCGGCCCGCGCCGACCCTCGACTTCGAGTCGAGCGTCCCCGGCTCGGGGCCGCTCGGGTCCGCCCCCGCGTAGCGCCTCGAGCGGTGTTCCGCCGCTCGCTGCTCACTCGGAGAGCGTCCCGGGCTCGAGTGGCGTCGCCGTCCGCCAGTAGTGATCCAGCGAGTCCTCGGCCCACGCCCGCACCGCGTCGTCGTCGGTGTCGACGGAGGCCCGTAGGACCCCGTTCCCGTCGCGCAAGAGGAGATAGACGACGCCGTCGACGATCATGATCGCGATCGGGACGCCCTCTTCGCGGACCCTGATCTCGGCGTCCCCGGCGGCGAGCAGCGCCTCGAGTTGCCGTCGGAGCTCCGATTCGTCGGCGAGTGCTTCGATCGCGCTCCGGCCGAAGACGCCCGTGAATCGCTGGTCGCCGGCGGTGACGCGCTCCCGGACGACCCGCAGCGCCTGCTCGTTGAACGTGTGGGAGAACGCACGGACTTCGTCGGCCTCCCGGAGGAAGCCGAGCAGCCGTCCGAGCGGCGCGTTCGGGCGCGTCGCGCTCGGGACCGTGATCGTCGCGTCCGAGAGCCGGCGGAGATCGAAGTCCATCGCGTGCGTGGGCAGGTAGTCCACGATCCCGCGGAGTTTGGCCTCGGTCTCGAGGATCTCTTGGAGATCGGTAAACCCCTCGGCGACGAGCCGGCCGGTCGCGGTCGCGACGTACTCGCTGCCGTCGTGTCTGATCCACGAACGATCCTCGAAGTCACTCAGGATCCGTCCCAGGGTCGCCTGCGAAGCCCCGGTCGCGTCCGCCAACTCGGTGCGCGTACAGCGCCCCGCCGCGAGCAGCCCCAGCACCTCGACGCGGTTCGACGAGAGCGCGAGGAACTCGATCTCCTCGAGCGCAGATTCCATACGCCCGCTCGTGTCCCCAGTGATAAACGAGTTTCGTACCGTGAAACTATTGCAGAGTCTGCAACGCTGTCGCGTGCGCTAACTCTTTCCCGCGTTGCTTCGGTTTCTTCCCGTGAAATATTTTCTGAACGAAACTATAACCCCGGCGCTCGTAGGGGAGAGTACGATGATTTTCGCTATCCACGCGTCGGCCGTGATCGGCTCGACGCGGACGGTTCCGACGGGGGTGACGGCGTAGTGGTCGCTCGCCGCACCGCCCTTTTCTTCGCCCTCTCGAGTCTGTTCTTCGGCGGCACGTTCGTCGCAGCGAAGGCCGGCCTCGCGTACTTCCCGCCGCTGCTGTTCGTCGCTCTCCGGTTCGACGTCGCGGCCGTCGTCATGCTGGCGTACGTCGGTCTGACGACGTCCCGCTCGGAGTTGTTCCCGCGGACGCGCGGCGACATCGGGGCCGTCCTCGCGACCGGCGTGCTCGCCATCGGGTTGACGAACGCCCTGCTGTTCGTCGGCCAGCAGTACGTCACCAGCGCCGTCGCCTCGATCATGTACAGCCTCAACCCCATCATGACGCCGATATTCGCCGCGCTCTTGCTCTCCGACGAGCGCCTCTCCCCGCGTGGCGCGGCCGGCATGGGACTCGGCCTGCTCGGCGTCGGCCTCGTCGTCAGCCCCGATCCCGCGAACCTGCTCGGCGGTGCCGTCGGCAAGGGCATCCTGTTCGTCGGCGCGCTCGCCGCCGCGCTCGGGGCCGTGCTGATCCGCCGGGCCGACAGCGACCTCTCGAGTACGGTCCGCGTCGCCTGGGGACTCCCCTTCGCCGCGGCGCTGTGTCACCTGTTGGCCTGGTCCGGCGGCGAGTCGGCGACCGCGATCACGTGGACCACCGAAGCGGTCCTGGCGCTCGGCTACGTCAGCATCTTCGCGGGCGTGCTCGCGTACATCGCCTACTTCGGACTCATCGACGCGGCCGGTGCGATCCGCGCGAACCTGATCTTCTACGTCGTGCCCGTCGTGTCGACGCTCGGCGGCTGGGCACTGCTCGGCGAGACGATCGACGCGCTGGCGGTCGCCGGCTTCCTGACGATCTTCGCCGGCTTCGCGGTGCTCGGGAGCAAATCGATCGACATCCGCTCGCTGTCCCCCGGTATCGTCACCGACGCGCCCCTGCCCGACGAGGAGTCGCCGGTCAGGGAGGAACCGCGGGGCTACCGCTCGGACTAACGCGTCCCGTTCCGTTCGTGGGTCTCGTCCCTGCCTCGGTGCCGTTCCGCCCGAGGACCGTCCCGTCCCGATTAGAAGAGCGACAGTTCGCCGGTCACGCTGTCGACGTGGTCGTCCCCAGCCGGCCCGACGGCCAGCGCGGTGACGGTCCCGGGCTCGAGTTGGGTGTGGCCCGCGTCGCGAATGATCGCGTTCGGTATCCCGTCGCGGTCCGCGATTTCGGAGAGTTCGTGCAGTTGGCGTTCGCTCTCGCCTTGCAATACGACTTTCTTCTGGCCGCCTTGCTTCCACTGGCGCTGTCGTTGGCTATCGGCCTTTTCGTAGGCGGACAGCGACGCGTGGGCGACCTGTGCGGCGAGCTTTCCCTGTCCCATGCCGATGTCAGTGCGGGCGACGATGGCCTGTTTCATGACCGGGACGAGAACGGGGAACCCTTTAGCCGTACCTATACGGCCGCGCTCGGTCCCATTAGTGGATGACGTCGCTCTCGAGGCGGAACGTCCGTTCCGTCCGTCGCGCCTCCGGGCCCGCTTCGACGAGGGTCGGCTCGCTGATGGACTCGGCAAACCGATCGGGGTCCGGCTCGACCCGCTCGAGCATCGCCGAGAAGACCGAGCCGCGTCGGCCGCTCGCCGAGACGATGCCGCCGTACTTGCGCTCCTCGAACGACGTGTCGTCGGGGTCGGGGAACTCCTCGCGGATGATCGCGGCGCTTTCCCTGAGGTAGTCCGCCGCCTGCTGCTGGGAGTAGAGGCTCTCTTCGTAGTAAGTTTCGGTATGCTCGTCGTCGAGTTCTTCCGAACAGTGGGCCGGCGATTCGTAGCGGACCGACTCCGTCGTCGTGTAGCCGCTGGCAAACCGGATGTTCGTGGTGAAACTGTCGGGATAGCGGAGAATCAGCGGGGCGTACAACATGTCCGTAATGGTCGCTTGCTGTTGGGCTCGCCAGGCACCCTCGAAATAGTACGCGGCGAGCGCACCGATCTGATCGTCCCGTTCACCGCGGTTGTACGCCATCGCGACCTCCTCGTAGTCGTCACCGACGGTCCGTCGGAGCCGCCGCTCGAAACTCTCGGCGATGTGATCGAACTGGACTTCGTACGCGTCCAGCACGGACACGGCCGGATCAGCGAGCAGGTCCGCTTTTCGCTCCCGGGCGACCGCCACGTTCATCATGTTCTCGTGGAAGACCCGCTCGGCTTCCCGGTCGGGAAGCGGGATTCTGACGGCGCGCTGGTGCAGAACCCGCGTGTTCCCGTTAAATCGGTCCTGCGTCCCGTCCATGCGGTCGGCTTGGCGATGCAGCCGTATAACGGATTAGGCCGTCCGAGAGAACATTTCGAATCGATAATATCCGGTTCCAGCGTCGCCCGAGCGGACGCGACCCGCCGTGACACCGCCGGCCCCACCGACGTCCCGCGAGCGGGCGGGTTCCGACTGCTCGCCGCGCCGTCCGAACGCGGACCGAGGAATTTAGGACCCCGTGCTCGCTCCTACTCGGTATGATCCTCTCCGATGCGGACATCCTCGAGCGCCTCGAAGCCGGCGACCTCGTCGTCGAGCCCCTCGACGACCCGGAGCTACAGATCCAGCCCGCGAGCGTCGACCTCCGACTGGGCCGAGAATTCCTCGAGTTTCAGCGGACGAACATCCCCTGTATCCATCCCAACTCCGAACGGGAGGTCGACGAGTACGTCACCGAAACCGTCGTCGACGAGGACGACGATTTCATCCTCCATCCCGGCGACTTCGTGCTCGGAACCACCCACGAGCGCGTCGAGATCCCGGCGGACCTGATCGCCCACGTCGAGGGTCGCTCCTCGCTGGGCCGGCTCGCCGTCGTCGTCCACGCGACGGCCGGCCTCTGTGACCCCGGCTATCGGGGCCAGATCACCCTCGAGCTGTCGAACCTCGGTTCCGCACCGGTCGCGCTCACGCCCGGCATGCGCATCTCGCAGCTCACCTTCACCGAACTCAAGACTGCGGCCGAACGGCCCTACGGCAGCGAGCGCGGGTCGAAGTACCAGGATCAGAGCGGTCCACAGGCCTCCCGCATCGAGAGCGACGACGAGTTCGGCGGCGACCAACTCGAGCGCGAGGACTGACGCCACCGACGAGCGGCCGTCGACACGGTTGCAGAGGGACGGCATCGAAACCGGAACCGACGAGAGTTCCCCAGCACGAGCCGCCGCTCGACAGCGACACGCTCGAAGTCTGGCGTAGCGGTCCGTCGCTGTGACTGGCCGGGTAGGCTACTAAGGCCGTGCTCGTGAGACGTTCAACGGCTATGAACTTGCCAGGCGAGACCGGCGACGAGGGTACCGATATCGCCGGCCAAGCGGACGCCCAGTCGATCGTGTTCGTCCACGGCGCGATGATGACCCGGAAACTGTGGCTGCCCCAAACACGGGGGCTCGCCGCGGAGTATCACACCGTCGCCCCCGACTTACCGGGCCACGGCACCCGCGCCGGGAAGCCGTTCCGAATGGAGCCGGCGATCGATGTCCTCGAGTCGGTTTTCGAAACGGACGTCGACGGCGCGGCGGTCCTCGTCGGACTCTCGCTGGGCGGCTACGTCGCGACGGAGTATGCCTACCGCCATCCCGGGCAGGTCGACGCGCTGGTGCTGTCGGGGAGCAGTGCGAACCCGGTGCACACGCTTCGACTCGGCACGCGACTGAGCGGCGGGCTGGCGCGGCTCCTGACCAAGCCGACCCTCGGGAAACGCGCCGGCGAGAGGCTCGCGGCTCGCTGGGTACGCAGCCGGGAACTCCCGCCGGACATCGAACGGGAACTCATCGATTCGGGGTTCTACCTCACGCAGTTCGGCGACGCGGCACCGGCCATCGCGGGCGAGGACTTTCGGGCGAAACTCTCGAGCTATCCCGGCTCGACGCTGCTCCTCAACGGGGAAAACGACACTCTCATGCGTCGCGGCGAGCGGGCCCACGCCGAGGCCGCACGGGACGGCCGCATCGAAGTACTTGCCGACGCCGGCCACATCTGCAACCTCCATCGGCCGGCGACGTACACGGACCGGGTTCGCCGGTTCGTCCAACGGACCGTCCCCGCACAATAGTACGCGGTTCGCCGGGACCGTTCGGATCGGGACCGACTCGAGGGCGGGCCGTCTCAGGAGCGTCGCTCTCCGACCAGGTTTCGGAGCCGGCCGGGAATCCCCAGCAGGGAGAGGCCGAACCCGAACAGAACCATCAGGACGTAGACGCCGAGCGTCGACGTCCAGACGACCAGTAGCGCGAGGATCGCCCAGCCGCCCTTCAGGAAGTAGAACGCCGCGATCGACATCGCCGTCCCGTACAGCAAGACGAGATACGGCCCCCAGTCGCGGGCGTGGCCACGGCGGACCCGTCGGCGCACGTAGCGTTTGAGGTCGCCCTCGAGCGACTCTCTTCGAACGGTCCGGTCCTCGACATCGTCTTCGAAGGCGTCCACGCGGTCGCGCAGTCGCTCGATCTCCTCGCGGAGGGCCGCGGCGTCGCTCGCGCGATCGCGCGTCCGGGCACTGGCGCTCCTCGCGGTCGCACGGTCGCTCTCGCGGTCCTCCGTGGCTCCCTCGTCGGCCCCCGTAGCGTCGTCGGTCATCGCTTCTGTCGAAATCTGTCGGTGTCCGGGACTTTGTAGCTGCCGATCCACTTCACGGGTGACGAGGACCGCATTGAGAACGGCACCGAAGACGAGGATGATCGCGCCGACGTACAGCCAGACGAGCACGAGAAAGACGGCCCCGAGCGCGCCGTAGACCGCATACCCGGTGACGAGGTCGGTATACAGCCAGAAACTGCGGCTCAGTGCGTACCAGCCGATGGCGGCAACGATCGTTCCGGGGGCGGCTTCGCGGAGCCCGACGTTTGCACCCGGAAAGACGACGTACAGCGGCAGAAACGTCGCGACCAGGCCGAGCACGACGAACAGCTGTCCGACGACCGAAAGGCCGTATCCGGGAAGGAACCGGATCGCGACCTCGAGGAGCCCGACGATCACGAGTCCCAGCGAGATACCGATGAACACGATCATCGCGTCCCAGACGGTGTCGAGCAGTGACTTCTCGCCCGCAGTGCCGTACACCCGCGAGAAGGCCCGATCGAGACCGCGAAGGACCCGACTCGAGCCCCACAGGAGCCCGAGAATGCCGACGACGGTCGCCCCCTGCCGACCGGTGTCGTCGACGATCGTCTCCGCGAGCAGTTCCCGGGCCGCCGGCGTGAGCACGTCGCTGGCCGCCGCCGTGAGCCGGGCCGCGAGCGCTTCGCCGCCGATCGATGCGGCGATGCCGAGTGCAAGCAGCATGAGCGGCACGAGCGAGATGAACCCGTAGAACGCGACGCCCGCCGCGAGCAGCGTTAGCTGTTCGCTGCGAGCGAGCCGAAACGCCGCTCCCGCTACCGCCACGCCCCGTCTGGGGTCGAGCACGCGCGGTGCTTCCACGCGGGCCGCTATATGTCATCCCGTCGGACAGGCCCCATAACGGCGGCTTACGCTGGGGGACTCGGCACGGCGTCCCCGACTCGGTCCGAACGAACTCCCGTAATCGTCCCTTTCGATCGGTGAACCGCCGGCCATCGCGACCGGGAACCGCGACGGACTGGTGGGGGATCGACCCGACACCGACGCCGAAACTGCAGGGGGGTCTGGCCGAACGGCGGGACGGGCCCCGTCCGCCGACGGAGACTGACCGCGATCAGTCGAGGTTTCCTTCGGTCGCCGCGCGGATCTCGCCGACGCTGGCGTCCGTCTTGAACGTCGTCCCGCCGTAGTGGGCCCGCGAGGCCTCGTAGCCGACCGCACGCAGGTCCGCGAGGAACTCGTCCATCGCGTTGGCCGGCACCCCCCAGTTCCGACAGAGCTTGTGCTGGTCGTAGTGGGTCGGTTCGTCGAGCTCCGCCGCGAGCGTGTCACAGAGCTCTCGAGCCTCGGGTGCAGTGTCGAACGTGTAGGGGATTTCGTCGCGAACCGCGCCGATGAACGTCGGGTCCTGCACGGGGCCGAGCCAGACGGGGCCGGCGGTGAGCATCCGATTGCCGCCGCAGTGGGGGCACGTCTCGACCGGATCGGCGATCAGTCCGGGATCGGCCTCGCGGTAGAGGCAGTCTTCACAGTGATAGCAGTGGCCTAACTCGTCGATCGCTGCGTCGGCCGCCGTGGGCTTGTGGGTCAGCTCGAGGTACGTCCGGACGTAGTGGCTGGTCGCGTGGGTGAGGATCGGCTCGATACCGACGTCGAACCGGGCCGCGCTGCGCGCGAGCGCCGAGACGAGGATTCGCACGCCCATCTCGGCGTGGTAATCCGTGTTGCGGGGCACCGCGGAGTATGAGCGGACGCCGCTGTTGAAGTGCGCGCCGCACAGCGGCGCGGTGTCGGTCGCGGTGACACAGACCAGATCTCGGCAGTTCGCGAACGCGGCGTCGGCGAACGGCATCGGCGTCCCGTAGGGATCGAGATCGATCACGTCGAACGGCTCGTCGTGCATGAGGGCAGTGACGTTGCGGTGTTCGACCGACGCGTCGGCCGCCAGATCGTTTCGCTCGAGGTTCGCCCGCGCGAGGTCGACCGCCGCCTCGTCGACGTCACAGCAGGTGACGTCCCAGCCGTCGGCAGCGGCACGGACCCCGCGGACGCCGCTTGCAGTCATCGCGTCCAGATACGACGTGGCCCGCTCTTCACGTTCGCGGTAGGCCCGCAGCGTCGCGATCGTCAGATCCCGGTTCAGTTCCTGTCGCGGGTTGTAGAAGACCGCCTCCTCGATGCCCTCCGTCTGTTCGCCGGGGACCTCGAGTTCGATCCCGCCCTCTGTGACGCGCATACCTCGTCTCGTCGGTACCGGGCGAAAAACGGTGTGGTCTCGAGCGGCCGACGGTCGACTCGCGCGGAGGTCGATGGACAACCAAACCGATTTTACAGTCCGATGCACAGTTTCAGTTGTGTCGGAGGCCAACCCCGTCGAGCGATGGCAAGCAACTCTCGAGGAAGCCGGCGAACTCACGCCCGAGATCGTCGGCCGGATCACGGATGTCCACGGTGACCGCGGGGTTCGGGCCATCGAAGCGGTCGGCGAAAACCGCGTGAAGTCCTATCGTGATTTTACGATCGTCGTCGGCTACGATGACGAGTATATCGTCGAGGACGGCGGCTGTACCTGCAAGGACAGCGAGTACAACCTGGATGCCGACGACCCGACCGAGCGCTGCTGGCACTCGCTGGCCGTCGCGATCGCTCGCCGGGTCGGGCACGTCGACTACCACGACATGTGGTACTCCGACGTGCGCGAACTGCTGTAGTGCCCAGCGATCGGTTCGGTTCCTTCGGCTGTGTTGAATCACTAGACAGCGTCGGGATAGGTCGCTAAATCAAAGGAGTTGAAGCGGGAGGCTGCGAGTGTCTATGACGCAAATCCCCCGCTTCATTGGGAAAGTTGTGCCGGTCGCTCAAAACGGTACTGACGATGGAGACGAATCCGCCGCCCCGGAAGGTAGCGGCGGATTCGCCGACTATGCTCTTGTTTCCCTGCACTGTCTGCGGATTTACCTCGATACGTCCTACCGAATGACGATTGACCTGCTGAAGGAGATGCCACAAATAGCCGGGGAGATCGGCCTCAGCGCGGCCGATCTTCCCTCTCCGTCCACGTTGTGTAAGCCCTTCGACCGGATCAGTATGAGCGTCTGTCGAGTCAAGAGTTCCGTGAAATCGCCTTGATGTGTGTCGTTTATAACATCAAGCAGACCGTCAAACAGTGAAACAACGCCGTATGGCGATTCAACACAGCCGTCGCGTGGGATGTCACACCGGCTGAGGCCGTCAGAGCACTCAATATTGGTGAAAATAGGAAACGTATTCCGCGGGATAAGCTGAGATAATGATAGACATACAAACTTTCATCAATGAAGAGCGAGGAAAATTGCTCGACGGAAAAGACGGTATTAAAGAAGCTATAATCACTCGTCCAACCAAAGGGCAGACTGTCGCTATCGGCCTATTGGCGATGGAGGATGTCGGTCAATCGAAAGAATGGTTCGATGCACTCACCGATGAGTGGATTCACACCATCGATGTCCGTTGGAACGGATCGTATAAAAAAGAACCAAGACAATCCGCTCAGATGGGGCCCTGGAACGAGTGTATCGATGGGATTTATAATGCGGTTTTGGGGAAATCAACCGTAGAAGAAGTTGCAGCAGAAGTCAACGAGCGTGCTACGGCAGCATTCATCGACGACCTCGAAAACCGGTCTCTGGCCCACCGCATCGATCTGGCCCGCGCTCTGAGTAGTTATCTCCTTGACACCGGAACGGTCGAGGAACACGCGACGGCGCTCGAAAATGCCGTGAAAGAGCAGGACAAACCGTGGGCTGTCGCGCGGTATCTACCCTACGTCAGGGTCCTCCGAGGACTCAACAGTACCGATGTCTCCGAGGTCAAAGCCGGCATTGAACGACTTCTCAAGTTCCATCGGGACCACGTGGCCAGCGCCCGAGACGCCGACGCCGTCCAGAAAGCCGTCGCCCTCGACGCGACAGCGATGCTCGCACTCGCGCGCCGCGAGGGCATGGCCATCACTGTCGAGGACGAGCTCATTCCCGACGCGCTGAACGACGACGAACATTATCCAGTAGGGAACGGAAGATAACGAGCATTGGTCTTTAGTTAGGCCTCAGTCTTCGGTTGTGTAGCGGTAGCGAGCCTCTCTTGGAGTATCTCGCTCTCCACAACATCAAAAAGACCGCTACAAAGCTATGATCGTACTGCCGTACCGCATTTTCAATAGAGCAGAAATCACTGATACTGAACGACAGTAGTATCGTGTTTTCTACTTTCTGCAATTTGTGACGGGCAGATACTAATCACTCCTCCCTGTATTTGTCATGAGCTTCACGAGCCGTTCAAAATAAGTCGCAAAAATCACGGAGAATACTGTAAAAGTGATACGGATACTCGGACTCACCCAATCAGGAAACTATTCCTCGAAGTAAGAATTATATCGGTAGCCGCGCAAGATCGAGTATGTCCAATACAGAGTCTCCAGATGGCCCCCCATCTTTTGAGGACGCGTTTCGTGACGATGATGTTGAACAGCGTATTTACGGGACGATCCTTCAGACCCGCGAGCCTGCAACGGCGAGCGCTATCGCAGAGCAGGCCGAATGCGACCCCAAGACAGCCCGAAAATATCTGGGGTGGTTCAGTGACCTCGGGATCGTCACGCGTCACGACGGCCATCCGACGACTTACGAGCGCAATGATGCATACTTCCAGTGGCGGCGCATCAACCAACTTGCTGCCGAGCACACCATCGACGAACTCCAAGAGCACGTCCGCACGCTCACGACACGGATTACAGAGTACGAAGAAACGTACGATGCCACAACGCCGGCAGCCGTCGACGCCGTCGATGCTGCAGAGACGAGCGACGAACGGACGATCGACGATGTGTATAGTGACCTTGCCGACTGGGCGACCGCTCGAGATGAGCGCAAGCGCTACGAACGCGCCCGTCAGCAACGTGCTGGCGCTGAGACCGACCAAGCATCCGGGTAATCCCATCGATGACGCCGCCTGCAGGAGATGGACGTAGCCCCGCGCCTATCGACCGCCCAGTGCTCGAGTTTCTTCAGACACGCCTCCAAGCCACGGCACAGGCCGCTCGAGCGACGATCACGGATTCGAGTGGACATCTCGAACTCTATGTGACACTTGCACCATCGTACTATCCTGAAACCATAGAGGAGGCGAATCTCACTGTTCGCTGGTACACGAACGACGATTTCAAAATCCATTACCGAGAGGTGCATCCTGATCACGCCTGGGAGTGCCGGTGGGACCGACATCCGAACCCTCACAATACGCGAGACCACTTTCATCCTCCGCCCACTGCTCCGACACCCGGTGAGGACAGTTCGTGGCCAAGCGATCATCGGGATGTACTGCGGGTCGTCCTTGACAAGATCGAAGAACGAATTACCAGGTTGTGGGACGAGTAAGCCATCAGTGATGGCCGTTTTTCTGCGCCATAGTGGATTCATCCGCTTCCAGCGTTGGCATCTCGTACGTGATCACCGGCCGGGACGGTCCTCAGGACCCCTCGATCAAAGGTGAACTCGAGGAGTACTACGAGAACGAGATCCACCCTGGGCGGCTGTATCCGAATCTTGATACGGTCATCGACAAAGGGCTCGTCTACAAAGGCGAGGCCGACAAGCGAACGAACCACTACACGATCACAATGCGTGGTCAACACGAATTCGAGGCAACAGTCGAGCAAGAGGTCCAAGCAAAGGTGGATGCGAACCACCCAGACGGGATCGTCGATACAGATGATGAGCGGATCCACGGCGCGACCCTCGAACAGGAAGAGCGGATTCGAGCACGAGAGGATGAACTCGAGCGAATCAGTGCCGTTCGTTCCGGATACCGTTCGAAGCGTCGGAGTCGTCCACGGAACCACGGTCCGAATCGGCCCCGGCTCAGAACGGCACTGCACGCACGGCGAGGACAGTTATCACCGACTGTATAAGAACCCGTAACAGCCCCCGCACTGACGGTTCGACGGGATCGTCCGCCGACGGCTCGGATCGAAGCCGGAGTGCACCGTATACCCCGAACGAACCGGCTAGCAGAACACGGATGACCGGGTTTAGCCATGTGTGCACTCCGGTCGCCGCTGGAGTCAATAGGGATGCTCCGAGACAGACGAAGCCGAGGCCCTGGATCTGCCACCACTCGAGTCGACGGTCACCGACCCTGAGCCGATCTCGGCGGCCCGCGATCACGAAGGCGGTCGCCCCGAGCGCCATCCACCCGCTGGCGACGAGAGCGACGGGGGTGGGTGCGCCGACGGTGGACTGATAGCTGGTCCAGGTCATCCAACCACACACGACGAAGAGCAGGCACCCGAATCCGATGCTACTCCGTCGTTCGGACCACGCCATATTCGAAACGTGTGGGATAGAAATAATAAACGATCCGGTCGACGGAACGCGAAGCGGATGAACGGGGCCAGTCCCGGTGGCCGACCGCCGTCACCGTCGTCGCGTTACGCGTCGGCGCAGATCTCGACGAAGTTCCGCAGGATCTGTAGTCCCGTCTCACCGCTCTTCTCGGGGTGGAACTGCGTCCCGAAGACGGTGCCGGCCTCGTTCGCGACGATCGACGGGAACTCGCGCTCGTAGTCCGTCGTCGCAACCGTCGCGTGCTCGTCGTCCGGGGCCGCGTAGTAGGAGTGGACGAAGTAGGCGTAGTTGCCGTCCACGCCATCCACGAGCGGGTGCTCGCGCTGGACGTGAAGCTCGTTCCAGCCCATGTGCGGGACCTTCTGCCCCTCGGCGAACCGGACGTTCGTTCCGGGGATCAGGTCCAGTCCTTGGACGGCCGACTCGCCGTCCGTGTCGCCCTCCTCGCTGGTCGTGAGCAGCATCTGCATGCCGAGACAGATCCCGAACAGGGGGGTTCCGCTCTCGGCCACCTCGAGGAGGTCCTCGCGGAGCGGGTCGGCGTTCTCGACGCCCTCGCGGAACGCGCCGACGCCCGGGAGAACGACGCCATCCGCCGTGGCGAAGGCGGCCGGGTCGTCGGTGATCTCGACATCGGCACCCGCCCGCTCGAGCCCGCGCGTGACGCTGCGGAGGTTCCCGAGGCCGTAGTCGACGACGACGACGGAGGCGAGGGACTGCGCCTGTGGAGACGAAGCGGTGCTCATACGCGTACTCGGCGGGGCGCGTTGAAGTGAATTGCCTTTCGGGCAACCGACTGTTGCTCGCCCGTCGAGCATTCGCCGGTCGACGAGTCGGTCGATCGGTGTCCGTCGCGACCGCCGTTGCCGGTGCCGCTGAGAGTCGTTGCGACGAACGTCCTGCTCGCTAGCAGCGGGCGTGTGGTCTACACCGCCACGGTAAAGAGGACGTGTCCGAACTGACAGTAACCTGTACTCCGTCCTATCTGGACACCACGCGCGAGGCGCGATCAGAAGCCATCGAGGCGCGACTGTCCGCCCTCGCTGTCCGCAACGCCCGCGAGTTCGGCCGCGCGCTGCAAGGCGTTCTCGAAGGTCTCCGCTTGACTCCGGTCGTACAGCGTCGCCGCTGGATGCACGGAGATCAGGAGTCGCCGCGGCGCGCCGTCGATCCGGACCTCCTCGAGGTCGCCCGCCTCCTTGGTCACCGCGACCGATCGCTCGAGCAGGTGCTCGCTGGGCACCTTCCCCAGCGTGACGATCACTTCCGGATCGACCGTGGCGAGTTCCCGCTCGAGATAGCTCCGACAGTTCGCGAGTTCGTCGGTTTTCGGATCGCGGTTCTCCGGGGGCCGACAGCGAACGCAGTTGGTGATACGGATGTCGTGTCGGTCGAGACCGGCGGTCCGGAGGGCGTCGTCGAGAACGGACCCGCTGCGACCGACGAACGGCTCGCCGTGCTCGTCCTCGTTGGCTCCGGGTCCTTCACCGACGAACAAGAGGTCGGCGTCCTCGGGGCCGACACCGTTGACGATCCGGCTGCGCGAGTCGACGAGCGCCGGACAGCGCGTACACTCCGTGACACAGCAGTCCTCCATCGTGCCCATACAGGTGGCTCAAGCGGTCGCCTCCTACGTCTTTCGGGACGCAACCGTCGGTCGGGAGACCGGCTGGCACCTCGGCCCCTCTCGGTGGGCTGTGGATAACCGAGATGCGACCGCACGCTGCTCTCGGTCGGCCGACGCGGAGCGGTTTCACTCGACCGTCCGAACGTACGAATCGGCCGCTCGAGCCGCCAGCCGCGCGATTCGAAGCGGCTCGGGACGGCCGCCCTCGGGCGTGAACGCTCGGACGACGTCGTCGGCTTCGGCGGGCTCGAGGCCGACGTGTCTCACGTAGACGGTCTCGCCGTCGACCGACAGTTCGCGCCGCTCCGGCAGCGCGCGGTAGGTTCGGAGGCGGTCCTCGAGTTCGGGTCCGGAAAAGGCGTCTCGGAGGCCGGCCTCGAGGCCGTCGCTGGCCTCGAAGGTGACGGCGATGACCGGCCGGTCGACGGCCTCCCGGATGCGCGAAAGCGAGAGGACGTTGTACCACGCGGGGGCGATGGCCCCGAGCAGGACGTACCGGACGTCCGGACGGTCGAGATCGGCGACGAGATCGATGACGGCGTCGGTTCCGTCGGTGCCGCCGACGCGACAGGTACCGTACGCGAGTCCGTCACAGACCCGGTCGGCACGGACGACGGCACCGGCGAGCGTACTCCGCGTTCGATCGTGATCGCCGCGGTACGATTCGGCGATGCCCAGCGCCCGTACCCCGGCTTTCATCCGTCAGTCGCTCTCGTCTTTGATCTCCTTGAGCCGGTCGAGCAACTCGTCGCTCGACGCACCGTTTTCGAACTCGATGGTTCCGTCGTGGCTGTTCTCTCCCGACTTGACCGCGTCATCGTCGTCAAAATCAGCGTCGACTTCCTGTTGCTCGGATTCGTCGTAGCTCCCGAATCCCATACAGTAATCCCTACGGTGTTCCGATTGAAAAATTCCGCGGTTACCGGTTTATTACTGTTCCCCAACCAGCCAACGCGTTCGGGAGCGCCGCTGGAACGGGGTGGACGCCGATCCAGTATAAAATATCCGCCATATTGTGCGTGGGACGAGGTCTCCGTCCCGCGGTCGAGGGGACCGTTTTTGCCGACGGCTACCGACGGTCCGCGTATGGAAGTCCACCACGTCACCGAGGCCGCGGAGACGTTCACCTGCAACGCCTTTCTCGCCGTCGGCGACCGGACGACGCTCGTTGACGCCGGGGCGATGGACGGCATCGTCGACGAGATTCGCACCCACACCGACGAACTCGAGGCCGTGGTCATGACCCATCAACACGGCGACCACGTCGCCCAACTCGAGACCGTCAGTGACGCGTTCGATCCGGACGTGTACGCCTACGACGACCACCCGGCTCGCACCCACGCGATCGACGACGGCGACACGGTTCGGATCGGCGACGAGGACTTCGAAGTCGTCTACACCCCGGGTCACGCAGACGATCACGTCTCGTTCGTCTCCGAATCGGCGCTGTTCTCCGGCGACGTCGTCGTCCACGACGACGGGGCCTTCGACTACGGCAGCTTCGGTCGCACCGACAGGGCCGGCCAGTCCCGCGAGCGACTCATCGAGAGCATTCGGGACCTGCTCGAGCGCATGCCCGACGGCGGGAGTTACGAGGAACGCAGTCCCTCGGCCCGTTCGAACGGGCATAGCCCGCGAGACGCGGCTGCGAGCACGGCTTCGGGGGCCGACCGAAACCGGTCTGCCGGCGTCGAACACATGTACCCGGGTCACGGCGGTGTCTTCCACGGCGACGTGCGTGACGTGGTACAAACCGCGCTCGAGCGGGCGGAGAACCGGGAGCCGAAGTACCCCGACCAGTAACCGGGCCGGAAAGCCGACGTTTCTCCCTTCGGTGGCCCGCTCGCGAGGGCCGTCGCGAACGAGTTTCCGCTCTCGAGACCGGAGCAGGGCGCGGGGCCGAGCCCGGTGTCGCCGGCACGAGTTCGTGTTCGCCGGCGTCGAACGCCGACCGACTACCGGAGCCGCGAAAAGGCGACATAATCCAACACTATGTGGTCAAGAACTTACCACGATCACCCGGTGTGTGGGGGGTATGAGAGTCGACGGACCGACCGCGATCGCGACATGGACGCTGGGTCCGATACAGACGACACGGGGCGAGGTGGCGACCCAGATCCGGACCGACACGCTGTTGCATTCATCGCTGTGGGTGAACATCGCACTGGCGGGCCTCTCGATCCTGTTGTTTCTGTACATGGCCCGGAACGTCCGAGCGAATCGGGCGCGACTGATCGTCGGCGCGACGCTCATGATCCCGTTGGTGTCGTTATCGAGTTACCTGGGTCTGGTCTCCGGGCTCACGGCCGGTCCGATAGAGATGCCCGCCGGCCACGCGCTGGCCGGCGAGGACGTACTCAGCCAATGGGGGCGATATCTCACGTGGACGCTGTCGACACCGATGATCCTATTGGCGCTCGGGTGGCTGGCGGAGGTCGACTCCGCTGACCTGTTCGTCGTCATCGCCGCCGACATCGGGATGTGCGTCACCGGTCTCGCGGCGGCACTGACCACCTCGTCGTACGCGTTCCGGTGGGCGTTCTACCTCGTCAGTACCGCGTTCTTCGTCGTCGTCCTCTATGCCTTGCTCGCGAAGTGGCCGAGGAACGCCGAAGCTGCCGGCACGGGAGATATATTCGGCACCCTGCGGGCGCTGACGGTGGTCCTGTGGCTCGGCTATCCGATCGTGTGGGCGCTCGGAGTCGAAGGCGTCGCCCTCGTCGACTCGGTCGGACTCACCTCGTGGGGCTATTCGCTTCTCGACATCGGCGCGAAATACCTATTCGCGGCCCTGCTTTTACGCTGGGTCGTCAACAACGAACGCACGATCGCGTCGGCCACCGATCCGGCCGCCGTCGGCGTCGGGGACCCCGCCGACGACTGAGCGCGCTCGCGGAACCGATCGACCGCGAACCGCGGCTGCCACTACGGGAACACCATCTCGAAAACGAGCCGGCCGAGTCGGCCGATTATGCGGCGCGCGCTTCCTTCGCCTTGGGACGAAGCTTCTTGTAGCCGCACTTGCGACAACGGGAGGCTCGCTTGGAGTTGCGAGCGTTACAGCGCATACAGATCATCTTCTCGAGCATCCGTTTCTCAGCTGCGTCGAAACTGGCCATACTCGCCCTTTGCTCGTGGTGCATTTAATCGCTGTGATCCGGCTGACCCGCGCGGGACGTCCCCGATCCGGGCGGTCACGGAGACGCCGCCGTCCGTACTACTCCGCGTCTTCGTCGTCCTCGTCGGCCAGATACTCCTCCTGGACCGCCACGACTTCGCTCGAGTCAGCACACTCGCTGTACCGTCGCAGCGGTTCCTCGTTGAGCGTCAGGAAGGTCTCGCCCCAGCGGAACGGCTCGAGCAAGTCCGCGGCCCGCTCCCGCTCGTCGAAGATACAACAGGCACCCGCGAGCGCCTCGACGGTGGTCAGCCGGAACGGGCGGCCGTAGTTGATGGGGTTCGCGGCGACGAGAAAGGGGAGCGCCCGGTGAACCCCGCGCATCTGAAACGACGCCTCCTCGGCGGATTCCCACGAGCAATCGAGGGCGACCAGCGTCCCCAGTCCCGCCTCGCGGTCGGCCGGCGAGAGCGCCTGCTCGGCGTGGGGATTGAGGACGACCCCGTAGGGCACCTGCCCCATCGACCGATACAGGGTCGCCTTGTCGAACTTCTCGAGGCGACGCGCGGTACACTTCTCGGGGTCGTCGTCGCCCTCGTAGTAGACGTGACACTCCACGCGGGGAGCTAGGCGGCACCGGATCAAAAGGGTCGTGGAACCGGCCCGACCCCGACGGGAGCGGACCGGATCGTGGACCGTGGCCGACGGCCACCGGCTACGCGGCGGCTCTCGTTCGATCGGTGCACATATGCCGCTCGTGTTCCGAACCAGTAGCATGCTTGAGACGGGGGAGACCGCACCGACGTTCGACGGTCCCGCGGCCATCGACGGGGACGTTCGAGAGGTCACGTTCGAGGAGCTGATCGGCGACAGCGGCGTCGTCTTGTTGCTCTTCTACCCGGCGGACTTCAGCCCGAGCTGTACCGAGGAACTCTGTTCGCTTCGCGACCTCGATCTGTTCGGCCTCCAGAACGACGTTTCGATCGTCGGCGTCTCGACCGACACCGCCTTCAGCCACCGGGCGTTCGCGGCCCAACACGATCTCGGCTTTCCGCTCGTTTCCGACAGCGACGGCTCGATCGCCGCGACCTACGGCGTCCTCGAGGACGAACTGTTCGGCGGCCACCCGGACCTCGCCAGGCGATCCGTGTTCGTCCTCGACGGGGATCGAACGATCCGGTACGTCTGGTCGGACGAGGACCCGCTCCAGCAGCCGGATCTCGAGGGGATCCGCGAGGCGATCGAGACCGTCTCGGACGACGACGCGGCCGTCGAGCGCTACCGGATCGCGACCACGCACTATCGGGACGGACTCGACGACTACGAACGGGGACGCGAGGCGGTCGCGACCGAGGACTGGGTGACCGCGGCCGCCGCGTTCGACGATGCGGTCGGCCCGCTCACCGACGCGCTCGAGGCTTTCGACGCCGCCAGACGGTACGCCGACGACGACGCGGTGAGTCGGGCCGCGGAACGCGCGAACGAACAGGCGACGGATCGACGCAACGCGGCGAAGTGGTACGCGGCGGCGGCGGACCACTACGGTCGAGGCGACGAGGCGACGGGTGACGACTACCGGACCGACGCCGATCGCGCCCACGCTGCCGCCGTCGACCGGGAGGACCTGCCCGCACCCGACGATCTCCCCGAAACTGATGCCGACGGGACGGCGGACCCCTGAGACGGGAGTCGGACGCTTTTGCCCGTGGGGACGAAATGACCGATATGGACACGGAACCGAACGAGACCGCCGACCGCCACGACCTCGTCCGCCGGTACTACGACGCGCTCGACGAGCACGACTACGCCGTCCTCGAACGGCTGCTCTCGCCAGCGTTCGTCCAGTGCCGTCCCGATCGGACGTTCGAGGACCGCGAGGCGTTCGTCGCGTTCATGCGCGACCAGCGGCCGAACCCGGACACGAACCACGATCTCGAGTCGATCGTTGCCGATGGCGATCGCGTCGCCGTCCGCGGCCGCGTGGTCGAGGAGGGCACCGTTCTCTTCGAATTCGCGGACTTCTTCCACATCGAGGACGGTCACATCGACCACCTCGAGACGTATTCACGGTGACTCGGGCCGAGCAGTTGTTCGGCCGCGAACGCAGAGGGTTCATTTAACTGATATGGTGCCCAACGGTCCGTATGACCCTCTCCGATTTCGTCGCCGCCGTCGTCGCAGTCTTCCGCCGCCGCCCGGGCGATCTCCTGCCGATGTACGTCCTCGCGATCGCGATCACCGGGATCGTGCGCGTCGTTCCGTTCGCGGCGATCGCAATCGCCACCCTCTATCTCGCGACGACCGGCCGACTGGACACGGTTCGGACGGCGGTGGCCGATCTGGAGCCACCGCCGACCGACCCCGAGGCGTTCGACGCGTGGGCCAGCGGCCTCGAGCCGCTGTTCGACCAGATACTGACGCCGCCGCTCCTCGCCCTCGCCGCGGTGACGGTCGTCGTGAGCATCGTCCTGTTCGTACTACTGTCGGCCGCCGTCGCTGCGGGACAACTCGCGGCCTGTTACGGACGGTTGCGAAGCGATCGCGGGCTCGTGGCCGGGCTCGCGGGAGCCCGCCGATACTGGCTGCGGTTCCTCGGGCTCTTCGTGCTCGAGGTGGGCTGCTGGAGCCTCGTGCTCGTCGTCGTCGGCATCGGGGCCGCGCTGTTGGCCGGCGCGGTGTCGCTCGCGACCGGCTCGGGAGTAGGCCCCGCCCTGGTCGCGCTGTTCGCGGGTCTGCTGGCGGTCGTCCTCCTCGTCGCCGTCCGGGCGCTGTTCGCGTTCGCCCCGGTCGCGATCGTCGTCGACGATGCGGGCGTCTTCGGCGCGGTCCGACGTGCCGGCGGCTTCGTCCGGGCGCGGCCGGTTGCGGCGATCTTCTACTACGTCGTAGCGTTCCTGGCGTTCGTCGGCCTGGCGACGATCGCCGGCCTGCTCTCGCTGGTCGACGTCGTCGCGCTCGAGTCGTTGCTCTCCGTGTTGGTCCTCTTTCCGGTGCTAGACCTGTTGAAAACGGCGGTCTACTGCGATTACCGGGGGCGACTGCGGCCGCCGGACCCGCCGGCACGCTCGCTTCGCGGCCAGCTTCGATCCGGGCTCCGACGCGGCTGGGCCGAAATGACGACGTTCGTTCGAGCGACGCCGGGGACCCACGCGCTCGTCGTCGCCCTCGGCGTCCTCGGGTTCTGGATCGGCTGGGCGGCCGCCGGCTCCGTCGCCGGCGGGTTCGAGACGTCGATCGCGGCCCGGCTCGAGGGGTGGCTCCCGCCGGCGATGGCAGTCGAACTGTTCGGCAACAACTGGCTGGTCGCCCTCACGACGGCCTACGCCGGCATCGCCCTCGCGGTCCCGGCGATCGTCTCGGTGCTGTTCAACGGCGTCGCCCTGGGGTTCACCGCCCGGCTCGAAGTCGCTCCGCTCGAACTCGCCGCCTTCGTCGTCCCGCACGGTGTCATCGAGATTCCGGCGATCCTGGTCGCCGGCGCGCTCGGGGTTTCCGTCGGCGGCACCGCCTGGCGGACGTGGCGGGGTCACGTCGGGGTACCGGTCCTCGCGGACGCGCTCGAGCGCGCGTTCTGGGTGCTCGTCGGCGTCGCCGTTTTGCTGGCGATCGCGGCCGTCATCGAGGGGTTCGTGAGCCCGTACTACTATCGGCCGTTCCTCTGAGCCGCTTCGAACACGGTCGCTGTGGTCGTTCCACCTCGACGCGATCCCCCACGGCTCGGGGCCGATACGGACGAAAGGGGCCACGACTATGCTCGTGGCGGCCCGACGGACGCCCGTGTTTCGAGCGCTTCTCGAGCGGGTCGCCACCGCGTTGCTCGGCCGGTTCCTACTCGCGGTCGCACTCGTGGTGCCGGCACTCGGCGTCGCGCTCCTCTTGAGCGGCGGTACGGAGGTGTTGCTGACGGTCGGGTTTTCCAGACGCGTCGCCGGACCGATCGCTGCGGGAGCGGCGACGATCGGGAGCGTCGTCGGACTCGCCGCGTTCGGCTACTTCGTCGTCGAGTGGTGACTACCGGCCGACTGCATCGCAATCGACTACCGGTACGCCTCGAACTCCGTCCCGAACACCAGGAAGTAGGCGGTGCCGACGAGCCCGATCGCGGTCGCGACGCCGAACGCGACCGTCGGATCGCCGGCGACCAGTTCGCCGCCGGTCACCGGGTTCGAGACGCCGCTCCACAGCACGCCACCGAGCGCGGCGCTCGGAATGACGAGCAGGTTCCGCAGGAGGTAGTACGCCCCCGTTACCCGGCCACCGGCCCCCATCTCGGCGGGACCGACGATCAACGCCTTGTGCGCCGGCAGCCCGGCGAACCGCAGCCCCGAGAAGGCGAACAGTCCCGCGAGGACGGCCGCGTCCTCGGGCGCGTTGATCAACAGGATCGGGAAGATCGCGTAGACGGCGAAACCGAGCGCGACGACGGGCTTGAGACCGATCCGTTCGGCGGCCTTGGCAGCGGGCAGCATCGTCAGGAGGGCGACGAGCATTTCGATGCCCAACAGGAGTCCGAAGTACGACTGCGGCGAGAGGGTCACGGTGCCGACCGTCGGCAGGGACAGGGTGAGCCCCACCTCGAGAACCCGAGTCACGACGATGACGAAGAAGACGTAGACCATTCCGTTGGCGAAGCGGACGAGCGTATCGCCGACCAGCAGGGGCCGGAGTTCGCCCGGCATCGAGCGGAGATCGGCGAGCAGCCGGGAGACGCCTTCGAACTCCGTGCCGACGTCGTCGTCGGGCCGGTAGAGGCGGTGCTGGATGACCGTGCCGAGCGCGCCGACGACGACCGCGACGAGCAGGATAAGCTGAAAGGCGGTGACGATCTCGCCGTCGCTCGAGCCGAACGGATAGAACAGCGCCGCGGCGAACAGGGGGCCGACGAGAAACGCCGTCCGGCGGAACGTTTCGGTGCTCGCGAAGCCGGCGGCCAGTTGCGAGGGCGGCACCGCTTGCTTGACGATGGCGAACGTCGCGCCGAGTCCGAACGACTTCCAGGCCTGCGCGAGGAGCACGCCCAGAAAGATCGCGACGATCGCTAGCGACGTCGGACCGACCGAGACGTCCGCGAACGCGGGCGCGATCAGCCAGATCCCGAACCCGACCGTCGAGCAGCAGCCGAACGCGGTCAGGGCGTACCGCGATCCGATCCGGTCCGAAATCGCCCCGCCCGGATAGGGGTAGACGGCGCTGATGACGTTGCCGAACGAGCCGAACAGGCCGATGACGACCGCCGACGCGCCCAGTGCCGACATGTATTCGGCCATATATCGATTGGTCATCTGAAAGCCAAGGCTGAACGCGAACATCGCCGCCGAGAGGACGAGCACGTCCCGCTCGAGTGCGAGGAACTGCCGAAACGGGTCCAGCGGATCGGCCGCGTCGTCCGCCCGTTCCTGCTCGAGGCTCATACGCCCCGGTTCGGAGTGACTGGGCTTGAAATTTGGTCTTACCCACGTCTCGGACTCGGCCGACACTGATCGCGGCAGCGGGCGGTGATCCCTCGAGACTGGCACACCCGCTGGCCGTCGACGACCCGTCCCTCGAGCGGGATGTGACAAAGGGAAGCGCTCATTAGCCAGTAGTGTGAGTTTCGGGACATGGCTTCGTGGAAACGGGATTTCGCGAGCGGATTGATCGTCCTGGTCCCGATCCTCATTACGCTCTACGCGGTCTACTGGCTCTACGGGCTCGTTGCCGGCATCACGCCCGGGATCATTCTCGATGAGGCCGTACTCAAAGAGTTCTTCCCCGGCTCCGGTGAGAACGCGCTCCAAACCCGCAAGCAGATCGCACAGTTCATCCGCGTGATCGTCGCCATGACGGTGTTCGTCATTCTGACGTTTTCCGTCGGCTATCTCATGCGGACGACCGTCGGCGGGCTCATGGAACGGCTCGTCGACAACGTCGCGAACCGCGTGCCCGTGGTTCGGGTCGTCTACAACGCGTCGAAGATGGCCGCGGAGACGGCCTTCGGAGAGCAGGAATCGCTGCAGAAACCGGTCAAACTCGAGACCTGGGACGGCCTTCGAATGACGGCGTTCAAGACGGGCAAAGTGGCCGACGACGGCCGCGTAGTGCTTTTCTTACCAACCTCGCCGAACATCACGACCGGCTACGTCATCGAAGTCGAACCCGAACGGATCACCGAACTCGACGAGGACGTCGAGGACGCGCTGACGCGCGTCCTGAGCGCCGGCTTCGGGGACGCCAATCATCGCGGGATGGACGCCGGAATCTCCATCGACGTGGTCGACGAGGCCAGAACCGACGGTGGGGACGGAGCCGACCAGTCGAATCGCGGCGACGACTAAGAACGATACGGCACGCTGGGTCTGTGACGGTCGTCGTGCCGTCGCGCCCTCCTCGTTCGCTCGCGGCGATTCTCGAGACCGCGCCTGCTCTTCCGCTGTCCGAACGCGTGCAGCCGCGCTGGTCACGAGCGTCTGCCCTTCGCCGGATCGCGTGACTCCCGCGGTGCTCGAGAGGGGCCCCGCGACGATCCCGCTCCTGAAGACCGGGAACGCAAGCGGGGAAGAACGTATTTCGCGGCCGATCAGTCGCGGCCTACGGCCGGCTTCTCACATGTCGACGTACTCGAACCACTCGTCGTACTCCGCGGGAGCCCCTTCGACGATGTCGAAGAACCGCTGTTGGATCGCTTCGGTGACGGGGCCGCGGGACCCGTTCCCGATGACGACGTTGTCGACCTTCCGGATCGGCGTGACTTCGGCGGCGGAGCCGGTGAAGAACAGTTCGTCGGCGGTGTTGAGTTCGCCACGCGAGATGGAGACGTCGTCGTGGACGGTGTAGCCCAGTTCCTCCGCGATCCGAATGACCGAATCGCGGGTGATGCCGTCGAGGATCGACTCCGACAGGCCGGGCGTGTAGATCTCGTCGTCGCGCACGAGGAAGACGTTCTCCCCGGGACCTTCGGCGACGTTGCCCTCCTTGTTGAGGACGATCGCTTCCGCGTAGCCGTTCCGCCGGGCCTCCTCGCCCGCGAGCATGCTGTTGACGTAGAGGCCGGTGGTCTTGGCGTTGGTCGGAATCTGGCTCGAGGCGTGTTTCCGCCACGAGGAGATCATCACGTCGATGCCGTTTTCCAGTGCGTCCTCGCCGAGGTAGGCCCCCCACGGCCACGCGGCGATGGCGGTCCGAGTGGGACAGTCCGAGGGACTGACGCCGAGCGAGTTGTAGCCATAGTAGGCGATCGGTCGGACGTAACAGGAGGGCAGCTCCTGGCGCGAGATGAGTTCTTTCGTCGCCTCGGTGAGGTCCGCTTTCGTGAACTCGATCTCCATGTCGTACGGTTTCGCGGACTCGTAGAGCCGATCGAGGTGTTCCTCCCAGCGGAACAGCGCCGGCCCGTTTTCGGTATCATAGCAGCGCACGCCTTCGAAGACGCCCGACCCGTAGTGGAGGCCGTGCGTGAGCACGTGAATCTCCGCGTCGTCCCAGTCGACGTACTCGCCGTCCATCCAAATCGTGTCGACATCCATCTCGTCGAATCCCATGATCGGGATTGTTACAAGCCACCGTACTAAGTGTTCGCGGTTCTGCTCGCCAGTTGCGACAAAAACACGTCGGCTGCCGCCTTGAGAACCGGGGAGCACGCGGCTCGTCATCGGCCGCGAGCGGCCGGATGTTACTGACAGCGGTCGAGAACGTCGCTCCCCTCGAGATAGGTGAAGCCGTTGCGATCCGCGTAGGCGCGGGCGTCGGCGGGCGTCAGTGCCTTGCCGGTTTGGTCGTCGAGCATCTCGCAGACGACGACGGCCGGCGAGAGGTCGGCTGCGCCCGCAAGCGCGAGTCCGAGTTCGGTGTGGCCCTCGCGCTGGGCGAGCAGGTCGGGTGCGGCTTTGAGCAGGTGTACGTGGCCGGGAACGCGGAACTCGTCGGTGAAATCGATCGTGCCGGGCGCGGCGGCGGCTTCGCCCAGCGCCTGGATCGTCGTCGAGCGGTCGGCGTCAGTGATTCCGGTGTAGGTGTCCCGGTGGTTGACCGTCAGCGAGAACGACGAGCGGTCGTCGTAGCCGAGTTCGTGGTCGGCCGTCGCGGGATGGTCGACCGCGTCAGAGTAGAACGGGAGGTCGAACGCCTCCGCCACATCGTGACCGAGCGCGACGCAGACCAGTCCGCCGGCGTCGTTGCGCAGTCGGGCAACGGCCGCGGGCGACACGGCGTCGGCGTGGTAGATCAGGTCCGTCTCACCCTCGCGGTCGGCCGCGTCGTGGACGAGGACCGGGTCGCCCGCGCGCAGCGACTCGAGGGCGTGTTCGAACGAGTGCACCGACGGGTTCGCACTCGCGTTCGAACCCGCCGTGGTGCCGTCGGCGTTCGACTGTGGCCCGGCGTGGTGGCCCGTCATTCCCGATCACCCACCGAGACGGTGACGTGGTCGCCGTCCTCGAGGGCGAGTTCCTCGCGCAGTTTGTCGGGGGCGATGACCTCGAGCTGGTCGTCGTCGTGATGGGTGCGCTCGGGGGCGATAGTGTAGGCGTCGTCGTAGGTCGCGCCATCGGCGGTCTCGATCGTCGCGGGGTAACAGACGGCGGGGCCGTAGGTCCGGTCGTCGGACTCCCAGCCGTCGATCGGGACGGGCTCGAGCGAGGCCATGGCGCTGCGCCGGCGGACGCTGTCCTCGCGGAGGTCGACGTTCAGCGTGCCGGGGAACGGCTCGTAGCCGAGTCGGTCCTCGAACTGGCGCTTGTAGCCGGGCAGGGAGATGTAGTGGCGACCTTCGCCCATCCCGCTGGTGACGGTGCCCTCGAGTGCGACCTGCGCGTCCGTCTCGAAGATGCGACGGTAGTCCTCGTACTCGGCGTGGAGGGTTCGCTCGCCGGTCTCCGTGACGGCGACCCACTGGCCGTCGTTGACCGTATCGCGTTCGAGCAGGCCGGCGCTCTCCAGACGCTGGAGTCGTCGGGAAGCGGTCTGGTTCGACGCGTCGAGGCGGTCCGCGAGATGGGAGCAGGAAATCTTGACGTCGCCCTCGAGTCCTCCCTCGAGCGCGAGGAGTTTGAGCACGGCGAGTTCGTCGTGCCCGACGGCGGACTCGGCTAGCACAGACATACACGTCCGTATTCCCTAAGCCGGTAAAAGCATATCGAAAGTGGCATGCGTCACGGAACTGTGACGGGGTTCACGAACGTTTATCGCGTACTCGAAGGTGTCGAGCCGTGGCCAAAAGGCCACCGATCCTGCGAGTTCCGCCCGGCGGTCACCGATCGCGGACTCGTGGCGTGCCCCGCAAGCGACGGCACCAGTCCGGATCGATGACAGTCACAGTCGTCTCACCGTGCACAATGCAAGCCGACGGGCTTTGCAGCGGACCGTTGAGCGTTGAGGCGTACTCGCATGAAGCGTCTCCTCGAGGTCCTGTTCGGGGTCGTCGCGCTGACCGGTTTGCCGTATCTGATCTACCTCGGCGTCTACTATCTCCGGCGGCCGTCGGGAACGCCCGCCGAGACCTGGCCGCGAGAACCCTCGGTGAGCATCGTCCTGCCGACGTACAACGAGGCCGCGATCGTCGAGTCGAAACTCGAGGAACTCGTCGAACTCGACTACCCGATGGATCGGGTCGAGATCGTCGTGGTCGACTCGAGCGACGACGGAACGGCCGACCTGGTCGAGACCTTCTTCGCCGGCCGCCGGGAACCGAAGCTGACGCTCATCCGCGAGGACGAGCGTCGGGGGTTGGCACCCGCGCTGAACGAGGCCTACGCCGCCGCGGCGAACGAAGTCGTCGTCAAGACCGACTGCGACTCCCGGATCGCAGCGGACGCCCTCCGTACGGCCGTCTCGAATCTGGCCGACCCGTCCGTCGCGGCGGTGACGGGGCGCAATGCGGACGTCATCGGAGAGAGCGAAGTCGAGCGCGGGTACCGCGACATCCAGACGATGATCCAGGTCTTGGAATCGCATATCGACTCGACGCTGATCTTCCACGGGCCGTTCTCGGCGTTCGAGCGCGACGCGATCGTCCCGATCGACGAGGACTCGATCGCCGACGACACCGAACTCGCCCTCAAGATCCGGCGCAACGGGGGCCGCGTCGTCTTCGATCCGGCCATCCGCTACAAGGAAGCCGCCCACTCCGAGTTCGGCAAGCGCCGCGAGCAAAAGGACCGGCGCGCGATGGGGCTGCTCCGGCTCCTGTGGCGACAGCGCGACGCGCTCGGCCGACACGGGGCCTACGGCCGCGTCGTCCTCCCCTTCAACTGGTGGTTTATGATCGTTTCACCGTGGCTCGTCGCGACCGGCATCGGCGTGGCGACGATCGGATCGCTGGCCGTCCTCGGCCCGCTCGGGCTGGCGACGCCCATCGGCGTCCTCGCGTTCACGGCGCTCGGTTCTCGCGACGCGCTCGGCCCGGCCCAACCGCTGTACGCGCTGTTCGACAGTCAGATCTCGCTGTTTCGGGCGAGCGTCTCGCTCCTCCGCGCCCGCGCCACCGGCAACGAGGAGACCCATGACGGTACCTGGTCGCCCGACCGGGAGCTCCGGGAGGTGTTACAGTGACTGACGTGGCGATCCTCCACGACCGCTTCCCCGGCATCGGCGGCGGCGAGGAGTTCGCGATCGAGGCCGCCAGGGTGCTCGACGCCCCGATCTACACGACCTACGTCGCCGCGGACACGGAACTGCCCCCCGATATCGAGGTGATCCCGTTCCAGCAATCGAAGTACACGTCGCTCCCGTGGCGCCCCTTCCTCGAGTGGAAAAACGAGGGTCTGAACCCCCTCGAGACGCTGAACGTGGCGCTCGACCTGACCGACGCTCACCCGGCCCTCACGGAGTACGACGTGGTCCTCGAGAGCGCGCCGCTGTCGAAGTACTACGTCCCCGACGTGGGCCAGCGGATCGTTCACTACCCACATAGCCCGCCGCGATGGCTGTACGATCTCTATCGGGACCGGCTCTCGTCGTTCCAGTTGCCGTTCGTCGGGATCGGTCTCAAGGCGTACGCGAAGGCGTGGCGCGCGCTCGACAAGGAGGCCAACGACTACGTCGATCGGTTCGTCGCGAACAGCGAACTGGTCCGGGACCGCATCCGGCAGTTCTACGACCGCGACGCTGCGGTGGTCTACCCGCCGGTCACCGGCGACTGGCGCAACGAGGGTGACGACGGCTACTTCGTCACCTGGTCCCGGCTCGCCCCCGAGAAGCGGATCGATCTGATCGCGACGGCGTTTGCGGGGCTCGACGAACGCCTCGTGATCGCCGGCGACGGCGAACAGCGCGACCGACTCGAGGCGGTCGCCGCGAACTCCGACAACATCGAGGTCCGGGGCTACGTCGAGGACATCGAGTCGCTCGTCGCGCGAGCGACCGCGGTCGTCTACGCGCCGAAACGGGAGGATTTCGGCCTCGTCGGGGCCGAGGCCATGATGGCCGGCAAGCCACTGCTCGGCGTCGACGAGGGGTTCACGCGGTATCAGGTCCGGGAGGGACGAACCGGGCTCTGCTTCGAGCCGACGGTCGCGTCCGTCCGCGAGACGGTCCGACGGTTCGATCCCGACGACTTCGACGCCGACGAGATCCGCGCTGCGGCCCGCCGCTACGAGTACGACCGCTTCGCGGCGGGGCTTCGCGAGGTCGTCGCCGAGACGGCGGCCGTCGACGCTCCCCCGGACTCGGACCGCGCGGACGACGCCCACGGACCCGAACGGCGGCGTCCCGAGGGGGTGCTCGATCCGTGACGACGAGGACGACCGCACCCGATCGAGGCGGTAACTCAACGACTCGAGCGCCGACCGAGACGCCGCGTCCGCGGCGAGGGGCGACGAGCGATCGGTGTCTGCTCTATCAGAACAGCGACGCACACCCAGCCCACCGGGTCTTCGCCGACGCCGTGAGCGCCGATCGCCGCCACTTCGAAACCGGCACTCGACCGCCCGAACCGGGCGGCAACACCAACCGGACTCTCGACCGGCTTCGAACCGCCGGGACGTTGCCCGCCTACGAGACTGTCATCGCGGAGGGGAGCGCCCCGCTCCAGACGGGACTCGCCTACAAACTACGCCATCCGGGGACGACCCTCGTCTACCTCGCCGCGGACGAGACCTTTTATACGCTCGCCGAACGGCCGACACGACACCTCTGGCGCGGCCTCAGACCCCTCACGAACCGGCTGCTCGACGGCGTGATCGCGGTCGGCCGCGACGCCTCCCGCTGGGCGCGGCCGTACATCGGCGACGTCCCGGTCGCGTACGTTCGGCCCCCGATCGCCGACGCGAAGTACGAACGGCTCGCCGCGCTCTCCCCGCGTTCGCCCGCGGACCCGTTTACCGTTCTCTCGGCGGGCGAGGCCAAACCCGCGAACGGCTACGATCGGCTGGCTCGAGCGGTCGAGCGGGTCGCCGGGGTCGTCGAGGTCGACGTTCGACTGGTCGTCCTCGGAGCGGGCCACGACGAGCAGCCGTACGCGGCACTGCCCCGCGTCGTCACGCCCGGCTTCGTCGATCCGGACGCGTTCGCCGACTGGTTCGACCGCGCGAGCGTCTACGTTCAGTCCTCGCGGGGCGACGCGTTTCCCGTCGCCGCGCTCGAGGGGCTCCTCTCGGGAACGCCGACGATCGTCACCGAGGCGACCGGGGTCCGAGAGCTACTGCCGGCTCGACAGGTCGTCCCGCCGACCGAAGCGGGCCTGTTCGACGGGCTGGTGGCGTTCGCCGACCTGTCGCCCGCGGCGCGGCGGTCCGTCGCGAGCGACCAGCGGAGCCTCGTCACTGACCTGACCGAATCGAACCAGCGAGACCGCTTCAGTGTCGCACTCGAGCGATTCACATGACTGGAGACGCCCGTCCGAACGTCGTCGTCCTCTGTCTTGACACCGTCAGGAAGGACGTCTACGACCGGTACGCCGCTCGCCTCCGGGAGATGGCGACCGTCCGGTTCGAGGGCATGCGGGCGCTCGCCGGCTGGAGCGTCCCGAGCCACGCCGGCCTCCTGACGGGCTCGGTCCCGTCGGAAACGGGCGTCCACGCCCACCAGCGCCGGTTCGACCCGATCGACGCCGCGGACACTTGGATCGCGGCACTCGAACGGCAGGGATACGAGTCGGTCTGTGTCTCGTCGAACATCTACGCCAGCCCCGTCTTCGGGTTCGACCGCTTTTTCGATCGCACGGTCCCCATCTCGCCGAGCCGCAGGCTGCCAGCCGGAATGGATGTCCAGCGCCACATCGCCGATCGGTCGACCGACGGCGTGGAAGCCTATGCCGGTTTCGTCCGGCAGGCCCTCGCGCACGACCACCCGCTGCGCTCGCTGGCCAACGGCGTCCTCC
The DNA here is from genome assembly GCF_000731985.1 of Natrinema altunense. Classification (GTDB taxonomy): domain Archaea; phylum Halobacteriota; class Halobacteria; order Halobacteriales; family Natrialbaceae; genus Natrinema; species Natrinema altunense. The sequence goes on from NZ_JNCS01000003.1 coordinate 403,911, forward strand.
TCAAACTGGACGACCTGAGCCGGAGGTTACCGGTCGAGAAACCGACCGACTTCGGCGGCCGCGCGATCGCTCGAACCCTCGAGCGGGCGGTCACCGAACCCGACGGGCCGGTACTCGCCTTCGCCAATTTCATGGATGCCCACGGCCCGCACACGCCGTTTCGCGGGTTGGACGACTCGATCCACGGCGTTTCAGCCGACTTCCACTCGAGTTCGTTCCGCGATTCGGACGTAAACGCCGCGGACGGCCTCGGCGAGTTCGGTGCGGCGGTCGAACGCGTCCGGCGGCTGTACGCGGCGACGGTCGACTACCTCGATCGAGTCGTGGCCGACCTCGTGAGCGCCCTCGAGAGCGGCGACGACCGCGAATCGATCCTGATCGTGACGGCCGACCACGGCGAGAACCTCGGCTACGAATCGGACGGCTACCTCATGAATCACATGAGCAGCCTCTCCGAAGGGCTGTTGCACGTCCCGTGCGACATCATCGCGACCGGTGATCGCCCCCTCGACCTTGCGGTCGACGAGACTCGAGCCGACGACCGGAGCGCGGTCCCTGGCGACACTGCCCGTCCGGTCGACGTCGACGGGCTCAGTTCCCACGCCGACCTCGGGAGCGTGATCCGAGCGCTCGCGAGCACGGAGCCGTTCGATCCGTTCGCCTTCGAGCGCGAGCGCGCCCGGGCCGAGATCGTCGGCTCGGGCTCCGGCATCCCGGAGGGCAGCGACGAATCCTACTGGGACCGGGGCCAGCGGGTCGTCTACCGTGGTGACCGGAAGTACTACCGCGACCAACTCGGCACCGAGGCGGTGTACGACGTCTCCGGGCCGCCGTCGAAGCAGGCCGAACGTCCCGACGAGACGGTCCCGGACGGTCTCTTCGCGTCCGCCTTCGGCGACTGGGTCACCGACGGCGACCACGACGAACGGGCGTTCGGCGAGGCGGTAGACGCGGCGAGCCGTGCGCGACTGGAGGACCTGGGATACCTATGACCGATCACACGACGGATACGACACTGTTAGTCACGGTCGACTCGCTCAGAACCGACCACGTCCAGTACATGCCTCGAACCCTAGAATTTCTGGACGCAACTCACGACGCTGCCTTCGCCACGAGCACCGCGACGCCCGGCAGCTTCCCGGCCATTATCGGCGGGGAATACCCGGCCGGTAACGGCCTCGAGTCCGAGGCCAGCGTCGCCCACGAGTTCGAGTCCCACTGCGTCGGGATCACGACGAACCATCTGCTCTCCCAGGAGTACGGCTACGCGGCCGGCTTCGACTCGTTTACGTCGCCGAAAGGCGGCGGCGAGTCGCTGAAGGACAAGGGTGCGATCCTGCTCGAGCGGGGTTCGCTCCCCTACAAGCTCGCCAGTTGGGGCTACAACCGGTACCAGCGGCTCCGGAGCTACGTCGCCGAGACGGCGAAGTCGTTCCGTCCCGCGGCCGCCGTCGTCGACCAGTTCCTGGCCGAGATCGACGGCCACGAGGGGTGGTTCGGCTGGCTGCATCTCATGGAACCGCACCACCCGTACGATCCCGACGGCGCGACGATCGACCGAGCGCGAGCCCAGCGGGTCACCCGCCGAGTCCTCGCCGGGCGCGGCTCCGAGGCGGACGAAGCCCTCGTGCGGGACCTCTACCGCCGGGAGATCGCCGAACTCGACGCGGCCCTCGAGACTCTCTGGAACGCGATCCCGGACGAGACGCGCGTCGTCTTCTGTGGCGACCACGGCGAGCTGCTCGGCGAGGACGGGCTGTGGGGACACCCCGGCGAAATGCGACCCGAACTGCTGAACGTTCCGTTCGGCACGCGGAACGCCCCCGATCTCGGAGAGGTCGTCTCGCTGGTCGACGTCCCGACGATCCTGACGGGGACCGAACACGGCGTCGGGACGCTCGATCGCGAGGTCGCCTTCGCCGCCTACGGGGACCAGAAAGCCGCCATGACGGCCGCCCACATCGCGACCGGCGACGGCACGTCTCGACTCGAGGACGGCGAGAAGGTGGCGGACCCCACCCTCGAGCGAGAACTCGAGCGGTTCGATCCCGCCTACGTCGTCAAGGAAGACGCGTTGCAGGAGGATCTGGAGGACTTGGGCTACGCATGACGGTCGTCGTCCTCGCGCTCGACGCGCTCGATGCCGGGTTGGTCGACCACTTCGACCTCGACGCCGTCCGCCTCGAGTCGGGTGGCGAGATCGAGACGTTCGCGAACACGCAGGCGGTGCCGTACACGCCGGAGGTCTGGGCGACCGTCGCGACCGGGCTCGAGCCGGCCGAACACGGGATCACCGGCGGCGGCACCAGCGAGTGGGCGAACCCGGCTCTCGATCTCGCGTCGACGGTCACCGGTCGCCTCGACGAGTCGACTCGGGGCACGCTCGGCAAACTCGTTCGGTCGCGGACCGGCACGCGCGAGCGCATCGGCGAGACGGATCGGGAATCGATGTTCGACGCCGACGACGCGGTCGTCCACAACTGGCCGGGCGTCCACGACGGCCGGCCGCTCCAGCGAGCCTGGGACCTGATGAACGCCGTTGCGGAGGGGATGCCCCGTCACGAGTTCGAGCGCGAACTGTTCGGGCTCTGTGCCCAGCAGTTCGGCTGGGCCCGCGAGATGCTCGTGCATCCAGTCTCGATCGCCGGCGTCCACGTCCACACGCTGGATGCCGCGGGTCACGCCTACGCCGACGACGAGGCCGCACTGGCACGCGCCTACGACCGCGTCGGCGGGTTCGTCGACGAAATCGTCGCCGCCCTCGGCGAGGACGACGACCTCCTCGTCGTCAGCGACCACGGCATGCGAACCGAATTCTATCCACCCGACGCGGGCGAGAAGCCGGCGAGTCACTCCTGGCGCGCGTACGCGAGTTCCACGGCGGAGACATCTCCGAAGTCGGTCTACGACGTGCGCCGGTGGGTCGAGGAGCGCGCGGCGGCGGCCGGCGCGAGCGCGTCCGATGACGACGTGGGAATCGACATGCCGACCGAGCGCCTGCGCGAACTCGGCTATCTCGACTGACCGCTACTGATGCTGTGCTGTGGCGCGCGCTGACGGCTGCCCGAGCGCCAGCGAGGGTAGCCGTCGATACTGCGCGAGGGATGAGCGAACGCAATAGGCGTGAGCGAATCGGTTGGGGAGGGTGTGGCAATTCCCTGCCGCCACGATAGCAGACCACTTCTCGTCGGTGTTCGCACGGTACCGTTCGCTTCCACGTTTGCGTAGCAGCTGCCGTTCGTTTTCAGACGGGATGGTCGCGTTCGACCCCCCACGATCGATTTCAGCGAGGTGCGACCTCGAGTTCACAATCTCGAACAGGAATCGACGCTCACGACACTCGCCGCTTCGCTCCTCGTTGTTGTTCGCGTCGAAAAGTAGCGGGAGGTAGATTTGAACTACCGATCTGCGGGTTATGAGCCCGCCGGAATCTCCTGGCTATCCCATCCCGCTGTCCTCCACTCTCTGCTGCCCACGATTAAGGCTTGGTATTCGCGTTTCGTCTCCGAATCGCGTATCGTGTGGTTCGATACGGAAGCATCAGTGATGCATTACCGTGTGATCGACTCGCAAAACCCGTTCCGGACGACTGTCTACTCGAGACAGTTCGACTCGAGAGCGGCATCTACGATCCCCGTTCGGCGTCGAATCGGACTGTTGTCTGCCCGTAGTCGCCCCATAATTATGGCCCGTTCCGGTGGAGACGGGCGCAATGCGAATCCTGCTTTTGCGGACGTGGACGACGAACATCGGGAACGGGTTCATCGACTACGGGGCGAGGGCGATGCTCGAGCGGGCGTTTCCCGACGCGGAGATCGTCGAGACGGGCGGCTATCCCAACCACGCGGCGGACACCGCGGCGCTGTGGCGCGGGACCCGAAAGTTCGAACGGATGGCGGGCCACGGGGCGGACTACGAGTCGCCGACCCATCAGATTCGGCAAAACACGGTGACCATCAGTGAACTGATCGACGCCGATCTGGCCGTCCTCCCGGGCTGTGTGCTCTCCCGGCCGACGTTCCGGAAGTACTTCGACACGCTCACTCGACTCAGGGAGCGGGACATTCCGATCGTCATCATCGGCGGGGGTGGCGAGGAGTACGACGAGGCCGAGCGCGAGGACGTCGCGGCCGTCTTCGACGCGCTCGATATCGAGGTCCTGCTCACGCGGGACCGAACCGCCTACGAGGCGTACGGCGACCTCGTCGAGTACCTGTACGACGGCATCGACTGCTCGCTGTTCCTGGGCGACGCGCATCAACCGCCCGAGGCGAACCGGGAGTTCGACGTCCACACGTTCGATAAGGGTGAGGAGCCCGATATCGACGGCGCGTCGTCGACGATCATCAGGCCCGATCACGCGCCGTTCGACGAACCGTACCACTTCCCGGTCGGCGAGCGGGCGCGGGAACTGGTCGGCCTCGAGACGCCCCTGTTCGAGCAGGAGAACGTCTTCGTCTCCGATATGGTGACCGATTACCTCTTCCTCTACGCCAACGCAGATGTGGTCCGCTCGGACCGGATCCACGCCTGTCTGCCCGCCCTGACATACGGCAACCGGGCGCAGTTCTACTTCGACACGCCGCGAGCGAACCTGTTCGATCGGGTGCCGATCGACGGCGACGTGACGAACGAGCCGGTCCGGTTCGATATGGACGCCCTCGAGCGCGAGACGGACGCGCAGGTCGCGGCGCTCGAAGAGGCGATCGCGACGGTCCTGTGAGCGTGACGATCTCGCTGCACGGCTGGCTGGCAGCGACCGTTCCGCGGTCGGTCATTGCCGGGGATAGGTTCTTCGGCGGAGGGCTGGTAGGATGAGCGGACACGCGACCATGGGAGACGAGCCATCCATCGCCCTCGTCGTGCTCGACACGCTCCGGGCGGATGCGTTCGACGAACACTTCGACTGGCTACCGGGCGTGCAGTTCACGAACGCGTGGAGCACGAGCCACTGGACGGCCCCGGCTCACGCCTCGCTGTTCACCGGTCGCTACGCGAGCGAGGCCGGCGTGACGATCAGCTCACAGGATTTCGATCGACACACGACGCGCCTCCCCGAACTCCTCCAGAAGCGCGGGTATCGGACGCGGGCGTTCAGTTGTAACGTCAACATCTCCGAACGGCTGGGCTGGCACCACGGGTTCGACGCGTTCGACGGCGGCTGGCGACTCCGCGGTCTCGGCGAGAACGTCTTCGACTGGGACGCGTTCATCGCCGAGCACCAGTCCGACGGCCCCGACCGGTACCTCTGGGCGCTCTGGCGCTGCGTCGACGGCGACTGCGATACGACGCAATCGCTGAAACAGGGTGCCCTGATGAAGCTCCGGGACATGGGGCTCAAGGGACGCCATCGCGACGACGGCGCGGCAGAACTGCTCGAGTACGTTCGCGACCGCTCGTGGGACCGCGATCGGGAGTTCCTGTTCGCGAACCTCATGGAGGCCCACCGGCCGTACGACCCGCCCGACGAGTACCGCACCGATCCGGACGCGGACCCGCCCCATTTCGACGGCGTGAAGGCCACGCTCGAGGAGCCGCCGTACGAACCGGAGCGGATCACGACCGCGTACGACGACGCCGTCCGATACCTCTCGGACATCTACCGGGACATCTACGGGGAACTCGCTGCGGAGTTCGACTACGTCGTCACGCTCGCCGACCACGGCGAGGCCCTCGGCGAGTACGGCGCGTGGGAACACGGCAGCGGACTCTATCCGCCCGTGATGCGGGTCCCGCTCGTCGTCTCCGCACCCGGCTCGCACGCCGGCCACCGGACGCCCGACGCGAGCGGGACGCGAGCGACGCGGGACGCCCTCGTGACCCACCTCGACGTCTACGCGACGCTGCTCGACCTCGCCGGCATCGACTCCGACCACCGCCGGGGCAACTCGCTTCGGCCGCTGCTCTCGAGTGACCCGCCAGCGCTGGAACGCCGGTCGAACGCGCTCTCGGAGTTCCACGGGATTTCCAGGCGACGCCGACTCTCGCTCGAGGCCGACGGCTATGCGGTCGCACGGGTCGACACCGAACGTCACGGGCTCGCGACGGCCGACTGTTACTACTTCGAGGACCTGACCGAGGCCCGGACGATCGGCGACTGCGATCCGGCGGCCCTCGAGGCGGAACTCGATCGGAAGGTCGCCGACCTCGAGCGCCGCGAGGACCTCTCGGAGGCCGACCTCGCCGGTCTCGAATCCCAACTCGAGGAGCTGGGGTATCTGTGACCGCAGGACCGAACCGAGCGGCCGGCCGGAAAACCGTTCGGCCCGACCGTCGGCGCTGTGATCGCCCGACCGATCGTAAACGGGTACCCGGCAGCGATGAGTGACGCGACGACGGTCAGCCTCGGGGGCGAGACGGTCAAGGCGACGGCGGCGAAGTTCACGATGGCCGCGATCGGGTTCCTCGGTACGATCGTCTTCGCGCGGGTGCTCGGCCCGACCGGGTTCGGCGGCTATTACCTCCTCTTTTCGCTGGTGAAAATCGCCGACCGGGCGGTCAACGGGTGGGGAACGGCGGTGAAAAAGCGATACTCGGAGGTCGACGCCCCGTCGGGGGAGCTGATCGGCAGTCAGGGACTGTTCACGCTCGTGTGGATGGCACTCGCCATCGCCGCGGCGGCCGTCGCGTCGAGGTGGCTCGTCTCCTACACGGGACTCCCCGAAGCGCCGATCCTGTTCGTCGTCTTGCTGTTCGCAGTCACGCTCTTCGAGCCGCTCGATCTGATCGTGCAAGCCCGCGGCCGCGTCGGGGCCTCGATGTGGACCGACACGCTCCGGTCGGTACTCACCTTCCCGCTCCAGTTGGGCCTGATCGTGCTCGGGTTCGGCGCGGCGGGAATGGCCTATGGACTCGCCGCCGCGACGTTCCTGACGGTGCCAGTCCTCTGGTATTTCATCCGGACGCGGCCGGTCGTACCGACTCGAGAGACGGTTAGGAACCTCTGGTCGTACGCCAGATACAGCGTTCCGAACTCGTTTCTCGGACAGGCCTACGATCGGTTCGACATCATCCTGCTCGGCTACCTGCTCGCGCCCGCCGCCGCCGGCCACTACGAGGTCGCGCTCAAGCTCACGGTCCCGGCGACGTTCGTCACGATGGCCGCCTCGAGCGGGCTGATGGCCCGCGTGAGCCACCGCCACAGCGAGGGCGAGCCGCTCGGCCCCGACATCTCGAATACGCTCTCGTTTACCAGTATCATCGCGATCCCGATGTTCTTCGGTGCCGTCGCCATGCCGGAGCAACTCGTGGTGACGCTCTTCGGGCCCGGGTACAGCGCGGCTGCGACGCTGCTCGTCGGCCTCGCGGCCTATCAGGTCGCCAAAACCCAGGCCGGCGTGCTCACGAGCGTGCTCTACGGGATCGACCGCCCGGACAGCAACACGCGGATCTCGGCCGTGACGCTCGCGATCAACGTCGTCCTCGGCGTCGCACTGACGCTCGCCTCCGGCGCGATCGGCGTCGTCGTCGCGACGGTCGTCGCGGAAACGCTCCGCTACGCCCTTTCAGCCGCCGTCGTCAAGCGAGAACTCTCGACGGTCGTCCTGTTCCCGCGGACGCTGGGCGAACAGGTCGCCGCCGGTCTCGTGATGGTCGCCGTGATCGTCCCCGTCGAGCGCGCCGTTGCCATCGACCACTGGTATCAGCTCCTCGCGATCATCGCACTGGGCGCGGCGGTCTACGGGGTCACGCTGGCGGCCATCAGCAGAAAACTCCGCGTGACGATCAGGGGCGTCGTCCGCAGTTCGCGACTCTAGAGTTCGCGAGCGATGTACGCGTCGATCGCTGCGACCCGATCCGGGTCGTACGTCCAGAACCCGTCCCAGGTCCGCGGCTCCGTCTCGAGGCAGACGAGCGCGACGGGACCGCTCGCCGACTCGGCAGCGGCGGCCGCTCCCGCCCCGGTCGGATCGTAGACGACGAACCAGGCGTCCCGATACTCGCTTCCCGGGCCGGTGTGGGCGGTCACGTCGAGATCGACCGTCGCGCCGTCGTCGATCCCGTAGACGTGCGTCTCGACGTCGGTCGCGGCGAGTTTCGCGTAGACATCCCGCGTGCCGATCTCGTCGCCGATACGCGAGAGGCGCTGGAACGCCGAGCGAAGCGTGCCGTGACCGGTTGCCCAGGCGCGCTGTTCGATGTACCGGGAGACGATGATCAGAAGGAGTTTCTCCTTGTCCGAGAGGGGGTAGCCACAGAGCCGGAGTCGCGTCTCGTCGAGGTTCGCGAGGACCGCCGGCAGTTCGATCTCGCCGACGCCGCGCGCGCCGGTCACGAACAGGTCCGAGTTGATCGCGAGGATCGAATCGTACAGTTCCAGCATCGGCGAGGCGGCGACGGGCTGGCCGTCCTCGAAGAGCACGGCCGTATCGCCCGCCGCCTCGAGCGCGCGCTCGATCTCGGGTCCGATATCGGAAGCCGCCGGGATCGTCACGTTCGATTCGACGCCGACCGGTTGCTCCGCGAACGTCTCGGCGAGCATTCGCTCGAGAGGCCCCGTCGTGTCGTCGCTGATGACGGCGATCGTCCGGTCGGGAGTTCCGATCTCGTCGATGAACGATCGCAGGGACACCTGTGGACCTTCCGTCGTTCGGTACGTAAATGTTCTCGCCGCCGCCGGGCGACGGCGTTGCGCCCATCACGGACCGGGCCGTCCGGCTCAGTCGCCCGTGACCGGGTCGCGCTCCCAGAATTCGCTTCCCTTCTGTAGTTTCGGGACCCACGTGTCGTTGGTCTTCGAGACGAGGGCCACGCGGGAGGCCGGCACACCCATCACTTCGTCGAATTCAGGCATGTGTTCCCGAACGTCCTCGGCGAACGCGACGACTTCCTCGTGGTCGGGCATCGCGGATCGGTCGAGTCGACCCCGCGAGTGGCCGACGTGCATGTACGCTTTCAGTTCGATGAAGTCGGGATCGGCCTGCTGGTAGAACCCGGCGTACCAGTCCGGATTATGCATGTTCTCGCCCTCGACGAGCGTCGTCCGGAGCACGGTTCGGGTATCGTCTTTCTCCGCGAGGACGTGCATCGTCTCGAGGAGGTTCTCCCAGGCGTCGTCCTCCATCGCGCCGACGACCCGATCGAAGGTGTGGCGTTCGGGGGCGTCGACGCTGACGTAGAGCTGAGTCGGGTCACAGTCCCGGAGCATCTCGGGACGGGTCCCGTTCGAGACGAGGAAGGTGGTGATATCGCGGTCGTGGAAGGCCTCGATGAGTTCGGGGAGATAGGGATACAGCGTCGGCTCGCCGTCCAGCGAGATGGCGACGTGACGGGGCTCCATCGCCTGCTCGAACACCTCGCGTGGGACCTCCTCGTTGCCGCCAAAGCCCGAGAGCAGTTTCTTCTGGAGGTCGATCGAGGCGTCGACGACCGCTTCGGGGTCGTCCCACGCGACGTCGTCCATCTCGTAGGAGTGGCCCTGGTGGTCGCGCCAGCAGAAGACACAGCGCTCGTTGCACCGGACGACCGGCGTCATCTGGATGCAACGGTGGGACTCGATGCCGTAGAAGATGTTCTTGTAACACTTCCCCTCGCCGCGCAGGGCGTTTGCCGTCCAGCCGCAGGTCTGGGCGGCCGTGTGGTTCTCGCTGTGATACTCCGGGCTCGAGACCTGTGCCGGTCCGCCGCCGTCGCCCTCGGCGGTGGCGTCGCCGCTCGCTCCGTCGGCCCCGGGATTCGCGGAGTCGCTCATGATGCCTGTCGTTGGGCGGGCGCGGGCAAAAGGCCAGTGGTGTCCGGGCCACCTACTCCTCGTTTCGGCGCTCGTTCGCGCCGTCGCCGCCCGGGCCGTCGGGAAGCGCGTGGGGATCGGCGGGTTCGTCGCCGTGTCTCGCGTCGTCGCGTTCGAAGAGGTACAGCGCCGGGCCCGCGATCACCATCACGAGCAGCCCGGGGATCGGCACGTTCGGCGGTCCCAGATACGTGGCCAGTCCACCGCCACAGGTGACGGCTACGAGCCCCGCCCACAGCGCCGGCCGCGAGATCTCGAGCCGGACCGCGTCCCTGTAGACGGCGGCGGCACAGCCGAGGACGACCGCGAACCCGACGACGGCGACGGCGATGACCTGCAGGGAAACCATATCCGGAGTTATCCCGCCGGCTGTAAGTCAGTGTCGCGATTCGCCGGCCGTCCGCGCTTCGCTTCCGTACGAAAGCCTCGCGCTCTTGCCCGTTCCGGCCGACCAGTCATGTATGATTGGTGCCTATACGATCGGCAAGAAGGCGGTCACTTTCGGCTACAAACGATACGGCATTCCGGGCGCGGTCGCCTCGGGCGGCGCGGCACTGGTGGGGTATCTGATCGTCCGACGAGCGCTCGAGTCGTCGACGAACGACGGGACCGTCGAGTCGGCGATCGACGCCGGCGAGATCCGGTCCGCGGTCGCGGAGACGGGACTGAGCGCCGTCACCGAGAAAGAGACCCTCGAGCGGGCCATCGACGAGGAGCAAGTCGACACGGGGGTCGACATGGACGACGTGCAGTCGTCGGTCGCGGACGAAACCGACGAGTTCGCCGACGGCACGGGCGGGGACGACTCGAACGCGGGACAGAGCTAGCATAGCGAGTGCGCCGTCGGCCGCAGCGGCCGCTCTCAGGGCTCGTAGTGTTGGCGGTGGACGATCCGTTCGTCGTCGCCGTCGATCGCGGTCACGACGATCTGGTCGCCGTCCGGGTTCAGTTCGACGCTTCCGCTTGCACCCGCCCAGGTCGACGAGAGGTCGCCGTGTTCGTCGTTGTAGAACTCGATCTCCGTGCCGGCGATCGTCGATTCGATGCGAACGGTATCGGCGTCGACGCCCGGCGAGTCAGTGAGATGGACCCGCGCCCACTCCGTCTCCTCGCCGAGGTTGTCCTGGTCGAACTCCCAGTCGATCCCCGCGACGACGTCGTTCTCCTCGTCCTCGATGGGGTCCTTGAACGCCTCCGTCGGGTCCTCCGGCGTCTCGTCTTCGGTCCCGATCAGGAATACCTTCCATGCATTACCCTCCGTCACAAATACCCACACGTCGAGCTCTTCGGCCGCGAGGTCGTCGGACGCAACCTCGACGATCGCAATGTCGTTCGATCCGATCGCCGTCGAGAGTTCGTCGTCCTCGAACCAGAAGTCGGCGGTCGCCAGGTCGAGGACGTCCTCGACGGCGGCGTCTTCGATCACGCGTTCGATCTCGTAGCCGTCGACGTCCTCGTAGGCGTCACCCTGGAACTCCCAGCCCGCTTCTTCCCAGCCCTCCGGATGAAGCGGACTCGAGCCGTGGGTACGCGTCGCGATCGTCTCGGTGTCTTCGGCGGCGGCCGCATCGAGATAGTCGTCGATGAGCGGCCGCAGTTCGTCCTCGAGCGCCGCCGATTCGTCGCCGTCCGTGCCGCCGCCGTCGGTGCTCGTCGACTCGCCATCGCCGCTGCTCGAGTCGCCGGCAGTGAGCGTCTCGCCCAGGCAGCCGGCAGTAGTCAACACTGTCGTAACCGCACCGCCCTGGAGGACGCGCCGCCGGCTCACGGCGGTAGTCGTCGTCGATGACTCGCTCTCGCATTGTCGGGGGGACCGATTTCGGAGTCCGAACATTGCAATCGTCTCGAACAATCACGGATAGGTAAACCCGGGCACGAATTTCGCGGCCACGAACTGCCCATTAGCAGCCGTGAAACGGCTATTCATCCGTTCGAGCCGAATTCCCCCTCGACCGGAAGCGTCGCCGCTGTGAGGGTGCAGTTCGGACCGAAACGGGACCGCTGACTGCCGGGACAGCGATGGGTCTGGCGGGTGTCGGCCGTACTGCCGGATGGACCGGATCGAAACGGATACCGATCGTGCTCGAGGGGCGAGCGGCGGGTGCGGACTCACCGACCCGTTCGTGCCTTGTCCTCGGACACTCGTTCGTCGAGACGGGGAGACGAAGCCGGCACCGACGTTCCCGGCAACGAAAGCCCGCGGATGAACGGCGATCCCGGCGAACGAGCGGTCAACGAGCAGTTCCGGTCCGGGATTCGGTGTCGGCGCGGTCGAGAACCCGGTCTCGTGTCGCAACCGGTACCGCCAGTCGGGCAGTTCGTCGATTCAGTCGCTCGAGAGCGCGTCCGGTAGGACATCCCGGGACCGCAGCCAGCGTGCCCCCCGTTCGGTGAACAACAACAGGAAGCTGATCCCGAACAGGTCGGCGGCCGTATCCCAGAGGACGATATCGCTCTCTATACCGATGTCCGCGCCCACAACGGTCAGTCCACCGCCGAGCGCGAACGCCACGAGCGTCAACTGAAACCCGGCGAGCACGAGCGTTCGGATGCCGGCTGTATCCCGCATCGTGAGAAAGTCCCGCGTGGAGAGCCGATCCAGCGGGGAGTCGGTCACGAGCGCCCGTTTCCCCTCCGGCGACAGGGGCCAGTCCGACGCCGGGTAATCGATGTAGTACAGCGTCACTGACTCCGGATACGTCTCGGTGGCGACGACATCGATCTCCTGGAGTTCGTGGAGGCGGTTTCGAACGGTCGCCTTGCTGATATTCGGCTTGACGAGCGCTTGCAACTGTCGAATCGAGAAGAACGGCCGCTCGGACTCGAACATCGTCTCGACGACGTGGCGTTGGGTCAGGGTGTTGTCGAGGTTCCGGTCGATCCGCTCGTCGATCCAGTTCGGAAGGGCGGACACGGTAGTTCGGACTGTCGCCAGGAACGACATAAAAGTAGGAGCGCATTTCACGGCCGTGAATCGGCGATTCGCGGCTCCGAAACCGTGTTACCTCGTGCCACGAACCCGCTCGAGGACGGCGAGCGTCCCCTCGGCGTGGACGCCGTCGAGCACCTCGTCCGCGGCGGCTTTCGCCGCCTCGTCGGCGTTTGCGACGGCGAACCCGCGACCGACGGTCTCGAAGGTCGAGACGTCATTGATCGAGTCGCCGACGGCGACGCAGTCCGCGGGATCGATGCCGACGTGATCGGCGATCCGGACGATTCCCTCGCCTTTGTTCGGGTCGGTGTCCTTGACGTGGTAGGCGTAACCGGTGTCGATCACTTCGAGGCCGTGTTCCGCGGCGATCTCGCGGAGGGGCTCGAGTGGTTGGTCCAGGCTGACCGCGATCTCGGTCTCGCGCCAGCGGTTGACCGTGTCCGCCGCGCCCCAGCCGAGGTCGTAGCCGGCGGCCCGGTAGTCCTCGACGACCGCTCGAGCGGCCTCCCGATCGGCGGTGAAGAAGACCTCGTCGCCGGGATAGACGACGCCGCCGTTCTCGGCGACGACGAGTTCCGGAATCCCGATGAAGTGACAGAGGGCGATAGGGTAGGGGAAGGCCTTCCCGGTGGCGATCACGATCGGCGCGTCCCACTCGTACAGCGGCTCGAAAACGCGGGGATCGATCCCCCAGCCCTCCGGGCGGGTCAGCGTGCCATCGATATCGAGGACGAGCGGCGGCTCGGCGGTCATAGGTATCACTCGAGGGCTGGGCGACCTAAAGGGGTCGGGTCGGACCGGATCGAGACCGACGGCGCAACGGAGGCGGTTCCTCGACAACGTCGTCGCGAGTCAGCCCGCGAGACGCGGGCGACCACCCCGTCGTCAGGAGTCCTTCTGGATGATCCCCTCAGTCACTGCGGTCAAGACGACCTGCCCGTCCGCGTTCTCACAGACGACATCCGACGTGAACTCGTAGCGGTCGTCCCGTTCGACGACCGTGTCGTACGTCGATCGACAGGTAATCGGCTCGCCGGTATAGACCGGCCGATGAAAATCGATCTCCATCGTGCTGGCCAACACTTCGCTATCGCTTCCCAGTTTCGTCGGCAGGGTCGCCGTCAGCAATCCCTGTACCATCACTCGTCCGTCCGCGTCCGGCTCAGTGTGTCGGGGCTGGTCGTCACCGGTGAGCGCCGCGAACTGCTGGACGTCGTCGACCGTGAACGTTCGCTCGTACGTTCGCGTCTCGCCTTCGATTGGCTCCGTCATCTGTTTCTGCCCCGTAACTGACACGCCGGAATAATAAGCGTGTGCTTTGCGTTCAATGCACAACTATCGATGGTTCTCGGCACTCTGAATAGCCAGCCACACGCCGCCCAAACTCATCACTGATGAGCCGATCCGAACTTGGGTCCAGTTCGGTACTCCTATACGTTTGACCTGTGAGCGTCAGGTCCGTTTATCGCACCCATACACACCATCACCTCATGAAATAATAAAAAATTAGATAACGAGGCAATTAAGTCATGATATGCTGGATGCTTTGAAATCGGAGTTTCATAGCCATACCATGGCCGATGAGACGACAACAGTAACGGTTTCGACGGAGACCTGGAAGCGGCTTACATTGCGGAAAGACCCGGGTGACAGCTTTGACGACGTGATAACGGAACTGCTTGACGAAGTCGAAGAGGGAGACGAAGACTAACGGTAGTCAATAGCGCCGTCTCCTGCATCGTGGCTCTACCTGTGGTCACCGCTACCCGCTCGAGCGGTCCGAACGATGGCAGAAGCGGGTGAAAAACGGAGAGCCGACTGACTCGTGTCTCACTTCGGACCGTTGCAGGGTTCACACGGCTTTCGTATTGATACCGTTGCAGAAGTCGGTTACGCGTCCACCGGCGTCGCATCGATCTGCGTCGTCTCCGGTATCCCCTCTGGAGCGCGGTGTGTCGACCAGAGAACTGCGGGCGGGGGTGTACAGAGCGCTGTGATTTCGTGGCGTTGTCCCCTCGGCGACACAGCTATCCATCTGCGATGACGATCTCGTCGGAATTCGCGTCTGCTTCGAGTCGTCGAATCGCCTCGTTGACTTCCTCCTGGGTCGCTTCATCCATCGACTATCCCCGTACTTACCGCAGTAGGCGCGAACTCGGTAAAGGGGTCTCAGCGTATTCAGGGTGAGAAAATACCGCCCCGGTGAGCACGACCGCTATCGGGACACCTGAACCGATCGAGACACTGATCACACAGCCGTCGGCCGATCAGGCGTGTCGTAGCTTGCGGCAGCTACGAATGTCCCAGTTACAGCGGTTGCGAAGCGAAACCCCACGGCGTTAGCCGTGGGACGAAACCGACATCACAGGCTGAGATAGCCCGCGTTGGGCAACAGTCCGGCCAGGTAGAGGAGACCGAGTACGAACATGAACGCCGCAATGGCCATCGCCGGCGGGTCAACGTGCGTCCCGGAGTGGGAATAGAACACGCGCTGACTCAGCTCGCCGATGAGACCGCTGATCGCGCCGAACGCACCGGCGACGAGCAGGGCGGCCGGCTCGCTGCCGATGGCCGGCATCGCGATCATCGCACCCACAGTGCCCAGCAGCGTGATGTGGTGGGTGACCGGAATCTTCTCGACGCCGAGGTTGAGGAACAGCAGGCTCATCGCGGAAATCGCGTAGCCCAGGAAGATGCTCCCGGTCTTGAGCCAGATGAAGCCGCCGAGGAGACCGCCGACGAGACCGATCGCGGTCACGCCGGACCACTTGTACTGGTGTGGCAGCCAGGGCTCGGTCGCCAACCGATCGGTCTCGGTGCCGCCGTCGGCCGCCACGCGCGGTTCCTCGCGCTCGAACGGCGACATGTCGAGGATGCTCGAGCCGCCGACCTTGCCGACGATCGGGTAGCCGAACACGATGCGGGCGAGGAACGCCGTCGCGACGACCGAGAGCGCGATGTTGTCCGTCGGGAATCCCAGGCCGCCCATAACCTGGGTGACGAGCATTCCGACGACGCCGAAGATCGCACCGACCGCGAGGATATCGGGTTTGGTCCCGAACGCGTACAGGATGTCCTTCCCGAAGTGGTAGTCCCAGTCGTCGGGCTCCATCTCGGGATACTTCCGGCCGGCGTAGGCCGTCGCGGCGACGCCGCCGGCGAAGGCGATGTGCGGACCGGTGACCGCGCCGAAACCGATCGTCCCGGTCACACCGGTGGCGATATCCCCTGCTCCGGCGACATCGAGGCTACTCCCGATCTCTCGCTGAAGAATGGCGATCCCTTCGCCGAGGAAGACCACGAACCCCGTGAAGACGAACGAGGGCAGCGCGCCGAGGGCCGCGCCGAACGCGCCGCCGGCGAGGGCGGCGATGAACAGCACGGCGAACTTCTCGAACTCCATGCCGATGACGGGAACCTGCAGTAGCACCTCTATCATGGTTACTCCTCCCCGTCCCGCGCCCAGTCACGCGATCGTTCGACGGCGTCCGACCACCGATCGTATCGTTGGTCCGCGACCGCCCGATCCATCTTCGGTTCGAACTCCGCGTCGACCTGCCAGTTGCTCCGTAACTCGTCGGGATCGCTCCAATACCCGACGGCGAGACCGGCCGCGTACGCGGAGCCGAGCGCCGTCGTCTCATCGACGACCGGGCGGACGATCTCCGAGCCGATGATATCGGACTGCAGCTGACAGAGGAAGTTGTTCTTGACCGCGCCGCCGTCGACCTTCAGCGAGGTCATCTCGATGCCCGAGTCGGCTTCCATGGCCTCCGCCACGTCCCGGGTCTGGTAGGCGATCGACTCGAGGGTCGCACGAACGACGTGTTCCTTCCGCGTGCCGCGGGTCATCCCGACGATGGTGCCGCGTGCGCGCTGATCCCAGTGGGGTGCGCCCAGCCCAGTGAAGGCGGGGACGACGTAGACGCCGTCCGTCGAGTCGACGCTGCGGGCGAGCTCCGCCGTCTGGGCGGGATTATCGATCAGGGACATGTCCTCGAGCCACTCGATCGCCGCGCCGGTGATGAAGATCGACCCCTCGAGTGCGTACTGGACGTCCTCCCCCGAGCGCTGGAAGCCGATCGTCGTCAGCAGGCCGTGGTCGGATTCGACGGCCTCGTCGCCGGTGTTCATCAGGAAGAACGAGCCGGTGCCGTAGGTGTTCTTCGCGTCGCCGGCGTCGAAACAGGTCTGGCCGAACAGGGCCGCCTGTTGGTCGCCGAGCGCGCCCGCGACCGGGACCTCGGCTTCGAGGAACCCGTCCGGATCGGTCGAGCCGTAGGTCGCGTCGTCGCTCGAGGGGCGCACCTCGGGGAGCATCGCTTCGGGAATATCGAACTCCGCGAGCAGGTCGTCGTCCCACTCGAGATCGTGGATGTTGTACAGCATCGTCCGCGAGGCGTTCGTGACTTCGGTGATGTGCTCACCGGTGAGGTTGTAGATCAGCCACGTGTCGATGGTCCCGAAGAGGACCTCGCCTTTCTCCGCGCGGTCGCGAATGTCCTCCGGCCGGGAGCGCTCGAGTTTGATCGGGTCGGCGTTATCGAGCAGCCACTCGGCTTTCGTCGCCGAGAAGTAGGCGTCGGCCTCGAGCCCGGTTTTCTCGCGGATGGTCTCGACGAAGCCGTCCTCCTCGAGCTGTTCGACGCGGTCGGTCGTTCGACGGTCCTGCCAGACGATGGCGTTGTGGACCGGCCGACCGGAGTCGGCATCCCACAGCAACGTCGTCTCCCGCTGGTTGGTCACGCCGATGGCCTCGAGCTGGTCGGGGCTGACGCCCGC
This sequence comes from Natrinema altunense, assembly GCF_000731985.1. GTDB lineage: Archaea > Halobacteriota > Halobacteria > Halobacteriales > Natrialbaceae > Natrinema > Natrinema altunense. Next base: position 421,355 of record NZ_JNCS01000003.1, read on the forward strand.
CTGTCCGAGCGCCCGTCGAATGACGTCTTTGGTGTTCTCCCAGATTTCGGTCGGGTCGTGCTCGACCCAGCCGGGTTCCGGATAGATCTGTTCGTGTTTTTCGTACGCGTTCGCGACGACTTGCCCCTCGTGATCGAACACGATGAAGCGTGTGCCGGTCGTTCCCTGGTCAACCGCACCGACATAGGTATTATTTGTCATAGGTGGTCACCCATGCTCCCACGGGCCGATTTACTGGTGGAAGCGTGCTACTGGTAAACAACTCCTACGATCATTATAAATGTTTTCAAATTCATAAGTTACGTTTCATGAGGGAAGTGACGGCCGTCTTTCAGACTATTTGAAATGGCTGTTTTCGGCGGGTTGGCGACATCGGCCGCAGTGCCGTCGGGCGTTCGAGCCCCCGGTCGAGACGCGGGCTGTTCGAAACCATCAATTGTTATGGCCGTTATCGGATCGCCGATAAAATAAAGATGGAGGTGTCCGTAGAGGGTAGTGACAGAATGCCACGGGATACCGGGGTCCTCGTTCTCGGCGGCGGCTCGACCGGCTGTGGCATCGCCCGCGATCTGGCGATGCGCGGCCTCGAAGTCACGCTCGTCGAGCGGGGGAACCTCACGGACGGAACGACCGGTCGAATGCACGGCCTGCTGCACAGCGGCGGGCGGTACGCCGTCTCCGACCAGGCCAGCGCGACGGAGTGTATCGAGGAAAACGAGATCCTTCGGGAAATCGCCGGCCACTGCGTCGAGGAAACCGGCGGGCTGTTCGTCCAGCGACCCGAGGACTCGGACGAGTACTTTCAGGAGAAACTCGAGGGCTGCCGGGAATGTGGAATTCCCGCCCGCGTGCTTTCGGGCACGGAAGCCCGCGAGGTCGAACCGTACCTCGCGGAGGACGTAGCGCGCGCGATCGAGGTCCCCGACGGCGCGGTCGACCCGTTCCGGCTCTGTGTCGCGAACGCCATCGACGCCGAGAACCACGGCGCGCGGGTCGAGACCCACGCCGAGGTGGTCGACCTCTTGCGCGACGGCGACGACATCTACGGCGTCGAGGTGCGCCACGAGTCCGGTCCCGGCAAGCGCACGCACGCCGCGCCCGGCACCACCGAGGAGATCACCGCGGACTACGTGGTCAACGCGACCGGCGCGTGGGCCGGACAGATCGGCGCGATGGCCGACCTCGAGATCGAGGTTCGCCCGTCGAAGGGCGTCATGACGATCATGAACGTCCGGCAGGTCGACACCGTCATTAACCGCTGCCGGCCGAAGGGCGACGCCGACATCATCGTCCCCCACGAGACGACCGCGATCCTCGGGACGACCGACGAGGAGGTCCCCGACCCCGACGACTACCCCGAGGAGCAGTGGGAGGTCGACCAGATGATCGACACGCTCTCGGAACTGGTGCCGATCCTCGAGGAGGCCCGCACCATCCGCTCGTTCTGGGGCGTCCGCCCGCTCTACGAGCCGCCGGGAACCGGCACGCAGGACCCGACCGACATCACGCGGGACTTCTTCCTGCTCGATCACGCCGACCGCGACGGCGTGGCGGGGATGTCCAGCATCGTCGGCGGCAAGTTCACCACCTACCGGGCGATGGCCGAGGAGATCGCCGACCACGTCTGTGACAAACTCGGGGTGACCGCCTCGTGTTCGACCGCGGACGAGCCCCTGCCGGGCAGCGAGAACATCGAGACGCTCGAGGCGGGGATGGACGACTTCGGGCTGCGCTCCCCGGTGGCCCGCCGGAGCATGCAACGGTTGGGGAGCCGGGCGAGCGAGGTGCTCGAGACGGACGAACCGAACCCGGTGATCTGCCAATGTGAGGGCGTGACCCGCGCGGAGATTCGGGACGCGATTTCGCAGTCGGGATCGGACCTGAACGCGGTTCGCATCCGGACGCGGGCCTCGATGGGCAACTGCCAGGGCGGGTTCTGCTGCCAGAACATGGCGAACGAACTCCATCCGACGTACGACGAGGAGACGGTTCGCGAGGCGCTCGACGAACTCTTTCAGGAGCGCTGGAAGGGCGAGCGTCACGCGCTGTGGGGCGAACAGCTCTCGCAAGCGATGCTCAACTACGCGCTCCACGCGACGACGATGAACCGCGATCGCGATCCCGCGAGCGCGACGGGAGACGTCGACTTCGCGGCGTTCGACGGCGGCCGGGCGGCGAGCGATCGGGTCGACGGAACCCGGGGGGCCGACTGAATGGCGATCGAGGACGACGTCCTCGTCGTCGGCGGCGGACTCGCCGGAACGACTGCCGCACTCGCCGCCGCGGAGCGGGACGTGCAGGTACGACTCGTCTCGTACAGACAGAGCACGCTTCGTAACGCCAGCGGCCTGATCGACATCCTGGGCTACACGCCGGCCGGTGACGGCCCGCTCGTGGACCCGTTCGAGGCACTCGACGACCTCCCCGCGGGTCACCCCTACGAACGCGTCGGCAGCGAGGCGGTCCGCGAGGCCCTCGCGTTCTTCGACGGGATCGTAGGCGACGCCTACGCCGGCGCGCACACGGACGCGAACGCGCTCGTCCCGACCCACGGCGGCACCGTCAAGCCGACCGCGCGGTATCCGACCTCGACGGCGGCCGGCCTGGCGAGCGACGACCGCGACGCCCTGCTCGTCGGCTTCGAGACGCTACCCGACTTCGAGGCCCCGCTCGCGGCGTCGCATCTCGAGGCGGCCGGCGCGCCCTTTACCGCCCGTGGCGTCACGGTTCGGTTTCCCGGTATCGGCCGGGACGACGCAAAGGTCACGCGGTATGCACACCTCCTCGATCACGACGAACCCGTCGAGACACCGGCCGGCGAGACCACCGCTCGCGAGGCGCTCGCCGAGACCGTCCGAACGCATCTCGAGGGGGAATCCCGCGTCGGCTTCCCCGCCGTGCTCGGTGACGACCGCGCCGACGCGGTCAGGGCCGACCTCGGCGACCGGCTTGGCGTCGACGTCTTCGAGGTCCCGATGGGACCGCCGAGCCTGCCCGGCATCCGCCTCGAAGACCTGCTCTACGAGGCGCTCGAGGCGGCGGGTGTCCGGGTAACGACCGGCGTGCCGGTCGTCGACTACGAGACCGACGGCGAGGGAGCGGACGCGACCGACCCCGAACGGATCGACCGCGTCGTCGTCGATCGCAACGGGGCTGAGGTCCCCCATCGTGCGACCCAGTACGTCCTCGCGACGGGGGGACTGGTCGGGAAGGGGGTCCAGTCGGAGCGCGACGGAGTGTTCGAGCCGCTCTTCGACTGTCACGTCCCGCAGCCGGCGGACCGTTACGACTGGTTCGTCGACGACGTCTTCGGCGACCAGCCCTACGCGCGGTTCGGCCTGCCGGTCGACCGCGACCTCAGGCCGCTCGACGCCGCCGACGACCCGGAGTTTTCGAACCTGCGCGCGGCGGGTGCGGTGCTGGGCGGGTACGACTTCGCGGCCGAGAAATCCGGCAGCGGCGTCTCGCTCGCGACGGGCTACGTCGCCGGCCGACGCGCTGCGGAGGGGTGTCGATGACGGCCGACCGACCCCGCTCGCGGAGTGGCATCGACCACCGAACGACCGAGACGAGCGACGGATCGACCTACGTGATCCCATGAGTGACGCAGAACAACCGACCGACGACGGCGTACCGGGCGACGACGAGTTCGAACCGATTCAGGTCTTCCCTGAAGCCGAGGAGATGGATCTCCGGCCGGGCGCGGACAACTGCTACAAGTGTTCGACATGCGACACCAACTGTCCAGTCGCCGAGGTCGACGACGAGTTCCCCGGCCCGAAGTTCCAGGGGCCCGAGCAGTGGCGACTCAAACGCCAGGACGACCAGGACATCGACGACTCCGTGATGAAGTGCTCGAACTGCATGCGCTGTGACAGCGCCTGTCCTTCCGATGTCCCCCTGTCGCAGATGCACAACACCGCTCGCGGGGAGTACGTCGAGGAACAGATGAACACGTTCTCGCGGGAGTACGTCCGCAACCGGATCCTCGCGAACTACCGCCGGCTCGCCCCGCTGGGTTCGATGTTCCCGCGGACGACGAACTTCGTGATGGGACTGTCGGCGACTCAGTGGCTCGGCGAGAAACTCCTCGGCATTACCGGTGAGCGGGAATTCCCCGAGTTTGCGACCGAAACGTTCCGCGAGTGGTGGACGAAGCGAGGCGGCGCAAAAGTCGATAATCCCGACAAGCGAATCGCGTACTTCCACGGCTGCTATTCGAACTACAACACGCCCGAGGTAGCCAAGGCGCTGGTCCGCGTCTACGAACACTTCGGCTACGAGATCATGGTGCCCGACCAGCACTGCTCGGGGACGCCGATGTTCGCCAACGGGATGCTCGAGGACGCGCGCCGGTCGGCCGAGACGAACGTGCGGGAACTCGCCGCGGCGCTCGAGGACGGCGCGGATATCGTAGCCTCCTGTAGCTCCTGTTCGATGTCGCTGCGCCAGGAGTACCCCGAACTGTTCGACTTCGAGGGGACCGAGGCGGTCGCCGAAAACACCTGGGACGCCGTCGAGTATCTCCGGGTTCACGAGGACCTCGAAGGCGAACTCGAGGGAACCTCGGTCGACGAGTTCGACGACTTCGCCTACCACGCGCCGTGTCACGCCCGCAATCAGGGACTCGACGGCCAGACGACGGAAGTGTTGGCCCCCATCGACGGCGTCGCGGCCCACGACGTCGGCGACTCCTGTTCGGGTATTTCCGGCACGTATGGCTGGAAGGCGGAGAATTACGAAACCTCCATGAAAATCGGGGAGGAAATGTTCGATCACATGGAGGAGTCGGAGGCGAATACGGGACTCACGGAGTGTCCGACCTGTTCGATGCAGATGGAACACGGAACCGGCTACGAGATCTCACACACCCTCGAAGTGCTCGAGGCGGCGCTCGTCGGGGACCGGACGGAGGCGGCCGCACAGTAATGGACTTACAGGAGCGCATCGCTCGTCGGCGATCGGCGCGACGGGGCTCGCGCGTCGTCGTCGACCGCGAACAGCTCAGCCCGGTCGTCCACCGACCGGAGCCAGTCGGTCGCGGCCCCGTCCTGGAGCAACTCCTCGACGCGCTCGAGTCGGTCTTCGACGGCGAACTCCCGCCGCCGGTCGCGGTAGTCGGGCCGTCGGGAGCGGGCACCTCCGCGATCGTGACGGCGCTGTTCGACGCGTTGAACCAGCAGTTCGGCGGCTCGGACCGAACCATCGCCACGACGACGCGGGGCGGGAGCACCGAGCCGGTCACGTGGTTCGTCACCGTCGACGGCCGCCACGTCGAGAGTCCGTTCGCGTTCTACCGGGCCGTCCTATCGGGAATCTCGAGCGAGCGGGTCCCCGAGAGCGGCGTCGGGACCGACGACTTGCGCGAACGCCTGTCCGACAGGCTCGCCCGCACCGATCGTCGCGCAATCGTTGCGATCGACCACCACGACGAACCGGAGACGCTCGGCGCTGAGCGCGTCCACGAACTGCTGACACCGGTCGAGGACTGTACCGCTACCGTCGCGGTCGGACAACGAGCGCCCGACGACCATCGAGGCCCCACGGTCACCGTTCCCGCCTACCGCGACCACGAACTCGTCGACATCGTAACCGATCGTGCCTCGACGGGGCTGGCCGCCGGCGTGCTCGATCACGACGCCGTTCGGGAACTCGCCGGCTGGGCCGACGGGAACGCACACGACGCGCTCGCGGCCCTGTTCGGGGCGGCCGTCCTCGCGAGCGAGGCCGACGCGGACCGGATCGAACCGGCTCACCTCGAGCGAGCGTGGGCCGACGTGCCCGACGACGGCGTCCACGTGAGCCGAGCGCTCGCGCTTTCGAAGACCCGCCAGCGGGTACTGATAGAGCTGGTCGATATCGGGCCGGGCGAGCGGTCGATCCGCGAGATCGCGACCGCGATCGCGGAGCGGTCGTCGCTGACCACCGGGACGGTCAAGCGGTTCCTCTACGAACTCGCCGACCGCGGCGTCATCGAACGGCTCCCGCTCTCGACGGCCGACAACGGTAGCGGTCGCCGGCCGAGCACGGTCGCGGTCCGGTTTCCGACGATCGCGTTCCGAGCCTTGAGCCCGATCGGGCGGGAATCGCCGTGATCGAACCCCGTCAGCGAGCGCGAGGCGGAGTCTCGGCGGATGGGCAATCTATTTTGTTGGTCCCCGATAACGGTAGTGGTAACCGGGTATGACGATCGAGTTCACTGAGACGGCAGACGAGACCGGGCTCGAGGTATACGACTCGATCGAACAACGCCGCCTTCACATCGGGACGCCATCGCCCGTCTCGCCGGCCGTACTCGAACCCGATCGGTTCCGTTTCCCGATCGACAAGAAGTGCGCTATCGAGACGGACGCGCTCGTCTTCGACCAATCGTACTCCGTCACCGTTCACAACAGCACCGGGCAAACCGAAACGAGCCTCGACGCCGGAGAGACGGTTCGACTCGAGGAACGGACCCAGTTCGTCGGGCTGAGCGGCCCGATCAGACTGTACTGCCGGATCGATGCCGCCGGCACGATCGATATCGGGCTCACGTCGATCCGGATCACGTTCGACGAGGCGACCGACGTCGAAGTCGGTGCCCGGTCGCCGCACGACCGACCGGCAGCGACGATCACGACGCCGCCGGATATCGAATCGATGATGGAGGCCGTGTCGGCGCTGCCGTCCGCTTTGAAGACGACATCTCCCGAGCGGACGTGGCCGACGCTGCGTGGCCATCCGCCGCTGATCGAACTCGGGGATCGACTTCGGATTCCGGACACCGTCGACCGACCGGACGACGACATGATCCTCACGGTGCCGCCGGAACGCAGTGCCCTCTATCAGGCGGCCCCGCTGGGATTCTTCCTCGGGGCAACGATTCGACCGGGCCGAGAGCCGACCCTCGAGACGCCGCGGTTCGAACACCCGCTGACGGCCGAGCACTCGTTCGAAGACGCAGTCGCCAGACTGCTGAAACGGTTCTTCTTCCTCGACTGCCTGACGCGAACGGAAGGGTTCTACCGGTACGAACTCCACGAACGGCAACTGCTCGAGGACGAACTGCCGTACGATCTCGCGGAGATGTACGCGGCGGACCTCTCGGAGCGACTCGACCGGTATCTCGACATTCCATACGACCAACTGGCGTCGCACATGCCGCGCTGGCCGCTGACCGCACACGTCCCGGCGGAGCCGGACACCATCGAACTGTTACCGTTCATCGTCAACGAACTCGGCGTCGTTCGCGACGTGGGTGGAAAACCGCCCAAAACGGTTCCCGATTCCGGCAACGCGGCGGGACTCGTCCGGTCCGTGAGTCGGACCCGCGACTCGTCACGGACGCCGCAACCCGACCGGTCGTTCGTCGTCCCCGACATCACGGACGAATCGGTCGAGCACGCCTGGTTCGGCGACGACATTCCGCAGCAGGCCTCGAAGGCGACGCTCGAGGCGTACCGCAATCAGCTCGCACGCGACGCCAGAAACGAGTCGACCGAAATCCTGCTCGTCTGTAACGATGCGCGGATGCTCGGCGAACACGATGCGCTCGGTAACGTCTACGGGAACCGAGAGGCCCTGCCGTTCGAGATTCACTCGGAATTCGGCGTCGATACGGACCGCCTCGCCGACCTGCTTACCGATGGCAGCTACGACTTCTTCCATTACATCGGTCACGCGACCGAGGACGGACTTCGCTGCCCCGACGGCGAACTCGACGTCCGATCCCTCGAGTCGGTCGATCTCGGCGTCTTCTTCCTGAACGCCTGTCGATCGTACGAACAGGGGCTCGCGCTCACCCGTCGGGGTGCCTTCGGCGGCGTCAGTACGTACGCGGACATCGTCAACGACCGGGCCGTCGAGGCCGGAGAGACCATGGCTCGGTTGCTCAACCGGGGGTTCCCGCTCCGGGCCGCGCTCGAAATCGCGCGGACGCACTCGTCGCTCGGGAAGCAGTACTTGATCGTCGGGGACGGGTCGGCGGATATCGCACAGTCCGACGGCGGTGCACCCATGATCGTGGACCTCGAACGCGACGGGGACGAACCGTTCGACTTTGCCGTCCAATCGTATTCGACCAAGGAGTTCAAACTGGGAACGGCGACGGAATCGACGCTTCCGACGGTCGCGGACCGTCACTTGAGTCCCGGCCGAACGTCGTTCTCGCGGGCTGACAAGGACGACGTTCGGGAGTATCTCATCTGGAACGAGGTTCCGATTCGTGTCGACAGCGAACTACTGTGGAACGACGGCATCGGGTCACCGATCTTCGAGTAACCGGTCGCGAGAGAACAGGAACGGGTCGTACCGTGTCGTTCGGCAAACGCTTTTTCGCGAAACGAATCGGTCGATTACGGCCCGATCTGGGACGAACTTCCTGCGACCACCGTTCCGGCCTGGCTGAGCAGGACGAACATGGTGAACAGCGCGCCGATCATTCGTGGATTCTGTGCGAGATAGTCCTTCATGCTGTCTTTCGCGGACATTGCAATCCAACAGTTGTGGCCGTTGGAAATAAATTTATCTAATACTTACATATATGAATTATAACGCCAGAAGTGAGATCCGATACAGGACGGAGGCTCCGATCACATACCAGCTTTCGAGTACGGGAATGGCTTACGGGACCGAAGTCACAGTCTCGCGGCGAGCGAGTCGCCGTCAGTACCATCGCCGGTCTCGAAATCACCCACGGCCCCAGCCTTCGATCTCGACCACGCCGCCGCGAGTCGGCACCGCTCTTCGAACACGCAACTCTCTGTAGTACCATCGAAGCGGGTGTGATTGCCACCGAAACGATTTCACACCGCTCACGACGCAGTCGTGCTATGGATACGATGACCCCCGACGGCCACTCTCGTCCCGCTCGGGAACTCGTCGGACGGCGTGTCGGCGCAGTGTCGGACGACGGCATCGATCACTATCGGACCCAACACCCCGATCCGTCTCACAGTCGAGACGCAAGGACGGCGTTCGATTCGTGACCCGTCGATGTCCCCCACCCATCTCGGTCGGTGTCGCCACTCGGCCGAGCGGCGACTCGAGAATACACGAAAACGTTACTTCCGCACTGCGGAGACGCTGCCGATCGACTCGACGAACACTCCGACGAACGACGTTGACTCGCCCGAGACCGAGCGAACCTTCATGAAAGCCCGCTTGCGTCTCCCGCCGACCGCCGTTCGCGACGGCTTAGTGGGCCGGCTCGACCGCAACCGCGGAGATCGATTCGGCCGATCCGTTCTCGGCCGATCCGTCGTCCGCCGCTCCGGCGTCGCTCGAGTCCGCAGTCCCGTCGTCGGCGGTTTCGTCGCCGGCCGTTTCGTTGCTCTCGTTGCCGTCGGGCTGTTCCGCGGTCTCGACTTCCTCGAGACTGACGTCGACCGTGTCGCCGTTGACGACGGCGGTTTCGGAGACGGTCGTCTCGCCGTTGTACCGCGTCATGCCGTCGTCGCCCGATACCACCGCGCCGACGGTGTAGTTGCCGGTTGCCTCGACGCTGCTGTTGGTGTAGCCGTCGTCGACGCCGAGTGCGTCGTCGGTCGCGTACGGAACGGTCAGCTCGAAGCTCCCGTCCGCAGCGGGGTCGGCCTGCTGCGTGTACGTGAACGTTCGGCCGGTGTCGGTCTCAAGTTCGACTCCGGCTCTGACCGTCGCGTTCTCGGGATCGATTCCGTTCGCGCCGTCGATGCTCCCGGTGATGGTGGCACCCTCGACGCGCTCGAAGGTCTTCACCGACGAGACGACGTGGGCGTCCCACATCGGGGTTCCGAGGCCCTGATACACCTGATCGTTACTGCGGGCTGCGGCGAGTTGCGTCTGGAGCGATTGGGTCTGATTACTCCAGCCGGAGCCCCTGAGCGAGACCGAGTTCCGGGGCAACAGACCGCCGCGTCCTCGCATCCCGCCGACGACGGAATACTCGTCGCTCTCGTGAACGAGTCGGTACTGTTCCATCCCCGCGGCGTCTTGGAGGTACAGCGACGCCATCGTCGTGTTATCGTAGTTGTCGTTTACGGTCGGTGCCGCTACCGTTTCGTTCCCGACCTGGAACTGTTGGTTCTCGACGTACGAGCCGTAATCGGGGCCGGACCACCGTGTGATCGCTCCGAACTTCCCGCCGGCCATCTCGTCGTCGATCATGACGTATCGGATCTCCTCGTCGGTCTCGTTCCCTTCGACGATCGCCTCGAGCTCCGCGGACGACTTATCCGCGACGGAGCCGCCGGCGGCGATCCCGTCGAGGATCAGTTCCGCTCGCTCCTCGGACTGGGCGGTTAGATACGCCGACGACGACCGCGCGTTCTGCTGGAACGGGTTCGAGTGGGGAATCCGTTCGGCCTGGGTCGTCACCAGGTGGCCGTAGTCCCACCATGACATGACCCCGTACGAGCCTTCGGGATAGTCGTAATCGCCGTCCTCGGGGGTGTACGTGCCGTAGTAATCGAGCTGACTAGCGTTATCGGCACCGCCGTAGTTGCCGACCGCAGGCGTGTTCTCCTGTAGCCACTCGTTCGATCCCTCCCACTTCATCGAACTCGACTGCGGCCCGGTCTGTTCCGCCTGCCCCCAGGCCGTCGCGGTTGCCAACGGCGGCAACAACGGGGCAAACAGGAGCAAAACGACCAGCGCGATGGCGATGACCTGATAGGGTTCGACCGATCGCAGCGACTCGAGACCGCCCGTCAGATCCAGACTGAAGAGTCGGATGAGTTCCGCGACGAACGCGGCGTTGACGATCGCGACCGCGAGCAGGAGGTAGTACGAGAAGCGGATCTGGGTCGCCGCCATGCTGATCAGGAACACCGACCAGACGACGACGAGCGTGTGTTCGGCGCGGAACTTGCGGCCCAGCAGGGGACGAAGCAGGAGGAACGCCAGCCCGGCAACCATCGTGACGAACGCGCTCCCGAACTCGGCGAAGGTGTGGGGCAGGAAGTTCGCCGGCGGGGACGCCTCCTGAATGGTGGTGTCGGTAGTCGCCTCGCCGAATGGAATCATCCGTCGCGTCGCGTTGCCGATGATCGTATCGAACAGGTCGGGGAGAGCGAGCCACATCACCAGGAACGTCGCGGCGATGAGCCCACCGACCGCGACGGGATAGTACCGTCGCTCGAGGTTCCGATCGTTCCACTGTCGGGCGAGCCAGGCCATGAAGACACAGCCGGCTGCCACGAGGACGGCGGTCAAGGGCTGGAGGAGACCGAAACTCGTCGAGCCGGTACTCCCCGGTGCTTCGATGAGCAGTGCGGTCAACACGGCAGTCACGCCGAGACTCACCGCACCGACGAAGGCGACGTGATCCGGCGAGATCCCACGCAGGTAATCGAGAGAGAGTTGGACGGTAAAGAACACCGCGAGGATCCCGATCAGTAGGACCGCAGACGGCCAGATCCAGATGTAGAGCGTGAGGGCGAGTCCCGCCAGCCCGCTGTAGATGGCGGGCGTTCGGAGTGCGTTCCAGTCCCGATCGGCGACGAGTTCGTAGATCGGTTTTTCGCGTTCGGCGACGGTGACCGCGACCATCATCGCGAGGATCGCGAGTCCCATAAACAGGACCTCGGCGACGTGGTGGTCGAGTTGCCCGACCGTCGACCGACTCAGGAACTGGCCCCGCGAAAGGGCAAGGACAAGCACCGAGACGATCCCACCGATCGTGCCGCCGAGCCGGCGCCCGGCGTAGAAGACCGGAATCGCGACGAGTGCGGCCATGACCGGGATCGAAAGCAGTGAGACCGTATACAGCGTTTCGGCCGACGGATCACCGAGTCCGACGATCATCGCCACGGTGACGATGAGTTGGTCGAACAGCGTCCCGAACTGGCCGACGTAGGTGCCGGTCGGGAACCCGGTCCAGACCTCGTAAGGCATCGTGTGCGGATAGTTCTCCGCCGTCCAGCTGATCGTCCGCCAGTGATACCACGAGTCGATACCCGCCAGCGCGGGCGTTCCGTCTTCGGTGACGAACCGGCCGTACGACTGGGTTCGCAACCAGACCATAAACAGCATCACGACCCCCAGAACGGGGAGGTGATACCAATCTCGGAACGACTCGAGGAGGGATGCTTCGGTCCCGTCCTCGACGCGTTCGGTGTCGGTACTCATTAGCTTGCACCAGACCCAACCCAAGAATAAGTCTTATTATATACACGCGGCCGTTGGAGGTCGGGTCTCGAACCGCCTCGATCGCGCGTCTCACCCCGGCGTGGCCGTCACGACGACCCCGTTCGAACGAAAAAGCTTATTCGCGACTCACCGAAATCCGACGGCAATGAAGGTTTCCGTCGTCGTCTGTACCTACGCGATGGACCGCTACGATGTTTTTTCCGCGTGCGTCGACAGCGTCCTCGCTCAAACCTATGAACCGCTCGAGATCGTCCTAGTCGTCGACGGGAACGAGGCGGTTTTCGAGCGGGTTCGGGAGGACTACGGTGGCCTCGATGACGTCGTCCTGCACTGTAACGACGAGAATCAAGGGATTTCCTACAGCCGAACGCGAGGCGCGAAGATCGCGACCGGGGACGTCGTCGCGTTCATCGACGACGACGCCGTCGCCGAGAACGACTGGGTGGCGGAGTTGGCTCGCGTTTACGAAGAGACCGACGCCATCGCGGTCGGCGGCCATGTCGCTCCCGACTGGGTGACCGACAAGCCCGACTTCTTCCCCGCGGAGTTCTACTGGCTCGTCGGCTGTGACGAGCGCGGGATGGGCGACCACATGGCGGAGTTGCGGAACACGTACGGTTCGAACATCTCGTTCCGGCGAGACGTGTTCCTGAACGTCGGCGGATACGACGAGAACACGGGCCGCAAGGGGGACCGTCACATTCAGGCCCACGAAGCGCCGGTCTGCATCAGAATGGCGAACGCGTACGGGAAAGGCGTGATCTACAACACCGATGCGGTCGTCCACCACAAACTGTTCGACTACCGCGGTGACTTCCGGTGGCTCGTGTTCCGCTCGTTCTGGCAGGGGTATTCGAAACGGATCATGGACCTGTTGTTACCAGAGGCGTCGGGAGACAAAAACGAATACCTGCAACAGCTTCTGCTCGAGTTCGTCCCGAGTCGGCTGTCGGATCTCGTCCGGCGCCCCTCGAGTGCGAAGGTCCAACAGCTCGTGACCATCTTCGTGTTCACTGCTGCGGTCGGCTTCGGCTACCTCTACGGGCTTGCCGAGGTAGATCGGGCGGAGCTGACTGCCGAACGCGAGGCCCCGAGCGGCGCGTAAGCCCACGGCGGATCAATCGCCGGCCTCGTACTCCTCGTACCACGGGGGCGTGATGTCGGCGCTCGAGACGGCCGCATCGACCGCCGCCCGCATCCCCTCGTGGAACGCGTTGACGGAGAACCGATCGGCGAAGGCGGCGATCTCCGACGGCGACCAGTCAACGCCCTCGGTTTCGAACCGTCGAACCGTCTCGACCAGCGGCGGACCGCCCTCGCCGGCCCGCGTGTGGGTGTAGCCGTTCTTTCCGTCGACGACTTGGAACTGCGTCATCCCCTCCTCGACGCCGAGCAGCGGCGTGCCGGCCGCCAGCGCCTCGACCGGGGCGATCCCGAAGTCCTCGTTGCGACCGTTGAACACGAAGGCCTTCGCACCCGCCAGCAGGCGTCGTTTCTCGACTTCGTCGACGTAACCCAGGAACTCGACGTTGTCGCCGGCCAGCCGCTCGAGGCGCTCGCGTTCCGGGCCGTCGCCGGCGACGAGCAATCGACTCTCGAGATCATTGAACGCCCTGACGATCCCGTCGATATCCTTGTGCCAGTCCAGCCGCGAGAGGGTCACATAGTACTCGCCGGTCTCCTCGTCGTTCGGGTCGTACTCGTGGGTGTCGACGGGTGGATAGACGACGCTGATCTTCTCGCTTGGTACGCCCCAGTAGCGCTCGACGCGGCGCTTGACGAGTTCGGAGTTGACGACGTAGCGGTCGGGCCGGTGGGTGTTATGATCGAACAGGACTCGGATCGCGTAATGAAGGAGCAATCGGAGCCGGGAGAACCGGGCAGATTTGACCTCGCTGATCTGGTCGGACTGTCTGCGGTTCGTGTGATGGATGTAGGCAACCCAAGTCTGTTCGGTCGGGGCGACGTAAAACAGCGGCTCGTTCCCGCTCGTGACGAGGACGTCGTACTCACGGAGCGGTTCGGCGAGTTGCCACCCTACGAGATGCGCAAGCTGTCGCGCCAGCCCGCCCCGCTCGAGGGCGCGGTTCAGTAACCGGCCCTGAATGAGCTGTTCGGCCCTGATATCAGCCGGCTCGATCGACTCGTCGCGCCAGCCGACGTAGAAGGGTGCGTCCTCGAAGACGCGAGCGAGTTCCCAGGCGAGGCGATCACCGCCACCGTTGGCGTGTTCACCCCAGTGGGCGATAGCAAGGTTCGAGCGAGGGTCGGGGTCGTTTGCCATTTCTCGTGGCTCCCTCCTCTAGGCGCATATTGTTCACGGATCGAACATCCATCACAGCGCACACTGACTTTCAGTGGCGCTATGGCACGGCACTGTCGATCCACACACCACGGAGGCATAGCGCCTCGCATTATCGTAGGATTTTGAGGATGAGAACGTTGATGGCTGGTTACCGATGGGAAGACACGACATCGAGAAACCTCGAGTCGGAGAATACTGGATCCTCTCGTAATACTTCCCTCTGATCAATCACGGCTGACGATGACGGGTACCGTTGGGATGATAAGCCGAGTTTTGATATACAATAGAACACCATTTTGTTAAATTCCGCCTCATATTGGAGATTTATAGGAAGCTGTTTCTCTCCTATTGTGGGAATCGGGGTATTGATACAGTAGGGGTAGAAATCGTATCAGTAGCTTAGAAGCGTGTGACCACTATGAGACACGGCCGTACTTCGATGATAGATTTCCTGTCGCGGCTGGCAATGTCGTTTTCAGGGTTCGTCGCTACTATTGTTCTCACTAGAACGCTCGGTCAAACACGATACGGCGCGTACGTGGTCGTCATTTCAGTACTGGCTTGGGTTACGATCGCGAGCAATCTCGGTCTCGAGCAAGCGATCAAGAAGCGAGTTAGCGAAACCACCGATGGGAACTATGTCGTCGCCGGAGCGATCATACAGATCGGGCTGTACGCGATCGTTGCTGTCTGTCTCTGGCTTGCCGGTCCATACCTGAACGCGTACATGGGGATTGACGCGACACTGATACTCATTGGACTCCTCGCAGCTCGCCTAATTGGGGACTTCGTTCAGACCATCCTCGACGGTCAGCATCTCGTCCACGTGTCCAGTCTTCTTTCGCCGATCGAGTTGACGAGTCGGAGCATTGTTCAGGTATCCCTCGTCATCGCCGGATTCGGTATCACTGGAGCGGTCGCTGGATACGCGATCGGTGCCGTCGTCGCTGCCCTTATCGGTTCGTATTTCGTTTCTTTTGATCCATCCCTGCCATCCCGCCAGGACTTCGCCCGCCTCAAGTCGTACGCCCAATTCTCGTGGCTCTCGTCAGTGAAAGGACGAACCTTCCTTTCGATGGATACGCTCGTCCTCGCGCTCTTCGTCTCGAACAGTCTGATTGCAGTTTATGAGATTGCTTGGAACCTCGCGTCACTGTTTGCAATTTTTGGCTCATCGATCAGCAGAACGCTCTTTCCGGAGATCAGTAAACTCTCCTCGGAGGAGGGTGTCAGCGGTGAAGTCGTCGAATTACTCCGCGTTGCACTCACCTACGCGGGGCTTTTCATCATTCCAGGTCTAGTTGGAGGCGCACTGGTCGGCGATATCGTTTTACAAATATACGGTCCAGGGTTCGATACGGGATACTACATTCTCCTCATGTTAACGTTTGCGCGCCTGCTGTATGGCTACCAAAGCCAATTTCTCACCACGCTCGACGCAATCGATCGGCCTGATCTCACGTTTCGAATCAACGCAGTGTTTGTGGCAGCCAACCTCGTACTGAACCTTGCCCTCACTTGGCGGTTCGGCTGGTACGGGGCGGCGGTTGCGACCACGCTCTCGGCTGCGCTCGGTCTAACGCTTAGCTACTATTACGCCTCGAGAGTCATCACCGTCGTCATTCCGTTCGATGAAATCAGCAAACAGGCCGTCGCTGCGGGCATCATGGCCGCGGTTGTCTATGCACTTCTGGCTCTCGTTGGCGACTCGCTGGCCCTTGTTTTGGTATTCGTCGGGGTCGGGGCTCTCGTCTACTTCTGTGCGTTGGTCGTGATTTCCCACGAGTTCCGGACGACGGTTGTGGACAATCTGCCACTCAGGGTGCCAACGTTGGTGGGGAGTTGACTACAGATAGTAATTTGGCGCTGTTCAGATTAGAGTTTGAAAAATAGAGACAGTAGAACCCGTGGCTCTTATGCCAGAATTCAGACGCTTCGTCGGATCTAGCATTGAGATCCAGTTGAATTTTGTGGAGTATAATCAGACACCGCGCGAGCTGACGCAGTTGCGTATCCGACTCAACTGCGTGGATTATCACTTTCGGATACTAGTTCTATCATAGAGAGTTTCGGTTCGAAAAGGGGTGATCGATCGTCCATAGCTGGGTGTAGAAAGCCGATCACATCCGATTGCTGGAAAATAGTCGGCATCACGTCGCAGTCGACGAACCTGTGATCCAACTCGGCGATCAGCGCTATTAGCTGTACGATACCATTACTCGGGACAAACATATTTCTCCATGCTAAGCTGTTTTCGATTCGGAATGATGGTGTTTTCTCTCAGGACTCACTAACTTTGCCCCGTGGCTCAAAGCAGCACTCTACCAACATAGACTCCGTTTTCGATACGAAGAACATGGAAATTGGAACGCTATCGAACGTATCTTCAGAGAAATAAAACGCGGAACTATCGCCTTTCCAAACTGCTTGAGCAACCCTAAAACCAAAACAGCCGCCGACTGACTCATAGCATTCATCTTATCTGAATACAATGTTGAGTAGAATCCGAGATATTGATACAGTAGGGGTAGAAATCGTGTGGATAGTTTAGGAGCGCGTGACCACTATGAAATGCGACCGTCCTTCGATGGTGAATTTTCTGTCGAAGTTGGTGATGGCGTTTTCCGGGTTCGTCGCCACGATCATTTACACTAGAACGTTAGTCAAGAACGATTCGGCACGTACGTAGTTTTTATAATGGTGAAAAACCAGTCGACCCGCTCGGGTGTCAGTTTAAAACTAAGTGGCCGAAGTGTGTTTTAAATAGTGTTAAGGTTATTGATTGATGACGAACCAAATCTATGTTGTCCGATACAATGGTGAGAAAGAGTTTTCACTAGTGTATGGGAAAAGGAGTGCAAGACTAAACCAGAAGTAAAAAAATGATGAAAATACAATCAGAAACACTTCCTATTATTCGAGAAATATTGAGTAAGTATGCCGGTGGAGGATCCTAAATGAATATATTATATTATCTAGACGTATTTCCGAAAGTATCTGAGTCATTTATATTGAACGAAATATACGAGTTGGAAAAGAGAGGGCATAATGTCGCCGTCTGTTCGCTCAAAGAGCCAGATAGTGAAGTCAATCATGATGAATATGAAGATTTAAACGCATTAATTCATTACGTAGATGATCCAACCTATACGGATATCATAGAGGCGTTCCAGCCAGAACTATTGAAATCAATTGCTGGGCCGGAGTTGCTGTATCGGACTACCCCAAAACACCACGCAGCAAATCTAATCCGAGCGAAAAGGAGTATCCAATTTATTGAAGACATTAACTGGGACATTGATCATGTCCATTCTCACTTTGCTAATGTTTCGAAGTTCGGTGGGAAACATATTGCAACATATTACGATGTTCCGTTCACCATAACAACGCATGCATATGATATCTATAGGAAGCCCATCGGAAAATACACAAAGAAACTCCTAAATATCGCTGATCGAGTGATTACAATATCTGAATATAATAGAAAATATATGAAAAAGGAAATGGGGGTGGAAACAGCAGTTGATATTGTTCGTGCAGGGATCAAACCAGAGAAATTCTCCCCAAACCAACCGGTGAGAAAAAACAGGGTTTTGACTATAGGAAGGTTTGTGGAGAAGAAAGGGCTTCCATATGCATTGGAAGCTATAGCGAAAGTTGCAGCGGTTCTTCCTAATGTGGAGTATCATATAATTGGAGCCGGTGAACAGATAGAACCACTCAAACGGAAGACCGAAGAATTGGGGCTTACAGAAAATGTATCATTCTTGTCCAATGTTAGTGACGAGAGATTACTTACCGAATTTGATCAAGCACGATGTTTCTTATTACCTTGTGTCATTGCCGATTCTGGGGACCGGGACGGGATACCTGTAGTTTTAATGGAATCTATGGCTATGCAAACCCCTCCCGTCTCTACCGCTATTTCAGGAATTCCAGAATTGATTGATAATGGGGAAAACGGGATTTTAGTTGAGCCAAAAGATCCAGAATCCGCAGGGAAAGAAGTAATACAATTATTGAAAAATGATAATAAATATTCAAAACTTTCCAAAAAGTCACGTGAGAAAATCATCAAGGAATTCAATATAGAAAAGGAAGCAGAGAAATTAGAAAGCATATTTGTCAATATATAACAATATATAAACAAAGATATTGTGAATTAGTGGGGTATTGATTCTCCGCGAGCGTATCGAGCATCACAGAGTTGTTTTAATACATATTATATGATTAAAATCCAATGGGGCGAATGTAAGATACTACGACAGGAACTTCTTGACACTGCTTCGCTGGATGTAAGACCAGTCGCAGTATGATGCGGCGCTCATTATGTCGTGTATACTTGCGAGACTTTCGACCATGTGGTGGTCGATAGAGACGTGCTAACTACGGTTGTAAACGCCATCAAACAGAACGAACTTGATCCACTAGACTATACTGCTACGTGAAGAGACAGGTCAACATGTGGTACGCGTCTCGAACATGGCCAAACGGTTCATCGAGAACGACACCCACTAGGGAAGCCCTCGGCGTCGAGGAAGTCAAACGTCAACGATGGCTCGAGAATCTGGGGGACAGTTCAGCCACGGACATCACCAAAACCGGTACACGGCAGTTTCAGACGGAACAAATTCCAAAGAACATGAGTCAGACACGGTCAGAGAGGAACGAGCCAACTATCAGCGTCGTCATTCCAGTCTACGAACAACCCCAGCTACTCGCCGAAGCGCTAGAGAGTGTGAATGAGCAGACAGTTGATGACATCGAGGTAATCGTCGTCGACGACGCCTCGGACACGGATTTTAAACCAATTGTCGACCGACATGGCGACCGAGTACGACTGCTTCGGCACGCCGAAAACAGGGGTGCAGCGGAGGCCCGAAACACGGGTATCGATGCCGCCCACGGCGAGTACGTGGCGTTCCTCGATGCCGACGATAGATGGACTCCGACGAAACTCGAAAAGCAACTCGAAGTATTCAAACGAGACGATGCCGATCTCGGGCTCGTTTATACAGGGTTTGTGCAGTATCAACTGGACGGAACCGAATGGGAACGATATCCAGACGCAAGAGGGGATATCTACCGTGAAGAGTTAGTACGAGATCGCGTCCATCCGACATCGACGGTGATGGTTCGCTTGGAGTGTTTGAAGCGGGCCGGTGGATTCGATCCGTCATTACCGAGCAGACAGGACTATGACCTCTGGATCCGGATTGCAGAACACTATGAGGTCGATTACGTGGACGAAATCCTCGTGGACAAACGCGAACAGCCTGACAGTATTTCGAAAGACTTCGACAGCAGGATCGAAGGAGATCTTGCTGTCTTCGAGAAGGTAAAAGACCGGGCGGCGGATCTAGGGATGGTAACGCGGAGCCGAATTTTCTCGTATCATCACCACGTGATCGGTCGAGATTACGGATCCAATGGCAAACGGTGGAAGGCCTTGCAACACCTCGGACTTGCCATTATTCGATATCCATTCCGCCCGATATCGTGGGCAATGTTCGTGATCACGTTATTCGGTATCGACCGGAATGGTCCGCTGCTGACGTTCGCAAAGCAGTTTATTCGATAGGGAAGTGATCTACCGGAAGAAGTACAAGTACATTAGATTCACCTTCCCAAATGGCTTCCCCGTCACCAAAGATAGGGCATGATTTAAATTAGCTGATTCCAGCAGTATGCATAGCTCTGCACCGCTGTTTCGGCCGTTGTCGTATTCGCAGTACTTCATATGGTAAAATTCGTTCGTGTTGAAATTGATAGCATCATATAGCCCGCTGATAAGTGGATTGGGTCACGGGTTCGTCGAGCGCAACGTGATGCTACTGTTTTCAGACTGTCGGCTGTAGATCGGCTTTCTGCACTCAATTATGAATTGTCGACCGCGACCGTTCGATACCGCACGGCTCCAAAACAGAACCAGTATCCGAAAGAGACAATCTGAACCGATGGTGATCGAGATCGGTTTCTGCTATGAACTATTAGCAAATCGCACCCATCCTCATCTGAACAGCCTCCGATAGTGATCCCCGAAGACATATACTGCTCAAGTGTAATCGGTTGGCACATGCAAGCAGTCGTTTTAGCCGCCGGGAAGGGAACCCGCCTCCGGCCGCTCACCGAGGACAAACCGAAGGTCCTCGTCGAAGTCGACGGCAAGCCGCTCATCGAGGACGTCATGGACAACCTCATCGAGGTCGGGGCGACCGAATTCGTCCTCGTCGTCGGCTACATGAAGGAGAAAATCATCGAGCGCTACGGCGACGAGTACGAGGGTGTTCCGATCACGTACGCTCACCAGCGCGAACAGCTCGGGCTCGCTCACGCGATCCTCCAGGCCGAACCGCACGTCGATGACGACTTCATGCTCATGCTCGGTGACAACGTCTTCCGGGCGAACCTCGGCGACGTGATCAACCGCCAGCGGGAAGAACGAGCCGACGCCGCGTTCCTGGTCGAGGAAGTGCCCTACGAGGAGGCCTCGAGGTACGGCGTCCTCGACACCAACGAGTACGGGGAGATCGTCGAGGTAATGGAGAAACCGGAGGACCCGCCGTCGAACCTCGTCATGACCGGCTTCTACACGTTCACGCCCGAAATCTTCCACGCGTGTCATCTCGTCCAGCCCTCGGACCGCGGGGAGTACGAACTGCCGGACGCGATCGACCTGCTCATCCAGTCCGGCCGGACCATCGACGCCATCCGGATGGACGGCTGGCGCATCGACGTCGGTTACCCCGACGACCGGGACCGCGCCGACGAACGGATCGCGGAGCAGGAAGCCGAACCGATCGGGCAGTAGTCCCGTCGGAACTCGAGCGACGGGGCCGTCCTCACGTCGGTCCCCGGTTCGAGGACGACCCAAAAGCGACTAATCACCGCCCGTCCTCTCACGCCACATGAACGTCTCCATCATCGGGAGCGGCTACGTTGGCACCACCGTCGCCGCCTGTCTCGCGGACCTCGGTCACGACGTCGTCAACGTCGAGATCGACGAGGAGATCGTCGAGACGATAAACGCCGGCGAGGCCCCGATCCACGAGTCGGGACTCGCGGAACGGATCGCGGAACACGCGGGGACGACGCTCCGCGCGACGACGGAGTACGACGCGGTCCGCGAGACGGAGGTTACGTTCCTCTGTCTGCCCACGCCACAGACGGACGACGGTAGTCTCGACCTCGCGATCATGGAGGCCGGCGCGGAGTCGCTCGGTCGCGCACTCGCCGCGACGGACGACGATCACCTCGTCGTCGTCAAGAGCACGGTTCTCCCCGGAACGACCGAGGGCGTCGTCGGCCCGATCCTCGAGCGGGAGTCCGGAACCGAGATCGGCGACGGGATCGCGCTCGCGATGAACCCCGAGTTCCTCCGGATGGGAACGGCGGTTCGGGACTTCCTCGAGCCGGACAAGGTCGTCTTCGGAACGGCCGACGACGAGGCCGCCGCGACGCTACGAGAGCTCTACGCGCCGATCCTCGAGCGAGCCGGGACGGACCTCGTCGAGACCGATATCCGCGAGGCCGAACTCATCAAGTACGCGAACAACGCCTTCCTCGCGTCGAAGGTATCGCTAGTCAACGAACTGGGGAACATCGCCAGGGAGTACGGCGCGGACGCCTACGAGGTGCTCGAGGCGGTCGGGCTCGACGAACGGATCTCGGAGCGGTTCATGCGGTCGGGACTGGGCTGGGGCGGCTCCTGTTTCCCCAAGGATGTCAACGCTCTACGGGCCGGTACTCGCGAGCAGGGGTACGACCCCGAACTCCTCGATGCGGCCGTCGCGGTCAACGACGAGCAACCGCGACGGCTCGTCGGGCTGCTCGCGGACCACGTCTCCCTGTCGGGGGCGCGAATCGCGGTGCTGGGTCTGTCGTTCAAGCCCGGAACCGACGATGTCCGCAAGTCCCGTGCGCTCGACGTGATCGCGGAGTTGACCGAGCGCGGTGCGGACGTCGTCGCGTACGACCCGGTGGCGATCGAGAACGTCCGGCCCGACTACCCCGGCATCGAGTACGCCGACACGGCCGAGCGTGCGCTCGCAGGCGCGGACGGTGCCGTCGTCGCGACCGATTGGCCGGAGTTCGACGACCTCTCGTTCGACGGGATGGCTCGTGCGGTGGTCGTCGACGGACGTCGGATCGACGTGGACGAAGACGCTCTCGACGTTTACGAAGGGCTGACCTGGTGATCCGACTCGGGGTCACGCCCCATGAACTCGCCTCGGACCGCGCGTAAAAACCCGACAGTGGGCAATCAGTAACCTTTTGCAGTTCGATAGGGGAGTTACTCCCCGATGGAAGACGACGCGGTCGACACGGGCGTGAGCGTCCGCTCGAACGGCGGCGAGACGGTCGCCGCCACCGAAGTGGCGAGCGAGATCTCACCCGAGGAGGTCTGCGTTCTCATTCCGACGCTCAACGAGGCCGCCACGATCGCGGACGTGATCGAGGGCTTCTACGACCAGGGATACACGAACGTCGTCATCGTCGACGGCGACTCGAGCGACGACACCCGTGAGATCGCCCGCGAGCACGGTGCGGAGGTGTTGGTCCAGTCCGGCGACGGCAAGGGCCAGGCCGTTCGCGAGGCCCTCGAGTACATCACGGTACCGTACGTGGTGATGCTCGACGGCGACGGCACGTACGATCCGGCCGATGCCGACACGATGCTCGAGCCACTCTCACGGGGCTACGAACACGTTATCGGAAATCGGTTCGCCGATATGGACGACGACGCGATGCGGGCGCTAAACGGCGTCGGGAATCGGCTGATAAACCGCGCGTTCGGGTTCGTCCACGGGGCCAACTACGAGGATATTCTCTCGGGGTATCGGGCGTTTACCGCCGACTCGTTCAGGCGCTTCTCGCTCGATTCGGACGGGTTCACGATCGAAACCGAACTCGCCGTCGAGTGTGTCAAACACGGGGTCGAGACGACGGTCGTGCCGATCAGTTACAGCGCCCGTCCCGACGAGTCCGAGACCAACCTGCATCCGGTCAAAGACGGCGGGACGATCCTTCTGGCGCTGTACTCGCTGGCGAAGACCAACAACCCCCTGTTCTACTTCGGGAGCCTCGGGATGGCCGGGATCGTCTCCGGTGGCTTCATCGCGGTCTACGTCCTCTGGGAGTGGCTCCGCTACCAGCAGGGCCACGAGATCATGGCGCTCGTCTCGGCCGCCGCGATTCTGCTGGGCGTCCAACTGCTCATGTTCGGTGTCCTCTCGGACATGCTCGTGACCTTACACCGCGAACAGCGCCGACGCCTCGAGCGAATCGCTCGCGACGAGCGCGACGAGTGAGTGCGCGGGCGCTCGGAAACGCAGAAACGTGACGACGGCGTCCCAACCGAGCGGGCGTTCGAAGTCGTCCTCAGAACGGGAGCAGGGAGCGGACCTGCGCGACGACGCCGCCCGAGTTGTTCCGGCGGTACGCTTCGAACGGGTTGTGGAGTTGGTTCAACAGTTCCTGCCGGGAGTCGAACTCCTCCGTCGGCACTTCGGCGAGCATTTCGCTCAGCGCCACGTCGTTCCCGTGTACGTCGTAGGGAATGCGCTCGTGGCCGAGTTCGGCCTCGATGTCGTCTTTCGTGGCCGGAAAGGACAGGTCGGCGTCCCTGAGATGAGCGTCGACGGCAGCGATGCCGAACTCGATACTGTCGGGTTCCTCGTTGTCTCCGCTCGATGGTGGCCGGACTCCCATGCCTGTACGTCTCGCTACGGAGCCGACTATAAAAATGGCTTGGACGCGACCGGCGGGGGACGGCGGTTGCCGTGGTCGGTACCGACCCGGCCGCCGAGTACCGTCGCCGCCGTCCTGTCGACACTCCTTTGGGTACCGCGCCGGAGTATGGCATATGACCGAGTACACCACGGTGTCGATCCCGAAGGACCTCGCGGATCGGGTCGAAGAGACTATCGAGGGGACGAGCTTTCAGAGCACGAGCGATCTCGTCCGGTTCCTGTTGCGCAGCATCGTCATCCAACACCAGAAGGAAGGCGAACTCACCGAAGCGGAGTTCGAAGAGATCACCGAGCAACTCCGCGGCCTCGGTTATCTCGAGTAGGCGCTCTCGTGATGGGGGATCGGGGGGCGAGCCGCCGCTGTGGAGTTCCCCTCCCGGGACGGCGCTTTTCCGCTTCGAAGCGAGAAGAACCGACTGGCGGTCCGGACAGCTGCCGTAGAGTCCGGACTTCCCGTCACGGGTCGATCTCACCGTCGAGCGGTTCGATCGTCGGCCGTGAACGGTCTCGATCGCCGCTCGCCGCTCGCGTCTCGAGGACGCCGCGTCGTTTCAGTCGGTCAGCGACTGTCCCGGCGGCGAGGCGTCGATGATCTCGAGGGGCTGGCGCTCGCCGCTGCGGTCGAACGCGCCGAAAGACCGGTCGTCGACTTCCCAGGGCGGCACGGCCACGAAGATGACCTCCGCGAGATCGTCCCGCCGCGTCACCTCGAGTTCGCCGACGGGGTGGGAGACGAACCGGCCCTGTGCCTGTCGGGCGGGCGTCGAGAGGTCGACCCCGAAGACGGCGTTGACCGGGTTGCCGGGATCGGGGAGGAAGAAATCGGTGAAGACCGGCGTATCGGGTGGCAGCCCGTCGGCACCGTCGAGTTCGATCGCGGGGACCACCGAGACGCCGGTCGTCACGTCGTCGGGATCGGCGTCGCTGGCGAGCGCCAGCAGGATATCGACGAGCCCGCGGGTTACGTAGACCACGGGTGTGCTATGAGTGGCCAGTAGTTAGATGTATGGCCATCGACGACTCGAAACGAGCGGCCGACACCGGGAGCCTCAGATCGGAAGCATCTCCCACGCCGTTTTCGCGTACAACCGGGGCGCTCGCTTGCGGGACCGGGAGAGTGCTGCCTCGAGAACGCGCGTGGCGTCGTCCATGACGCCGGCACCGTGGCCGACGAGCACGCGTTCGGGTGCGACGCCGCGGAGGGCCCTCCGAGGTGGGTTCAGTCGCAACATCGGATGGACGCCGAGTTGCTCGTCGCCGGTCAGGAAGTAGTCGACCGCCCCGACGGATTCGGGAACGACGAACGTCCCGTCGGCGGGGTTATAGAGGGCGACCTCCTGCCAGAAGCGGCTGTCGAGCACCGGGATCGCCCGGATGCCGGTATCGGAGAGTTCGTCGTCGAACCGGGCGACGGCGGCGTCGATCTCGTCGGTGACGCCCTCGAAGAAGTCCGGGAGATAGACGGGGACGTTGTGGCGGTTCGCGATCGCGGCAGCGTCGCGTTTGTGCCGGTCGAGTCCGACCACGACGCCGGCCACGTCGCCGAACTCGGCGACGAGTTCGTCGATTCCCTCGGCATCGACGGGATCGACGAGCCAGACCTCGCCGTCCACTGCGATCGCGTGGCTGGCGCGTTGCATCCGTTCGTCGGGATGGGCGATCCAGCCGACGCCGCCGTCGAAGCGGTCGATCTCGCGAAAGTCGGTCGCACGCTCGTCGGCACGAAAGCTCATGTCGACCGGTATGGTCGCTCAGTCCATAAACGTGGGTAAACGGTACGTCGTGCAGTCGCCGTTGTCGACCCGTAACTGTCGCCCCGATGACTGCTCGTGGCTCGGTGCAATCGCGTCGGGCGACGCTTCTATGCACGCCCTCCGCGTACAGCCGCCCATGCTAACCGGGCTGGACTGGCTGGCGCTCGAGGTGAAAGCCCTCGAGCCGGCACGGGAGTTCTACGCGGAGCGGCTCGGACTAGCCATCCGCGAGCAGCGATCGGACGAACTCGTCTTCGCGGCGGGCGGGACCGACCTTGTGTGCCGCCGCCCCGATTCGCTCCCGCGGGGCGGGTTGCACACCCACTACGCATTCTCGATTCCCGCCGGCGAGTACGACGACTGGTGGGATCGGCTGGCCGCGGCGTCCGATCTCGAGGAGGCCCGATTCGGCTCCGCGCGGTCGCTGTACCTGTACGATCCCGACGGGAACTGCGTCGAACTCGGCCAGCGGGACGTGGCCGGCCCGGGTATCGACGGGATCTTCGAAGTCGTTCTCGAGGTCGAGCGCCTCGAGCGTGCGCGGGAGTTCTACGAGGATCTGGGCTTCGAGACGGTCGACGAGGGTGACGACCGCACGCGCGTGCGATTGCACGGGCCGATGGCGCTGGAACTCTGGGAACCGCACCTCGGTATCGCCGACGCTCGCGGCGGTGTCCACGTCGATCTCGGATTCGAAACGGACGCTCCCGAAGCGGCGCTCGACTCGGTGGCCGATCGCGTTCGCTCGGTCGAGCGAGCGAGCGACGACGCGGTCGTCGTGCGCGATCCCGACGGTCACTTCCTGACGTTCGCGTCGGCGTGATTGACGGCGACTACAACGCGGCGAGAAATGTTTGCCTTCGGTTGTTCGCTTTCCCATCGGGCAAACGTCCCGATGGGTTGGGCAACGGTCAGCTTGCCCCGAAGTCGGGGACGTTGAACGTGAGCGACACATCCAGTGTCCACTCCAGTTTGGAGTTTGAACGGGAGTCCACCGACAAGCCCACCGCTTCAGCGGTGGGTCGCTGACTCCGGCCGCGCCCGAAACGCTCGGACCGACGACCGGTCGGATCGCGATTAGAGCCGCTCCGTACTCACGTCGACGCCCGGCGGCGTGACGATCAGAAAGCCACGGAAGTGGACGAGTTCGCCGCCCGATTCCTTGATGTCCCGTGCGAACCCGGCGGCCAGCTCGTTGACATCGCCGTCGACGTTCAGGATGAGAACGTTGCCGTTTGAAATCGTCTCGAGCCACTCGTCGGCCGGCGTTTCCCCGTCGAGGACGCCGAGAACGAGGCTGCCCTCGAGATCGAGTTCGTCGTCGATGTGTTCCTCGACGGCCCGAAGATCGAGGTCGAAATCGCTCATACGGGGTGGGTCGAACCGGGGCGAGAAAAACGTTCGCCTCCGAACCTTTGGGCTGCGGGCACGCCGGAGGCGCGCCCGCGGTAAAATCTCGAGAGCGCGAAGCCCTCTCGGACCTCGCTGATGCCACTCCCCGATCTGCCTGCTCACTGATTCGCGGCCGTTAGACGGTGCTACGTGCCACGCACCCGTTCGCTCGCGGATACGCTCAGTCCATCGGGA
Organism: Natrinema altunense; assembly: GCF_000731985.1. Classification (GTDB taxonomy): domain Archaea; phylum Halobacteriota; class Halobacteria; order Halobacteriales; family Natrialbaceae; genus Natrinema; species Natrinema altunense. The sequence continues at coordinate 448,861 of NZ_JNCS01000003.1, forward strand.
ACTCCTTCTGGAACCCGCGGAACTCGGTGCGGTGGGCCTCCTCGTCGGCCAGGATCGTCACCGCAACGTCCTCCGTGACGGGATCGTTCGCCTCGGTCGCGGCCTCGATCAGCGACCGATAGGTCTCGATGGCGGACTCCTCGGCCTCGAGGACGCCCTCGATGACCGACTGCACGTCGGTCGTATCCGCGGGCGGCTGGAGGCCGTGTTGGTTGGCCTCGAACGATTCCGAGCCGGGTGGCGACGCGTCGAGTTGTTTCAGCCGTTCGCCGAGCAGCCGTGCGTGGTCGAGTTCCTCCTGAATGTCCTCCTCTAAGCTCGTCTTGACCTCCTCGGCGTGGATGCCGTCGAGGACGATCGCGTTGGTCTGGTAGTTCATCGCGGTCTCGAATTCGTCGATGTACGCCCCCGTCAGCAGATCGGTGATTTCATCGGTCGTCATAGACGCCCCCTACCACGACCAGTTACAAAACACTCACACGTGGTCTGGCTCATCCGCTCCGCCGACGGAGAGCATTCACCGGTTCTATCGTGACTCGAGGTGACGGGATCATGAGCGTTCCGGCGTAGGTCTAATCGACACTAGCTCCTGGGCGGATGGGCAGTTAGATCTCCATAAGCAACTCGAATGTCTATTCTGCAGGCTGACAAGGGGGAAAGGATGACCGAACGTCTATCGACGACCGCGCGCCAGCGCTCGAGGGTGCCGGCCACGGCGGAGCGGAGTATAATTCGCGGTGAGTTCGGGGGAATCGAGTCGAACGGCGAAGTCCATCTAAACAGTACTAGGAGATACGGTCAGATAATAGGCCGACGCAGTCGTGCGGTTTTGTAACCATCACGATTGATTATGTCTAACACGACGGCCGATCATCGTTGGTCGCAGCGGTAGTTTTATATACATGGTCGCACCTCGGGTTGAGACACAATGTCTTCACAAGACAGCCCATCCTCTGATACCAATCAGGGGGGTCGAGTTCTTCCAGGGCACGTTAGATTCAACTGACGAAATAGAGTCAGCACGTGTCTTCGATACGACCCTCCGGGACGGCGAACAGTCGCCCGGCACTTCGTTCTCATACGACGACAAACGGCAGATCGCGTCCGTTCTGGACCAGATGGGAACCCACGTCATCGAGGCCGGGTTCCCCGTCAACTCCGACGCGGAGTTCGAAGCCGTTCGTGATATCGCTTCGGCAACGAGTTCGACGACCTGCGGGCTAGCCCGCGTCGTCGACGGTGATATCGAAGCGGCACTCGATTCCGGCGTCGAGATGGTGCACACGTTCGTCAGCACCAGCGACGTCCAGATCGAGGATTCGATGCACGCCACCCGGGAAGAAGTCGTACAGCGCGCAGTCGAGTCGGTCGAACGCATCACCGAGGCGGGCGTAACCTGTATGTTCTCGCCGATGGATGCGACGCGGACCGACGAGGAGTACCTGCTCGAGGTGATCGAAGCGGTCACCGAGGCGGGTACCGACTGGATCAACGTTCCCGACACCTGCGGCGTCGCCACGCCGGGTCGGTTCCGGGCCATGATCGAAAAGGTCTGTGCCCACACCGACGCGCGGGTCGACGTTCACGCCCACGACGACTTCGGGCTGGCCACTGCAAACGCCCTGGCCGGCATCGAAGCGGGCGCGGCGCAGGCGCAGGTCTCGGTCAACTCGATCGGCGAGCGGGCCGGCAACGCCGCCTACGAGGAGTACGTGATGGCCGTCGAGTCGCTCTACCAGTGTGACACCGGGATCGACACGACGCGCATCGCCGAACTCTCGGAGATCGTCGAGGAGAAAAGCGGCATGGATACGCCCGGCAACAAGCCGGTCGTCGGCGACAACGCCTTCTCCCACGAGAGCGGCATCCACGCCGCCGGCGTCATCGAAAACTCCGATACGTTCGAACCCGGCGTCATGACTCCCGAGATGGTCGGTGCCGAGCGCCGACTGGTCATGGGGAAACACACGGGTACCCACTCGGTCCGCGAGCGACTCGTCGAGCGCGGCTTCGAGCCCACCGACGACCAGGTCCGAGCGGTCACCCGTCGGGTCAAGGACTACGGGGCCGAGAAGCGCCGCGTCACCGTCGACGACCTCGAGCGCTTCGCCGAGGAGGCTGGCATCGACCGTCAGTCCCAGGAGGAGGTGCGCGTCTGAGCGATGTCCGCCCCGTTTGCCACCGTCCACGAGCCCTGGCTATCGCGTTCGGGCGATCGGAGCCGGGAGACTCGTAAGGATTATATCCCTCGAGGGAGCTACGTAGACAGTAATGACGGTTCGCGCTTCCCTGTCGGCGTCCGCCCGTGCGGTCGACAGCAGCGCGTTCGCCTCGATTCGTATTGTAGGGGCACTATAGCCCCTCATCTAGTACTTCGTCGCCTCAGACCCGAATTCGCCGCATCGTTCTCCGAGCGATCAGCAACCCCCCAGATGACACACTACCGTACACCACCCGATCGCCGGCCCACGGCGGGAGGCAACCGATGAGCGAACGCGCAGCAAAGATTCCGCCAGCGGAAGAGGAACAGGACGACCCGATCACCGACAGCGCCGCGCCCGACGCGGCCGCCGAGACCGCCGACTCCGAGACGACGACCGACCCCGTGACCACGGGTGCCGAGGCCGTCGTCCGCGCGCTGGAGAACGCGGGCGTCGAGTACGCCTTCGGCGTGCAGGGCGGAGCGATCATGCCCGTCTACGACGCCCTCTACGATTCGGACATTCGGCACGTCACGATGGCACACGAGCAGGGCGCGGCCCACGCGGCCGACGCCTACGGCATCGTCTCGGGCGAGCCTGGCGTCTGTCTCGCGACGTCGGGACCCGGCGCGACCAACCTCGTGACCGGCATCGCCGACGCCGACATGGACTCGGACCCGATGCTCGCGCTGACGGGCCAGGTCCCGACGGAGTTCGTCGGCAACGACGCCTTCCAGGAAACCGACACGACCGGCGTCACGACTCCGGTCACGAAGGACAACACCTTCGCGAGCGATTCGGATCACGTCGGCAGCGACGTCAGCGAGGCGTTCGCCCTCGCCCGCGAGGGCCGTCCGGGACCGACCCTGGTCGACCTGCCCAAAGACGTCACGAACGGCGAAACCGACCGCGAGCCCGACGCGCCGACGGTGCCCGACACCTACGACGTCCAGGAGCGGGCCGAATCGGACCTCGTCGCCGCGGCGGCCGAGCGGATCGAGAACGCGTCCCGTCCGGTCATGCTGCTCGGCGGCGGCGTCATCAAAGGTGACGCCACCGACGCCTGTCGGGAGTTCGCCATCGAACACGAGATTCCGGTCGTCACCACGATGCCCGGCATCGGCGCGTTCCCGGAGGATCACGAACTCTCCCTCGAGATGGCGGGCATGCACGGCACCGGCTACGCCAACATGGCGATCACCCACTGTGATACGCTGATCGGGATCGGAACCCGATTCGACGACCGCCTGACCGGCGGCATCGAGACCTTCGCGCCCGACGCGGAGGTCATCCACGTCGACATCGACCCCGCCGAAATCTCGAAGAACATCTACGCCGACTATCCGCTGGTCGGCGACGCCGAAACGGTCGTCGAGCAGTTGGCCGCGGCCGTCGACGAGTCGCCCGAAGCCACGAAGTGGCGCGCCCAGTGCCAGCAGTGGCAATCCGACTACTCGATGGCCTACGACGCGCCGGAGGACGAGCCGGTCCGGCCGGAGTTCGTCGTCGAGGCCTTGGACGAGGCCACGAGCGACCGCGCGATCGTCACCACCGGCGTCGGCCAACACCAGATGTGGGCTTGCCAGTACTGGACCTATACCGAGCCACGAACTTGGGTCTCGAGTCATGGGCTGGGCACGATGGGGTACGGACTGCCCTCGGCGATCGGCGCGCGGCTCGCGGCCGACGACGAGCAGGAGGTCGTCTGCATCGACGGCGACGGCTCGTTCCTGATGACGCTGCAGGGGCTGTCCGTCGCCGTCCGCGAGGAACTCGACATCACCGTCGCCGTGCTCAACAACGAGTACATCGGCATGGTTCGACAGTGGCAGGACGCCTTCTTCGACGGCCGCCACTCCGCGTCGGACTACGGCTGGATGCCCGAATTCGATAAACTCGCCGAGGCGTTCGGCGCTGAAGGGTTCCGGATCGACGACTACGACGACGTCGCCGACACGATCGACGCCGCGATCGCCTACGACGGCCCCTCGGTGATCGACGTCCACATCGATCCCGACGCGAACGTCTACCCGATGGTGCCGAGCGGCGGCGACAACGGCCAGTTCGCACTGACGGAGGAGCAGCTATGAAGCGCGGACTCGAGGGACCACCGCCGGAGGAACGGCCAACCCCCGCAGGACGGCGCAACAAGCAGGGCATTCGCATCGACCCCGAAGTCGAAGCGACCCACGAGCCCCGACGCACCGTCATCTCCGCGCTGGTCGAACACGAACCCGGCGTGCTCTCGGACGTCTCGGGACTGTTCTCGAGGCGGCAGTTCAACATCGAGAGCCTGACCGTCGGCCCGACCGAAGACGAGGATCGCGCGCGGATCACGATCGTCGTCGAGGAGCCCGACCCGGGGATCGATCAGGTCGAGAAGCAGCTGCGCAAGCTCGTGCCGGTCATCGCCGTGCGCGAACTCGAGCCCGACGCGATGCGTCGCGAACTGGCGCTCGTGAAAGTCGCCGCCGCGGACCCCGCAGCGGTCAGCGCCGTCGCGGACATGTACGACGCGACGGCCGTCGACTCGAGTCCCGAGACTGCCACCTTCGAGATCACGGGCTCGCGACAGAAGATCGAGGCCGCGGTCGAGACGTTCAGCCAGTTCGGGATTCGAGAGATCTCCCGGACGGGGACGACGGCGCTGGCACGCGGCACGGACCGGACCGCGGCCCCCGAAGCGACAGCACAGCCCGCCGACGAGGCGAACCACGACGAGACATACCAGACAGCAGACGATGACTGACGAATTCACCACCGACATCTACTACGACGACGACGCAGACGTATCGACCCTCGACGACGACACCGTGGCCGTGCTCGGCTACGGCAGCCAGGGCCACGCCCACGCGCTGAACCTCCACGAGAGCGGGGTCGACGTGGTCGTCGGGCTACGCGAGGGATCGTCCTCGCGATCGGCCGCCGAAGCGGACGGGCTGACGGTCACGACGCCGGCCGACGCGGTTTCCCGGGCGTCCTACGTCTCCGTGCTGGTGCCCGACACCGTGCAGGCGGACGTGTACGAGAACGCCATCGCGCCGAACCTCGAGGCGGGCGACACGCTGCAGTTCGCCCACGGGCTGAACATCCACTACAACCAGATCGAGCCGCCGGAAGACGTCGACGTGACGATGGTCGCGCCCAAGAGCCCGGGCCACCTCGTCCGGCGCAACTACGAGAACGACGAGGGGACGCCCGGCCTGCTGGCGGTCTATCAGGACACGACCGGCGACGCCGACGAGCGCGCGCTGGCGTACGCGAAAGGCATCGGCTGTACGCGAGCGGGCGTCATCGAGACGACGTTCCGGGAGGAAGTCGAATCCGACCTCTTCGGCGAGCAGGCCGTCCTCTGTGGCGGCGTCACCTCGCTGGTCAAACACGGCTACGAGACGCTGGTCGACGCCGGCTACTCCCCGGAGATCGCCTACTTCGAGTGTCTCAACGAACTCAAACTGATCGTCGACCTGATGTACGAGGGTGGCCACGCCGAGATGTGGGATTCGGTCTCCGACACCGCCGAATACGGCGGGCTGAGCCGCGGCGACCGTATCGTCGACGAGACCGTTCGCGAGAACATGGAGGAGACGCTCGAGGAGATTCAAAACGGCGAGTTCACCCGCGAGTGGATCCTCGAGAACCAGGCCGGCCGCCCGAGCTACAACCAGCTTCGGGAGGCGGAAAAGAACCACGAGATCGAGGCGGTGGGCGAGCGACTGCGCGACCTGTTCGCGTGGGCCGAGGAAGAACCGACCGAAACCGACGACGAGTCCGTCCCGGTGCAGGCGGACGACTAACAACGACCCCACAGACATGAACGAAACCGACGACACGACAGAGACGATGGCCACCGTCAGCCACACGAACCCCTACACTGGACGAACGGCCGGTCAGCTGTTCAGCCGCGGACCGACCGTCGCAGCGGACGGTGGCGAGCCCGAATCGACCCCGACCGAGACCGACGAGGACGACGAACGGCCGGAGCAACGAACGAAGATGCGCGACGTCGACCACACGCCGCCGCACAGTGCCGACGACGCGAACCGCGTCTTCGAGCGCGGCGTCGAGCACGGCGACACCGTAGAGGACGAGGAATGAGCGCGGAGACGCTGTACGACAAGGTCTGGGATCGCCACACGGTCACGACGCTCCCGACCGGCCAGGACCAGCTGTTCATCGGCCTCCACCTCATCCACGAGGTAACGAGCCCCCAGGCGTTCGGGATGCTCCGCGAGCGCGATCTCGAGGTCGCCTTTCCGGAACTGACCCACGCGACGGTCGACCACATCGTGCCGACGGCCGACCAGTCCCGA